>NZ_BBJH01000001.1 GCF_000739775.1 Paraburkholderia heleia NBRC 101817 | reverse complement strand
ACATGCCTCACACCGCCCGCTTGCTGCGCCGGAACTGGTCGAACAGCACCGCAAGCAGCAGAATGCCGCCGCGAATCAGGTACTGATAGAACGTCGGCACGTTCATGAGGCTCATGGCGTCCTGCACCGCGCCCATGATCAGCACGCCCACCAGCACGCCCGAGATTGTCGCCACGCCGCCCGTGAGCGACACGCCGCCCAGCACGCATGCCGAGATCACGCCGAGTTCGAGACCCACCGAAGTCTTCGGGTCGCCGAGGCTCATGCGCGAGGCCAGCATCACGCCCGCAAAGCCCGTAATGAGCCCCTGCAGCACGAACACCGTGATCTTGATGCGCGTGACCGGCAGGCCGGCAAGGCGCGCCGCTTCGCTATTGCCGCCCACCGCGAGCACGTTCTTGCCGAACACGGTTTTCTTGAGCAGGAAGCCGAACACCACGAAGCCGATGATGTTGCTCCAGATCGGGTACGAGATGCCCAGGAACGAACCGCCGCCCAGATCGAAGAAGCGTTCTTCGGAGATCATCACGGCGTCGCCGTTCGAGGTGAGGAACGCGAGGCCGCGCACGGCCTCCATCATCGCGAGCGTGGCGATCAGCGAGTTGATCTTGAAGCGCGCGATCAGCACGCCGTTCACGAGCCCCACCGCGCCGCCCGCGAGCACGCCGGCCGCAATGCCGAGCATCACGCTATGCGACTGCGTGATGACCGTGGAGGCCACCACGCCCGAAAACGCGACGATCGAAGCGACCGAAAGATCGACCTCGCCGAGCGCGAGCACGAACATCATCGTGACGGCGATCGAGCCGATCAGCGTGACGGAGAGCAGCAGACCCTGAATGTTGCGGGTCGTGAGGAAGTCGGGCACCGTTGCGGATAGCACCGCGAACAGCACCACGAACACCACCACGATGCCCGATTTGTTGATCATGTCCCACGCCCGCGCGCGCTGGGGGGTAACCGGCGCGGCGGCTTCGTTGACGGTAGGCGTGCCCTGTGGCTGCATGGCTTCACTCATTTCAGTTCATCGTTTCGGATCGGTCGCGGGCGCCGCTTGACGCCGTTTTCGGACGCGACCGGCAAGGCAAAATAAACAGGCTTCAGCGCGGCAGCGCCATCTTGATCAGTTCGTCGGGCGAGGCTTCGGCCTTCGGCAGGCTGCCGGCAATCCGGCCTTCGCGCATGACGATGATGCGGTCCGACACGCCGATCACTTCGGCCAGGTCGCTCGACACCATGATGACGGTCTTGCCCGCTTCCGCAAGCTCGTACAGCAGGTTGTAGATCTCGGCGCGCGCGCCCACGTCGATACCGCGCGTGGGCTCGTCCATCAGGAACACCTCGATGCGCTCGGCGAGCCAGCGCGAAAGAATCACCTTCTGCTGGTTGCCGCCCGACAGCGTGCCGATGGCCGTGTCGCCGTTGCGCGTCTTGATCGCGAGTTTCCTGATGTAGTCCTGCGCGAGATCGCGCTCGCGCCGCGCGTCGAGCAGGAAGCGTGCGGGGCTGAAGTGACGGCGCGCGCTGATGTTGAGGTTGTCGGCCACCGAGGCGATCGCGACGATGCCTTCCTGCTTGCGGTCCTCGGGGCATAGCGCGAGGCCCGCGCGCACGGCGTCGCGCGGGCTTGCGAAATTGACGCGCTGGCCGTCGAGCTCGACGTGACCCGCGCTCGCGCGCGTCGCGCCGTAAATCAGCTTCATGAGTTCCGAGCGACCCGCGCCCACGAGCCCGAAGAAGCCGACGATCTCGCCGCGCCGCGCCGTGAACGACACCGGCTCGACGAGGCCGGGGCCCAGCAGGCCCTTCGCTTCGAGCAGCACGTCACCGGCTGGGCGCGAACGATAGCCGTACACGTCCTCGATCGAGCGGCCCACCATCGCCGCGATCAGGCGATTGCGATCGAGATCGGCCACCGAATCGAACGTCTCGATGCGCTTGCCGTCGCGGAACACCGTCACGCGGTCGCAGAGCTCATAGACTTCGTCCATGCGGTGGGTGACGTAGATGATCGCGCGGCCATCCGCACGCAGCGCGTTGATGATGCGAAACAGGTTCTCCGTTTCGCGCGCCGAGAGCGAGCTGGTCGGTTCGTCGAAGGCGATCACGCGCGCGTCGCGCATGAGCGCCTTGCCGATTTCGATCATCTGACGCTGGCCGATGGAGAGATGCTTCACCGGCGTGCGCGGATCGATGCGCTCGCCAAGCCGCCTGAGTTCATCCATCGCGCGCTTGACGAGCGTGCCTTCGTCGAGCACGCCGAGGCGGTTGGGCAACTGCCCGAGCATCAGGTTTTCCGCCACCGTCAGCTCGGGCACGAGATGCAGTTCCTGATAGATGATCGCGATACCCGCTTCGAGCGCCGCCTTCGTGGTCGTGAAGCGGTGCTCCACGCCATTCAGCTTGAGCGTGCCTTCCTGCGGCTGGTTCACGCCTGAGAGCACCTTCAGCAGCGTGGATTTACCCGCGCCGTTCTCGCCCATCAAGCCGTGCACTTCGCCGGCACGCACTTCCAGCGCCACGCGATCGAGCGCGCGCACGCCCGGGAAGCTCACGGTCATGCCGTCGAGCTCCAGATACGCGCGATTCCCCTGTTGAGCGCCCTTCACCGCGTTCGCGTTCGCTTGCACGTTCGCGTCAGTCATGGTTTCAGTCATTGCATCCCTGCCCTTTGCTTCGCCTCAGTCTTCTACGCAGTCCTTAGATACCCAGCTCGGCGCGCACGGCCGTCCAGTTGTCGCGCGTCATCAGCTTGCCGGTGGTCTGCGTGTCGGCGGCGGGCTGCTTGCCGTCGCGGATCCAGTCGACGAGGTTCTCGGCGCTTTCCTTGCCGTGGTTCGTCGAGCTCACGGCGATCGTGCCGTAGAAGCCCGTAGGCTGCTTCTTCTGGAACTCGGCAAACGCTTCGCCTGCACCGTTGATGCCCACGCCGATCACGTCGGCCGAAGGAATGTGCAGCTGTTCGGTCGCGCGCACGGCGCCCAGCACGCTTTCCTCGTTGAGCGCGAACACCACCCACTTCTTGATGTTCGGATGCTGGGCGAGCACCGGCGACGCCGCATTGAAGCCGCCTTCGTCGTCGGTGGTCTTTTGCGGGGCGTCGAAGATGTTTTCCTTCTTGAAGCCGCCCGCCAGCAGCGATTGCGTCGCGCCGTCCGTGCGCAGCTTCGCCGTGGGCAGCTCATAGTCGGTAATGCGCAGCGCGCCCACTTCTTCGGGCTTCCAGCCGCGGCGCTTCATTTCGTCGGTGATCGCCTGGCCAACCTGATTGCCGATCTTGAGCGCCGACATGCCAAGGTGCGGCACGTTGGCGAGCGGCTTGCCCGACGAGTCGACGAGCTGGTCGTCCACCGTGACGAACTTCATGTTGTAGCGCTTGGCGCGCGCCTGGATTGCCGGCCCGAGACGCACGTCCGGCGCGCAGATCACGAAGCCTTGTGCGCCTTGCGCGCCGAGGTTGTCGATGGCGGCGAGCACCTTCTCGCCGTCCGGCGTGCCGATGTTCACCACCGAGAAGTTCTCCTTCTGGCCGAGCGCAGTGGCGGCCTTCTGCTCGTTGATGAACCATGCCTGTTCCGGCATCTTCACGAGAAAGCCGATCTTCACGGGCGAGTCGGCGTGCGCCGCCACGTTCATGCCGAGCGGGGCGATGCACATCGCCGCGAAGGCGGCACGAAGGGTCAAACGGCGGATCTTGCTGGTCATGCTCCTGTCTCCTCAGGTGTGGTGTACTACGTGTGTAATGCGTCTGTGTAATGCGCGTGTAATGCTAGAAAGAAGCGCTTGAAACAAGCGTCTTCAGTTGCCGAACGCCTCGACTTCGACGTGCCTGCCGAGCAGAAACGCGTCCGCCACGAGGCGCAGCGGGCGCACGTCCACGTCGTCGGTGCCGTGTGCGATCAACCAGTGAAAGCGCTCATAGAGCGCCGCATATTCCCGTTCCGCATCGAGCGCGACCGGCTCGCCCGCTATCGCGAGGCGCTTGCCGCCTTCGGCGATCGAGAGCAGGCCGTCCGTGGTTTCCACATCGATTTCCCATTGCTCGACCGGCCCGTGGCGCCAGTCGAACTCGGCGCGCACGGGCACGCCATCGGTGTCGATGCAGTCGAGTTGCGCCGCGATCGGCGTTGCGCAGTCGGCCGGCACATGCAGCGTCGCGCCCTGCAGCAGCACTTCGCGCGGCAGGATGCGCGTGACGATGGAAAGCGCGTTGATGCCCGGATCGAACACGCCGAGGCCGCCAGGCTCCCAGATCCACTGCTGACCCGGGTGCCAGCGGCGCACGTCTTCCTTCCAGCGCACGTGCACGGCGCGGATCGTGCGCTCGGCGAGCCACGCGCGCGCGGGCTCGACGGCGCTCGCGCAGCGCGAATGCCACGTGGTGAACAGCGTGCGCCCGCGCTGTTGCGCGAGTTCACGCAGCGCCTCGACTTCGCTCACGCTCGCGCCAGGCGGCTTTTCGAGCATGACGTGCTTGCCCGCTTCCAGTGCGGCGCGCGCCTGCGCGTAGCGCACCTGCGGCGGCGCGCACAGCGAGACGGCGTCGAGATCGGACTCGGCCGCCAGCAGCGCACCGATGTCCTTGTAGTTGCGCACGTTCTCAACCTGCGCGTTGCGGCTCGCGCTCGCGACGAGTTCGAAGCCCGGATTGCCCGCAATGGCGGGCAGATGCTGGTCGCGCGCGATCTTGCCGACGCCGACAATACCCAACGTATAGGACGCTTTCATGACGTATCTCCGCCCCTTCTTTTCAGGGAGATTTTTTATTCTGCATGACGAATGATTTATTTACCCCAGCGCAGCACGAGCGGATCGAGGCGGCGCGCAATATCGATCAGCTCGGCGCGCGTCGCGGGATGCATCGCGGGCAGCGGGTGGCGCGGCAGTTCGCACTCGATCACGCCTCCTTCCTTCATCAGCGACTTGCAGGCGAGCAGGCCGGCCTGGCGGTTTTCGTGATTGATGAGCGGCAGCCACTTCTGGTAAAGGGCAAATGCGTCGTCGGCGCGGCCTTCGCGGTGGGCTTCGATAATCGGCCGAATGCCGTCCGGGAATCCGCCGCCCGTCATCGAGCCGGTCGCACCGGCGTTCAGGTCGGCGAGCAAGGTGATGGCTTCTTCGCCGTCCCACGGGCCTTCGACGGCCTCCCCCGCCAGCTTGATCAGCTCGCGCAGCTTGTTCGCCGCGCCCGGCGTTTCGATCTTGAAGTACGAGACCTGTTCGATCTCCCGGGCCATGCGCGCGAGGAACGCGGCGGAAAGCGCCGTGCCGCTCGCGGGCGCGTCCTGAATCATGACCGGAATGTCGATCGCGTCGGACACGCGCGCGTAGAAGTCGTAAATCTGCTGCTCGGGCACACGGAAGGTCGCGCCGTGATACGGCGGCATGAGCATCACCATCGCCGCGCCCTGCTCCTGCGCGCGCCTGCTGCGTGCGGCGGCAACCGGCGTGCCGTAGTGCGTGGTCGTCACGATCACGGGCACGCGGCCCGCCACGTGCTCGAGCACGGTGCGCGTGATGCGTTCGCGCTCGTCGTCGGAGAGCGAGAACTGCTCCGAGAAGTTCGCGAGAATGCACAGGCCGTCCGAGCCCGCGTCGATCATGAAATCGACGGCGCGCTTCTGGCTTGCCAGATCCAGTTCGCCCGTTTCGGTGAACGTGGTCGGCACGACGGGGAAAATGCCCCGGTAGCGGGGCGTACGGCTCGTAGTCATGTCTTCAGTCCTGCTTGAGAAAGGGTGTCAGGCCGCGCCATCACGATTCGCTCGCCAGTTCTCCCGTGCCGCGGCGAGGCGTGCGCAGCACCGCGCGCACGGCGAACGTCACGAGCACCGCGAACACCAGCGTGGCCGCGAGAAAGTAAAGCCCGGCCGCCAGGCTGCCCGTCGCGTCCTTGATGAGCCCGATGCCATAGGGGCCGAGATAGCCGCCGAGATTCGCGAGCGAGTTGATCGTCGCGATCCCCACGGCCGCGCTCGCGCCGGTGAGGAACTCGCCGGGCAGCGCCCAGACCACGGCCTGAATCGAGTAGATCGAAAATGCGGTCAGGCAGATGAACAGCAGTTGCAGCGCCGGCGCGTGGAACCACGCGCTCGCGGCCATCGTCAGCGCCGCGACGCCCGAGACCACGACGATGTGGCCGTAGCGTTCGCGATGCTTGTCCGAATGGCGCGGCACGATCAGCAGGCCCGCTACCGCGAACAGATACGGCACCGCGGAAAGCAGGCCCGCCGTGGAATCGGTCACGCCGAACGCCTTGATAATGGTAGGCAACCAGAGCGACAAACCATAGATGCACAGCGGAAACGGCAGGAACAGCAGCGCAAGCAGCAGCACGCGGCGATCCTTGAGCGCGCCAAACGGGTTGCGATGCGTGTCGAGCCGGTAGGCGCGCCGGTCGGCGGCGAGTTCGCGCTCGATCCAGCGGCGCCCGGCGCCGTCGAGCCAGCGCGCGTGCGCGGGCGACTCGGGCAACAGACGCAGGGTGGGGATGCACAGCAGCACGGCGGGCAGGCCGCTCACGACGAAGAGCGTCTGCCAGTTCGACATGCCGAAAAAGCCCTGCGTTTCGAGCAGCGCGCCCGCAATCGGCCCGGTGACGATGCCGGCGACGGGCTGCGCGAGCACCAGCAGGCCGATCACGCGCGCGCGGTGGCGCATGGGAAACCACTGCGTGAGGAAATACAGAATGCCGGGATAGAGACCGGCCTCCGCCGCGCCCAGCAAAAAGCGCAGCGCATAGAAGCTCTTCGGGCCGCTCACGAGCGCCATCAGCATCGTGATCACGCCCCACGTGAAGAGAATGCGTGCGAACCACACGCGCGCGCCGAAGCGCGCGAGCGCGAGATTGCTCGGCACTTCGCAGAGAAAATAACCGATGAAGAAGAGGCCGGCGCCCAGACCGTAGGCGGCATCGGACAGGCCCACGGCCGCGTTCATGTGCAGCTTCGCGAAGCCGACCACGGTGCGATCGACGTATGCCACCACATAGATCAGCGCGAGAAAAGGCAGAAGCCGGCGCGCGATATGGCCGACGATGCGCTGTTCCTCGCTGCTGGCGCTTGCCAGTGCAGCGGGGCTTTCGTGTTGCAGCACCTGCGGGTTCGTCATCGTGTCTCCAACCTCGTTCTTTCTCTAGACCGGTCTGCCCTTCGTCTCTGCCGCGCTCAGGGCGCCGGCGCGCCCCGACTCGTTGCATCAAACGCTCAATGCGAATGCCGCGGCACTTCCGCCCCGCGCTTGCCCACGAGGAAGTCGAGGTCGCAACCCTCGTCGGCCTGCAGCACGTGATCGACATAAAGGCGCGCATAGCCGCCCTTGCCGAGTTGCTCCGCCACGCCGGGCGCGGCCGCCGGATCGACGTCGCTCAGACGGCGCGCGAGCTCCTCGTCGCTGATGTCCAGATGCAGGCGGCCCGATTCGCAGTCCAGCTCGATCCAGTCGCCGTTGCGCACGGCCGCGAGCGGGCCGCCCGCCGCCGCTTCGGGCGCCACGTGCAGGACCACCGTGCCGTAAGCCGTGCCGCTCATGCGCGCATCCGAAATGCGCACCATGTCCTTCACGCCCTGGCGCAGCAGCTTGGGCGGCAGGCCCATGTTGCCGACCTCGGCCATGCCGGGGTAGCCGCGCGGACCGCAGTTCTTCATCACGAGAATGGAGTCGCGGTCGACGTCGAGCGATTCATCGCCGATCGTCGCCTTGTAGTGGTCGAAGTTTTCGAACACCACGGCGCGGCCACGATGCCTGAGCAGCTCGGGGGTGGCCGCCGACGGCTTGAGCACGGCGCCGCGCGGCGCGAGATTGCCGCGCAGGATACAGATGCCGCCGTCCGCGATCAATGGGTTGTCGAGTTGACGAATCACTTCGTCGTTGTAGCTGGGCGCCTCGCGCACGTTGTCCCAGATCGACTTGCCGTTGACCGTGAGCGCGTCGGGATGCGGCAGCAGATTCGCTTCGCCGAGCCGGCGCAGCACCGCCGGCAGACCGCCCGCGTAATAGAACTCTTCCATCAGGAAGCGGCCCGAAGGCTGCAGATCGACGATGGTCGGCGTGTTGCGGCCAATGCGCTGCCAGTCTTCCAGTTCGAGATCGACACCGATGCGCCCGGCGATCGCCTTCAGGTGAATCACGGCGTTGGTCGAGCCGCCGATGGCGGCGTTGGTGCGAATGGCGTTCTCGAACGCTTCGCGTGTGAGGACTTTCGAAAGCTTCAGGTCTTCCAGCGCCATCTGCACGATGCGGATGCCCGACATGTGCGCGAGCACGTAGCGGCGCGAATCGACGGCGGGAATCGCGGCGTTGTGCGGCAGCGAAACGCCGAGCGATTCGGCCATGCAGGCCATCGTCGAGGCGGTGCCCATGGTGTTGCAGGTGCCCGCCGAGCGCGACATGCCCGCTTCTGCCGAAAGGAACTGGTGCAAGTCGATCTCGCCCGCCTTCAGCTCTTCGTGCAGCCGCCAGACCACCGTGCCGGAGCCGATGTCCTTGCCTTCATGCTTGCCGTTGAGCATCGGGCCGCCGGTCACGACGATGGCGGGCACGTCCACGCTCGCCGCGCCCATCAGCAGCGCGGGCGTGGTCTTGTCGCAGCCGCACAGCAGCACGACGGCGTCGATGGGGTTGCCGCGAATCGCCTCTTCCACGTCCATGGAGGCGAGATTGCGCGTGAGCATGGCCGAGGGGCGCAGGTTCGACTCGCCGTTCGAGAACACCGGGAACTCGACCGGAAAGCCGCCCGCCTCATAAATGCCGCGCTTCACGTGCTCCGCGAGCTTGCGGAAATGCGCATTGCAGGGCGTGAGTTCCGACCAGGTGTTGCAGATGCCGATGATCGGGCGACCATCGAATTCGTGATCGGGAATGCCCTGGTTCTTCATCCAGCTTCGGTACATGAAGCCGTTCTTGTCCGTGGTGCCGAACCACTGTTGGGAGCGCAGTTTGGGTTGGGTATCCGACATCGTGTTCGTCTTGTGGAGCGGGTAATTCGCCGATTGCTTCGAGCGATGGATTCGGCACAGTCTAGGGAGAAGTCTGATAACCTTCTAATGAAATAATGGACGCTTCCGATATCGAAATCGGCATTGGTATAAACACCTAATACTATTTGGGAAAACAGGCGAAAGACATGCTCGATACGAGCCCCTGGTACGTGCGCACGCGGCTGAAAACGCGGCAGTTGCTTCTCGTCGTGGCGCTGGCGGAGGAAGGCAACATTCACCGCGCGGCGGCGGCGCTGAACATGACGCAGCCCGCCGCCTCGAAGCTCCTGCGCGAGCTCGAGGACATGCTCGGCGCGGTGCTGTTCGAGCGCATGCCGCGCGGCATGCGGCCCACGCTGTATGGCGACGCGCTGATCCGCCACGCGCGCGCCGTGCTCGGCAGCCTCGACCAGGCGCAAGAGGAATTGAGCGCACTGAAGGCCGGGCGTCTTGGCCACGTGGCGGTGGGCGCGATCACCTCGCCGGGTGTGCGCGTGCTGCCGGCGGCCGTTGCGGCGGTCAAGCGCACGCATGCGAACCTGCGCGTCTCCGTGGAAATCGACGCCAGCAACGTGCTGCTCGAACACCTGGCGCAGGACAAGCTCGACGTGGTGCTGGGCCGTCTTTCCGCCGAGCACGACAAGCTCCAGCTGCGTTACGAGCCGCTCGCGGGCGAGCCCGTGTGCGCCGTGGTCCGGCCGGGGCATCCCATGCTTGTGGCGGCGCAGGACAAAGCCCGACCGATTGCGCTCGCGGACATCGCGCGTGCCACCTGGGTCGTGCCGCCGGTCGGCAGCGTGCTGCGCCACCGCTTCGAGCTGATGTTCCAGCGCGCGAGCCTCGCGCCCCCGTCGAACGTGGTCGAGACACCCGCGCTGCTCTTCATCACGCGCGTGCTGGAGCAAAGCGACATGATCGCCGTGCTCACCGAGGACGTGGCGCGCTACTACGCGGCGCACGGCATGGTCGCGATCCTGCCGGTGCCGATGGATTGCCAGATGGACGACTTCGGCATCATCACGCGTGCGGACGGGCTCCTTACGCCCGCGGCGAGCGTGATGATCGAGGCGTTGCGGCAGGTGAGCGCCGACATCTACGGAACGCACGGCCGCGAGCCAGGCGGGCGATAATCGTGCGGCGAAACCCGCGCGAGAGGACCGAACCATGCCCGCCAGCCATACCGCCGCTCCCGACAGCACTGCCATCCGCGTCGCGCTGTGGCGCGCGCTGCACGTCCAGGTCGACGATGCGCCCCACGTGCTCGAAGACGAAACCGGCATGCAGATCGCCGCGCCGGAGTCGAACTGGCGCGAGCGGCCCGATATGCACCCTGAAGGGACGCGCGGCTATCGTGCCTCGATCGTCGGGCGCGCGCGCTTTGTCGAAGACCTCGTGGCCGAACAGACTGCAACAGGGCTCGCACGGCAGTACGCGATTCTCGGCGCGGGACTCGACACGTTCGCGCAGCGCCGCCCCGAAATCGCCTCGCGCCTGCACGTGTACGAGGTGGACAAGCCAGGCGCGCAGGCATGGAAGCGTCAGCGGCTCATGGCGCTGGGGTTTCGCGAGCCGGCGTGGCTGCGCTTCGTTCCGGTGGATTTCGAAGCCGGCGAGACGTGGTGGGAACGGCTCGCCGCGGCCGGGTTCGATGCCGCGGGCCCCGCGGTGATCGCCTCGACGGGCGTTTCCATGTATCTCACGCGCGAAGCCAACCTCGCGACGCTGCGGCAGATCGCGCAGCTCGCGCCGGGCTCGACGCTCGTCATGACCTTCCTCTTGCCGCTCGAACTCATCGACGAGCCCGAGCGCTCGCAGCATGCCGCCGTGTATGCACGCGCGAAGGCGGCGGGTACGCCGTTCGTGAGCTTTTTTGCGCCCGGCGAGATGCTTGCGCTGGCGCGCGAGGCCGGTTTGCGCGAGGCGCGCCATGTCTCGACCGCGGATCTCACCGCGCGTTATTTCGCAGACCGTAGCGATGGGTTAAGGCCTGCGAGCGGAGAGTCGATTCTTGTGGCGACGGTTTGACGTGGCCAACTGAGACGGCCAGCTTGCCGCCTTCTGCACGGTTCAGGTCGTCAGCCGTCGATACGCGCTCAAATGGCGGACGAGGCCCTGCGGGTCGCCCCGTTTTTCGAGCAGCATCGCCAGATTGTGGTGGGCGTCCGCGTATGTCGGGTCGAGTTCGAGACAGCGTGTATAGCTTCGCTCAGCGTCTTCGAAGCGCCCCAGCTCCTCGAACGCAATCGCGCGATTGAAGTGCAGCACGGCGTCGTTGGGGAAGTGCGCCAACGCCTCGTCGAATACATGCAGCGCGTCTTCGCACCGGGATTCGAGCTCACACAGCAGCGCGCCCAGGTCGACGAAGGCAGCATAAAAAGGTTGCGGCGATAACGCGATGGCCTTCCTGTACGCCCGTTCGGCGCCGCTCGCATCGGACGCTCTCAACTGCTCGCCGAGGTCGTACCACTCGTGCGCCTGATGCGCCAGATTCTTCTGCGCGGGCGCCGAGTCGAGAAACACGACATCGCCCTTGATTTGCGCAACTTCGAAATCGAGCAGGAACTGACCGGTGGCGGCATCCCATTGCGAAGGGCCGGTCCGCACCGCCACGTCGTTACCGACTGCCGATACGCGAATGCCCGTGAGCGGCAACGCATCGGGTAACTCGTCTCTGAGCCGCGTGAGCGCCATGATGATCTTGCGCGGCGCAATGCGCGCATCGCGCAGCCGCAACGCCGTACGCAGCAGCACGACGTCCTGGAACGTGAAGCGGTAGGCGTTTCGCGGCCCCCGTGACGGCTTCACGAATCCTGCCGCAATGAGACCGGATACCACCCTCCGCGTAACGCCCAGCATGGCCTGCAGTTCGCGCATCGAGATCTCGCGCGCGGCGGCTTGTGGCGTCACTTGCGTGCCCGGACCTTTGCAGGCGCCTCAGCGGGCGCCCTGGTCGCACGCGCCGGCGGCTTGCGCGTTTTGGGCGCGACAGGAAGCTCGGTAACCGGCTCCGCGCTCTTGCTGCGTTTGGGCGCCGCAGCGGCTTTCGCTTTCGCGCCCCCCTTCAAACTCGCGCGCAAGGCATCCATCAGGTCGATAACCTGTCCGCCGCCGGCCCGTTCTTCGTCGGCCTCGTGAACGACGACCTGCTTGCCGGCGATCTTTTCGTCGATGGCTGCGAGGATGCGCTTCTTCTCTTCGTCTTCGTACGCAGTCGGGTCGTAATTGTCTTCGGCGCCCTGCTCGATAATCTGCAACGCGAGTTTCATCTCGGTATCGGATACGTCGACACGTTCGACATGCAGGTCGGCCAGCGAGCGAACCTCGTCGGCGTAAAGCAATTGCTGAAAGACGAGCCCGTCTTCCTCGGGGCGCACCTGCACGATCCGCGTCCGTCCTTTCGACGCCCATTTCGCCAATGCGCAACGGCCGCTCTCTACGAGCGCCTGCTGCAACAGGCTGTACGGCTTGCCGCCTCGCTTGTCGGGCGCAATGTAGTAGGCCTTGTCGTAGAAGACCGGGTTAATCGCCTCTTCCGGGATGAAAGCCATGATTTCGACGACATGGCTCGCAGCGTCTTCCAGGGCTTTTAGCTCGTCGCTCGTGAAGACCACGAAACGGTCCTTTTCGAATTCGTAGCCCTTGTTCATGCTCGAGCGCTCGACAACATCGCCCGTCTTCTCGGAGACGTATTGCTGCTTCACGCGCGAGCCGTCGGGCGCCAGCATGTGAAACCGGACGTCGGACGAACTCTCAGTGGCGGTGTAGAGCTTCACCGGTATCGAAACGAGCCCGAAGGACAGCGTCAGGGAAGCGATTGAGCGGGCGGGCATGGACGTCTCCTCGCGGATTGGCATGTTCGGCTGTCGCTTACGCAAAGCGCGTGCCGCCGCCGACCAGCGGTGGTTTCATTTTAGGAGCTTTATCGCCGATGCCAACGATTGCGCCCCCGTCCAGTAATCCGCCCACGGGTCCTGCTGCTGGAAGCTGAGGTACTCGCGGGCCGTTTGGACCGTCCACTGCGCCCCGCCCTTGAGGTCCTTGAGCTGCTCCCAGGAGAGCGGCATCGAGACGCCCATTCCGGGTCGCGCCCGCGCGGAAAATGCCGCGGCGGTGGTCTGCGCCTTGCCGTTGCGCAGGTAGTCGACATAGACCTTTCCGACCCGGTTCGAAGCGCCGGCGGTCGCCGAGAAGCGCACGGGAATCGTCTTCGCCAGATGCCGAACGAATGCCTGCGAGAATGCCTTGACCGGATCGTAGCCCAGCCGCGGGGCCAGCGGCACGACGACGTGCAACCCCTTTGCGCCGCTCGTCTTCAGCCAGGCTCGCAGGCCCAGTTCCGACAACAACGTCTGCACCAGCAGCGCCGCTTCCTGAACGCGTCCCCATTTCACGCCTTCGCCCGGGTCAAGATCGAAGATGACCCTGTCGGGCTTGTCGAGCCGTCGCACGGTCGAATTCCATGTGTGAAACTCGACGGTGTTCATCTGTGCCGCCGACAGCAGCGCGTCGACCGTATCGACGGTCAGCAGAGGCGGATGATCCGGCCAGAGACTGCGGTCGTGTGTCGTCAATCCAGGCATGCCTGTTCTGTCAGCATGCTTCTGGAAGAACAGGGCTTCGGCGATACCCGCAGGCGCGCGGACCATCGTAATGGGCCGGGCCAGCAGGTGCGGCAGCATCCGCTCCGCAATACTCGCGTAGTAGCGGACCAGGTCTGCCTTCGTGATCCCGGCCGACGGGTCGACGACGCGTTCCGGATGCGTGATTTTCAGCTTCGGCTGCGGCTCCGGGGCCTGCGTCCTGGCGCCCTCCCTGATGACGCCCGTAGCTGGCTTGTCGATTCGCAGACCCCGGAAGGAGGCTTGCCGGATGACACCATCCGCGGTCCAGTCCGCGAATTCGACCTCGGCGACGAGTTCAGGGCGAACCCACCGCTCGCTGCCGGCCGAGCGCCGGGGCCAGCGGCGCGGCCTCGCGACAGCGACGTCGAACGGTGCCGCATCCGTTTCGAGCGGCGCCAGCCGCGCCCACAGGTCCCGCGCGGCCCTGGCGTCCCAGCCGGTGCCGACGCTTCCGGCGTCGTGAAGCTTGCCGTCTGCGTAATAACCAAGCAGCAGGCTGCCGACCTCGCCGTCTTTGCCGCCTCGGCCCGTGAATCCGCAGATGACCAGTTCCTGCCGGAATCGGGACTTCGCCTTGAGCCACGTCTGGGTCCGCCCCGATTCATAGGGCGCGTCGCGGCGCTTGAGCATGAGGCCCTCAAGCCCCAGGCCCGAGGCGGCCTCGAACAGTTGCGCAGGGGGCGCCTCAAAGTCCTGGCTGAACCGGATGGGCTCGCCGGCATGTGCAAGAAGCTGCGCGAGAAGCCTGCGCCTCGACCACAGCGGCACCTTCCTGAGGTCTTTCCCGTTGAGGTAGACCAGGTCGAACAGGAAGTAGACGATGTCCCGATTCGCGTTGCCGTCTATCGCATCTTGCAGTGCAGCGAAATTGGGAATGCCGTTCTTGAGGACGGTGATTTCGCCATCCAGCCACGCACTGCTGAGCGCAAGCGCTTCGACCTCTGCAGCGAGCGCGGGAAACTTCGCGGTCCAATCCTGGCCGCCTCGTGTGATGAGCCGCACCCGGCCTTTGGCGACGCGAGACAGCATGCGGTAGCCGTCGAGCTTGGCTTCGGCTATCCAGTCACCACTCGCAGGAAGCGCAGGCGCCAGGGTCGCGAGCTGGGGCTCGAGCCTGGCAGGCAACGGCGCAGAAACCGCCGCGCGAAGGTCTATCTCCGGCGACCCGCTGCTCGCAGGCTTCGCTGCCCTCGGCGCACGTTCCTCGATGAGCCCGAGCGGCCTTGCGGTCACGCTGTCGGGAAGCGCCTTGATGACATCGTAATCGGCAAGCGGCTGCGCCCACGCATCGCGCTTCTTGAACAACATCCATGGGTCTTGTCTGCCGCCGGTCCTGGAGATGCGAACCAGTTCCCAGAGTCCGGCAAGCTTTTCGCCGTGGAGCCGGAAGACGAGCTTGCCGGCAGTCATCCCCTCACGCGGATCGCCGACGGGTTCCCAGGTGCCGCGATCCCAGACAATCACGTCTCCGGCGCCGTATTGTTTTGCCGGAATCGTGCCTTCAAAGCCCGCGTAGTCGACAGGATGGTCCTCCACGTGAATGGCCATCCGTTTTTCCTTCGGGTCGTAACACGGGCCTTTGGGTACGGCCCACGACAGCAGCACCCCGTCGAGTTCGAGCCTGAAGTCGTAATGCAGCCGGCTCGCCCAGTGCTTCTGCACAACAAAGCCCAGAGGTCCATTTTCAGCGGGCGGACCGGCCGACGACGGCGCCGGTTCAGGCGTGACATGGAAGTCCCGCTTGTTTCGATAGCGGGAAAGCGGCGGCGACGGCGGATTGCGGTCACGGGTTGAGGCCATGACGATAGTCTAGAAAGAACTGCCGCCTGGTGCGGCGCAAATGGAACGCGTGGCGTGAACGCTCGCGCCCACCCTTCAACCGGGCGAACCGAAGCATTCCTGTTGCATATCGCCATCCAGCCAGACCCAAGGCAAACCCATCGCCCCGGAATACAAAGCGGGAGCCGGCATTGCGCCGCTCCCGCCAGATCACTTCGTTATACTCACAAGCCCCGCGCAAGGAAGCCGCGGCCACGCTCAGCTCATGTGCAGACCGCCATTGAGCGAGAAGTCCGCGCCGGTCGAGAAGCCCGCTTCGTCGGATGCGAGCCACGCCACGATCGAGGCGATTTCCGCCGGTTCGCCAAGCCGCCGCACCGGAATGCTGTCGACGATCTTCGAGAGGACTTCGGGCTTCACCGCTTTCACCATGTCCGTGCCGATATAGCCGGGCGAAACGGTGTTGACCGTGATGCCCTTGGTCGCCACTTCCTGCGCGAGCGCCATTGTGAAGCCGTGAATGCCGGCCTTGGCCGTCGAGTAATTCGTCTGACCGAACTGGCCTTTCTGCCCGTTCACCGACGAGATGTTGATCACCCGCCCCCAGCCGCGCTCGATCATGCCGTCGATCACCTGCTTCGTGACGTTGAAGAGGCTCGTGAGGTTGGTGTCGATCACCGCGACCCAGTCTTCGTGCGTCATCTTGCGGAACACGACGTCGCGCGTGATGCCGGCGTTGTTGACCAGAATGTCGATTTCGCCGACGTCCTTCTTCACCTTCTCGAACGCAGCGGCCGTGGAGTCCCAGTCGGCCACGTTGCCTTCGGAGGCGACGAACTCGTAGCCAAGCGCCTTCTGCTCGTCGAGCCAGCGCGCCTTGCGCTGCGAGTTCGGGCCACAGCCCGCGATCACCGTGTAGCCATCCTTGTGCAGACGCTGGCAGATGGCCGTTCCGATGCCGCCCATGCCGCCGGTCACGTAGGCAATACGCTTTGCCATAGATCCTCCTTTTGCTTTAGGGGGTAGGTGAGTTGGGAAAGACTCTGGAGGATGGAGTCAGTTTGACGAGCGCCACCGAGCCGGGCGATGGGGAAATACCCGTACAGGAAAACGCCTGCCGCAATCCTTCCGTCAGACAGCGTGTGCCGGCCTGCGCACGATGCCGCCGGAGACCCGAATCAGCGTAGCAGCGTCCTTTGGGGGACACAAGGCGATCACGCCCTCGGACGTGGGCAAAGGCACATAATTACCTGGCATGCCTCAGTAAACGCACGCGCAAAAAATGTGTCTTGCATAACGACACGGCCCGGCTCCATCCGGGGGCCGGGCCGCAAGCAGGTTCACTGCAAAGACATCAAAGACCGGCGGCAAGGCGCTCGTCGCCATCCCTCCCGGGCAAACCCGTCGTGTATTCGAGCCGCCCCACCGCCTCGAGCAGCGAGCGGCCGGCAATCGTGAGCGAAAGCCGGCGGCGGTCTTGCGTCCATTGCTCGAGCGCAACCAGCTGACGCTCGAGCAGCGTGTCCAGTTCCTCGCGGTTCATGTCGATCTGGTCCGGCGAATGGCGGACCAGCATCAGCGTGGCGAATTCTTTCGGGCTCAGCAACGTCGTCTCCTAGTAACTTTCATGCCGCAACCAGGGGCACAGGGCCGCATATATTCGAGCCTCAATGTGACAAGCGCGTGACTGTCACAATTTCGCACCTGCACGATATTGATCCTGCATATCCGGCGTTGCCACCCTCTTTTCGGGCAGCGGCGGGTGTGCCGGCACGAGCGCCGCGCCGCATTCCTCCACGAGGTTGCGCAGCGAGGTCGGAAAGAGCGTGCCGGGGTCGTCGGCAATGCCCGCGCCGTCGTCGCGCAGGCCCGCGCCGATGCCCACCACGATGGTCGCGTCGGGCGCGCGCTCGCGCAGCCGCCGCACGAGATTGCGCAGATACGGCGCCGACTCGGGCGCATCGAGCGACACCACGCAGATGGCCGGCGAGCGCTCGTCGATCATGGCCCCGCGCGTGGCGCGCACTTCATCGTACGTGGTGGCCGTGCAGGGGATGTTGCGCCGCATGAGCAACTGGCCGACGATCGCCACCGCCACGTCGTCGAACGCGCCGCGTCCGGGCACGCAGAGCACCTCGCCCGCGTCCGGCGAGAGGGTAAACTCGATCACCTTTGCGCCTTCGTCCGCGCCCTCGGCGGCCTTCCTCGCACTCTCCTCTTCGGGTGCGGCGTGACGCGAATCGTCCACGGATTCGAGATCCTCGACGATATCGAGCAGCGCCTGGTTGATGCGCGCGACCTGCTCGCCGGGCAGCACGCCGCGCAAGGCGTCGTTGCGCGCAAAGCGCAGGCCCTCGAACACCACCTGCTCGTAGTAGTCGATGAGCGGCATGCCCGTGAGCAGCCGGTCCGCCTGCAGCAGCGCTTCGTGGGGATCGTCGGCGAGCAGGCGCTGGTAGCAGGTTTGCGCGGGCGTGAGAGCGGGCTGGTCGCCGAGCAGGATCGTGAGGAAGTTCAGCCGGTCCACGTAGCGGCCCAGGGTGACGATGCACAGCGTGAGCGGCGTGGAAAGCACGAGCCCCACGGGACCCCACAGCCAGCTCCAGAAGATCGCCGCCACCACCACGGCAAGCGGCGAGAGGCCCGAGCGCTTGCCATAGACCATCGGCTCGGCGAATTGCCCGGCCACCACGTCCACGACGATGAAGAAGATCAGCGTCGTCACGCCCATGGTCCATTGCGGCTGCGTAGCCGCAGCGACGATCGTCGCCATGATCGCCGCGATCCAGATGCCGATGTACGGCACGAAGCGCATGAGCGCCGCCACCGCGCCGAACAGCAGCGCGCCCGGCACGCCGATGCCCGCCAGCCCCAGCGCGATCACTCCGCCCACCGTGACATTCACGCCGACTTGAGCGATGAAGTAGCGCGAGAGCCGCTGCGAGGCGTCGTTGATGGCGGTCGTGGTGCGGTGCAGGTCGTCGGAGCCGAACACGCTGATGAGCCGGTCGCGCAGGTCCTCGCGCTGGAACAGGATGAAGATGGTCACCACGAGCACGATGAAGGTCGTCTCGAGCGGCGCGATAGCCGGGGCAAGCGCCTTTTGCGCCAGGGTGAGCGGCGTGGGCGCGGGCGTATGGATCTCCACGGGCATCGGCTGCTGCGGCTGGTTGCGCGCCGCGCGCCCGCGCGGCTGCGGCGGCGCCGGCGGCGGCGTGGGCGTCACGCGCTGCAGCGCGGTGGCGGCCCGCGACATGAGCGAATCGGCGCGGCCCACGGTTTTTTCCTGCACGGTTTGCACTTTCTGCTCGATCTCTTCCTGATACTGCGGCAGGGAGGCGGACAGCTGATAGACCTGCGCCGCGATCAGCGCGCCCACACCGGCAAGGGCGAGCACGGTGGAAAGCACCGCAACGAGAATGGCGAGGAACTGCGGCAAATGAAAGCGCCGCAGCGTGGTCACGAGCGGCGCCAGCAGAAAGCTCAGCAGCACCGAGAGCGTAATGGGGATCAGCACCGCGCGCCCGAAGTACAGGCCGCACACCACGACCACGCCTGTAATGACGGAGGCGAGGCTGTGCAGCGTAGGCGGGCTTGGCGGAAACACCCGGTTGCGTCGGCCCTGCGGCGGCAGCGGGAAATTCATGTCGGATCGGATCGGCAAAAAAAGGGAACATCGGGGCCGCGCCGGCTCGGGCAAGCGCACGGCCCATCTATGCGCATAAGGCGCGCCTCGAAATGGTACAGCGCCCACGCGCGCGGGGCCCGGCCGTCCAGATTTTCGCAGGTCGCGGGAGGCAGACGCAAAAATCGCGCGTCACTGCGTCTGCGTCTTGCCCGAGACGAGCTCCTGGTTACGCGCGGTGAGGAACTGGATGAGCCCATCCACGCCGCCCTGCTGGATCTTCTCGTTGAACTGCTGGCGATAGGTCTGGATCAGCCACGCGCCGAGCACGTTCAGGTCGTAAAGGCGCCAGCCTTGCGGCGTCTTGTACAGACGGTAATCGATTTCAACCGGATTGCTGCTGGTCTGCGCTAGCGTGCGCACGACGACGTCGGTATCGCCCGGCGAGCTGCGCATGGGGAGATAGTCGATCTTCTGGTCAGGCTTCAGTTGCGCGATGGCGCCCGAGTAGAGATGGATCAGCAGCAGCTGGAACTGCTGCTCGACCTGCGCTTGCTGCTCGGGCGTGGTGCTACGCCAGTGAGGCCCCATGGCGAGGCGCGTGGTGCGGCGAAAATCGACGTACGGGAGAATGTCGCGGTTGACGATATCCTGGATGCGCGCGATGTCGTCCGGCGCGATCGCCTTCGTGCGGACTTCGTCGAGCACCTGCTGCGTGGCGGTCTTGATGAGCGCCTGCGGGTCCGACTGGTCCACCTGGACCGATTGAGCCAACGCCGCCGTAGCGGGCAGGAACAACAGACACCACGCAACGAGCGCGGTCATGCGGAATAACCTGGTCATCGATATCTCTGGGCAATGGCGGGAAGGGCGAGCCGGCGCGAATTCGACGGGCCGGCGACGCCGGCATCACGGCGCGTGAGCGCCCGAAGCCGGGCGTTTCGTGCACGCGAGCCAGTGCTCAGTCTAGCGGGTCAGGCGCACTCAGGTCGGATCGCTGTGCGCCTCGCAGGTGCGGACCGGATTGTGATGAGGCTGCTGCGAAGCAAGACACATACCATGCCATGGCACTCCGCGCGGTCCGCCTGTCGGCCGTTCGCGCCACCCAGGCTCCATTCGCGCCCGTTTCTCCACGCTTCGTCGCATCCCCTTCGCCCGCCCGGCCCCCGCTCGCCACACTGCAGACATCGCCCCCGCTCGACCTGCCAAGGAGAGCCAGCATGCCTGCCATCATTGCTGCGCACGTCGTCGCCGCAACACTTTCTGTCATACTCGGAACCGCCGTCATGCTGGCCGAAAAGGGCAGCGCGCGGCACAAGTGGCTCGGCCGCCTCTGGACGCTGACGATGTTCGCCGCCGCGCTCAGTTCGTTCGACATCCGCGAGTTGCATCCGGGCCATCTGTCCTGGGTGCACGGTCTGTCGCTGCTGACGTTCGCAAGCGTCGGGCGCGCCATCTGGGCGATCCGCCACGGCAACGTCCGCGGCCATCGCCTCGCCATGCGCGGTTCATTCTTCAGTCTCGTCGCTGCCGGTCTCGCCGCCGTTGCGACGCCACACAGGCTGCTCAACCTCATCGTCACAAGCTGGTTTGCATGATTCCTGGCACGCACGTCGAGTTTCCGAATGCCGCCGCCCGCCTGCCCGCGCCGGCCGCCAATGTCCTGCTCGCAGGGTTCGCGCGCGAGGCCGTGATCGTCGTGATCGGCAACGCGCTGATTGCAGTCGCGCTCACTGCCGCGGGCTTTCACGAGCGATTTATCGACAACCTCGTCTTCAGCCAGGCGATCGGGCTTTCCATCATGCTGCTGCTCGACGTCGGCCGTTTTTTTGTGCAACGCCACAATGCGCTCACTGGCCCGCGGCTCGCCCTGACGATGGTGCTCGCGATCGTGCTCGGCGCGGCGCTCGGACGCGGCATTGCGAGCGTGGTGCTCGGCATCGGCCTGCGCCACGCGTTCGCGACGAAGGATCTCGCGCTCACCGGCTGGATCGCGCTCACCGCCACGCTGCTCGTCACCTGGTATGGCTGGTCGCGCACGCGCATTGCCGAGCTGAGCGAACAGGTCGCACGCACGGCATGGCAGAAGGAAGCCGCCGAGCGCACGGCGCTCAGCGCCCGCCTGCGGGCGCTGCAGGCACAGATCGAGCCGCACTTTCTCTTCAACACGCTGGCCACGCTCGACAGCCTGATCGCGTCCGACCCGCCGCGTGCGCGCGAGCTGCTCGCGAGCCTCAACCGCTTCCTGCGCGCGACGCTGGAGGCCGCGCGCGCGCAAAGCGAAACGCTCGAGGTGCAGTTCAAGGTGCTCGATTCGATGCTCGCCGTGCACGCCATGCGCATCGGCCCGCGCCTCGCCTACGCGCTCGACCTGCCGCGCGATTGCGCCGACCTCGCGGTGCCGCCCATGCTGTTGCAGCCGCTCGTGGAAAACGCGCTCAAGCATGGCATTCAGGGCGCGGTAGAGGGCGGCCGAATCGACGTCGGCGCGCGGCGCGCCGGCGAGCATGTCGAGCTGAGCGTGACCGACACGGGCCCGGGCTTCGGCGCGACGCCGGGCACCCAGGGCGCGGGCGTCGGGCTCGTCAACGTGCGCGAGCGGCTTGCGGCGCTCTATGGGGAGCAAGCATCGCTCACGCTGATCGAAAACGTTCCGCATGGCCTCGTGGCGCGCGTGCGGCTGCCGTTGCGTAACGCGGTGGACGCACGTGCAGGCGTGCAGGAGTCCAGATCATGAGACGCCACACGCCTGCCGATACGGCGCAACACGGCGACGCCTCGCTGCGCTCGCCCGACGCCCCGACCGCGCTGATCGCCGAGGACGAGCCGCTGATCGCCGCCGCGCTTACGCGCGAACTCGCTGCCGTGTGGCCGCAATTGCACATCGTGGCGACGGCCGGCAACGGCCACGAAGCCATCGAGCGCATCGGCGCGCTGGCGCCCGATGTCGCGTTCCTCGACATCGCCATGCCCGGCGCGACCGGCCTCGATGTCGCGCGCGCCTGCGCGAATCTCGCCGCGCCGCCGCAGATCGTGTTCGTGACCGCCTACGACGCCTACGCGCTCGAAGCCTTCGAGGCCGCCGCCATCGACTATCTGCTCAAACCCGTGGAACCCCCCCGGCTCGCCCGCACGGTGGAGCGCCTGCGCGCACGGCTCGCGCGGTCGGCGGCGAACGACGCCGGGCCGCCGCAAATGCAGGCAGAGCTGCAGCGCGTGCTGCGCCAGCTGGAAACGATCACCCAGGACGTTCGCGAAGCGCGTGCCGGTGCGCGTGCGGGCAATGCGGATAGCGCACCGCGCGCCGCGCCGCTGCGATATCTGCGCGCGTCCAGCGGCAACGACATCCGCATGGTGCCGGTGGAAGATGTGTTGTACTTCGAAGCCGCCGACAAATATGTCGTGGTCACGACGCGCAGCGGCGAACTGCTGATCCGCACGAGCCTGCGGGAGCTATGCGCGCAACTGGACCCGGCGCGCTTCTGGCAGGTTCACCGCGGTACGGTGGTCAACGTGGACCAGGTGGAATGCGCCTCGGTCAGCGCGATCGGGAAGATGACGTTGAGGCTGCGCGGGCACGCTGGCGCGCTCGACGTGAGCCGCCAGTACGCGCACCTGTTCAAGCAGATGTGACGCGCGCCGCAGGCAGGAAATCGCGAATCTGCCGCGAACGCCGGTCGTGCGGCAGCGGCAACCCGCCGCCCGAGGCCTCGCGCGAATCGCGCATTTCACTGAGCAACAGCGGCGCTCCGGGTCGCATTCGCGGTCTTCGACCCGCGCCGCCGCCCCGATCTGGCAGCGCTAAACGGCGCCGCCTTCCTGCGCCGCCGCACTGCCGCCGAGATACGTTGCCCGCACCCGGTTGTCGTCGGCCAGTTCGCGGGCCGAACCCGCGAGCGCCACGCGGCCGCCTTCGAGCACGTAGGCGCGGTTCGCAATGCGCAGCGCCTGACGCGCGTTCTGCTCCACGAGCAGCACCGCCGTGCCCGCGCGGCTGATGCGCGCGATCACTTCGAAGATCGCGCGCACGAGTTTGGGCGCGAGCCCCATGGAGGGCTCGTCGAGCAGCACGAGTTTTGGCTTGAGCATGAGCGCGCGCGCAATCGCGAGCATCTGCTGCTCGCCCCCGCTCAGCGTGCCGGCGAGCTGATCCTTGCGCTCGCGCAGCCGGCTGAACGTTTCGTATGCCTGAGCAATGCCCTGGTCGAGCGCGACGGCGTCGCGCCGCAACAGGTAGCCGCCCAGGCGCAGGTTCTCCTCGACCGTCAACGTGCCGAAAATGCGCCGCCCTTCCGGCACGTGGCCGATCCCCAGCGCGACGATGCGATGCGACGGCAGCCCGACGAGCGCCTGTCCCTCGAACGCAATGCTGCCGCCGCGCGGACGCAGCAGCCCGGAGACGGTACGCAGCGTCGTGGTCTTGCCCGCGCCGTTGGCCCCAAGCAGCGCGACGATCTCGCCCGGCCCGACATCGAGCGAAACGCCGTGCAGCGCTTCGATGTTGCCGTAATTCACACGCAGGTCGCGAACGTCGAGGAGTTTGCCGGCCGTATCTAACCCCATAGCGACTTCTCCCCGTCCGTGGCGTCGGGTCCGTCGTCTTCCTCGGCCGTGCCCAGGTACGCGTCGATCACCACGGGGTCGTTCTGGATCTGCACGGGCGTGCCCTGAGCAATGATCTCGCCATGATCCATCACGATGATGCGGTCGGACACGCCCATCACGAGCGCCATGTCGTGCTCGATCAGCAGCACCGTCACGCCCAGGTCGCGGATGCGGCGGATCTGCGCCATCAACGCGTGCTTTTCGGTTGGGTTCATGCCGGCGGCAGGCTCGTCGAGCAGCAGCAGGCGTGGCTGGCTCGCCAGCGCGCGGGCGATTTCCAGCCTGCGCTGATCGCCGTACGGCAGGTCCGAGGCATATTCGCTCGCGCGCGCGCCGAGCCCCACGAGGTCGAGCCAGCGCTGACCGAGCGCGCCGTGCCCGGCCGCTTCGGCGCGCGCGGCGCGCGTGCCCGCCAGCTCGGCCACGAGGGTGGTGTGCAGCCGGTGATCCATGCCGATCAGCACGTTCTCGAACGCGCTCATATGGTTGAACAGACGGATGCCCTGAAACGTGCGCGCGATGCCGCGATGCACGTTGCGATGGGGCGCGCCGCCGCCAAGCGGCTCGCCGCGCCAGACGAGGCGGCCGCCGCTCGGGCGGATCACGCCCGTCAGGCAGTTGAACACTGTGGTCTTGCCCGCGCCGTTCGGGCCGATCAACGCGAGAATCTCGCCGCTGCGCACCTGGAACGTGATGCCGCCGACCGCGCGCACGCCGCCAAAGCGGCGCTCGAGGTCATGCACTTCGAGCAGGGTTTCGCGCGCGGCGGCGGCTTCGAGGCCGCCGCTATCGGCGAGCGAGACAGCCGCCTCGCTTTGCTTGCCCGCCGCTTCCGCTGCTTCCGCTTCGTGCGCCACCGTCTCTTCCTCGGGCCGCGGCGCGGCGCGCCGCACGCGCGCGGGCCACAGTCCCTGCGGGCGCAGCAACATGAGCACGACGAGCGCGACGGCAAAGCCGAAAATGCGCCACAGGTTCAAAAAGCGCAGCATTTCCGGCAGCCCCGCGACGATCAGCGCGCCGAGGATCACGCCGGGAATGCTGCCGCGTCCGCCCATCACGACGACGATGAGGATCGTCACCGACTGCAGATACGTGAATGCCGTGGGGTCGATCGTGCCGAAGCGCGCGGCGAAGAGACTGCCCGCGAGGCCGCCGATCAGCGCGCCGATCACGTAGGCGAGCATCTTCACGCGCAAGGTCGCGACCCCGACCGCCTCGGCGGCGGCTTCGTCCTCGCGGATGCTGGTCCACGCGCGCCCGAGGCGCGAGCGTCCGAGCCGCACGGCGAACACCAGTACGACGATGAAGAACGCCATGCCCAGCACATACACCGAGCGCGGCGAGCTGAATTCGAAGCCGAACAGGCTCGGCGGCTCGATGCCGTAGATGCCGTTCGGGCCGCCGGTAATGTCGAGATTGGTGGCGACGATGCGCGTGATCTCGCCGAAGCCGAGCGTGACGATGGCGAGATAGTCGCTGCGCAGGCGCAACGTGGGATAGCCGATCACGACGCCGGAAGCCCCGGCAAAGGCGAGGCTGAACGGCAGCGTCGCCCAGAACGAGAAGTGCAGCAGCGTTTCGAGCAGCGCTGTGGTATAGGCGCCAATGGCGAAAAACGCCGCGTAGCCGAGGTCGAGCAACCCGGCATAGCCCACGACGACATTCAACCCGAGGCCCAGAATCGCGTAGGTGATGATGGTCAGCCCGACGTCGACGATATAGCCGCTCGCGAACTGGGGCAGCGCGATCGCCAACGCGATCAGCACGCCGGAAACGACCCATGAGGTGTCCGTGGCCCGCGCACGCATGTCTCACATCCTCTCGACCACGCGTTCGCCGAACAGCCCGGTGGGCTTGACCACGAGCACGGCGATCAGCACGCCGAACACGAACACGTCGGTCCATTGGGACGACACGTAGCCCGCGCCGAACGCCTCCAGCAGGCCGATCAGGACACCGCCCACCATCGCCCCCGGAATATTGCCGATGCCGCCGAGCACTGCCGCCGTGAACGCCCGCAGCCCGAGCACGAAGCCCATGAAAAAGTTGATCTGTGTGTAGAAGAGCCCTTCCATCACGCCGGCGACCGCGGCGAGCGACGAGCCGATGAAAAACGTGAGCTGGATGAGCCGCTCGACGTCGATGCCCATGAGCCGCGCCGCGTCCTGGTCGATGGCGAGCGCGCGCATGGCCGTGCCGACGAATGTATGGTGTACGAACAAATACAACGCGACCATCAGTGCGAAGCTGGACGCGATTATGCCGATCTGCGCAAACGTGATGTGCACTTGCGCAATCTCGAAGCCGGTATGCGTGAGCAGGTGCGGGTAGGTGCGAAAGCCCGCGCCGTAGGCGATCAGCACGCCATTCTCGAGCAACAGCGATACGGCTAGCGCCGTAATGAGAATGGACAGGCGCGGCGCGCGCAGCAACGGCTGGTAGGCCACGCGCGCAATCGCCACGCCGAGCACGCCGGTCGCGAACATGGCCGCCGCGAAGGCGAGGAACAGCGCGAGCGCGAGCGGCAGGCGAGCGGCCGCGAGTGCGGAAAGCGCGCTCCAGCCCACGAACGCGCCCACCATGAAGAGATCCCCGTGTGCGAAGTTGATGAGCCGGATGATGCCGTAGACCATCGTGTAGCCGAGGGCGACGAGCGCGTAGAACGAGCCGATCGTCAGCCCCTCGATGACGAACTGGAAAAAGGTGCTCATGAGCAGCCCGGCGCGCTTACTTCATTGCCACCCACTTGCCGCTCGCATCCTGGCGCTGGTAAGGCTCGAACTGATCGTTGTGCACGACGACCGTGATGTACACGGCACGGCTGCGGTCGCCTTTCGGATTGAAGCCGATCGTCCCCGTGGCGCCCGGGTAGTTCGTGATCTTGTGCAGCGCGGCGCTGATGTCCGCGGGCTTGGCCGACTTGCCGTCGGCGATGGCCTTGGCGGTCACGCCCACGGCGTCGTACTCGTACACCGAGTACGGCCCCGGGCCCTGGCCATAGCTCTTGTTGTACTGATCGAGGTAGTCGTGCGCGCCAGGAAGGAACTGTGCGAGCGGCGCGGTCGTGATGATCATGCCGTCGGCGGCCGGCCCCGCCGTCTTCATGAGCGTGGGGTCATTGGTGCCGTCGCCGCCCATGAAGGTCATCTTCAGGCCCACCTGGCGCGCTTCCTTCACGAGCAGACCCGCCTCGGAGAAATAACCGGTGTAATAGATCACGTCCGGCTTGAGCGAGGCAACCTTGGTGAGCGTAGGCGAATAATCCATCTGGCCCGGCGTGATCGAGTCGGCGTAGATCACGTCCACGCCCATT
Organism: Paraburkholderia heleia NBRC 101817; assembly: GCF_000739775.1. GTDB lineage: Bacteria > Pseudomonadota > Gammaproteobacteria > Burkholderiales > Burkholderiaceae > Paraburkholderia > Paraburkholderia heleia. The sequence continues at coordinate 134,106 of NZ_BBJH01000001.1, read as the reverse complement.
TTCTTGAGCGATTCCACGGTGTTCTGCGCGAGACCCTTGGCATAGGTCGTGTTGTCGTCGATCACCGCCGCGCGCTTTGCGTGCAGCGAATTCTTGATGAAGCTGGCCGCGAAAGGCCCTTGCTCGTCGTCGCGGCCAATCGTGCGGAACACGTTGTCGTAGCCCATTTCCGTGAGCTTCGGATTGGTCGAGGCGTCAAGCACGTAGGGAATACCGGCGCGGTGGAAGGCGGTCAGCTCGGGCAATGCCGCGCTCGAGCAGTAGCCGCCCGCCACGGCGACCACGCCCGCGTCCACGAGTTTCTGTGCGGCCTGAACCGCCGTTTGCGCGTCGCACGCGTCGTCCTCGGGCACGAGTTCGATTGGCTTGCCGAGCACGCCACCCGCCGCGTTGATCTTCGCAGCCGCGAGTTTTGCGCCGTTCAGGATATCCGTGCCCGCTGCGGCGCTGCTGCCCGAGAGCGGCACCGGCACGCCGATCTTGATGGTCTCTGCCTGGGCGAGTCCGGGTGCCAGCGCGGCAAGCGAAAAGAGCATGAACGCGAGAGTTGCGTGCAGCGTGCCATTGTTCTGAGGATTCATGTGAGCGGCTCCTGAGCGTGGACCCGACCGGGCGATGCTGCAACGCAGGCGAGCCCGCGCGGTCAGTTAGCGAAACGAAATAATTCGTCCAGTGCGATGCCCTGCAGGTCCTGCTCGCTCATGGCGCGCAGCTTGCATGGGGTAGCGGCGCATAACGACCTATTCATGATAGATGCATGCCACCGTTTAACTGCCATAGGGTATGCGCGAATACAAATTGCGTGCGCTCGTGGCCGCGTGAAGGTAGTTTGTATACACGCACGGAGGGGCGCGAATGAAGACCATCGTACTGGGCGGCGGCATAGCGGGCGTCACGAGCGCGTATTACCTCGCGCGCGACGGCCGCGACGTGAGCGTTATCGAGCGACGCGCTGGCGTTGCGCTCGAAACCAGTTTCGCCAACGCCGGGCTCGTCGCGCCGGGCCACTCGTACACGTGGGCGTCGCCCCGCGCGCCGAAAATCCTGCTCAAATCGCTGTTCGTCGAAGGCCAGGCGCTGCACCTGCGCCTGAAGGCCGATCCGCACATGTGGGCATGGTGCGCGCAATTCCTGCTCAACTGCACCGAGGCGCGCTCGCGCGAGAACACCTCGCGCAAGGTGAGGCTGTGCCGCTATGCGCAGCATCAACTGCAGGAGGTCACAGCGCGCGAGCAGCTCGAATACGATCTCATCAGCCGCGGCCTGCTCTATCTCTATCGCGACGCGGCCTCGTTCGAGCGCGGGCGCGCCCACATGTCGATCCTCGTCGAAAACGGACTGCCGCTCGAAACGCTCGACGCCGCCGCGGTCGCGGTACGCGAGCCCGCGCTCGCCCACGCGCGCGAACGCATTGCGGGCGCGATCTACTGCCCGAGCGACGCAAGTGGCGACGCGCACCGCTTCACGCGCGGGCTCAAAGAGGTTTGCGAACGTATGGGCGTGCGCTTCGTGTTCGATGCACCTATCGAGGCCATCGAAGCCGCCGGCGATCGCATTGCCGGCGTACGCACGAGCGCCGGCGTGATCCAGGGCGACGACTACGTGCTCGCGCTCGGCTCCTGGTCGCCGATCCTCGCGCGGCCACTCGGCTACCGCATCGCGGTCTACCCTGTGAAGGGCTATTCGGCCACCTTCCCCTGCGGGCCTGCACACCGCCCGCCCGAGATGGGCGGCGTGGACGAGAATCACCTTGTGGCATGGGCGCGGTTTGGCGCGCGCCTGCGCTTCACGGCCACCGCGGATTTCGCGGGCTACGACACGCGCCACACGCCCGCCGATTTCACTTCCATGATGCGCTCGGCGCGCGAACTCTTTCCGCAAGGCGCCGATTACACGCAGCCGGCGCACTGGGCCGGGCTGCGGCCGATGACGCCCGAAGGGACCCCGCTGATCGGCCGCACGCGCCATCGCAACCTCTTTCTGAACACGGGTCACGGACACATGGGCTGGACCATGTCGTGCGGCACGGCAAAACTGCTCGCCGACATCATGGCCGGGCGCGAGCCCGAACTCGACATGACGGGATTGACGCTGAAATGATATCTGCCGCAGCGCCGCAAAATCACGAGGATGCCTACACCAAACTCGACTTCGCGCTCGACGGCGGCATTGCCCGCCGCGCCGCGATCGGCCTCGTCGTGCTGGCCACCGATCACACCATCGAATACGAGTGGCGCGATCTGCTGCGCCAGCCGGGCGTGGCGTTCTACGAGAGCCGGCTCGAGAATTCGCCGGACATCACGCCGCCTCGCCTCGCAGAAATCGAGGCGCGCATCGCCCCCGCGGTGAGCCTGATGCTGCCCGGCGAGCGCCTCGACGTGGTGGCGTTCGGCTGCACGTCGGCTTCGATGGTGATAGGCGAAGAAAAGGTCGCGGCGCGCATCCGCGAGGTCCGGCCTGACATTGCCTGCACCACGCCGATCACGGCCGCGCTCGCCGCGCTAAAGGCGCTCGACGTGCGCCGTGTGGCGCTGCTGACGCCCTATGTGCGCACCATCAACGACTTCATGCGCGATTACATCGAGGCGCGCGGCGTGGCCGTCACGCGCATGGCTTCGTTCGAGCATGCGGACGACAACGAGGTGGCGCGCATCGATGCGAGTTCGATTCGCCGCGCGATAGACACACTGGCGCGCCACGACGATGCCGATGCGGTGTTCGTGTCGTGCACCAGCCTGCGCGTGGCCGCGCTCGTGCCTCGGCTCGAAGCGCAGACCGGCAAGCCGGTGCTGTCGAGCAACTACGCGATGGCGTGGCACGCGCTGCGGCTCGCGGGGATGCACGATAGCGAGCCGCAGTTGGGGCGCCTGTTCGCGCGCCAGTGACCTCATCGGCTCACGAAATCAGGCGTAAACAGGCTTGCCGGCGAGCGCGCTGCGAATCGCACCCGCGAGGTCGCCAGCGGCGAATTTCGCCACATAGCCGCTGGCGCCTGCATTCTTCACGTGCGCTTCATTCGCGGTGCCCGTGAGCGACGAATGAATCACCACGGGAATATCCACGGTGCGCGGGTCCGCCTTGATCTTGCGCGTCAGCGTGAAGCCGTCCATCTCCGGCATCTCGAGGTCGGTCAGCACGAGCGCAATGCGATCCTTCGCGCGCACGCCGTCGCGTTCCGCTTTTGCCGCAATCTCGTCTAGCTGCTTCCACGCTTCGAGGCCCGTCTTCGCCATCGTGTATTCCACGCCGAGCGCCTTGAGGCTCTGGCCGATCAGCTCGCGCGCGAAACCCGAGTCGTCGGCGGCCAGCACTTTCGCGCCCGGCGGAATCATCGCGGGCTCGCCCACGTCTTCCGGCACGACCGCGCCGTGCTGCGCCGGGAACACGTCGCGCAACACCTGCTCCACGTCCACTACCTGCACGAGCTTCTTGCTCTCGGGGTCGTTCTCGAGCCGCGCGATGCTCGTCACGCGGTTGCCCATCGTGACGTCGGCGGTCAGCACCTGGCTCCAGTCGAGCCGCACGATCTCGTCCACGCTTTCGAGCGCGAAGCCCTGCGTGGAGCGCGCGAATTCGGTCACGAGCAGGATGTTCAGGCCCGTGGCCGGCTCGCAGCCCATGAGCCGCGGCAGGTCGATCACGGGCATCACCTGGCCGCGGATGTTCGCCGCGCCCAGCACGTAGGGGGACGACGCCGCGATCGGCGTGATCGCCGGCATGCTCAGGATTTCCCGTACCTTGAAAACGTTGATGCCGAAGACTTCGCCAACCTCGCTGCCCGGCGCCGCGCCGAGACGGAAGAGCAGCAGCTCGAACTGGTTCGTGCTCGTCAGCCGGGTTCGTTCGTCGATTGCGAAGCCGCTATCCATGATTCTCTGGTGTCCTTTACGTGTGGCGCGATGCGTCCGGCATCCGCTCCCTGCCAACGTCTACGGCCTGGCGCGGGAAATCTTGAGCCTGCCGCTGCCGCACGACCGTGCTGGATCAGGGCGCCCTCACACGCCCGCGCGCAGGCGAGCCGGCAGTATGCTCACGCAGCAGCGCCGCGCAGACCTGGGCGCTCACCGGCCTGCCGAACAGATAGCCCTGCTGCCGTTCGCAGCGCAGCGAGCGCAGAAACGACGACTGCTCCGGCGTTTCCACGCCTTCGGCGGTCACGCGCATGCCGAGCGAATGCGCCATGGCCACGACGGCCTGGGTGATCGCCACGGAGTCGCGGTTGTCGGGCAGGCCCGCCACGAACGTGCGATCGACCTTCAGGTGGTGCAGCGGAAAACGCTTCAGATACGCCAGCGACGAATAGCCGGTGCCGAAGTCGTCCACCGAAATGCGCACGCCAATGGCGTTCAGCGCGTGCAGGAGTGGCAGCACGCTCTGGCTGTCGCTCATGAGAATGCCTTCGGTGATCTCCACTTCGAGCGCGTCGGGCGCGAGGCCCGTGCGCGCGAGGCATGCTTCCACCTGTTCGACCAGCCCTTCTGCGATCTGGCGGGGCGAGAAGTTGACCGCCATGACGAAGTCGGGCGCGAGGAGGCGCCGCCACTGCGCGGCCTGGCGGCACGCGTGCTCGAGCACCCACTGGCCGATCGGGAGGATCATGCCGGTGTCCTCGGCCACGGGGATGAACTCCGCCGGCGAGACCTGGCCCAGCTCCTCGCTCTCCCAGCGCAGCAGCGCCTCGGCGCCGATCATGCGGCCGCTTTCGCCATCCACGATCGGCTGATAGACGAGGCGCAGTTCGCCCGAAGCGAGCGCGCGGCGCAGCCCCCGCTCGATCTGGAAGCGGCGCTGCAGGCGCTGGCGCAGCTCGGTCGTGAAGAACTGAAACTGGTTGGTGCCGCGCTGCTTGGCCGCGTACATGGCCGAGTCGGCGTTGCGCATGAGCGCGGCGGCGCTGCGGCCATCGTCGGGATACAGGCTGATGCCGATCGAGGCGCCCAGGTAGTACTCGTTGCCCGCCACCATGAACGGCGCGGCTATCGCGCCGAGCACGCGCTGCGCGAGTGCGACGAGTTCGTCCACGCCCTGGTAGCAGCACACCGCGATCACGAATTCGTCGCCGCCCACACGCGCGAGCGTGTCCCCCTCGCTCACGCACCCGGTAAGGCGCCGCCCCACGTCACGCAGCAGCGAGTCGCCGGCTTCGTGGCCGCCTGTGTCGTTGACCTTCTTGAATCCGTCGAGATCGACGAAGAGGAGCGCCGGCTTCGCCGAGCACGTGGCGCTCTCCAGCATCGCATGCATGCGCTCGGCAAGAAAGGTGCGGTTATAAAGGCCTGTGAGCGCGTCGCGCGTGGCGAGGTAGCGCAATTGCTGCTGCGCCTCGCGCACGGGCCCGATGTCCGTGAACGACACCACCACGGAAATCGGCTCGCTTTCGCCGGGCCGGAAGATCGGCAGCACGTTCTCGCTCACCCAGACGATCTCGCCATCCGCGAGTTCGAGGCCGACCGTCTCGCCGAGCACCGGCGTGCCCGTTTCGAGCGCCTTCATGCTGGGGCGCTTCGAGGTGGGCAGGGGCTTGCCGCCTTCGTCGAGCACGCGCGGAATCACCTTCATGATGCTCATGCCGATGGCGTCCTCGGGCAGGTGCAGGAGGCGCCGCGCGCTGCGGTTGCAGGCGAGCACGGTGTCGTCGCGGGCCTGCATCACGATGCCTTCGTTGAGATGGTCCACCACGAGGCGATGGTGCTCCTCGCTGAGCGCGAGACGCTCGGCCATGGTCTGCTGGTTGAGCAGGGCCGCGACGCTGCGGGCGATGTCGCACAGCAGCGCCTCCTCGGCCGCGCTGGGCCGCCAGGGCCGGCCCTGGTACACGGCGAGCGCGCCCAGCAGGCCGCCGTTGTCGTCGTCGAGCGGCGTCGTCCAGACCGCGCGCAGGCCGCTGTCGAGCGCGATGCGGCGGTACTCGCCCCACTCGTGCGCGAGCTCGTAGTCCTCCACGCACACCGTGCGCCGCTCGGCGATTGCCGTGCCGGACGGGCTCGTGCCGGAACCGACCGGCGTGCCGTCGAACGCGGCGTGATACTGCGCCGGCAAGGATGGCGCGCTGCCGATGCGCAAGCGCCGGCCATCGCCGTCCAGTTGCAGGATCGCGCAGTTCGCGCCCGCGCCCAAGAGCCGCCCGGCGCGGCAGCAAACCTGCGCCAGCAGTTCCGGCAGGGGCATGCTGCGCGACACCAGCCGCAATACGCTGCGCTCCTGTGCGAGCGCTTCATCGGCCCCGCTGTTTGCCCCGTCCGATTCCTCCTCCGACTGACCGTCCCGTGATCCCGCTGCGTCGAACGCTCCCGCCGCTTGGGAATAGACCATACCTTCTTCCCCTCCAGTTGCCGCGGTGCGTGTGGTGCAGGTAGCGCCCGCGGCCGGCCCGATCTCTAGTGTGGTGTGCGGCGCACCGCCCGCCGTGAGGCGAGTGATGACGCCGCCACTGTATTAACGGCAAGGGCGGCGGTATCTTGAAGCGTCGGCAGGGGATGCTGCGGGGCTGATAACAGCGCGCGGACGGGAAGGCGCGCCGGGTGAAGGCTCACGCGCGCAGCGTGGGTGGTCGCGAGGGTAAACGCCTACGTGTGCCTACGCCCAGCGAAAGATAGCTCTACGTCTGGCTCTTCTCGCTGCTTTCGCCACTGCCGTCCTTATGGAACACGCGCTTGGTCGCGCGCTTCGTGGCCTCGTAGCCCTCGCGCGACACATGCGCGATGCCGTGGCCCACCGTCTTCGCCGCGTTCGCGGTGGCGTGGCCGAACTCGCGCGCGGCGTGGCCGGTTTTCGCGGCGGCTTCCTTCGAATCGTGCTTGATGTCCTCCTTCACTTCGTGAACATCGGCATGCGCCATCGTGCTGGCCACGCCCAGCACGAGCGCCGCAAGTATGAACCGTTTGGATTTCATCGTCGGGCTCCCTTTCGTGTTGTCAGCGAACGACTGCGGACGCGTCGAGCATCACTGCCGCGCGCCCCGTAAGCAGTACGCGGCCCTCGCCGCGCACCGTAAAACCATAGAGGATCGTGCTGCCGCTGCCGCTCATGCGTTCGGCTTCGATCGCGAGCGGCGCGGCGAGCGTGTCGAGACGCTCGATATGCGCCATTACGTTACGCACGCTCGCAAGAAAGCCCACGCGCGGGCGGCCCGCCGCCGCGCCATCCCTTGCACCGAGCAACGCGCCATGCACCGCCATCGCCTGCGCCGCGTACTCCACGCCGCACACGGCTGCGAGGCGGCCGCGCGAGCGCAGCGGGTTGTGCGGATCGCCATGGCTTGTCGCCGTACAAAGGATACGTGTCCCGTCCCACGCCTGCACACCATCGAGCAGACACATCGCGCCGCTGTGCGGTATGCGCGCCGCGATCCATGCGCGATCGAGCGGCGCGGTCGGCGCGGCATTCGCGATCACGTCCGCGAACGTATCCGGCAGGTCGGCTTGCGTCGTCATGCGCCCTCCCCAAACGCGTCCGGGCCCGTCACGTCGATTTGCACGCGCAGTTCGGGCAAATAGTCGACGACCACGCTCACAGGCTGGCCAGATGTGTCCATGCGCGCGAGCGCTTCGAGCAGCGGCAGCGCACGCGCGGCGGGATTGTTCGTGCGCAGCGCTTCGAGTTCGGGCGAGGCGAGCGGTGTCGCCGGCGCTTCGGTGAGTGTCACGTCGAGGCGCGCAATCGTCGCCGCGCTCGCCTGCGGCGCGAGCACGAGCGCCACGCCAAACGCATCGGCCACGGGCCGCAACGCATGCAGCGGCTCGGGATAGTCGGCGTCGTAGGCGATCAGCAAGGTGGGCGCGCCATCCACGGCCACCTGGCACGCGCTTTCGAGCAGGCCCGCCGCGAAGCTGCCGTCGTGCGCGCACAGCACGTTCGAGGCAGCCCGGTCTCGCGTCGCGATGCTCCAGTAGCCCGCGGGCGCGTTGTGCACCGAGTTGTGAAAACGTGTGGGCGAAAGCAGGCGGTCGTCGCCGGCCAACGCGTCGCAGATGATGTGGCAGTTCTGACCGTCTCCACCCGAGGCCGCGAACACGGCGGCCAGCGTCGTCGCGTCGCGGCCGCTCGCCGCGACGGCTTCGTGGCCCACGGCGAGCGCGGTCTTGACGACGGCCCCGGTCCGGCGGCGCTCCGCGGCCGGCAGCCCCTCGGGCGGCGGCAGCAGCGTGCGTGCGCTCGCGTAGGGCGTGCGCGCGGCGAGCACGTCGGCCGTCTGCGGCCAGTTGGCGAGACCCGGGCCGATCACGCCAACGCTTTCGATGAATGCGGAAAGTCTCATGGCGGTCATCCGTGATGTGCGCGGTCCGCGCGGCCGAACAGGAGGCTGCAGTTCGTGCCGCCAAAACCGAATGAATTGCTGAGCGCGGCACCCACTTGCGCCTCGCGGCTTTCCAGCACGTAGTCGAGGCCCAGCGCGGCGTCGGGCTGCGTGGTGTTGACGCCGGCGGGCACGAAGCGATGGCGCAGCGCGAGCGCCGCGATCACGGCTTCGAGCGCGCCCGCCGCGCCGAGCGTGTGCCCCGTCGCACCTTTGGTCGAGCTGCACGGCGTGCGCTCGAACAGCGCGTTGACTGCGCGGCTCTCGGCGGCGTCGTTGCTCGGCGTGGCCGTGCCATGCAGATTGATGTAGCCGATTTCGCCTGGCGCCACGCCCGCGGCGGAAAGCGCCTGCGCCATCGCGGCGCGCGCACCGAGCCCTTCGGGATGCGGCGACGACATGTGATGCGCGTCGCTCGATTCGCCCACGCCGAGCAGCAGGATGGCATCGTCGTCCAGCGTGTCGGGCGTGCGCTCGAGGAAAGCGAACGCCGCGGCCTCGCCAATCGAAATGCCGTTGCGGTTCACGTCGAACGGGCGGCACGGATCGCGCGACAGCAGTTCGAGCGAGTTGAAGCCGTACAACGTCGTCAGGCAGAGCGAATCGACGCCGCCCACCACGGCCGCATCGATCAGCCCCGCTTCGATCATGCGGCGCGCGGAACCGAACACCTTCGCGCCCGAAGAACAGGCCGAAGAAATCGACGTGGCCGGCCCGCGCAGGCCGAAGTACGCGCGCACGAACGAGGCCAGCGCGAACGGGTTGTGCGTCTGCGCGTAATGAAAGCCCGGCTTGAGCGCGCCGCTTTCCAGGTCGCGCTGCCGGTAGGCGTTTTCGGTTTCGAGAATGCCCGAGGTGCTGGTGCCGACGAACACGCCCACGCGAGCGGCGCCGTAGCGCGCGACGGCGGCGTGAATGTGTTCGGCGAAACCGTCCTGCGTGAAGCCGATCTGTGCAAGACGGTGGTTTCGGCACACGTAGTCCGCAAGATCGGCGCGCAACGTCTCGCTCTCGAGGCCCGCCACCTCGCCGGTCCACGTTTCGAGGTCCGCGCGCGCGAAGTCGCAGCGCGCAAGGCCTCCGCGCGCGCCGCGCAGCGCGTCGAGCGTCGCGTCGAGCCCGCGCCCGAGGCAGCTGGTGGCGGTGAAATGCGAAAGGATGAGTGGTTTCACGTCTAGTCGGTCCGTTGGCGCGGCGGTGGGATCAGGGTTGACCGGTTTCGCCGTCGAGGCACGCGCGCAGTGTGGTCCACTGCAGCTGGCGTTCGGCGGCGGCGCGCAGGAGCGGCGGCAGCACATCGAGCACGAGCGGCTTGCCGCGCGCGTCGCGCGCCGCATGGCCATCGTGCACGAGCAGGATATCGCGCGCCGCCAGGCCATCGAGCAGGCGGTGCGTGACCGTGGCGGCGCTCTTCGCGCAGGTGTCGAAGCCGCGCCGCGTCCAGCTCGCGAGGTGCAGGCCGACGCCGCACAGCACCGGCTCGAGGAACGGATTGCGCAGGCCCGCCGGTGCGCGAAAAAAGCGTGGCGGTGTACCCGCAATTTCGGTGAGCGTGCGCTGCGCCGCCTCGATCTCGCGTTTCATCACGAACGGCCCCGAGACTGAAAACGTATGCCGATGGCGCTGGCTATGATTTTCGACGGCATGGCCGCGCGCCACGATCGCTTCGACCAGATGCGGGTAGCGTTGCGCCAGCTCGCCGATGCAGAAGAACGTTGCGCGCGCATCGAAGCGGTCCAGCAGGTCGAGCACGCGCGGCGTCACTTCGGGGTCCGGACCATCGTCGACGGTGAGCGCGATGCGCCGCCCCGCGTGCTCGGGCAGGCGCACCCAGTTCGGGCCGAGCAGTGCGCTGCGCGGCCACAGGCCCGCGGCGGTGAGCGCGAGATGCGAGGCGACCACGCTGCCCGCTGCCCACGGCCATGCGTGCGGCTGCGCGGCCACGGCGGCGGCGGCGCCCGCGTGCAGCGCCGCTGCGCCGCAGATGAACGGCGACGGCTTCCAGCGTCGCGCCGCGGCGGGGGCGTGCGTCACTCGCGTAGCGGGCAATGAAGCCGGGTTCATGCGCGGCCTCCGTGCGGGTGGCGCATCTGCGCGCGTTCGGTGCGCGGGCGAGCGGGCCGCCGCTCGTCGGGCGTACCGGCGCTCATGTGCGCTCCGGCGCCGCTGCGCACGAGCGGCGGCGCGAGAATCGCCGCGAACACGAGCGCGAGCATCGCGCCCGGCCCGACCGTCAGTCCGAACGTTTCGAGCAGCGGCACATGAGACAGCGAGAGCAGACCGAAGCCCGCCACCGTCGCGAGATTGGCGACGAGCAGCGAGACGAGCGTGCGCGGCGTGATGCCCGCTTGGTCGTCGCGCTTGCAGAAGAACAGCGCATAGTTCGAGCCCACCGCGACGATGAGCAGCATGCCGACCAGATGCAGGATGGTCAGCGGCACGCCCGCCAGCGCGAATCCCGCCGCCACGACCAGCACCGCCGCGACGAGCGGCGCGAGCGCGCGCGCCGCGCGCGAGATCGAGCGCAGCGCGAATACCAGCAGCACGACGATGACGACGAAACCCGCGAGCGAGAGCCGAATGTCTTCGTGCACGTAATCCACGTACATGCGGTCGGCTTCGGCCTTCAGGTCGACGAACAGTGCGCCCGGCACGTTCGCACGGGCGACGGCGCCGCTCACGGCGCTGGCGTCGAGGCTCGGCGTATTCACGGCCTGTGCGCCTTGCGTATTGCGCGGCGCGCGCAAGGCGAGCATGGCGCTCCATTGCCCGTCGCGCCGGGTCAGCAGCGCATCGACAGCGAGCGCCATCGACGTGCCCTTGAGGTCCGCGCGCGTGACGAGCGGCGCGTTGCGCGCCGCCTCGACGTCGGCGAGGAACGGCGCGAAGGCGTCGGGCCTCACGTCCACCGGCTGGTTCCTGATCGCTTCCTGCAGGCGCGCCGCGAGCACGTCCCTGGCAGGCAGGCTCGCGAGGCGAGCACGCTGCGTGGCGTCGCTCGGCAGGTAGCGCGCGGGGCTCTCGAAGCCGCCCAGGACGCCACGCTCGACGAGCGGCTGCAACTGCGCGCCGACCTTCTCCGCGCCTTCGAGCGCGGCCTGCTCGCTCGCGGCCGGGATCACCACGAGATAGCGCACGTCGGGCGCGCCGACGTCCGCGCGCAGACGCGTGTCGAGCGTCTGGCTCGCAGCAGGCACGGGGCTCAGGGAGGAAAGCTCGTGGCTCCAGAGGACGTCGCGATGCAGCCAGAGCGACGCCACGGCGGCGAGCACGAGCGCCGCGAGCGGCCAGCGCAGGCGCGGCGCGGCGTGCGCGAGGCGCGCGAGCGCCGCGCCGATGCGCGACACATCGCGAATCGCGACGGCTGCGCCGCACAGCTGCGGCAGCACGAAGCGCGTGACGAGCGCGGCGCTCACGAGGCCCGCAATCGAATAGAGCCCGAGTTGCACGAGGCCGGGGAAGCCCGAGAACAGCATCGTCGCGAAACCGCACACCGAGGTCAGTACGCCAAGGCGGATGGTCGGCCAGTAAGCGGCGAGCCAGGCGCGCATCGTCTCGCGGCCCTGGGGCGCACCGCGGGGGCCGCCCTGCGACGACTGCACGAACAGATAGATTGAATAGTCCACCGCTTCGCCCATCAGCGTCGTGCCGAAGCCGAGCGTCAAGCCATGCACTGTGCCGAACACGAGCGAAACCGTGGCAATGCCCGCCGCCACGCCCGAGAACACCGGCAAGAGCCCGAACCCCAGCGTGCGCGGCGAGCGGTACAGCGTGAGCAGCAGCGCGACGATCAGCACGAGGCTCAGGGTGGAGAGGCGCTCCACGTCGTGGCGAATGGCGTCGCGGGTGGCGACCGCGAACACGCCCGGCCCTGTCAGCGATACCTGGTAGGCCGAAGCATTGGGCAAGGTGCGCGTGGCGGCAGCAAAGGCGGCGCGCACGGCGTCGATGGCGTGGGACTGCGCGTCGGTGTCGGAGCCGGCGGCCGCCGTTTGCGCCACCAGCACGGCGCGCCGGCCGTCGCGCGAGGCCCAGACGCCACCGCGGCTCGCAGGCTGCGCCGCGCTGTCGAGCTGACCGACCATGGCCGCCGCTTCGCCCGTCGGGTCGCGCGGCAGCAGATCCTTGGCAACGAGGCCCGCCGACGACGTCAGCAGATCGAGGCTCTCGCCCAGCGCCGCGTGCAGGCCTTGCTCCGTGAAATGTTGCGGCGTGACCGCAGGGCTCAGCACGTAGCGGTGCGCGAACATGAACTGCTCGTCGCGCGCGTCGTTCTGGCCCGAGCCGTTGTGAATCGCCACGAATTGCGGATCGGCGCGCAGGCTCGCCGCCACGCGGCGCGAAAGCGCCGCGCGCGTGCTCTCGTAGCCGCCATCGATGCCGATCAGAATGAGCCGCGAAGCCAGGCCGTCGCGCAGTTGATCGACGAGCACTTGCTGCGTGGGGCTCGGCGAACGCGGTAAAAACGCCGAGAGATCGGCGGTGAAGTTCGCACGGCCGATCGCCACCGCGCATGCGACGAGGCCCAGCAGCCACACCGCAACGGCGCGGCGCTGCACGAGCGCGAAGCCGCGCGCAAGGACCGGATGGGCGCGCGGATCCATCAGTTCGCGTCCGCGGAAAGGGCGTGCAGGCGCATCACCGAATGATCGCCGTCTGCCTGCTGGATCGCGACGCTGCGCATCGCGTCGCGTGTGCCGTCTATCGTGATCGTATTCACCACCTTGCGCATGCGCGAGTCGAGCGGCGTGAGCGTGAGCGTCCAGTCGTCGCCCTCGCCCGTGAGCGCGACCTTGTACACCTGCTCCAGCGCGAAGCGGTTGCCCGCGAGCGTCGCACGAATGCTCTCGATGAACGCGCCCAGCTCCGGATAGCGCGCGAGCGCCAGCGTGTATGTGTGGTTCTCGCGCTGGACAGTCAGCATGTCGCCGTCCACCACGAGGTGCTCGGGCTTCGGGTTCTGCGTGATCTTTTCCAGATGATCGGGCGCGACGAACACGAGTTCGCCCGACGACTCGACGGGCTGCGTGGCGATCGAGAGGTACTTCGTCTCGGTGAAGCTCGCGCGGCCGGACTTGTGCTGCGCGAGCGTGGACATCAGGCGGTCGAGCGTCCAGGCGGGCTGCGCGGTTTCGGCAGCCTGTGCCGGCGCGCGAGGCGCGCCCGCCGCGATGAGGGAAGCGGCGATGAAAGCGGCGCTCGCCAGCGCTCGCAGGCAGCGCGCGCGCAAGCTTGCGCAACGGCGGATCGCGCTCATGCGTCGGTCACCTCGTGCACGGGAAGCTCGGCAGGGGGGCGCGCCGCGTGGCGTCGCACCGGCGCCGGCCCCCGGGCCGCAGCGCCTGCCGCCGCAGTTGCCGGGGCTGCTTGTCCAACCTTCGCGCCCTGCTTGCCGCCCTGCCAGAAGTCGTAGTAGTTGAACCAGTTGTACGGCGCCTTGCGGCAATAGCGGTCGAGCAGCGTGACGTAGCGCGCGAGCGCCGCGTCGATGGCGCGCTGGCGCGACTCGCGCGGCACGTCGGTGAAGTCCGCCAGCGTTTCGAAGTGCACGTCATAGCGATTGCCGCCGCGATACAGGCCCGTCATGAAGAGCACCGGGCGCCTGAGCATCGCGGCCATGTAGAGCGGTCCGAGCGGGAACGCCGCCGGCTCGCCGAGAAACGCCATGCGCCGCATGGTGGCGGCGTCGCCGGCGAGCAGCGTGCGGTCGGCGAGCATGCCCACCATGCAGTTCTGGTCGAGACGCTCGTGCACCTTCAGCATCGAGCCGACCTGGCCGAGCCCGATCACTTCGGGCTTCGCCGCGGGATTCACGGCGGCGAGCGTTGCGTTGATCTTCTGCGCGTTCTCCTCGTACATCGTCACGACCACGCGCAGGTCGGGCCGCGTGCGGCCGAGCGCCCGCACGATCTCGAAGCTGCCGAGGTGCGCGCCCATCAGGAACACGCCGCGCCCCTTGGCGAGCGTCTCGTCAACGAGCGTATGGCCGTGCGGGCGGATGTCGAACATGTCGAAGCGCGCGTTCGCCAGATAGATACGGTCGTGGATCGTCGAGGCGAACGTGAACACGTGGCGGTAGACGTCGCGCCAGTGCGCCGGGCGGCCCAGCACGCGGCGCAGGTAATCGCGCGAGGCCGCGCACGCGCGCGGTGAAAACAGCACGAAATACAGCGCGATCAGATGCAGCAGCGCGCGGCCCGCGCGGCGGCCGAGGCGCAGCGAGAGCCAGGTCATGATGCGCAGGAGCAGCGTGTTGCTGCGCTCCTGCTGGTTCGCCCAGTCGGTGCGCTTCGTCATGGCTGCGCTCCAGTCTGCGCGCTCGCGCGCGTGAGCGGCCCGGCGCCGGGCGCGTCAGCCGCTGCGTCGCTGATGACACCGCTCACGACATCGCGTGCGCCAGCACGCAGCGTGAAGCGGATCGCGCCGCTCACCGCCGCGTCCCAGGCGAGGTCGAGTGCTTCGCCGGGCGCGGCCGGGCTCAGGAATTTCGCGTTGCTGAGCCTGAACGTGTCGAACGGCCGGTTCAGCGCTGCGCCGATCGCGTCGATGGCGTGATCGAGCAGCACGACGCCGGGCACGATCGGGTGACCCGGGAAGTGGCCAGGCAGCGCGGGATGATCGGCGGGAATCGTGAACGAAAGCGCGGACGCCGGCTTGGCCAAAGCGTCGCCCGCGTCCTGCGCGTCCTGCGCGGGAGCGCCGCGCATCTGCCGCGCCACGAACGCAGCGAGCACGTCGTGCGGCAGCTTGCCGGTGTCGTTGCGCGGCAGGGCATCGACGAACAGGAGCGGACGCGGCAGAAACGCACGATCGATGCGTTCGCGCAGCGCACGCTGCAGATCGGCGAGCGCAAGCGTCGGCGCGACCACGAGCGCGACGAGGCGCTGCACGACGTCGTGGCCCGTACGCGCATCGTGCTCGAGGTGGTCGGGCATGAAGAACACACCGTCCACCACGCCTGGAATCGCGTTGAGCTGATGATTGAGGTACGCGAGCGAGGTTCGTTTGCCCGCGATGTTGATGAGGTCCGTCTTGCGGCCGTGCAGGAGGAAACGCTCAGCGTCGAGCAGTTCGATCGCGTCACCCATCGGCACCGGCTCTTCCACATGGCCGCCCGATACCCACATGGTCGGGCCTTCGTCGTCCTGCGCCGCGCTTTCGCGCGCTTCGAAACGAAGCTTCGGGAGCAGTTGCCACGTTGCCCCCTTCGCCGTGCGGCGCGTCGCGATCTGGCCGGTTTCGGTGCTGCCGTAGATTTCGACGAGCGGCGCCTTCAGGCGCGTTTCCGCTTCTATCGCGAGCTTTTCCGAGAGCGGCGCGGTGGCCGAGAGCACCCGCTCGGCCGGCGGCAGCGCGTGATCGGTGGCAAGCAGCGCGCGCAGATGGATCGGCGAGGTCACGAGCACGCGCGGTTGCGGCACCGCTTCGAGTTCGTCGCGGATGTCGACGGGATAGAACGGCAGCCGGTTGCTGAACGCGCAGCCGCCGATCAGCGGGAGCAGGACGGTCACTTCGAAACCGTACATGTGCTGCGGCGGAACCGTGCCGACGATCGTGCAGTCGTGCGCGGCGAGCAGGCCGTGCCGCTCGGCCGACGCGCGCACGCCCGCCACCAGCACGCCCCATGTCTTGCCATGCGGCACCGGCGCGCCGGTGGACCCCGACGTGAACACGTAGGCCACGACGCGCGAGGCGTCGATCTGCGGGACGGCGAACGGCGCGTTCGCGTCGGCTTGCTGCGGCGCTTCGGGCCAGGCGAAACGCGGCAGGTCGATCGCGCAATCGGGCGCGTCGTGCAGGCAGAACGCGTCGGGGGCGAACGAGGCGAGCTGGCGCACGGTTTCCGGCGTCTGCGTGGAGGGCAGCAGGCTGATGCGGCCGGACACGAGCGCCGCGCACAGGCCCACGGTGAAGCGGTAGCGGTCGCGGCAGACGTTGAACACGTGGCCGCCCGCCGGCAGCGCCGCGGCCACACGCGTGACATCGGCGAGGAACGCGCGCACCGTGACGGGCGCGCCGTCGCGCCAGGCAATGACCTGGTCGGGCGACGGATGAAAAACGAGCGGATGAGTCTGCATAACTTCAGTCAATACGGATTCCTGCGTTGTTCCCTGCCTGTCCCCGGGCTGGCTGGCGGCATCCATGATCAGGAATGCTCCGCGCGGACCCGGGTCGTCTGCCGGTATGCGCGGATCGCGTCGAGCATGCCGGCATCCGGCTCGCCAGGCAGCACGAAACGCCGGCACGCGTGCTCGGCGACGAACATCGCCGCCACGAGCGGCAACGCCAGATAGTTGGCGAACGTCGACCACGCGACGATCGGTGCAACCGCGAACATCAGCGTCGAAACGCCGGCGATCGCGACGAAAAAGAGCGTCCACGCGAGCGTGATCTGGCGCGTATAGCGCGCCACGGCGGGCGTCAGCGCGCCGCCGTGGATCAGCGAGGCGAACTGCGTGCAAAGCGGCACGCGCCCCGCCGCGAGCGTGCGCCCGAACAAGAGCGCCATCGCGAGGTTGAAGCTCACATGCTCCAGATACAGCCCCCATTCAAAGTGCAAAGCAAGCGGCGTGCGCATGAACCACAGCGCGAGCACCACGAGCGTCCAGAGCGGCAGCAGCCACGCCCGGCGCGGCGAGCGCGCGGCGGCCGCCAGCGCGATCGCGAGCGGCGGCACGAGCGTCATGGCAAGGCCGAAGCCGTGCGCGCCCGGGGTCGCCACCGCGTAGTGCGCGCCGATCTGCCAGGCGGCCACCGCCGCCACGCCAGACGCCGCGCGCGCCGCCGCAGCCACGGCGCTCATCGCCCGCCTCCGCGCACGCGTGCGCCGGCGCGCCATATGCATGGCGCCGGCGGGCGTTCGGCCCCGGTGCGAACCAGGGCGGTCTGGCTAAGTGAGGAAGGCATCTGGCTTATATCGCAAATAGGCTCGTAAGCGAATCGTAGGGTGAGGCAAGCGCCCCGAATCATCATAAGAAAGGCAAGTATCGGGCCGGTTTCTTGCAAGCGTGTCCAGGCACGCACATTTTAAGATTGACGGGACCCGATCACCTGTCCTGCCCGACGCCGGTTTGTAACCGAATGTTGGGAATCGCGCCAGCCAGGGCTTTTGTCCGATCCAGACAGGCCCAACGCCGCGCAAGCGTCTCGCGCGTTCCGGCCGCAAAAATGCGCGCCGCCTGGCACCGACCCTCTGTAACCCTTTCGCCTGGGAGCCCGGTATACGCACCGATACCCTTCACTTAGAATCCTGGTAACTTTTACAGCAAACGAACCCTAAAAACGGGCGGCCGGTGCTGTCGGCCCACACGCCCGGAGAGCCCACGCATGATGAACGCACTGGAACAAGAGCTCGCCACGCAGATCGTGAAAGAGCTGAACCTCGAAGATGTCTCGCTCGACGAAGTGAGCGCCGACACGCCGCTCTACGGCGAAGGCTTCGGGCTCGACTCGATCGACATTCTGGAAATTGCGCTGCTGATCTCGAAGAAGTACGGCTTCGAGCTGCGCTCGGACAATCCGGAAAACGAAAAGATCTTCGCGACGCTCGGCACGCTGGCCGCCTATGTCGCGGCGCACCGCGTGCGTTGACTGACGTGCGCGGCGCGCGGTGCCATGCCTGCCGGCGCTGGCCAGGATTGAGGGAGGAAAACCCATGCGTGCTCTCGTGACAGGCGGCAGCGGCGCACTCGGGCAGGCCATCAGCGTTGCGCTCGCGCAGGCGGGCCACGAGGTCTGGGTGCACGCGAACCGGCGGCTGGCCGAGGCCGAGGCCGTCGCGCAGCGCATCGTCGCGGCGGGCGGCAGCGCGCACGCCATTGCCTTCGACGTGACCGACGCCGACGCCGCCGAAGCGGCGCTCGCCCGTCTCGTGGAAGACGCGCCCGTGCAGATCCTGGTCAACAACGCGGGCATTCACGACGACGCGCCATTGGTGGGCATGCGCCGGGAGCAATGGCACCGCGTGATCGACGTGTCGCTCAACGGCTTTTTCAACGTTACCCAGCCGCTTCTCATGCCGATGATCCGCACGCGCCGCGGGCGCATTGTCAACATCGCCTCGCTCGCGGGCGTGATGGGCAATCGCGGCCAGGCGAACTACGCGGCGGCGAAAGCCGGGTTGATCGGCGCAACGAAATCGCTTTCGCTGGAGCTGGCTTCGCGCGGCATCACCGTGAACGCCGTGGCGCCCGGCATCATCGCCTCGCCGATGGCCGGGCACGCGTTTCCCGCCGAGCGCATCAAGCAGCTCGTGCCCGCGCAGCGTGCCGGCCAGCCCGAGGAAGTCGCGGGCATGGTGGCGTACCTGGTGTCCGACGCGGCCGCCTACGTGACAGGGCAAGTGCTCTCGATCAACGGCGGCCTGGCCTGAACACGCGGCGCGTTTTCCGCTGCTGCATCCTCTGAGGAAATACGAGTGTCTGTGCAACCCTTCGACGCAAAGCGGCAGTCGCGCCCCGCGCCCGACACAGGCACGGGCGCGAGCGCTGAAGCATCCCGATACGAAGCCCCCGCGCACGATGCGCCGGACGTCCGCCCAGGCGGTTATGCGCGCGCTAGAATTTTTCCAGGGTCTCACGCTGTCGAGGCACTCGCTGCCATGGCCACGCCTTCATCCACGCATCTTGTCCTGATCCCGAGCTACAACCCGGGGGCCAGGCTCGACGAGACCGTACGCAGTGCACGCGCGCAATGGAACCCCGTGTGGGTCGTGGTGGACGGCAGCACGGACGGCAGCGCCGCGCGCCTGCAGGCCATGGCCAACGACGACCCCGGCCTGCACGTCATCGTGCTGCCCGACAACCGGGGCAAGGGCGGCGCGGTGCTCGCGGGGCTCGAAGCCGCCGCCGCGCGCGGATTCACTCACGTGCTGACGATGGACTCCGACGGCCAGCACCCCGCCGCGCTGATTCCCGAATTCATGGCCGCCTCGCAGGCCGCGCCCGAAGCCATGGTGCTGGGCCTGCCGAAGTTCGACGCGAGCGCGCCGCAACTGCGCGTGCAGGGACGGCGCCTGTCGAACTTCTTCGCCGACTTCGAGACACTGTGGGCCGGCATCGGCGATTCGCTGTATGGCTTTCGCGTGTACCCGATCGCGCCGCTCAAGGCGATCATGCAGCGCCAGACGTGGATGCGCCGCTTCGACTTCGATCCCGAAGCCGCCGTGCGCCTGTGCTGGGCCGGCGTGCGCCCGATCCAGATCGAAGCGCCGGTGCGTTACTTCGGCGCCGATGAAGGCGGCGTTTCGCATTTCAACTACGTGCGCGACAACCTGCTGCTCGCGGGCATGCATCTGCGGCTCGTGAGCGGGTTGGCGCTGCGCCTGCCGCGCCTGATCGGCAGGCGCCTGCTCCCCTGATCGCCGGCTGGCCGGTTACGCCGTGGCGCGCTGCGTGGCGGGCGTGCGGTAGTCGGCCAGCAAGCGCTCCTGCTTTTTCCCGGCCGCAGCGAGATTGCGCGCCTTGACGTGGCCGAAGCCCCGAATCTCGTCGGGCAGCGCGGCCAGCTGCAGTGCGACGGGCAGGCGCTGCGCGTCGAGGCTCGCGCAGAATTCGTCGACGAGCGCCACGTATTCCACAATCGAGCGACGTTCGTCGCGACGCTCCTGCGTCTTGCCGAATACGTCGAGCGCCGTGCCGCGCAACCCCTTCATGCGAGCCAGCGTGCGCAACACCGGCAGCACCCACGGACCGAAACGGCGCTTCACGAGATGACCGTGCTCGTCGCGCTTCGCGACGAGCGGCGGTGCGAGCCAGAAGTTCAGCTGGTAGTCGCGTCCCGGCTCGCCCTCGAACTGCTCGCGCAGCTTCTGCAGATACGCAGGATCGGCATAAAGACGCGCGACTTCGTATTCGTCCTTATAGGCCATGAGCTTCGCGAGATTGACGGCAACGGCGCGCGTGAGCGGCAGCTTCGCGTCGCCGAGCGCCGTCTCTTTCGCGCGAATGCGCTCGACCACGCGGCGATATTGCTGCGCATAGGCGGCGTTCTGATACGCGGTGAGCAACGCTTCGCGCGCGGCGATCAGCTTGTCGAGCGATTCGGGCATGCGCAGAACGACAGCCTGCGGTTCTGCCGGCGTTTTGGTGAGCGCGCGCACGAGCGCCTCGCCATGATGCGCGACGTAGCGGCCCCAGTCGAACGCCTGCAGATTCTTCTCCACGGCCACGGCGTTGAGTTCGATCGCACGGCGCAGATGCGCGAGTTCGAGCGGCAGCCAGCCCTTTTGCCACGCATAGCCGAGCAGCAGCGGATTGCTGTAGATCGTGTCGCCGAGCAAGGCCAGCGCGAGCGCATTGGCGTCCACGAACGCGCAGCCCTCGCCGATGCTCGCGCGCAGTTCGGCCTCGGTTTGCGCACCCGGGAACGTCCACTTTGGATTCCTGACGAATTCCGCAGTCGGCGTCGCGGCGCTGTTGATCGCCGCGACCGTCACGCCGTGCTGGGTACGCGAGAGCACGTCGCCCGAAGCGGAGACGATCGCATCGCAGCCGATCACGAGGCGCGCCTCGCCCGTGGCGATGCGCGTGGCGTGCAAGGCGGCGGGCGACGCCGCCACCTGCACGTGGCTCAGCACGGCGCCGCCCTTTTGGGCGAGCCCGGCCATGTCGAGCACGGTCACGCCCTTGCCCGCAAGATGCGCGGCCATGCCGATCAGCCCGCCGATGGTCACGACGCCCGTGCCGCCCACGCCCGTCACGAGAATGCCGTAAGGCTTCGTCGGTTGCGGAAGCACGGGCATGGGCAACGCTTCGAAACTGATCGAGGCGGCGCTGGACACATGCGCCGCGCGCGGCTTGCGCAACTGTGCGCCCTCGGCCGTCACGAAGCTCGGGCAAAAGCCCTTCACGCACGAGAAGTCCTTGTTGCACGACGACTGGTTGATCTTGCGCTTCGTGCCGAGCGGCGTATCGAGCGGCTCGACGGAGAGGCAGTTCGATTGCACCGAGCAGTCGCCACAGCCTTCGCACACGGCGTCGTTGATGAAGGCGCGGCGCGCCGGGTCGGGATACGCGCCGCGCTTGCGGCGGCGGCGCTTTTCGGTGGCGCAGGTCTGGTCGTAGATCAGCACGGTGGTGCCGGCGGTGTCGCGCAGGATGCGCTGCACGCTATCGAGCTGATCGCGATGGTGCACATCCACGCCTGCCGGCAATGCGATCCTGGCGTCGTATTTTTGCGGCTCGTCCGTGACGATGACGATGCGTTTCGCACCTTCGGCATGCACCTGATGCGCGATCTGCGGCACGGTCAGCACGCCGTCCACGGGCTGCCCGCCCGTCATCGCCACCGCGTCGTTGTAGAGAATCTTGTAGGTGATGCTGGCGTTCGAAGCGATGGCGGCGCGAATCGCCAGCACTCCTGAGTGAAAGTACGTGCCGTCGCCGAGGTTCACGAACACGTGCTTGTCGCCCGAGAAGTGCATCTGGCCGAGCCACGCCACGCCTTCGCCGCCCATCTGGCTGAACGTTTCGGTCTTGCGGTCCATCCACATCGACATGTAGTGGCAGCCGATGCCCGCCAGCGCGCGCGAGCCTTCGGGCACGTTCGTCGAGGTGTTGTGCGGACAGCCCGAGCAGAACCACGGCTTGCGCTCCACCGTCGCACGCGGCTTCGCGGCTTCGCGCTCCTTCGCCTCGATGATCGCCACGCGCGCGAGCATGCGCGCACGCACGTCCTCGGGCACCGCATTGGACAGGTCCGCGCGCGCGAGACGCCGCGCAATGGCCTTGGCGATCAGCGCGGGCGAGAGTTCGTAGTGCGCGGGCAGCAGCCAGTTGCCGCGCGGCACCGACCATTCGCCGCCTTCGTTGTCGCGCTCGTCGAATTTGCCGTAGATCCTGGGGCGCACGTCTTCGCGCCAGTTGTATAGCTCTTCCTTGAGCGCGTATTCGAGAATCTGGCGCTTTTCTTCGACCACGAGAATCTCTTCGAGCCCGGTGGCGAAGCCGCGCGCGTCCTGCGCGTCGAGCGGCCACACGCAGCCCACCTTGAGCACGCGCACGCCGATCTGCGCGCAGGTTGCGTCGTCGAGGCCGAGGTCGGTGAGCGCCTGGCGCACGTCGAGATACGCCTTGCCCGCGGTCATGATGCCAAAGCGTGCGCGCGGCGAATCGATCACCACGCGGTTCAGGCGGTTCGCGCGCACATAGGCGAGCGCGGCGTACCACTTCTCATCGAGCAGGCGCGCTTCCTGGGCGAGCGGCGTGTCGGGCCAGCGGATATTCAGGCCGCCTTCGGGCATGGTGTAGTCGGCGGGCGTGACGATTTGCACGCGATCCGCGTCGAGGTCGATCGAGGCGGTCGATTCGATGACGTCGGTCACGCACTTCATGGCGACCCACAGGCCCGAGTAGCGGCTCATGGCCCAGCCGTGCAAGCCGTAGTCGAGATATTCCTGCACGTTCGCGGGGTAGAGCACGGGAATGCCCGCCGCGATGAGCGCGTGCTCGGACTGATGCGCAACCGACGACGACTTCGCCGCATGGTCATCGCCCGCGAGCACGAGCACGCCGCCGCGCGCATCGCTGCCCGCCGAGTTGGCGTGCTTGAACACGTCGCCGGTGCGGTCCACACCCGGGCCCTTGCCGTACCACATGCCGAACACGCCGTCGCGCTGCGCGCCGGGCCAGAGATTGATCTGCTGCGTGCCCCACACGGCGGTGGCGGCGAGGTCTTCGTTCACGCCGGGCTGGAACACGACGTCGTGGGCCTGGAGGTGCTTTTTCGCCTTCCAGAGCGACTGGTCGAGCGCACCGAGCGGCGAGCCGCGATAGCCTGAGACGAAGCCCGCCGTATTCAGGCCGGCCTTGCGGTCGCGCGCCTTTTGCAGCATGGGCAGGCGCACCAGCGCCTGCGTGCCGCTAATGTACACGCGACCTTTTTCCAGCGTGTATTTGTCGTCGAGCGAAACGGATGCGGCTAGCGATGCAGCTTCTGCGGCGGCACGATCTGGGGCGTTCATTGGGGGACTGTCTCCGGAATCGGTACTTCATCGGTACGTTTTCCGGGCGAGTATAGGAAGCCGATATGCCATCGTAAAATCACAAATTGGAAACGCTGGTATGCGAAAAACGGATGGCATGGCGTCCAGAAAGCCATGTATCCACGGGCGCTCGCTCAAGCGACCCGGGCATTTGCCGTTAACACACGGGACCAGCAACCACTCATTCCGGAGTCCCCGCTTGCACGCGAAACCACGCGCTCTGCCATCTGCATCCGTCTTGTTCGGCACCCTGGCTGCAACCCTGCTGATTAGCGGCTGCGTGTCCAGCCCTCGCGTCGCCACCGCACCCACGCGCCCCACGACCGTGGTCGTCGCGCCCCCTCCACCGCCTCCGCCTGTCGTCGTCGCACAACCCGTTTATGTGCCACAGCCGTACGACGCCTATGTTTCGGTCGTGCTCGACCGCGACGTGGTCTACGCCGGCGGCAGCACCTATATCTGGATCGTGGGACCGGACGGCCACCGCCAGCGCCGCTATTACGGCCGCGGCGACCTGCGCGGTGAAGTCCGGCACCGCCGCGAGGAATTGCGCGTGGTGATGGCGCACAACGAAGGGCATCTGCCAATGCAGCATGCGCGAATGCCCGAGCCCCAGCGCGTGCGCGTGGCGATGCAGCCGCACGGCACACCGCCGCATGGCTACCGGCCGCAGCCGGGCGGGCATCCGCCGGTGCACACCGCCCAGCATCGCCCGCCGGCCGCGCCGGGCCGTAACGCGAACGCCAGCACCAGCGCCAATGCGAATGCCGGCCGTCATCGTCACCCCGACGGCCATCCCAACGCCGCGCCCGCGCCGCGCTTCGCGGGCCAGCCGCCGCATGCGGGTTAATGCCGGCCGGGACCGAACAGGCCGGGGGTTCGCATTGCGGCGGCCGAGGCCCACCCCGCAAGGGATTCCCGATTCGACGACGTCCGGCTATCTGCCCGATGTCTATTGACACAGGCTCGATCCGACACGGGGCCCGGCTCTCGAAGATCAGGCCGGCGCGGCTGCAGCCACCCAGGCGGCGATTGCAGGCCAGGTCTCTTTCAGCGTGCGCGAGCCCATGAAGAGGCCGATATGGCCGCCCGGCACGAGACGCTTTTCGATGCGCCCGGGCGGCGTGCCCAGGTATTTCCCGGCGTCGAACACCTGCTCCTTCGTGGTGATGTCGTCCGACTCCCCCGCGAGCAGATAAACCGGGCAGGTAATCGCTTTCAGGTTCAACGTGCGGCCCAGCGCGACAAACGTCCCTTTCGCGAGCCGGTTCTCCCTGAAAATCTGCCGGATGGTTTGCAGATACCAGCGCCCGGGCAGGTCGAGCGGGTTCTCGTACCAGCTCTGGAACGCCTCTTCCTTTTTCACGTAAGCCGGGTCGTCGATGTGCTCGTACAGATCGATGTGCTCGGTCACGTAGTGCTGGTCCGGGTGCATGTTTTTCCATCCGCTCAGCATGAAACGGCCTCGCATGAGGCCGCCGCCAAGCTTCACCAGTTCTTCGTAGAACGACTCGGGATACGTGTGCACCATCCGCTTGATGGGACCGTCGCCCGCGTCGGTGTCGATCGGCGACCCGGCCAGCACGAGGCTCGCGACCTTGTGCGGAAAGCGGGCGGCATACATGGCCGACATCCAGCCGCCCTGGCACAGGCCCACCAGGTTCACCCGGCCGCCGAGTTCGTCGACGCATACGTTGATCTCGGCGAGATACTGGTCGATCTCCAGATCCTTCATGTCCTCCGTCGCCGACTTCCAGTCGGTCAGGAAAAGCCGCGACAGTCCGTGCTCGCGCAACGTTTGCATCAGGCTCTGACCCGGCTGGAAGTCGGCAATCATCGCGCGGTGGCCGGCGTACGGCGCATCGACGATGGTCGGCAGGCCCTGCGGGTTGTCGCCGGAGTAGTCACGCAGAACCATCGTGCGCAGGTCCAGCAGCGGCCGGTTGGCCGTGGCGAGCACGGGATGCAGTTCGAAATGGAGCCGCTCTTCTTCCGCGAGGAAAGCGAGATTTCTGGCCGACAGCGAAGCGCCGGTTTCCACCAGGGCTGCGGCGGCCGCGATTGGCCAGAAGAGCGGTAGCGTGAGCATCGACGTACTGCCGGGGCTTTGAGTTTGACGAGTGTGGCTCAAGGGAATTTCTCCATGCTTGGGGCAGCGGGTGGAAATCGAACGAGTTTCGGCAAAGGCGGCGCGGAAGTGGCGGTGGGCCTTGGGGAAAATGGCGTCGGGATTGCATGCACGGACAGACGAAGATTAAGCACCCTCTGAAAACAACGCACATTGATTTATATCAAATTTATTGCGCTGCACAATCGAGGGTGTGCGGGGCCGCCCGGTCGCCCGCGAGAAGCCCGTGCCGGCGGACTCATGCCCGTGCCACCGGCATCCGGGCCTTTGATGACGTCTACCTGTTTCGAGCGCGCCTGCCAGATTCTCGTGAACGCCTATGCGACGGGCAAGCCGCTGCGCGTGCTCTCCGACGCCGTCGCCGAACGCACCGCGCGCGACTGGGAGAGCATTGCGGACTTCTCGATCGCGCACTTCGAAGAAATGAAGAAGGTGCTCGACGGGGAAGATCCGTCGTATCGAGACTGAATACGGAGACTGAATGAGCAGACTGCATGCGGCGCATGAAAATGGGCGCGTGCGAATCAACGCACGCGCCCATTGCGGCCCGCTTCGAAAGTGCCGCCTAGCCGGCCATTTGCAGATGCTGCGCGAGACGCATCAACATCGCATCGCAGCGATCCAGTTGATCGAGCGTGACGAACTCATCCGGCTTGTGGCCTTGATCCATGCTGCCGGGCCCGCACACCACGGCCGGAATGCCCGCCTGCGCGTAGAGGCCGCCCTCGGTGCCGAACGCCACGGTGCCGAAGTCGCTCGATTCGCATAGCCGCGCGAGCAGTTGCGCAACCTCGCTCTCCGGCGGCGTGGCGAGGCCCGGATACGCGTTGAGCGCTTCGAACCGGATGCCGCTATCGGCATGCACGGCGCGCATTTTCGGCACGAGTTCGCCCTCGGCGTAACGCTGCAGATCGCCGGCGACCGTGAGCGCGTCGAAGCCCGGCACGGTCCGGACTTCGAAGTCGAATTCGCATTCGGCGGGCACGATGTTCAGCGCGCGGCCGCCCTTCACGACGCCGGTTTGCAGCGTGGAAAACGGCGGGTCGAAACGCGCGTCGCGATACTCGGGCCGCGCGAGTTCGTCGCCGATCGCCTCCAGCTTGTTGATGAGGCGCGCCGCGTACTGGATCGCGTTCACACCGTACGGCGCATAGGCCGAATGACACGCAGCGCCTTTCACATGACAGCGCATCGCGAGCTTGCCCTTGTGACCCAGCACGGGCTTGAGTTCTGTCGGCTCGCCGATCAGGCACACACGCGGCGCGTGCGCGCGCTGAGCGAGTTCGGCGAGCATGGGCCGCACGCCGAGGCAGCCGGTTTCCTCATCGTACGAAAAAGCGAGATGCACCGGCATGACGAGCGGCGCGCGCAGGAATGCGGGCACTGCCGCGAGCACGCACGCGATGAACGATTTCATGTCGGCTGTGCCGCGTCCGTAGAGGCGTCCGTTCTTCTCGGTCAGGCGGAACGGTTCGACGGTCCACGCCTGGCCGTCCACAGGCACGACGTCGGTGTGGCCCGACAGTACAATGCCGCCGCGATCGCGCGGACCGATCGTCGCGAACAGATTGGCCTTGGTGCGCTGTGCGTTGTAGAACAGTTCGCACTCCACGCCGAGACCGGCGAGATACGACTCGATGAACGCGATGAGTTCGAGGTTCGAATCGCGGCTCACGGTCGCGAAGCCGATCAGGCGCGCCAGCATCGCGCGGCTCGTCGTCTCGCGCGGCTCACTCATCGCCTGGCACTCCATAGCTTGGTGCGGCCGTTGGGTTCAGCGCGCGCGTGATGTAGTCCTGCATCTGCGGGCGGTACGCCTCCCACAAGCCGCCCAGCGCGGCAATGGGGGCTTCGTCGGCCCAATCGACACGCAGATCGACGATGGGCCAGACCTGCGCATCGACGATCTTGAGCGCCGCCGAATGCACCGGCCCCGCCTCGCCGCCGGCCTCGAGCGCCGCGTGCATGGCCGCCAGCAAGCGATCCGCGAGCACGCCCGGCGTGCGCTCGAATGCCTGCGCCATCGCGTCGATCACCTGTTCGTGAGCGAGCATGTTGCCCGCCGCGACGCATTGATCGCCCGCGTGCGCGTGGTTGCGCCCGAGCGTGCGCTTGCCCGTGAACAGCGCCGTGCGTCCCGCGCTGTCCACGACCGTGACCTGCCGGTAAGCGCGGTACGGGTCCAGGGCGAGTGCGCGTTGCAACGCCGCGTCCGGCGCGAGCTTTCCGCTCTCCAGCAAGTCGAGCACCTGCGTGCCCAGCGCGGGCAGCGTGACGTTCTGCGTCGCCACCACGCCCACGCCCGCACGCGCCCACGCGCAGCGCGCGCCCACGGCGATGCTCGACGAGCTGACCGCAATTCCCAGTTGCCCGCTCTGCGGGCAACGTCCCACGATCGAGAAGGTCATGGCCCGCTCCTCAGTCCTGTACCGGCTTCCAGTTATCGGGAATCACGGCGATCACGTCGATCTCCATGAGCCATTGCGGCTGCCCGAGCGCGCTCACGACGAGCCCCGTCGAAATCGGGAACACGCCCTTCAGCCACTTGCCGACTTCCTGATAAACGGGCTCGCGATAGCGCGGATCGATCAGATACGTCGTCGTCTTGACGATGTGCGTGAGGTCGCTGCCCGCTTCTTCGAGCAATTGCCTGACGTTCTTCATCGCCTGCCCGGCCTGCGCACGCGCATCGCCGAGACCGACCAGATTGCCGTCGAAGTCGGTGCCCACCTGGCCGCGCACGTAGACCGTGTTGCCCGCGCGAACGGCCTGGCACAGGTCATTGTCGAGCGACTGGTTCGGATACGTGTCCTTCGTGTTGAACATGCGGATACGGGTATGCGTAGGCATCAATTCACTCCCAGTTCGTTGAGATTCGGCTCTGCGGGCGCCTGCACGGCGTCGTGCCCGGCGGATGCCGCGCGGCGCTGCGCGGCGTCGCGATAGTCGAGATACTTGCGTTGTGTCGCGATCTGGTCGGCCAGATGCTTCGCGTCGTGCCACACGCCCCAGATGAACGACGAGCCGCGCCGCGACAGCCACGGCAAGCCGAGGAAATACACGCCCGGCTCCTTCGAGACGCCGCGTTGATGGCGCGGCTTGCCCTTTTCGTCGAAGGCGTCGACCTCGAGCCACGCGTAGTCCTGCGCATAGCCGGTCGCCCAGATGATCGTGCTCACGCCCGCTTCGGCGAGATCGAGCGTGAGGATCGGATGCGTCACGCACTCGGGATCCGCGGGAATATCGCGCGCGCGCGGGTCGGGCGGCAACGCTACGCCGTTGCGTTCGACATAGGCGTCGGCGGCGTCGAGCAGCGCGAAAAGACTTTGATCGCCGCGCATGAGATTGGCCGCGAGATCGTCGGCGAAAGTGACGACGCGGCCCTCGAACGATTGCGTCACGCCCACGAGCGTCATGCCCTCGTGCGCCAGTGCGCGGAATTCGACGGTCTGCCCGCCGCGCGCGCCGCTCACGGCAATCGTCACGTGCTCCCGGCCCGGCCCGGCGACTTCCTTGTCCCACTCGCCGAGCACGCCCAGCCACCAGCAAAAATCGCGATTGCGGTACGCGCGCGGCGGCCGGTCGTGCGCGCCCACCGAAAGATAGACCTTGCGTCCCGCGCGCATGAGTTCGTCGGCGATCTGCACGCCCGAGGAGCCCGCGCCCACGACCAGCACCGCGCCGGGCGGCAACTGGGCGGGATTGCGGTAGTCGACGGAATGCATTTGCGCGAGCGTCGGGTCCCCTGGCGCGATCGGCGGAATCACGGGGCGCTGGAACGGCCCGGTCGCGACCACCACGCGTTGCGCGTCGATCACGCCATCGGACGTCTCCACGCGAAAACCGGGGCGGCCCGCGTGACGGGTCACGCGCGTGACCTCCACGCCGGTGCGGATCGGCGCCTGATATTTGCGGGCATAGGCCTCGAAATAATCGGCAACCTGATCCTTCGAGGCGAAGGCGTCCGGGTCCAGCCCCTCGAACTCCATGCCCGGGAAGCGGTCGTGCCACGCCGGACCGTTCGCGACGAGCGAATCCCAGCGCGCGGTGCGCCAACGTTCGGCGATGCGATCGCGTTCGAGCACGAGATGCGGCACGCCGATGCGGCTGAGATGCTCGCTCATCGCAATGCCGGCCTGTCCGGCCCCGACGATGAGCGTGTCGATTGACGTCGTTTCAGCCGTCATGGCTGCCTCCTTCTGAAAAGCGATGCGGGACGGGCCGCACAGGGCCCGCGGATAGCGGAAACCGCAGATGGCCCGAGAGATCCGGCCGTGTCAGGGGAGAAAATTTACGCCCGGCGCTTGCGTCCACAAACTACTTAAAAAAAATGCGTTGCATTGTTTTTCGCTATGCAAGCATGCCCGGCGTGATCGACAATGTTTTGATCGGCAATCCTCAGGAGAGGCGATGGATCACAATCCGCTGCGCTATTCGCTGCGTCAGTTGCGCTATTTCGTCGTGGCCGCGGAAGCGCTGTCCTTCACCGCCGCGGCGCGGCGGCTGCATATTTCCCAGCCGTCGATCTCGACGGCGCTCGCGGACCTGGAAGCGTCGTTCGGCGTGCAGTTGTTCATCCGGCATCACGCAAGCGGGCTCTCGCTCACGCATTCGGGACGCGATCTGCTCGGCCATGCACGCAATCTGCTCAAGAACGCCGAGGAATTGCAGCTTGCGGCGAGCGAAATGGACGGCGGCATGAGCGGCTCGATTTCGCTTGGCTGCCTGGTCTCGCTCGCGCCGCCGCTCATGCCGGGCATCATCAGCCGCTTCGTGAAGGAGCACGCGGGCATCGGCTTTCGCACCACGGAGGCGCATCAGGACGTGCTGTTCGGGGGCCTGAGCGACGGCTCGCTCGACATCGTGCTTACCTATAGCCTCGATATCGCGGACGGCATCGCCTTCACGCCGCTGCTTTCGCTGCCGCCCTATGTGCTGCTGCCCAGGACGCACCGGCTCGCGCGCGCGAACAAGGTCTCGCTCGCCGAACTGCTAGAAGAACCCTATGTGATGCTCGATCTGCCGCACAGCCGCGAATACTTCTCTGCGCTGTTCGACTCGGTCGGCACGCGCCCCGTGCCCACCTTTCGCTCGTCGCAACCCGAAGTCGTGCGCGGCATGGTGGCGAACGGCCTGGGCTACAGCATCCTCAATTTCCCGCTCAAATCCACGCGCACCGTGGACGGCGAGCACTTCGTCATCAAGCACTTCAAGGACAACGTAAGCGCAACGACGCTCGGCATCGCGCAGTCGAGCGGCATGCGCTCGCGCCGCATCGTCCAGCACTTCGCCGCGTTCTGCGAAGCCTATGTGCGCGAGCTCGACGTGCAGGAGTAGCGGCGCCTCCGGGCCAGTCCATAAGCGACACGCATGAGCCATGTCTATAAGTTTTCCCTATCCTTTACATGGGAAAACAATATTTTGACTGGTAATTTGGATTGTTAGATTGGAGTCCATGCACAGCCCATCAGGTCATGGAGGCCGCATGGCATCACTCCTCTCGTCCCCCGCAGACGGACACGCATTGCTCGGCGCGCTGCGCGCCAATTGCGGGCGTCCGTTCGAAGACGCGCGCGCCATGCCGCCGGGCGTCTATACATCGGAGGCATTTCTCGCGCTCGAACAGCGCGACGTTTTTCGCAACGAATGGCTCTGCGTCGGGCGCGTGAGCGAACTGGCGAAACCCGGCGACTATCTGACGACCCAGATCGACGACCAGCCCGTTGCCGTGCTGCGCGACGCGGACGGCGCACTGCGCGCGTTCTCGAACGTCTGCCTGCATCGCATGTCGGTGCTGCTCGAAGGCAGCGGCAACGTCCGGCGCATCGTCTGCCCGTATCACGCCTGGAATTACACGCTCGACGGCGCGCTCGCCGGCGCGCCGCTGATGGACCGCCAGCCCGGCTTCTGCAAGGAGCACTACAAGCTGCCTGCGGTGCGCTGCGAAACGTGGCAAGGCTGGATCTACGTGACGCTGAACGACGACGCGCCGCCCGTCGCCGAACAGCTCGCCGGGCTCGCCGCCCTGATCGAGCCGTACGGCATGACCGACTACGTGCAGACCTTCCACGAAGAGCACGTGTGGGACACGAACTGGAAGATCCTCGCCGAGAACTTCATGGAGAGCTATCACCTGCCGATGCTGCATCGTGCGACGGTGGGCCCGCATTCGAAGCTCGAGGAAATGGAATGTCCGCCCGGTCTGCCCGCGTTCAACTATCACTGGATCACGAAGGAAGCGACGCTGCCGATCGGCAACGCGCATCCGGCCAACCCGCGCTTGCAGGGCCACTGGCGGCGCACCACGGCGCTGCTCGCGATCTATCCCACGCACCTCGTGACGCTCACGCCGGGTTACTTCTGGTACCTGATCCTGCAACCGAAGGGCGTGGGCCAGGTGCATATCCGCTTTGGCGGCGGCCTGGCGCCGGAGTTCATCGACGACCCGGAATCGGCCGATTACATGGCCACGCTGAAAGCGCTGCTCGACGAAGTGAACGCCGAAGACCGGCACGGCGTGGAGGCCGTGTTCCGCGGCGTGCACGCGCCGCTCGCGCGCGCCGGGCACCTGAGCCACCTGGAGCGGCCCAATTACGACTTCGCGCGCTATCTCGCGCGCCGCATTGGCGCGTCGTGAGCCGCGCGCCTCGTCCCTCGCCGACCGACACTTGATGCCGTCCCATGCAAAGCGAACCGTTTATTTCATTCCAAGGCGTCAGCAAGTCGTATGACGGCGTACACAGCGTGGTCGACGGGCTCGACCTCGACGTCGTGCGCGGCGAATTCGTCTCGCTGCTCGGGCCTTCGGGCTCCGGAAAAACCACCACGCTGATGATGCTCGCGGGCTTCGAGTCGCCCACGCGCGGCGAGATTCGTCTCGCCGGCAAACGTCTCGACGACAAGCCGCCGCACCGCCGCGACATCGGCATGGTGTTCCAGAACTACGCGCTCTTTCCGCATATGACGATTGCGGAAAACGTGGCGTTTCCCCTCTCGGTGCGCAAGGTGAGCCGCAGCGAGCAGCAGGCGCGCGTCGCGCGCGCGCTCGACATGGTCGAACTCGGGCATCTCGCGAAACGCCGCCCCGCGCAATTGTCGGGCGGCCAGCAGCAGCGCGTCGCGCTGGCGCGCGCGCTCGTGTTCGAGCCAAGCGTCGTGCTGATGGACGAGCCGCTCGGCGCGCTCGACAAGCGCCTGCGCGAAACCATGCAGTACGAAATCATGCGCCTGCATCGCGAACTCGCGCTGACTGTCGTCTACGTGACGCACGATCAGCATGAAGCGCTGACGATGTCCGATCGCGTGGCCGTGTTTTCCGATGGCCGCATCCAGCAGGCCGCCGCGCCGACCGAACTCTACGAGAATGCGGCCAACGCGTTCGTGGCGAGCTTCGTCGGCGAGAACAACGGCCTGAAGGGGCGCGTCACCTCGACGGACGGCGAATGGGCCGCGCTGCAACTCGCCGAAGGCGGCACCGTGCATGGCCGCGCAGGCACGCAGCTCAAGCCGGGCGACACGGCAATGCTCGCGCTGCGTCCCGAGCGCGCGCATATCGCCGCAACCGACGCGAGCGTGCTCGACGCGCAGCGGCAGAACCTCAACGCCCTGCACGCGTTCGTCCACGAACTCGTCTATTGCGGCGATCACCACCGCGTGCATCTGAAACTCGCGAACGGCGAAGCGCTCGTCGTCAAGGTGCCGAACACCCAGCATCACGCATTGCCCGCGCTCGGCCATCGGACCGTGGTGACCTGGCGGCGCGACGACTGCAAGGTGCTGCCCGTCACCGTCACTTCCAGCGCGCGTGCGCCGGCCGGGGAGTCCGGCGCACGCGCCGCGTCGTCGCCACCGTCCCCGCAATCCATTTCATCCGCCTCGCCATCCATCGCAGGAGTCAAACAAGCATGAAAACGAATCGCTCTATGATCCGCACCGCCCTCGCCGCCTGCGGCCTCGGCATGGTCGCCATGACCGGCGCGCACGCGGCCGACACGATCTCGGTCGTGACGTTCGGCGGCGCTTATGAAGCGGCCGCGAAAAAGGCGTGGTTCGAGCCCTTCACCGCGAAGACGGGCGACCAGTTCAGCACCGAATCGTACGACGGCGGCCTCGCCAAGCTCCAGGCGATGGAACAGGCCAAAAATCCGACGTGGGACTTGATCGACCTCGAAACCAACGACGCCATCAACGCCTGCGACGAAGGCCTGCTGGAGAAGTTCGACAAGAAGACGCTCGGCAACACCGCTGACTTCCTGCCTGGGTCGATCAGCGATTGCGCGGTCAGCGCGATGGTCTGGTCGACGGTCTACGCCTACGACACGAGCAAGCTGAAAACCGCGCCGACCACCATCGGCGACTTCTTCGACCTGAAGAAATTTCCGGGCAAGCGCGGCATGCGCAAGTCGCCCAAGGTGGCGATGGAATGGGCGCTGATCGCCGACGGCGTCGCCCCGCAGGACGTCTACAAGACGCTCGCCACGCCCGCCGGCGTCGATCGCGCGTTCAGGAAGCTCGACACGATCAAGTCGAACATTGTCTGGTGGGACGCGGGCGCCCAGGCGCCGCAGTTGCTCGCCGACGGCGCGGTGGTCATGACCCAGGCGTACAACGGCCGCATCGACGACGCCGTTCACAAGGACAAGAAGCCGTTCAAGATCGTGTGGGACGCACAGGTGTACGACTATGAATGGTGGGGCGTGCCGGCGGGCGCGAAGCATGGCGATGCGGCGCGCAAGTTCATCGTCGCGTCGTCCACGCCGCAGGCCTACGCCGATCTGTCGAAGTACATCGCCTACGCGCCGCCCCGCAAGAACGCAATTCCGCTGATCGACAAGGCGCGCCTGAACGACCTGCCGACCGCACCCGCGAACTTCAAGCGGCCGTTGCAGATCGACGCCACCTTCTGGGCCGATAACGCGGACGCGATCAACAAGCGCTTCCAGAACTGGCTCACGCAGTAACGCGAGCACGCACGAGACCCTCCCGCTTCGACCGCCCAGGCGCCACGCGACGATGAACACACCGCTGCCCACCACCGCTTACACCGGCCCTGGCGCGACGGCCGCCGGCCGCGCGTCGTTTCTCGCCGCGCGCCGCAAGGCGGCCCTTCGCGCGCTGGCGCTTGCGCTGCCGCTGCTGGTCTTTTTGCTCGTGACCTTCGTCGCGCCGATCGCGAGCCTGCTCGCGCGCAGCGTGCAGAACCCGGAAGTGCGCCACGGCATGCCGCATCTGAGCGCGGCGCTCGCGGCCTGGAGCGGCGTCGGCGTGCCCGGCGAAAGCGTGTTCTCCGCGCTTGCCGTCGATCTGAAGCGCGCAAGCGAAAACAGCCAGCTAGGCGATATCGCGCGGCGCATGAACTTCTATCAGCCCGAGTACCGGAGCCTGCTGTTCAAGACCGCGCGTGCCGTGCGCGCGCAAACGCCCGCGCAGTGGAAACCCGCGCTCATCGATCTGGACGCGCGCTGGGGCGACACCGAAACGTGGCGGCTGCTCAGGCGCGCCTCGCAGTCGCCCACGCCCGATTACCTGCTCAACGCCGTCGACGCGCAGGTCGCGCCCGACGGCGCCGTCGCTCAAGTGGCCGCCGGCAGCGCCGTCTATCGCGCAGCCTTCGCGCGCAC
This sequence comes from Paraburkholderia heleia NBRC 101817, assembly GCF_000739775.1. GTDB lineage: Bacteria > Pseudomonadota > Gammaproteobacteria > Burkholderiales > Burkholderiaceae > Paraburkholderia > Paraburkholderia heleia. Next base: position 99,079 of record NZ_BBJH01000001.1, on the reverse strand, counting down.
GGTGGCGATCAGTGCGAGCGTGACGCTGCTGTGCCTGCTGCTCGGCTATCCGGTTGCCTACCTGCTCGCGACGCTGCCCGAAAAACAAAGCTCGCGCCTCATGATGTTCGTGATCGTGCCGTTCTGGACGTCGCTGCTCGTGCGCTCGACGGCGTGGTATGTGCTGCTGCAACCGGGTGGCGTGATCAACAGCGCGCTGCTGCGCCTCGGCGTGATCCATGAACCGGTTCCGCTCATCTTCAACCGCACGGGCGTGCTGATCGGCATGACGCACATTCTGCTGCCGTACATGATTCTCGCGATCTATTCGGTGATGAAGAACGTTTCGCCGTCGTACATGCGTGCGGCGAAGTCGCTCGGCGCGCATCCGGCCGTCGCGTTCGTGCGCGTGTACGTACCGCAGACCTTTCCCGGCGTGGGCGCGGGCTGCTTCCTCGTGTTCGTGCTGGCGCTCGGCTACTACATCACGCCTGCGCTGCTCGGGGGCGCAGGCGACGAAATGATCAGCCAGCTCATCGCCGAGCAGACCAACGATCAACTGAACTGGGGCCTCGCCGGTGCACTGTCCTGCTATCTCGTGATCTTCACCGGCGTGTTCTATTTCGTGTTCAACCGGCTCGTCGGCATCGACCGGCTGCGCTTCGGTTGACCGCGGCCGCCCACGACCCACGCACTTACTGAACCATCGAGCCCGACATGAACGACGCCCGCCCCCGGCTCCTCTCGGAACGCATCGCAGGCGCTGGACTGCGACTGCATAGCGCGCTGATCTTCTTCTTCCTCGTCGCGCCGATTCTCGCGATCGTGCCGCTCTCGTTCAATTCGGGCTCGTTCTTCTCGTATCCGATGCAGGGCTGGTCGCTGCGCTGGTACGAGCAGGCGTTGAACTCCCCGGACTGGCAGCGCGCGTTCGCGAACAGCATCGGCATCGGCGCGGCGTCCACCTTGATCGCCACGGTGCTCGGCACGCTCGCCGCGCTCGGCCTGAGCCGCCCTGGCTTTCCGCTGCGCGCCATCGTCATGCCGCTCATCATTTCGCCGATGATCGTCCCCATCGTCGTGGTCGCGGCCGGTTTCTATCTCGTGTTCGCGCCGCTCGGCCTCGTGAATTCGTATCCGGGTGTGGTGCTCTCGCACGCGGCGCTCGGCACACCGTTCGTCGTCATCACCGTGACGGCGTCGCTGCTGTCGTTCGATCAAAGCCTCCTGCGCGCGGCGTCCGGGCTCGGCGCACGGCCATGGGTGGCGTTTCGCCGCGTGACGCTGCCGCTCATCCTTCCTGCCGTGGCGACCGGCAGCATCTTCGCGTTCGCCACCTCGTTCGACGAGGTGATCGTGATTCTCTTTATCGGCGGCCCCGCTCAGCGCACCGTGCCGCGCCAGATGTGGAGCGGCATTCGCGATCAGATCGATCCGTCGATTCTCGCCGTCGCGACGCTGCTGATGATCTTCGCCGTCGCGCTGCTCGCCAGCATGAACTGGCTGCGCAAGCGCGCGCAGATGGCGAGCGGCGCGATGAGTTGACCGGGCGTGCCTGTGAGGTCAGGTCACGCCGGGGGCGTGGCGATGAGCGACTTTCCGTTCACGGCGCGCTATGCACCCATTTGAATGCGCGGCCAATTCCGGGTAAATTGCCCTGGCCGAATGGCGACCCGCCAGTTACGCAAACGTTTGCGATATCCAGATCGATTTGCGCATCGATCGAAATTGCCATCCCTGGATCATTCAGCGCCCACGGCAAACCTCAGTCGATATTGAAATGGACGCGAATATCCGTCTTTCAACACCGAAAGGAATCGCCATTTTTGAGGAGCGTCGAAGGCAATGTCAATTTTCATGAATCAAACGTTTGCGAACATCATTTGCGTTCCTCATCGTGGCCCACAAGGCGAACACGCGCTGGAAAAATCGGCGCTCGCCGCCGCCGGCGGCGCGCCGGCTTCATATATGCAAGGTAAAACGTTTTCGCCGCGCCATAGCACGAGAAAATCAAAATAATATTAACCCTTTCATTCTCCGCAATTCAGCGGTTACTCTGAAGAAATGACAAAAATCGTTAAAGAAGCCTATGAATCATGGCAAAACAGTGGTAATTTTCGGCAGCCAAAGCAGGAAGAAAACGCGCCGAACAGATGAGTAATGTCTCGCCGGATTTTTCGAAGCTCACCGATTGATTTGCGCGCTGAAGTGTTCCCCACCTACTAATACTAACGGATGCACGAAGTTGGCAAGCCTTGCAGAGAGAATCGCGCTGCGCGCGCGACGTGTGAGTAATTTATCGGGGATTTTCGAGACAAGGTGCCTCCTGGTCACGTGTATCGCCGTCGGCGCGTGCTCGCAAACCGCCTGGGCCTTCCCGTCCGCCACGGCCAACCCTGTCGCCCCCGCCGCAGTCACGGCCACCGCCCCTCGTCACGTCAATCTGGCCACGTTCGACGGCGCCGATCCCCCCGTCTCCATGCTGCAGGCGTTCGACGCCGTAGTACTCGACCCGTCGCGCAGCTTCGATCCCTCTTCGCACCCGCTTGCCCATACGGTCTACGTGGCGCGCGCGGCGGCGCAGCCCGGCGAATCCACGCAGTCTTTCGTCGAACAGGAGATTGCGCCACTCTGGCAGCGCGGCTTCCGCGGTTTCGTGCTCGACACGCCCGCAGCTATCGGGGCACTCGACGTGATCCGCGCGGCGCACCCAAACGCGGCCATTGTGCTGGGCGGCCCCGACGCCCTGAGCGCCGCCCGCGCGCATGCTCGCGACATCTATGCCGTTCTCGCCGGCCCGCTCTTCACGCAAGGGCTCGCCTCAGGCGCGACCGCCGACGCCACGCCCGCCACTGCATCGCCGGATGCGCTCGCGGCAGCGCAGGCCTTCACGCGCGAGACCGGCGTGCCGGTCGTCACGATCGAGTACTGCGAAGCGACCGACCGTGCGTGTGCGCGCCGCACGGCCCAGCAGGCGCTGGCCGCCGGCCTCGACGCCTACGTGACCGATCCGGCCCAGGACGTCGTGGGAATCGGCCGCATCGAGGTGATGCCGCGCAAGGTGCTGGTCGTGCAGGACCGCGAGCCCGACGAGCAGATCGACCTCACGCCGGGCGTGCGCGTGCTCGCCACGCCGCTCAACTACCTGGGCTACGACGTCCAGTACGCAGACATCGGTGGCCCGCTGCCGCCCCACGTGACGCCCGACCGCTACGCGGGCGTGGTCGTCTGGATCCAGCACGGCGACGTCGCCGACCAGATGGCCTGGCGCCGCTGGATCGCTCGCGTGCGCAGCGCCCACGTGCCCATCGCCTTTCTCGGCCAGTTCGGCTTCGCCGCCGGCGATTCGAGCGAACTGCCGGGGCTCGCCGCCGTGAACGGCCCGCTCAAGGGCCCGCTCAGCATCGTCGCGCACGACCCCATTGTCGGCTTCGAGACCATGCCGCGCCCCGACCCGCGCGACCTGCCGGCGGTACGCGTCGAGGCGGCGGGCCGCTCGCTGCTCGGCATCGACGCCAACGGCACGCGCGTGGACGCCATCGGCGTGATGCCGTGGGGCGGCTTCGCGCTGAATCAGTACACCGAAACCTCGCTCGACGGCATCGATCAGGAGCGCTGGGTCATCCAGCCCATCGACTTCCTGAAGGCGACGCTGCGCCTCGCCGATCTGCCCGGGCCGAGCGTGACCACCGAAAACGGCCGGCGCCTGCTCATGACCCACGTGGACGGCGACGGCTTTGCCTCGCGAGCCGAGTTCCCCGGCCCCGACTACTCGGGCGAGGCGCTTTACCAGCGCATCTGGACGCGCTACCCGATTCCGATGACGCTATCGGTCATCGAAGGCGAGGTCGGCCCCGACGGTCTTTATCCGAAAATCTCGCCGCGCCTCGAAGCGATCGCCCGCAAGATGTTCGCGCTGCCTTACGTCGACATCGGCACGCACACGTACTCCCATCCGTTCGTCTGGGAAGAGGTGGACGGCAAGAGCGGCGCACGCACCGACCGCGGCGGCTCGGACGCCGCCTTCTCGCTGAACATTCCCGGCTATCACTTCAGTCTGGACCGCGAGATCTCGGGCTCGATCGCCTATATCAACTCGCGCCTCGCCCCGCCGGGGAAAAAGGTCGTCGTCCTGCAGTGGTCCGGCGACTGCATGCCGCCGGCCGTCGCGGTGCGGCGCACGTACGAGGCAGGCGTCTTCAACATCAACGGCGGCGACACCGTCATCACGCGCAACAACAACAGCTGGACCAACATCGCGCCCATCGGCATCGACAAGGGTCCCGGCGCCTACCAGGTGCTCGCGCCGAACCAGGACGAGAACGTCTATACCAACGACTGGCAGGGGCCGTTCTACGGCTTCGACCAGGTGCTGCAAACCTACGAGATGACCGACCGGCCGCTGCGCTTCAAGCCGATCGACGTCTACTACCACATGTACAGCGGCACCAAGCTCGCCTCACTGCGCGCGCTCGACACGATCTTCAGGACCGTGCTCGCGCAGCCCGTGTTGCCTGTGCAGATCGCCGACTACGTGCGCAAGGTGCTCGACTGGCATACCTTCGCCATAGCGCGCGACGGTGACGGCTGGCTCGTGCGCGGCAACGGCAGCGTGCGCGAGTTGCACTGGGCTGGCAACGACGTGCCGCGCCTTGCCGACGCACACGGCGTGACCGGCTACGCGGCGGGCCCCGACGGCAACTATATCCATTTCGACGGCGGCAGCGCGCGCTTCACGCTCGTGCGCCCCGATCCGAACGGCGAGTTGCCCTATATCGCCGAGGCCAACGGTTTCGTGCGTGACTTCACGCGCACCGCACAGGGCCTGAAGTTCGAGTTCGGCAGCTACTACCAGCCCTTCATCGCCGTCGCGCACGCAGCCCAGTGCCGCGCGAGCAGCGGCGGCCACGCGCTCGAGACGCAGCGCCAGGGCGACACGCTGCGCATCGTCACGCCGGCCGTGCCGGGCGTGCGTGTGACCTATCAGCCTGTCGAGGTGGACTGTGGCCACTGAGCGGCCCCGCATCGCCTCGGCGCTCCTGCTGGCTGGCGCGACACTCGCGGTCGCCGCCACGCTCGGCGGGGTCTATGGCGCGGCGCACCTGCGCTCGCGCGTCATCGAAAATTCGACGCCGAACGCGCTGAACACGGCCTACCTCGAAGCATGGCTGCGCAGCACGCCCACCGACCCGATCTATCTGAAGGCGCTCGGCGAACAGTACCTCGGCCTCGGCCGGCTCGACGACGCGCAATCGGTCGCCGCGCGGCTCGCCGCGCTCGGCACGCCCGCGGCGCGCCAGGCGAGCGACCATCTGCGGCTGCGCTGCGAACTGCTGCGCGCCTTCATGGCGAAGCCCGGCTCCACCGAACGCGCAACCCATGTCGCGCAGGCGCGGGCGCTGCTCGCCGCGATGATCCCCGAGACGTGGACGCCCGCGCAGCTACAGTGGCTCGCCACCCAGGCGCTCGCCATCAATGTGCCCGACATCGCCGCGCGCTATGACGAGCGACTCGTTGCGGCCGATCCGGCACGGCGCCTGCACTGGCAGCGCGAGGCAGGCCACCAGTATCTCGCCACGGCCGCCTACCGCGAGGCCGCCTCCGCGTACTTCACCGCCCAGTCGATGGCGGCCACGCGCGACGAGGCGCGGCGCGACTTCATCGCCGCCGTGGACGCGCTGCAGGCCGGCAATCTGCTCGACGAAGCGCTCACGCAGGGCAACGCGCACCTTGGCGCGCTCTCACAAGACCGCGCCGCGCTCGAAGTCATGCTCGCGCTCGCGCGCGCCGCAAATCGCCCCGAACTCGTCGCACGTTATGCGCGCGCGCTCATGCAGTTCGTCTCGCAACGCGCTCCCGGTGCGGGCGCCATGCGGCTCGCCGTAGCGCACGCGGATCCCGCGCCACAGCGCGGGAAGTGGCTGCGGCTCGCGGGCATCGAGCAGTTCGAGCATGCTGCACGCATGCGTGCGCATCGTGCGTCCGGTGAAATCGTCGAAGCCGGTTATGCGGCCGGGCAGCCGGTGCGCCTCCTGCGTGTAGCGGCGGCGGCACCCGCCCTGGCGCCCGCCCCCCGTGACGCGCAGGCCAACGACAAGCTCGCGCTCACGCTCTATCAGTCCTTCCTCGAAGCGAACGACCTCGCAAACGCCGAAGCGATTGCTGCGAAGCAGGCGGGGCGTCCAGGGGCTGCGCCCGAGTGGCGCAAGCGGCTCGCGCAAGTCCAGGAATGGCGCAACGAGCCGATGGCCGCGCTACAGTCGTGGCTTGCCTACGCGCAGGTGTCCGGCGACCCCGACGCCTGGCACAACGTCCAGCGCATCGCGCCGATGCTCAACGACGACGAGGCCTACGTGCAGTCGCTCGTGCATGCCAGCGATGCCGCGCCCGACAATCTCTCGCTCGTCGACGACGTGATCGCTGCCTACGAACGGCTCGGCCGCCCCGACGACGGCCTCGCGTTCCTGAAAGCCCGCGCACACGGCACGCGCACGGAGGAAATGCTGCGCCGCTACGCATGGCTCTCGCAGCGCAGCGGCCACTTCGACCAGGCGCTCGCGACCTACGCGGCGCTCCAGCAGGCGCAGCCGCGCAACACCGAGTACGCCGAGCGCAGCGCGAACCTGCTCTACCAGCGCGGCGAATACGCTCAGGCGCTCGCCGCGCTCAAGCGTGCGCAGCCCTATGCCGGCGACGCAGATACGCTCTACTGGCGCACCTATGGCCAGCTCGCACGGCTGCTGCAGGACGACGCCGACGCGAATCTCGCCTACCAGCATCTGCTCGTGAGTCCCGGCGCCGAGCCGGAGGACTTCGCCGCGATGACCTTCTTCTACGATCCCTACCCGATCGACGCGGCGCGCACGGCCACGCGCCAGTACCGCAAGACGGGCGAGGTCCAGCCGCTGCGCGACGCGATCAACTACTTCGTCGCCGCGCACTCGCTCGACGAGGCCGGCGCGCTGCTCGACTCGCTCACGCCTGCCAGGCGCGAGGCCGCCGAACGCAATCCGGGTTTCCTTGCCGCGCGCGCCGAGTACGAGCGCCAGAGCGGCAAGCTGGAGGCGGCGCTCGCCGACCTGCGTCGCGCCGTGAATTTCCCGGGCACGAGTACCGACACGCGCGCCGCGTACCTCTGGATGGTGGTGGACATCGGCACCGAAGACGAGCTGCGCGCGGCGCTGCGCCGCTGGCGCGACCGCTCGCTGGACGACGAAACGCTCTGGGGCCCATACGCCGCCGGCGAAATGCAGTTGAACCGCCCTGAAGCGGCCCTGCGCTATTTGCGCCGGCAGGCCGTCACGAACAGCCGCGATCCGCTCTGGCTGCTCACCTACGCCGATGCACAGGAAATGGCGGGGCACGTGGCGCTTGCGTGGTCGGTACGGCGGCAAGTCTGGCTCGCGCTGCTGCACGAGGCACCACAGACGCCACCGACACCCCAGGCGGCAAAGCCCGGCGCCAGGCGGCTCGCCACGCCCGCGCGCAACGAATGGGAAGCAACCGACCAGTTGCAGGGGCGGCGCGCCCAGCTCGCGCAGGTGCTCGCGAACGGCGACTACGCCGCCCATCTGCTTGCCGCGCTGACGGCCGCCAAGGCGCCGCCGCCCGACGACGCTTCCGGGCGCAGCCTGCTCGGCGCGGCGCCCGGCATCGCGCCGCCGCCCGCGCCTGCCGGGCGTGAGGCGCAATACCGCCGCCTGCGCCTGGCGGTGGCGCGCGACGTCGCCGTGGCGTGGGCGCTCTCGAACGAGCACAACGAAGTGGCCAAACGCTGGCTTGCGCGCCGCTACGCGCACGGGCTCGCGAGCGAGCGCAACGAACAGCTCACCATCGCGCTGGCCGAGGAAGATGCCCGGCAAGTCGCGCAGATCCTCGATACGCGCAGCGCCTCGCTGTCGCTGTACAGCCGCATCGACGGCGAAAGCTTCGTCGACCGCCAGGGCGCTGCGCAGGCGCACGCGTTCGAGGGTCTGGACGGCGCGCCGTACGATGACCAGATGCACGAACGTCTAGTCGACACCTCGCTCTTCTGGGACCAGTCGGTGGGCGCTTCGGTGGAGAGCTATGTCGAGCACCCGCTCGACTACGTGCAGCAGACGGTCTCGGCCAGCCTCAAGCTCGCCGACCATTACCTGGCAGGCCTTCAGGGCGTGCAGCGATTCCAGCGCAGCAGCGATACGACGCAGCTCGTCAACGTCGATTCGGTGGACCGCGAGGCCTCGCTCTTCGTGCGCCGCCAGACCCGCGACTCGGTCGTGAACGCCGCATTCGGCCGGCGAGACGGGCTCGATTCCTTCTACACCTTCCGGCTGGACGCGACGACCGGCAGCGCCTCGCCGCTCACCCTGACGGGCTCGATCGCGCGCAACGCGCGAAGCGACGAAACGCAGACGCTCTTCGTGGGCGGCATGAAGGATCTCGCGGTGGGCAGCCTGCTGTGGCAGATCGATCCGCGCTGGTCGCTCAGCGCGAGCGTCGAGGCCGACCGCTTCTACAGCCAGGCGCGCAACCTCCTGGGTACAGGCGTCGTCCAGCAAGCGGAGCTCGACTACAAGATCCGCACCGACTATCCCGACTACACGCTGCGCTTCGTCGCCGCGCATGGCGGCTACAACGACAGCGGCCAGCCCGACGCCCTGCTCCGGCGGCTCGTGCCGGCTGACGCCGGACCGGTCTCCGCGGCGACCTTCATGCCGAACAGCTATACACAGTTCGGCGCGTACGTGGGCTTCGGCAACGATCTGGCCCAGCGCTACACGCACGCCTGGCGGCCCTACCTCGATGTCGGCCTCGTGCACGACACCGTGCAGGGCTGGGGGGTCAATGCCGATGTCGGGATTGCCGGATCGGTATTCGGCGGCGACCATGCGGCAATCTACTTCGAGCATGCGCATCTCGCGCAAAACGGCTCGCAGCTCACCATGATCGGTGCGCGTTACCGTTGGCTGTATTGATGTGAGAACACAGGACGGCGCGCCCCGCAGGCGTGCCGAGGCAGACACTCAATGAACCGGAAAGGAAAAGCACACATGAATGCAATCGAGCGCATCCGCAGGAGCTGGGGGCTGATGCTGGCCGCCGCGTGCATGCTGGGCCTGAGCGCGTGTGCCAGCGTCGATTCGACGCCGGCGCCGTCGCTCGCGGCAGCGGGCGGCGTGGCCGTGCTGCCGCTCGCGAACTTCACCGAAACGCCGGACGCGGGACGCGCCGCGCAGTCCATTGCCGCCAACGCGCTGCGCCAGCTTGGCCATGCGGGCACCGTAGCCATGGCAAGCACGGACAGCAACAGTGCGAGCTTCGACGCCTCGACGCAACCGAGCCTCGAGCAGGGACTCGACTGGGCCCGCACACAGCATGCGAAGTATGTGCTGACAGGCGCCGTGGAGGAGTGGCGCTACAAGGTCGGCGTGGACGGCGAACCCGCCGTCGCCCTGTCCTTCGAGCTGCGCGAGCTGCCCTCGGGACGCGTGGTCTGGAGCGCGACGGGCTCGCGCACGGGCTGGAGCCGCTCGGGCCTCGGCGCCACGGCGCAGAGCCTCATCGGCAAACTGCTCGCGCCGCTGGCCGCGCACGGCTGAACCGTACAACGCGAGACGCCGATGGACGTCCAGATCAATCACGGCCGCGATCCGGCCACACGCGAGCGCGGCACCGGCCGGCGGCACCTGTATGAGCGGCCCCATAGCGACCCGGGCTGGCTGCGCAACCTGCTCGCACCGGTCACGCGCTCGCGCTTCGCGTGGCTCGAGGCTGCGCTCGTGACAATCGCGGCGCTCGCGCTCGCATGGTTCGTCGACCGCACCGATCCGCTCCTGCTCAAAAGCGGCTTCCCCTGGCCGTGGCTCGTGCCGACGCTCATCGCCCTGCGCTATGGCGTGGCGCCGGGCCTCGGCTCCGGGCTGCTGCTCGCGGCGCTCTGGCTGCTCGCCTACCCCGCCGGCATGCCGTGGCCCACGCCGTTCTTCGTGGGCGGCGGCGTGCTCGTGATCCTGGCTGGCCACTTCGCCGACACCTGGAACGTGCGTGCGGACCGCGCCAACGCGGTCAACGACTACCTCAACGAGCGGCTCACGGCACTCACCGACAACCACTACCTGCTGCGGCTCTCGCACGAGCGGCTCGAACGCGACCTGCTCACGCGCCCGACCACGCTGCGCGACTCGATCAACGAGCTGCGCCAGCTCTCGGGCGGCACGGCCGCCGACGCGTCGGCCGCGGCGAGCGGGCTGCCCGGCACGACGCGGCTCATCGAGTTCGTCGCGCGCGCCTGCCAGATCGAGGTCGCGGCGCTGTGCCCCGTGCGCGGCGGCCAGCTCGTGCCCGAAGCGCTCGCGAGCGCCGGCGAGCCCTTCGAGCTCGACGCCGGCGATCCGCTCATCGCGCTGGCCCTCTCGAGCGGGCAGCTCGCGCACCTGAAGTCGGCGGACATGCTCGCGAGCGGCAGCCGCTATATCGCCTGCGCGCCGCTCATCGCTGCCACGGGCGAGACACGGGCGCTGCTCGTGGTTCAGCGTATGCCGTTTCTCTCGCTCACGCACGACAACCTGCAACTGCTGTTCGTCCTGCTCGGCTACTACGGCGACGGCCTCGAGTACGCCCGCGCCACGCGCGAGCTCATGGACGCCGTGCCCAACTGCCCGAGCGATTTCGGCCTCGAGTATGGGCGCCTCGTGCGCCTGCATCAGCGCAGCGGCATCGAGTCGTCCGTAGTGGCCCTGTCGTTCCCGCGCAGCGAAGCGCACGACTCGCTCTTCGAACACGTCCTGCGCCGCGGGCGTTCGGCCGACCTGGCCTGGTCGCTGCAAACGGCGCAACGCTCGGTGCTCGTGAACCTCATGCCGCTCGCCGACACGACGGGCGTAGCCGGCTATCTGGCCCGAATCGAGACGAATCTGCGCAACCAGTTCGATACCGATTTCGAACGCGCCCGCGTGGGCGTGCACACGTTGCACGTGACGGGTGCATCGAGCAAGACGAATCTCGTGGACCTGCTGCAGCGGGTGACAACCCATGAGTGACGCGGTCGCGATCCTGCTCGTACTGCCGCTCGCCGCCCTGCTGCAAGGCGCGGCGTTCTGGAGCGCGTTCCACCCGCCGGCGGGCCTGGCGCCGCTCGCGTACTTTCTGGCGCTCCAGGCACTGGCGGCGGCAGCCGAGGCGCTCCTGTTCCGCCGCCTGATGCCTGCCGCGCAGCGTGAGCCGAGCCGTGCCGCGCTGCTCCATCTCTGGGCGCTCTCTTTCTTCGTGCCGTGCGCGGGCGGGCTGCTCGAAGTGCTCGCCAGCGTTGCCGGCGCGCGACTCGCCACCGCGCGGGAAGCGCGCGCGACCGACGTCGTGGGCCGCCCCGAATTCGTCTCGCACCTCGTCTCACGCGTCTCGCACGCGGCGGGCACGCGCGTGCAGGCCCGCCTCGCGAACCGCCATGCGGCCACAGGCGACCGCCTCGCCGCGCTGGTGGCAATCCAGCAGCTCCCCACGCGCACCACGGGCACGCTGCTGCGCGAGCTGCTCGCCGACCCCGTCGACGACCTGCGCCTGCTCGCCTACGGCATGCTCGACCAGGCCGAAAACGAGATCGTCAACCGCATCTTCGCGTGCGAGGACGCCCTCACCCGTGCCGGCACCGAAGCGGAGCAGCTGGCGCTGCACCGCCAGCTCGCCGAGCTGCATTTCGAACTCGTGTACCAGCGGCTCGCGCAGGGCGACGTCTACCACCATGCGATCGCCGAGGCCGAAATGCACGCGCGCCGCGCGCAGGCGCTCGCCGAGGGCGAGCGCGACGCCGCCCTTTGCCTGCTGCTCGCGCGCCTCGCGCTCGCCCGCGACCGCGCCGACGAAGCCACGCCACTGCTCGAGCGTGCGCGCGAACTCAGCTTCCCGCGCGAGCGCCTGCTGCCGTGGCTCGCCGAGGCCGCCTTTCGTCAGGGCCGTCACGCCGAAGCCGCCGCGATCGTCGGCGAGCTTGCGCGGCACGCCGGAACGCCCGCGCTCAAACCCGTGATCGACTACTGGACACGTTGATGGACACATCGCTCGAGCGCCGCGCGGCGCAAGCCGACGTCTGCCTGCTACTCGAAGGCACCTTCCCTTACGTGCGCGGCGGCGTATCGAGCTGGGTCAACGAGATGATCCGCGCGTACCCGCAGCGGACGTTCGGCATCGTCTTCATCGGCGGGCGCAAGGAGGACTACGGCAGGCCCGCCTATGCGCTGCCGGAGAACGTCGTGCACTTCGAGGAGCACTATCTTTACGAAGCCGCGCCCGCGGACGCCAAACTTCATCACCGCGCCGTGCGCGGCGAGCGCGAAGCCTTCGCCAGGTCCGCGGCGTTCCACGAGATGCTGCGCAGCCGGGATCAGCCGCCCGAGATCGGCGCGATGATGGTCGAGCTCATTTCGATGCTCGGCGATGGCGGGCGTCTGTCGTCGGAACAGTTCCTCCATAGCCGCGAGGCGTGGGAGTACATCGAGCAGCAATATCTCGAGCGCTGCACGGACCCATCGTTCACCGACTACTTCTGGACCGTGCGCCACATGCACCAGCCGCTTTGGCAGCTCGCCCGCGTGGCCGCGCAGACCGTGCGCGCGCAGACCTATCACACGATCTCGACCGGCTACGCCGGCTACCTGGGCGCGCTGCTGCACCACCGCACGGGGCGTCCGCTCATCGTGAGCGAGCATGGCATCTACACGAAGGAGCGCAAGATCGACCTGCTGCAAAGCCGCTGGATACGCGATAACCGCGGCGTGTTCGAGCGCGACGTCTCGGATGTGAGCTATTTCCGCGATCTGTGGCTGCGTTTTTTCGAGGCGCTCGGTCGTCTCGCCTATGACGCCGCCGACGAAATCGTCGCGCTCTACGAAGGCAACCGCCAGCGCCAGATCGCCGACGGCGCGCGCGCCGAGCGCACCCGCACGATCCCGAACGGCATCGACGTGGACCGGCTGATGCCGCTCGCCGCACAGCGGCGCGCGCGGCCACGCCGCGTCGTCGCGCTGATTGGACGCGTGGTGCCGATCAAGGACATCAAGACCTTCATCCGCGCGATCTTCATCGCCGCGCGCACGATGCCCGACATCGAAGGCTGGATCGTCGGCCCCGAGGACGAAGACCCCGCCTACGCACGCGAGTGCCACGCACTCGCGCAAAGCCTCGGCCTGCAGCGCAACCTGAAGTTCCTCGGCTTCCAGCGCATCGACGATGTGCTGCCGCAGATCGACCTGCTCGCGCTCAGCTCGATCAGCGAGGCGCTGCCGCTCGTGGTGCTGGAAGGCTTCGCGGCCGGCGTGCCGGCGATTACGACCGATGTGGGCGCGTGCCGCGAACTGATCGAAGGCGCGCTGCCCGAAGACCGCGCGCTCGGCGCGGCGGGGGCGGTCGTGCAGATCGCCAATCCAGCCGAACTCGCGAGCTCGACGCTCGCGCTGCTCAGCGACGAGCCGCGCTGGCTCGCCGCCCAGCGCGCCGCGGCGCAGCGCGCCGAGCGCTACTACCGGCGCAGCCAGATGGTCGAGCGCTACGAAGCGATCTACGCGCGCTGTGCCGCGCAGACCGGGCACCCACGCAACGACATCGTGTCCGGTGCAGCGCTGTCGGCACCGGGCTGTCCTGTCCACGGAAAAGGGCGCGGCGGCGCGCTTGCCGCGCTGCGCGCGGCTTTTAACCGGAGTCGCTGATGGCCGGCATTGGATTCGAACTGCGCAAGCTGATGCGCCGCGAAACGCTCACGGGCGTCGCGCGCGCCTATTTCTATGCGGGGCTCATCAGCTCAGGCCCGATGATCCTCTCGTGCTTCGGCATCCTGATCATTGGGGCGCTGAGCTTTGCCGTGGTGATACCGGGCGTGCTGATCACGCAGTTTCAGGTGTCGGTCACCTACATGATCGCCTGCAGCCTGATTGTGACGGGGCCGCTGCAGCTCTCGTTCACGCGCTTCGTGTCGGACCGGCTCTACGAGCGCCGCGACGACCTCGTGCTGCCGAATTACCGCGCGGTCCAGCTCGTCTGCACGGCCGTTTCGGGCCTGCTCGGCATCCTCGCGATGAGCATCGGCTTCGACCAGACGCCACTCGCCTACCGCATCCTGATGATCGCCGGCTTCGTGATCGCCAGCAACATCTGGATCGCCGTGATCTTCCTCTCGAGCGTGAAGCAGTACCGGCAAGTCCTGTGGTCGTTCGCGATCGGCTACAGCGCCGTGGTCGGCCTCGCACTGGCGCTCAACCGTCACGGGCTCGTGGGCTTGCTCGGCGGCTTCGTGGCCGGCCATGCGATCCTGCTGCTGTGCCTCTCGGTGATCGTGCACCGTCAGTATCCCGGCTCACGCCACATCTCGTTCGAAGTGTTCGACCGCAGGTTCGTCTACCCGAGCCTTGCCTGGGTCGGGCTGTTATTCAACCTCGGCGTGTGGGCCGACAAATTCATCTTCTGGTTCTCGGACGTCACCGGTACGCGCGTGGTGGGCTGGTTTCACGCCTCGGTCATCTACGACATTCCCGTGTTTCTCGCCTACGTGTGCGTGATGCCGGCCATGGCGGCATTCCTTGTGCGCATCGAAGCCGATTTTGCCGGCTACTACGACGCGTTCTATGACGCAGTACGTACAGGCGCCACCCTGCAACGCATCAACGCGATGCGCGACATGATGGTGCGCAGCGTGCGTGCAGGCCTCTCCGAAATCGTCAAGGTCCAGATCGTGGTGGTCCTGCTGATGCTCGGGTTCGGCGCCGCGCTGCTCGGCGTGCTGCGCATCTCGTCGCTGTATCTGCCGCTGCTGCTCGTCGACGTGATCGCCGCGAGCCTGCAGGTGCTGTTTCTCGGCCTGCTCAACGTCATGTTCTATCTGGACACGCGCCGCGACGTCCTGCGCCTCACCGGCATCTTCATCGTGCTCAACGCGCTTTTCACACTGCTGTCGATCCACCTCGGGCCGGCTGCGTATGGCTATGGCTTTGCGCTCGCCCTGCTGAGCGTGACGATCCTGGCCGTACGCACGCTCGATGCCCGCTTCGTCACGCTCGAATACGAAACCTACATGCTCCAATGACGGCCCACCCGAACAGCGTGCTGCGTACGCACACCGCCGCGCTCGTCAGCGCCGTGCTGCTCGCCGGATGCGGCGGCGGCGGCACCGCGTCACAACCCGCTTCGCCACCCGCGACGTCGGGCACGGGCAACACGACTACACCGTCCGCCGTCCCGATCAACGGTTCGACCAGCGTGACGATCGCCGGCTCTCGCAATCTGGACGCGCACGGGGCCTGGGTCGTCTACTATGGCGCCGCAAGCCAGGCGGACCTCGCACGCATGGCGCAGACGTTCAGGCTGATCGTGGTGGACGCGGACCCGGCCAACGGCAGTCCCGCCATCACGCCCAGCCAGATCGCCACGCTCAGGAGCGACGGCGCGAAAGTGCTGAGCTACCTGAATTTCGGCGCGTGCGAAACCTGGCGCACCTACTGGAACAACGCACCGCCGGGCTTCATGGCGTGCTCGACGAACACAGCCGCGCAACTCGGCAAGATGGCGGGCTATCCGGAATACTGGATGAACCCGGCGAACAGCGACTATCAGCACCTGATCGCCGACTACGTGGCGCCACAACTGATGGCTACCGGCGTCGACGGCCTGATGCTCGACAATTTCGAACTGGTCGGCCATGGGTCGAGCGCGTCGGACGGGCCCTGCGACACGGCCTGCGCCCAGGGCGGTCTCAACCTCGTCGCGCGATTGCGCAACGCGTTTCCGGGCGCGCCTATCGTGCTCAATCACGCGCCCGTTGCGGCGCTAAGCGGCACGAGCGGCGGCATCGCGTTCCCGATGCTGGTGGACGGCGACTTCGGCGAGCAGGTTTTTGCGCCGACGCAGGACAGCACCCAGGTACAGGAACTGCAGACCTGGCGCAGCATGGAAGCCACCTTGCCGCGCAGCGCATTCTTCACGGGCACGCTCGACTACCTGTCGGACTGCGCGCAAACAGGCGCGGCACAGAACGACTGGAACGCAAGTCTTTCAGCCGGACTGAACCCGTCGGTGGCGACTGCGGCGCTCAACCAGATCTGCTGGTGGCCGTTTCTTCCCTCCTGATGCCTTTCTCCTGAAACGCGGAACAGTTCATGCGCAAGTTTTCCGGCCGCGGCAGTGCCAGAGTCCAGCCGCCTGCCTCGATCGCACTGGCGCGCAACGCCGTCTCACGCAGCGCGCAGCTGCTCCTCGCCACGCTGTGCGCCTTGTGCGCCGTGCCCGCTGCGCGCGCGGACGCCGCCGCTGCCGACACGCCTGCGCCGAATCTGCGCGTAGCGTTCTACTACGGCGCGACGCCGCCCACGGCGCAGCTCGCAAACTACGACATCGCAGTGATCGAGCCGGACAGCGGGTTCCAGCCACGCGAGCATGCGCTGCCCTGCACTCAATGGTTTGCCTATGCGAGCGTCGGCGAGATTACGCCCGAACGGACGTATTTCGCGCAACTGCCGCGGGCCTGGCTGATGGGCCGCAACGCGAACTGGGCTTCGCGCGTGGTCGACCAAAACCGCCCGGGCTGGCCCGCCTTCTTCGTGCGCCACGTGATCGATCCGCTCTGGGCGCGCGGCTATCGCGGCTTCTTTCTCGATACGCTCGACTCGTATCAGCTTGTGACTTCGACCGACGCCGGGCGCGAACGTCAGCGCGAAGGCATCGTGCGCGTCATTCGCGCGATCAAGGCGAGCCATCCTGCGGCAAAGCTCATTTTGAATCGCGGCTTCGAACTGCTGCCGCAGATTCACGACGACGTGAGCGCCGTTGCGTTCGAGTCGCTTTACGGCGGGTGGGATCAGGCCAATGCGCGCTACGTCGCTGTGCCGGAGGCCGACCGCAACTGGCTGCTGGCAATGGCGAACAACGTGAAGGCACAGTACGGCTTGCCCGTCATTTCAATCGACTACTGTGCAACGGCCGACACCGAATGCGCGCGCAAGACTGCGGCCAGCATCGCCGCTCATGGCATCGTACCTTTCGTGACGGATGGCTCGCTGCAGAGTCTGCCGGATACGGCAGCGGTGCCGCGCGAAGGCTCGGCTTGTCCTTCTGTTTCGCGAGACTGAAGGATGCAGACGCCTCACCGCGGCTTCCAGGATTGACTGAAGGCCTGAGACGCATACCGGCGGGGTTGGGGTGACCCCAACGGAATCCGCGGCTCCGGCTCCGGTTGCGCCCCCAAATTCCTTGTCTGATGCGCATCCTCGATACAACACCGCCGCGACTAAGCGTCGCGATTTATATCACATTGAGATATAATTCTTTCTCTTTCGGCGGCGCCGAGCCGTCTGCGCTCCCACCGTTCCAGGTTCGTTCCGAATCGTGTCACGCTTCAAGGTCCTTCGCTGGCTCACCCGCTTCACCCCCTCCAGGGTCACCCTCACATGGCGCGAGCGCCTGCGCTCGGGCGGCGGCGCGCTGGTCGGTATTGCCCTGACCAGTGCGCTCGCGCACCGGCTGCTCGGCGGCGATCCCGCCATTCCGTACCTGATCGCCCCCATGGGCGCCTCCGCCGTGCTGCTGTTCGGCGTGCCCGCCAGCCCGCTCGCGCAGCCCTGGTCGATCATCGGCGGCAATCTCGTTTCCGCCACTGTGGGCGTGAGCGCGGCGATGTGGATCCATGATCCCGTGGCAGCCGCCGCCGTGGCCGTCGCCGTGGCCGTCGTCGCGATGTTTACGCTGCGTTGCGTGCATCCGCCGTCAGGCGCGGTCGCGCTGACCGCGGTGCTGGGCGGCCCGGCCGTGCATGCGCTCGGCTATGAATTCGTGTTCGTGCCCGTCGCGCTGCAGTCGTTCCTGCTGCTCGGCGGCGCACTCGTCTATCACGCCGCCACGGGGCACCGCTACCCGCATGCCGCGCGGCGCCCGCGGGTGGCCGGCCCCGCCCCTGCGCAAGCCGGTTTCACGCGCGCCGACCTCGAAGCCGTGCTGCGCGAGCGCGACGAAATGCTCGACATCGACACCGACGACCTCGAAACCGTGCTCCAGGACGCCGAAATCCGCGCGTACGCGCGCAGCTTCGGCGAACTCACCTGCGCCGACGTCATGTCGGCCAATGTGGTGAGCATCACGCCCGCGACGACCGTGGGCGAAGCGCGCTCGCTGCTCAAGCGCCACGACGTGAAAGCGCTGCCCGTGGTGGACGCGCATCGCCAGGTGAAGGGCATCGTCACGCGCGCCGACCTCGCCGACGACGGGCGCGAGCGGCATCCGCTGCGTCTCGTGCTCGATGCGAGCGCGCGCCTGCTCCGGCCGCACGCCGAGTCCGGCCAGCACGTCGGCAGGCTGATGACCACGCATGTGCTGACCGTCGCGAACACGACCCCGATCGTCGAACTCGTGCGTATTTTTGCGGGCCGCGGGCACCACCATGTGCCCGTGATCGACCACGAAAAGCGGCTCGCGGGCATCATCACGCAAGCCGATCTCATCTCGGGGCTTTATCACCAGGCGAAGACGCCGCAGCAGGCGCCTGCCTGAACCGGTTAGCGGCCATACACCTGGCCGCGAGGGGATGCGACGGGCCTCTTCGGGTTGAAATATCATATTGTGATATGTTAGGAGACGAAACCGTTCCATGGACTTCCGATGAAACAAAACGCGCGCGATCTCGACAAGGTCGACTTTGAACAGCTGTCCGAATTTCGCTACCAGATGCGCCGCTTCGAGCGCTTCTCGGAGCAGGCCGCGCAGGCCGAGGGCATCACGCCGCTGCAGTACCTGCTGCTGCTGCACGTAAAGGGCTACCCCGGCCGCTCGTGGGCGACCATTGGCGAGCTGGCCGAGCGTTTGCAGTCGCAGCATCACGGCGTGGTGGCGCTCGTCTCGCGCTGCGAGGCGATCGAACTCGTCGAGCGCCGCGTGAGCGAGCGCGACCGCCGCCAGGTCGAAGTGCATCTGCTCCCTGCCGGCGAAAAGCTGCTCGCGCGCCTCGCCGCACTGCATCGCGCCGAGTTGAGATCGCTCGACGGCGCATTCACCGTTCCGCGTATCGATCTTTAGAGACCATGCATCCCAACGATTCCCACAAGCGCGATTTTTCGGCGAACGCACGCCTGCCCGGCATCAGCGTCCTCGCCGCCGTGATCGGCGCACTGGCCACGCTCGCGGCGTTCGTGCTGCTGAGCCTGATCCACTGGTTCACGAACCTGTTCTTCTTCGGCCAGTTCTCGTTCGCCGACCGCTCGCCGGCGCTCAACACGCTGGGGCCGTGGGTCATCGTCGTGCCTGTGATCGGCGGGCTGATCGTCGGGATGATGGCGCGCTTCGGCTCGGAGAAAATTCGCGGCCACGGCATTCCCGAAGCCATCGAAGCCATTCTCTTCGGCAAGAGCAAGATGTCGCCGAAGGTGGCTGTGCTCAAGCCGCTTTCGTCGGGCATCGTGATCGGCAGCGGCGGCCCGTTCGGCGCGGAAGGTCCGATCATCATGACGGGCGGTGCGCTCGGGTCGCTGCTCGCGCAGTGCGTGCGCGTCACGTCCGCCGAGCGCAAGACGCTGCTCGTGGCGGGCGCGGCCGCGGGCATGACCGCCGTCTTCGGCACGCCGGTCGCCGCCGTGCTGCTCGCCGTCGAACTGCTGCTGTTCGAATGGCGCCCGCGCAGCTTCCTGCCCGTGGCGCTTGCGTGCGCGGTGGCCGGATTCGCGCGCTCCGTGTTCTTCGGTACGGCACCGCTCTTCCCCATGCAGACGCTCCCGCCGCACGCCGTGGCGCTCTTCTCGTGCATCATCGCCGGGCTGCTGGCCGGCGCGCTCGCGTCGGGGCTTTCGGCGGCGCTCTACAAGGTCGAGGACCTGTTCGGCCATCTGCCGCTGCACTGGTCGTGGTGGCCGGCCATCGGCGGGCTCGCGGTGGGCATTGGCGGCTTCATCGAGCCGCGCGCGCTCGGCGTGGGCTACGACGTGATCGGCGATCTGCTGCATCAGCACATCGTTCTTCAGGTCGCCATTGCGATTCTGGTGGTGAAAGCCGTGATCTGGGTCGTGGCGCTCGGCTCCGGCACATCGGGCGGCGTGCTCGCCCCGCTGCTCATGCTCGGCGCGGGGCTCGGCTCGGTGCTCAGTTACGTTTTCAGCCGCGTGCTGCCCGGCAGCGACCCGGCGCTGTGGCCGCTCGTGTGCATGGCGGCGACACTCGGCGCCACGCTAGGCACGCCGCTCACGGCCATCGTGTTCGCGTTCGGCCTCACGCACGACACCAATGCGCTGTTGCCGCTGCTCACGGCCACGCTGGTCGCGCACGGCTTCGCGACGGTGGTCATGAAGCGTTCGATCATGACCGAAAAAATCGCGCGCCGCGGTTATCACATCTATCGCGAGTACGGCGTCGACCCGCTCGAGCGCCATTACGTCGATGAAGTGATGACGCGCAATGTCGATACGATCGACGCGAACGTCAGCGTACGCGAAGCCCTCGACCGCTACTTCGGTTCGACGCAGCAGCACCGCGCCTTCCCGGTGCTGCGCGACGGCGCGGTGCTCGGCGTGGTGGATCGCGCGATGCTCGACGCCGTGCGCGCCGCGACCGAGGCACTCGACACGCCGCTCGGCTCGTTGCTCGCGCAACGTTCCCCCGACATGGCACTGCCCGCGGAAACCTGCCGGCAGATCGCCACGCGCCTCGCAATTCACGGGCTCGAACGCCTGCCTGTGGTCGCCGACCGCGAATCGCGCCGGCTCGTGGGCATTGTCTCGCGCAGCGACCTCGTCAAGCTCTCGCTCTCGCACTTCGAGGAAGAGCACAAGAAGGAGCGCTTCCGCCGCTTTCCCATGGGCAATGGCAAGCGGCGTTTTCCGCCGGTGCGCAAGGCCGGGTGAAGGAGAAAGCACGCGTCTACCGATGCAGCGCCAACCCCTTCACGGCCTTGTCCACCGCGTTTTTCGGGCCGTATAGCGCGATCCCCACCAGATCGGGATTCTCCGGGTCCTCGGCGCGAAAGACCTCGCGGTTCGCCGCGTCATGGCCCGTCGAAAACATGGCGTGCACATACGGCACGATCGCAAGTTCGCGCGACACGCCGCGCCGCAGCGCCGCCTGCAGCCCCCCGACATCCGCGCCATAGATCATCATCGGCTGGCCCAGCATCCTGCCGTAGCGTTGCCCGCGCGCGTCTTCGTAGGGCTCGCCGAGTGCTTCGGGCACCGCCGCCGCGATGCCCGTGGCGAGAAACGCGGTCACATTGAGCTTCTGCCAGACCGCGAGGTTTTCCCGCACGACCAGCGCGACTTTCGTATCGAACATGCTGCCTCCTTTTTCGAGGCAGCCATGATCCGCGAGACGCGGCTGCAAGTCTGGAACGTTTGTGCACGGCGGCGCCCGCCCGCAAACGGCGCGCCTCACCCTTACCACCCCATGCAGCGACTCGCCAAGCGTTTTCTTTTCATGGGACGCACGCAGGCTGCGCACACCCGGTTCCATGGAATGAGATTCCGGATGTTCTCGATGCCCTATCAATAATTCGTCATCCATATTAATTTTTACTTTCGGCACAAGCAATCGCTTCACAATGGACGGCCTCGCCCCGAACGTCCCCTCATTCAGGCATTTTAGTACCTGCTGAATAAATATCGATATTTTATCAATTGATCAAGGACGAGTTCCTTGCGGTTGCCGCCAGGACTTGAGCAGAACATCAAACGAACTTCGTCTCCTTGGGGTAAACAGTCGAATCCATTGCCACCATTACGACCTGGAATCTGCCCAATCGCCAAAAAATCTCGGGATTTTCCCTGATCAACACAGGCGCGAGCCACGCTTTGGCATCGACCTTGCTCTGAGAGGAACCGCCCGGTGCAACGGATGTTGTGCCGGACAGGCTCAATTCCCATCCCAACAAGGAGACATCACATGGCGTTACTGGAACGCGCGGCCTGGTACGACATCGCCCGTGCCACCAACTGGACCCCGACCTACGTCACCGAGTCCGACCTCTTCCCCGACCTCATGTCCGGCGCGCAGGGTATACCCATGGCGAGTTGGGAAACCTACGACGAGCCATACAAGACGTCATATCCCGAGTACGTCCGTATCCAACGCGAAAAGGACGCCGGCGCATACTCCGTGAAGGCGGCGCTGGAACGCAGCCGCATGTTCGAGGACGCCGATCCGGGCTGGCTTTCCATCCTCAAGTCGCACTATGGCGCCATCGCGCTCGGCGAGTACGCGGCCATGAGCGCCGAAGCACGCATGGCGCGCTTCGGCCGCGCGCCCGGCATGCGCAACATGGCCACCTTCGGCATGCTCGACGAGAATCGCCACGGCCAGTTGCAGCTTTATTTCCCGCACGATTACTGCGCAAAGGACCGCCAGTTCGACTGGGCCCACAAGGCCTATCACACGAACGAGTGGGGTGCCATTGCAGCGCGCAGCACGTTCGATGATCTGTTCATGTCGCGCAGCGCGATCGAAATCGCCGTCATGCTCACGTTTGCGTTCGAAACCGGCTTCACCAACATGCAGTTCCTCGGTCTCGCAGCCGACGCTGCCGAAGCGGGCGACTTCACCTTCGCAAGCCTGATTTCCAGCATCCAGACTGACGAGTCTCGCCACGCACAGATTGGCGGCCCCGCATTGCAGATCCTGATCGCCAATGGCCGCAAGGAAGAAGCCCAGAAGCTCGTGGACATCGCCATTGCGCGCGCGTGGCGTCTTTTCTGCCTGCTCACGGGCTCGTCGATGGATTACGCGACGCCGCTCGAGCATCGCAAGCAGTCGTTCAAGGAATTCATGCGCGAGTGGATTGTCGGCCAGTTCGAACGCACGCTGATCGATCTGGGCCTGGATTTGCCGTGGTACTGGGACCAGATGATCAACGAGTTCGACTACCAGCACCACGCGTACCAGCTCGGCATCTGGTTCTGGCGCCCCACGGTCTGGTGGAACCCGGCTGCAGGCATGACGCCCGAGTGCCGCGATTGGCTCGAAGAAAAGTATCCGGGCTGGAACGACACGTTCGGCAAGGCATGGGACGTCATCATCGAGAACCTGCTCGCGGGCAAGCCCGAACTCACTGTGCCCGAGACGCTGCCGATCGTCTGCAACATGAGCCAGTTGCCCATCTGCGCCATTCCGGG
This sequence comes from Paraburkholderia heleia NBRC 101817, assembly GCF_000739775.1. Lineage (GTDB taxonomy): Bacteria > Pseudomonadota > Gammaproteobacteria > Burkholderiales > Burkholderiaceae > Paraburkholderia > Paraburkholderia heleia. Next base: position 76,007 of record NZ_BBJH01000001.1, on the reverse strand, counting down.
CAACGGCTGGAACGTGAAGGACTATCCGCACGACTACAACGGGCGCACGTATCACTTCAATTCCGAAATCGACCGTTGGGTATTCCAGCAGGACCCTGTGCGCTACCGCGATCACCTCACGCTGGTGGATCGCTTTCTCGCGGGTCACATCCAGCCGCCGAACCTGAACGGCGCACTGCAGTACATGGGGCTGGCACCGGGCGAGATCGGGGACGATGCGCACAAGTATGCGTGGGTGGAGGCATACCGCAATACCCGTTACGACAAAGAGGCCGCCTGAGGCGGCCAGGAGATGGAGGACGACATGGCACTTTTCCCGGTAATTTCCAATTTTCAGTACGACTTCGTATTGCAGCTCGTAGCGGTGGATGGCGGCAACACGATGGACGAGGTCGCCGCCGCCGCGGCTCACCATTCGGTTGGGCGGCGCGTGGCGCCGCGGCCCGGCAAGGTCGTGCGCGTGCGCCGTCAGGGCGGCGAAGCGTTCTACGCGCGCGACGCGAAACTCGAAGCGACCGACATCAAGCCGATGGAAACGCTCGAGTTCATCTTTTGTGACGAATGAGGTCGACATGAAATACCAGAAAGTTTGCACGCTCGACGACCTGTGGGAAGGCGAGATGACCGAAGTGGAAGTGGACGGCCACGTGATCGTGCTGGTGCGTCCCGAAGGCGGCGAGCCGCGTGCGTTTCAGGGCATTTGCCCGCACCAGGATATCCCGCTCGTGGAGGGCAAGTTCGACGGCCGCGTGCTGATGTGCCGCGCGCATCAGTGGACCTTCGACGCGAACACCGGCAAGGGGATCAACCCCGGCGACTGCGCGCTTGCCGAGTACGCCGTGAAGATCGAAGGCGACGACGTTCTCGTGGCCGTCGGCGGCGTCGAACCGCTTTTCGCCCATTCTTGAGTCCACAGGGGAACACACCATGACCATCGACAATACTGCCGAGGCCTATCGCAACAACCGCGTGGGGCCCGTGCTTCGCGCGGGCAGCATCACGGCCGGCGTCATCGAAGCCGCGCACGAGGACAACCCCGGCAAGGCAATCCGCGTCGACGACAAACTCGCGTACGTGCGCATCGACACGGACGGCGAGCTGATCCTGCGCCGCGCCACGCTGGAGGAGACGCTGGGCCGCCCGTTCAGGATGTCCGAGCTCGAAGTCAACCTCAGCTCGTTTGCGGGCCGCATCGAGACGACCGACGACTATGTGCGCTTTTACTACGAGAAAACGCTTTAACCGGAGACGAGCATGACCCAACCCGAAGTCCTCAAGCCGCTGAAAACGTGGAGCTACCTGGCCGCCCGGCGGCGCAAGCCGAGCGAGTACGAGATCGTCTCGACCAACCTGCATTACACGACCGACAACCCCGACGCGCCCTTCGAGCTCGACCCGAATTTTGAAATGGCGCAATGGTTCAAGCGCAACCGCAACGCATCGCCATTGGCGCACCCGGACTGGAACGCGTTTCGCGATCCTGACGAGCTCGTCTATCGCACCTACAACATGCTGCAGGATGGTCAGGAAACCTATGTGTTCGGCTTGCTAGACCAGTTCTCCACGCGCGGCCACGACGCCATGCTCTCGCGGGCCTGGGCCAGCACGCTCGCGCGTCTCTATACGCCCGCGCGCTTCCTGTTTCATGCATTGCAAATGGGATCGGCCTATCTGACCCAGATGGCGCCCGCCTCCACGATCTCGAACTGCGCCGCATACCAGACGGCGGACTCGCTGCGCTGGCTCACACACACGGCATATCGCACGAAGGAGCTGTCGCAAACCTTCGCCGACCTCGGCTTCGGCAGCGAGGAACGCGGCGGCTGGGAGCACGATCCGGCATGGCAGGGCTGGCGCAGGCTAGTCGAGCAGGCGCTCACGGCGTGGGACTGGGCGGAATGCTTCGTCGCACTGAACCTCGTCGTGCGCCCCGCCGTGGAAGAAACCATCTTGCGCGGCCTCGGCGCCGCTGCGCGTCAGAACGACGACACCCTGCTGGGGCTCATCACTGACGCCCAGCTCATCGACGCACAACGTCATCGGCGCTGGGCCGCTGCGTTGGTTCGGATGGCCCTCGAGCAAGAGGGCAATCACGCTGTACTGAGCGCGTGGGTAAGCAAGTGGGAGCCGCTCGCCGACGACGCCATCGAGGCGTGGTGCATCGCCCTGCCCGACGCCCCCGCTGCAGGCGCGTGCGCGAAGGAAGCCACGCGCGAGTTCAGGCGAGCGATTGGCCTCTGAAGCCACGGCCGGTCAAGCATCGAGCTGTGAAGCCAGTGCCGGCGCGAGCCGGCCACGAAACTTTGGAAGCGTGAAATGAAACATCGGATTACGATCGAGGGCGGCGCGCAATTCAGCGTTTGCACAGAGGAAGACACTTTGCTGCGTGGCGCGCTGCGCGCCGATGTCGGACTGCCGCACGAATGCAGTGTCGGGGGATGTGGCGCGTGCCGCTTCGAGCTTGTCGAAGGCGACATGGAAACGCTTTGGGCGCAAGCCCCGGGGCTCAGCGAACGCGAGCGCAAGCGCGGCAAGCGCCTTGCGTGCCAGTCGCGGCCGCTGGGCGATTGCACGATACGCGTGCGCTGCGACGACAGTTATCTTCCCGCCGTGGCGCCCGCCCGCTGGCGGGCAAGACTCGAGGGCCGCCGGGCGCTCACGCCGGACATGAGCGAATTCACGTTTCACATTCCCTCACGAGCACAGTTCCGCGCTGGCCAGTACGCGCTGCTCTATCCCTCCCAGGCGCAGGGCGCCCGGGCCTACTCGATGTCCAACCTGCCCAACGGCGAGGGGGTATGGCAATTCATGGTCCGGCGCGTACCGGGCGGCGCAGGCAGCAATGCACTCTTCGACGCCCTGGAAGTGGGCGACGAGATTGCGATGGACGGTCCCTACGGCCACGGCTATCTACGCGACGACAATGCACGCGACATCGTGTGCATTGCGGGCGGCTCGGGTTTCGCACCCATGCTCTCCGTCGCACGCGGCGCGCTTGCGCAGACCGGCAAGCGACGCGTGCACTTCTTCTATGGCGCGCGCACGCAGGCCGATCTCGGCGCAGCCGCGGAACTCGACGAGCTTGCACAGGAGCGTCTGAGCGTGTCGATCGTGCTGTCGTCGCCGGAGCCGTCGCTGCCATGGCAGGGCGCAACGGGCTTCGTGCATGCGGAGGTTGAACGCTCGCTCACCGGAGCGCTCGACCAGCGCGAATTCTATTTTGCAGGGCCGCCGCCCATGATAGAGGCCGTGCAGGAACTGCTGATGCAAAAACATCGCGTGCCGTACAACCAGATTCACTTCGACCGTTTCGTTTAAACGCACCCCTCCGGCCGCGCGAGCCGGGTGCCGTGCTCAGGATCGCGTATTAACACCAATCGCCACTGCCGGAGCGGTGGAGTAACCTGATCCGGTTATTGCTCATTTTCACGCTCCCGGCTCAGGCGGCGCATCATCCGCGCGGCGATTGCACCACATGGCGCGTGGCCTCGAGCCCCCTCCGGCAGCCATCGAGATCAGCATGCCCAAGAGCCGCACGCGCGGAGTCGCCCGGACTCCCTCCAGCACGGATACCCCCAGTCAACTGGCGGAGCGCCAGCGTGCGGAGATCCGCATTCCCGCCATCCACGATCTGGCCAAGCGGTTGCGCTTCGCGCCTCAGCAGGGCCGCATCTGGCTCGACGACCAGCGCATGATGCTCATGCACATCAGCTCGCTCGGCGCACTGCGCCAGGAGCTGATCGAGAGCCTCGGCAAGGAAACGGCCCGTGGCCTCGTGACCCGCATCGGCTACCAGGCCGGCTCGCGCGACGCCGCGATGACACGCAAGGTGCGTGCGGGCTCCAACAGCTACGACGACTTCCTCGCGGGTCCGCAACTCGTATCGCTCGAGGGCATCGTTCATTGCGAGCCGATCGCGCTCGATATCGACGTTGAGCGCGGCCACTATTTCGGCGACTTCTATCTGAGCGATTGCGCGGAAGCTGAGACCCACATCGCGAGCTACGGCATCGGTAACGAACCGGTATGCTGGATGCTGATCGGCTATGCCTGCGGCTATACGAGCGCCTTCATGGGGCGCCCGGTTCTCTGGCGTGAAATCGAATGCCGGGGGATGGGCCACGCGAAATGCCGCGTAGTTGGCAAGCCGGTGGAAGACTGGGACGACCCGCAGGACGACCTGCGCTTTCTGCAGATCGGCGACTTCGTCAAATGGTCACTCGAGCCGCAGGCAATGCAGCCCGCAACGACTCGCATTGCCGAGCGGCTCGCAAACGCCCCCGAGAACAGTTTTGGCGTCGTGGGTATCTCGGCGGGTTTCAATACGGTTTGCCACATGGTCAACAAGGTCGCCCCCACCGAGGCGACAGTGCTCTTTCTCGGCGAAAGCGGCGTAGGCAAGGAAGTCTTCGCCAACAACCTGCATCGCCTCAGCAAACGCGCGGATGGGCCGTTCGTCGCGGTCAACTGCGCGGCGATTCCCGAGCATCTCATGGAATCCGAATTGTTTGGCGTGGAGCGCGGCGGCTATACGGGGGCGACGTCCTCGCGCGCGGGGCGCTTCGAGCGCGCCAACGGCGGCACGCTCTTTCTCGACGAGGTCGGTACACTCAGCTTCACCGCACAAGGCAAGCTCCTGCGCGCGTTGCAGCAGGGCGAACTGGAGCGTGTGGGCGACACGCGCACACGCAAGATCGACGTGCGCGTCGTGGCGGCGACCAACGTGAATCTGCGGGAGGCCGTGAAGGCCGGGCAGTTCCGCGAAGACCTGTTCTTCCGCCTGAATGTCTTTCCGATTCAGGTGCCGCCGCTGCGCGACAGGCGCGACGACATTCCATTGATGATGAACTGGTTCCTGCAGCGCCTCGCGAAGAAGCACGGCAAGCTCATCACCGGGTTTCGCGAGCGCGCGGTCGACGCCCTCTTCAACTACGATTGGCCCGGCAATGTGCGCGAGCTCGAAAACATGATCGAGCGCGCCGTGATTCTTGCCGAAGACGGCGGTGCACTCGACTTGTGCCATCTATTTACCACGGGCGAAGAAATCGACGTTTCATCGTTCATTCTGAAGCGCAGCGGCAATATCGTGCCGCTCAACGAACCGGTCGAGGCGACACCGCCCGCCGCCCATGGCGCCGGAATTCCGGGTCTCGCCGAAACCGAAGCGGCAATGCTGCGCGCGGCGGTAGCCGAAGCGAACGGCAATCTTTCGCTCGCCGCCCGCGTGCTCGGCATCAGCCGGCCCAAGCTGGCCTACCGTCTGCGTAAATACGGCATTCCCGTGGAACGGGCGTGATTGACCCGATTGACCCGGACCGCTCGCTGCCCTTGCGCGGCGAGGCGGCGGCAACGCACCATGCCGCCTGCCAAACGCGCCCGCGCGCTAGAAGCGCTTCTGATACGCGATCACGGCATTGAATTGCGAGTGTGTCACCTTGATCGGCACCGAGGTGTTGGGCTGGCTCGTGTTGATCAGGGTTTTCTGGAACGCGTATGACAAGCCCAGGTCGACTACGTCGTCCTTGCTGAACGCATAGGAGGCACCGCCGGTGACCGTGGTGGTCGGAATGCCGGGAATGACTGCGAACAGCGTGTTGTTCGGCACCGCTTCCTGCGCATAATGGAAGCCTGCGCGAAACGTCCAGCTGGGGTTATAGCGGTACTCGGCGCCAATGGCGAACACGTTGATGTCCCGGTAGTTTTGCGGCAAGGAGAGATTCAGGTTGGAGCCGGTGCCGGCCTGAACGAAACTCACGTTGATGTCCTTGAAGACGCTCGCCAGAAACACGCGCTGGTAGTCCGCCGAAACGCTCCAATGCTCGTTGAACGTGTGACTGATACCCACCGTGAATTGCGCGGGCATTTCGAAGCTGTGGACGGTGATGTTGCCATTCAGCGGGATGTTGCCCGCTACGGAACTCACCGCGGTCAAGGTCGCATGCCCGCTCAGGTCACCCACATGCGTCTTGAAGTTATACGCGAGGCCCACGCGGGTGTCCGGCGTGAGCTGGTACGTCAGGCCAAGTTTGCCGCCGATTCCCCACGCGTCCGCACCGCCGCCCACGATGCCGTTATGCTCGAAGTTGACGTAACCGCCGGAGAGACCGGGTACGCTCAAGAGCGTGGGGACCAGTGAGCCGGATACGCGGTGCTGGGTCGCGAGCGAGCCGATCTGAGACGCATCCAGCAACATGCCGAGATTGAGGGACGTCCAGACGGCATCGAGGGAGCCGCCCACCGTCAGCTTGTCGGTCACGTTATAAGCAACGGCGAACGGAATACGCAGCACGAGGAGCCTGGAGAAGTTGTCGAGGCCTGTGTTGATGTCGTTGGTGGTCGTGCGAGAGAGAAAGCTGCTGCCGCCGTACTGCGTGCCGAGCCCGCCTTCGGCAAACGCGCCGACGCCAAAAGCATATTTGCCCTGTCGATAGACGAACGCCGCTTCGGGCGCGAAGTACGGGCCATTGTTGTTGCCGTGATTCCCCGAGGTCACCGATTCGCCGGTTGCCATATTGGTCACCCGGATATCGGTGGTCACGACGTCGAGCCCGAAATTGATGTATTTCCCGTCGCTCATCAGCCCGAGCGTGGCCGGGTTGAGCATCATCGCGGCCGGCCCGACGTTATAGGCGACCCCGCTTCCCCCCATCGCGCGGGAAATCGGCCCGTATCCTTCGAGATTGAAGACATCGGTTGCCTGTGCCTGTGCCCCCCAAACAGCCATGCATAGCGCCGCCGCCCCGCGAATGTAATTGCTTTTCACACGTGTCTCCTGGTATGTCTATGTTTGATAGTACTTAATAATTTTGTCGATGCCCGAACTGGTATATCGAAGACCCTGCTGTCCTGACGGCCTGCAAAAGCGCGCGCTTGCGCGTCCGTCAGGTTTCGGCTCGACTAGGCCTCGCCAAGATGCTCCATCACCAGCTTGTTGAAACGTGCGGCATGCTCGATCTGCGTCCAGTGCCCGCATTGACCGAAGACGTGAAGCTGCGCCTTCGGAATCAGCTCGAGCAGCTTGAGTGAACCCGAAAGCGGAATCACGCGGTCTTCACGCCCATGCACGATCAGCGTATCGTGCGGGATCGCACGAATTGCCTCGTCCGGGCTCGCCAGCGCATCGACCCAGCGTTGACGCGGCGCCGGGAACATATTCGCGAACGCTTCCTGGTAGCCCGGGCGCACGCTCGCCTCATAACGCAGCTTCGCGAGCTCGTCGTTCACCAGCGTGCGGTCGAACGCAAAGACATCGAGCAGCGCACGCATGTTCCCGATCGACGGGGTATAGCCCCATACCGCGTCCAGCCCCTCGGTAAGGGGAAATGCGGTTCCCGCACTGCCCATCAGCACGAGCTTGCCCACGCGCCGCGGCGCCTCGAGGGCGAGCGCCAGCGCAAGCCCGCCGCCGAACGAATTGCCCACGATGTGAGCCTGTTCGATCTCGAGCGCGTCAAGCAATCCGAGCAGGTGAGCAAGCCAGGTTTGCATCGAGTAGCGATGCCCGACGGGACGCTCGGTCTCGCCAAAGCCGACCATATCGGGTGCGATCACGCGAAAGCGCTTCGCCAGTTCCGGCAGGGTGAGCCGCCAGTTCGCCCACGCCGTCACGCCCGGCCCCGAGCCGTGAATCAAGAGGACGGGCGGTCCTTCGCCCAGATCGTGATAGTTGGTGCGAATACCATCGGCTACGATGCTTTTTCCAATTTCAGGATTCGTCTGCATGGTGATACGTTTTCCAGTTAGAGAACCATTCACATTCTCTGTGGCGGTTACGCAAGCGCTACCGTCCGCGCTTTTTTGCGCTCTGTCCGGCAATGCCGAAATGCGCCTTCGGCATCTCGGTGATAATCACGCGCACGGCGTCGATTGGCGCATCGATAGCGCGATGGATCGCTTCGCTGACTTCGGCGATCAGGCGTTCCTTCTTCTCTTCGTCGCGGCCTTCCAGGATGTAAAGATGAGCGATCGGCACAGCGTTCTCCTCGTCAAATGAAGCGCAATCCAGTGGAGCCCATGCCCTGGACGCGCAACGTGATACTGTCCCCGGCTGCAACGGCCACAGCCTCCGTAATGCCGCCCGAGAGAATCAGGCTGCCGGCCGGAATCGACTCGCCGCGCGCGCCAAGGTGGTTCGCCAGCATCGCCACCGCCGCCGCCGGATGCCCGAGCACGGCGGCGCCCGCGCCGAACGAAACCGGCTGGCCGTTCTTCTCCATGACGATGCCGATCGTGCGCAGGTCGACGCCCTGCACCGACATCGGCTGGCCGCCCACCACGAAGCGCGCCGCCGAGGTGTTATCGGCCACCACACTCTTCAGATCGAACTTGAAATCGCGGTAGCGGCTGTCGATCACTTCGATGCCGGGGATAACAAAATCCGTTGCGGCCAGCACGCTGCCAATATGGCACCCCGGTCCTTTCAACCCGGTCCTGGTGACGAATGCGATCTCCGGCTCCACCTTCGGGTGAATAAGCTCGCTGGCGCGGCAAGCTCCGCCGTCTTCGAGCGAGTACGCATCGACGAGATAGCCGAACACAGGCGTCTCCACGCCCATCTGGCGCATCTTCGCGTGCGAGGTCAACCCCGCCTTGTAGCCGACGAGCCGCGCCCCGCGCCGCAGGTGCCGCCCGCGAATCGCGTCCTGCACGGCATAGGCGTCGTCCCAGTCCATCTCGGGCCACGTGTCCGTGATCTTCACCGTGTCGCGCGCATGCAGGGCGCACGCATCGAGCTGCTCGGCAAGCGAATGGATGATTTCGGTCGAGAGGTTCATGCTGCCTCCTTGCCGGCGAACTGTTGGCGCGCCTTCTTGAGCGTGAGCGCCGTGTCTTCGATCATGTCTTCCTGCCCGCCCACCATGCCGCGCCGGCCAAGCTCCACGAGAATGTCGCGTGCGGGCACGCCGTATTTTTCGCCGGCACGCTTGGCAAACAGCAGGAACGAGCCGTAAACGCCCGCATAGCCGAGCGTGAGCGAGTCGCGGTCGATGCGGATCGGGAAGTCCATCATCGGCACCACGAGGTCTTCGGCCACGTCCTGGATCTTCCAGACGTCCACGCCGGTCTCGATGCCCATGCGATCGCACACGGCAATGAACACTTCGAGCGGCGTGTTACCCGCACCGGCACCCAGCCCCGCGGCCGCGCCGTCGATACGACTGGCGCCGCATTCGATCGCCGCAAGCGAATTCGCCACCCCCATCGCCAGGTTGTGGTGGCCGTGAAAGCCCAGCTCCGTTTCGGGTTTCAGCGCTTCGCGCACGGCACCCAAACGCGTCTTCACGTCCTCGGGCAGCATGTATCCCGCCGAGTCGGTGATATAGATGCAGTTCGCGCCGTAACCCTCCATGAGCTTCGCCTGTTTCACGAGGCCCTCTGGACTATTCATGTGGCTCATCATCAGGAAGCCCACGGTGTCCATCTCCAGCTTGCGCGCAAGCGTGATGTGCTGCTCGGACACGTCGGCCTCGGTGCAATGCGTCGCCACGCGAATCGTGTGAACGCCCAGATCGTGCGCCATCTTCAGGTGATCGACGGTGCCGATGCCCGGCAGCAGCAGCGCCGAGACCTTCGCGCGCTTGAGCAGGGGAATCACGGCGCCGAGATACGCCTCATCGGTGTGCGCCGGAAAGCCGTAGTTGACCGACGAGCCGCCCAGACCGTCGCCGTGCGTGACTTCGATGAGCGGCACCCCGGCTGCGTCGAGCCCCTGTGCGACGCTGCGCATCTGGTCGAGCGTCATCTGGTGGCGCTTGGGATGCATGCCGTCGCGCAGCGTCATGTCGTGGACGGTAATGCGTCTTCCTTGAAGATTCATGATGTTTCCTTCGAAATTCGGGTAAATCGGAAGCCTGCCCAAACGGCGGCCGCGTCCTCAGGCCGTTGCGCCCTCAGCGGGTGTGAGCGAGATGCGGCCCGCGAGCAGTTCCTCGGCAAACATCTCGGCGGTGCGGGCCGCGGCGGCCGTCATGATGTCCAGATTGCCCGCATAGCGCGGCAGGTAATCGCCCAGGCCCTCCACTTCGAGATAGACAGTCACGCGCTTGCCGTCGAACACCGGGCCGTTCACGAGCTTGTAGCCCGGCACGTAGCGCTGCACTTCGGCGATCATTGCGTGAATGGATTCGGTAATGCGCGCCTCATCAGGCTCGTCCTCAGTCAGGCAGTGGACGGTGTCGCGCATGATGAGCGGCGGGTCCGCGGGATTGATGACGATGATCGCCTTGCCCTGCTTCGCGCCGCCCACCTTCGCCACGGCGGCCGAAGTGGTGCGCGTGAACTCGTCGATGTTCTTGCGCGTGCCGGGGCCCGCCGAGCGCGACGAAACCGTCGCGATGATTTCCGCGTAATCCACCGGCTGCACTCGCGAGACGGCATGCACCATCGGGATCGTTGCCTGACCGCCGCACGTGACCATGTTGACGTTCATCTCGCGCTTGCCGATGTGCTCCCTGAGGTTCACGGGCGGCACGCAGTACGGCCCGATGGCCGCGGGCGTGAGGTCGATCATCATCACCCCCAGCTCGTTGAGCTTGCGGCTGTTTTCCGCATGAACGTAGGCGCTCGTGGCATCGAAGGCGATTTGCACGTTGTCGGCCTTCACATGCGGCAAGAGGCCGTCCACGCCTTCCGCCGTCGTCTTGATGCCCAGTTCGCGGGCGCGCTTGAGGCCGTCCGATTCGGGGTCGATGCCGACCATCCAGACGGGCTCGAGCACCGGGCTGCGCTGCAGTTTGGCGAGCAGGTCGGTGCCGATGTTGCCGGGCCCGATCAACGCGCAACGAATTTTCTGTGTCATGGCGAAACGTCCTTGTGAATGTCAATGAGGTTCAGGCAAAGCGCACCGAGCACGCGCCGATGCCGCCGATGGCCATGCGGAAACTGTCGCCGGCCTTGACGGGCGCCATGGCGGCGAGTGCGCCGGAAAGCACGACTTCGCCGGCCTTCAGGCCGATGCCGAGGCGCCCGAGCGTATTGGCGAGCCAGGCCACCGCGTTGACGGGCGAGCCCAGCGCCGCCGCGCCCGCACCGGTGCCGATCACTTCGCCGTTCCGCTCGAGCACCATGCCGCAGGTGTTCAGGTCCACGCTGCGCGGGCTCACCGCGCGATCGCCCAGCACGAACACGCCGCACGAGGCGTTATCCGCTACGGTGTCCTGAATCTTGATCTTCCAGTCGCGGATGCGCGAATCGACGATCTCGAAGCACGGCATCACGCATTCCGTGGCGGCCAGCACCATGGCGTTGGTAATGCCCGGACCCATCAGATCCTGCTTGAGCACGAAGGCGATCTCTCCCTCGGCTTTCGGCTGGATCAAGGTATCGAGCGCGATACGCTCGCCCTCGCCGTACACCATGCCCGAGAGCAGATAGCCGAAGTCGGGCTGATAGACGCCCAGCATGTCCATCACGGCCTTCGACGTCACGCCGATTTTTTTGCCCACGACCGTCTCGCCGGCTTCGAGACGGCGCTGCACCATGCGCTGCTGGATGTGGTACGCATCTTCGATCGACATGCCCGGATGGCTGTCGGTCAGCGGCGCCAGCGTCTCGCGCGCAGTGAGCGCGCCATAGAGTCTGTCGCCCAGTTCGGTAATCAACGTGGATTCCATGAAGCTTCCCAATGGCGAAAATTAATCAAGACGTTCATTCAGAGCTTGACGCACACGTTCTTGAGCTCCGTGTAGAACTCGAGCGAATGCACGCCGCCCTCGCGGCCGATGCCGGACTGCTTTGCGCCGCCGAACGGCGTGCGCAAGTCGCGAAGGAACCAGGAGTTGACCCAGGCAAGGCCCACTTCGACAGCCGCGGCCGCCCGGTGCGCGCGCGCAAGATTCGTTGTCCATATCGAAGTAGCGAGGCCGTAGTCGTTGTCGTTGGCGCGGCGAATGACCTCATCTTCGGAGTCGAACGGCATGACGAGCGCACACGGGCCGAAGACTTCCTCACGGGCGATGGGCGAGTCGTCGCCGAGTCCCGTCCAGATCGTCGGCTGGACCCAGGCGCCCGCCTGCAGATCGCCCGGCATGTCGGGCACGCCGCCGCCCGTCACGACCGTCGCGCCCAGGTCTGCCGCCTTCCTGTAGTACGAGAGCACCTTGGCGCGATGCTCCTGACTGATGAGCGGCCCCATGCCGGTGGCCGCATCCTGCGGCACGCCAATGCGCAGCCCTTCCGCGCCGGCCTTGAGCGCCGCCACGAAGCGATCGAAGATGGGCCGCTCGACATACACGCGCTCCGTGCCGAGGCAAACCTGGCCGGCATTGGCAAAGCACGAGCGCAACGTGCCTTCGATGGCGGCCTCGAAATCGCAGTCGGCGAACACAATGGCCGCGTTCTTGCCGCCCATTTCCAGGCTCACTGGGCGTGCGCCCTCGGCGGCGGCCTTCATGATGGCTGCGCCGGTGCGCGTTTCGCCCGTGAAAGTGATGGCGTTGACACCCGGATGCGTCGTGAGGAACTCCCCCGCCGACCCCGGCCCGAAGCCGTGCACGACGTTGTAGACGCCGCGCGGCACGCCCGCCGCGTTCATGACTTCGCCCAGCAGCGCCGCCGTCTGCGGCGTCTCCTCGGAGGGCTTGACGACCACCGTATTGCCGCAGGCGAGCGCGGGGCCCACTTTCCAGGTCATCAACAGCAGCGGCAGATTCCACGGACAGATCACGCCGACCACGCCAACCGGGCGCCGCATCGCATAGTTGATCGCACCCGCGCTATCCGGCGTGGGCATTTCGAAGAATTCGGTGGGCACGTTCTTCACCACGTCGGCGAAGATCCTGAAGTTGGCCGCACCGCGCGGAATGTCGATGTGGCTCGCGAGACTCACCGGCTTGCCGGTATCGGCGACTTCAGCGGCCAGAAAGTCGTCGAAGCGGCGGTTGATGCCATCGGCAAGCGCGTACAGCACGTCCACGCGCTGCGGCACCGTCATCGTCCCCCAAGGACCTTTGAGCGCTGCCCTCGCGGCACGCACAGCCGCATCGACTTGTTCGCGGCCTGCTTCGGCCACCTGAGCGATAACGGCATTGGTCAGCGGCGAGCGCTTCTCGAACCAGCGCTGGCCCTCGAGGTACTCGCCGTCGATGAAGTTCCGGACCAGTCGGATGCCGCTATCGGGCACACTGGCGGTGCCGGGCGGCCCGCCGTTGGGTTCTGTCTTCAGCATGATCGTCTCAACGATGTGTTCGTGTTCCATGAAATGGGTGGGCCCCGCGTTGCGATGCCGTGCTTGCTGGCCTCACGTATCGGCCAGACCGAGCGCGCGCAGTCCAGCCTGTGCGCAGGCGCCGTCCTGCTCTTCGCTGCCCCCGGAAACGCCTATGCCGCCAATGCGCTGCCCGTCTTCGGTGATCGGCAATCCGCCACCGAAGGCGACGAAGCGCGGCCGTAGCACGATGCCTTGGCGTACGGCCTCCGAATGCGCCTGCAGCGTTTCGTTCCAGCGTCCCGTAGGTAAACCGAAGCTGACCGCCGTGTAGGCCTTGTCGATCGCAATCTCGATCGAGTGCAACGGCGCGCCCGGCATCCGCACGAACGCCGCGAGGTTCCCGCCCGCGTCGACTATGGCAACGTTCACGCGCACACCGAGTCGCTGCGCCTCGCGGGCAGCGGCTTCGGCTGCGCGGCTTGCGGCGGGCCAGTCGATGGTGCGCGCCTCGACGCTATTGGGTGCGCCAATTGCGCCCTCGTCCGCCGGGCGCGCGCGTGGTTCGGTCGCCATGTCAGGTATAGACCGTGGTGAAGGCTTCGTTGATCTCCCCCGAATGGAAGAAGATGCCGCGACCCAGGTGGTCTTCGGTCCACGTGGTCACGGGCCGGTCCGGCTGCGCCATGTAGCCGAGCCCCGCGAACGTCTCGTTGCGGTTGCCGCTCGGATCGAAGAAGTAGATGGTCGTGCCGCGCGTGATGCCGTGACGCGTGGGCGCGACGTCGATCTTCACCTTGTTCTTGGCCATCACATCCGCCGACTTCAGCACGTCGGCCCAGTCGTCGAGGAAAAACGCGATGTGATGCAGGCCGTTGGTCGCCCCGCCGACGAATGCGATGTCATGCGGCGTCGAACTGCGGAACATCCACGTGGCGGCCTGAATGCTGTTGCCCGGTCCCACCATCACCTGCTCGGCCAGATGAAAATCCAGACATTCCTGCATGAAGCGCGTGTTCTCGGCCACGCGATTGACGCCGGCTTCCGGATTGAGTTCGCACATCAGCAAACAATGGTCGAGCCAGTGAACCGCCGAGCCCTTCACGTCGTCGGGCCACGGGTCGGGGTTGAGCGAGCCGACGTCGGTGCCCACCTGCTCCTTGTGCGCGTACAGGCGCATCTCGTGTCCGCTCGGCAGACTGAATTTCAACATGCGGCCGGTTGCAGGCAGCGTGCCTGGCAGCAGCATCTGCGTGCTTATGCCGTATGCCTCGATGCGCGCCTGGAAGGCGTCGAGATCGGCGTCCTTCTCCACCTTGTAAGCGACGTGATTCAGTCCTGCCTGATCCGCCGGGCTCAGGATGAGCGAGTATTTGTCCCACTCGTCCCAGCATTTCAGATAGACGTTGCCTTCGCTGTCGCGCAGCGTTTCCTTCAAGCCCAGAACATTCTGGTAATGCTTGAGCGCCGCATCCATGTCCATCACCCTTAGACTGGCATGGCCGATTCGCATCACACCCATGATTGCTCTCCTCCTTCTCTACTCGGTATAAGTTTGGGATGCCTGGCAGGCGAATCCCTTGAAAAACGGCTTTTGCATCCTGCCGGCCACTTCCAGCTGTACGTCGCCTTGCGGGGCGATCCGGCACGCGAGCGAGTAGCCGGCCGCCTCTTCCTCCACACTCACATGCGCGCGGCTCACCGGCCCGAGCTTGCGGACCTCGCCTTCGAGCACGCGCACCTTGCACACGCCACAACCGCCGTTCAGGCAGCCGACCGGAATGCCCCGGCGCCCAAGCCGCGCCATACCCGCAAGCAGCGACTCCTGCATCGAGCAGCTATAGCGCTCACCGGTCTGCGTGATCGTCACGCTCACGTTGCGGTCTTGGCCGTCCACGTCAAACCCTGCGGAAAAGCGGGCTGCGCACCTGCTGAACGTCCGCAGCCGAAATGAACTTCTCGTGGTAGATGTCGCTTTCGAAGAGCCTCCCCTGCATCAGCGTAGTGATGCACGCGTCGATCATCGCGGGCGGCCCGCACAGGTACGCCTTGTGCCCGGCAAAGTTGTTCTCGAAATGGGCTTTCGCGGCTTCGTGAACGAAGCCGTGCGCGACGGGCTCGCTGTCGCCATCGGTGCCGTTCGCGCTTTCCGACAAGGCCGGCACGTAGGAGAAGTTCGGGTACTCGCGGCTCAGCTCGCGAAACGCCTCGTCGTAGTACAGCTCCGCCGCGTTGCGCTGGCCGTAGACCAGCGTGATCGGCTGCTTGCAGCCGCTTTGCAGCAGATCGAGGATCATCGAGCGCGGACTCGAGAGACCGGAGCCGCCTGCCATGAAGAGCATCGGCACCTGCGCCGACTTGCGCACGAAGAACCGTCCGTAAGGACCGGACAGGTTCACCTTGTCGCCAACCGCGAGCTTCTCGTGCAGGTAGCCCGTGCCCAAACCGCCGGGCACCTGCCGCACGTTGAGCTCGATTTCGCCCGTCGCCGCCGCATCGGCCGGTGCATTGGCGATGGAAAACGCGCGGCGCTCGTGCATGCCCGGAATCTCGAGCTGCACGTATTGACCCGCCTGGAAATGCAGCGTATCGGCAAGCCGCAGGTGAATCGCCTTGATCGTGGGCGTGAGTTGCTCGATGCGCGCGACTTCGGCCGTGAAGTCCTTCACCGGAATGATTTCAGCGTCCGGGTCTTCTTCCACGTCGGCTTCGATCGCCGTATCCGCGGTGAGCGTCGCGCAGCACGCAAGTGCCTTGCGCTCTTCGCGCTCGAAGTCCATCAGCGCGAACGGATTGGCGTCGCCCAGATCGACCTCGCCTTCGAGGATCTCGATCTTGCAGGTCCCGCACAGGCCGTGACAGCACGCGTGCGGAATATAAATACCCTGGCGCAACGCGGCATCGAGAATGGTCTGTCCTTCCTCGACTTCGATGGTGGCGCCCAGAGGCTCGATGGTCAGTTGATGGCTCATGGTCGATCCGTACTTCAAACATCAATTCGTGCCGTAATGGCCTTTCTCGAACTGGACCGCGCGCAGGCGGCCCAGAAAGTCACATAGGCGGCGTGGTGCTGCCGGCTGAACCGGCGGTCAGCTACAGGATCCCTTTATGCCGGTCAGACCCGGCGTGCGAAAGCGGATCAGGTCCTTATGGCCGATACCGTTTTCCGCGAGCGTTTTCGCGAAATCGGGCTGAAACGGCTTGCCGGACCTGAACCACTGCACCGCGCTCCAGTCGATCTTCGCGAAGTCGGGGTGATAGCCGTAGATGCCCGGCAGGATCTGCTCGGCCAGTGCACCGAAAGGCGTCTGTGGCGGCAGCGGCAGGCAGAACGGCGCGGGAAACATCAAATGGTCTTCCCAGCCGACGTAGAGCAGCGGTGCGGGAAACTTCTCCGCCGTGTCCTGCGGCGGGAAACGATAGGGTCGGGTCGCGATGACGGTCACGGTTGTCTCCTGTAATGCGTCGCCAAATCAGTTGCTCGTGGCCTGGCCGCGCCAGGCAGCAAAGTTCTTCTGGTCCTGCGATCCTTCGAAGTCCATACTGTCTTGCGGGCTCACCTCGTAATAGTCGAGCACGGCAGCAAGCGGATCGAAGCCATCGCTCGTGGGATCGGTGCCGGGCTTGAAGCAGTTGCCCTGATAGATCTGGTGCACAGGCAGCCACGACTGAGTGAACTTCTCCGGTTCGTGATCGAAGATCTCCTTGCAGTGGCCGCTGCAAAAGTGATAGCGGTTGCCCAGATAGTCCGACTCGCGCGCGCAGATCTTCGTCGCATCGCCGGGCTCGGTGAAGAACATCGGGATCTGGCAGGTCTGGCACAGCATCGGCAGCGTCTTCACATAGAAGCGCTCGCCCGCCCGGGCGCGTTCGCCCCAGTGCTCCAGGCGGGGCCGGTAGAGCGCATCGAAGCTCTCCGGGTACTTGGCGGAAAGCCAGGTCATCTCGTCCTCGCGCGGCAACCATGTGTGGAACGGTGCCGCCGCGCCGAAGCTGTAGAACGTCGCCCATGCCTGATGGCTGAGGTGATCCTTGCCTTCGCACGCATCCTTCCAGCCCTTGGGCTCGCGAATGCCGTAACGCGCGAGGTCCTTGAACAGCGCGCCGCCGTTCTGCTCGGCATACATTTCCCACGCTTCCTTCCAGCTCATCACGCGCTTGGGCTGCATGTAATCCATCATCATCGCGACCAGCGTGAGCAGCCGGTAGCCGCGCCAGAACCACTTGTCGATCCAGCGCTGCACGATCGGTACGTTGTCAGGGTCCTGCTCGAGCATGAACTTGATGCACTCGATCCCGAGCGTCATGTGACGCGACTCGTCGGACTGCGCCGAGAAGCCGAACGTCACGGTCGACATGTCTCCGTTGTATGCGGCGCCCGACATGAACGGCACGAACAGCAGATTGGTCAGCACGTACTCGAACGAGAAACTCACCGCGGTGAGGAACTCGAACGGCCCGGCGGTGCAGGCGTCCTCGAAGAACGACTTCGGCACGGAGAGATACCAGACGCGATCGAACCAGTGGTTCGAATGATGCATGCCGTTGAAGAACTTGTTATAGGTGGACATGGCATGCGTTTCGGTCTGGTAGTGACGCAGCTCGTCGATCGACTGCATCTGGCATGCCACGCGCGCACCCTCACCGGTGAAGTGACGGCCGACGTGGGCAAAGCCGCGGTGCGCGTAGTACTCGAGCGGTGTCACGCCCTGAATGAAGAGCTTGAGCGCGTTAATGTAGCGCGCGTCTGTGACGCCGAGGAACGCGTTGTTCTGCGTGAATGCATCAATCACCGCATAGAGCTTCTTTTCCTTCTCGCCCTGGTATTTCCAGTACGCGTCCATCGTCAGGCGGAACGGGTCGACCCATTTGTCCCAATCGTGAATCTTGATGCCTTCGTAGCGATCGAACGGGAAGACCTTTTCCATCGGCTGATAGGAAGTCTCCCAGCCGAGGCCGCGCGTCATGGCAGCGTACCGCTCCTTCAGGCCAAGTTTCTTTTTCAGCACTGGCGTGTCCATTCGTGTCTCCTTCCTGGTAGGGTCCGTATTGCGTGGTTCAGTGTTTCCAGCTCAGCGTGAACTGGTCGTCGTCTTCGTCGAGGTGCCCGGACAACGTGATGAGATTGACCTGCAGCTGCTGCAGATCGAAGCGCGTGCCGATGAGGTTCTCGATGGTTTCGCGCCGGATCGTAAGATGCCCGGGGGCATCGATCTTCACCATGCCCGGAGACTCGACCGCTACAGCATCCGGGTTGTCCGCGAGGATCGCCTCGACTACTGGTCTGGACTCCTCATTGGCCTGAAAGGCGATGAATACGTTGGACATAAATATTTCCTGAATCGATTAGTCAGTTAGTCGGCGGGATTCAATAGCCGATTCCGAGCTTGGCCAGCCGCGCGCGCAATTGCTGGCGCGTCTCATCGAGCGCACGATGGCCGCCCGACGGGAACGCCAGCTCCGCAACCGGCAGCAACGCCGTGGCAGCCTGCTCTTCCCACTTGCATACCCATTGGGTCAGCAACGTCTTGTTGTCTTCGGATTCGGCCGCCATGGTCTTCACGACCGCGTCGACCCAGCGGCTCGACTCGTCGTGCCATTCAGGCATGAAGGCCGTGAGCATCGCCACCGCGCTGCCGCCAGCCAGCGCCACGCGCTCGTCGACGTAGCGTTCGTACACGAGCGGATACAGGAGGCCGTCGAGCGCGAGATTCTGTGCGACAAACAGCTCCACGGGGTCCTGGAGCACGAGCGTGTCTTCCACATAGCGACGCAGCGCTTGCCAGGTGGGGTCGACCATCCAGGCCTGCTTCGCCTCGTCCAGGCGCTCTGGGCCCGACATCGAGAGCGCAAGCCGCGTGAGGTATTGCGCAATACCCAGGTGGTCCATCGCGTGGAACATCGCGGGGGCTGTGAACGCGGTGCCGTAGCCGATCGCGCAGATCTGGGCGTTGTTCATGTTGCCGCCCCACGCCACGTGGCGCAGAGGCACGAGCACCTGCATTGCGTGATTGACGAGTTCGTCGGACATCAGGCCAACCATGCCGCGCGATTCCACGAACTCGAAGTTCGCCTCCATGGTGTCCTGCTGACGCGCTCGCGTCATGGTCCATGACGCGTAGTAGAACTGGCGCGGGTCCTTCAACGCGTACCAGTTCTGCATATGAATGGATGTGCGCGCGGCGTCGAACAGTTCGTGCTCCGGGTCCCACGTGGGCCGGTAGTGGAAGTTCGCGCAGGGCTGGGCGCCCATGATGCCTTCCTGATAGCGCGACGCCGTCTTGTCTCCGCCGATGTATTGCGCCACGTGGGCGTAAGTGTGCCGCAGCGGCTTGATATCCACTGTCTTCAGATCGATGGTCACTGCTTGCTCCTGCTGGTCATGGGTTCGTCTTCCTCCGCAAGCCGCACGGCATTCTGCGCGACACAGAACTCCTCGAATGCTTCTCGCGGCAGCATCAGTTCGACGCAAAGCTCCGGAATACCGACCGAAAACTCGAACTCGACGAACCCTCGCGGGTTGATGCCAGTGACCCTGACAAACTTGCGGGTTGTGTCGAACACGTCGATCGAGGCGGTATCGGCTTGCATGGATGCCGGTGGTTTGAGCATGGCGGGTGTCTCCTTCATGCACGGACCTCAATGCACCATCCATGCCATGCGGCGGCCATGCCAGCCAAAAATCTCGATAATTAAGGGCAAACACTTAGACGCGGTGAGCGGTTTCCGGCCAGAATCGAGGTTAACCCGAGCCTCAAAGAGCGCCCAAATCGACGGTCAATCCATTGATTTTCCGGTTGCTTTCATGATTTGATAAAGGCGTTCACGAGCATTTGATGAATTCATGAAATCGTCGCCTTTTCCGCGCCTCGTAGCGGAAAAATAGAAAATCTCGACGGAGGAGACATGACAGCCCCCCAACCCGCCCCGCGGCCGGACTCACAGCCCGCGCCCTTTCCTGCAGACGCCGACCTCCGGCGGCTGATTCATTTTTCGACCAGCGACGGACGCATCTGGCTCGGCGATCAACGTATGGTGCTGATTCACGCGGCGGCGCTCGGCGCGCTGCGCAAGGAAATGATGGAGAGCGTGGGCCCGGTGCAGACCCGCCGCTATTTCACGCGCGCCGGCTTCGCCGCGGGCGAGCGCGACGCGGCGCTCGCCCGCGAGATCAGGAGCGGCGCATCGCTTTATGACATGTTCGCCGTGGGGCCGCAGCTCCACATGCTCGAGGGCGCGGTACAGGTCAAGCCCATACGCTTCGAGGCCGACCCGCAAACCGGCTACTTCTCCGGCGAGTACCAATGGGAGCACTCATGGGAGGCCGAGGTCCACGCGCGCCACTTCGGTATGCAGACGGAACCGGTCTGCTGGATGCTGATCGGCTACGCCTGCGGCTATACGAGCGCCTTCATGGGACGCACCATCGTGTTCAAGGAAACCGCGTGTGTCGCCCGGGGAGATGCACGCTGCCACATCGTCGGCAAACCGCTCGAAGATTGGCCCGACGCGGATGAGCTCGCCGCCTGGTTCAAGGCCGAGTCGCTGATCAGCACGCTCCAGAATCTGCAGACCGAGGTCGAATCGCTGCGCCGCGAAATTGCACCGGAAGCGAACCGGACACAGCTGATTGGCCAGTCCGAGGCGTTTCGTTCTGCCTATGAATTACTCCAGTTGGCGGCCCCCACGAAAGTGACCGTGCTGCTCACGGGCGAAACCGGCGTAGGCAAGGAGCGCTTCGCGCGCGCCCTGCACGCGTTGAGCTCACGCGCCGACCAGCCTTTCGTGGCTGTCAACTGCGCGGCAATTCCCCATGCGCTGATCGAATCGGAACTGTTCGGCGCGGAAAAAGGCGCCTACACGGGCTCGCAAGCCGCGCGCCCCGGGCGCTTCGAGCGCGCCGAGGGCGGTACGCTTTTTCTCGACGAAGTCGGCGAACTGCCCATGGAAGTGCAGGCCAAGTTGCTGCGTGTGATCCAGGATGGCGAGGTCGAGCGGCTGGGCTCGACCCAGAGCCGGAAGGTCGATGTGCGCCTCGTCACGGCCACGAACCAGGACCTGAGCGGCGCCGTGCGGGACGGGCGCTTTCGTGCCGATCTCTATTACCGCATCAACGTTTATCCCGTGGTCATTCCACCGCTTCGCGAACGGCAATGCGACATCGAACCGTTGGCGCAAGCCATGCTCGAACGCTTTGCGCGGCTGCATGGCAAGGCGGCGCCCAAGCTGACCGACCATGCCTGCGAGGCGTTGCGCCGCTACGCGTGGCCGGGCAATGTGCGCGAACTCGAAAATCTGGTCGAACGTGCGGTCATCCTCTCGAGACCGAATCGGGAGATCGAGGCAAGGGATCTCTTCCCCGGCATTGGATTTCCGGCAGGCGCATCGGTCGACCAGCGCGGCCAGCTTGCGGACAGCCGGGCGACGCAGATAGACTGCCATGCGCTGCTCGATCAGTTGCAAAACTGTGCCGGCGGACTGGAAGGGCTCGAGCGCGCATTGCTGCGTGAAGCCGTGGACAAGGCCAAAGGCAATCTTTCCGCCGCGGCGCGCATGCTTGGCCTGACACGACCGCAGCTCAGCTATCGCCTGAGCCGCGATGAGGACAAGGAGGGGCAGCAACCATGAACACGACTCATCCGGCCCATCCGCTCAGCGCCGCTTTTGCAGTCGATGCGACACAGCCCGCGCTGACCTTCTCCACTGCTGCGTCGCTTCAAGCCGAGGAGTCCAATGGCCCGCCTGCCCGCACGCTCGGCGAGCAGGCTTATCATCAACTGCGCCAGCACATCATCGAAGGTCGCTACCCGCCTGGCGCGAAGCTGCGCGTCGAGCATCTGAAAGACGTGTACAACGTGGGCGCGGGCACGCTGCGCGAGGCGCTCACGCGGCTCGTGAGCGACGCACTCGTCGTGGCAGAAGGCCAGCGCGGATTCCGCGTCACACCCATGTCGCTGGCCGACCTCGAAGACATCACGCGCTTGCGCATTCATATCGAGGTGGAGGCGTTGCGCGAATCCGTGCGGCGCGGCGACCACGCGTGGGAGCAACGCGTGCGAGAGAGCTTCGAGATGCTATCCGCGTTCGAGCAACCCGTCTCGGTCGAGAACCGGTCGGCCTGGGAAGTGCATAACCGCCGCTTTCACGAAGCGCTGATCTCTGCCGCGGCCTCGCCGTGGACGTATCTGGTCCTGCGGATTCTCTCGCAGCATGGCGAGCGCTATCGCCGGGTTTGCATCGGCCTCGTCGACACCCGTCGCGACGTGCACCTGGAACACCTGCGCATTTTCGAGGCCGCCATGCAGCGCGCCGATGCGCGCGCGGCGCTCGCGCTGGAGGACCACATCGGCGCGACGCTGATGATCGTGCGCCGGGCACCGGCGGGCACGCTGCCCTTTGCGTGAGCGCGTTCCCGGCTGTCCATGCACGGCGGGACCCCCGCGGCTATACCATGAAACGGGAGCCGAACGCTGTATATCGTCGAGCGTGACAACGGCGGCGAGGCATCCCGATTCGTCGACGACCGGCAGCCGGCGTATATCTGTCCCGCCGTAAGCTGATCGGGATTCCCGCCGCTGGCCATCACGGCGACGACGAGATCGCGGTCCGTCACCAGCTCAACTGGCGTGCATGATTGTCCTCCGGTTCGCTAGACGGCGGCACGCCGTGTCTGCACCTGGTAGCCATCTGCCGCGATCGTCCAGTCGACCACGCGCTGTGCCTGTTCGAATTCGAGAATGGCTCCTGCAATGGCGTCGTCGACATCCGGGGCCGCTTGCGGGATGCGCATCAACTCGCACCGGTGCGCAAAGCCGCGGTGATCGAGGATTTCCTTGTAGAACACAACGTCCACGCCCGCCATTGCCGAAGCCGATTCCCGTGCGGCGCGGGCACCCATCTGCATTTCCGATGCTCGATGTCATGTCCTGACCGCTGGAACGAAACTTGTGCTGCGCGCCGCGTGGACGCCACAAACGCATCATCCATTGCCTCCTCGCCGCGCCATTGATTCAGGTCAAGCGTGGACGGGAGCGGAACCGTTGGAATGGATATAGCAACCAAAAAACGACGCGGCGCGTAGTGGCGGCAGCAACCCGCGCACGGCAACAAGCAGAAGAACTGGACAAGAACATGCGCTTTCTTCTCCGCAAGACCCGCGGCATATCGATGATGCTTCTGGCCGTGGCGACGGCGTTGTACCCGTTGACGGCACATGCAGACGCTGCGCAACCCGTATCCGAGGCCACGATCCTCGTCTACCATCGCTTCGCTCAGGACGCGGCGGACTCGATGACGGTGCGCGTCACCACATTCGAAGCGCATCTCGCCTGGCTGCGCGCGCACGGCTACCAGATCGTGTCGCTGCGCGATATCGTCACCTGGCTCGAAGATCCTTCGGCGCGGCTGCCATCCAGGGCGATTGCCATCACCGTCGATGACGGTCATCGCTCGGTCTACGAAGTCATGCGTTCGATCGTCCTGCGCGAGCGATTTCCGGTAACCCTGTTCATCTATCCCTCGGCCATCTCGAATGCGTCGTATGCGATGACCTGGCCTGAGTTGCGGGAACTGCGCGACACCGGGCTCTTCGACATCCAGTCGCACACCTGGTGGCATCCGAACTTCAACACCGAGCGGCGGCGCCTGTCGGCGCCCGCATTCGAGCAGTTCGCGCTGACGCAGTTCGCGCACTCCCGCGAGTTGCTCGAGCACCAGCTCGGCGGCCACGTCGACCTGCTCGCCTGGCCGTTCGGCATCCATGACGATGAACTCGCCGGGCTCGCACAACATGCGGGGTACCGCGCCGCCTTCACGATTGAGCCGCACCACGTCACCCGCTCGACGCAACCGCTCGCGATACCGCGCTTTCTGATGGTCGACGCCTGCACGCCCGAACGCCTCGGCCAGCTGCTCGGCGAGCATCCGTCCACCCTGCAGACAAAACCATGAGCCCCGCCATGCCCTCTTTCGTCAAGTCCGCCATGAAAACCGCCGCCATCCGGTACGCGATCTCGTGGTTCGCCGCCCTCGCCGTCGGGCTCGCGTGCGGGAATGCCGGTGCGCAGGCGGCGGCCGGAACCCAAGGCGTGGTCATCGATGCGAACACGCGCGCGCCCATACCGCAAGCCATCGTGACGATCGGCGGACGCGCGCTGCGTACAGACGCATACGGGGCATTTCACGCACCCGCGCCGGGCACGAACATCGCGGCGCGCGCTCCGGGCTACCTGCGCGCGCAGGCGATCGTCGCCAGTGATGCGCCCGTGACGATCGCGCTCACGCCGTTCCGGCCCAGGGCGGTCTACCTGTCCGTGTTCGGCGTGACGAGCCGCACCCTGCGCAGCGCCGCCGTGGCGCTCAAAGCGAGCAACGGGATCAACGCGCTCGTGATCGACGTCAAGGGCGACCGCGGGATCACGCCGTGGCGCGACGCCGCGCGTGACGCCATCGGCGCAATCCGCCACGTGAGCGTGCAGCCGCCTTACATCGACGACTTCGCCGCACTCGTCGCCACGCTCCACCAACAGGGCTTCTACCTGATCGCGCGCGTCGTCGTCTTCAAGGATGATCCGCTTGCCAGCGCCCATCCCGAATGGGCGGTGCGCGACGCGTCAGGCGAGCCGTGGCGCGACCGCGAGTCGCTGCAATGGGTCGATCCTTTCCAGCAGGCGATCTGGGCGCACAATATCGACATGGCCGAGGAGGCCGCGCGCATCGGCTTCGACGAGATCCAGTTCGACTACGTCCGCTTTCCCGACGCACCGGGCCTGCGCTTCAGCCAGCCGAACACGCGCGCGAACCGCACGGCCGCGATCGTCGGGTTTCTCAATACGGCCCGCGCACGCCTCGCGCCCTATAACGTGTTCGTCGCCGCGGATATCTTCGGCTACGTGTGCTGGAACCTCGACGACACGGCTATCGGCCAGCAGATCGAGCAGCTTGGCGCGCCGCTCGACTACATCTCGCCGATGCTCTATCCGTCGGGTTTCACATGGGGGCTGCCCGGCTGCAATCGCCCGACGGCGGAGCCTGGCCAGATCGTGGGCCGCTCGCTCGCCGAGGCAAAGACGCGCACCGGCTTGCCGGGCGTGCGCTTCAGGCCATGGCTTCAGGCGTTTCGCGACTACGCGTTCGATCATCGTGAATTCGGCGCCGAGGCAATTCGCGCACAGGTGGACGCCGCCGATGCCGCCGGCACCGACGGCTGGATGCTATGGAACCCGCGCAATCACTACGATCCGGCGCAGTTGCCGCATTGACGCGCAAGCGCCCTGGCATCCCGGCGTGGCTGCTTGCGGCCGTACTTGCCGTCGCCTTAACGGACTGCGCCGTGCAGCCCCCTCAACTGGCGCCTGTCACGGGCGTGCCGCCGTTGGCCGCCCAGCCGCCATCCGGGGCACTGCCCGCGCCGGGGGCACAGGTGCCGTCCGGGCTCGAAGCAATCGTCGCCGCGCAGATCGCGGCGGGGCATGTTCCTGGCGCCGTGGTCGTCGCGGGCGATGCCCACACGATCGCATGGACCTACGCCGCTGGCGCACGCACGCGCGGGCCACAGCCCGATCCGATGACGATGGACACTGTTTTCGACATGGCATCCCTTACCAAGGTGATCGCGACGACGACGGCCGTGCTCCAGCTCGTGGAAGCGGGACGCCTCGATCTCGACGCACCCGTCGCGCGTTACTGGCCGGCTTTTGGCGCGCACGGCAAAGGCAATATCACCGTGCGCGAGCTGCTCTCGCATACGTCGGGGCTGCCGCCCGAGGTGCCCATCGCGCACGCTGCCGATGCGGACGACGTCCTGCGCGAAGCAGCCGATGCTGTTCCGGTCGCTGCGCCGGGCGCGCGCGCGATCTACAGCGATGTCAACTTCATCGTCCTTGCGAAGCTCGTGGAGCGCGCAAGTGGCGAACGCTTCGACGTCTGGTGCAGGGAGCACATTTTCGCGCCGCTCAGGATGATCAATACGGGCTTCAGGCCAGGTGCCGCTCCAGACATCGCGCCAACCAGCGGCCTCGCGCGCGGGACCGTGCACGACCCGATCGCAGCACGCATGGGCGGTGTCGCGGGGCATGCCGGCCTTTTCTCGACTGCAGGCGATCTCGCGCGCTACGCGCGCATGCTGCTGCAAGGTGGCACGATGGACGGCGTGCGCATCCTGGGCGCGTCGAGTATCGCCCTGCTCGCGCAGCCCGCCTCTCCCATCGATGCGCCGCCGTGGCGCGGTCTGGGCTGGGAACTCCAGGCGCCGCTGGCGGCGAACCGCGACCGGCTCGTTCCGGTCGGGGCATTGACGCATACCGGCTATACGGGCACGGCCCTGTGGATCGACTTCGCAACGGGCCGCTTTCTGATCGTGCTGAGCAACCGCGTGCTAATGGGCCCGAGCGGCGACGCTCAGCCCTTGCGCGCGCAGATCAGTTCACTGGTGGCAAGCGGCGCTCCGCCGTTATCCGAAGCCCAGCTCGCGCAGCGCCTGCCGTGGGCCGCGGCGACGCTCGCGGCAGCGCGGGTCGTGCCGCATTCACACGGGCCGGTGATGACAGGTCTCGACGTCCTTGCCGCACAGGGTTTCGCGCCGCTCGCAGGATTGCGCATCGGCCTCGTAACGAACCAGAGCGGCATTGACGGCGAAGGCCGACGCACGCTCGACGTGCTCGCC
This sequence comes from Paraburkholderia heleia NBRC 101817, assembly GCF_000739775.1. Lineage (GTDB taxonomy): Bacteria > Pseudomonadota > Gammaproteobacteria > Burkholderiales > Burkholderiaceae > Paraburkholderia > Paraburkholderia heleia. Next base: position 49,200 of record NZ_BBJH01000001.1, on the reverse strand, counting down.
CACGCGCCAGGTGTTGAGCTGCGGGCACTGTTCGCGCCCGAGCACGGCCTGAATGGTGCCATCGACGCACCGTTCGGCGACACGACCGATGCAGCAACGGGACTTCCGGTGATCAGCCTTTATGGCAGCGGCCAACGCTTTCCTGCCCATGCACTCGACGGACTCGACGCGCTCGTCTTTGACCTCCAGGACGCGGGCGTGCGCTTCTTTACCTATGAGACGACGCTTGGCTACGCGCTCGAAGCCGCTGCGGCACGCGGCATTCCGGTTTTCGTGCTCGACCGCCCTGACCCGTTGGGCGCCGCGCACTTCGGTGGACCGAGACTCGACGCCGGACGCACGTCGTTCACCGGCTACGCGGCGCTACCGCTGCAGCCCGGCATGACCCCTGGCGAGCTTGCGCGGTACTTCAACAGCGAGCGGCGCATCGGCGCGGACCTGCATGTCGTACCCATGAGCGGATACCACCGTGAGATGACGTTCACGGACACCGGCCTCGCATGGACGCCACTCTCGCCCAACCTGCGCACGCCACAGGCACTCGCGCTTTACCCAGACGTGGCGCTGATCGAGGGCGCGAACGTGAGCGTCGGGCGCGGCACGCCCCATCCCTTCGAGTGGATCGGCGCACCATGGATCGACGGCGTTGCGCTGGCCGCCTCGTTGAACGCGGCGAACGCGGGCGCGCGCTTCGAGCCGATCGATTTCGTGCCAACCGAATCCGCCTGGCACGGCGTGCTGTGTCACGGCGTGCGCGTGGTACACGCAGACGCCACCCGCACGCCGGGCATGCTAGGTCTCACCCTGGTCGCGGTGTTGCACCGCGCCTGGCCACAAACCTTTGACTTCGCAGCGACGCGCGCCCTGATTGGCTCAGAAGACGTGTGGCAGGCGTTGGGTCGCAACGTCGATCTGGCGCAGGCCCTTGAGATCGCGCGGCGGCAGACGCGCGCCTTTGCGCCAGAGCGCATGCGCTATCTGTTGTACTGAAGGGAGTGTGCTTCGGTCGTACGACCGGTTGATGCGGGTCAAGCACTCGATCGTTCGATGTTATGGAATAGAAAACACATGCGCGGTTTGAGCGGCGCGTTCCATTGCCGCCAGTTCATCGCATGCCTATCCTTGCCAACCCGGAGTACCGCGCGCGGCGGCGAGCCGCCACCGACCCGCAGCCCGCCGGGCGCTATGCGTCATTAATTCAGGATAACAGATCAATGTCACCGGCCAACACTGCTTCCCCTTCGTTTGAAGCCCGCGAACGCGGCAGCCTCTTCGAACCCGTCCAGCCTGGACCCATCACGCTCGCGAACCGCATTGTGATGGCGCCGCGTCACGCAGACCGTGCATGCGCGCGAGCGCACTTTCCCTGACCCGTGTTCGTTTCCGTTCGTCGATGGACTCACCGCTTTCCGGATTCGAGGCGCAACTCCTCTCCGTCGATCACGAAGACACCGTATCCCCGATGGTGCAGCGTCCTGGGCGTCCGCTGGTCGCGCCGGCCCCACGCGCACACGACCTCCAGCACGAACAGTTCGTAGCGCGGCACGAGCCGCGTGTCGATCACCCGGCATTCGAGGTTCGCGAAGCATTCCGATACGATCGGCGCATCGACCTCCTTTGCGGGTAGAGGCGTCAGGCCCGTCCGCGCGAACTTGTCGATGTCGCGACCGGAACAATTGCCCACTTCGACCACTTGCTGCGCGAGCGATACATCCGGCACAGCAATCACGCATTCGCGGTTCGAACGCAGCGCAGCGAAGCTGTAGTCGGCACGGCTCACGACACAGGCTATGCGCGGGGGCTCGAACTCGACCATCGAATGCCACGACATCGTCATGACGTTGCAGCGTCCCTCATTCGACGTCGTCAACAACACCACCGGCCCGGGCTCCAGTAGCTGATAGACCCCGGACATCGGGACCGGCGCGAAGCCAGCATTGGTCAGACGAGCGCGAGCCGATTGCCGACCACGTTTCACGTTTCCCATTGGCATGACCGTGTCTCCCGCGACTATGCGCGCTACGGCAGAGCGCACCTGTTGTGACTCTCTTACGCTTGGCACCACCGTTATTTGTGTAGCGACGCCTTGCTGCCCCGAACAACTCGATGCCGCCATGGGTCTCGCACGCGATACCGGCGCGGAGTTGCCGCCCCTTTATGTAATCGACACGTGCGCCTGGTGCCGTTACGGGCGGCGGTGCTGCAGCAAGAAACGCCGGCTGATCGCCCGGCGGGCCATATCGGCCTGACTCCCCTGGCGCCCACGCCAAACACGGCATCCGCTAATGCGGAATGAGCATCGAGAGGGCCGCGCCTCCCATCACGGCGGTCGCGGTCCATCCGAGTGCACGCACTGGCCGGCTTGCGGTGAACGGGCCCATTACCGCGGGTTTCGACACGAGGACGATGACCACGACCATTAGCGGCACCGCGACCATTCCATTGATGACCGCACTCCAGAACAGGGCGCGCATGGGACTGATTGGCGAGTACTGCAGGGCGAGCGCGACGAGCACGCTCGCCGCGATGATGCCGTAGAAGCCGCGCGCGTCGGCTACAGGGCGCTCGAGCCCCTCCTTCCACCCCATCGCCTCCGAGAGCGCGTAGGCCCCCGATCCGGCAAGCACCGGCACGCCAATCAGCCCGACGGCGAAAATGCCCACCGCGAAGAGAAGATATGCGAAGTCGCCGGCAAGCGGGCGCAGGGCGCTCGCTGCCTGCGCTGCCGTATTGATATCGGTTACGCCGGCAACATGCAGCGTCACACCCGTGGCAAGAATGATGAACCACGCCGTGATGTCCGAATAGAACATGCCGCTCCACGTATCCCAACGAATGCGTCGCAATTCGGTGGAAGCGGCATGCGGATCGGTCACGAGCGGCGCACTTCCGTGTTTTGCCTGCATGTCCTCGACTTCCTCGGATGCCTGCCAGAAGAACAGATACGGGCTGATGGTGGTACCGAACACGCCGAGCACGACGGCCGCCGAAGAGGCACCGGGCGTGAAGTGCGGCCACACGGTGCGTAGCGCCACTTGCCGCCATGGCACGTGAACCGTAAATAGCACTGCCGCGTAGGCAAGCAGTGAAAGCGTTAGCCACTTCAGGAAGAACACGTACCGGTGATATGGCACGAACACCTGAAGCAGCAGCGTCGCCAGAACGAAGGAAGTCGTCATCAGGTGGCGATCGACGCCGGTCACCAGTTCAGCGGCTTCGCCCATGGCGGCCACGTCGGCTGCGATGTTGAGCGTATTGGCCGCGAGCAGCAGCGCCACGACGCCGTAAAGCACGATCGGCGGAAACACGGACTTGATGTTGGCGGCCAGCCCCTTGCCCGTGACCCTGCCGAGATTGGCGCACATTGACTGAACCGCCGCCATCAACGGGAAGGCGAGCGGCATCGTCCACAGCATGCCAAGACCAAACTGCGCGCCCGCCTGGGAATACGTGGCAATGCCACCAGGGTCATCGTCCGCCACACCGGTGATCAACCCGGGCCCGACCCGGGCGAGCGGGTGTTCCTTCAGGCGGGCGAGCCATTCCCTTGAGATGGCGGACTGTGTCCTGTTTTCGACCTGCATCGGTTCTCCTCGGTAGCAGTCGGCCGGAGTTTTTTGGGGGCGCACTGGAACATGGACTGGCAATCACGCCGGCTCACGCGGCCCGCTGTCCATTGAATCAGCCGTTCTGGCGCCAGCATTGACATACATCAAGCGTGCCCGATGGAGCGACGGCGCCGCCGGCGGGCCGCGCGAATTGCGTTGCGCATCACTCGCCATCCCGGGGCGGGTAACCGGCACGATTGAAGCGACGAATCCGGAGAATGTCGGCTGCGCCCATATTCTTTAGCCTCCGCATCATCCCAACGCTAACAAACCTCCCTCGCAAGTCGCAACGCGCCGCGCAACACGAAGCGCCCGCACCATCGTCCTACAATGTGGCGGTAGCCACGCGTCGCCACGACATCACCGCCACAAACCCCACTTTTCCAGGAGCCGACGATGCCAAAGATGCACGTAGTGCAGGTAGCAAAACCGGGCGCCCCTCTCGAACTGGTCGAGCGCGATATTCCCGAGCCGCCCGAGGGACACGTCCTCGTCAAGGTGCAGGCCTGCGGGATCTGCCACAGCGATTCGCTCACGAAAGAAGGCCAGTGGCCAGGCCTGCAGTTTCCCCGTGTGCCCGGCCACGAGATCGCAGGCGTGATTGAAAAGCTTGGCGCGCGCGTCGACGAATGGAAGGTCGGGCAGCGCGTCGGCGTAGGCTGGCACGGCGGCCACTGCGGCCATTGCGAACATTGCCGCCACGGCGACTTCGTGCTCTGCAAGAACGGGCAAATTCCCGGCATCAGCTACGACGGCGGCTATGCCGATTACATGGTGGCGCCGCAGGAAGCGCTCGCACGCATGCCCGACGACCTCTCCGACGTCGACGCCGCGCCGCTCCTGTGTGCCGGCATCACCACCTTCAATGCGTTGCGCCACAGCGGCGCACGCGCGGGCGATGTCGTGGCGATTCTCGGCATTGGCGGTCTCGGCCATCTCGGCGTGCAGTACGCACGCAAAATGGGCTTCGTCACCGTCGCCATCGCGCGCGGCCAGGACAAGGCGCCGCTCGCGAAACAGCTCGGCGCACATCACTACATCGACAGCGCCTCGCAGGACGTCGCGCAAGCCCTGCTCGCGCTGGGCGGCGCGCGCGTGATCCTCGCCACGGCCACGAGCGGCAAAGCCATGAGCGCCGTGCTGGGCGGGCTCGGCCTGAATGGCAAGCTGATCATGCTCGGCGTGTCGGAGGAGCCCGTGGAAGTGCCGATCACGCAATTCATCATGGGACGCCACTCGCTGCAGGGCTGGCCCTCGGGCACCGCTGCAGATTCTCAGGAGACCCTGGCATTCAGCGCGCTCTCGGGCGTCAAGCCGATGATCGAGGAATATCCGCTGTCGCGCGCCGCACAAGCCTATGAGCGGATGATGAGCGGCAAAGCGCGCTTTCGCGTGGTGCTCAAGCCCGGCGCCTGACCGGCATCGAGGCCAGTTGCGCTGGCGCGAGAACCGGCACCGCTTCGGCTTTGCGCTACCGTCCCGTTTGCGGCCCGGCCTCGTCCTGCGCGAGGCCGGTCTCGTCGACATAGCGATCGACAGCACTGCTTACGGTCGGATCGAAGCGGTCCGGGCCGATATCTTCGAGCAGGTCGAAGCGCTTGAGCTTGTCGCGCACCGGGTCCTTCATCTCCGCGAAATGCAGCGCGATGCCGCGCTCGCGCAACGCATGGGTCAGTTCGCGCAGCATGTCGGCGGACGTGACGTCCACGCTCGTCACGGGCTCCGCCGCCACCACGACCCGGCGCACCGGCGTGGGCGACGCTTCCACCGCTTCCATCAGCCGCTGCTGAAACAGATCGGCATTCGCGAAGAACAACGGCGCGTCCCAACGAAACAGCACGAGTCCCGGTGTGCGCACGGCGTCGGGATAGCGCTCGATGTCGTGATAGCCGCGCACCCCTTCCACGCGGCCGAGCACCGCGAAATGGGGCCGCCAGCCGTCCCAGAGGAATTCGATCACGGCGATCAGGACGGCGAGGCCAATGCCGGGAATCGCCCCGAAAACCGCGACTGCCGCGAAGCAACCGATCGACAGCCAGAACTCCCACTGCTGAATGCGGTAGATGCGTTTGAGATCGGCGATTTCGAACAGTCCGAGCGCGGCGGCGATCACCACGGCGGCGAGCGCGCTACTGGGCAAATAGCGCAACAGATTGGGCGCGACCATGAGCAGCGCCGCCACCGCGAGCGCGCCCACTACGCCGGTCAGCTGCGTGCGGGAGCCCGCGGCTTCGGCAACCGGCGTGCGCGACGCGCTGCTGCTGATCGGAAAACCCTGGAACAAGCCGGCCGCGAAGTTCGCCACGCCGAGGCCCACCATCTCCTGGTTCGGGTCGACGCGCGCATGAAAGCGCGCTGCATAGGTGCGCGAGAGCACGCTGGTATCGGCGAAGGCGATCAACGCGACGGCCGCGCCGCCGAGGACGATCTTGACCAGGTCCGCGTTGGCGACCCACGGCAGCGAGAGTCCGGGCAAGCCCTGGGGAATCGTGCCCAGCACTTTTACGCCGACGCTGTCGAGATGGAAGAGACTGACCGAAAGCGTGGCCACGATCACGGCGATCAGGATGCCGGGCACCTTGTCGAAGCGCTTGAGCACCAGGATCAGCATGAGGCTTCCCGCGCCCACGGCGAAGCTGTACCAGTTGGCCTCGCCGCGCGCCACGGCCCGAACGAGGCTGAGCAGGTCCCGCATCGGCCCCTGCTCGTCGACGGAGATGGCGAAGAGCTTCGGCAACTGGCTGATGAGCACGGCGAGCGCAATGCCGTTCATGTAGCCGTATCGAATGGGCTTGGACAGCAGCTCCGTGATGAAGCCGAGGCGCAACAGCCCCATGACGACGCAGACGAGCCCGGAAACGATCGCCATCATGCTCGCCACGCCGATGGCGCGTGCGGGGTCGCCGCCCGCTACCTGCGCCACCACGGCGAGTATGGGCGCGGCAAGCGCGGAGTCGGGGCCGAGCACGAGGATGCGGCTGGGCCCGAAAATGGCATAGGCGAGCAGTGGAATGATCGTGGCATAGAGGCCGTAGACGCCGGGCACGCCGGACGCCGCCGCGTAGGCAATGCCGACCGGCACGAGCATGGTGGTCAGCACCAGCCCCGCGGCGAGATCGTTGAGCAGCCAGGCGCGTTGATAAGTCTTGAGCAACGTGACGCCGGGCAGCCAGCGCAGCCAGGGCCGGCTTGTAGTTGCGCTGGCGGGCTGTGCTTGGGGGGAGGCAGGTCTTTCCATTTCCATTGGCCGGTTAATTGTCGTGGGAATGCTGGCGCTGGGAATCGTGGAGCCGACGGCGTGCGCTAAAAAGGATAGGTGAAATACGCGTGTCACAAAAGCCGCGTCCGGCTGTCTCGACTCCCGAATCCCGAGCGCGGATTCACGCCGTCCGCCCGCACGCTTGCGGTCACCGCCCGCAACGGCTGCGCCAATTGGGTGCGCCGCGCCGCTTCCCGCACTGCTGCGGTGCACAACGCATTGCGCGCCGCGTTTGCGCACGGCGCGCCTCAAACCCCATCGGGCATGGCTTTGCGGCCGACGGCCAAACTGGCACTCGCCTTGCTTAACACTCATGCGCGCCCCGCGATGGCGCGTCATGCACCGATTAACCGTCGAAGACATCATGCCGACGATCACCGAGTCCCCATGCTGCGCGTACTGCTCGTAACCGACACCGACAAGCCTATCGGCGACCTGCGCGACGCGCTAGCCAAGCTCGGCTACGACATGCTCGCCGAGCCCGCGACGCCGCAGGGGCTGCATCGCGTCGTCGAGCGCGAGCGGCCCGACGTCATCATCATCGATACCGAGTCGCCCTCGCGCGACACGCTCGAACAGCTCGCGGTGATGAACGCCACCGCGCCGCGCCCGGTGCTGATGTTCAGCCACGATGCCAACCAGCAGCTCATCCGCTCGGCTGTGAATGCGGGTGTGACCGCCTATCTCGTGGAAGGACTCGCGAGCGAGCGCCTCGCGCCGATCCTCGAAGTCGCGCTCGCGCGCTTCGCTCAGGAAGCGCAGTTGCGCGAGCGTCTCACGCAGGCCGAAAACGAACTGGCCGAGCGCAAGCTGATCGACCGCGCAAAGCGCATCCTGATGGAGCAACAGAAGCTGACCGAGCCCGCCGCCTACGCGGCGCTGCGCAAGCGCGCGATGAATCAGAGCGTGAAGCTCGCCGAGGTCGCCCGCCAGATCGTCGCGCTTGCGCAAGCGCAGGAACGACCCGACTGAGCAGGAACGAAGCGCCACCTATGAACGCCACCCCCCCTCTCGCCGCGCCCGAGAAAACCCATCTGAAGATCGGCTTCGTGCCGCTCGCCGACGCCGCGCCGCTCGTCGCGGCGAAGCTGCTGGAGTTCGGCCACGCGCACGGCCTCACGCTCGAACTCTCGCGCCAGCCCTCCTGGGCCGCACTGCGCGACAAGCTGCTGTCGGGCGAACTCGACGCAGCGCACTCGCTTTACGGGCTCGTATATGGCGTGCAGCTCGGCCTGGGCGGCCCGCAAACCGACATGGCCGTGCTGATGGTGCTCAACCGCAACGGGCAGGCCATTTCGCTCTCGAACCGTCTGGCGGATGCGCTCGCCGAGCACGGCTCGCTGCCGCGCGCGCTCGCGACGCTCGCGCGCAAGCCCGTGTTCGCGCAGACCTTCCCCACCGGCACGCACGCGATGTGGCTGTACTACTGGCTCGCTTCGCAAGGCGTGCATCCGCTGCGCGACATCGAGAGCGTGGTGATACCGCCGCCGCAGATGGTGGCCGCGCTCGCCGAAGATCGCCTCGATGGCCTGTGCGCGGGCGAGCCGTGGCCTGGGCTCGCGCAGCAGCGCGGCGTGGGACGCACGGTCATCGCGAGCGGGGCGATCTGGCCGGATCATCCCGAAAAGGTGCTCGCCTGCCGGCGCGATTTCGTGCAACGCTATCCGAACACGGCGCGCGCGCTCGTGCAGACGATGCTCGAAGCGTGCCGCTGGCTGGACGGCGAAGGCAATCGGCGGGAGATTGCGCAGTGGCTTGCGCGCCCGGAAATGCTGGATGTGGACGCCGCGCTGATCGCGGCGCGGCTCGAAGCGGACCCAGCATCACGCCCGCCGGGCATGAAGTTCTTCGAGGAAGGCCGCGTGAATTATCCGCATGAATCCGAAGGCGTGTGGTTTCTGACGCAGTTCGAACGATGGGGCATGCTCGCGCGCCGAAGCGACTATCGCGAGATCGCGCGCGGCTTGAACCAGACGGCGCTGTACGGGCAAGCGGCGGCGGCGATGGGGATTGCGCTGCCGGAAGGGACGGCCACCGCGCCGTTCGTCGACGGACGCGTTTGGGACGGAGAAGACGCGGTGGGCTATGTGGAGGGGTTCGGCATCAAGGCGTAAGCGCGGCTGGCCGCGCTCAGCTGCTTACTTCACGACCACCTGGGTGTGTCCTACGACAGGCGGCTTCTCGAAGTACGGCCCGACGAGGCGGCGCCATTCCTGAAAGTCATCCGACTCGCGAAAGTGCACCATGTGATCCTCGACGGTATCCCACTGCACGACGAGCACATACTGGTTCGGCTCCTCCACGCCGCGCTGCAGCTCCACGCTGCGGCAGCCGCGCGCGCGGTGAAAAAGCGGCAGCGCCTGTGCGACGCCCGCCTCGAATTCGGCGTTCTTGCCTGCGCTCACCGTGATGTGCGCCATCTCGTAGACCATCCTCTTCTCCTTGTGATTCGCGTTGATTCGCATTGGTTCGCGACTGCAGTCAGTGTGTGTTCAGCCGTTCGATCACGTCGTCCGCAATCGCGAGCGAAGCCGTCAGCCCCGGCGACTCGATGCCGTAGAGGTTCACGAGCCCGCGCACGCCGTGCTCGCGCGCGTCCTGGATCATGAAGTCGCCGCCATGTTTGCCGCCGTGCTTCCCATCCGCCAGCTTCGGGCGAATGCCAGCATAACCCGGTTGCAGCGCGTCGTCAGGCAGCGCGGGCCAGTAGGTGCGAATCGCCTCGTAGAATTTCGCCGCGCGGCCCGGGTCCACGGTGTAGTCGATCGTGCCGGTCCACTCCACGTCGGGACCGAAGCGCGCCTGGCCGCCAAGGTCGATCGTCAGGTGCACACCCAGGCCCCCTTCCTCCGGCACCGGATAGATGAGCCGCGAAAACGGCGCCGCGCCCGCAAGCGAGTAGTAATTGCCCTTCGCGTAACGCACTCGCGGGATCGAGTGCGCCGGCACGCCTTCGATGCAGGCCGCGACCTGCTGCGCGTGAAGGCCGGCGCTGTTCACCACGCGCGTGGCGAGTAATGCCATCGGCTCGTCGCCGCCCACCTCGAGGAGCGTCGGCTGGCCCGGCCTCGCCGCGCCGCCCGTGACCGGCGAACAAAACGCGAGCATGCCGCCCGCCGCCTCGAAGTCGCCCCGCAGCGCGAGCATCAAACCATGGCTGTCGACGATACCCGTGGAGGGCGATTCGAGCGCCGCCACGCAATTGAGCGCAGGTTCCCTTGCGCGCGCCTCGCCGCAGTCGAGCCAGCGCAGGTCGTCCACGCCATTGGCGGCCGCCGCCGCGCGAATCGCACGCAGCGCGTCGAGCTGCCCTTCGTGCGTCGCCACGATGAACTTGCCGCAACGGCTGAACTCCACGCCCTTCTCTTCGCAATACGCGTAAAGCTTGTGCTTGCCTTGCACACACAGCCGCGCCTTGAGCGAACCTTGCGGGTAGTAAATGCCGGCGTGTATCACTTCGCTGTTGCGCGAGCTGGTGCCCGTGCCAATGGCGTTTTCCGCCTCGACGAGGACGGTTTCCCAGCCCTGCTGCGCGCACGCGCGCGCAACCGCGAGACCGACCACGCCCGCGCCGATCACGGCGCAATCCACTGTATCCGTCATGAAACTTCCTTTTTCGTCACGCGAGTGCTGTTTCGACTGGCGCTATTTTGCCCAATTCGCCTGCCGTAACGCATTACGCCGCGATGAACGGCCGCTTCCACGCATTGATTGTGGAAGCGGCGCACAATCTCGCGGTGAGCGCCGCGCCCGGTCTCGACGACGAGGTTCCATTCGTCTCGCCGGGCACGGTGGTGTTCGACCAGGCCGCGCGGCAGCGCGGTCATGACGCGCTCGTATGTGCACCGCCAGCATCACGCCATTGTCGGCGCGCTCGTGAACGGCGAAGGCGCGTATCCCACCCAAAACGACATGATCGAGCCGTGAGCCAGCCCGAACTCCTGAACCTAGCGCATCTGCGCGCTTTTCGCCTCGTTGCCGACACGGGCAGCGCCACGCGCGCCGCTTCGGCCTTGTATCGCGCACAGTCGGCTGTCACGCGCTCGGTGCAGGAACTGGAGACGGCGCTGGGCGCGCCGCTCTTCGAGCGCAAACCGTCGGGCATGCTGCCCACCGCCGTGGGCCGCGTGGTGCTCGAGCGCTGCGCGCGCATTTTCGGCGAACTGGAAGCGCTCGCGCAGTGGTGCGCCGCGCGCCAGGCGCGCCGGCGCGCGTTGAGCGAAGGCACACTGCCCGCGTATCTGCTCAACACGCGGCGGCTGCAGCTATTCGTCGCCCTGGCGCGGCACCGCCATATGCCGAGCACCGCCCATGCATTCGGCATCAGCCAGCCCGCCGTGAGCAGCGCCATGCGCGTGCTCGAAAGCGGCTCGGGTGTCACGCTCTTCCATCGAGGGCCGCGCGGCGTGCTGCTGACTGCCGAGGGCGAGACCTTCCTGCTGCACGTGCGGCGCGCACTCAACGAGCTGCGTCACGTACCCGACGATATCGCAGCGCTGCACGGCAATATCCAGGGCGCCGTAACGGTAGGCGCGCTGCCATTGGGCCGCACGCTGATCCTGCCGGCCGCCATCGCGCGCCTTTGCGCGCAGCATCCGCGGGTGCGCGTAGTGACCGACGAAAGCGCGTATGAACGGCTCGTGGCAGGCCTGCGCGCCGGCGACGTGGACTTCGTGCTCGGCGCGCTGCGCGAAAACGATGCGGCGAGCGGCCTGGGCACCGAACGATTGATGTCGGAGGACATGGTCGTGCTCGCGCGGCGCGATCATCCGCTTGCGAAGCAGCACGGCCTCACGCTGAACGATCTGCGTGAGGCGCAGTGGATTCTTTCGCACACGCATTCGCCCTCGCGCGGGCTGTTCGAAGCGCAGTTCCGCCGCGTGAAGCTCAAGCCGCCGCTGCCCACGGTCGAATCCGACGATCTTGCCGTGATTCGCGGGCTGCTGCTCGGCACGGACATGATCACGGCGCTCCCGGCGCAGCAGCTGCACTACGAAATCGAATCGGGGCGCCTGGTGATTCTCGACGTGCCGCTGCAGCACACGCGGCACGATATCGGGCTTACGCTGCGCGCGCAGGGCTCGCCCTCGCCGGCGGCACGCGCGCTGATCGACGCGATCCGGCTCGCGGTGATGGATGTTGCGCCCGCAACGCGTGTGGTGCAGGGGCGGCGCGCGGGGTGAGCGTGATGGACCGGACGCCCCAGGGTTAACCTCGATAAATATATGCATTACGCACGCCGTAATACTAATTCTTACATCGAGGCAGGCCCGTTGGAGATGAGAACGCTAACGTTTGCGCCGAGACCATGGGGAGCCGGCGGCCGCACAATCACTTTCCGGAGTCATTGCGCCCGCATCGCGCTCGCAGCCTCTATCGCCATCCTGGCGGGATGCGGAAAAGACGTTTCGGATTCGGACATCCAGTTCGTCACGGCCGCAATGCCAGCGCAGTTCGAGGCGTTCCGCATGTACGGCGCGGTCCCCTTTCGCGACGGCTCGCCCGGTTTGTCCGCTCATGCCCCAGCCCGGCTCCAGCAGGGCTGCGAGGCGGTCATTCGCGCGCCGAAGGGTAGTTTTCGCGAGTCGGTGGTCCTCGATAGCGAATCGGCCGAATACTTCGAACTCGATGTTTCGCGTACGCCCGACGGATGGACTGTGACGACCGACAGCCTTGCCGCACCGAGCGGCAACTCCGTGGGGCTTCGCACCCAGTTCACGAACTGCCTGACTGCAATCAGGGACAAGCTTCGGGCACAACCGGAATCTGTACAGTGAGCCATGGCTGTGCCGATCTTGCCAGGCCCGATGATTGCGTAGCTCGTTGAATTCTCCATTCGGTTCCTGAATAACGGAAAATCACTTCGATGGACGGTGCGCCCGGGGCCTCAGACCTGGCCTATGCCGCCGTCATTCATCAAATCCGCGCCGGTCATGTACGAACTCTGCCCGGAGGCGAGAAAGAGTGCCGCGCTGGCCATCTCCTCGGCGCGGGCGAGTCGGCCGAGCGGGACCATGCTCTGGTACATGCTCACCAGATCCTCGCGTGTCGCCGACTGGCTATCGAGAATCGGCGTATCGGTGACGCCGGGGCTGAGCATGTTGACGCGAATGCCGCGATCCCTGAATTCGGCCGCCCAGGTGCGCGCATAGGAGCGCAACGCGGCCTTGGTCGCCGCGTAGGCGGTGTGCCCGGGAATGCCCATTACGTGCATGGCCGAAGAAACCAGGATGATCGAACCACCCCCCGTCATCATCGGCAGCAGCTTCTGCACCAGAAAGACAGGACCGCGCGCCATCAGGTTGAATGCCTTGTCGAAATGCTCTGGCGTGATGGTGTCGATCGAAGCCTGCTCGGTAAAGCCCGCGTTCGACACGATGATGTCGACGACACCCTTTTCGTCCCTGACTGCCGCGGCGACGCGATCGAGGTCGTCGAGATTCGCGGCGTCGGCCTGGATCGCAGTGACGTTGCGTCCGATCAGCTTGACGGCTTCGTCGAGCTGGCCTCGCCGACGGCCGAAGATAAAAACGTGAGCGCCTTCGGCGACGAACCGCTGGGCGATCGCCAAACCAATACCTGTCGTTGCGCCGCTAATGACGGCAACCTTGCCTGTGAGAGTGGACATTGGAGTCTTCTGCCTGTGGGTGAACGTTACTGACATCGTAATTGCCGCCCCAACGCATGATAATTAGCGGAGTTATCATGAGATCCATTCTTCGAGGGAATGGGTCTCACGAGAGACATGCAATGGATCGGTTTCACGAATTGAACGCCTTCATCGCCGTTGTCGAAGCGGGCGGCTTTTCCGCCGCGGCGCGTAGAACCGGCGATTCACAGTCCGCCATCAGCAAGGCGATCGGCGCGCTGGAAAAACGCCTGGGCGTGCTGCTATTGAACCGAAGCACACGCAGCGTTACCCTGACGGATCAGGGGCAGAAATACTACGAGCGCACCAAGCCGTTGCTGGACGAGATTGAGGTAGCCGACAACGAGCTGAGCAGCAGCACGCTCGACGTCTCGGGCCTCGTGCGCATCGCCGCCGCCTCGACTTTCGGCCGGCTGCACGTTCTTCCGCTGATTCCCGAACTCCTGTCGCGCCATCCTGGCCTTCGGGTCGATCTCGTGTTGGCGGATTTCGTCCGCGACATGGTGGAGGATCGAATCGATCTCGCGATTCGCGTGGGCACCGTCAACGATCCGGATTCGGTCGTGAGAAAAATCGCCAGCACTCCGCTGGTCTGCGTGGGATCGCGCCGCTATTTCGAGCAACACGGCATACCGAAGGAGCCTGCGGATCTCGCCCGGCACAATTGCCTCGTCTACGGCGGTCTGATGGAATCGGCGAACTGGCCGTTTCATGGACCGCAAGGCCGGTTCAGCGTACCGGTGCAAGGCAGCCTGTCGTCCAATAGCGTCGAGGCAATCCGGTCGGCCGTGCTCGCGGGTGTGGGAATCGGCCTCTTTGCGAAGCTCTCGCTCACCGACGAACTCAAGCATCCCGACATCGTCACCGTGCTGGACGACTTCATTCGGGACGCACGTGATGTCAGCATCGTCTGGCCAAGGCGTCGTTTCGTGCCTGCGCGCGTGCGCCGGATCACCGACTTCCTTGCGGCTGCGCTGCCGCAGCGCTTGTAGAAGCGCGACGGCTTCTCACGCGATACGTCACGCAATGTTCGCAAGCTGCACGTGTCGAGTGCCTGCGTCGTTCGACATCGATTCGCGCACGTGGCGTGCAAACTCCTGCGCCGCGGGCTGAACCGTCGCGGGCAATCGCAGGCAAATCGCGAACGCGGGCAGCGCGGGCAAGCCAGTTGCTCCAGGCGTGAGCGTCTCCAGATCGGCCGGCACCGTGGAGGCGAGCCAGGTCGTGATCGCGAGGCCCGCACGCACCGTCGCAGCGGTCGCCTCGATGTTGCCGCTCTCGAATACCGTGCGCCACGCAATGCCCTCGTCCGCGAGCGCGCCGAGCACGACCGGCCGGAAGGCACATCGCTCGTCCACCATCGAAAGCGGCAACGGCCGCTTCTGCCAGGCATCGCTGCCGCGCCCCTTGACCCACACCAACGGCTCGGTGCGGACGACCTCGCCTTCGGCTTCGCTCTCGATGTATTCGACGAGCGACACGTCCACGCGACCGCTATGCACCGCTTCGCTCAACTCCGGCGACGCGGCGCACACAAGCGAAATCTCCACCTGCGGATGCGCATCGGCGAACGCCTTCATCGCAGGCGCGAGCGGTGTCACGAGGTCGTACGGCACACCCACGCGCAGGCTGCCGCGCAGTGATCGACCGGTCATGTCGGCCCAGATTTCGTCGTTCAGCTGCAGCAGCTGGCGCGCCTTCACGAGAAATGGCTCGCCATCGCGCGACAGCTCCAGCTTGCGCGTCCTGCGCACGAACAGCGCGCAATCCAGCATGTCTTCGAGACGCTTCACCTGCTGGCTCACGGCGCCTTGCGTCATGTGCAGCAGATTCGCGGCGACCGTCATGCTGCCGCTATCGGCGACGGCAACGAAGGTGCGGATCAGATCGAGGTCGAGGTTTCGGCTCATTGACGCATTATGCCGCGTAATGGATCGCATCAGAATTATTGCCTTTGATGATGTGTCGGCGTTCCGTACAGTGCAGGTTTCATTCTCCCGCATCTGCAACGATGACCTCGATCCTGCCGCTTCTCCTGTTTGTCGTCATTGCGACGGTGACGCCCGGCGGCGCGACCACGCTCGCCACTGCTTCGGGCGCGCGCTTCGGCTTCGCGCGCTCGATTCCGCTGATGCTCGGCATCGCGATGGGCCTGGCCCTGCTCGCCGCCGTCGCCGGGCTCGGGCTGGGTGGTCTGCTGCTCGCGCTGCCGGCGCTGCAAACGGCAGTCAAGGCAGTCGGCTCCGCCTATCTGCTCTGGCTCGCGTGGCGCATCGCGCACAGCGGGCCGCCGAACGCAGGTCACGGCCCCGCGCACCCCATCACGCTCGTCAACGGATTTCTGCTGCTCTGGCTCAACCCGAAAAGCTGGGCGATGACGGTCGGCGCGGCGGCGTCGTTCGCACTGCTCGCAAGCAGTCCGAACCGACTCGCGCTGCTGCTCGGCGCCGCGTTCGGCGTGGCTGCGTGCGTCTCGCTCGCGCTGTGGTGCGCGCTCGGCGTGCTGCTCGCCCGGCTCTTTCGCACGCCGCGCCACTGGCGCATTCTCAATCTCGCGATGGGCGTGCTGCTCGCCGCATCCGTCATTCCAGCATGGAGATAACGATGCCTCGTCATCCGTTTGCCGAATCGTTCGACGTCGAAGCCGCGTTCGCCGACGTGTCCGATTACTGGTCGCCGAAAGTCGTCGCCCAGGTCAACGATCAGTACGTGAAGGTCGCGAAAGTGCGCGGGCAGCTCGTCTGGCACGACCACGAGCACGAGGACGAACTGTTCTTCGTCGTGCGCGGCCATTTGAAGATCGAGTACGAAGGCGGACGTGTCGTCGATCTGCCGGCGGGCTCGATACACGTCGTGCCGCGCGGCACGCTGCACAATCCGGTCGCAGACGACGAATGCTGGATCGTGCTGATCGAGCCCGTGCAGACAATGCATACGGGGCGCGTGGAATCGCCGTTGACGAGGACGATCGAAGAGCAGTTGGGCCAGGCACGCTGAGACGGCCCGGCCCCTTGCGTCGACAAGACGGCTTCAAACGAACACCTTGCGCAGCCGACCGGGTTGAGCGCGAAGATACTGCTTCGGCGCCTTGACCTGAGCCCCAAAGTGAGCGGCAGCGTGCCAGGGCCAGCGCGGGTCGAAGAGCACGGCGCGGGCGAGCGCGATCAGATCGGCGTCTCCCGTGCTGAGAATGGATTCGGCTTGTTCGAACGCGCTGATCATGCCGACGGCGATGACAGGGAGCGTCGTCGCCTGCTTCACGGCCCTTGCGAAGGGAACCTGATAGCCGGGCCCGACCGGAATGTGCGCCGCCGGGTTCGAACCACCGCTGGAGACATTGATCGCAGCACAGCCTCTAGCCTCCAGTGCGCGGACAAAAGCGATCGCGTCGTGCACGGACCATCCGCCGTCCACCCAGTCCGTCGCGGAGATCCGCATCGTAACGGGGCGATCGTGCGAAAACGCGTCTCGCACGGCATCGAAAACTTCGAGCGGAAAGCGCATCCGGTTTTCCAGTGAGCCGCCGTACTCGTCGTCCCTGTGGTTCGAGAGCGGCGAGAGAAATTGGTGGAGCAGATAGCCGTGCCCACCCAGGATTTGAATGAAGTTCAAGCCGAGCCGGGAGGCGCGTTGCGCGGCGGCCGCGAAGGCATCGCGAATGGCGGCCAGTCCGTCGCGGTCCAGGGCGGTGGGTGGTGCCTCGCCGGCCGCAAAAGCGACCGGGGATGGGCCGTGGGTGTTCCAGCCGTTTGCGTGACCATGAGGAATCTGTGCGCCGCCGTCCCATAATTTCTGCCGCGATCCTTTTCGGCCAGCATGGTTGAGCTGGATTCCAATCGGCATGTCAGACCAGCGCCGAACGCTCTGCAGCACGCGCGCCATGGAAACTTCGCACTCGTCCGAATAGAGCCCCACGTCGCCATAACTCGTGCGCCCCTCGGGGGTGACCGCCGTCCCCTCGATGGTGAGCGCTGCCGCGCCTGAAAGCGCCAGCTGGCCGAGGTGAATCAGGTGCCAATCGCTCATCAGCCCGTCTTCGGCCGAGTACTGGGCCATCGGGGCGATCACGATCCGGTTGGCCAGGTTCAGGTTGCCGACTTGTACCGGCGTGAACAGCATGGGAGGGTTCAAACCGGTGCCAGTTGTTGCGCCGGTTGTGCCGCTAATGACGGCGGCTTTGCTTTCGCGTGTTGACATGAAGATCTTCTGCCGCGTGATGAGTGACAGGTAGATCGTAGTTGCCACGTAGCGGAGCGATAATTCGCAGATTCTTCATAAGGCCAATTCCCAAAGAGAATAGCCGTGCGGCGGGTTGCTGCCGCACGCCCGCGCGCAAGCGGGCACGACTCCGGTTCTTTTGCATTGCACCATTGCCATGCGCCGCGAGGCGCTTCGCCGTTACGCAAAATCCCACGGAAAAATAGGCACCAGCCTGCGGACGGCTTTCGTTAGAATCTATTTTCGTCGCGGCAAACAACCCCTATGCATGGGTGCAGCAGCATCGAAAGCGCAAATGCTGCTCACCTTGTTCATCCTTTATGGAGGCGAGCGTGCCAGGTTTACTTCCCAATGTCGACCGCGAGGGTCTCCTCGAATATTCAGTGGTTTACACCGACCGCTCGATCAATCACATGTCGCAGCGCTTTCAAGGCGTCATGCGAGATATCTCCAGCGCCCTGAAAAAAGTCTACAACGCGAATTCGGTCGTGGTCGTCCCGGGCAGCGGGACTTTCGGCATGGAAGCCGTGGCCCGGCAGTTCGCGACGAACAAGAAGTGCCTCGTCATTCGCAATGGCTGGTTCAGTTTCCGCTGGTCGCAGATTTTCGACATGGGCCGCATTCCCGCCGAATCGATCGTCTTGAAGGCGCGTCCGGTCGAACAAGGCAGACAGGCCGCCTACGCACCGCCCCCGATCGATGAAGTCGTCGCGGCGATCCGGGAAAACAAGCCCGATCTGGTCTTTGCGCCGCATGTCGAAACCGCATCCGGAATGATGCTGCCCGATGCGTATCTGCGCGCGGTGTCCGACGCCGTGCATGCCGCAGGCGGCATGTTCGTACTCGACTGCATCGCCTCCGGTACGGTCTGGGTGGACATGGAGGCCAACGGCGTCGATATTTTGATCAGCGCACCGCAAAAGGGGTGGAGCGCGTCGCCTTGTTGTGCGCTCGTCATGCTCGGCCCGCTCGCCCGCGAACGAATCGACGCAACGACGAGCACCAGCTTCGCCTGCGATCTGCGCAAATGGCTGCAGATCATGCAAGCCTACGAGAACGGCGGATTCGCTTACCACGCAACCATGCCCACGGACAGTCTCGCGACGCTGCGCGACGTGATCAAGGAAACCGGGGCATACGGCTTCGACAAGGTCATGGCGGAACAGCTCGAACTCGGCAAGCGCATTCGCTCGCTGCTCGTTAGCAAGGGTTTCCGAAGCGTGGCCGCCGAAGGCTTCGAGGCGCCGGGCGTCGTAGTCAGCTACTCGGACGACGACGGCATACGATCCGGCAAGAAGTTCGCGGACGCCGGCCTGCAGATCGCAGCCGGCGTTCCCCTGCAATGCGACGAGCCCGAGGACTTCAAGACCTTCCGCATCGGCTTGTTCGGTCTCGAAAAGCTGCATGACATCGAAGGCACGGTGTCCCGCTTCGCGAAGGCATTGGACCGCATTCTTTAGCCAGATTTTCCTCGAGGCGCGCAATGCGCTTCGAGATTACCTCGCCCGCTCGCGGGACGGAAAACGCGCGAGATCGTTGCGTGCTCAACCGATTCGGCATTCTTATTAATTGAAGGAACGAGAAGGCTGGCTTTCGCCGCGCTATCTCCGGCGCCCGCGTTGCGCAAGCGCAACGCCGCCACGCTTTGGTTGCGCGCGCAGGAATGGCCGGGCGCTCCGACCCACCGGCCCACCCCGCGCGGCCCATTGTCAAACGGCTCGCCGGGCCGCGCCAGCCCGTCATCTGCGCGCGTTACGCAACAGGCATAAACACGTGCATTCATAGGGCGCGATGCCAGGCTCTCCGCTAAACTCCACGACATATTGACGCTGTTTCGAGATAACGCCTGGCGGCACTACGCCGCCAATATCCATGGCCGCTGTCTTTGCAAAGAAAGCCACTGCGAAGAAAACAAAGGGCTGTTGCGATGCGACTCTCCGTTCAAGTAGGGCTGGGCGCGCTCGTCGCCGGATTGCTGCTGGGGGCGAGCCTTTTCGCGGTGGACAAGTCGGCCGTCGCCGCTACGCAGACGACCAGGGCGGCCACGCCGGGAGCAGGCGACGACGTATCCGGCCCGGTGCCCGTTGCAGCCTCTGCTCCGGCCGCGGCTTCCGCCGCCGTCACGGGGCCCGTTGTCATCCAGACGGCTCCCGGCACCGTCATTCCCGAGCCCGCCGCGTCGACGCCGCTCGGGCAGCCGCGCACGCGCACGTTCACGTTGCGCCAGATGGGTGCGTACGGGCCGATCGCGCTGCGCGGCCTCGATCCTGCTGCCAGCATGAACGTCGACGTGCGCACCGACGAAGTCGTGACCGGCGCGAAGCTCAAGCTCGTCTACACCTACTCGCCCTCGCTGATCTGGTCGCTTTCGCATCTCAGGGTGTTGCTGAACGGTGAAGTCGTCGCGACGATTCCGCTCGTGAAGGAAAGCGCCGGGCAGCTCGTCACGAGCGAGGTCGCTCTCGACCCGCGCCTTTTCACCGACTACAACCGCATCACCGTGCAGATGATCGCGCACTACACGCTCGATCACTGCGAGGATCCCTATCATTCGAGCCTCTGGGCCGACGTGAGTCCCGAGACGTCGCTCACGCTCAATACGGCGGCCATTGTCCTGCCGGACAGCGTCGGCCTCCTGCCCGTGCCGTTCTTCGACCGCCACGACAACCGGCTCGTGCGCGTGCCCTTCGTACTCGCCGCCAACGCTGGCGTGCCTGTGCTGCGCGCGGCGGGCATCGTCTCATCGTGGCTCGGCGCGCTCGCGAGCTATCGCGGCTCGCGCTTCCCGGTCACGCGCACGGTGCCGCCCGACGCCAACGCCGTCGCGCTCGTGCTGCCGGGCCAGGTGCCCGAGGGGCTGAACCTGCCGGAGATCAAAGGCCCCACGGTCTCGGTCATGGCGAACCCGGCCGCCGATGCGCAGTCGGGCCGCAAGCTCCTCGTGCTCGCGGGCCGCACGCCCGAGGAACTCCTGAACGCTGCCTACGCGGTTGCGCTCGGGCAGGCCGGCATGGCCGGCAGCAGTGTGATGGTGAAATCAATCGATCCCGGACCGGCACGCAAGCCTTACGACGCGCCGAACTGGGTGCCCACCGACCGCCCCGTGCTGTTCCGCGAACTGGTGACGGACCCGCAGCAGCTCCAGGTGTCGGGCTACAACCCGCCCGCGATCCGCGTGAATCTGCGCGTGCCCGCCGACCTCTATGCGTGGGCGCGGGGCAACGTGCCGCTCGACATCCGCTATCGCTACACGGCGCCTTCCGCGTGGAACGACTCGGTGCTCAACGTGAGCATCAACGATCAGCTCGTGCGCTCGCAGCGTCTGCGGCCCGTCACGCGCGCCTCCGACGAAGCGCGCATCAACGTGCCGCTGCTCTCGGGCTCCGACACGCGCGCCGCAGCGAATCTGGAGATCCCCGCGTTCCGCGTGGGCAGCGACAACCAGTTCCAGTTCCAGTTTCATATCGATTCGCAAAAGACGGGGCTGTGCGCCACCACCGCCAACGATGTCGCGCGCGCGGCGGTCGATCCCGACTCGCTCATCGACTTCAGCGGCTTCGCGCACTACACGGCGCTGCCCAATCTCGCCTTCTTCGCGAACAGCGGTTTTCCGTTCACGCGCATGGCCGACCTTTCGGACACGGCCCTCGTGATTCCTGACCAACCCGACACGAAGGATCAGGAAGCGGTGCTCACGCTGCTCGGCCACATGGGTCAGTGGACCGGCCTGCCCTCGCTGCGCCTGACGATCGTGCCCGCAAGCCAGGTGGATACCGTGCGCGAGCGCGACCTGCTCGTGATCGGCTCGGGTTCGGGCGCGCAACTGCTCGAGAAGTGGGGCAAGGATCTGCCGCTGCTCATCGAGCGCGGCAGGACCGAGGTGACCACGCGCGACCAGCGCAGCGGCTGGCCCGGCTGGCTTGGCGGCACCGAGGACGAGGACCCGACACCGTCGGGCCGCTCGATCGTCACGCTCGGCGGGCCGATGGCGGCGCTGATCGGCTTCGAGTCGCCGCTGCAGTCGGGCAGGAGCGTGGTGGCGCTCGCCACCACTTCGTCGGCGCAGCTCGGCGACGTGCTCGATGCGCTGCAGGACGGCGGCAAGGTCTCGCAGATGCACGGCGACCTCACGCTCGTGCGCTACGGCCAGGTCGAAAGCCTGCGCGTGGGCACGCGCTATTTCGTCGGCGATCTGCCGTGGTATGCGCGCGCCTGGGTGTTCATCTCGCGCTACCCGGCGCTGATGGCGCTAGCGGGCATCCTGGCCGGTCTGATCGTTGCGCTCACCGTGTTCTGGGCGCTCGGCCGCATGGCTTCCCGCCGCTCCGGGACCTGACGATGCGCCCGGGCCCGGCTACGCTCGCGCCCGCTTCGGCGCCACGGCTCATGCGCTGGCTCGCGGCGGGCGCGCTCGCCTGCGCGCCGCTTGTGCCGCCCGCGACATTGGCGCTGCTGATGCCGGCTGCGACAGCGCACGCGGCCGCGCCAGCCGCAAATGCCGGCGCCACACAATCCGCCAGCCCGGCAGCGGCCTGCGCGTGGCCCGCATGGAACGCGTTTCGCAGCACGCTGCTGAGCGCCGATGGCCGCGTGATCGACGCGAGCACGCCGCGTCAGGTGACCGTTTCCGAAGGACAGTCCTACGCGCTCTTCTTCGCGCTGGTCGCGAACGACCGGGCGAGCTTCGACAAGGTCCTCACGTGGACCGAGAACAATCTCGCGCAAGGCGACCTCGCCTCGCATCTACCGGCATGGATCTGGGGGCGGCGCGACATCGGCGATGACGGCAAGCCGGTTGCGGCGTCGACAGCGGCTAGCGCCTCAGTCGCCGCGCATGCCGGCGAGGCGCAGTGGGGCGTGATCGACAGCAACCCCGCCAGCGACGCCGACCTCTGGATCGCGTACACGCTGCTCGAAGCCGGGCGCCTCTGGAACGAGCGCCGCTACACCGCGCTCGGCACGGTGATGGCCCGCAACATCGTGCGCGAGGAAACCGCCGTGCTGCCGGGTCTTGGCCGCACAGTGCTGCCGGGTCCCGTGGGCTTTACGATCGGCAAGGACGGCTGGCGCCTGAACCCGAGCTACGTGCCGCTCCAGGTCATGCGGCGCTTCATGCTCGCGCTGCCGCAGGCGGGCGAATGGAAGGCGCTGCTCGGCTCATCGGCGAGACTCGTGAACGAGACCGCGCCCAAGGGCTACTCGCCCGACTGGGTGGAATATCACGCGAAAGGCGGCTTCGCCCCCGACGCGCAAACGCACGCCGAAGGCGCCTACAACGCGATCCGCGTGTATCTGTGGGCCGGCATGCTCGCGGGCGACGACCCGCTGCGCGCCAGCACGCTCGCCACCTTCCAGCCGCTCGCCGACTTCGTCGGCACACATGGTTTTCCGCCCGAGCGCGTCGACACGACCACGGGCACACCGGGACCGAACGAGGGCAACGGCGGCTTTTCCGCCGCAGTCGCGCCGTATCTGGCTGCGCTCGGCCGCAGCGATCTCGCGAACGCCCAGGCCGGGCGCAGCCGCACGCTCGCGCAGAAGTCGCCGCCTGGCTACTACAGCAGCGTGCTGATGCTGTTCGGGCTCGGCTACCTCGACGGGTTCTACCGTTTCGACGCGCAAGGCCGCGTTGCCCCAGCATGGACGAGCGCATGCCCCACGCCGCGCTGAACGCTCTCGCGTCTGCCCGCCGCGCCGCGCACGTGCGCCGCACGCGCCGCGAGGCGCGGCGCGCGGCTGCGCACGCATTGCGGGGCGAGGCGGTTTCCCCCATGCCGCAACGCTCGTTGCCGAACACCACAGCGCCTTTCGTACCGAAACTCGCACCCAAACTCGCGCCGATCGTCGCGCTGCTCTTCACGGCCTCGCCGTATCCGGCCTCGGCGCAGGCAGGCCCGCAACCCGCGGCCAACGCCGCCACGCCCGCCCAGGCCGCGCAGCTGCTCTCGGCCGCGCGCATGTGGGAAGGCAAGAATCGTCCGGATATCGCACGCGGGCTCGTGCAAAAAGCGCTGCTGTTCGACCCGCAGCAGCCCGAGGCGCTCGCATTGCTCGGCGAAATCGAGCTGCGCTCGAATCGCCCGGCCGAGGCCGCGAAAATCCTCGCGCAGCTCAAGAAAATCGCGCCGAATGCGAACGCAACGAAAGAACTCGACGACGCCTACCGCGTCGCCACGAGCGGCAAGATGGAGATGGCGCAGATCCGCCTGCTCTCGGCCGCCGGCAAGAGCGAGGAAGCCTCGGCGCGCCTGCTCAAGCTCTTTCCGAACGGCGCGCCCGCGGGCGACCTGGCGAGCGACTACTACCGCATCCTGGCCGGCACAACCGCGGGCCGCGCGCAGGCGATCAGCGAATTGCGCACGCGCGTGCAGCGCAATCCGGACGACCCCCGTCTCGCGCTGATCCTCGGCGACCTGCTCACCGACCGCGCCGACACGCGCATGGAAGGCCTCAACCTCATCTACCACGTGTACCAGCGGCAGGACAGCAACCGTGCGTTCGCGCTCGAACTGTGGCGGCGCGCGCTCGCGAGCGCCGGGCACGACGATCCCGCCTATTACGTGTGGTATCTGCGCTATCTGCAGGAAGTGCCCGACGACTCCGACGCAAAGCAGACCGTCGCCGATCTCGGCAAGAAGCTCGGCGCGAAGGGCGAGGCGCAGGCGCAAGCCCTGGCGCAGAACCCGTCGGCCGTCATTAGCGCGCCCCCGGCCACGGCCGCAGGCAACGCGCGAGCGTCCAGCCAGGCGCGGGCACGCCCCCCCGGGCCCGGCGCCACCGATCGCGCGCGCGGCCTTGCGCAACTCGACCGCGGCGATCTCAAGGACGCCGAAACCTCGCTGCAAAGCGCGCAGCGCGCGAACCCCAACGACGGCGAAACCATCGGCGCGCTCGGTCTCGTGCGGCTGCGCGAAGGCCGCCACGACGAGGCGCGCGAGCTGTTCGCACGCGCCCTCGAGCTCGACCCCGACAACGCCGGCAAGTGGCGCAGCCTCGAAAAGACGGCCACCATCTGGGGCACCATTGCCAAGGCGCGCGAGGCGAATTCGCAAGGCAAGCCCGAAGAAGCCGAAACACTCGCGCGCGAGGCGCTCAAGCTCGACCCCGGCAACACGACCGCCAGCGATATCCTCGGCAACGCGCTCATCGCGCAGAAGAAGTGGCTCGAAGCCGAAGCCGTGCTGCGTCCGCTCGTGAACGCGCCCAAGCCCGACATGGACGCGCTGCGCGGCCTCGTGAGCGTGCTGCGCGAGACGGGTCGCGCAAGCGAGATCGAGCCGCTCATCGCGGCCACGGCGCCGCGCGTGAGCGGCTCCGGCGCTGGGCAAAAGCAGCTGCGCGCCGAGCTGCTCTCGATCCAGGCGGACCAGTTGCTCGCCGACAACCGCAAGAGCCCGGCTATCGCGAAGCTCGAAGAAGCCGTGCGCCTCACGCCCGACGATGCCTGGACGCGTTTCAGGCTCGCGCGCCAATACCGCGATCTGGGCCTGCCCGCACTGGGCCGCCAGGTCATGGAAGACGGCCTGAAGGTCTCGCAGACGCCCGACATGCGCTACGCCACGGCGCTCTATCTGAATTCCGTGGACGATGTCGATGCGGCGGCCGCGCAGCTCGACGCCGTGCCCGCAGCCGGGCGCAGCGAAGGCATGCGCGAGCTGATGGGCAATCTCGCCGCGCAGAAGAAGATCGCGCAGGCCCGCCAGCTCATCGCTCAGGGCAAGGAAGACGAGGCGCGCGCGCTGCTCGATTCCGCCGCCGCCGACGCGAACGCGGCCAACGACCCGCAGATGCTCGCCACGGTCGGGCGCGAGTGGATCGCGACAGGCGAGCCGGACCGGGGCCTGAAGCTCGTGCAGGACTGGCTCGCGGCGCACCCCGACGACCCGGCGGCGAACGGCGCGCGCGTGCGCTACGGCGAGTTGCTGGCGGCGGCCAACCGCGACGACGCGTGGGCGAACTGGATCGACGCGACGCGCGACCAGCCCGGCCTCACCGACGACCAGAAGGCTAACCTCGACGACCAGGAGCTGCGCCTCGCCGCGCGCGAAACCGGTCGCCAGATCGAGGCGGGCGACCTGACGGGCGCCCGCCATACGCTCGACGCCGTGCCCGAGCGCCTCAAAACGACGAGGCGCTGGTTGCTCGAAGACGTCGATCTGCGCGAAGCGAAGGGCGACTACCAGGGCGCGATGGCCTCCGCGCAAAAGGTACTCGCGACGCAACCCGACGACGCCGACGCACGCCTCGCCGTTGCGCGTATGCTGGAGCGCATGGGCCGAGACCGGGAGGCCGCCGACATGGTGCGCGCAGTGCTGGCCGACACCGCGGAGAACGACATCGACACGCGCCTTGCCGTGGCGCGGCGCTTCACCGCGCTCGGGCTGAACAACGAGGCTTCCGCCGTGGTCGATCCGTTGCGCGAGCAGTATCCTGACAACCCGGACGTCACGATCCAGGCGGGGCGCGTGGCGCAGGCGCGCGGCAACTACAACGAAGCCGCGAGCCTCTATCGCGCCTCGCGCACGCAGGAAGTGGCAGAAGGCACGCAGCCCGACGCCGACGGCACGACGTCGGCAGGCCGCGCGCTGCAGGGCCTGGAAGACCGCAAGCAGGGGCAGGTCGCGACCGGCTGGTATCAGTCGAACCTTTCGGGCGACCCCGGCATTTCCGAGTTGCACGCCACCGAAGTCCCGCTATACGTTCGTATTCCCGATGGCTATACGGGCCACTATTTCTTCCACGCCGACACGGTCTACCTGAACGCGGGCACGCTGCCCGGCAACGACCTCGGCGTCGCGTACCAGTACGGCAAGATCGCCGCGCTCGGCAACGCCGGGCTCGGATCCATCAACGAGACCGCGACGGGCGTCGCGCTCGCGGCGGGTTACGAGTTCAGTGGTGCGAACAATAGCTGGCGCGCCGATATCGGCAGCACGCCGGTAGGCTTTCCGATCACGAGCGTGCTGGGCGGCATTCAGTACCGGCACGACTTCCAGGGCGGTTCGTCGCTCTCGCTCGACGTCTCGCGCAGGCCTGTGACCGCCAGCCTGGTTTCCTATGCAGGCGGCATCGATCCGGTCACTGGCGAGAAGTGGGGCGGCGTGGTGCGCAACGGCTTCACCGTGCGCGGCGCGCAGGACTTCGGGCCTGGCACGATCTTCACGAGTATTGGTTTCGGCCTGCTGACCGGCACCAACGTTGAGACCAACCAGGAGTTCAAGGTTCGCAGCGGCTACGACTGGTCGGTGTTCAGGCGGCCCGACCAGATCGTGTCGAGCGGCCTCACGCTCAATTACTGGAAATACTCGAAGAACGAGCACAACTATACGTTCGGTAACGGCGGCTACTACAGCCCGCAAAGCTATTTTTCGGTCAGCATTCCGCTCGACTGGACCGGACGCTACAAGAAGCTTTCATGGGAGATCGACGGATCGGTGGGCATGTCGTTCACGAACGAGAACGAGTCGCCGTTCTACCCGACGCGCCCAGGCCTGCAGGCCCAGGCGCTCGCCTTCACGAACGCCAACGACCTCGGCTCGCCGTTCTTCGGCGGCGGCTCGGGCGGCGGCTTCAGCTACACGGTCGAAGCGGCGGCCGAATATCGCGTGACGCCGCACTTCGTGGTGGGCGGCCGCTTCCGGCTCGACCGCTCGCGCGACTATGCGCCGAACGTGGGCGTGCTTTACATGCGCTACTTCTTCTCGCCGCAAAAGGGCCCGGTGCCGTTCCCGCCGCGGCCGGTCGTCCCCTATTCGGCTTACTGACGTGGCCACCGAACGAGCGCACATGATGAAGACGACACCCGCGACGATGCAATCCGCGAAACGAGCAAGACGAGCGATGAGATGAACGATCCCGCCACCCTTCCCGCTGCGCCCGCCGGCGCCGCCCGCCATACGCGCCGCTCGCTGTTCTCGCGGCTCGCGCGCCGCGAGCCGCTCGCGATCGACGGCCTGCCGGCCTCGCTCGCTTCGCTCGGCGCGGGCCAGGTGCACGTGGTCTACGCGAGCGCCTCGCCCGCGCGCGACGCGCTCTTCTGGCAAACCGCCGCCGCCGCGCTCACGGGTCCCGCCACCGTCCTTTCCACGCGCGACGGCGCGAGCCTCGCGGCTGCGCTGCGCGAGCATGGCGTCGATCTCGACAGGAGCGGTTCGACGCATGCGTGGGCAAACGTATGCGCGCTGCGCCCGCTCCCCGAACGCGACGGCGCGCAGGTGCTGATCGAAGCGCTCAACGCGCTGGCCGGGCAGTGCGCCGCGCCCGAAAGCCAGTTCTTCATCGAAGGCGCGGAGGCGTTCTTCGACTGGCAGGACTCCGCCGTGCTCGCGGCTCAGGGCGCGC
The DNA here is from genome assembly GCF_000739775.1 of Paraburkholderia heleia NBRC 101817. GTDB lineage: Bacteria > Pseudomonadota > Gammaproteobacteria > Burkholderiales > Burkholderiaceae > Paraburkholderia > Paraburkholderia heleia. The sequence continues at coordinate 21,125 of NZ_BBJH01000001.1, read as the reverse complement.
AGCTCGCGGGCTGGTGCGCGCAGCATCGACACGGCGTGCTGATGGTGGCAGCGCCGCCCGGCCTCGGCGACGATCACGAGCATCCCGAGCTGGGCGCCTTCCAGGCGCGCTTCGCGGGCGCCGCGCAATTGCACCAGGTGCAGGGGCAGTATCACTGGGAAGTCGCGTTCTGGCGCACGGCCGACGCCGTGCACGGCAGCCAGAGCGTGCCGCTGCGCTTTTCCGCCGCCGATCACCGGCTCACGGTTTCCGGCGGCACCTTCGAAACCGAGATCGGCGAGGCGGGCCTGCTCGCGCCCGACGAAGGCCGCGTGATCGTTTCGCGCGACGCGATGTTGCACGAGCGTGTACTGCCGCCGGCCTGGCAGATCGTCGATAACAACGAGGCCGCCGTGGCCGCTGCACGCACCTCGGTCGCGGCCACGGTGATTCTCGATTTCAGCGTGAACCGCGACCTCGAAACGCTCGCTGAGCAGGTGCATACGCTGCGCCTGCAGTGCGGCGAAGCGCTCAAGATCATCGTGCGCGAGGACGCCGTGGCCATGCGCTACGAGTCGCTCATGCTCAACCTCGGCGCGAACCGCGTGATCGCGAGGCAGACGCCGCTCGCGCAGGTCGAGGCCATCGTCGACAGTCTGCAGGGCCAGGTGTATTCGCGGCCCATGCCCGCCGACTACCGTGCGGCGCTCGCCGCCGTGGTGCATGGCGAGGAGAGCGGCTACGTGGGCGCGGCGCACTTCGTCGAACTCGTGGGCGCGGCAGTGGAGCGCAGCCGCGTGATCCAGTTGCCGAGCGTGCTGATCCGCCTCGCGCTGATGCCGGAAGTGGCGCACGTGGATGCGCTCAAGGCGTGCCATCTGCGCCGCGCGGGCGACATCGTGACGGCGAGCGGCGACAGCCTCTACGTGTTCTTCTTCGCGTGCCGCATGAGCGACGCCGACGCCGTGTGCCAGCGCGTGTTCCAGCGGCCGCTCGCTGAGTTGTTCCAGGGCGAGGAGCGCTACGGCGACGGCCGCGCGATCACGCAGGCGCTCGCCACGCTCAGCGAGGAAATCGACACCGCGCCGCCGCCCGACTATTCGGGCTGGCTCGCGATCAACGAGGGGCAGCCCGCCGCGCCCGCGGCCGTCCCGGTGCAGGCCAGCGGCCAGACCGTGCCGCCGGCCGCGGCTGCCGCGATCGCGCCGGGCCCAGCCATGACAGCCACGACAGAAAGCGCGGCGCCGGAACCCGCAGTGCCGGTCAGCATCGCTCCCATAAACGGCGACCTGTTGCCCGCGCTCGACGCCACCGCGCGCACCGACCGCGCGAAACCGCGAGCCGCGCCGCAGCGCGCGCCGCTGCCGCTCAAAGCATAGGAGAGCGACATGAACCTCTTCCTCGGCTACTTCGTCTGGGGCTTGATACTTGCCGTGCCGCTCTACTGGATCGGCTGGCGCCTGCGTCTTGCGCGCTTCGTGCCCATGTGGCTGCGCCCCGCACGCTCGCGCCCGCTGCAGCTCCCGCCGCAGGTCGACGCCCTGCTGATTCGCGGACAGCGCCGCTTCAGCCAGACGGGACCGCGCCGATGAAAACCATCGCCATCGTCTCCAGCGTGGGCGGTGCGGGCCGCACCACCCTCACCGCGGCGCTCGCCGGTTTGCTGGCGACGCGCGAACATGTTGCGCTCGCCGCGGAATGCGACCCGCGCAACGTGCTGGCGCTCCATTTCGGGCTGCGCGAGAGCGCGCGCGAAGGGCTCGTCACGCATCTGGCAGGCGGCCCCGGCGCCGACGACGCCTGGTCGCGCGCCGCGCTGCAAAGCGACGACGGCGTGCTCGTGCTGCCGTGGGGCAGCCTCGCTGACGGCACTGCCTCCGGCGACCCGCGCGACGACGATGCCGGCGCCCTGCTCGACGCGCGCCCCGGCTGGCTGCGCGAACTGCTCGCCCGCGTGGACCTGCCGGCGCATACGATCGCGCTCGTCGATGCCGGCACGTGGCCCTCGGCGCACGCACGCCAGGCGATCGAGGCCGCCGACCTCGTACTCGGCGTCCTCACGCCCTGCGCCACGGCGTGCGCGACGCTGCCGCGCCTGATCGCCGCGCTCGTGCGCGCACAGAAGCGCAGCGTGTTCGTCGCCAATGCGGTCGTGCCGGCGCGCCAGTTGCATATGGACGTCGTTTCACTGCTGCGCGCGCGCCTCGGCGCCGCCATGCTCCCATATCTCGTGCATGCAGACACCGGCGTGCCCGCCGCGCTCGCCGCCGGCGAGAACTTCTGCCTGAGCGCGCCCAGCTCACAGGCCGCGCACGACCTTCACGGCATCGCCTCGTGGCTCTCGTACTGGAGCACGGGCGCGAGCCTCGACGCACCCGACGAACTGCTCGCGCAACATGCTGCGCGCGGGAGCGCGCCATGATGCGCGAGCGTATCGTCGCCGTGTGGACGGCATTCTGGGCCTCACTGCGCCGCCTGAGCGCGCCCGAGCTCAATCTCGCGCCCGACGCGCCGCTTGCCCAGTGGCTGCTGCGCGCCTTCTTCCGGCCGCCGCGCGAAGGCGAGCGCGACGTGCCTGCGCTCGCCTTCGCGCAGCTCGGCAAGGACATCGGCCAGCGGCTGAACATGGGCCGCGACCGCAGCGTCGGCGCGTGGCTCCTGCACATCTTCCTGCGCCCGCGGCGCGCGCGTCAGCGTCTCGCCGCCGATCTGCGCAAGCTCCACAAGTCGCCGCAGGGGCACCATCGCTTCGCGCTGCGCGCGTGGCTCGACAGGCGGCTCGAACCCGTCTATCGCCGCGCCGCGCGCGCGAGCGCGGCAGTCGGCGCGCGCCTGCCCGACGTGCCGTGGGAAGGCATCGAGCAGCGCCTCGAGACGCTTTCGGCGGCGCTCGACAGCGTGCCCTTCCTGCGCCAGTGCCTCCTGTGGCTCGCGTTCGTCGCAGCCATCGCCGTGTGCACGACGCCTCTGCCGTTCGCAGGCCAGGTGCTGCTGTTCCTGCTCGTGTACGTCGTGGTGATGATCGCGCGCCGCCTGCCGGGGCGTCTCGCCACCACGCTCATGGTGATGCTCTCGATCCTCATGACGGGCCGCTACGTCTGGTGGCGCAGCACGCAAACGCTGCATCTTTCGAGCCCCGCCGAGGCCGTCGTCGGCTACATCCTCTACGCGGCCGAGCTCTACACGTGGATCGTGCTGATCTTCGGCTACGTGCAGACCGCCTGGCCGCTGCGCCGCAAGCCGCAGCCGCTGCCCGACGACCCCGCCGACTGGCCGACCGTCGACCTCTACATTCCGACCTACAACGAGCCGCTTTCGGTGGTGCGGCCAACCGTGTTCGCGGCAAGCTCGATCGACTGGCCGCGCGACAAGCTGCGTGTCTACATTCTCGACGACGGCACGCGCGACGAATTCCGCCGCTTCGCCGAGCAAGCAGGCGTGGGCTATATCGTGCGCACCGAGCACACGCATGCGAAGGCCGGCAACATCAATCACGCGCTGCCGCTCACGCAGGGCGAGTACATCGCGATTTTCGACTGCGACCACATTCCCACGCGCTCCTTCCTGCAAACGACCGTGGGCGTCTTTCTCGCCGACAAAAAATGCGCGATGGTGCAGACGCCGCACCACTTCTTCTCGCCCGATCCGTTCGAGCGCAACTTCGACACATTCCACCGCGTGCCCAACGAAGGCAGCCTCTTCTACGGGCTGATCCAGGACGGCAACGACTTCTGGGACGCCACGTTCTTCTGCGGCTCGTGCGCGGTCATCAAGCGCTCGGCGCTCGAGCACATTGGCGGCATCGCGACCGAGACCGTGACCGAGGACGCCCACACCTCGCTGCGGCTGCATCGCCACGGCTATACGTCGGCCTACCTGCGCACCGTGCAGGCGGCGGGCCTCGCCACCGACAGCCTCGCCGATCACATCGGCCAGCGCATCCGCTGGGCGCGCGGCATGACGCAAATCTTCCGCGTCGACAATCCGTGGATCGGCAAGGGGCTCTCGTTCTTCCAGCGCATGTGCTACAGCAACGCCATGCTGCACTTCTTCTATGGCTTCCCGCGGCTCATCTTCCTCGTGATGCCCAGCGCGTACCTGTATTTCGGACTGCACGTGATCAACACGCCCGCGCCCGTGATCCTCGCCTACGTGGTGCCGTATCTCGTGATTGCCGCGATTGCCAACTCGCGCATCCAGGGGCGCTACCGGCACTCGTTCTGGGCCGAAGCCTATGAGTCCGTGCTCGCGTGGTACATCGTGCTGCCCACCACCATGGCGCTCATCAATCCGAAGCTCGGCAAGTTCAACGTGACCTCGAAGGGCGGCCATATCGAACACGAGTATCTCGACTGGACGATTTCGAAGCCCTATCTCGTGCTGCTCGCGATCAACGTGTGCTCTGTGCTCGCCGGCATCGGCCGCCTCACGATCTGGCGGTCCGAGGAGCCCGCCACCGTGTTCATGAACCTCTTCTGGGCCGGCGTGAATCTCACCATTCTCGGGCTCGCGCTCGGCGTGGCCAAGGAGGCGAAGCAGGTGCGCGTGGCGCACCGCATTCCGCTGCGCGTGCCCGCCATGCTCACGCTGCCCGACGGCCGCACGCTCGCCTGCAAGACCGAGAACTATTCGATGGGCGGCCTCGGCCTCATGCTGCCTGCCGACGCCGTAGCGAAGCTCGAGCCCGGCGAGCGCATCAACGTGACGCTCGCGCGCGGCGTGCTGGAGCACGACTTCCCCGCCGTGGTCGCGCGTCTCGCCGACCGGCGCCTCGGCGTGCGCTTTACCAGCATGACGATGGAAATGGAGCGCAAGCTCGTGGAATGCACGTTCGGCCGCGCCGATGCCTGGCTCGAGTGGGAGGACGTGCCGCCCTCCGACGCACCACTGCACGGCCTCATGCAGTTGATCGAGCTGAGCTGGCAAGGCTACATGCGCCTCATCGACGCGTTCTTCGACGCGCTGGAAAACTTCTTCACGCGACGCCGCGCCGGCCAGGTCCGCCAGCCCTGACAACCGCAACTGCCACATCAAGCCGCTACCCCTGGAACGCGAAACACTATGGGTCTCTGGAATCTCTACTTCCTCGCCAAGCTGTATCTCTACTCGATCGGCACGCTCAAGCCCGGGTGGTGGATGAACTTCGCGTTCGTCATTCTGCTGCTCGTGCCGCTGCACCTGCGGCGGCTGCGTATCGCACGCAATGTGCTCGCCGTGATCGTGGGCTTCGCCATTGCGTACCACGAGTCGAGCATGCCCGACATCGGCCGGGCGATCTCGCAGATCCCCGTGCTCCTCACCTTCACGCCCTCGTACATGTTCGAGCTCACGCGGCGCGTAATTTCGCTTTCGATGGTCGTGTGGGCGGTGATCGCCGTGCTGCTCTACTTCCTCGTCAACCGCTGGGTGCGCGTGACGACGCTCGTGCTGATCGCGCTCGTCGTCATGCCGGTCTGGCAGGGCGTGGGCACGTTCGTGGCGAATGCCACCGCCAGCGCGTCGCTCGCCAGCAACGGCGACGAGGACAGCGGCACGGGCAAGAAGCGCGACGAGCAGTCGGGCAGCTACGACCAGCAGCTCGCGGCGTTCCGCGCCAACGAGGAAGGCCGGCACGTGAACTTCACGCCGCTCACCACCGATGCGAACGCGCAGTTCGACATCATCGTGGTGCACATCTGCTCGCTCTCGTGGGACGACCTGGATCTCGTGAAGATGCGCAACAACCCGCTCTTCTCGCGCTTCGACTACATCTTCCAGAACTTCAGTTCCGCCGCGAGCTATAGCGGCCCCGCTGCGATCCGCGTGCTGCGCGCGAGCTGCGGGCAGGAGCCGCACAAGGCCCTCTACGACCCCGCGCCGCCCGAGTGCCACCTGTTCGCGCAGCTCGCGCAGGCGGGCTACACGCCGCAGGCGCTGCTCAACCACAACGGCCGTTTCGACAATTTCCGCAGCACGGTGACAAGTGAAATCGGCGTGCCGGGCGTGACGATTCCGTCGAACGACGGCCTGCCGGCAGCGATGAAGGAGTTCGACGGCTCCCCTCTGGTCGGCGACTACGACGTGCTCGCGCGCTGGTACAAGCAGCGCATTGCGGCGGGCGGCGGACCGGTCGCGCTCTACTACAACACGGTCTCGATGCACGACGGCAACCGCCTGCCGCCTCCGAACACCAATCTCACGAGCCTGCAGTCGTACCCGATCCGCCTGCAGAATCTGCTCGGCGACGTCGACAAGCTGATCGATCTCGTCGCGCAATCGGGTCGGCGCGCCGTCATCGTGTTCGTACCCGAGCACGGCGCGGCGCTGCGCGGTGAAGAGAACCAGATCGCCGGCATGCGCGAGATCCCCACGCCGAACATCATCCACGTGCCGGTGGGCGTGAAGGTGGTCGGTCTGCCGGCCGGCAGCGAGCACACCGGCGGCGTGACGACGATCGACACGCCCACGAGCTATCTCGCGCTCGCGCAGCTGCTGTCGAATCTCGTGGCGCACAGCCCGTTCGCCACCGGCGCGCCGCCGCTCGCGCAGTACGCGAACAACCTGCCGCAAACGCGCATGGTCGGCGAAAACGAAGGCACGGTGACGATGACGACGCCGACCGGCTACGTGATCCATACGCCCGACGGCGTGTGGGTGGAGGGCAAATAATGGCGATGCGCTTGTGGGGGGCAGGCCGGCATTCGCGCAGTGGACCCGCGCTGCCGAGCGATATCGACGCGCTCGCGCGTCTCGTCGAGGGCGTGGACCGCGACCGCTATCTCGACGTTCAGGCCGAGGATGCCTGGCAGGCGGCTGCAAAGCGCTGGCCACTCGTGGCAACCGTGCTGGAGCTGCCGGTGGAGGGGGAAAAGGGTTGAGTTAGCCGTAGACCGTTTTAAGTGACACCGTACCGACATTCATTGTGCCGCCACACGCCAGACACGCGACCCGGGAGTCCGGTGGTCAAGGGCCGGCAGGTGACGACTCCAGCGCCTTCCAATTCTCGCTTCTCCCGGACCGCACGGCTGCATATGGGCCTGCCGCCGGGCAATCGGACCAAAGTCCTATTCATCGCGCCGAGCGGCACTGTTATCCTGTAGTTTAGCTTGGGAGGCCAACCGTACGAAGCACGCGGCGCGCACTGCGCGTTGGCGACACGCCGGACTGAACCGCCATGAGCAGGCGATCCGCTCGCTGGAAGTATGCGTGCTGCTGCGCCGCGTTTCTCTGGCGAGCAGGCGCATCACAAGCGCAAGAACTGGAACCGCGAACCTACTCACCCTCCCCGATTGGCACGAACTTCGTCGTTGCGGGCTACTCGCACGTGAGCGGCGACGTCCTCACCGACCCGTCGCTACCCATCAGCGGCGTCAGCGCGAAAATCAACAACTTCGTGCTCGGCTACGTCCATACGTTCGCACTGGCGGGCCGCACGGCGTCGATCGGGGTTGGTGTGCCTTTCGTAAGCGGCGACCTCAGTGGTCTCGTCATTGATGCGCCGACCGCAGTTCATCGGGCTGGCATCGGTGACATGCAGATACGCTTCGCGCTAAATCTGATCGGCAACCCCGCGCTGTCCCCGGAAGCGTTCGCGAAGACAGAGCCTCGCACCGCGCTCGGGGCGAGCCTCACAATCCAGGCACCGACTGGCCAGTACATACCCTCTCACCTTGTCAACGTAGGCAATAATCGCTGGGCATTCAAACCCGAGCTCGGGTTTTCACAACCATGGGGGAACTGGTTCTTCGAGGCTTCAGCCGGTGCCTGGTTCTTCACGAACAACACGAACTACTTTAATGGGCACGACAAAAGCCAGGCATTGCTCACGGTCACACAGTTGCATGGCGGGTACAGCTTCCTGCCTGGTTTATGGCTTGCCGTCGACCTCGGTTACGCACTGGGAGGCAGCACGAGCATCGATGGAGTGCCGAACGGCAGTCGGCAGGCCAACGTGCGCGGCGGCGTCACGCTCGCGGTGCCGCTCGGCCGTGGCTGGTCGGCCAAATTCGCATACTCGCGCGGCTTCGTAACGCGCGCTGCGGGCAATTTTCAGACTGTCACGGTCGCCCTGCAATATCGCTGGTTCGACCATTGACCGTCGCGTCTACCATCTGCCGACAGACAAAGAACCTGGTGCAGCGCGCCAGAAAGCGGCCTCGCGTTAGCGCCCGGTTTTCGCGATGTACACCATCGCCTCGAGGCCCGATCCGTTACGCTGACATTCGTCGTCATTGAACCGCTGCACCTGAACCCGGCCGCACTCTCGACGCCGTGTCGGCAGCATCGCTGCTTGTCGTATCCATTTCGTGCAAGTAAGTCTCGATCGCGTCGTCCACCGAGACTAGCCGGCTAATGTCGCCGACGAGTTCCTCCAGCCCTTCGGCGCGCAACATATCGCGCGCGCTGCCATGCGCAGCCACGATGCGCAGCCGCCTTCCTGCACTGACAAGGTCCGTGTGCAAGGTCGCCAGCATCCTGGCGCCCGCGATGTCGACCGCGGGCGAGTTCGAGAGATCCAGTATCACCAGTTTCACGGGCCAGGCCGCCGACTGGATTTTCGCCGTCATCGCAGCCCGTACGTGGTCGGCGTTGAAGTAAAGCAGCGACGCCTCGACGCGGAACATCAGCACACCAGGAACCTGCTCATTGTCGGCATGGCGCTCGATATCCGAATACTGGTGCGTACCGGGAATGCGCCCAAGTACCGCCACATGCGGATGGGCGGCACGCCTGATTAGCAGAAGCATTGACGCCAGCACGGCGAAGATCACCCCTTTGAGAATGCCCAGCAACAGGACGGCAACGAACGCAACCATCGAAACCATGAACTCATAGCGACTGACTCGCCAGAGATGACGCAATTCCCGAAGGTCAATGAGGCCCTTCACGGCCACCAGCACGATGGCTGCCAGTACGACGTTGGGCAGGTTGGTCAGCAGGCCTGTGAGGAACATCAGGCACAGTCCAATCGCTATTGAAGCAAATACCAGCGCAAGCGGAGTCTTTGCGCCAGCCTTGTCGTTGACCGACGACTGGGACAGGCCGCCCGCGACGGGATACCCCTGGAAAAGACCTGCAGCGAGGTTCGCCGCGCCGAGCCCCAGCAGCTCCTGACGCGGATCGATTTCGTAGCCGTTTTTCTGCGCGATTGCGCGAGCAGCCGATACGCTTTCCACATATGACAATAGCAGGCAGGCAAACGCCAATGGGACAATGCCATCTACGTCCCTGATGCGAAGCGAGGGCAGATGAAAAACCGGGAGGCCACGTGGCAATGCTCCGACGACCTTGAATCCCATGGCGCCCAACGGCGTCAGCGATAGCAGAACGATGGAAAGCGCGACCACGAATAACGCGACCGGTCGCCCTGGCAGAAACTTTTCGCCAAGAACCAGAAGGACCAGCGCGCAGATTCCAAAAGCAAGTACAACGAGCTGTGTGTCAGGAAGCTGTCCGATCAGGATCGAAATGCGGTCGAAGAACTGCTCTCCCCCTCCTTTAACCCCGAAAAGCTTCGGCAACTGGGTCAGCGCTATGGTCAGTGCAGCGCCTGCCTTGAAACCAAGCAGGATAGTTTCACTAATGAAATTGACGAGCGAGCTTAGCCGCAGAATCCAGCCGATCAGGCACATGACTGCGATAAGAATCGCCGTCAATGCGGCAATGGAGGCGAACCGCTCGGGATCGCCGCCTGCCATGTCCACGACTGTCACGCCCACGAGCATCGAAATCGCCGAAGTCGGCCCGATGGCCAGTTGGCGGGAGGTGCCGAAAAAGGCGTAGAAGATGCCGCCGACCAGGTAGCAGTAAATGCCGTATTGGGCCGGCAAACCGGCGAGCGTCGCATATGCAAGCGACACGGGTATTCCATACGCAGCTAGCGTGACCCCGGCGACGAGATCGGATGAAAGCCACGGCAACCTGTAATCCGGCAGCCACTGCGCCGGCACGAGTATCGCGCGCCAGCCTTTGGCAGGGGAAGTCGCGTCAGTACTCACGACGGGAACATGCTCTTCATCCATCACGCTCTCCTCCCGGGGGCCCGGACCGGATGGGGTACCCCTGGTTTGCGGCAACTTCGCCCCGTGCAGCCTTCGCGCAGGCCGAGCTCTCCGCCCTCTCGTCGTCTCGACCTCGTTTCGGCGCGCGTGCGAACGTGTATATCAGGCAGGCACCGCCTCCGGCCTATTGCTCTCTCGCCGCCTGGATCCGCCCTTCCCGGATCGACTGAATGAACGCACGATAGTCGAGCCGGTTTTGTGCCCGGTATTCCATTGCGAATTCGCCGATCGCATCGTCGAAGGTCTGACCTGAACCCATATAGCCCACCATCGTCGCCGCATCGCCCGAGCGCGCATGAGCACGCGCCAGGGCGTGTGCACACATGCGTGCATACTGTCTGAGCGCGCCTGTGTCGAGGTCCTCGATGACGACGGACAGCTTCATGTCTCGAAGCTGCCGGATATAAAAGTCCCGCCCGTTCTTTCCGCGAGTCCACCCCAGAAAAACGTCGCTCGCCGACTGCATGATCCGCTGTCCGGCAACGACACGCTCTCCGTGATTCGCGTGCAGGCTCTTGCCTGCGTATGGCTCGAGCACCGATGCCCTCGCCTCCTTGACCTGCAGGAACAGCGGATCGTTGTCGGATGCCATGAACAGACCTACGCCGCACATTGTTCCGACACTCCCCACCCCCACAACCTTCATCGCCAGATCGACAAAATGGAAACGGTCGAACAGGCTCCGTACGTGTTCCGGGAGGCTCTGCCGATAAGATGCAATGGCCTCCGAGTAACCTGACGCAAGGCCTGGCGCAAATTCTCCAGCGGGATGGAACATGAGGGGCGGCTCATCCTTGATGCGTGGGTGTTCTCCCTCTTCCGACACGAGTTTCGGATACAGATGGTCTGGAATGGTCTTTTGGCGTTCAGTTTCGATTCGCTGTGCAAACCGCTTGCGCGCGGCCTCGACTATCTCGGGATCTCCCGTGCGGTCCTGATATTTTTGCAGATCGATCCTGTCATACCAGACGTCGAGCACCCGCATGGATGCATAATCGTGCATACGCTCCCTATACTCCCGCACAAGATCGACGGCGATGCGTGCGGTATCGCTGGATGGCAATTCCAGATGCTGGCCGGCAATCGCCACGCTCGCTGCGAGACGCTTCAGGTCCCACTCGAACGGAGCAGGCAGCGTCTCGTCGAGATCGTTGATGTCGAAGATCACGTTGCGCTCTGGTGTTGCAAAACCACCGAAATTCATCAGGTGCGCGTCGCCACAAGCCTGGACACGTATGCCACTCGTAGGCGTTTCAGCGAGATCGGCTGCCATGATGGCAGCAGCACCGCGATAGAAGGCAAAGGGCGACGCCGCCATCCGGCCGTAGCGGATCGGTATCAGATGGGGAAGTCGGCCTTCACTCGATTCATTCAGAATTTCAATGATATTGCGGCGGTTCGCAGGCGTTTCCCATCCTGCCTGCGATGAGCGTGGGACCGAGTCACGGATAATTCGTCCGTCTGATGAGCGCTCGTCTGGCGTGCGGTAAGTGTCTATATGTTCCGCTGTCGCACTTATCACCTTGCGTGAAACGGCTTTGTCCATGTCTCCACCTCGTTACTGCGCGTCTTCACCAATACGTTGCGGCAACGGCGCACGTTCCCGGTATCGGGGAAACGCCGACACACCATTCGCCGAGCCCTGGATTGCGTTCATATGAAGAGACTACGGCTTGCCGGAACGCTCGGGTAATTAAACTCAAGATAATCAGGTGGCCTCCCCTGATATTGATGCAGGTCAACCTGCCTCGTCTGACCAGCAGCCTCGATATCGGCACAGGCGACACAGGCAGCATTTGCGAAGGCATCGATCGTCGAGGTCGGCCGTTGATCTCCCACACCGAGTTTCCCGAACGACTGGACGCCGGGCAATCCGGTCGGCTTCGGTTTCCCGGTTACAGGCTGCAGCGCGTGCAGCGTCGCCTGTTGCGAGGCAACCAGGGCTTTACCGTTTTGCGCTCCCGTCGCTAACCCCTGACTGCCGGCCCGGGGGCACGCCAACAACGTGTCGTGGCCGGCTTCTGGCGCTGGACGCGACAGACGAACCACCGATCCCCTGTGTGTCCCCGACGCGCGCCAATAGCGCATCTTCCTTCAAGATCTTCTCGCACTCGATCGCCGCATCAAGCAGGTCCAGCTCGCGGCGCAATGCGGCGTGGTGTGAGACGGGAAGCGTCATCGTGAGGTTATCAATCATGGCGCGCAGGCGCCGGTCGATCTGGATGCTGCCGGTTCCCGCGATGCGGATCTCCCTGAAGCAGATATGGACATAGTCCTCCCAGTCGGGCGTGTAGAAGGCCACACGAGGCTGCCCGTCCTGGTCGTAGATTTCCCGATTTGCCAGCGACCGTTTCCCGACCATCCGTAGCAGTCTGTGCAACTGATCGATCGCAAGCACGGCAGTCGTCGGGTCATTGATGGCAGGCGAAAGCGCTTTCAGCGCAATGTCCACCTCGATACGAAACGCGAACATGGGATCCTGCTCCATCGTCCGCTCCGAACCGAGCGCGACGAGGCTCTGCAACCGAAGATCACTCAATGCCCCGGAATTGCCATACAAATAGAATAGCGGTTCGTCGGTTGCTACGAAATCTCCCACCTGTACCGCGAATTCAATAAAGCAGTCGGCACGCTGCGCCTCTAGCACCAACCCCGACAGATTGACTGCCAGCACGACCCCGGATCTACCGTGAAGGACAACCACGCGATTGGCCGGCTCGCGCTTTGTCCGTGCCCTGTCGACTTCCGCCACTGCAGCATCGTCCGACGATGTGGATTCCTCCTGATCGGGTAGCTGATCGGGGTACACGTTGCGGATCACAGTGAACCCCTGCTCGGCGACGCGGCCCACGAGACTCACCGGCCTCAGTAGTCGTGCCGAATAGTCGATCAGGAGGATGAATGCGACGAGTGAAGCGAGCCCGATCGCGGTCGCAAGGGCCACCTGTAATTGTGGTATGACGTCGCTCTGCCCGAGTTCGGTCATCGTTCTGTGGGTCCAGAGCATCGAGAAGACGAAGAGTCCCACCACCCAGCGGATCACGTTATTGCGGAGCAGGGTCGTCGCGATGATGCGTGGCGTATATTGCCCGCCCGCGATCTGGATCGCAACGAGCAAGGAACTGAACGTGAATACCAGGCATGACAGGTTGAGCGTAAAGATGCGGTCAAGTATCGCGTGAGCTTCTTCAGCGCTCACGGAAAGGAACCCGTTCTGGACATCATACCCATGCGCTTTGACCAGCCACTCGCCAAGCGCAACGGCAACGCGTTTGAGGATCATGGCGGCGATGACTGCGACGAGCGGTACGATCCAGAGCGAAGAGCGCACGTGACTGACCAGACTGTATCGGCGATTCCAGCCCATTTCTCCCTCCCCAGGCAACCCGGAATCCCGCAGTGGCTTCCGGACAGCGTTCGCAGCTCGGGCATGTCTGCCCGGCCAAACGCGCTTTCATGAGCCGCGCCTGAGTGAAATGTCATCCAGACAAACTTGCATTTGGGGCACCATAGATTGTCAGTTGCTGGCGCCGCAGTGCGTAATTAACTGGAACTAGACTCGCAAATACACCCTCGCCAGTTGATTCACGTCAACCTGGGGATAGCCGCTCGAGTCCGGGAGACCGTGATCGACGGCAAAAATGGCGAGATGAATGAAGATCGCATCCGCATGTTCGCGGCCGATTCCTCAGCAATCCTGATTATTCCTTGATTTGCGCAGCTGGACTTCGGTCACCGAATCGAACAACGCCTCGGCACGCGCCAGCTCGTCGAGTGCATGGTCGAGCCGCGATTGCGCGGCGCCATAGGCGAGCGGCGCGGCGACGTGGTCATGGGTCCCGGCGCGCAGGGCGCGAAATGCCCGGTCGACGTTGCGGCTCGCCTCAAAAAAGCGTTGCGCGGCCTCGGCCTCTTGTGAACGGATGGGAATCGCCATGGAAGAGTTCCATTGTGAGCTGCGTCCAGTCGCCCGCCCGGGAGACGTGGTGCGGTCTTGCGCCGCCAGGCCGTGAAGACGCCGCATGTTCGGCAGGCGGCACGTCGAAGAGATCGCGCGTGACGCCGCGCGCCTGCTGCGCGCAGGCCTCGCTGCGCACGCGTTGGGTGAGATCTGCGTAGGTGTCGAAGTCGCCCATGCGCGACGCCTCGTGAATTGCCGCGAGCTCGCGCGCCTTGACGAGCGTAGGCTGCGTGAGCCGCACGAAGTACGGCGCCTCCAGCTCCGCCGTGAACACGAGCGGATGGCTTTTGCCGCCCGCCTGGGCGGCGCGCTCGAGGCAATCCACCACCACCGTACCCTGCGAGCGGCCTGGCGGCTTCGCCGTGCTTACGCTGCGCAGCCTTTCCGGAACCACGCGCAGCGAGCTCCCGACGCTGAGTTCGGTTGGCGAGACGCACACGAGCGCGTAGTGATGCTCGCGCGCCGCGCCCGAGGGCAGCGTAGCGCTGCTCGTGACAAACACGTGCTGCGGAAGCTGGCGCACCTGGCCGCTTGCGTCGACCCACGCATTCCAAACGACCATGCCAGCACGTTTGCCGCGCTTGTCTTGCCTCGTGCGCGGGCGGCTCGCCGGCGGCGAGAACAGGGCGAGAAGCGACCCCGTGCGCAGCGCGGCAACCTGGGCGCTATTGCCGAGCGACTGGCCGATGCCCCACAGGAACCGCCCGCCGCCCTGCCGGCGCTCCCACTCCTTGCGCAGGATCAGTGTGGGGAGATCCATGCCAGCCTCTGACCCGATGCGGGACCAGCAAAACGTGGGCGGTAGGTGTTTTAGTGCCATCGACTTCCTCGGAGTGCAGCCGCCCGCCGATTTGGGCGAACAATTCAATAACCGTTACTGTATAGGTATAATGCATGACATGGAAGCCCCAGAAACCTATTTTCCAGTGCAGGAACTGCTGCGGCGGTTATCGGACGATTCACGCTCTTCCAGCGAAATTGCGCGCCTTTCCGGGGTCAGCCAGCCTACTGTCTCGCGTCTTCGTACGTCGAACGGGCGGCGGGTGCGCCGGAGCGCGTCATTCAACAAGCTATGCAGTTTCTATGGTGTGAACGCGCCGCCGTCCAGCCGGTACGCGGCCGCCTACAACGAATTGCTGCGCAATGCGATCGTCGAGGCATGGGACGGCTCGGAAGAGCACGGCCGCGCGCTGCTCGTCGTCATCAAGGGATTGAAGGAGCTGAGGGAGCGGGGCGCGTAGATTCGCCTCGTTGGGCTTAAGCGGTGCGTTGTGCCAGAGCGCGAAAGGTAACCGCCTATGGGAAATTCGCTGTGCATTTCGGGGTTCCAGGGGCGCCACGGACGGTGCGGAGGCGATGACTCGCCGGCCGATCCCCATATGTGGTGACCTTTGCGTTTTCCTGCGCCGCAGGTGACTCAATCGTATGATGTGAAGGCACACACGGCAGCCGCCCGTGCGCAACGTTCGACACTTGCCGCGCGAGCACCGCGTCCATCATGTCCGCCGATACTGCTCCCACCCACACGAATGCTCCCGCCACGCTGCGCGGCCAGTGCCTTTGTGGCGCCGTGCGCTACGCGGTAGCCAATGCATTCCGCTACGCATTCAATTGCCACTGCTCGCAGTGCCGCCGCGCTACAGGTTCCGCGTTCAAGCCGTTTGCGGGCATCGAAAGGGAAGCGCTGCGACTCACCGAAGGCGAAGGGCAGACGCTGGTCTACGGCGATCCGCAGGGCGCCCACGACATCCATTGCGGCCGCTGCGGCTCGCTGCTCTATTCAGTCGTGCGCGAAGGAGCGTACGTTCACGTGACGCTCGGCACGCTGACCGATCCGCCGGACATCCGGCCCGCCGGCCATATCTTCGTGCGCTCGAAAGCGCCGTGGTTCGAGATCGACGACACGCTGCCCCAATACGACGAATTCCCGCCCTGACGCGGCGTACGGCGAGCGCCTTGCCACTGGCGAGCGTGGCAGCGGCCATACCGGTATCGCCGCGCTACTGCCTGGCGTCGCGTGGATCGGCTAGTCTCGAAGCGTCCTTTCCTCTTGTCACACGAACAGCGAGCCCCATATGGACTCCATGACGATCGAGACGTACACGAGTGGCGCCGCAAGCTACGCCGCCGAATGGGCGAACCAGCCTGCGCCCGACGACCTCTATGCGCGTCTCACCCGGTATTTCCGGCCTCAGGGAAGGACGGCGGACATCGGCTGCGGTTCGGGCCGCGACGTAGCGTGGCTGAACGCCCATGGTTATCCGACGACGGGCTACGACGCGTCGGAGGGTCTGATCGCCAGGGCCGCCGCAGAACATCCGCAGTACGCCTTCGGTCTCGCCACGTTGCCTGAACTGAAGGGTGTGCCCGCCGCGAGCTTTGACAACGTCCTCTGCGAGACCGTGATCATGCATTTGCCCGTCGCACAGATCGGCGCGGCCTGCCGCCGCCTTGTGGAACTGCTCAAACCCGGCGGCACGCTTTATCTGAGCTGGCGCGTGACCGATAGCGACAGCGCGCGCGACGCAGCGGGACGTCTATACAGTGCCTTTGACCCGGCGCTCGTCACCGGCGCGCTCGAGGGCACGAGCATCGCGCTCGACGAGGCGGCAGTCAACCGCTCCTCCGGCAAACGCGTTCAACGGATTGTCGCGATTCGTGCTTGAGCGCCGCCACGCATGGCGATCGGACAACGGGGATGTAGCGGGGGAATAACAGCGAGCCATGTGCCCAGGCGAGTGACAAATACGTGAACTTCTCGCTTGAAAAATGGTCTAAGGGGCTTATGTAGGAAATAGGTAAGGTGGAGCGCTATCGAGCGATACGACCCTGAAAGCGGACAATGTGCCGCAAACACGACGATTCAGGTTGCCTCGCATGCCGTAACGCACTACCATACGCGGTCTTTCTGCATTGCACGAAAATCCAGGCTGCCACGTCTTCAGACGTTTGGCGCTCGCTTGGCGGGACCGGCATGCGCCCCCGCCCACTCCCCTGCAATTTCGTCATCGCCAGGACGCCACGCCGCTGGCGCGTGACCCTTTTTGCCCTTGTCGGGCTATCCCTTCGAGGAGAATGTATTGACAAGCCATGACCGGGACGACGCGCTGACCTCGTCTGCCCGCCCCGCACGCCGCTCGTCCAAAGACAAGACCGGCGATACGACGCCCATGGACGCAGGCTCGCAACTCGAAAAACGCCAGCATCAAATGCGGGCGCTCATCAAGCTCGGCCGCGAACGCGGTTATCTGACCCACGCGGACATCAACGACCATCTGCCCGACAACTTCGCGCAGACGGCCGCGCTGGAAACGATCGTCGCCACGTTCAACGACATGGGCGTGCAGGTGTACGAGCAGGCGCCCGACTCCGACACGCTGCTCCTGAACGAAGATTCCCGCGCCGACCAGCAGGCCGACGACGAAGCCGACGAAGAAGTCGAAGTCGCGCTCTCGACCGTCGACTCCGAATTCGGCCGCACGACCGACCCCGTGCGCATGTACATGCGCGAAATGGGCTCGAGCGAGCTGCTTACGCGCGCCGGCGAAATCGAAGTGGCGAAGCGCATCGAAGACGGCCTCCAGGAAATGATCCAGGCGATCGCGGCATGCCCGTCGATCGTCGCGACCATCCTCGCCGACGCTGACCGCGTCGCGGCTGACGAAATGCGCATCGACGAACTCGTCGACGGCATCGGCAGTGACGAAGCCGCACAGGAACCGGCTTCGGCCGACGCAGACGCAGACGCAGAAGTCGAAGCGCAGGCATCGGACGACGAGGACTCGGACGACTCGGGCGACGACGAAGACAGCGACGGCGACAACAGCAAGGCGAACGAAGCCCTGCTCGCGCAGCTGAAGGCAGACAGCCTCGCGATCTTCGCGCGCGTTCGCGCGCTGTTCGAACAGATGGCCTGCACGACGGACGCCAATGCGCGCGCTTCGGCCTCGGAAATGAAGATCTGCGCCGACATCCAGACGGAACTCGCGCCGATCCGCTTCACGGCCCGCACGATCGACCGCCTGTGCTCGCTGCTGCACGATCAGGTCGCGCAGATTCGCGCGCTCGAGCGCAATGTGCTCTCCATCGTCGTCGATCGCTGCGGCATGCCGCGCGAAGCCTTCGTCGAGCAGTTCCCGGGCCACGAGACCGATCTGGACTGGGGCGTGCGCGCCGCAGCCGCGTCGAGCAAGTACGGTCCCGCGATCGAACGCAGCCTGCCGGCTATCCAGGCAGAGCAGCGCAAGCTTGCCGAGATCGAAGCGGCCGCATCGCTGTCGCTGCAGCAGATCAAGACAATCAATCGCCGCATGACCGTCGCCGAATCGAAGATGCGTCAAGCGAAGGGCGAGATGGTCAAGGCCAACCTGCGTCTCGTGATCTCGATCGCGAAGAAGTACGTGAACCGCGGCATGCAGTTCCTCGACCTGATCCAGGAAGGCAACATCGGCCTGATGAAGGCGGTGGACAAGTTCGAATATCGCCGCGGCTGGAAGTTCTCGACGTACGCGACGTGGTGGGTGCGTCAGGCCGTGACGCGTGCGCTCGCCGACCAGGCGCGCACGATCCGCGTGCCGGTGCACATGATCGAAACGATCAACAAGCTCAACCGCATTTCGCGCGAGATCCTGCAGCAAACGGGCATGGAAGCGCATCCGGCGGACCTCGCCGCGCGTATGGGCATGACCGAAGAGAAGGTGCGTGGCATCCTCAAGATCGCCAAGCAACCGGTTTCGCTCGAAAGCCCGGTGGGCGACGACGGCGACGCGACGCTCGGCGACATGATCGAGGACGCAGGTTCGGCCTCGCCGGCTGATGCCGCGATCCACGCGAACATGCGCGCTGCCATCGACGAGGCGCTCAAGGCGCTCTCGCCGCGCGAAGCGAAGGTGCTGCGCATGCGTTACGGCATCGACACGACTTCGGACCACACGCTCGAAGAAGTGGGCAAGCAGTTCGACGTGACGCGCGAGCGTATCCGCCAGATCGAGAGCAAGGCAATGCGCAAGCTGATGCACCCGAGCCGCGCGGACAAGCTGCGGCCGTTCCTGGAGCGCTAAGCGCGTTTATCGCGGCGCTCCCTGGAGCTGGAAAATAAAGAAGCCCGTCACCTTCCGGTGGCGGGCTTTTTCTTTATGCGACGCGAGCGCCGGTCAGTCCGTGCCGTATTTCGGCGAGTGCGGACCGTAGAGCAGGCCTGTCGGGGGGCCCGCGTGCAGCAGACGATAGCTCGTGACACCCGCGATATCGTGACTCTTGTCGGTCAGCGAGTTCGTGACCTGCTTGATCGCCGCCATCACCAGCATGCCAATCAGGCCGCCGCCACTGCTGTTATTGCCCTCGTTGCTGTCGGCGCTTGCCGCGCCTTGCCAGAGCACCTTGCCGGTTTTCAGATCGACGAGTTTCGCCGTCGCCGTCACCACTGTCGCGCTATCGATCACACGATATTGCGTCCCGTATTGCGTGATCTTCGAGTACACCACCGCATCGGCACCGAATATCTCGCGCAACTTCTCCGGTGGAGTCTGCTGGATATCGCCTGCCGTCGTCAGTCCATTCTGCTTGAACGTTTCCTCCATGACCGCGACCGGAATCACATAGTAGCCCGCCTCGGCGAGCGGCATTGTCATCTGCGAGAGCATGCTGTTCGACGCATTCACATCCGTCGTCGCGTTGTCGGGTGGCAATACGAGGATCGAGCGCGGTCGCGCGTTCTTGAACGCTGTGTAATCCACGTGCCTGACCGGCTGTGCACAAGCGGCCAGCAATGCGAACGCGAACAGAGCCAGCCAGAGCTTGAGAGTTGAAAATCTGGACATATCGGTACGCTCGCTTATTGCTGTTTCGGTTTCTTCATAAGGAAGTCCATATAGGTCGACGACTCTGGGAAGAGGTGCTTCTCGGCGTCGAATTCCTGCATGGCTTGCGCGTCGTTGCCGACGTTCGCGTAGAGCAAGCCCAGCTGCGCATGGAATCCGGGCGGCGGCATGTTGCCCTTCGCGCGGATCTCCTGCAGCGACTTCTCGAGCGCATCGATCTGTTGCTGCGGCGCCTTCTCGCCCTTCAAGTAGTCGTAGACTTCGGGCTGATAGCCGCTCCACTGGTAGAGAGACGGCGTGGTGTTCGCGCAGCCTGCGAGCAGCAGCGTTGCCGCCGTGATGGGCAGGCAGAGTCCCCGAAGCGTGCCTGTGTATTTCATGAAAACCCCATTTGAGTAGTTGTTCTGTACCAGCCTGAAACGCACACGACGTGGGTAGTCAGTGTGCGCTGCGCAGCGCGCCGGCGTCGACCTGGTCGGCCAGATGGTTGACCGCTTCCTGGATCGCGAGCTCGAGCACCTTGCCATTGAGGGTCGAGTCGTAGCTCGCGGTGCCGCCAAAGCCAATGATCTCGCGGTTCGAAAGACTGTACTCGCCCGCGCCCTGCGCGGATGCGACGACTTCTGAAGTCGTGGTGTCGACAACGTTGATGCTTACCTTCGCGTAGGCGATCTGGTTTTTGCCACTGCCAAGAATGCCGAACAGTTGGTGATCGCCGACTTCCTTGCGACCGAACTCAGTGACGTCGCCGGTAATGACATAGTTGGCGCCCTTGATCGCCTGGGCCTTCTTGGTGAAGCCCGCTTCCTGGCGGATCTCGTCGAGGTTGTCGCGATCGAGCACACTGAAGCGGCCGCTTTGCTGCATCGACGTGATCAGGATGGTCTTTGCCTGGCCACCTAGGCGGTCGATGCCGTCGGAGAAGATGCCTCGCATGTAGCTCGAGCGATTGTCGAACTTGCCGACAGCGATTTGCACCGGCTTGCCGACGGCAGGGCGTTGCGCGCTGGTGACAGGCGGCACTGGCAGCGAACGCGACGACTCCGTCGCGCATCCGCTCAGGGCCACGATCGCGGCGACGGCGAAAACCGCACCCCACGTTTTGGACGACTTCATGAATTCTCCTTGTTGTCAGGACAGAAACGGCTGGACAAGGGAGTTCGGCGAGATGCGGTGCCAGACGGCGGCGTGCACGCGAAGCACGCAAGGCTCCCTCGCAAGCGTCTTTGCGGCGGAGATAGAGGGCGCGGTGCGTCGCTGCGCGCGCGGTCATTCCATCGGTTGTGCATATTTCTCGCTTCCGGCATGCAAGCGCATGTGCAGAAG
>NZ_BBJH01000002.1 GCF_000739775.1 Paraburkholderia heleia NBRC 101817 | reverse complement strand
AGCGCGGTGACGTGTATTTGCGAACGCTGCTGATTCACGGCGCACGATCGGTCATCGCGAGCGCAAGGCATTTGCCGGAGCGCTTGCGCCAGATGCTGTCCAGGCGTCCAACGAACGTCGTTGCTGTTGTGCTCGCCAACAAGATGGCGCGAACAATCTGGGCGCTGCTGGCGTATGGCCGTACGTATCAGGTGGCACCGTCGCAGTGATCGCGCGTGAAGGCCTTTAACCCATCCACGGTTGCACAGGTGTATTGAACGATGGCAAGGACAGGTTGGACCGCGCAAAAGCTAGCCTGAGACACTTCTCGGACCTCGAGTCCGCCTTTTAGATTAGGACCTTTGCGGCGAAATCCATCGGGGCCGGCGGGCATGCCCGCGATCGAGTCCGGATATCAGTCCGCAACCACCCTCCTCGCCACACATAAACACCCTGCAAATGGGAGGCGACCATATAAGAAATGTCGGGTTCGGGGGTGCGGCGGAATTCCTGGGCCGGTTCATGTCGTCAGCCCGAGACAGACGTCTGGCCATGACATTGCATTTGCTACCGCTCGCGAACATTACGTTCCGCTACGACGCCGTGTTCATACGCATGCGCTTCGTGTTCGCCAGCGGCTCATGCTGCATCGGCCGCTTAATGAGGTCGCTCATCGCGTCGCGGATCCAGCAGTTGGCCGGCTCGTGATGAAAACGCGGATGCCAGTGCAGGTAGAAGTCATACATCGGAGCGGGAAACGGCAACGGCAGCAGCTTCACAGTCACGAATTCCGCGAAGCGCCGCCCGACCGCCTGAGGGACCGCCGCGATCATGTCCGATCCGGCGACGATGAATGGCACCCCAATAAAACGCGGCACGCTGAAACGCACGTTGATACGGATCCTGAGCCGTTCGTGCGCGCGTTCGAGCACATCCTGCTCGCGGCCATCCGGGTGGACCACCACGTGCGTGGCCTCCTTATACTGGTCGAGAGATAACGTGTCGCCGATCTGCGGATGGTCGTCGCGCGCGATGCACACGTACTCGTGCCGGTACAACGCCTTGCGCTTGAGCGATTCGCTGTTCAGCCCCGGAAAGTAGCCGATCGCGAGATCGACATCGCCGCTCGCAAGCCCCTCTTCCAGATCAGGCATGCTGAGCGCTACTGTCTTGATGCTTACGTGCGGCGCTGTTTTCGCCAGAAAACTCTGCAGGCGCGGCAGAAACACCATCTCACCGATATCCGACATGCACAGGACAAAACTACGCGACGACTCCGCTGGTCGGAACTCGGGAGCCGGCAGGATCTCGACCTGCACGAGATCGAGCAGCCGCGCGACCGGATCGCCGAGCGCCTGAGCGCGTGGCGTCGGTTCCATCCCGCGCCCGGTGCGCACAAAAAGCGGATCCCCGAACAACTCACGCAACTTCGACAGTGCATAGCTCATCGCCGGCTGGCTCAGCCCGATACTCGCGCCCGCCTGGGTCACGTGCCGCTTCTTCAGCAGCGCGTCGAAAACCTTTAACAGGTTCAGATCGACTTGACGAATATCCATAATTTGGATGATCCCTATCGACGTCACATAATTGACGGATTTTATCCCGATTCCTAACATCGTTTCCATACCAAAGGAGTGAGACGCCATGTCTGAAGGACAAAAGCCGCAACGCCCGTTGCGCAGCAATTTCCCGCGCGGGTCCTACCTCGGCGCAGTGCGTGCCGCCCAGTGGCGCAATCTCGGCATCAGCGAAGAGGACCTGACCAAACCGAAGATTGCGATCGTCAATTCGTCATCAGAACTCGCAACCTGCTTCAGCCACCTCGACGGCATCGCCGCTCAACTGAAGGACGCGATCCGCGCAGCGGGCGCGCTGCCGTTCGAAATCCGAACCGCGGCGCCAAGCGATTTCATCACCGGCGCAGGCGCGCGCGGCGCGTACATGCTGGCGGCGCGCGATCTCATTACGAACGACATCGAAGTTGCCGTTGAAGGCGCGCAGCTTGACGGCATGGTGTGCCTCGTATCGTGCGACAAGACGATCCCTGGTCAGTTGATGGCCGCAGCGCGCCTGAACGTGCCGACCATTGTGGTGGCCTGCGGCTACCAGCCGAGCGGCGAATACAAAGGAGAGCACGTCGACATCGAAGACGTGTTTGTCGGCGCGATGCATACGCTCACCGGCAAGCTGCCCGTAGAAGACCTGATCGGCATGAGCCAGAACGCCATTCGCGGCCCTGGTGTTTGCTCGGGTCTCGGCACGGCCAATTCGATGCATATCGTCTGCGAAGCGCTGGGCATGGCCCTGCCCGGTAGCACGCCGGTCGCAGCCAACAGCGAAAAAATGTTCAACCATGTGCGTGAAGCCGGCGCGCGCATCGTTCAGCTGGTCCTCGATGACCAGCGTCCGCGCGACATTCTCACGCCGGGGGCATTCGCCAACGCCGTGAAGGTGGTTCTCGCAGTCGGCGGCTCGATCAACTCCGTCAAGCATCTGCAAGCCGTTGCAACGGAGGGCCAGATAGACGTCGATATTTACAAGCTGTTCGAAGATTGCGCCGATCAAACGCCGGTACTCACGGGCGTTCGTCCGGTCGGCTCGCACACTATCGAGCAACTGGAAGCAGCAGGCGGCGCGCGTGGAGTGATGAAGCGTCTCGAATCGTTGCTGGACACGAGCGCAATGACGGTGACGGGCAAAACCGTCGCTGAAAATCTCGCTGGCGTGACAATCGCTGACGGCGACGTTATCCGTCCCGTCGATAACTCGTTCGCCAATAGCGCGGCGATTATCCTGGTGCGAGGCAACCTGGCGCCGCAAACCGGTATCGTCAAGTTCGGTATTTCACCGACCAAGGCTCGCGTATTCAAGGGCGAAGCGATCTGCTTCTGGACTTCCGATGAAGCGATCGCGGCAATCAAGGACGGTCGCGTGAGGCCCGGCAAGGTGGTCGTCATGCGGGGCGCGGGTGCTTGTGGCGGTCCGGCAATGGGCGGCGGCGCGTCGCGTGTCGTGTTCGCCATCGACGGTGCGGGCCTCGGCGAAGAAGTCGCCATGCTCACGGACGGTCACCTCTCGGGCCTCGTGTGCAAGGGTCTCGTGGTCGCGGAAGTCTCACCGGAAGCCGCAAGAGGCGGACCGCTGGCACTCGTGGAAGATGGCGACTTGATCGACATCGACCTCGATCTCCGCGTGTGCGACCTGCTCGTTGACGAGGCAGTGCTTGAACAGCGCCGAGCCGTTTGGAAAAAACCCGCGCTGGTCAACGACGCGGGTTGGCTGAAGATTTACCGCGCGACGGTCAGCGAAACTCCGCAAGGCGCCGTTCTCAACGCATCGCGCGTGCAAGAGGGTCGCTGACATGAACTGCTCATCCGTAGTCGATATTGGTACGGTGATTGAGCGGGAGCAGACGCGCAGTTTCGGCGTTCTGCTCATCATCGCGATCGCTGTGGTAATGATGACCGAAGGCTATGACCTCGCCGCAATGGCTTTCGCAGCCCCTGCACTCGGTCGCGCCTGGCATCTCGATCACGGGGTACTCGGACCTGTGTTCAGCGCGTTTGTGTTCGGTACGATGATCGGCGCATTTGCGCTCGGTTATCTCGGTGACGTGCTCGGTCGCAAACGCGTGATCATCCTCGGTAGCCTCGTGCTCGCGGTGTTCACGCTAGCGGCATCGCAAGCAACGGATCTGACCCAGCTGTTGTGGCTGCGATTCCTTGGGGGCATCGGTATTGGTGGTGTGGTGCCGAACGCGATCGCCTATATGACCGATTTTGCACCGAAGCGTCAACGCGCAACGTGGGTCACGCTGATGTACTGCGGTTATATGATCGGTAGCAGCCTGGGCGGCATCATCGCAGCGCAATTCATTCCGACGCATGGCTGGCAAGTCGTGTTCATGATCGGCGGAATTGCACCGATTCTCGCTTCGATCATGATGGCGTTCGTCGTCCCCGAGTCAATCCGGTTTCTTACCGTCAAGGCTCGCCACGCAGACGTTGCGAAAATCATTGCGCGTAGCGCGCCGGGCGTTTCGCTCACGCCTGACATGAAATTCGTGATCGCAGAAGAACCAGTTGAATCAGGGGCGTTTTCTGAATTGTTTGCGGGTTCGCTGCGCGCGATTACCCCGGTTCTGTGGCTCGTGTATATCGCCAATTCGTTCGCGCTGTTCTTCATGAGCAGCTGGTTGCCGGTGCTGATCGAACGTGTTGGCCTTTCCCCGCACGACGCGGCCCTCGTTACCACGATGTTCCAGATTGGCGGCACGGTCGGCGGTCTCGCGCTGATGCGTTTCGTTGACACTCGCGGCGCGATCGTCATTACCGTGTTGCCGATCGTTGGCATTCCAGTTGTCGCGTTGATCGGCACGGGCTTACCGGTACCGCTGCTGTGGTGCTTCGCATTCCTTTCTGGTTTCACCGTGGTCGGCACGCAATCGGGTTTGAATGCGGTTGCATCGCTGATTTACCCAACTGCACTTCGTGCAAGAGGAACGGGGACGGCAGTCAGCATTCAGAAGGTCGGTGCAATCGCGGGGCCGCTCATTGGCGGCATGCTGATTTCCGAGCATGTTCCCATCGCACAGGTTTTCTATTGGGTTGCAGTGCCGGTTGCAATCGTCGCTGTCCTCGCATTTATTTTGGGTCTGCTGCAGCGCAGCCGTGAAACCACCGCGCCTGATGCAATCTCCGAGAAAGGAATGAACCATGCCGTTTAAAGTGACCCCCATCGACTCAGCGCGCCCTGATTTTGCTGGCCTCGCAACCGGCATTGACCTGACCGCGCCTGTGAACGAAGCGCTCGCATCCCAGATCGACGATGCGATGAATCAATACGGCGTGTTGGTGTTCCGCGGTCAACCGCTGACGCAAGATCAACAGCTTGACTTTGCGCGCGGCCTCGGTCCGCTCGATGTCGGCTTCAAGCGCGTGGCTTCGCCCCATGCGCGATTGAAATATCAGGAACTCGCGGATATTTCGAACCTGAACGAAGAAGGCGAAATTGCAACCCGCAATCACCGCCGTATCGTGGGCAATCTCGCGAACCAGCTCTGGCACAGCGATAGCTCGTTTCAGAAGCCGTCCGCGCGTTACTCGATGCTGTACTGTGTCGTCCCCGCCGCGAAGGGTGGTGAAACGGAATTCGCCGATATGCGCGCGGCGTATGACGCACTCGAAGACGACCAAAAAGCCAAACTCGACGGTCTGGAAGTCGAGCACTATGCCCTGCACTCGCGTTTCTTCCTCGGCGACACGGAATACGACGAAGCCCAGCGCGCCGCACTTCCGCCGGTGCAATGGCCTATCGTTCGCGAGCACGCGGGTTCGCATCGCAAGCATCTGTACATTGGTGCACACGCAACGCAGGTGCCGGGTCTCACCGTTGCCGAGGGACGCATGATGCTGCTTGACCTGCTGGAGCATGCCACGCAGTGCCAGTTCGTCTACAAGCATTCGTGGCAAGCCGGTGACCTCGTGATCTGGGATAACCGCTGCACGCTGCATCGTGGCCGTCACTACGATTTGTCGGAGCGCCGCGAACTGCGCCGCGCAACAACCCAGGATATTGACCGAACGCCAGCCACGGCCGAGCACGGAGCGAATTAAATGCGCTTGAATGATGATGAACGCGCCATGCTCGACGGCCGCGATGGTGAGGCCGTTCACGCAGCAATGGATCTGCTGGTGCGCTACGGTGAAGCGCTCGGCGCTGAACGTCTCGTCGACACGAATAACGTCTCTGGAACGGTCGGCGCGACGATGCCGTTCCTGCGCGACTACGCATTAAAGGAAAGCGGTATGGATTCCGTGTTTTCGGAATTCAGCCTCGATACCCCAGGCAAGATCGATATTCCGAAGGTCAAGGTATTCAGCACGCACCTGCAACAGGGCCTGGATCCTGAAAACGCCCATCTTCAAGGCATTGATGAGCAAGTCGTCAAGGTCTACAAGATGGGGGAGGAGTACAAGGCCAAACTTGGCATTCAGCCCATGAATACGTGTGCGCCCTACCTCACCGGCAACGTGCCGGTGCGTGGCGAACACTGTGCCTGGATGGAATCGTCGGCCGTTATTTATATCAATGCAGTGCTCGGCGCGCGCACGAATGCTGAAGGACGTGAAAGCACAGGCGCTGCGATGCTCACGGGCAAGATTCCTTACTGGGGTCTGCACCTCGAAGAAAACCGCGCCGGCACGCACCTGATCGAACTCGATATCGAGATCAAGACGGTGCAGGACTGGGGGCTGCTCGGCTACTACATCGGTGAAGCCGTGCAGGACCAGATTCCTGTCATCGATGGCCTGAGAGGCGGTGCGAATCTCGCCAAACTGAAGCATTTCGGTGCCGCTGCCGCGTCCTCTGGCGGCGTCGAGATGTATCACATCGTGGGCCAGACGCCTGAAGCCCGCACGCGCGAAGAAGCGCTTCGGGGCCGTAAGCCGGTCGAAGTCATTCGTTACGGTGTAGCCGAACGTCGTCTTGCGTACGAGCGCGTAAACACGACTGCACGTGAATTGAAGGTCGATTTCGTGATGCTAGGTTGCCCGCACTACTCGATCGAACAGATTTGGGAAGTCTGTGAATTGCTCGAAGGCCGCAAGGTGAACGCAAATAGCTCGCTGTGGATCTTCACGGCGCGTGCAACGCGTCAACTCGCTGACCAGGCTGGCTACACGGAACGCCTGAAAAACGCGGGTGCCGTGCTGATGACGGACACCTGCTCGGCAATCGGTCGAGTCATGCCCAAGGGCACGCGTGTCGTTGCGCTGGATTCCGCCAAGCAGGCGCACTACCTGCCTGCAATCATGGGCGTCGAAGCATGGTTCGGCACGACGGCCGAATGTGTGGACGCCGCAGTCACCAGGAAATGGCAAGGATGGCTCACGACATGAGCAAACGAACAGTTGAAGCGGCAGACGAAGTCAAGATCGTTCTGCACGGCCGCAAAGTGGTGGGCGGCGTGGTTGAAGGTGAAGCCCTCGTGACGCGTGAACAGATTTCGGGTTGGGGTGGTATCGATCCGCGTACCGGCAGCGTCATCGAAACACGTCACGAGCTTCGCGGCCAAAGCTTCGCGGGCAAGGTGCTCGTGTGTCCGGGTGCGAAAGGATCGTCGGGCTGGTCGAGCCAATTCCACATCGCGCGCCTCATGGGGACTGCCCCGGCTGCGATGTTGTTCAACCAGATGACCACCAAGATTGCATTAGGTGCTGTGGTGACGCATGCCCCGTCTGTTACCGATTTCGACATCGATCCACTCGACGTGATTGAAACGGGCGATTGGGTAAAGGTGGATGCCAATCGGGGCATTGTAGAAGTGACCCGGCGCAGGCGAGATTAGCAGCGAGACTTAAAGCGGAAATGAATGCGGCGGGGCTTCTCCCGCGCACGCCAGATTTTATGGAGAAGTACGGTGGCACGAGAAACCAAAATTGTCCAAAGTAACGAAAAGTCGAAGAGCTGGAAACTGCAAGCGGACCTTTGTATCGTAGGCGCGGGAATTTCCGGCATTTCCGCTGCGCTCGAAGCAGCCAGACTCGGCCGCAAAGTCGTACTCGTCGATAGCCTTCCGGCGCTCGGCGGTCAGGCTGTCAATTCGGTTATCGGTACGTTCTGCGGTCTTTTTTCCAATGGCCCGAAGCGCTTCCAGGTAACGCACGGTATTGCGGATGGCATCCTGAAGGACCTCGGCGCGCAAGGCGCGCTGAACTACAAGGAAGGCCCGCTCACGACCGTCGTTCTGTATGACGAAGTCGCACTCGCCCGCTGGATCGACAAACAAATTCTCACGTCAGGCGTAACGCTCGTGCTCGGCGCAGTGCTGCGCGAGGTGAAACGCGAAGGTTCGCGCGTGCAGGAACTCGAAGCCGCAACGCGCTATGGTGACGTTCGCGTTGCGGCGAATGGCTTCGTTGACGCCAGCGGCGACGCCGCTCTCACCTATCTCGCGGGTTTCGATTGCCAGGAGCCGGTCACGCACGTCCAGGGTACGCAGATGTTCGTGGTCGAAGGACTGGACGAAACGAACCTTCCAACCTATCCGGAATTCCGCGAACGTGTCGAAGCGCGTGCCCACGTCTATGGCCTCAAACGCAAAGACGGTCTGATGTTCTACCTGCGCGGCACCGGCGTCGCGATGGCGAACATGACGCACATCGAAACGCCGCTTGACCCGATTGAAGCCTCACGTATTGCCCTTTCGGGCCGCGATCAAGCGGATGTTGCATATGAATTCCTGAAGGGCGAATACCCGGAGATCTACAAGAATTCCCGTATCCGCGCGTACGCTCTGCCGGGCGTCCGTCAAACACGCTGGATCGTCGGCGAGCAACAACTGACTTCCGATGACGTCATCCGGGCCGTCAAATTCGACGATGCCGTGACGCGTACCTCCTGGCCTATCGAACTGCACGACCGCGCGGATGGTTACGTGTGGGAGCCGTTCGGTGATGATCACCTGCACACGGTCCCGTTCGGCAGCCTGGTGGTCAAGGGCGCAGAAAACCTGCTCGCCGCGGGTCGCTGTATCGACGCGGATGCAACGGCATTGTCGAGCGTTCGGGTGATGGGTCCGTGTATCGCGATGGGTGCAGCGGTTGCGCACGCATTCGATCTCGCCGACGGCAATGCCATCTCGACGGTGGATCGCAAGGCTTTGCGCGAACGCCTGTTCGACAACGTGGATCGCATTGATCCTCCGCACCTGAAGGACTAGTCCATTGAACCAATGAAATTACACTGATTTTCAGTGCGTGGGAAAACTGAATCTGCGTGAAACCGATGGCGAAGAATTGATGTCGATGCAGCGCGGCCGCACGATGGTCGTTAGCCAGGTGAGGCGCGCGCAGTTTATCTTCCTGCTCGACGAGAGGGCTTCGCGTGCGGCGATCATGGGCGGAATTTCGTTGCGATGCGCGCTTCGTGGCAAATGCGCTTCACCAGTGAGCGTTTGGCGGACTTGTACGGTAGACATCCAGTCCGGGCGCCACGACCTGACCTGGCGGGCCTTAAAGCCAGAGTGTGCGACTACACGCCCAGCCGCGCGGAAAGAGATTCACCTGATCTGCAACAACGTGAGCAGCCGCAAAACCGACGCCGTTCAAATATTACTGGCTGACCATCCGAAGGTCTCGACACATTACACCCCTACGTATTCGCCATGGCTAAATCAGATCGAGAACTGGTTTTTTCCGCATCCAGCGCGACGTCATTGCACGTGGTGTATTTACCTGCACCAAGGATCTCGACAAAAGCTCATGCGCTATATACGTCAATACAACAAACAGGCGCTTCCAATGAAATTGAAGTACTTCGATCCATCGTGGCGAATCCGGTGCAATTCATCCGGTTCAACGGACTAGTGCAGCAAAGAGCCGATGACTCCGGGTCGCCGGCATGAAGAAACACTGCGCAGCGTACTGGCGATGGCTGGTACCTGACGCAGCGTTCAAAAGGAGGAGACAATGACTCAAGCATTAAATGCTGGGCGCACGATTGACGTGTCGCGTCTCATCGAGGAGCAAAAGGTCGGTTGGTTCGCAGTTGTCGTGATCTTCAGCGCGTGGCTCATCATGCTCACTGACGGTTACGAACTCGGCGCACTCGCCTACGCTGCACCTTCGCTCATCAAGTCGTGGAGCATTCAACGTAGCGCACTGGGTCCGGTATTCGGCGCGAACATCTTCGGCATCATGGTGGGCTCGATCCTGTTCGGCTGGATCGGCGACAAGATCGGCCGTAAACGTGCCATTCTGTTCGGTGCCGTGTTTTACGGTCTAGTGACGCTTTCAACCGCATGGGCCACCACCGTTGATCATCTTCTGTGGCTGCGATTCACCGCAGGCATCGGCATCGGCGGCGCTGTGCCTAATGCGTTCGTGCTCGTGTCGGAATTCGCCCCGAAACGACTGCGCGCCACCTGGGTGACGACGATGTTCACCGGCTATACGCTGGGTGCGGGTTTCGGTGGCGGTGTTGCTGTTGGGCTCGTTCCCAGGTTTGGTTGGTCCGCCGTATTTGTGGTTGGCGGTCTCGCGCCGATCATCGCGGCCTGCGTTCTGTCCTTCGTCATGCACGAATCGCTGCGCTACCAGGTGCTTAACAACTGGCCGCAAGCAGGGATTACAAAAACGCTCAAGCGCCTCGCGCCTACCTTGCCAATTCCCGCCGATGCCAAATTCATCGTTAGCGATGAACGCAACGTTACCCGGTTCAAAGTAAGCATGCTGTTCATGGGCAACCTGCGTTACATCACCACGACGCTGTGGCTTGCCTACATTGCTAATTCGATGGCGCTGTTTTTCTTGCAGAACTGGCTCCCCGTCCTGATCGAAGCAACCGGTATCGATGCGCACCATGCGGCGCTGATTTCCACGCTGTTTTCTATCGGCGGTACGGTGGGTAGCCTGATTTTGATGCGCTTCATCGACAAGCACGGTGTCAAGCTCGTTACGATCCTTCCGCTTATCGGTTTCCCGCTCGTTGCGGCGCTCGGCATGGGCTTCAGTGCAGGCGTGCTGACCGCAATTGTATTCGGTGTGGGTTTCTGTGTGTCCGGCACGCAATCGGGCTTGAATGCCGTGAGCTCGATGGTCTACCCCACCAGCTTTCGCGCGAAGGGCACGGGTACTGCAATTGGTGTCGCAAAAATCGGTTCGATTTCCGGCCCGATGATTGGCGGCGCGCTGCTCGCCGGTCATGTTCCCGTTGCGCAATTGTTTCAGTTCGCGGCGATCCCGGTTATGGCGGTGACCGTGCTGATTTTTATTCTCGGACGCGCGTACCGTGGCTCAGATGACACTTCCGAAGAAGTCGTAGCGGAAGCCGCTCATTAGCGATTTTTGATTATCGTTGTTTTAATATAAATAATTAAAATCTATTTAAATAAAAATTATTCTATCTGGAAGCGAGACAATGAAGATTGCAATCTGTACTGCCGCCGTTCTGGCCGCCTGTGCGTCGCCGATGGTGGCTCAAGCGCAAAGCTCGGTGACGCTGTACGGCATCATCGACAACGGTATTGCGTATACGAACTCAGTCGCCTCTTCGATCAGCACGAAAGGCGCATCGCGCTGGTCGATGCAAACCGGCTGGGGTAGCGGTGACCGTGTCGGCTTCACGGGTCGTGAAGACCTCGGCGGTGGCCTCGCCGCAATTTTCACGCTGGAGATGGGCTTCAGCGCACTGAACGGCACTTCGTCGCAAGGTGGCCGTCTATTCGGTCGTCAGGCGTTCGTCGGCGTGGATTCAAGCGCGTATGGCCGCTTCACGATGGGTCGCCAGTACGACTTCACCTTTGACTACATCGCCCCGATGCTCTCGTGGCTTCAGTTCGGCAGTATCTACGGCGCACACGTCGGCGACGTGGATGACACGTTCCAGACGGTGCGTCTGAACAACACCGTCAAGTATGAAGTCAGTCCGCTTCAAGGCTTGAGGCTCGGCGCGATCTACGCTTTCAGTAATCAGGCGGGTGGCACTGACGGTCAAGGCTTCGCCAACAACCGCGCGTTCGGCTTTGGCGCCATGTACAAGCGCGGCGGCTTGCACGCGGCAGCGACTTTCCTGCAAATGGATCAGCCTTCGGCGGGCCAACCTGGCGGCAGCAACCCGAACGGCGCGAACGGCGGCGAATACACTTTCTCGACGGCGATCTTCTACAACGCGGGTTTTGTGGAGCGTCAACGTGTTGCGGCTCTCGGCGCCGGCTATGACTTCGGCCAGTTGTCGGTTAACGCTGTCGTTACCGATACACGTCTGAACTACAGGGGTGATCATTCCATGCGCGTGGACAATTACGAAGTCAATACGCGGTACATGTTCACGCCGGCGATTTCGGCAGGTATTGGCTACATCTTCACCGATGCCTCGGGCTATACCGGCGCGGGGGCTACGTCGTACGCGCGCGGCAGCCATCCGCGCTGGCATCAGATCGATGCTGGCGCCTCGTATCTTCTGTCCAAGCGCACCGATCTCCACGCGTCCATCGTTTTCCAGCGCCAGGCTGGCGACTCGGATGCAACCGCGATCAACTTCTTCGGTCCGGCTGGTACGAACCAGAAAAACCAGATCGCAATCTTGGCGGGGCTACGTCACCGGTTCTGATACGACGCGTCGCGAGGTAGCGTCCGCAACGACAATTTGCGGACGCTACCGGTGCAGCACTTCGCAGTGTCCGCTTCGACCGCCGCGCCCACCAGTACCGTTGACGCAAACTCACGACCCACGCCAGTTCGTTGCCTGCTCTGCACTGCCAAGTCCGAACACCGGGATGGGCGTGGTGGTCGAATTGCCGGGCCGCGCATTGGTAGATTAGCGACATATGCACATCGGTCCGCATCGAGAAGGCATAGTCTATTCCGGTATCGATCTGGCGCCACTTCGGATGTTGCCCGCGGCATACGAGTTGATGCCGGGCCCGTGAAGCCGAGACCATCCTTGAAGATGCGTACAACGGCGCGCGAGTGGCGCGACGATACTGGAAAACTTCATGCAGTTTTATGCAATTGACTGCCCGAGGTTCATGGTTAATCTGCCCGTCGGAGAGGAAATTCCGTACCTCCCCGCGGAGATGACGGGTGTTCTACGGCATGGCTTGCTTCTTTGTTATCCCGCCCGGCGTAATAAGAGATATCACCGGTCCCTTTGCTGCCTTTTTCGGCAGAATCTAGCGCCGAACACTGAAGATTCGCAGGCGTTCATCGCGCAATCCGGAGATACCGCGGACGTGCTGCGTGCGGGTCACGGCCTGTTGCTCTACCGTGAGGAATAAAGGTCCTGTTCACGCGGCACCAGACCTCGTGCGCGATCGCTCCTGACGATGGGAAGCCGCACGCCTTCCCGCTCCAGCAGATCGCTCTGTCGGCGCCGCATGGCTGACGAAGTCGAAAGCCAAATAAAAATCGGCGTGACTGACTGCGACCATGGCTCTCCTCCCATAGGGTCGTAACGTCCGAGAGGCGACCGCCCAAGGCCGCGCGTTCGCCGCGAGTGCAACAGCCGCCACGTTCGTTGGAAGCCAGGACGGCATCTGGCTTTGAAATGTCCGGTTTCCGGCCGCCGCGCAGGAGCCGAATCACCGCCCCTGTTGCTGAGCCGCCTGCTCGATCAGCGCGGCCACGTCCTTCGGATGCGATTCGTAAGCCGAATGGCTGGCGCCATCGATTTCCACCGTCTTGGCGTGAGCCCGCTTCGCATACATGCGTTCGAGGTCCGGGTTGATGATCTTGTCCGCCTTCGCGACCAGATAAAACGTGGGCTTGATTTTCCATGCCGGATCCGGAATCTCCGACGCGAATACACTTGCCGCGGTCGGCATTTGTTCATGGGCCTCGAATTCGGCCTGCGCAACCGGAAGGTCGGCGGCAAAATCGCGCGCATAGTCGGCGGGATTCAGATACAGATAGTCGTCGGCTGTCTTCACGATGTCCCCATGGGGCGTCGTGTCCGGATAACGCTTGCCATTCGAGACTTCGGTTTCGCCGGCATCGAGCGCATGAGCAGCAATGTAGACGAGCGACTTCACGTGTTCGTCGTTGCCCGCCTCCGTGATGATCGCGCCGCCGTGGCTATGGCCGACGAGCACGCATGGACCATCCAGGCTATCGATGACGCGCTTCGTAGCTGTCACGTCTTCCGTGAATGATGTCAGCGGCTCTTGCACGAGCGTGACGGTGTAGCGGTCCTTCGTGAGGATGTCGTAGACCGGACAACACGGCCAGTCTAAAAAGCTGCCTCGACCGAGAGGGTTACCCAGTCATTACGAACAAATGACGTACCCGCGCCGGGACATCAAATCAAAGGGACGGAAGATTCGTTATTTTCTTGTAATGACTGGGTAATCTTGGCGACCGGAGTGCCTACCTACACTGCAACCACGCAGTAACGCCTTGCCTCGCCTGGCCATGTTCCAGGTCGCCCGTTCCTGAACCTGTGTTCGGGTCCATGCACAGTCGATGCTGCGACTTTCCTTCCCGACTCATCCGCTTTACTGATATATAGGAGTATCGATCATGTCCAGGCTTCTTCTCAGCATTCTCGTCGCGGCTTCTGCGGTTGCCGTCCCGGCATATAGCTTCGCGCAGTCCAATCAACCCGTGACCCGCGCCGAAGTGCGTGCGGATCTCGTGCGTGTCGAGCAGGCCGGATACAGCCCGGGCCGTGGCGACGACATCGACTATCCCGCTGACATTCAGGCTGCGGAAGCGAAAGTCGCAGCGGCACAATACGCGCAAGATTCGGCGCAACGCGACGTGGGTGGCGTATCCATGGCGGGCACCTCGGCCGCGGGTTCGCGTACGCACACGCCCGCACCGCCCGTCTGTGTTGGCCCGGCCAGCTTTTGCACGACGTATTTTGGTA
Source organism: Paraburkholderia heleia NBRC 101817 (assembly GCF_000739775.1). Lineage (GTDB taxonomy): Bacteria > Pseudomonadota > Gammaproteobacteria > Burkholderiales > Burkholderiaceae > Paraburkholderia > Paraburkholderia heleia. The sequence goes on along the minus strand of NZ_BBJH01000002.1, from coordinate 261,963 downwards.
GCTGAATCGCCGGTGCAGTGTGTTGAGTGACCCTGTTGAGATCGGCTCGCCTTCCATGAACGCCGAGCCGATCTCACCCAATCATTACAGAAAGATGACGAGGCGCAGCCTGTTCTCCCCGTTGTTTCTTGCGCAATCAGCCGACATGGGCAGCCCCGTTAGAGTGCAGGCAATCAATGCTGCGGAATCTTCCCGCCGAGTTCATCGTCGACGAATGCACGCACGATATCCTTGAACGACGCGTCGCCCTGCAGGCCAAGCTGGACCGCGCGCGCCGTGTCCCACTGCGCAGGCCAGCTGCCGACGATCTTCTCCACACGCTCATCCGCCTTCCATGCGATCCGTGCCGCAACGGCATCGCCCGCCACTTCGCGCAGCGCGGCAATCATTTCGTCGACCGTCACCGACACGCCCGGCAGATTCACCGTACGCCGGTTGCCGAGGGCCGCGCCATCGATCTCGCATCCGGCAACGAGACATGCGATCGCCTTGCGCGGCGACAGCAGCCACAGCCGCGTCGAACCGCTCACCGGGCACACGGCCGGTTCACCGTTCAGCGGCTCGCGAATGATGCCACTGGCAAACGAGGATGCCGCCGCATTCGGCTTGCCCGGCCGCACGCTGATGGTCGGCAGACGCAGGACGCGCCCATCGACGAAGCCGCGTCGCGAGAAGTCGTTGAGCAGCAATTCGGCTACGGCCTTTTGCGCACCATACGAGGACTGCGGATTCAACGCGGTCTCATCGCGGACAACATCGGGCAGATCGCCGCCGTAGACTGCGACCGAACTCGTGAACACGACTCGCGGCCGATGCCCGCGCTCACGGCACACGTCGAGCAGCAGCCGCGACGCGTCGAGATTGATGCGCATGCCGAGATCGAAGTCCGCTTCCGCCTGGCCGCTGACAATCGCCGCGAGATGGAAAATCGCCGACGTCCTGTCGTCGATCAGACGTTCGAGCACGCCGCGTTCGGCAATGTCACCGACTTCGACACGCACGCGATCGTCAGCCGGTCCCGGCGCCGCTACGACGTCGAGCAACACCAGTTCGGTGATCGGCTCGCGCCGTCCGTGCGCGCCCAACAGTGCGCCGCGTGCGAGCAGTTCGCGCGCGAGACGCTGGCCGAGAAATCCCGCGCCGCCCGTGATCAATACTTTCATGTCGCTGTTGTTCCTCAGTGTGTGCCAGGGCCCGTTCTCAAGCCCGTTATGAATGTGGAATGTGAACAGGCCCTGTTGCGCTCAGCTACGCGCCTTAACGTACGGCCTGATCCATCCAAGCCCATCGGAAGTGCCTGCGCGCGGCCGGTATTCGCAACCGATCCAGCCGTCGTAGCCGAGCGCGTCGATCAGCGAGAACAGATACGGGTAGTTCACTTCACCGATATCCGGCTCGTGCCGCTCGGGCACGCCGGCAATCTGGATATGCCCGATGCCCTGCATGTCGCGCTTGAGCTTGACGGCGAGATCGCCTTCGACGATCTGGCAGTGGTACAGATCGAACTGCACTTTCAGGTTCGGCGCGCCGACTTCCGCGCAGATGGCCTGCGCATCGTCTTGCCGGTTCAGAAAGAAACCGGGAATATCGCGCGTATTGATCGGCTCGATGACGACGGTGATGCCATGAGCCTGGGCTGCCTGCGCCGCATAGGCGAGATTCTTCAGATACACCTCGCGATGCGCGGCGCGCGGTTGTTCCGGCTCGATCAATCCGGCCATCACGTGCAGTTTGTCGTTGCCGAGTACCCGCGCGTAATCAAGTGCTGTCTCGATACTGCGCCGAAACTCGCCCTCGCGGCCCGGCAACGATGCGATGCCGCGTTCGCCCGCCGCCCAGTCGCCAGGCGGTGCATTGAACAGCGCCTGAGTGAGCCCGTTATCGTCGAGACGCCGCTTGATGTCGGCGGCCGAAAATTGATAGGGGAACAGAAACTCCACGGCCTCGAAGCCGTCGCGAGCGGCGGCGGCGAAACGGTCGAGAAATGCGTGTTCGTTGTACATCATCGAAAGATTGGCGGCGAAACGTGGCATCGAAGCGACTCCTTGAATACGGTTAGCGGTTCACGAGCCGCGCGGGCGTCAGCCAGACGGCGAGCGCGCCAATCACGAGCATCGCGGCAAGCACGTACATGCCGGACTGCGTGCTGTGCGTGAGATCCTTAAGATAGCCGATCATGTAAGGGCTGGCGAAGCCCGCCAGATTGCCGATCGAATTGATGATCGCGATGCCCGCTGCCGCCGTCGCGCCGGACATGAACGCCGTGGGCAGCGACCAGAAAAGCGGCGCGCAGGTCAGCACGCCCGCAGCGGCGATCGACAGGAACGCAATCGATACCGCCGTGTTGTTCGCGAACGACGCCGCGACCGTGAAGCCGACCGCGCCCGCCAGCGCCGGCCCGATCAGATGCCAGCGGCGCTCGCGGCGCTTGTCCGCGCTGTGGCCCATCACGTTCATCACGACGATGGCGACGAGAAACGGAATCGCGCTCAGAATGCCGATTTCGAACGCACCCGCCACGCCGGTCGATTTCACGAGCGTCGGCATCCAGAACGTGAGTCCGTACTGGCCGGTGACGAACGCGAAATAGATCAGCGACATCCACCACGTGCGCGGATCGCGGAACACGGCGCCCAGCGAATGCGACTTCGCGGCTTCTTGCGGCTGCGCCGCGATCTCGTCGGCGAGCAGTTTCTTTTCGCGCGGCGTCAGCCATTTCGCGCCGGCGATGCCGTTGTCGAGGTACAGGATCGTCGCGATGCCGATGGCGATGGCAGGCACCGCTTCGATCACGAACATCCATTGCCAGCCTGCGAAGCCGTGACGGGAATCGAACGTCTGCATGATCCAGCCCGACAGCGGATTGCCGAAAATGCCGGAAACCGGAATTGCCGACATGAACACTGCAATGATCTTCGCGCGGCGATGCGATGGGAACCAGTACGTGAGATACAGGATGACGCCCGGATAGAACCCTGCTTCGGCGAGACCGAGCAGGAAGCGCAGCGCATAGAACTGCAGGGGAGTCCGAACGAACACGAACACGGCGGAAAGCAGCCCCCACGTAATCATGATGCGCGCAATCCAGATGCGCGCGCCGAGCCGGTGCATCAGGATGTTGCTGGGCAGTTCGAAGAGAAAATAACCGACGAAAAACACGCCCGCACCGAGACCGAACACGGTTTCGCTGAACGCGAGGTCTTGCGACATTTGCAGCTTCGCAAAGCCCACATTGACGCGGTCCAGATACGCGACCACATAACACAGCATCAGAAACGGCACGATGCGCCAGAACACCTTGCCGTAGGTGCGTTCGATCTCGGCGATGCCGGGTTGCCCGGCAGCGCCGGCGGTGGATACAGGGCGAACGGATGCAGCCTGATAGCTTGTCATGCGTTGTCTCCTTTGGTGTGGCGCCGGTTGCAGGCCGCCCGCTTCGTGCCGGACGGCCCTCCGGCTTTTTTGCCTGAGGTGGGTGATACGCCAGGGGCCGCGCGGGTGCGCGGAAAACCCGATGGGCTCGAATGGGCTACCAGCGTGCGCCGAACACCTTGCGCAGTTCCTCGAGTGCGGTGTCGTCGAGCGGCGCGGGACGAGGATTCGCCATCAACCACAAGCGCGCCGTCTCTTCCAGTTCTTCGATCACATACGCAGCCTGCGAAACGGAATGCTCCCACACGACCGGCCCGAGGCGCTCCAGCAGCACACCGCGCACGCGGTCGGCGAGCGCGGCGATCTGCTGCGCGACTTGCGGATCGCCGGGACGCCGGTAGCGGATCAGCGGAATGTGCCCGACCTTCATCACGTAGTACGGCGTAATGGGCGGCAGCACGTCGGCTTCGCTCCAGACGCCTGCGAGCGTCAGCGCGACGAGGTGGGTCGAATGCGTATGCACGATGCCGCGCGCTGCGCCGTTGCGCTCGTACACCCCGCGATGCAGCGCCAGCGTTTTCGACGGCTTGCCGCCCGAAACCGCGTTGCCGTCGAGGTCGACCTTCGCGATCTCCGCGGGATCGAGGCGGCCGAGGCAGGCATCCGTCGGCGTGATGAGCCAGCCGTCGTCGAGCCGCGCGCTGATGTTTCCCGCGCTGCCGACCGTGTAACCGCGCGCGTAGAGGCTCGCGCCCGTCATGCAGATCTCTTCGCGGATTTTCGTTTCGCCGCCGGTGTGAATGGCCGCCGTCATTTTGCGTCTCCGTCGAGCATACGCAGCGCCTTCGCAAAGAAGTCGGCCGCGCCGAAGTTGCCGGACTTGAGCGCGAGCGCAAGCGGCTCGGCACCGAGCGTGGCGGTTGCGGGCACGCCCGGATCGATCTGCTTGCCGATGCGCAGCATGTCGACGCCAAGCGCCTGCACCACGGCACCCGAGGTCTCGCCGCCGGCGACGACGAACTTGCGCACGCCGAGATCGCGCAGACCGCGTGCGATCGACGCGAGCGTGCGTTCGACCATTTCGCCGGCTTGTGCCACGCCGAGTTCGAGCTGAGTCGCCTTCACCTCGTCGGGCGAGGCCGTTGCGTAGATCAGCACGGGCTGCGGTTGCGCTGCCTGCATATGCTCGCGCGCGAAGTTCAGCGCTTGTTCGACGACCGGCTCGCCGCGCGCCGCCGCGAGCGGATCGATGCGGTACGCCGGACGCGTTTCGCGCCATGCTGCAACCTGCGCATTCGTCGCCTTCGACGCACTGCCCGCCAGCACCGCCGACGCACCGTCGACACGCGGCAACGCGCCTGCATCGGCGGCGGCATCGGCAAGCCAACCGGCGCGGCTGAAATTCGCGGGCAGACCGAGCGCGACGCCCGAGCCGCCCGTGATCAGCGGCAGGTCCGCGCACGCTTGCCCAAGCGTGTAGAGATCGGCATCCGAGACGGCATCGGCAATCGCCATGCGCACGCCGTCGGCACGCAGCGCATCGATCGATGCACGCACGGCTTGCACGCCTTGCGCCACCGCGTCGTAGCGTACGAGGCCGACTTTCGAGCGCGTCTGCCGTTGCAGCACGCGCACGAGGTTCGCGTCCGTCATCGGCGTAAGCGGATGATGCTCCATGCCCGACTCGTTCAGCAACACGTCGCCGACGAACAGATGCCCGCGATAAATCGTGCGGCCGTTCTCCGGAAACGCAGGACATGCGAGCGTGAACGGCGCACCGCCTTCGGTGGGCGATAGCGCGTCCAGCAGCGCGTCGGCAACGGGCCCGATGTTGCCTTGATCGGTCGAATCGAAAGTCGAGCAGTATTTGAAGAAGAACTGGCGGCAGCCTTGCGCGCGCAGCCATTCGAGCGCGGCCAGCGACTGCGCCACGGCGTCGGCGGCATCGATCGTGCGCGATTTCAGCGCAACCACGAGCGCGTCGGCTTCGATTCGAGCACCGGCGTCCGGCACGCCGATCGTCTGAACGGTGCGCATGCCGCCGCGCACCAGCATGTTCGCGAGATCGGTCGCGCCCGTGAAATCGTCGGCGATGCAGCCGAGCAGCGGCTTGCCGACAGCGGCGTTGGTGTTCGTCATGTCGTTGCGCCCTTCCCGCTTAGCGCTTCACGGGCACATCGATGCCCGGGAAGATCTTGACGACTGCCGAGTCGTCCTCGCCGCCATGGCCAGCCGTCGAGGCCATCATGAACATCTGATGCGCTGCCGCCGACAGCGGCAACGGAAACTTCGAGCGTCGCGCGGTATCGAGCACGAGGCCGAGGTCCTTGACGAAGATGTCGACGGCCGACAGCGGCGTGTAGTCGCCGTTGAGAATATGCGGCACGCGGTTCTCGAACATCCATGAGTTCCCGGCGCTGTGCGTGATCACGTCGTAGAGGGCATCGGGATCGACGCCTTCGCGAAGACCCAGCGCCATCGCCTCGGCGGCGGCGGCGATGTGCACGCCCGCGAGCAACTGGTTGATGATCTTTACCTTCGAGCCCGCGCCATGCTGCTCGCCCAGCCGGTACACCTTGCCCGCCATCGCGGCGAGCACGTCTTCACATGCGGCATACGCGGCGGCGGGCCCGGACGTCATCATGGTCATCTCTCCCGATGCGGCGCGCGCCGCGCCGCCCGACACGGGCGCATCGAGCATGTGCAGTCCGGACGCTTCGACGCGACGCCCGAGGTCGATCGCAAAGTCGGGCGCAACCGTTGCGCACGCAATCACCACGCCGCCCGGCTTCATCGACCTGAGCGCGCCCTGCTCGCCGAACAGCACCGTTTCCGTTTGCGCTGCATTGACGACGAGCGTGACGATCACATCGCACTGCGCGCCAAGCTGGGCGGGATTCGCGCAGGCCGTGCCGCCGACGGCGACGAATGCGTCGAGCACTTCGCGGCGCACGTCGCACGCATGGACGTTGAAACCGCCGCGCAGCAGCGAACGCGCGACACCCATGCCCATCGCGCCCAAACCGATCACTCCGACGTTTCGCGACATACCCTTTCCTCTACGAACAGTGCTTCAGACAGCGCCGTGCACGACGCGAGCGAATGCGTCTGCAAACTCAGCGGATACCGGCTTCGGCCAAACGGCGCGCCGCGTTGTACATGTGGGTTTGCGCGGCGTTGCGTGCGGCCAACGGGTCGCCTGCGCGGATCGCCGCGGCGATTGCAGCGTGTTCGTCGCGCACCTGGCGCGAGAAGTCCTCGCGCAGCGCCTCGTTGCGGCGCGTGACGACGGTGCCTGCTTCCAGGTATTGATTGAGAAACGTCAGCGTCTTCAGAAAGTACGGATTGCCGGTCACGGTGGCGATCGCGCGGTGAAACGCGACGTCTTCGGCTACGCCGTCGCGGCCTTCGGCGACGGCTTCGTCGATCTTTCTGAGCGCGGCGTCGATGGCCATCATGTCGGCGTCGGTGCGGCGCATCGCGGCTTCTGCCGCGACTTCGGCTTCGATCGCGCGGCGCACCGCGAGAATCTGCAGCACCGAGCCGCCTTCCATCGCTTCCGCGTAGTCGATGCGCAGCGGCCGGATCGCGCCGTGCGCGCTGACGTACACGCCGCTGCCCTGGCGCGGCTCGACCACGCCTTCGTTCTTCAATCGCGAAATGGCCTCGCGGATCACCGTGCGGCTGACGCCGAACTCCTGAGCCAGTACGGCTTCGGTCGGGAGCTTGCCGCCGCGTGCGAACGTACCCTTGTCGATCTGCGCGAGCAGTTGCTGCGCGACGGTGTCGCTCAACGCCCGGTTGGGAATTTTCTCGAACATATCAGCAGATTTGCCATGTTATGCGGTCATCATACAAATTTCAGGACATGGATCTGCATTAGGGAGAACCCTTAAAGCTCAAGCGTGTTTCACGCGGCGCAGCCTCACGCCTTCCGGAAAGAGCGCCGCACTGCGGTCATTCGGCAAGGTCGTCCACTTCGAGATCGAGAAGCGCCATGCTCATTGACTTGCCGTGCGCGTCCAGCGCCAGTGAACGCGTGACGCCCCCGCCGAGCGCGTTGCCGAGCACGAAATTGAACGCACCCAGCAGCGGCAGTTCGTAGCGCACGACCTCGCCTTTAACCACGTCGGCGAGATGAGCCTTGACACGCTCCGACGTCAGGACGTTGCGCAGAGGGGCGTAGTGCTTCGCATCAAAGCAGATCACCGAAATATTCAGCGTATTGCCTTTGTCGCCAGTGCGGCCATGGGCCAGTTCACGCAGTTTCATCGCTTGCCTCGACAAATTGAAAAACCGGATTCACCTGTTCGCGTGGCAGTAACACTGACTGCACGGCAAGCACCTCGCGAGTTGTTTTCGTGACGCCCCCGCCGCCCGCAGGTCCGTTGGTGTAGAGCGTTTCGACCTCGTTGCCGATGCGTGCCGCCTCGCTTGCGTTCTCCGCGCGCCCGGCCACCCGAACGCGCACTTCGTACGGCTCGCCGTGATGCGCCGCAAGCGCGTCGCCATAGAGGGAATTCACGCCGATCAGGTCGAAGCGCAGCTCGCTCGTGTCGACGCCCGTGATGGCGAGGCGCTCGCGCACGATGTCGAGTGCAAGACGAGCACGCTCGACCGCGCCAGGCCCGCCATAGGAAATCTGCCCCTCTCCGATGTAGCCGTCGACATAGGCGACCGACACCTTCAGCGTGCCGGTGCGAGCAACACCGCGTCCGCCGGTTACGCGCACGCGGTCTGACGCCTCCTCTACGACACGGACCTCGGAAAAGTCCGCGACGACATCGGGTTGAAAGTAGCGGTGCGGATCGTGAATCTCGTAGAGCAATTGCTCCTTGCACGTCGCTTCGGTGACTCGCCCGCCCGCCTGCGGCACCTTCGTCACGACGACGCTGCCATCGGCACTCACTTCGCCAATCGGAAAACCCAGCCGCGCGAGATCCGGTACGTCCTTGATGCCGGGGTCGGCGAAGTAGCCGCCGGTCACCTGGCCCGCACATTCGAGCAAATGCCCGACGACTGTCGCCTGCCCGAGTGTGTTCCAGTCGTCCATGCGCCAGCCGAACGCGTGAATGAGCGGCGCCGTGAACAAGGACGGGTCCGCGACGCGCCCCGTCAGCACGATATCCGCGCCCGCGGCAAGGGCCTCGACAATCGGCATCGCGCCAAGGTACGCATTCGCCGAAACGATGCGGTCCGTATAGTCGCCGACATCGTCGCCGGACTCTTCGAAACGCAGTTGGGAACCCAGAACGACATCGAGCACATCGTCGCCGGTGACTGCGGCGATCTTCAGTCCGCTGAGTCCAAGCTCCCGTGCGATGTGCGCCGTCTTGACCGCCGCTGCGCGTGGATTGGCTGCGCCCATGTTCGAAATGATCCGCACGCGGTTCCTGACGGCGACGGGCAACACGGCACGCATGCGTGCTTCGAGCAGTGGATCGTAGCCGAGTTCGGGATCGTGACGGCGTGCCTGCTGGGCGATCGCGACCGTGCGTTCCGCGAGGCATTCGAATACGAGGTAGTCCAGCGCGCCGTATGCCGCGAGTTCGACAGCGGGCTCGATGCGGTCGCCCGAGTAGCCTGCGCCCGCGCCTATACGCACGCGTTTTGATGATTCGGTCCGGTTCATGACGTCGACAACTCCTGATTACAGCGCAAACACGCCCAGCACGACGCACGCGATCGTCATGACGATCGACGCGCCGAACAACAGCGGAAACGTGAACTTCTGATGATCCGCGAGATCGATTCCACACAGGCCGACGACGAGAAATGTCGCGGGCGTGAGCGGACTCACGGGAAAACCGGTGGTCATCTGGCCGAGCAGCGCGGCCTGTCCGATGTGCACCGCCGGCACGCCGAGCTGCGATGCCACTTCGGCGATCACCGGCAGGACACCGAAATAAAACGAATCGGGGTCGAAGAGCATCGAGAGCGGCATCGACAGTACGCCGAGTGCGACCGGAATCTGCCCTGCAAACGCAGGCGGCACGAAGCCGACCGCCGCCTGCGCCATCGCCTTGAGCATGCCGCTGCCCTGCATGATGCCGGTGAACACGCCCGCTGCGAGCAGAATGCCCGCCATCATCAGCGCGGCGCGCGCGTGGGCGTCGATGCGCTTGCGCTGCATATCGACGTTGGGGTAGTTCACCATCAGCGCGATGCACAAGCCCACCATGAACATGATCGCGGGCGGAATCTTCTCGCCCATCACGACCATCGTGCCGAGCACGGCGACCGTCAGCACGATGTTGAACCAGAAGTTTTGCGGACGGCGCAGCGCCTGTTCCTCAGGCGTAAGTTCGCGTTTGGGCAGGGGAACCGATCCGCTGGTGGAAGCATAGCCGAGGCGCTTTTCCTCGCGCCAGCCGAGCCACCACGCCATGCTGAACACGAACACGAGACCGATCGCCTGGATCGGAATCAGCGGATTGAAAAGTGCCGAAACCGGCAGATGCAGCGACGCCGATGCGCGGATCATCGGCCCCGTCCACGGCAGGAAGTTGATGCCGGCCGCCATCGAAACGGCTGCCGCGAGCACGCGCTTGTCCATGTTCAGGCGCTCGTACAGCGGCAGCATGGCGGGGATGGTGACGAGAAAGCACACGGCGCCCGAGCCGTCGAGGTGAATGAGCAGCGCGAGCAGCGTCGTGCCCATCACGATGCGCGTCGGCTTGGTGCCGACCGTGCGCAGGATGCGGTCGATGATCGGATCGAGCGTGCCCGCGTCCGTGATCGTGCCGAAATAGAGAATCGCGAACACGAACATGCCGACGACGGGCGCGAGGCTCTTCAATCCGCCGATGACAAACTGGCTCGTCTGCAAGCCGAATCCGCCGATCAGCGACGCGCCGATCGGCACGATGATGAGCGCGACGAGCGGCGACATGCGTTTTGAAAGAATCGCGGCCAGCAACACCACGATCGTCACGAGCCCCAGCAAAGGCAGCATGTTGTGTCTCCAGTCTTGTCTTTTGGTATGGCGCAGCGTAAGTTCGGCGCTGTAATAACGCAATTGAAATGATTTGATCACAGCTATCACAGTTCTTTATGGATCTCAATCTCCGCGACATTCGTGCTTTCGTGACCGTGGCGCACGCGGGCAACTTCACGCGCGCGGCGGCCCGGCTGCATTTATCGCAGCCCGCGCTAACCGTGCAGATTCGGCGCCTCGAGGAAACCGTGGGCGCGCGTTTATTCGATCGCAACAGCCGCAGCGTTGCGCTGACCCAAACGGGCCGCGAATTGCTGCCTATCCTGACGCGATCGCTAAGCGATATGGAGCAGGCCCTCCGAGATGCGCGCGCGCTCGGCGACGGTTCGAGCGGCACGGTGCGGCTTGCGTGTCTGCCGACCTTCGCCGCCAGCGCGCTGCCCGAACTGATCCAGGCGTTTCGCCGGCGCGTGCCGCAGGCGCGGTTTCAGGTTCGCGATGTCGTGGCGAGCGCCGTCAACGCACTCGTGCGCAATGAAGAGGTGGATATCGGCCTGACGGGCGGCCACAGCGTCGATGCGACGCTGGAGGTCCTGCAGACGGGCGAGGACCGGCTCGTGATCGTGTGTCCGAAGTCCCACCCGCTTGCCCGCAAGCGCACGGTGACGGTCGACGACTTCGCGTCGATGCCGCTCGTGCTGACCGCGCCGGGAACCAGTGTGCGCGCGGTGGTAGACGCCGCGCTGTCGAACGCGCGCTGCACGCCCGATATCGCGTGCGAACCGATGTACATGATGACCGCCGTTGCGATGGTGCGCGGCGGCCTCGGGATCTCCGTTCTTCCGGAATCCGCGCGCGAAGTGCATGCGGAGCGTGGGCTCATCACACGGCCGATCGATGATCCGGCGTTCGTGCGCCCGATTGCGCTCGTCAAGAAACGCGGTCGGACACTGCCTCGTGTGACCGAAGACTTTGTCAATACGCTCGATCTCGGCGGCACCCCGCCAGGATGAGCTTGCGATACGCACGCACCGTTCTGGTGAAATCCATCCGGCATCAGGCGAGCGCTGGCTCAGTGATCTCATGGGCTAAGGGCTCACAGGCTTGGCGCACCGGCACTGGCGCGATCCTTGCTTTGACCACCGCACGCCCGCGCGATATCCATTGCGGGCGGCACATCTCTTCGGAAATCCCAGCATGGAACACAAGACCAATTCACTTCAACGGCGCCGCTGGCTCGCCGCGCTGCTGGCCGTGCCCGCACTGACCTTCTTCACTGCACAGGCCGCCAACGCCGATGCACTCGACGCCATCACCAAGCGCGGCACGCTGCGCGTGGCCGTGCCCGAGGACTATCCGCCGTTTGGCGCCGTCGGCCCCGATATGCAGCCGCAAGGCTACGACATCGACATGGCGGCACTGCTCGCGAAATCGATGAAGGTCAAGCTGCAGCTCGTGCCGGTCAATAGTGGGAACCGCATTCCCTACCTGCAGACCGACAAGGTCGATCTCGTGATCTCCTCGCTCGGCAAAACGCCGGACCGCGAGAAGGTCATCGACTTTTCGCAGGCCTATGCCCCTTACTTCCAGGGCGTTTTCGGGCCGGCCGATATCAAGGTCGGCGGACCGGCGGACCTCACCGGCAAGACCGTCGGCGCCACGCGCGGCGCGCTCGAAGAAGTGGCCCTCACCAGCATGGCGCCCAACGCCACCATCCGCCGCTTCGACGACAACAACGCCACGATCCAGGCCTTTCTCTCCGGCCAGGTGCAGTTGATTGCGGCGGGCAACATCGTCGCCGCGGCCATCCTCGCGAAGCATCCGCCGCGCGAACCGCAGATGAAGTTCGTCATCAAGGACTCGCCGTGCTTCGTGGGCCTCAACAAGAACGAGCCGCAACTGCTCGCGAAGGTCAACACGGCCATCGAACAGGCGAAGAAGGACGGCTCGCTCCAGGCAATGTCGAAGAAGTGGTTTGGTCAGCCGTTACCCGCCAATCTTTGACACACCCGCCGCCGCCATGCGCGGCTGGCGCACTCACCTCTGCACACCCCTCATTCCTTCATGAGCTATCAGCTTCAGTTCGGCGACCTCGCCGCCTATGCCGGCATGTTCGCAAGCGGCGCGTCCGTCACGCTCGCGCTCACGGCGGCCTCGACGCTGCTCGGCATCAGCCTCGGCGTCGCGGGCGCCGCCGCGCACCAGAGCCGCCGCGCGGCGCTGCGCACAGCCGTGCACGCCTATGTGGAGGCGATTCGCAACACGCCGTTTCTCGTGCAGCTTTTCTTCGTGTTCTTCGGGCTGCCCGCACTTGGCGTGCACATCGGGGAATATACGGCGGCCGTGCTCGCCATGACGCTGAACCTCGGCGCGTATTCCGTTGAGATCCTGCGCGCGGGCATTGAAGCGGTACCGCGCGGACATCACGAGGCCGCTGCAGCACTCGCGATGTCGCGCCGCGAAACCTTCGTGCACGTGCTGCTTCCGCAAGCGTTCGCGAAGGTGTTTCCCGCGCTGGCGAGCCAGATCGTCATCACGATGCTTGGCTCGGCCGTCGTCTCGCAGATCTCCGTTGCCGATCTCACGTATGCCGCAAGCTATGTGCAGTCGCGCAACTTCCGCGCTTTCGAAACGTATTTCCTCATCGCCGGGATCTATCTCGCGATGGCGCTCATCCTGCGCGCCGCCCTCACCGCAGCCGGCCGGCGACTCTTCACGCGCAACCTGCGAGGCGCGCGATGATCGAATTCACATTCGCGCAGATCATCGAGGGTTTGCTCCTGGCCGCGCGCTGGACCGTGCTGCTCTCACTGGTTTCGTTCATTACCGGCGCAGTGGTGGGTTTGCTGCTGCTCGTGGCGCGCGTATCGAAGTCGCGCGTGCTGCGCGCGCTCGTGCGTATTTACATCGAGGTGTTTCAGGGCACACCGCTGCTGCTGCAACTCTTCATCGTGTACTTCGGCTTGCCGCTGCTCGGCATCGACGTCTCGGCGTGGATGGCGGCCACGCTCGGCCTCACGTTCTTCACCAGCGCCTATCTCGTCGAGATCTGGCGCGGTTGTGTGGAGGCGGTGCCGAAGGGCCAGTGGGAGGCGTCGGCCAGTCTCGCCATGAACTATTTCGAGCAGTTGCGCCACGTGATCCTGCCGCAAGCCGCGCGCATCGCCATCGGTCCGACTGTGGGCTTCGGCGTACAGGCCATCAAGGACACGGCGCTCGTGTCGATCATCGGCTTTGCCGAACTCACAAAGGCCGGCACACAAATCTCGAACGCGACGTTCCGCCCGTTTCTCGTCTACGGACTCGTCGCGCTAATCTATTTCACCCTGTGCTATCCGCTTACGCGGTATGCGCGGGCGCTGCAAAGGAAATGGCATGCCGCTCGTTAAGACCGAAGGCGTCGAAAAGCAGTTCGGCGCCCACCATGTACTGAAGGGAATCGACCTCACCGTCGAACGCGGTCAGGTCGTTAGCATCATCGGGCGCAGCGGGTCCGGCAAGAGCACGTTGCTGCGGGCGCTGAACGGGCTCGAAAGCATCGACGCAGGGTCGATCGAAATCGACGGCGCACACGTCGATGCGCGGCACGCGGACCTGCGCGCGCTGCGGCTGAAGGTCGGGATGGTGTTTCAGCAATACAACCTGTTTCCGCATCTCACCGCCAGCGAAAACGTGATGCTTGCGCAAACGGTCGTCAAGAAGACGCCACGCAGGGAGGCCCGCGCCATCGCGCAGCAGATGCTCGAGCGCGTTGGCCTGGGCGGGAAATTCGACGCGTATCCCGATCAACTCTCGGGCGGACAGCAGCAGCGCGTCGCCATCGCTCGGGCGCTCGCGATGAAGCCGAGCGTGCTGCTCTGCGACGAAATCACGTCGGCACTCGATCCCGAACTGGTCGGCGAGGTGTTGGGTGTGGTGGAAAGCCTCGCGCGCGAGGATATGACGCTCATCATGGTCACTCACGAAATGCGCTTCGCGCGCGCCGTCAGCGACACCGTGGTGTTCATGCACGAAGGCCGCGTATGGGAAAGCGGACCGCCCGAGGAAATTTTCGGCAGTCCGTCGACGGTGGAGCTGCGACGCTTCATTCAGTGACGTCGTTCGTCGTGCTCGCCGTTGGGGATCCCTTCTATCGGACACTCGGCAGTGCCCGGCGTCGTCCGCGTAAGCGCTTCCACCGCTTGCCGCGTGCCTTCGGGATCCGTTACCCAGTTTCGGTAGAACCCGAACGGGCATGCAGCAACCCCGTTGGCGCCGTCGCCGGAATGGATCGTACCCGTGTAGCCGCGATGCAGGAGCTTGTACAGATGATTCTGCGACTGCATGTTGCGTCGGGCATCGCGAATCATGCTCAAGGAAAGTTCGGCGTACTGCACGCCCATCTCTTCCTCGCCGCATTCGCCGAGCGTACGCCCATCGAAGCCGACGATCGCCGAATGGCCGAAGTACGAATACACGCCGTCCCAGCCCGTGGCGTTCGCCACGGCCACATACGTGTTGTTCATCCACGCCATGGCTTTCGCGACCATCACCTGCTGCTCCTTTGCCGGGTACATGTAGCCCTGGCAGCGCACGATCAGTTCCGCGCCACCCATGGCGCAGTCGCGCCAGATCTCCGGATAGTTGCCGTCGTCGCAGATAATGAGACTGATCTTCAGGCCCTTCGGCCCTTCCGTCACATAGGTGCGATCGCCGGGATACCAGCCTTCGATCGGCGTCCACGGCATGATCTTGCGATACTTCTGCACGATCTCGCCACGATTGTCGATCAGCACGAGCGTGTTGTACGGCACCTTGTGCGGATGCGCCTCGTGGCGCTCGCCGGTCAGCGAAAACACGCCCCACACGTTGGCCTTGCGGCACGCTGCGGCAAAGATATCTGTTTCCTCGCCGGGCACAGTCGACGCCGTATCGAACATTTCCTGCCGGTCGTACATGATCCCGTGCGTCGAATACTCGGGGAAGACCACGAGGTCCATGCCCGGCAATCCCTGCTTCATGCCGATCACCATCCCGGCAATTTTCTGCGCGTTTGCGAGCACCTCGGCCTTCGTGTGCAGACGCGGCATCTTGTAGTTGACGACCGCGACGCCCACGCAGTCGCGGCTGCTCGAAATATCACCATGTCGCATAGTGTGTTCTCCTGATAAGTCAGATCAATGGCTGATCATCCACGGCCGCCCCGCCGGGCGCTTGAGGCCGCCGGACGGCACGCCCGCGAGCTTCGCGGCGCCGCCCGAACAGCAACTGCAACCGGGGCGATGGCGCAGCTGCGGCCCGTCGCCGGACTGACGCGGCGCATGCGCAGCGCGTTCGTTCGTCGCGTGCGCGTTGCGGCGCGTGCCTGCCATCAACGCGAGCGAAGGCGCGCTGATCACGCGCGATCCCTCGCCACCGCAATCGGGACAGCGGCACGGCTTTTCGCGGTCGGCAATGCGGCGCATGACGGCGAACGGTCCACAGTTCGCACATTCGAAGTCGTAGATCGGCATGACGGGTTCCTCGTGTGACGATGTGACGATCGATTACGCTTTTGCGAGATCGGGCGAGCACGGCAGATCGACGCCGCCCTTGATGTGCCGGATCGGGCCATCGGCATTCGGTCGAATGTCGAAGTCGAAGATCTGCGTGGGCAGCCACAACGTCGCGCATGCGTTCGGAATATCGACGACACCGCTGATATGGCCCTGCACCGGCGCGCAACCGAGCAGCGAATACGCCTGCGCACCCGAATAACCGAACTTCTTCAAATACTCGATGGCGTTCAGGCACGCCTGCCGGTATGCGACGGTCACGTCGAGATAATGCTGGCTACCCTGCTCGTCGACGGAAATGCCTTCGAAGATCAGATAATCGTTGTACGTCGGCGTAATCGGGCTCGGCTGGAACACGGGATTGCGAATGCCGTATTTCGCCATGCCGCCCTTGATGAGATTCACGCGCATATGCACCCAGCCGGCCATTTCGATGGCGCCGCAGAACGTGATTTCGCCGTCGCCCTGGCTGAAGTGCAGGTCGCCTACGGAGAGGCCCGCGCCATCCACGTAGACGGGGAAAAACACCTTCGAGCCGCGCGACAGGTCCTTGATGTCGCAATTGCCGCCATGCTCACGCGGCGGCACGGTGCGCGCGCCCTCGGCGGCAGCCTTGTCGCGTGCATCGCCTTCGAGCTTGCCCATGTGTGCCGTGGCCGCGAAGGGCGGATTCGCCAGCGGCGGCACACGCTCGGGCGCGGTCGCGATCAAGCCGGTCTCGCGCGCGTTCCACGTTTCGAGCAGCTTCGGATCAGGCAGGCAGCCGATCAGGCCCGGATGAATCAGCCCCGCGAAATTCACGCCCGGAATGTGGCGCGAACTCGTATACACGCCATGGAAATCCCAGATCGACTTTTGCGCGTCGGGAAAATGATCGGTGAGAAACCCGCCCCCGTTCGACTTCGCGAAGAAGCCGTTGAAGCCCCACTGGCTGTCCGGCTTCGCGCCGATATCGAGCAGATCGACCACGAGCAGGTCGCCCGGCTCCGCGCCGCGCACGCCTACGGGGCCCGAGAGAAAATGCACGATCGAGAGGTCGATGTCGCGCACGTCGTCGGCGCTGTCGTCGTTCTTGATGAAGCCGCCGGTCCAGTCGTAGGTTTCGAGCACGAAGTCGTCGCCGGGATCGACCCAGCAGGCCATGGGAATGTCCGGATGCCAGCGGTTGTGGACCTGTTCGTTTTCGTAGGCGGACTGGTTCAGGTCGACCTTGATGAGAGTTTCGGGCATTGCATTCGCTCCTTGGTTCGAAGGTTGTCAGGTAGTGAAGCTCGGCGTTCACACGGAGAGGTATTCGCGAATGCGGTCGGTGTCGCCGGCGTCGCGCGTGCTTTGATGCACGAAGCGCCCGCCCTCGATCACGAAGAGCCGGTCCGCGACATCGAGCGCGAAGCTCAGCACCTGCTCCGACACGACGATGGCGATGTTGCGTGTCTGGCGAATCTGGTTGAGCGCCTTCGCGATGTCCTTGATGACGGACGGCTGGATACCCTCGGTCGGTTCGTCGAGCAACAGCACTTTCGGGTCGGTCGCGAGCGCGCGCGCGATGGCGAGTTGCTGCTGCTGACCGCCCGACAGATTGCCGCCCTTGCGACGCCGCATGTCGAACAGCACGGGAAACAGCGCGTAGATGTCGTCGGGTATGCGCTGGCTCTGCGCGTTTTCGAGTCCCGTCTGAATGTTTTCCTCGACGCTCAACGAAGCGAAAATCTGCCGCCCTTGCGGCACATAGCCGATGCCCTTCGCGACGCGCCGGTAACTCTCGTCCTTCGAAACGTCGGCGCCGCCCACGCGCACCGTGCCGCGACTGGCAGGCAGCATGCCGATGAGCGCCTTGAACAGCGTGGTCTTGCCCATGCCGTTGCGGCCCATCACCGCCACGCTTTCGCCGTTGGCCACCGCAAAGCCAATGCCGTGCAGCACTTCGCTCTGGCCATAGCTCACGACGAGATCGTCGACTTCCAGCATGATGTGTCCTCCGTTTAGTCGTTCTGTCGTTCAGTGGCCGACTCAGTGGCCAAGATAAACATCGATCACGCGCGGGTCGGCTTGCACCTGCGCCATCGGGCCTTCCGCGAGAATCTTGCCTTGATGCATCACCGTGACCTTGTGGGCGATGCGCTCGACGAACGCCATGTCGTGCTCGATCACGATCATCGAGCGATTGAGGCAGATGCGGTCGAGCAGCTCGGCGGTCAGTTCGCGCTCGCGCACGCTCATTCCCGCGATCGGTTCGTCGAGCATCAATAGCTCTGGATCCTGCATGAGCAGCATGCCGATTTCGAGCCATTGCTTCTGGCCGTGCGAAAGCAACCCGGCTTCCAGATCGAGCGATGCGGCAAGGCCGATTTCGTCGGCGACGGCGCGCACGCGGTCGGCCACTTCGTCGTCCTCGCGATACGCGAGCGCGCCGAACACGCTGCGACCGCGCGGAAACGACACTTCGAGGTTCTGCGCGACACTCAGGTTTTCGTAGATCGACGGTGTCTGGAACTTGCGGCCGATGCCCTTGCGCACGCGCCGGAATTCCGCGAGCTTCGTGATTTCCTCGTTGCGGAACTTGATGCTGCCCGCCGTTTCCTTCGTCTTGCCGCAAATCAGGTCGAGCAGCGTCGTCTTGCCCGCGCCGTTCGGTCCGATGACGACGCGCAGCTCGCCGCGCTCGAGATAGAGATTCAGCGAATCGATTGCCTTGAAGCCGTCGAACGACACGGTCAGGTCTTCGATCGCCAGCAGAAAGTCGGTGTTGCTCATGCTTCATGCCTCCTTGTTCGCTGCGCCGAGCCAGCGCCGCACGCGCGGCCGCACATGCTCTTCGTAGAGGCCCGCGAGCCCATTCGGAAACGCCATCACCACGCCGATGAACATCGCCGCCATCAGGTAGAGCCAGAGATTCGGAAAGCTCTCCGAGAACCAGCTCTTGCCGAGATTGACGAGAATCGCGCCGTACACTGCGCCCACGAGCGACATACGTCCGCCGATCGCCGCATAGATCACCATCTCGATCGACGGCACGATGCCGACGAACGAAGGCGACATGAAGCCCACCTGCAACGTGAACATCGCGCCGCCGATGGCCGCGAGCAGCGCCGCGAGGCAGAACGCAAACACCTTGAACATGGCGACGTCGTAGCCGGAAAAGCGCACGCGGTCTTCCTTGTCGCGCATCGCGAGCAGCAGCGTGCCTGCCTTGCTGCGCTGGACCCAGCGGCAAGCGAGCAACGCGCCGATCAGCAGCACTGCGTTGACGAAATAGAGAACGAGCTTCGCGTGATCGGTGCGAATGTCCCAGCCGAGCAGCGTGCGCAGGTCGGTGATGCCGTTCACACCGCCCGTGTAGCCCTGCTGGCCGATGATCAGCACCGAGAGAATCAGCGCGACGGCCTGGGTGATGATTGCGAAGTACACGCCGCCCACGCGCCGCTTGAACATCGCGTAGCCGATCACGAACGCGAGCGCCGTCGGCACGACGAGCACCGCGAGAATCGAGAACGGCAGCGAGTGAAACGGTTTCCACCACGTGGGCAGCGCCGTGAGCTGGTTCCAGTCCATGAAGTCGGGAATGCCGGGCGTGGTCTGCGTGCGCGTCGCGGCCGGATCGGACGCTTCGAGCTTGAGGAACATTGCCATCGCATAGCCGCCGAGGCCGAAGAACACGCCCTGGCCGAGGCTCAGCACGCCGCCGTAGCCCCACGCGATCACGAGGCCCATCGCCACGAACGCATAGGTCAGGTACTTGCCCATCAGGTTCAGCCGAAACGTATCGAGCGCGAGCGGAAACACGATCACGATCAGCACCGCGAGTATCGCGATGCCTGCATAGCCCGACGCGTCGAGCCGCGCCGCGACCGCGCGCCAGCCGCCCGGCGCCACGCCGTGGCCAGATCGCGGGGAAACGCCGCCCGCAGCGGGTTGGATGGGTTCCATGTCCACCTCTCCGTACAAGTGAAACAGTGAATGAGCCGCGCGGATGACCGCGCGCCCGGCAACGCCCTTACACGCGCCGCACCTTCGAGGCGAACAAGCCCTGCGGACGCAGCATCAGGATCACGACAACGGTCAGCAGCGTGAGGACGCGCGCGATCGAGCCCGAGAGGAAGAATTCGCTGATCGACTGCATCTGCGCGATGCCGAACGCCGAGGCCACGGTGCCGAGCAGGCTCGCCGCGCCGCCGAACGTGACGACGAGAAACGAATCGACGATGTAGAGCGAGCCGCTTGTCGGCCCGGTCGAGCCGATCGCCGTGAACGCCGCACCGGCCACGCCTGCGATACCGCAGCCGATGGCGAAAGTCATGCGGTCGGTACGGCGCGTGTTGATACCCGCCGCGTTCGCCATCGGCCGGTTGGCGACCGTGGCGCGCACACGCAGCCCCCAGCGCGAGCGATAGAGCGCGAGCAGCAAGCCGCCCGTCATGAGCAGCGCGAGTGCCATCACGAACATGCCGCTTACGGGAATGTCGAGCCCTTGCGCCGGCTCCCACGAACCCATCAGCCAGTCGGGCAGCGCGGGGCTCACTTCCTTCGGCCCGAAGGTCGAGCGAAACACCTGCTGCATGCCGAGGCTCAAGCCCCAGGTGGCGAGCAGCGTATCGAGCGGGCGCCGGTATAGATGCCGGATGAGTGCCCACTCGGCAAGCCAGCCCGCCGCAAACGCCAGCCCGAACGCCGCGAAGATCGCGAAGAAGAAGTAGACCGGCGTGAACGCGTGCCAGACGTTCTGCGCGAGCCACGAAAACATGTAGACGGTGTAGGCGCCGATCGTCATGAATTCGCCATGTGCCATGTTGATCACGCCCATCTGGCCGAAGATCACAGCCAGCCCGAGCCCCATCAGGAGCAGGACGCTGAACAGGCTCAAGCCGGCGAAGCCCTGCATCAGCGTGATGTTGAAAATGTCGGTAGCGGACATCGAACGCTCCTCGCGCGGCGGTGCATGGCATCGCCGCGCAGCTTCGGTTGACGGATTACATGTAGCCCTTCGGGAACGGATTCGGCTGGATCGGTTGCGCCGACTGGGCGACGACCTTGAACTGGCCGTCCGCCTGGCCCTCGCCGATCAGCGAGCGGCTCCACAGGTGATGGTTCGCATCGACCTTGGCGTAGCCCTGCGGCGCGTTGCCGACCTCGATGCCCGCCGACGACGCCACGACCTTGTCCACGTCGAAGCTGCCCGCGCGCTCGCACGCGGCCTTCCAGATCCACGGGCCGAGATACGCGGCCTGGGTGACGTCGCCGATCACGGCCTTCTGCCCGTAGCGCGCCTTGAATGCCGCGACGAACTTCTTGTTGTTGTCGTTATCGAGCGACTGGAAGTACTTCATCGACGAATAGAAGCCCGCGAAATTGTCGCCGCCAATGCCGAGCACTTCGTCTTCGGTCACCGAAAGCGTCAGCAGGAACTGCTTCTGCGGCGTAATGCCGGCCGCCTTCAGCTGCTTGTAGAACGCCACATTCGAGCCGCCCACCACGGTCGCGAAAATGCAGTCGGGGCGCGCGAGCTTGATCTTGTTCATCAGCGAATTGAATTCGGTCGTGCCGAGCGGGTAATACTCTTCGCCGACGACCTTCGCGTGCAGATGCTGTTCGATATGCCGGCGCGCGATCTTGTTCGAGGTGCGCGGCCAGATATAGTCCGAGCCGATCAGGAAGAACGTCTTGGCTTTCTTCGTATTCGACGCCCAGTCGAGCGCCCAGAGAATCTGTTGCGTAGCTTCCTGGCCCGTGTAGAACACGTTCTTCGACTGCTCGAGGCCTTCGTAGAAGGTCGGGTAGTAAAGCAGGCCGTTGTCCTTCTCGAACACCGGCAGCACCGCCTTGCGCGAGGCCGAGGTCCAGCAGCCGAACACCGCGGCGACGTGGTCGTTTTCGAGCAGCTTCTTCGACTTCTCGGCGAAGGTCGGCCAGTCGGAAGCGCCGTCTTCCTGAATGATCTGGATCTTGCGGCCGAGCACGCCGCCCATTGCGTTGATCTGCTCGATCGCGAGGCGTTCGGCCTGTATCGAGCCGGTTTCGGAGATCGCCATCGTGCCCGTAGCCGAATGCAGCTGACCCACCGTTACCGTCGTGTCGGTGACGGCGAGGCCCGTGGTGTTGACCTTCGCGGTGGGCGGCGTTTGCGCAAACGAGGTGCGCGGCATGCCGAGCGCCATCAGCGGCGCGGCGGCGAGGCCGCCGATCAGTTTGCGGCGCAACGGCGACGGCATGCGGGCATCGTCATCGATTCGATCGTCTGCGGACATCACGTTCTCCTTATCGGGCGCCCTGCGCTTCGTGCCAGGGCTGGGTCGAGGTTGGACGCAATGTAGAAAGCCAAATTGGCAACCGGAATACGTCGATTGACGTATTCCCCGCATTCGCACTGGAATGTAACTTGCATTGGACTTCGATCCCGCGCCGCCCTGCCGTTTGCACCGTTCGCGCCGCTTTCGCACCAATCCGGATCATCTTCATGTCCCAGAGTCACCCTTCCGTGGGCGCGCCGAGCACGCAACGCATCGTCAAGGTGCGCCGCGACTACAACGCCTGGGTCGGCGACGAGACCCTCGAGGACTACGCGCTGCGCTTCACGCCGCGCTCGTTTCGCCGCTGGTCGGAGCTGCGCGTGGCCAATACGGCGATAGGCGCCGTATCGTTTCTCGTGCTCGAAGCGATAGGAGGCAGCCTCGTCATTAACTACGGCTTTACGAACGCGATCTGGGCGATCGCCGCCGTTTCGGTACTCATCTGGCTCACGAGCCTGCCGATCAGCTATTACGCGGCGCGCTATGGTGTCGATATGGACCTGCTCACGCGCGGTGCGGGCTTCGGCTATATCGGCTCGACACTCACCTCGCTGCTCTACGCCGTCTTCACGTTTATTTTTTTCGCGCTCGAAGCGGCCATCATGTCGCTCGCGCTGCAACTCTATTTCCACATCTCGCTCGGTATCGCGTATGTGCTGAGTTCGCTCGTCGTGATTCCTGTCGTGATGTTCGGCATTACGCTGATCAACCGCCTGCAAAGCTGGACGCAGCCGCTCTGGCTCGTGCTGTTCGCGCTGCCCTACGCGGCGGTGCTGTGGCGTCATCCGGGCCTCGTCCGCGAATGGACGACGTTCGCGGGCTTCGCGCCGCAAGGGCGCGCTTTCAGCGTGATCGCGTTCGGGCAGGCCTCGACCGTCGTGTTCGCGCTGATCGTGCAGGTCGGCGAACAGGTGGACTACTTGCGCTTCTTGCCGCCGCTCACGGCGCGCAACCGCACGCGCTGGTGGCTCGCGCTGCTTTCGGCGGGACCTGGCTGGATCGTGCCCGGCGCACTCAAGATGCTCGGCGGCGCGTTTCTCGCCTTCGTCGCGATCCAGCACGAGGTCGATGCCTCTCATGCTGCGCAGCCCACGCAGATGTATCTCGTCGCCTATCATCTGCTGCTCGATCCGCTCGGACTTGCGAGCTGGGCGCTGCCCGTGATGACGCTCTTCGTGATCGTCTCGCAGTTGAAGATCAACGTGACGAACGCCTATGCGGGCTCGCTCGCGTGGTCGAACTTCTTTGCACGGCTCACGCACAGTCATCCGGGCCGCGTGGTCTGGCTCGTGTTCAACGTGATGATTGCCTTGCTGCTCGTTGAAATGGGTGTATTCGATGCGATCGCCAAGGTGCTGTCGCTCTACGCGAACATTGCGATCGCGTGGGTGGGCGCACTGTTCGCCGATCTCGTCATCAACAAGCCGCTCGGCTACAGCCCGCGCTATATCGAGTTCAAGCGCGCGCATCTGTACGACGTGAACCCTGTGGGCGTGGGCGCAATGCTGATTGCGGCGGCGGTCGCAATGCTCGCGCAGAGCGGCATGCTCGGCGTGCTCGCGCAGGCGATGTCGTCGTTCATCGCGTTCGGCGTGGCGTTCGTCTGTGCGCCGGTGATTGCGATCGCCACGCGCGGGCGCTACTACATCGCGCGGGACGCGCAGCCCACGGGCGACGCCGTTTCGCTGCGCTGCGCGATCTGCGAGAATGCCTTCGAACCCGACGACACCGCGTACTGCCCCGCTTACGGGGGCACCATCTGCTCGCTGTGCTGCTCGCTCGACTCGCGCTGCCACGACCGCTGCAAGCCGCATGCGCGCTTCGCCTCGCAAGCCGACCGGGCACTGCACCGCGTGTTTCCGGGCCTCCGGCTCGGCCCGGCCGCGCTGCGTCTCACGCATTACGCGAGCCTCGTCGTCGCGATGCTGGCAGTGCTCGCGAGCGTGCTGTACCTGATCTGGTCGCAGAGCGTGACGTCAATCGCCGCAGACGGCGCATCGTTCGACGGCGCCATTGCGGGCAGCTTTCTCAAGATATTCTTCTCGCTCTCCCTGGTGGGCTGCATCGCGGCCTGGTGGTTCGTGCTAGAGCGCGAAAGCCGGCGTGTCACCCAGGAAGAATCGCAGCGGCAAAACGAGCTGCTGATGCTCGAAATCGACGCGCACCAGAAAACCGACGCCGCGCTCAAACGCGCGACGGCCGCCGCCGAATCGGCGAATCAAGCGAAGAGCCGGTACGTTTCCGGCTTGAGCCACGAATTGCGCACGCCGCTCAACAGCATTCTCGGCTACGCGCAATTGTTGCTGCAGGCAAAAGACGAGCTTTCGGCGACACGCTACAACGCAGTGCGCACGATCCACCGCAGCGGCGAGCATCTGCTCGCGCTTGTCGACGGGCTGCTCGACGTCGCGCGTATCGAAGCGGGCAAGCTGCAACTGAACATCGCGCGTGTGCCGCTCGCCGATTTCGTCGCGCACGTGACGTCGATGCTGCGCCCTCAGGCACTCGAAAAGGCGCTGGCCTTCGACGTGCAAACCGTCGGCCGCCTGCCCGCTACGGTGCGCTCCGATCAAAAGTGCATGGGCCAGATTCTCACTAACCTGATTGGCAACGCCATCCGCTTCACCTCCGCCGGCACCGTGACGCTGCGCGTGAGTCACGCGCTCGACACGCTCAAGTTCGAAGTGATCGACACCGGCCCCGGCATTCCCGCGCCCGAGATGGAACGCCTGTTCCTGCCGTTCGAGCGGGGCGACGCCGCGCACGCGCATGATCACGGCGCGGGTCTTGGCCTGACGATCTGCCGGCTGCTTACGCAGGCGCTCGGCGGCAGTCTCGAAGTCGAAAGCGAGGTGGGCCGCGGCACGCGCTTCGTGGTGCGGCTCTTTGCGCCCGCCGTCGACAGCGCCGCCGACGCGCGCACAGAACTCGCGGCCATACGCGGCTATACCGGCCAGCGTCGCGCGATTCTCGTTGTCGACGATCTCGCGGATCAGCGCGGCATCGTCGTGCAATTGCTGACGCCGCTCGGCTTTGACGTCGCCGAGGCGGCGAGCGGCCCCGAGGCGCTGCGCTGGCTCGCCACGCACGGCGCCGACGCGATCATCATGGACATTTCCATGCCGCTCATGGACGGCTACGAAACCAGCCGCCTGATCCGCGAAAACCAGTTGTCGAACGCGCCCGTCGTGCTGCTTTCGGCCAACGCGTTCGCCGACGACCGCGAACGCGCGAGCGCGACCGGTTGCGCCGGTTATCTCGTGAAACCGCTCCAGGTGAACGTGCTGCTCGACAAACTCGCGCAACTGCTCGCGTTCGACTGGATTGCATCAGGTACGTCATTGCCCGCGCGCGCGGAAGCCGGCGCGGCCCCGCCGGACGCCGTATGGCCGCCCGCGGTGCTCGAGCGCCTGCGGGCGCACCTCGAAGTCGGCTACGTGCAAGGCGTCATCGAGCAGCTCGATACGGCCCGCGCAACATGGCCCGCGCTACGGGAGCACATCGAGGTGCTGCGCGCATTGGCGGAACGCTTTCAGCTAAGGGAACTCGAGCATGAACTCGACCGACTGCCACGCTCCGCCGGTACGTGACGCACAGGCCATGGGCGACGCCAACGCGACGCCCGGCTGGCTTGACGAGCGGCCTGTCGTATTGATAGTCGACGATACACCGGACAACCTCGCATTTCTCTCCGACACGCTCCAGGCGCACGGTTACGCCGTGCTGGTCGCGCTCTCCGGCGAGGACGCGCTCAAGTGCCTCGCGCGCGTGACACCCGACGTCGTGCTGCTCGACGCGATGATGCCGGGCATGGACGGTTTTGAAACCTGTAGCCGCATGAAACAGGACGTGCGCCACGAGCATCTTCCCGTGATCTTCATGACCGCGTTGACGGAAAGCGAGCACGTGGTGCGCGGCTTTCGCGTGGGCGGCATCGACTATGTGACGAAACCCGTACGGCCAGAGGAAGTGAGCGCGCGTATTGATGCGCATGTGCGGCGCTCGCGCGCGCAACTCTATGCGCACGCCGCGCTGTCGCTCGATACACGCGCGGCTTTGATCGTGGGTGCCGATGGCGCGATCCGCTGGCAAAGTCCGCAGGCCGCGCGCCAGATCGCGGCCTACTCCAGGGTCGATGCCGATCACGCGAGTCCGGCGAAGCAAACCAGCGCGCGCCTCACCTTGCCGCCGGTGCTGCACGCCTGGTTCGAGGAGTGGCTCGCGCGCGGATGCCCACCCGACGACGTCCACGAGTTCGCGGCGGGACAGGTTCGTCGCTCGGCGAGTGCGACGCCCGCGCCTGAGCCGGGTGAATGGATCGTTATCCTCAAGGAAATCGACGATACAGTCCATCGAAATGCGCTCGGTGCGCGCCTCGGCCTGACGGCGCGCGAGGCCGAAGTGCTGCTCTGGGTTTCGCGCGGGAAAACGAACCGCGACATCGGCGACATTCTGGGTATGGCGCCACGCACGGTTAACAAGCACCTCGAACATCTGTTCCGCAAGCTGCACGTCGAAACGCGCGCCGCCGCCGCCGCGCTGGCGATTAAAACCCTGGACCGGGCCTGAGTCCTGTTGAACCGTCTCCTTCCTGCAACGATGGTTAATGCGACCATGATCGCATTACGATAAGTATTCTTATCACAACGTTTCTATTTACATATAAAACTTCGAAGATGCCGTTTGAACCTCACCTGATCCCTGTTCGCGCCGCGTTGCTTCCTGTGGCGAGAGCACACGAATAAACCGCTGTCGGCTTTCCTGTTATCGGCTCGCGCCGTCATTAGTTGATCAACTGCATCCCGGCAACCTTCGAAGCCGTCACGTCGAAAGTCGCCGTGTACTCGCATTGCCCACGTCCACGGGGATCGCGACCTGGCCCTTTGAAGTGATCGTTGCTGCTGTCATGGTGGCACCACCAATGCTCCTTACTTTAAGGTGCGGAACCAGAAAGGCGAGAAACAACCGCAAGCCAGGCGTTTGGGGTCGCGCGAGGCGATCGGGGCTTGCAACAGGCCTGCGCCGAGCCCCCACTATCTTGACGCCACGATCACATGCGCCTTGATCTTGCCGGTCACCGGGCCTTCGCCATGGAGATTGGCAATCGCCTGCGTAGCACGATCGATAGCGAGCTGAAGCAAGTTGGCGTCACGCGCCACAGCGTGAAAACGAACAGTCCCGAGATGCTACGGATGATGTTATCGCGCAACGATGTCGTTGCGATGATCCGCGGAGTGTACTGCCCGCCGGCCACCTGGATTGCGACGAGCAGCGAACCGAACGTAAATACCAGAAACGCCATGTCTGCGGAAACGATGTCACCGACCAACGATCGCGCCCCGGTCATGGACAGCCCAAGCAAGCCGTTTTTTGGATCAAGGGTCCCCTGCGTGATCATCCACCTGCCGACCACTTCCGCCACGGGCTTCACCACGGCATAGAGCGCGACTGCGATGAGCGGCACAGTCCAAAGCGAAGACCTTAGGTAGCTCTTTAAGCTGTACCAGCGGTTCCAGTCCATGTCTGCCATCTCCCTACGATTCATATTGCAGTGGAGACCAAGGTATTGGCGGTTTGTCGGGTGGCGTGAAAGGAAGCTTCCCGACCGGATCCGCGCCTGGGCGCGCCGTGCGCCACAGTCGCTTCCTCCAGATATGGGAAGTTCTCGCTGGCGCAGATCAGGCTTCGGACAGTGAACTTCCCTACACGATCAGACGCCTGAACTTCAGGCCGGTCAATGAGACCTTGGTCCAACAGGTCAGGGACGTCGAGCTTCCAGGATTACGGGCAACGATTTGTTGGTCGATCCGGATGTGTGGACGACCGTTCAACACCTCAAAGGAGCCGCAGAGGCGACGCCGGGTGGAAGATCCGGAGAGGGTCGAGGTGCGCCCGGCAACGCGAGGACGGGGATCGGCCAGGGATCTGCGATCCAGCCGCCTCGCAAACATCTGTTTGCCCGGATCGCGTTGTTCTCTCGCCGAGGCGACTGGTCGACATCTGCACCGGTGCTGCGAATCGAGGCCCGGTGCAGTTTCATGGCATCATCGTTTTACCGTCACACCACAGCAGGAGCCTACTCCATGGCGACTTACATCGTCTTCACCAAGGAAAGCACGCAGGATCAGGGCGAGCTAGATATCTACCAAAGCAAGGTGGGTCAGACCTTCAAAGACCATCCCGTCAAGATCCTCGCTGCGTACGGCCCCCAACAGGTTCTTGAGGGCGAACCACCAGAGGGCGTCGTGATCGTGGAATTCCCGTCGACTGCGGCGGCGCGCGCGTGGTACGACAGCCCGGCGTACCAGGAGGTCGCCCAGCACCGGTTCAAGGGCGCGCGTTATCGCGCCGTCCTTGTCGAAGGCATATGACGAAAGGCTTCGACGCTCGAGCCCGTGGTTTCAATGGGCTCGAGGAGAACTGACATGTCAGGAGAGCGTCTGTGTACCGTCCGCGATTCCCTCTCTTCGATGCCGATGATCTCTCTGTGCCGTTGCTACCGTCGGCTGTCCAGCTGATGGACAAGGGGCAAATGACGATTTGCTGCTATTTCCGGAATGGCACAATTCGAGGGATTTCCGTAAAATACGCCTTCTCTGGGGAATTCGGCTAACGACTCCGTCATGCATCGAATTGGGTTCTTTGTTTGCAGTGGCCACGACGCTCTCGATCTTGGTGGGCCACTCTCGGCTTTTAATCAGGTGGCCACAGCCGCTGGCCATACTCCCTACGATCTTCATGTCATCTCGCAGTCCGGAGGCCCGGTTCGTGGCAATACGGGCCTTGCGATCGAGACCACGCCGGTCGGAAGGCGCATGTTTGACACCGTCGTTTTCGTGGGCGGTGATATCGGCCCGATGCAGACACCGGAGAACATCGCCGCCGCCAGGAAATTGGGCGAGCGCGCGTCGCGGGTGGCGAGCGTGTGTACAGGAGCGTTTCTGCTTGCGGAAACCGGCTTGCTGGACGGCGTGAAAGCAACAACGCACTGGCGATACGCCGCGCTGTTGCAATCGCGTTTCCCTCGCACCCGCGTCGAGGGCGATAGCATCTATATCGTGGACGGCCACATCTGGACGTCGGCGGGCATCGCCTCCGGAATCGACCTGGCGCTCGGCTTGATCGAAAGAGATATGGGTGCGGAAGTCGCGCGCGCTGTTTCCCGGCTTCTGGTTGTTCCGTATCGCCGGCCGGGCGGGCAGTCCCAATTCTCCGCCATGTCGCAAATGGAGCCGGAATCGGATCGTATCCGCATCGCCTTGAACTTCGCGAGAGAACATCTGGCTGAAGCACTACCTGTGGAACGACTCGCCGATGCCGCAAGATTAAGTCCGCGGCAGTTCGGACGCGCATTTCGCCGGGAAACCGGCGAAACACCGGCCAAGGCGGTCGAACGTTTGCGCGTCGAAGCGGCGAGGCTGCGCCTGCAGGACGGTAGCGAGCCGATCGAACAAATTGCTCTGGCCGTGGGATTCACTGATCCGGAACGGATGCGGAGGGCCTTCATTAAACTGCATGGCCACCCTCCGCAGGCAATCCGGCGCGAAAGCCGATTGAACAGTGTGCGCTGATCGAGCGCCGGCGTATTGGCGCTCGCGGTACGTGACTACCTATATCACCAGGCGCTCAACGGGCAACGGATTTCTGGGCAGCGTAATCATTCCAGATGTCGCGATGTAATTTCCACGCGCCGCCCTCCTTTATAAAGAGGAGGATCTGCTTGCCGCGGTATTTGAAGTTTCCAGCATGGTCTCGGATATCCGCGTCCGAGACCTCCGTCACGATGCGATCGTTACCGTAGAACTCGTAATTGCTGAACGATACGGTGTCGGGCTTTGCCCCGGCATACCCCTTGGTGAAGTACGCGGCAATCGCGCTGCCACCCGTCACCCGGTCGCCGCCGGGCGGCAGGAGTGCGCCGTCGTGGGTATACAGACGGCCTATCGCCTCATAGTCCCCTCGCGCAAAGGCATCCGCCCATCGCACATTCTCGGCTTTGATGGCCGCTTCGGTTTGAGGCCGCGGGCCGCCAGCCATTGCAGGCACCGCAAACGCGAAAAAGGAAAAGCAGGCTGCAAGGGCTCCAGCAGAACGACGAATCTGTTGCATTAAAGGATTTCCGAACAGTTTAAGTTGAAGGAACTGTGCCAGATTGGGCAGGCGAGGCAAGCAATGTCGGCGGCGGCTTCATCGAAACCCGTGAAAGTGCTCACAGACATTGCCCGCGGGCATCTCAGCGAACGCCTGGGATTCGTGCGAGCCCCCTGGATGCACCAGGCAGTTCCTTGTCGACCATCGCGATGACTTCTGGCCGTGCGTCTCTGGGATGACCGGAATGGAACGGCGGAGCGGGATCGTATTCGATCACGAGTTGCGTGAATTCGGCGGCCTGTTGGCCGCGCAGCTTCGCGGCGACGCGAAGTGCGAAATCGATGCCCGCCGTCACGCCGCCGCCGCTCATGAAGCGGCCGTTGTCGTCTTCCACGAATCGATCCGGCACGGGAATCGCGCCATATTCGGACAGCTTGTTGACGAAGGCCCAATGGCAGGCGCTTCGCTTCCCCTTGAGAATGCCCGTCGCAGCGAGCACCAGCGATCCGTTGCAAACCGACGTCACATGTTTGGCGCTCTCCGCCAGACGCCGGATCTGCGCTTGATACTCGGGCCGCATCGGCGCCGTCAAATCGGACCCGCCGGGCACCAGAATCAGATCGGTATTATCGATATCGGCCAGTCGTTCAGTCTTGCCATACACGACCCCGAATTCGAGCGTCACGTTGCCCCCATTGAGGCTCGCATAGCGAACGTTCGTATTCGGTAACCGGTGGAAAATTTCGCTGGGGCCTGCGAAGTCGAGGAGCGTCCCGCCATCGTAATTGACAATCAGGATGTTGAGCAGGTCATCCGGAGCAAGTTCTGCCTTGCTGGGTGCCTGCGCAAGTGCAGGCGTGGTGTGGCCAGGCAGGGCCCCGCCACCCAGCACGGCGCCCAGCGTGGCGATGCTTCCGAACTTGAGAATATCGCGGCGCGAACGACCTGCTCCGGTGAGTGGCTTTCCGGAGGCGTTGTTTTCGCTATTGTCGGTCAAGATTATTTCTCCTTGCGCTTCGGCCCCTCCGGGTGCGCAACCAGGTTGGCCGGATTGAAAACCACCACGAAAGCGTGGTGGACGTGTGATCAAGGTGTGGATGAACCGGGAGGACGTGCAGGGCTCCTGAATGGGAAAGCGCACGGCTTAAAGCTGCGAGGCGCCGCCATCGACAATGAGTTCGCTGCCGACAACGTAGGAAGATTCGTCGCTGGCGAGATAGAGCGCAGCGTAGGCAATGTCCTCTGCCTTGCCCATGTGGCCGACCGGGATGGTCTTCGCGAACTCGCTTTTGAAGTTGCGGACGTCCTCGTCCGACATACCCCACTTGCCGAGCAGAGGCGTGTCCGTGCCGCCGGGCGCGATCGCGTTGAACCGGATCTTGCGATCGAGAAACTCGTAGGACCAACTACGGGCAAGTGATCGCACGGCAGCCTTCGCCGCCGCAGTCAACGAGATGCCGTGTTTGCCGGTCTGGGCGACGAACGATGTGTTGAGAATGACTGAAGAGCCCTCTCGCAGGTCCGGCAGCACCGCTTGAAGCGTGAGCACCACGCCCTTGACGTTGATGTCCATGATCTCGCTATAGAGTTCGTCGTCTATGTCGTTGAGTGCAGACGGGAAAGCCCAGCCAGCGTTGGCAAACACGACATCCAGGCCGCCGAACTTCTCCTTTATCTCAGCGGCAATCGCCCGCATGTCCCCGATCGAACGGACATCGCCCTTGAGAACTAACGCATTCTCGCCAAGCTCGGCCTTCACGCGCTCGAACACTGCATCATCGCGACCGGTAAGCGCAACTCGGGCGCCTTCTGCAACGAAAAGCCTGGCGGTCGCGAGACCAATGCCGCTAGTCCCTCCCGTAATCAAAGCTGACTTGTTCTTAAGCCTCATCTTCTGTTCCTTTTCTTTGCTCGAAATTGATCGAACCGGAAGCACAAGGCGCAATCGCGTCTGTGCTCGTGTTCCGACTTGATTCCTGCGCAAATTATGGAACCGGCATTGAATGACTCAAAGGTCGTATAACCCTCAAAATGCGTCATCCAATTGTCTTCGCAGCGATCCGTTCAAACCGCTTCGTATTTGCCAACTGCATATTTCCATAGAAGAACAATGCGTTTGCCTTATAGGGATGCGCTCCGTATCGTGTCTGCTCGTCATACGCATTATCTGGGGAATATTTCATGCGCCGCGCTTATGTCCGCTATCTCGTCGCAATAGCCGCAATGCTGCCGGTTGCGGTCTTTGCCGCCACACTCAAGGTCGGCGACCAGCAACTGCAGATGCGCGGCATTCTCGAAGCGTCGGGCCAGTTGAAGGACGTACCCTGCCCGATCGAATGGTTCAATTGCCCCGCTGCGCAGCCGCTTGGCGAGGCGCTCAACGCCGGCGCGACCGACGTGGGCGGCCTTGGGGACGCGCCGCTCATCTTCGCCTACTCCATAGGCGCGAAGATCCGCGCGGTTTCGGCCACCCGTTCGACGCCTGTCGATCTCGCGATCGCCCTCTCCGTTCACGCAAGCACTTGCGCCGCTTCACCGAGCGATCTTCAAGGAATCCCGTCATGAGCGTCGAATTCATCGGCTATGTCAGTCATCAGGAGTCCAGTGAAATCCATTTGCCGCAAGGTCCGGCCGTCAATCCGCCGTGGATCGCGACCGTCGCCCAGGCGCACGAGTACGGCGGTTTCGACCGCGTGCTGATCGCCCACTCGAGCGCCTCGCCCGACGGCTTCCAGATTGCCTCGTTCGTCGCCCAGCAGACGCAACGGCTCGGCATCCTGCTTGCACACCGCCCCGGCTTCGTAGCGCCGACGCTCGCCGCACGCCAGCTCGCCACGCTCGATCATTTCAGCGCAGGCCGCGCCGCCGTGCACATCATCTCCGGCGGCGACGACACCGAGCAGCAGCGCGACGGCGACTGGCTCACGCACGATGAACGCTATCGGCGTACCGACGAATATCTCGACGTCGTCAAGCGGTCGTGGACGAGCGATGCGCCATTCGACCACGCAGGAACGTACTACCGCGTCGCAGGACACCGCTCGCAGGTGCGCCCGTTGCAACGGCCGCATCTGCCCGTGTACTTCGGCGGATCGTCCGATGCAGCGATCGCCGTCGCGGGCAAACACGCAAACGTGTTCGCGCTGTGGGGCGAATCGCTCGACGCGGTGCGAGAAACGATCGCGCGTGTCCGCGCAGCCGCGGCCGTGCATGGCCGGGAACGCCACATCCGCTTCAGCCTCTCGCTGCGTCCGATTCTGGCGGCGACCGAAAGTGCCGCCTGGGCGCGCGCCGAATCGATTCTCGCGCGCGCGAAGGATGTCGTCGCGCGCTCGCCCAATTTCACACGCCGCCCAAAGAATCCCCAGAACGAGGGCGCAAAGCGACTGCTCGCCGAAGCGGCAAAGGGCAATGTCGTGGATACGCGGCTGTGGACGGGGATCGCCGCGCTCACGCGCGCGGCCGGCAATTCGACTGCGCTCGTCGGTACGCCCCAACAGGTCGCCGACGCGCTGCTCGAATACCGCAAGCTCGGCGTTTCGACATTCCTGATTCGCGGCTTCGATCCGCTCGAAGACGCCCTCGCTTACGGCCGCGATCTGCTGCCGCTCGTGCGCGCGGCCGTCGCGAAGGAAGACGGTGTGCAGCGCGCCGCCGCGGCATGACCCATGGCGCCCCCCACGGAAGGCTTTTACCACCCGTTGTATCTCTTCAAGGCAATGACGGAACCGACATGGCTGACTTGACCACTTCTTCAAACAGCTATGTCCCGTCGTCGCGGGCGGGCTCGCGGCGTTCGGCGGACCGCTTTCACTACTGGCTCTCGTGGGCTATCCCCGCGCTGATTTTTGTGCTTTGGGAAATCGCGGCGCGCTTGGGATGGCTCACGCCACAAGTGCTGCCGGCGCCGAGCAGCGTCGCGGCGACGGCGTGGAATCTCGCCCGCAACGGCGACCTGTTCGTTCACCTTGGCGTCTCGCTGCTGCGCGCGATGACCGGCTTTCTGATCGGCAGTGCAATCGGGCTCGTTCTGGGCGTGCTGGCCGGCTTTTCCCGCCTCGCCCAGGCGCTCATCGACCGGCCAATCCAGATGGTGCGCGCGATACCGTTTCTCGCGATGCTGCCGCTCGTGATCGTGTGGTTTGGCGTAGGCGAAGTCGCGAAGATTTTTCTCGTCGCGTTAGCAGTCCTCTTTCCCATCTACATCAACACGATGCTCGGCATTCGCCAGATCGATTCGAAACTGATGGAACTCGCCAGGGTGATCGGGATGAAATGGCCCGCTGTCGTGCGCCGGATCATTCTGCCCGGCGCGATGCCCGCGATCCTCACGGGCGTGCGTTATGCGCTCGCGCACGCGTGGCTCGCGCTCGTCATCGCCGAAACCCTCGCGACGACCCAAGGCATCGGCTTTCTCGCCATGGACGCTCGCGAGTTCCTGCAGACCAATGTCATCTTGCTGACCATGATTATTTACGCGATCATCGGCGTCGCCGCCGACGCCCTCGTCCGCTCGCTCGAAGCACGCTTCCTGTCGTGGCATGCGAACTACACGAAGGCAGAGAAGTCATGAGCGTCACTGCCACGTTATCCGGTCACGCGAATGCCATCGACGCCATTGAAGGCATTCCCCGCCACGAAACCGAAACTGCCGCCTCGCCGCTGGCCGTCTCGGTGCGCGGACTCCAGCGCCGCTATGGCACGCGTGTCGTGATCGACGCGCTCGACCTCGAGATCCGCAAAGGCGAATTCGTCGCACTGCTCGGCGAAAGCGGCTGCGGCAAGACCACGCTGCTGCGCGCGCTCGCGGGTCTCGATACGCCGGATGCCGGGCAGATTCGCGCGCCCGAGCGGCCGTCCGTGGTGTTTCAGGAGCATCGCCTGCTGCCCTGGGCCAACTTGTGGGAGAACGTCGCACTCGGTCATGAGTCGAGCGTCGGTCGCGCCGGTGCGTCGCGCGCGCTGGCCGAAGTCGGCCTGGCGGGGCGCGAGCACGACTGGCCGCGCAATCTTTCAGGCGGTCAGGCACAACGTGTCGCGCTGGCGCGCGCGCTCGTGCGCGAACCCGCGCTGCTGTTGCTCGACGAGCCGTTCGCCGCGCTCGATGCGCTTACGCGCATCAAGATGCACGGGCTCGTCAAGGAGCTGGTCGCGCGTCACGCGCCGGGCGTGCTCATCGTGACGCACGATGTCGACGAGGCGCTCTCGCTCGCCGACCGCATTCTCGTCATGCGCGCAGGGCGCATCGCCGCTTCGTTTCATCCCAAAGACCACACGCCGCAGACGTTGCGGTTCACGCTGCTCGAGGAACTCGGCGTTCAGTCCCACTGAACCGCCTCCTCCACCATACAAAAGAAAGGACCACGAATGAACGATGCTTCACTCACTCGCCGCCAGCTCCTGCGCGCGGCGGGCGGCCTGCTGGCCGGCGCCGCCGCCGCGCATCTGCTTCCCGCGCGCGCCGCGCAGCCGGCGAAACTCACGCGCAACACCGACACGGTCCGCATTGGCTGGGGCTACGGCGCCCTGCCCGACATCGCGAAACAACGCGGCGTGTTCGAGCAATCGCTGGCGGCGAAGCGTATCAAGGTCGAATGGGTCGGGCCATTCCCGAACCACGCGCCGTCGATCCAGGCCGTGGTTGGCGGCAGCGCGGATTTCGGCTTCTGGGGATCGACGACACCCGCGCTCGCCGCCATGCTGGCCGGCGCCCCCATCGTCTTCACGGGCTTCGACGTGTATTCGCCGCGCTCGACCGCCATCATTGTGAAGAAGACGAGTGGCATTCGATCCGTGGCCGACCTCGCCGGCCGCAAGGTCGCGGTGAACCGCTCGGGGCTCGGCGAGTTCCTGCTCATCGCGGCGCTGGAAAAACACCGCGTCGACCGCAGCAAGGTCGAGTTCGTCTATCTGAATCCGCCCGATGCGGCGCCCGCGTTTGCGCAAGGCAAGGTCGACGCGTGGTCGATGTGGTCGCCCGCCGTCGATATTTCGCGCTATTCGAACGATGCCACGGACATTTTCAACGAAGGACGCGATCTCGACTTTCTCATCGATTACAGCTCGCTCGTCACGCGCCGAAGGTTCACCGAAGAAAACTCCGAACTGGTGCGCGCCGTGCTCGACGCGTACTACGTGGAAGGCGCCTGGCAATCGCAACATCCGGCCGAGTCGGAGGGGCTCGTGCAAAAGGAGGCGAAATATCCGGATCAGGTGCGCGACTATCTGGCGAGCCTGAAGCGCGTGAACCAGTTCCACGAGCCGGACGATGCGGCTTTCATGGCGCAGTTGCAACGCGCGGCGGACTGGCTCGCGCAACGCAAGATCATCGGCGCACCCATCAAGGTCGCCGACTACAGCGTCAAGGTATGACGCGCCACCCAATTGGACGCCACGCACGCGAAGGCGGCATGAACCGGAAAGCGTATGTCTGAAACTCACAGCTCGTCGCCTGGCGCAATCGCGCTCGTCTCGCCATTGTCGGCGTCGCTCGGATTCGCTCACGCCATTGGCGGGATCGCCGCGACGGCGGCGCAGCGCGAGCGCGAGCAGCGCCTGCCGCACGAAGAGATCGCGGCGCTCAAGGCGCTCGGCTTCGGCGCGTTGCGCCTGCCTGCTGGTGACGGCGGCCAAGGCGTGTCGTTAAGCGAACTTTTCGCCGTGGCGCGCGACCTCGCCGCGGCCGATTCGAACATCGCTCACGCCTTTCGCAATCATTTCTGGCAAATAGAAGCAGCGCTCGAACGGCGCGAGCATCCGTTCCATGCGCATGTGCTCGACCTTGCGCGCCAGCGCAAGACGATCGGCCTGAGCTTCGCCGCAAGCGATGCGACGGCGGCAGGCGCGCGGCCGAGCGCCGTACTGAGCCGGCTGGAATGGGACGAGCGCAGGCAGGTCTATGTCGGGACGGGCGACAAGGTGTACGCGACCGGCAACCTCTACAACGACGCATTCGTCGGGCTCGCCGTCGAAAGCCGGGCGAACGGTACCGTGCAATATGTGCTCGAACGAGGCGAAGGCGTCGGCACCGAGGACGACTGGCAGGGTTTCGGCCAGCGACTGACCGGCTCGGGCACCGCGCGGTTCCGAAACGTCGTGGTGAAGCCCGCGCACGTCTATGCGCCCGATCCGCCGAAAGCGCCCGAAGCCGCGCCGTGGGGCTTCACCTTCCACCAGGTCTACCTCACCAACTGCATTGCCGGCATCGTGCGGCGAGTGGTTCTGGATGCGGTGGAGGCGTTGCGCGCGCGGCGGCGCAACTTCTACCATGGCGAAGCCGCGCAGCCCGCTGACGAACCGGCGCTGCAGGCGTTGCTGGGCCGCATTCGCGCCTACGCCGCGAGCATCGAGGCGAGCGCCGTGCGCGCCGTAGAGGCGCTGCAACGTGCCGCGGAAAGCCGAGGCACGCGCGACGACTACGCGAGCGCCCTCGCCGCGACGCTCGCCGCCTCGGAAGCCAAGGTCGTGATCGACGATCTCGCGCCGCAAGTCGCGAGCTGGCTGATCGACCTGGGCTCGGGCTCGGTCGTGTCGAACGCGGCCGCGCTGGACCGGCACTGGCGCAATATCAAGGTGATTGCCTCGCACAATCCGCGGCTCTACAAGGAGCGCCTGCTCGGTCAGAACCTGCTGACCGGACAGCTCCCGCCAACGGGTGCGTTCTTCTGATCCGGGCCGCGCGAGCCTTGCTTCATGCTGCCAGTTCGCGGCGCACGCGCGGCACGATCTCTTGTGCAAAACGGCGCATGTCGTGCTCGAAGGGCTGAAACTGCAGCATGAAGAGTTCAACTCCCGCGCGGTGAAATTCGGCAATGCGCCGCGCAACCGTGTCGTAGTCGCCCACGAGTCCCGCTGCCGTACCCCCATTGGAGCCGACGCGCACCGAGCGTGCAAAGGTCTTGAACATCTCGACGTTCGGATCGATGTTGGCCTTCTGGCGCTCGCGCAGCGGCTTGTCGCGCTCGGCCAGCGCGAACAGATGATCGAGGTGCGCCTCGGCCTGCGCCTGGGTCTCGCGCGCGATCACGAAAGCGGACAGACCGAAGCGCAAGGCATCGTGCCCGTCGGGCCGCGCGCGTGCCGACACGTCGGCGATCAGGCCCGATACGTCGTCGAGCGGCTGGCCGTTGATGAACCAGACGTCGCCGTGCGCAGCCACCAGTTCGCGCGCCGGCTCCGACTCGCCGCCCACGTAAATGCGCGGGCGAGCGCGAAACGGATCGGCGGGAAGCAGCCGGTAATCGTCGATATGGAAGTGCTCGCCGTGGTGATTCACGCTCTGGCCGCGCAACAGCGCGTCGACAACCGTGATCCACTCGCGGCCGTAGGCATAGCGATCGTCGTGCTCCGGGAATGCAATGCCGGCGCGCTCCAGTTCCGGCCGGTTCCACGCATTCACGAGGTTGATCGCGAAGCGCCCGCCGCTGATGTGCTCGATCTGCTGCGCCATCTTCGCGAGCACGACCGGGTGGTAGAGAAACGGCTTGATCGCGGCGATGATCTCGATGCGCGACGTAAGCGCAGCCAACGCTGCCGAGGCCGTCCACGCCTCCAGCTGGTCGAGCGCAGGATCGTGCGGATTGACCGTATGCTGCGCGACGAGCACCGAGTCGAAGCCGAGGCGCTCGGCTTCGAGCACGAGCGCCTTGTTGCGGGCCCACGATGCGTCGTAGGGTTCGGCGGGGTCCTGCAGCGCCGCGCGGCTTCCGTGCACGAGCGCCCAGATGCCAAAGCGTGGAAAAGAACGGGACATTGGGTGATAAGGTAAAAGACGGGACGCCCATGCTAACGCCGCGCGCGCCGCGATCAATCCAATATCTCCTGCTATCGAACCCGCAAAAACGCATAAAGCCTGCGCGGCCCCTGACATGAGTCCACTGGCTCCACGCGGGCCTCGTGGTACACACTGTCCGCATGGAACGACGGCTCGAACCGTGTGCATGAGCAATGCGCTCGCCCCGTTCGCCGCATCCGGGATCGGCGCGCTGGCGGGCAAGCCCGTGGAGGTGTTCGAAGGGGACACTCGCGTGGCAGCGCGCGGGGCTGCCCCCGGCAAGCTCAACGGTGCGCCGGGTCCGAAATTTGCAACGTTTCGTACACGAGCGATA
Source organism: Paraburkholderia heleia NBRC 101817 (assembly GCF_000739775.1). GTDB lineage: Bacteria > Pseudomonadota > Gammaproteobacteria > Burkholderiales > Burkholderiaceae > Paraburkholderia > Paraburkholderia heleia. The sequence continues at coordinate 222,638 of NZ_BBJH01000002.1, read as the reverse complement.
ACGTGCAAAGCCGGGAGTCGTGTGATGAATGAGGAACGGAGAGCGAAGATCGAAGCGGTGGCTGGCAGGTTCATTCAGGAAGTGATGACAACGGGCTTGACAGTGGTGGTCATGGGTTTGCTTCCGTCGAACCAACGCGTGCCCGAGCCGGATGATGAGGCACGCAAGCCTCGCGCCAAGGGTGCGATCGGCACCCAGGCCATTGCATCTCGCATCACTCGTCCCTAGCGGATCCCGCGCTTGATGAGCGGAATGAGCGAGTCGATCGTCGCAGGTGTCTGTACCCCTGCGCCGGTGTTGATGGTCAGTCCCGCGAAGTGATAGGCCGCCGAGAGCACGCACTGCGTGACGGGCAGAAAGCCCTGCAGATAAAGCTGCTGGTCGAGCGTCGCGGTGATGAATTTGCTTTGCAGCCCGGAAATCGTGGCGGGCGCGAGATCGATGCCGCCCACGATGATTTGCCCCGGCTTCTTGCCAGCCTGCTGGAGCGCCTGCGGAATGAACCCGGTCACGCCGCCGTGCTGGGTGCCAATCGCCTTCAGACCAGGGTGCGCCTGAATAAAGGCGACCAGGATCGGCACGGCGAGCGACGAATCGGCATCCACCTGGGGCGAGATATTGAGCCGCGTCACCTTCACGCCGGCCTTTTCCAGCGTCTCGGCAAGGCCGCGGTCGGACTGGCTGCGCACACTCTCGTTGAAGACACCGTATTCGAGTGCCTCGTCGCCCTTCTTGAGCCCGGCGTTGAGCATGGCCTGAGCGGTGATCTGCCCGCCCACGTAGAGTTCGACGCCGGCGTAGCCGAAGCCCTTCGCGTCGTAGAGCTTCTGGTTGTCGGGTAGCGGCGTATTGCCGACGGTCACGATGATGCCCTGATCTACCGCCTGCTTGATCAGCGGGGCGAAGGCCGGATCGCCCGGATGGCCCATGATGCCAATACACGTCGGCTTTGCCGCCATCGCCTGGCGAAACTGCGCAAGCATCGTCTCCGGGCTCCAGGCCGAGAACTGCTCGATCACCTTGATGCCGAAGGCATGCCCGGCATCCGCAGCCCCGGTCTGGCGTGGCAGCGTCGCGCCGTCGCCGGGGTTGCCGCCCATCTGCATATACATCGTCATGCCCGCGCCGAGCTGGCCCGTCGTGGTCGGCTCAGTGGCGCCGGCGGTCGGCGCGAGGCCGAACGCCAGCACGCTCGCCCCCAGGAGGAACCCAGTCATGATCTTGTTCATCTTCGCTCCTATCTCCTGATTTAACGGCTTTATCCCCGCCCAAGCCTGAGTCTTTCGCGCAGCGCGCGCAGCCTGGCGGGATTCTCGACCAACAGATGCAGGATCACGGCGACGATGAACACCACCCCTTCGATCGCCTGGACCCAGAAGCCGGCGATACCTGTCGCCACGATTCCTGCCTCCAGCATCCCAATCACGAAAGTCCCGAAGAAAGTTCCCACGATCGTTGCCGTGCCGCCGAAGACCGAGGTTCCGCCGATGAACACGCCGGCCAGCGCCGGCAGCAGGTAGCCTTGTCCCTGGGTCGAGAAGTAGTTCAGATTCTCGAGCGTGAGCAGGACCGTGGCGAAACCGGCCAGCACACCCATTAGCGTGAACAGTTTTACTGTCTCACGCAGCACGTTGACGCCCACGACCTTCGCCACGCTGCGGTTGTCTCCGATGAACAGCACGTGCTCGCCAAAACGGTGGCGATTGAGGATGAACCACATGAAGACGGCGAGCCCGAGTGCCCAGATTGCCTGCATCGGGATCAGACCGAACAGCGTGCCCGCGAATACCGCATAGGCCGAACCGCTGGCGAGTTGCTGCAGCGCATAGGAGAGCCCGCCGGAAAGGATCGAGGCCACACCGGCCCAAAGGAACTGCGTACCGATCGTCACGATGATGGACGGCATGCCGACCACCGCGACCAGCACCCCGTTCACCACGCCGACGAGCGCGCCGCCAGCCAACGCGGCAAGAATGGCTAGCCAGGCGGATCCGGTGGTATTCACGCACCAGGCGAACAGAAAGCCCGAGAACGCCATCACCGAGGGGAAAGACAGGTCGATCTCCCCCGCCGCAATCACGAGAGTCAGCCCGATCGCCAGCACAACCAGTGGCGGCACGGTGGTCAGGAAGGAGAAGTAGATTGGCCAGCCCAAAAAGACACGCGGTGCGGTTGCCATGAACAGGCCGACCACCAGCGCGAACACGACAAAGCTCGGCAATCCCTCCATGCGGGCAAAACCCGGCAGGCGCAAACCCACCAGGCGCACCGGCCGTTTTTCTTTTATCGGATCGCTCACGTCCTTGTCCCCGCAACCGGCGCCGGCCCGTGCCCGCTTTGCTGTAGCGAAATCAGGAACCGCGTGAGGTCCTCGAGGCTCATCTCGCCTGACTTGATATCCGCGACGATGCGGCCGCGATCGAGCACGACCAGCCGATCGGCGAGTTCGTGCACATGAGCGAGGTTGTGTTCGATGTAGATGCAGGCGCGGCCGGACTCCTTGATGGAGCGCACGAAGTCGAGAACCTTGCGCACCTCGCTGATGGCGAGCGCCACCGTGGGTTCATCGAGAATGATCAGATCGCTGTCGAAATGCATCGCCCGTCCGATCGCGATGCCTTGGCGCTCGCCGCCGGAAAGTTTCGCAATCAACGAATCCGCATCGATTCCTACCCCGCGAAAACCGAGTTGCTGCTTGAGAATATCGTTGGCTATGCGCCGCTCTTCGGCGACATTGATAAACCCGAATCGGTTGACGATCTGGCGGCCGACAAAAAAATTACGCCACAGCGGCTGCTTCTCGCCGAGCGACTTCTCCTGATAGACCGTCTCGAAGCGCAACCGGTGCGCCTCGCGCACGGAAAAACGGCTCCAGTCGACCTCCTCGTCGCGGATGAACAGCTTGCCCGTACTCGGCCGCACGACACCGGTCAGCACCTTGATGAGTGTCGATTTACCCGCGCCGTTATCGCCGATCAGGCCGACGATCTCGTTGCGCCCAATGGCGAGGTCGATGCCGGAAAGCGCGCGTATCTTGCCGTAGGACAGGCTGATGCCCTGCGCGCGCACGATATGCCGCCAGTCGCTCGCAGCGGGCGCGGCATCGCTCTGCGTCACGCTACGCTCCAGCGCGAATGACCCACAGGGACGTTGTGTACGACGATAGCCATAAACCATTCCCCTTTGCTTATCGATCGCCGCATCAACTTACATTGGAAATGTCTCTGGAATTCAGCAAGATTTACAGTCTAGTTCAAGAATCGCCTGACGAGACCCCTTATTTCTTCGGGAAACCACTAGTTCTGGGTATCCGAATGAGGGGATGCAAGGGACCGGCGCGCCTACGATTGATAGCAAACTTCGCGCGTGTCCTCTGACACGGCCGCTCGTGAAGAAGGCTCAGGAGCACCGTTCCAATACGGCGTTTTGGTCGACAATGAGCTGCCCGGATGCCGGGCGTCCTGGCGCGGCAACAAGGCCTGGGCGCCCAGCGCGCCCAGGCGGCCCCCACCTCAGTGCATGTCGCCGACGACTACGCGTGCAGACAACGCATTCGTATCACGCGACGACGACGCGGCGCGAATCTCGTAGCTTCCGCCATGTACCTGCCACGAGTGTGTCGTCACGTTCCAGATCGCGAGGCGCCGCGCCGGGATGACGATGTTCACCTGCTGCGACTGCGCAGGCCGCAAAGCGACCTTTGTCCATCCCACCAGGCGCTGCGGCGGCTCGCCCAGACCCGGCGGCAGCGTGGCGTACACCTGGGCGACTTCGGCACCGGCACGCGAGCCCGTGTTGGCGACGGTGAAGGTCGCGATCACGTTGCCGCCCTGATCGGTGCGCGTCCTGAGCCCTGAGTACGAAAAAGTCGTGTAGGAAAGACCAAAGCCAAACGGGAACAGCGGATCGATGTTTTTAGCATCGTACCAGCGGTATCCCATCAGGAGTCCTTCGCTATAGACGACATTCAGGTTGTTTGGGTCGATGGTCGGCTGCGGCAGATCGGCTTCCTGGCGAGGGAACGTGATCGGCAGTTTGGCGGACGGATTCACGTCGCCGAACAGTATGTCGGCGATGGCCTGGCCGCCTTGCACGCCCGGATACCACGCTTCCACGACGCCGTTGACGCTGCCGAGCCACGGCATCGTGACGGGACTGCCGTTCTCGAGCACGACGATTATCCGTTTGGCCTTCGCAGCCACCGCGTTGATCAGCGCGTTCTGGTCGTAAAGCTGATTGCCCGGGTCGGCCTTGTTGTCAGGCAAGGACAAGGTCGCCAGATCCGTGCCCTCGCTTTCCCATTGCGTGGCGAAGACGATCGCGACATCGGCACCAGCGGCCGCGCTAGCCGCGGCGGAGGCGTTCGTGCCGTCGAAGTACGTTACCGCAGCTTGAGGCGCCTTCGCCTTGATCGCGATGTACGGCGAGGACTTGTACCAGGTCGCGCAACTCGAAAGCAGCGGGTTACCGGACTGGCATCCCGGCACTGCATTGCCGTCTGCCGCGGGCACGCCTCCCGATCCCCCTCCGGACATCACGCCGACATCGGCATGGCCTCCGATCACGACGATCGAGTGCAGCCCGCCGGCGGCGAGCGGAAGGACCGGCTGGTTGCTGCCGGATGCCGAGCCATTCTTCAGTAAAACGATCGACTCGTGTGCCACGGCCAGGGCCTCACGGTTGCCCGCCGCCTGGTCGACCGAGCCGCCTGGCGTTGGCGGGTGGTCCATGACGCCAACGGCGATCATGGTGCGCAGCTTGCGAAAGACCATGTCATTCAGACGCGCGACCGGAACGGTACCTGCCTCGACTGCCGCCTTGAGCGCGCTGCTGAAATAAGACTGAATGCCGAATCCCGCCCCAGCCGTTCCGAGGTCACCCGGCTGCTCCTCGTCGAGACCGGCCATCGCGGATGCGACGGTACTATGGTTGGCCGTCCAGTCCGACTGGACCTTGCCCTTGAATCCCCACTCCTGCTTCAGGATGGTCGTGAGGAGTTCCGGGTTCTGGCAGGCATAGACGCCATTGACCAGGTTGTACGAGCACATCACGTTGCCAGGATGCCCCTCGCGCACGGCAATCTCGAATGCAAGCAGTTCCGTTTCCCGCATCGTCCGTTCGTCAACCACCGAATTGCTCGTCATCCGGTTCGTTTCCTGGTCGTTCATCGCGTAGTGCTTCACCGTTGCAATCACATTCTGCGACTGCGTTCCCATGGTACGCGCCGCGCTCATCGTGCCGGTCAGGACGGGGTCTTCGCCCATATACTCGAACGTGCGGCCGTCGCGCGGTTCACGAGCAAGATTGAGGCCGCCACCCAGTCCTTCCGCGTAACCGAGCACGCGCAGCTCACGGGCAATACGCGCTCCGTACGCTCCCGCCAGTGCCACGTCCCAGCTCGAAGCGAGCCCGATCGGTGCGGGAAAGGCCGTGGCATGCGCGTTCTGCACATTCACGCCGCCAGCCGAATCCGCGGTGGCCAAAGGCGGAATGCCCAGACGACTCATGCCGGGAATGTAACCGGCACCCTGCACCCACGAAGGAAACGGACCACCCAACCCGGCGGTGGGAATGCCCGTTCCGTGTACCAGCTGGATCTTTTCGTCGAGCGTCAGTTGCGATACCAGCACTGCCGCGCGTCTGTCGGCCTGGTCGCCCTTCGCTTTCCAGTCAAAGTTCGGCTGTGACGCCAGCGAATCATGGGAAAAAAATTGCGCCCCCATCGAAAATAGGCTGGTGCCCCATGTATTGCTGGTGGCGGCTTGATCCGCGTACGCCACGGAGCCGGCACACAATGCGCCGGCTACCGCAATCGCTATTTGCTTCGCATTCCTCACGGTGTCTCTCCTGTTTTGCCGATTGCATGAGCGATGACCCGCAGGATTGCGGGACGGTAATCGGACTACATTTTTCTTCTGTTTTTATGTTGAATTACCCTACGTAGCGAGATGACGATATCACCCGAGGAAACGTTTGCGCTTATCGTCCCGTCGCAGAACTTAACCGTGCGTCGCGGCATCAGGGTTTGTCTTAGCCCCGCGCCGAGTGCCATTTCGTCGTTACCTTGCAGGCAGTTTACGGAGTCGCCGCACGACCCGGAGCGCCCGGGCGGCGATTCTCGCGGATTCGATATTCGACCCCATCGGGCCGTTTGAGGATTGGAACAAGGATGCTAAAGTTTCCAGCTACCAGCGGTTAGCCGAGGCGACGTTTCTCCGTTCCATGGTGTCTCCCATGACGACCGATCAAAAGACCGTTTCAAACGTCCTTGCCCAGCTTTCGCTCCAGTCCGCAATTGAACACGGCATGTCGCCGCACGACTTTACGCGCCTCACTGGCATAACCGAGGCCGAACTCTCCCATCCGCACGGGCGCATCCCCGCTTACAAGCACATTGCGATGCTCAATCTGCTGGAGCCTGGCTACCAGGCTTCGGAGCGGCTCGAAATCTTTTCCAGTTATTCGTTTCGCGCCCCCATCAGCACGTTATTGGCCATCGTCACGAATAGCCCGACGTTGACGCGGGCCTTCGACCAATTTCTGCGCTACCGGGTGTTGATCGGGAATGTCGATACCGTGAAGATCAAGCGCGCAGGCCAGACGTTCGAATTCGAATACGTTCTGGACGGCGCGCGCAGAAGTTCATCGAGCGCCTTCTATAATTTTCTGCTGCTCATTCGCCTCGCCGAACAATATAACGACAATGAACACTATCCCACCCAGGTCGAGCTGACCGGAGAGGCGTTTGCGCCCGTCTCCCAGCTCTCGCACCTGTGTGGCGCAACGGTGAAATTCAGGCAAAACCGCAACCGCATGCTGATGAAAACCGGGGCGGCGGACCTGCCGTATCGCAAGTACAACGAGATCACCGAAAACATTCTCTGCGGGCAAGCCGATGCCGATATCAGACGCTTCGTTCTCGGCCATTCGTTTTCTTCGAGAATCGAAGATTTCGTGACGAAGATGATTCGTGAGGCGCATGCCGGCCTGCCATTTTCGAACCCCATGGAGCAAGTGTGCGGCCGTCTTGGCATTTCACGCTCAACCCTGCACCGGCGCCTGCAAGGCGAAGGGACGAACTTCCAGGCGATCCTGGTCCATGCGCGGCTCGAGGAGGCCAGGCGGCTGCTGCCGCTGGCCGATTATTCCGTTGCCGCGGTGAGCGATCTTCTCGGCTTTTCTTCTCCCTCCGCGTTCTCGCGCTTCTTTCTCGAGAACAGCGGCGAGTCCCCTTCCCGCTACAAGTTCGAAAACTGCAGGTTCCAGTGAGCTTTTTGGGCAGACTGCGCCTGCCCTGTCCGCCCTCGAACCGAAAGGCGCTGGGCAGGATCGATGCGCGGCCTCCGATCGCAGTCTCCGGGACAATCATGCGCCGCCCTGAAGCGTTCATTGCTCACCCGCGCCGGCCCGTACGCTCGCGACGCCACCTCGGCTTGGTTGTGGATGCTTATCGCGACGTTCAGGGCATGATGACGGCGCGAGACGACGACGCGGCCGCCGTTCCGGCTCCACCACAGCCGGCTGCGCTCAATTTCGGCCTCCTTTCGGCGCTCGAATGGCTGGTTCAGGACTTCACACGGATGATCGGCGCGCAGTTTCATATCGAAAGCCGGGACGGGCCGGGATCGACGGTGCGCATCGTGTTCAACGAGACGACGGAAAACGTCAATCGTCTCCTGCCGGCCGACAACGAACTCCGGTAGTGGCGCGCGGCATCGGCTGCGCCAGCCGCCACGCGGGATTGGCGCGTGCCGCCGCCTCGCAATGCGAATGAAAGCAATCGGTCAGGTAGCGGCGTGGTCGTCGAGGTCCGGACGCATGGGCCCCATAGGCGCCGCCTGAGGAAACAGCCCCGATATTCACCCCGCATCATGCTGGCAACATCACTGCAAACGTATACTCCCTGCCAGTATTCGCCTATACTGCCCCACAGTATCCTCAATCGATGCCGTCATGCCTCATTCCCCCGAAGAAAAGAAGCGCGTTCTGACACGCGTACGCAAGGTTCGCGGCCAGCTGGACGCGCTCGAGCGCGCGCTGGAGGAAGGCGCGGACTGCGCGCCGGTGCTCCAGCAACTGGCGGCGATTCGCGGCGCGATCAACGGCGTGATGGCAGGTGTGCTCGAAAGCCACCTGCGCGAAGAATTCACACACCTTGCAGGATCAGCGGAGTCCCCGGGATCGATCGACGATGTCGTGACCCTCGTTCGAACCTACTTACGCTAGCTCACCGCGGGATGTCCCGCGGCGATTGGCCGACCCTCTTTTTTTAAAGGACTACTATGAAATCGCGTGCTGCAGTTGCGTTTGCGCCGGGCAAACCCCTCGAGATCGTCGAGATCGACGTCGAACCGCCCCGCAAGGGCGAAGTCCTGGTCAAGATCACGCATACCGGCGTTTGTCATACCGATGCCTTCACGCTCTCCGGCGACGACCCGGAAGGCCTCTTCCCCGTCGTGCTCGGCCACGAGGGCGCCGGGATCGTCGTGGAAGTGGGTGAAGGCGTGACCAGCGTGAAGCCCGGCGATCACGTGATCCCGCTCTACACCGCCGAATGCGGCGAGTGCCTGTTCTGCAAGAGCGGCAAGACCAATCTGTGCGTGTCCGTGCGCGCGACCCAGGGCAAGGGCGTGATGCCCGATGGCACCAGCCGCTTCAGCTACAACGGCCAGCCCCTCTATCACTACATGGGCTGCTCCACGTTCAGCGAGTACACGGTGGTGGCCGAAGTCTCGCTCGCCAAAATCAACCCGCAAGCCAATCCCGAGCAGGTGTGCCTGCTGGGCTGCGGCGTAACCACGGGTCTGGGCGCGGTGAAGAACACCGCCAAGGTACAGGAAGGCGATACCGTCGCCGTGTTCGGCCTGGGCGGCATCGGCCTTGCTGTGATCCAGGGCGCGAAGCTCGCCAGGGCCGGCCGCATCATCGCCATCGACACCAATCCGGGCAAGTTCGATCTGGCGCGCGCCTTCGGCGCCACCGACTGCGTGAACCCCAAGGATCACGAAAAGCCCATCCAGCAGGTGATCGTCGACATGACGGGCTGGGGCGTGGATCACAGTTTCGAATGTATCGGCAACGTCAACGTGATGCGCGCGGCGCTCGAATGCGCGCACCGCGGCTGGGGTCAATCGGTCATCATCGGCGTGGCCGGCGCGGGACAGGAAATCTCCACGCGCCCGTTCCAGCTCGTGACTGGCCGCCGCTGGCTGGGCACGGCGTTCGGCGGCGTGAAGGGCCGCTCGCAATTGCCGGGCATGGTCGAAGACGCGATGGCGGGCAAGATCCAGCTCGCGCCGTTCGTCACCCACACGAAGCCGCTCTCGGGTATCAACGAAGCGTTTGACTTGATGCACGAGGGTAAATCGATCCGCACCGTCGTTCACTACTGACACGCAAAGGAAGGAGAGAGACCATGGCCTCAGCCATTCACCCCACGGTTGACCGCGGCATCCAGAAAGGCGCCGAAAACTTCGCGGGCGGCACGCTGCGCTGCCAATGCGCGCAAGATCCGGTCGAAGTCCGCATCGACTCGCAGGTCCTGTTCAACCACGCCTGTGGATGCACCCAGTGCTGGAAGCCCGCCGGCGCGCTCTTTTCCGTCGTGGGCGTCGTCCCGCGCGACAAGCTGACGGTCACGGCGCACGGTGAAAAGCTGAAGGTCGTGGACGACAAAGCCACGATCCTGCGTCACGCCTGCACGGCCTGCGGCACGCACCTGTACGGCCGCATCGAGAAGAAGGATCACGCGTTCTACGGCCTCGACTTCATCCACACCGAGTTGTCGAAAGACGCGGGCTGGGACGGCCCCGGCTTCGCGGCGTTCGTCTCGTCGATCATCGAGAGCGGCACGCCGCCTTCGGCCATGGCCGACGTGCGTCAGACGCTGCGCGACAAGGGCCTCGAGCCGTACGACTGCCTGAGCCCAGCGCTCATGGACATTCTCTCCACCCAGGCTGCCAAGGCCAAAGGCACTTACCGGGAGGCCTGAAACACTCATGGAGCGCATCGAACGACACGCCAGCCACGGCGGCAGCCAGGAGGTCTGGAAACATGCCTCTTCCACCGTGGGCGGCGACATGAAGTTTGCCATCTATCTGCCCGAGGCCGCGTTGCGCGGGCAGAAATGCCCCGTGCTGTACTGGCTTTCGGGCCTGACCTGCACCGAGCAGAATTTCATCACCAAGGCGGGCGTGCAACGCTACGCGGCGCAGCACGGTATCATCGTCGTCGCGCCGGACACCAGTCCGCGTGGCAGCGATGTGCCCGATTCGCCCGACTACGATCTCGGCCAGGGCGCGGGCTTCTACGTGAACGCCACGCGGGCCCCGTGGGCGAAGCATTTCCGCATGTACGACTACGTGGTCTCCGAATTGCCCGCCGTCGTCGAGGCCGGGTTTGCAGCGAACGAGGCGCGCTCGATCAGCGGGCATTCGATGGGCGGGCACGGCGCACTGGTCGTTGCGCTGCGCAATCCGGGCCGGTATCGCAGTGTATCCGCGTTCTCGCCGATCGTCGCGCCGAGCCAGGTGCCATGGGGCGAGAAAGCGCTCACCGCCTACCTCGGCGACGACCGCGAAGCGTGGAAGCAGTATGACGCCGTGGCGCTCGTCGGCAACGCGGGCGAACGCTTGCCGCTACTCGTCGAACAAGGCGGCGGCGACGAGTTCCTGCATACGCAGCTACGGCCGGAACTGCTGCAGGCAGCCTGCGAAAAGGCAGGGCAACCGCTGACGCTCAACGTTCGCGAAGGCTACGACCACAGCTATTACTTCATCGCGAGCTTTATCGGCGAGCATATGGCTTTTCACGCCAAAGCACTGGCTTGAAGCGCACCTGCCGCCCGTCCGCCTGTTTCGGCGGCCGGGCCGTTTTTCCAGCTTGACGACCCAACCAGTCCCGGCGACGGGGCACGCACTATCAACGTTATCGGCTGGCATCCGCCCAATCAAAGGCTCAGCAGCCCGCGATACAAACTGTAGCCCGCCACGACCGCGGCAACGAGCACGGCCGCGAATACGACTTTCTCAGGATGAGAAAACACGCGCTGCCCAGCCTCGCGCCTCGCCTTGGCGAACAAGACCACACTCGGCGCATAAAGCAGCGACGAAAGCAGAAGGTATTTCACGCCGCCCGCATAAAGCAGCCAGACAGCGTAGAGCACGGACACCGCAGCGATCATCAAATCCCTGCGGCGCTCCTTTTGCGACAGCTCGTAAGTCTCACCGCGAATGGCGAGCAATAGCGCGTAGGTTGCCGACCAGAAGTAAGGCACGAGAATCATCGAGGTGGCGAGATAGATGAGCGAAAGGTATGTGCCTTTCGACACCAGCGTAATGAGCAGAAAGATCTGCACCATGCCGTTGGTCAGCCATAACGCGTTAGCCGGCACCTGTCGCGCGTTTTCCCTGCGCAGGAACGCGGGCATCGTGCGGTCGCGCGCGGCCGAGAACAGAATCTCCGCACATAACATGACCCACGAAAGCAGCGCGCCGGCCAGCGAAATGGCGAGCCCCACGCTCACCAGCACCACGCCCCAATGTCCGATAACGTGTTCGAGCACGCCGGCCATCGAGGGATTCTTCAGCCCGGCGAGTTGACGCTGCGTCATGATGCCGAGCGCGAGCACGTTGACGAGAACCAGAACGAGAAGCACGACGAAAAATCCGATCACCGTGGCCTTGCCGACGCTCTTGCGGTCCGCGGCGCGAGCCGAAAATACGGTCGCCCCCTCTATACCGACGAACACCCAGACCGTGACCAGCATCATGTTCCGGACCTGATCGAGCACGCCGCCCAGCGCAGGACTCGAACGCGCCCAGATATCGGCCGAGAAGACGTCTGGCCGAAACGCGAAGAGGCAGATAAGAATGAACAAGACGAGCGGAACGATCTTCCCGATCGTCGTGATCTGATTGATGAAACTCGCCTCTCTTATGCCGCGCAGCACCAGAAAGTGCACGCTCCATAGCAGTGCCGAGGAGCAGGCGATGGCGGGTAACGTATTGCCTTCGCCGAATACGGGGAAAAAATATCCGAGCGTACTGAAAAGCAGCACGTAGTATCCGACGTTGCCAAGCCACGCGCAGATCCAGTAGCCCCAGGCCGCGGCGAAGCCCATGTAGTTGCCGAATCCGGCCTTGGCGTAGGCGTAGACGCCGCCATCGAGATTCGGCTTGCGGTTCGCGAGTGTCTGAAATACGAGTGCGAGCGCGAGCATGCCGAACGCCGTAATGACCCAGCCAATCAGTACGGCGCCAACACCTGCGGAAGCGGCCATATTCTGCGGCAACGAAAAAATGCCGCCGCCGATCATCGAGCCCACGACGAGGGCAACGAGTGCGCCCATCCGAAGCCCGTTTGTGTGCCTGCGTTCCCCGGCGGCATCGAACCCGTGGGTAGCGTCGCTCATATGCGCTCCGTCTTCGCAGTGTCTGGTCGGGGGCATCCGGCTCCATTGCGAAATCAATGTTGGCAGGTATGCGGGTAAATGCAAGGAAAACGCTGCGCAACCGGAAACAACAGGAAACATCGGGCAATGCGCCGCGCATCGCACGCATTGCGATATGATCGCGATTTTCTGTGCCGGAAATCCCCACATGCAAGTGCTGGTCGACGCTGACGCCTGCCCCGCCGTCATCAAGGACATGCTGTTTCGGGCGGCGCGACGCGCCGAAGTCCTGGTGACGCTGGTGGCAAACCAATATCTGCGCACACCGCCGTCGCCCTTCATCAAGTCGATTCAGGTGCCGACAGGATTCGACGCGGCCGATGCCCGCATTGTCGAACTGGCCGAGGCGGGCGACCTCGTGATTACCGCCGACATACCGCTCGCCGCCGCGGTGCTCGAAAAGAACGCGCAGGCGCTCGATCCGCGCGGCAACTGGTTCACGCGCGAAAATATTCAGGAACGGCTGACGATGCGCGACGTGATGGATCAACTGCGCAATGCAGGCATCGAAACGGGCGGTCCGGCGCCGTTCAGCGCGCGTGACAGCAAGGCGTTTGCCGGTCAGTTCGATCGATTTCTCGCGCGGCATAACCCGCCGCCGCGCAAGACCGAGTGATGGCGGAGGGCAGTACCAGTGTGATCGCCCCTTCGCCGCGACGAGACTGCATGCGGTCAATCAGCCGTTAAAACGCAACATAAGGCGCGGTGCCGCCTGGCGCCGTCCTGCCCGCAATTGCGAAGTACACGTTGCGCCCGAAGAAGAACGGCAATCCCCAGTCGAACGTGGCGCCGCTTCCCGTTGCCGCGAGATTGTTGAAAGCCGAGGCGCGGGTACTCGCAAGCGCATTTTCGTTGGCGACCATGAAAGACATGTTCACCGGCGTCGTGGCTCCCGCGTTGCCAAAGGCTGTCGCCGTCAACGCAAGGGTGGCCGTCGGGCAATACCACTTGGTGCCGCCAGCACACTGGGTAATCGAACTGTCGGCGAAAAACAGGCCGTTGGATCCGCTGTCGACGTATGACTCGGCGAGGACCTGCCCGTTATAGCTGGTCGAGATGAACAGGCTCGCGTCATAGCCCAGCACCGACGTCGCACTGAACGTGTTGTTCGATTGTGTTCCTATCCCGAAGACGAGCGAACCATCGACGGACGCCTGTCCCGCGGCCGAAATGCCCGGCAACTCGACGATGACGCCATTGTTGTCCTGCGGCAGGAGTGCCACCGGGTTCTGAACCTGGGCTGAGGCGGTCACTGCCGTTGACGTGCAGGTTCCGGTCGTCGTGTTACAGAAATAGTAAATGTCCTTCGACGCGTTGCTCGTGCAGGCCGGGCAATCCTCCACGAGATTCGCTACGCCCAGGATTCCGTTGGCGCCAATGACCGACGGAGCGTCTGCAAGGGTGATGCCACAGGCGCTGGGTGCAGCAGGAAATCCGCCCGGCGTGCCGTCAATCATCATCGGCACATTGCTGGCAACTTCGCCAGCCAGCTTGATATCGGCGCTCGCCACGGGCCCCCAGAAATACCGGCCGTCCGCGAACGGATAGCACTCGCCAAGCACGTTGCCGCCGCTGTCCTTTTGCTCAGGAAGCGCACTTGCCAGGGCGCCGAGCGCCGAGGACGTGAGACGCAGCCCGACCGAGCCGGTGTCCACGAGAACGTCGCTCACGATCGCACATTGCGTGGTGCCGTGGAGGCACACCGTCACCGTAGCCACCGGGAGATTGGGCGCATAGCCGCTACCGGAAGGCGCCAATGAGGTATCCACTCGAATCGGCAAAACGTTACCGGTGCCCAGCGAGGGGCCGCCCGGGTTCCCACCGCCGCCCGTGCCCGGACCCGGCGTGCTCGATTGCGCGGCCTGGCCGCCGTTACCGCTGCTGCCGCCACCGCCGCAAGCGGCAAGCACGAGACAGAACCCCATTGCCCAAAATGCGTTGCGAATCGAGCTCATTGCAGGTCCTCCGGCGTAACACCCGCAGGAACCGCAGCCGGCAACCAGGCCGTGCCTCGCATATTGTTCATCCGGCCGCCTCCCACATATCGCATCTGCGCCGACTCGACAGCTACATGTCGATGCAGGTCAGCGTGGGCCGGCGTCTGCAGCGCGGCCTTGTATTCGGAAAAGTAACTACCGAACAATTGCGAAAAGTCCGGCGGACGCGGCCCGCTCCAGGACACGGCGAAAACCTGCCCGGCTGCATTCGCGTATTCGCGCACTGTCGTGCCCGTGGGCAGCGCGATGACCTGGGTGGTGTAGGCCGAAGTCGATGCTGTGGAGGACAACCGACCTCTGAGCGCGGACGCTTCGATCTGGAGTGAGTCGAGCTTCCCGCCCAAGGCGGCCTGTGCAGAAGACTCGCAAATTGCAAATGAAGCGACGCCTGCCAGCGCAGCAATCAGCAAGGCGCGTTTTCCCCGGAATTGATCAGGACGTACTCTCATGCTTTTCTCGTCTTTACTCTCGTTCTAATTGAGGCCACCGGCACAGGAAGTGGATACGGCCTCGTATTGGCAGACCGTTGTTCTTCTCAGTCGACCTCCGTTCATTTCAATCATTGCGCTTTTGTTTGCCGAGGCGAGCATCGCCTCGGCTATCCTGGCCCGTGTCTTCGATCTGGTACACGCGCGTGCGCACGGCGGGAAGCTCGGGCGGTTCCTGCGCGATTCCCCATGCGCTCAGCAAGCCTTCAAACGACACACCGGCCGGCGCCGTCCGTGGCTGCGGCAGAGGCACACCGGTCGAGCGGTAGCGAGCGGGGCCCCGTGCGCTCGCGCCCTTGTTGAGGCGTTCGGCGGCGCCGTTGCGCATGGCGTAGCGAACGACGTCCGATGCTTCACGTGAACTCATCAATCCCGACGCAGTCATTTCGCTAACCGACGCACTTTCGCGTTGCGCCAGCCAGTGCAGCAGCGTGAGCGCGCTAGCGTGAACCTTCATTACTGGCCTCTCCCGTCTTTGTCTTGTCCGTGTCCCCGGTGCAGATCATGCGACGAGCGGGACGGATTTCGCATTGTCTGCAATGCCATTCTTATCCGCTCGCCGGAGTCGTGGCCGTGCCATCGGGCTTGATTGCAGCGGCGAACACCTGAACAGCGGTGCGAGGACCGTGCTCGCCAGGAAGGTGAAAGGCGCGCGCGTACGCGGTAACCCCGAAGCGGCCGGCACGCCGCGTGTTTGCATTCATGTTTATCTGCTCATCCGAGGGTATCGGCAACCGCCAGACGAATCTTTAGCGCAAGCAATGAGTTTATGAAGGCCGCCTCTTTTGTAATAAAAATGAAGGGATCCGGAATTCAACGGGATCTGGAGCGGGCGCGTTTGCTGTTGCGCACGACCGGCCTGCCGCTCGCGCAGATTGCGGCAGAGTGGGGTCCCGCGAACGCGCGCCGTTTCAGCCATCGCTTTTGTGACGCTCGCACTGTGTATTGCATCGTAATCCGAATCACATCCGCATCCCGGCAAGACAGCTTCTCCCAGCGCCCGGTCAGCACAGTCAGCACAGTCAGCACAGTCTCTCGCGATCGATCGCTGCATCGAATAGTCGTCACGCTCCACCAGCGAAAATCCCACACATCGCCGAGGCTTTGTCACAATGTGAGGTACGCGCCGGCAATGAGGCGCCTTGTCAAAGGAGATCGTGATGGCCGAGCTTGTGACTTGCCTGTGGTTCGATGAAGGTAGCGCACGCGAAGCGGCGGAGTTCTATGCCGCGACGTTTCCGGACAGCCATGTCGGGGCTGGCCATGTTTCCCCGATACCGGGCATCGGCGCCGGGGCGGAACTGGTGGTCGAATTCACGGTGCTCGGCCGGCGCTTCGTGGGCCTGAACGGCGGACCCGACTTCCAGGCGAACCAGGCCGTGAGCTTCATGGTCGAGACCCATAGCCAGGAAGAGACCGACCGCTACTGGAACGCCATTGTCGGCAACGGCGGCGAGGAGTCGGACTGCGGCTGGTGCAAGGATCGCTGGGGGTTTTCGTGGCAGATCACGCCAAAGCGCCTGCTCGAATGCGTCTTCGGCGCCGATCGCGAAGCCGGCAGGCGCGCGATGGAAGCGATGATGCAGATGCGCAAGATCGACATCGCCGCGATCGAACGCGCCGCTGCCGCAAAGTAAGCGGCACGCGGCCGGACACCGCAGTCGCCGCGCGGTCGCCCAATAGCTGGCATGCAGATGACGCCAACATGGCGTGCGCGTCATATCGGGCGCATAAAGCGCTAACCACGTCGCGAGCAGGGAACGATACCTGCGAAAGGCTCTCGTACGCACAAGGGCGGCGCCACGATACGTGAGCCGCCGCCCTGCCATTCATCGAGCGGTCGACGCCGGATAGAGCGGCGCCGCCGCGATGCTTGCGAGGGCACCATGGAGTCTCGCCAGGGGCGTTCGATCGAAGTCGACTTTTTCCGCGGCGTCGTGCTGATCGTGATCGTGCTCGATCACATTCCAGGCAGCGCCTTGTCGCAGGTGACGTTGCACGCTTACGCGCTGTGCGACTCCGCCGAAGTGTTCGTGTTTCTCGGCGGCTACGCGTCGGCCGCGGCCTTTATGGCCGTGCGCGCGCACCGCGGCGTGAGCGCCGCGCAAGGGCGCTTCCTGCGCCGCAGCTGGGAAATCTACCGCGCCTATCTGCTGACCGCCCTGCTCACCTTGCTCTCGGGCGCGATACTCGCGCTCTTGCACCTGAACCCGGCCGCCGCCGATCTGAGCGGCTGGGCGTCGTTTGCCACGCATCCGGTGCGCGAAACCTTCCACGTCGTATTGCTCGCGCGCCAGCCGTATCTGTCGAGCGTGCTGCCGATGTATGTCATATTTGCGTTGTGCGTGCCTGCGGCGGTGCCCTTCGCCCGCCGCGCGCCGCTCGCCACGCTGACGTGCAGCCTGCTGCTCTGGGCCTTTGCGCCGCTGCTGGCTGTACTCATCGGCTCGAGCACGTTCGCGAACTGGCCGTTCGACCCATTCGCGTGGCAGTTGATGTTCGTATTCGGCATGCTCTGCCGGCTGTATCCGGTTCCGCCCGGCTTCAAGGCCTCGGAAACCGCGCGCTGGCTGGTACGATTCGCGTTCGCCGCGGTGGCGCTGTTCGCTGCGCTTAAATGGTTCGTCCTGACTCAACCCATGCCTGGGACAATGAAACAGCATCTGGCCTTCGCGCGCGTCGTCAACTTCATCGGCATTGCCATGGTGGCGGCGTACTTCGTCCATCGCGGAACGATCGCACGGGTCGCCGCGCGCCTGCCCGCCGTAGTGACCGTGGGTCGCACGGGGCTCGTGTGCTTCGTCGGCGGCACGCTGATCTCGGTGATCGTCGACACGGCCACGCCACACGCGCTGCACGGTGCGGCGGCATTCGCGGCAGCGCTGGCCGGCGACATCGTCGCGATCGGCGCGACGCTCATGCTCGCCCGGGCCTGGCGCGGAACGCTCGGGCGCCAGAAGGAAAAGGCCCGAGTGAACGCAAACGGAGCCGGCTGCGGATGATACGACGGGGCAAGCGCGCACACGACTCCCGCAAGGCGATCGCGATCGCCACGCTCATCGCTGGCGGCCCCGCTTTCGCCCAGCACACGCCTTCGCTGCCGCTGCATTGCGTCGACCTTGCGGGCACGCTGCTGCCGCCCGCGAGCATCGGCCTGCCGACCAACGGCGCGCTCGTGCTGAGCGCTACGATGATCCCCGCGACCGCCACAGGCAATCTCAACGGCGACTTCTGCCGCTTGACCGGCGTGATCCGCGCCCGCAGCGCCGGGACGCCGGATATCCGCTTTGAAGTGAACCTGCCGAGCCGCTGGAACGGCCGCGCGCTGCAATTCGGCGGCGGCGGCTACAGCGGCGTCGTGGTGACGGGAACCGGCCCGATGCCCTTCTCGCCCGACCGCGCGCCGCTCGCGCGCGGCTATGCGACCTTCGGCGACGACTCCGGCCACAACGGCACGTCGTCGGAGGCCAATTTCGGACTGCTTGAAGAAGCCGTAACCAACTTCGGCTACGCGCATCTGAAAAAAGCGCATGACGTTGCGCTAACACTGATCACGCTCGGCTATGGGCGGCCGCCGGAGCACATGTATTTCGCGGGCGGCTCGACGGGCGGCCGCGAAGGCTACACCGTGATCCAGCGCTATCCCGACGACTACGACGGCGTGATCGCGAACTCGCCCGCGCTGAACTTCTCGGGCGTGCGCCTGATTGGCGTTGTGGCGGGTCAGCACGAATACCGCACGCCGGGCGGCTATCTGCCGCCGCAACTGCTGGAGCATGTTTACGAGCGCGTGTTGCAGCTGTGCGATGCGCTCGACGGCGCGGCGGACGGCCTCATCAGCGACGTCGAATCCTGCCGCGCGAAAGAACCTGAGATCGTCGACTCGCTGCGTTGCTCCGCACAGGATGAGCAGGACCAGACGGATCGCCGGCATGCCGCCGACGACTGCCTCACGCCGCCGCAGATCGCGACGCTCGAGAGCCTGCGCGACGGCCTGCGCCTGCCCTACGCGCTGGCGTGGAATGCGGACACCTATCGCGGCTACAACGTCTTCCAGGGCACGCGCTTCACGAGCATGCTGGGCCTCGCGCATTCGCCCGAGCGGCTGACTCAACCGGGGTTCGTCACCAATGGCTATCTGTACGCCCAGGGCGATGCCTACCTCAAATACTTCATCACGCACGACCCGACTTTCGATTCGACGAACTTCGACGTGATGCATCCCGGCCGTTACCGCGAGCGGCTCTTTACGCTGTCGACGACGGTTGGCGCGATGAACCCCGACGTCTCGCGCTACCTCGCGCGAGGCGGCAAGCTCATTACCTTGCAGGGGCTCGCCGACGAGGTCATCAGCCCGAACCAGACCATCGCGTATTACCAGGGGCTGGTGGGGCGCTACGGCGAAGCGCGCGTGGACAGCTTCATGCGGCTTTACATGGTGCCGGGTTACCAGCACGGCAACGGCGTGTTCATCCCGTCCGTCGACCTGCTCGGCGCGCTCGACGACTGGGTCACGCACGGCAGCGCGCCGGAAACGCTGTTCGTGACCGATCTTGCCCAGGCCACGAACGGCCGCACGCGGCCGCTGTGCCGCTATCCGGCGTTTGCGCGCTATCTGGGCAAGGGCAATCTGAATCGCGCGACCAGTTTCACGTGCGTGATGCCGCAATGACCTATGCGCGCTACGCGTTGCGCGCCCGGCGAGCGGCACGCTGAGGCAGCAGCACGATGCAGCCGACGATAAAGATCACCAGCAGCGCGGATGCGTAAAAACGGCTGAAGTGCAGGCCGCCATCGGCGACAGGCTTGTCGAGCAGATCGCCCAGCGTCGCGCCGAGCGGGCGCGTGAGCACGAACGCGAACCAGAAAAGTGCGGTGCGCGATACGCGCGGCCACAGCCACAGCAGCGCCACGACAACGAGGCCTGCGCCGAAGATCGCTGCGCCGTATTCGTAGCCCACGCCGAGGCCGCCACGGTCTTCGCCCGCCACCCAGTCGCCCAGCGCGGTGCCGAGCGTTTGCGAAAACAGGATCGTAATCCAGTAAAACCACTCGACGCGCGGCGTCGCGACACTCTCGATCGAAACCGTGCCCTCTACCCGGTACCAGATCGCGAGACTGGCCACGAGCAACAGAAGAATGATCGATACGCCGCCAGGATAGCCTACGCCGAGCGAGCGGTCGAAAAAGTCCGCGAGCGTCGTGCCGAGCGTAGTCGTGGCAACGATCGTCGCCCAATAGAGCCACGGGTAGAAGCGCCGGGCGCGGATCTGTGCCGCCACCAGCACGACGAAGCACGCGAGGAAAATGAGCGAGCCAACGAGATAGCCCAGATTCAGTGACATGGTCACCCAGTCGCCGCCGGTTTCGCCGAGCGTCGTGCAGGCAACCTTGATGATCCAGAAGCCGAACGTCACGGCGGGGACCTTGCTGAGCGTATCTTCGACAAGACTTCGTGTGGTGGTGGACATGAACACTCCTTGCGCCGCGTGAGGGGCGGAACGAAACAGCTTGGGACTATATGCTGCGGTTGCTTAACTGAGCCTTAACAACGGCCGAATCTGCGCTAAACGCGCATCGTTGCCCGCGCATAAGCAAACACTAAGGTTGACTGCGTAACCTGTGGATATACGTCGTGGTGATCGGACGTCGCGATGTTGATTGAGCGGTCGCAAAACGGGTTCGCGATCTGCGCACTCTTTTCAGTAATCCGAAGTAACGTCTGTTACATGGAGTCGGTATCATGAAACTTCTACTAGCTACTGCTGTTGTCTCGCTCGGCGTCGCGTTGTCGCCCGCCGCCTTCGCACAGAACGCCGCATCCCCGGCACAAGCCACGCAGATGCCGCAACCGGCAAGCTCGCAGCCCGCCGGTACTCAACGCGCCGACGACTCCGGCTATGGCATGGAAAGCTCGGGCACCTCGAATGCTTCGGTTGCGCAAACATCGCGCCACGATGCCCTCATGTCACACGAGGGCCGCAACAGCCTGTTCGCGCATCATTGATGGGCGAGCAGGCCGCGCCGGCTGGCATGGCAATGGCCTAACGCGCGGCACAGGGTGATTTCACCCGCCGCCGCGCCGCTTGTCGCGCGCCAGTTCGTTCGGCGGTATGGCGGCGCTTTCCTGCAGGGGTTCGCCGGCAAGGCGGCGCTTGCCGGCCTGATCGCTCGCGATACTCGACGTGTCTCCTTCTGCGTCGTATTCGGCGGCAATCTGTTTTTCGGCGCGGCTCCAGTATTCGTCCGCCCGACCTTCCGGCGCGCCGTCGTCTTCCCAGAGTTGATAAGCGCGTCGCCGGACGCGCTCTTCCCGTTGCTCATTCATGATCGTTCCTCCGATGTGCGCGCGTGAGGAGCGCAGCAACCGCCCGGCCTCGGCTGCGGATGGCGCACTGCCGGTGCAGCGCGCAAACACGGTGCCCGATGCGTTGCCACCGGCGGCGACAGGAGATCACGGCGACATCCGCACCCGCAATCACCGCGACAGACTGAAGCCGATGCGCGCCGCCCAGCGGTGCTGGTTGTAGTCGAGAAGATCCTCGCCATAGCCGTTGAAATAGCCGATCCACAAGTAGCCGCCCCAGGCGTTGCCGAACAGCTTGGCAAGTGGGTATGTGAATTGCGCATCGACGCTGCCGTACCACGATTTCGTGCCCTTTCTCAGCGTGGTCGCGAGTTGCCAGCCATCCGGGCTGCCGTATTTGACCAGCAGATCGACATACCCGCGATAGTCGGCAATATTCGAGTTCTCCCCGGCAATGTGCGTGTAGCCATAGATCTTCGGTGCGATGGTCAAGTGGTTCGCGTTGAGATCGCCGAAGTCCCAGATCGGCTTCACGTAGAAGTAGTCCAGGCCGCGCGATTCCGGTCCGTCTTCCCCGTTCGAGTCGTGCTCGTAGCCCGCTTCGATACCCATGCGCGTGAACCATTTCGATCTCCACCCGGTATCCTCGAGGTAATAGAACAGTGCGGGCATATAGCTCGTATCGCGGAACGGCGCGGAATACTCATTGATGTCCCACAACGAGGTTTGCGTATATGCGAAATAGAGGTTGTCGACGAAACCTCTGGAGCGCGGATCGTCCGGCAACACAAAGCGGAATTTGAAGCTGACCTGGAATTTCGCGAGATCCGAGTCGTTCGAGGCAAAGCCGTCCGCGAAATAATTCGGTTGGTAAAACGAAAAGCGGCCCGCGATAATCGTGGTCAAATCCGGCACGAGCGAATTCGAAGGCTTCACAGTCGAAGGCGGCATTTGTGAAGCGAGCGACTCGTTTCCCGCCATCGGCCCCTCGGCGGAGCCAAGGGCCAGTGGAGTGGATGCGGACCCAACGGCCGCTGCGGTTGCAGAGGCTGGCGCGGGCGCATTCGCCGTGGCCTCGCGAGGCTTGCGCGTGAGCAGGACCACGGAAGGCGAAACGTCGACGCCGGGCACGTCCACTCTCACGGCACCGCGCGCCCACTCGGGCCAGGGCGCGCGATAACTCACCGCCTTCATTTCCCCGGCCGCGAGCCGCACGTGCTCGGGCGCGCCGGGGTCGCGCGTGAGCAGCACAGTCCTCGGCAACTGCTCGCCGTTGGTGAGCGCAATGCTCAAGGTGCGCGGCACGTCGACCGAGGTGCCGGAGGGTGCGTCGCCCGTGTAGACGATGGTCACCACGAGCGGCTCGTCGGACCTGGCTTCGCGCGGCGGCCGCATGATCGACACGGCCGCGCGACTCGCCGGCATATAACCGGCGAGCGTGGCCACGGCCAGCGTCAGGCACGCCAGCCTTGCCCATGGCAGCCCGGCGCTCTGCTCGGAACGGGAAGCGGAAATCCTGCAAGATGCCATTCGACTCGCCACGTTGCCTCCTTGTATCGCCAGAATGATTCGCCGCGCGGCGAATTCAGCCGATGCTGTTCTACGAGTGAAGCGTGGTGCATTCGGGAATCGTGCCCTATTCCTTGTTATTCGCTGTTACATGTAGGATGCCGAAACGGGTTGCCGCCGCTGCCATGATCAAAATGGTTCGTTCGGACTTCGCATGCCGAACTGAAGATTACTCCCGCCGAAGAGGATCAGTGGGCGAAAGTGGCCGACGGTATGCGCAATAACGCCAAACCCGTGGATGATCTGATCCAGCCGCAGCATGGCAAGGCGCGCTCGCGACGGAGGATCGGCGATGAAGCTCCATGTGTTGAAGTTTGCATTCCTTTGTATCGCGACGACGCTGCGCGATGCAGCCTGCACAGGCGCGCGCGTACGTCAATGTCGGAGTGGGCATTGGTATTCCGGGGGCGTTCTACGCGCCGCCGCCGGCACGCGCGCGCTAGCGCGCCCCTTGCTCGATTACACGGCAAACAAAAAGCCACGGCTCGCGAAAGCCGTGGCTCACCTCAGTCCTCAGCGGTATCAGGCGCCGAGTGCGGGATCGCTATAGCTCGGGCGGCCCGTCTCGACGTGCCCTGCAATGCGGCGCACGAACGTCGCATCGCTATCGACGGTGATCGTCAGGTCGTACCAGCCGAACGCGTTGCGCAGGTCGAGATAAAGCTGCGCGGTGTCGCCGCCGGGCACGGTGCGCTGGATCTTCGCGCCCGGATCATACGCGTTGACGATCGTGAACCGGCAACGCGCGCCGCCCCGATTCTCGAGGCGCAGTTGCAGGTTGCCGTTCGCCACGTCGTAGCCCTCGGCCACTTCGGGGCGCGCCGTTTCATTGCCGCCCAGCCAGCCCAACCCGCCCGACTTGACCTGCGTGCCCGCGAAACGGCGCAGAAAACCGTTCGGCCCATGCACGCTGAAGTCGTACGCGCCGCTGGCGCCAATCGCGAGCTTGTCCTGCAGATGCTTGCCGGCTTCGACCGTATAGGTGCGCGGCGCATCGGTGCTGCCTGCCGTGTAGACGAGGAACACGGCACCGGCGCGGCCCGAATTGACGAAGCGCGCGGTGACATCGCCCGCGCCGGCATTGGCATCGAAGCGCACGAACAGCTCGTACGGCAGCGCGCGCGCGTTGCGCACGCCCGCTTCCTGCTTCGGCACGCTGCCCACGACCGGCGGCACCGGCACGTAGTCGGGGTGACGCAGCTTGTCGGGCGGCGCATAGCCTGTCGTGGAAGGCAGCGCGGGGACCGCCGCGTTGGGCGTGGCGAAGTTGAACGCCGACGTGAGGTCGCCACACACGGCGCGCCGCCACGGCGTGATGTTCGGCTCGCGCAGGTCGTGATGCAGACCGAAGCGCTTCTCGATGAAGCGGATCACGGAAGTATGGTCGAACGTTTCCGAGCACACCCAGCCGCCGCGCGACCACGGCGAGACCACGAGCATCGGCACACGCGGTCCGAGGCCGTACGGGCCCGCCGCGTACTTGCTGCTGCCCGGGAAGATTTCGTTCGTCGTGTCGACGGTCGACAGGCCGTTCGCGCTCGAAGCCGGCGGGAACGGGGGCGCCAGGTGATCGAAGAAACCGTCGTTCTCGTCGTAGTTCACGAGCAGGACGGTCTTGCTCCAGAGGTCCGGGTTCGACGTGAGGATCTGCAGCACCTGGTCGACGTACCACGCGCCATAGTTCGCGGGCCAGTTCGGATGCTCCGAGTACGCCTCGGGCGCAACGATCCACGAGACCTGCGGCAGCGCATTGTTCGCCACGTCCTGCTTGAGCACATCGAAATAGCCGCCGCCCGCCAGCACGTTCGTGCCCGTGCGTGCGCGGTCATACAGCGGATTGCCGGGCTGCGCGTTCTGGTATTGATGGAAATACAGCAGCGAGTTGTCGCCGTAGTTGCCGATGTACGGGTTGTCGCCCGTCCAGCCCCATGAGCCCCTGGCGTCGAGGCCTTCGCCCACGTCCTGATAGATCTTCCACGTGATGCCCGCGCCCTGCAGGACTTCGGGATACGTGGACCAGCCATAGCCCGCTTCCGCGTTGTCGATCACCTGGCCGCCGCCGCTGCCGTCGTTGCCCACCCAGCCGGTCCACATATAGTAGCGGTTCGGGTCGGTCGCGGTCATCGTCGAGCAGTGGTACGCGTCGCAAATCGTGAAGGCGTCGGCGAGCTGGTAGTGAAACGGAATGTCGTCGCGCGTGAGATAGGCCATCGTGGTCGTGCCCTTGGCGGGCACCCACTGGTCGTAGCGGCCGCTGTTCCAGGCCGCGTGCGTCGTGGTCCAGTCGTGCGGCAGATCCTGGATGAACTGCAGGCCCAGGTTGGACGCGGTGGGATGGAACGGCAGCACCTCGCCCACACCGCCGGCCGCGAGCGGCTGGTTCCATACAGGCTTGCCGGTGGGCAGCGTGATCGCGCGCGTGTCGCCAAAGCCGCGCACGCCGCGCAGCGTGCCAAAGTAGTGGTCGAAGGAGCGGTTCTCCTGCATGAGGATCACGATGTGCTCGACATCGCGGATGCTCCCCGTGCGATTGTTTGCCGGAATCGCGAGCGCATTGCGGATGCCCTGCGGCAGCATCGTCAGGGCGGTGGCCGAACCGGCGCTCATCGCGGCGGTGCGGAGAAAGTCACGGCGGCTTCTCGATGTCATCTTGTGGTTTCCATCTTCAGGTTGAGAAAGGCACGCACGGCATGCCGCCTCGACGGGCGGCAGGCGGCAAGGCCGCGCGGCCGGGTACGTCAATCGGCGGTGTGGATAACGGGTGTGACAAGCGGTTCGATTTGCGCGGCTTGTGTGTCTCGCGCGCTCCCGCTGGCGGGCGCCTTCGCCGGCGACCGTACGGCGTTCGCAGGCAAGGCTACGCCGGCGTTTGCCGTACTGTTCGCACTATCTGGGAGATTCGATGCGCCCGCATCCGGCGCCAGCGTGAATGCGTTGGCAAGCGGCGGGTGCTGCGGATCGCCGCCTGGCTGTGCTTGCGCAAGTTCGCGTGCGGCGCTCGTGGTGAGCGCGGCGCGCGTATCGCCGTCGCGAGCACTGCAAGCGCCAAGCGTATAAAGCGCGGCGCATGCAAGCAGCATGGCAGGCGCACGCATCGTCGTGAATGCAGCGGGCCGGCTCAAACGTCTGCGCGACCCGCCTGCCAAAAGCAGGCGCGCCGGCGCGGATTCGACCGTCATCGAAGTCTCCGTCCAGATAGAGGCACAACAACGGCTCGAGGAGCGGCCCGAGCGGGATCTCGCGCGCAACACGTGCAACTGCGCAGACGGCAGCGAGGCAACGCCGAAGCATAGCGATGCCGCTTTTAAATTTTGTGACGATGCGTGGTGCCGCTCGAATGGCGGCGCAGGCGGATCAACCCGGCGCGTTGCGGATCTGCAGTTCCGCGTAGCCGGTCGAGGAATCGAACTCCCGCGAGAAACGATGGCCGGGCAGCAGGACCAGCAGCAGTTCCGCCGTGGTGCGCACTGTGCAGCCGCGCGCGACGTGTCCGCCCAGCACGCGGCCCTGCGCGTCGGACACAGACATGTGCAGGTGGGCGCCATCGGGCGACACCGAGCCCGCGAGCGTGAGGATTTCGAGGTCGCCGCGCAATTCGGTCGGCGTCTCGGCGCCGGCGAATCGCAACTGCGCGACGCTCAGGCTGCCGATGCCCTGAATGACGAACGCCGCATGCGAGGCTTGCTGGCCGAGCAGGCTTTCGACGGCGATGCGCAGATCGTCGCCGGGAGACAGCCGTACGGGATGGATTTGCATGCTGGGCTCGGTGTCGCCGTATCCGGGACAGGTTAGGCCGGGACGAAGCATGAGGCAAGTCGCGCCATGGGCATCGGCCCGCTCGAAGCGGGCCGCCCTTGCATGCATGCCTTCACGCGCCGGTCACGGATGCGCGTAGATCGGGTCGAAGCCGGGAATGTCGTGCGGAGCCGAAGCCGTAGCCGCGCCCGCTGCCGATGAACCATTCGCCACGCCGCCGAACGCCGACGCCGCCGCGCCGTTCAGCGCACTCACCTTCGCTTCGGCGGCCTCGATGTGCTGCGGATAGTCGTTGTAGTCGGCCGCCGGGTTGTAGCCGGCCTTTTCGAGCTGCACCAGTTCGGCGCGGACCTGGGCACGCGTGAGCGGCTCGGCCGACTGCGCGAAGGAGACGACGGGAACAGCGACAACAGCGGCAACGATCAGCGACTTGATGAGTTTCATGGTATCCACCTGTAAGCAATGAGTTGGTTCGGACCACGATTGCGTGGCTCGTGCGTCCAGTCTTTTCGATGTCTCTTGTGCGACGTCGCTGACTGGCATGGGTGTATTTGACCGCCCGCACGTATCCGGCTTGTTTCCGCGCCCCCCTGCTTTTGCAAGCCTCCTTGTCCGTAGCCACGGTGGATACACAAGGATACAAAAACCCTCGCTGCTCCTGCATTTCGCTCAACGACACCTCTTTCGGGCGCGGGCGCAAGACTTCCGTCACCCAAACCGCACGCAATACACCGGCGGCAAGTGCGCCGAAACGAGCCGCCAGTTCTCGCCGCCGTCGTCCGAGGTCCAGAGCGCTCCCGTAGTCGACCCCATCGCTAGACGCGTACCGGAGTCGTCGACGTCAAGGCCATGCCGATACACAAGGTCGTACGCGGGCGCCGCCGGCAAGCCGTTCGAAAAACGCTCGAACGTGCGCCCGCCGTCGCGCGTACGCGTCACGACAAACCGGCCATCCACGGGAACGCGGTACTGGTCCTTTTGGGCCGGCACGAACCACGCGGTGTCCGGCTCGCGCGGATGCACCGCGACCGCGAAACCGAAGCTCGACGGCTGCGCTTCGATGCGACGCCAGTGCGCCGCGCCATCGGTCGAACGGAAGATCGCGCAATGATGCTGGGTCCACAGCACATCGGGATTCGCCGCGCATTGCACCACGCGGTGCGGATCCTGCACGTTGGGTTCGCCGCGCCGCTCGGGCGGCATGTAGTCGGCCTCCATGCCCTCGGCCGTGAGGCGCCAGCTGGCGCCGCCATCGCCCGTCTGCCAGACGCCGCCGCACGACACCCCCACCGTCACGTGCCGGCTGTCGCGCGGATCGACCATCACCGAATGAATGCCCGGCGCGTCGTAGCCGCCGCCCGCCCATTCGCGCCGCTCCGGGCGGTCCCACAGCGCCCGGTTGAGCTCCCAGCTGTCGCCGCCGTCGGCGGAGCGGAACAGGCCGCCCGGTATCGTGCCGGCCCACAGCACGCCCGGCTCGTCCGCGCCGCCCGGTTCGAGCGACCAGATCTGCTGGAGCGACCATGGCGCGGGCAAGCGGCCCAACGCGTCCGGCTCGCCGGCCTGAATGTCCTCGGCCGGTTGTGGCGGATACACGGGCATCGCGCATTCCTCCCAGTCCGCCATGCCCGCACGCCGGCGATGCAGCTTCACGCCGAAGTGGCCCAGGTTGAGCGCGGCATAGAGCGAGCCGTCGCGCGCGTCGGGCATCACCATGCTCACCGGCTCGCCGACGAATTCGGGTTCGCCGATTGCCCAGCCGCCCTTTCCATCGCCTTGCAGAACGAACAGCCCCTTGCGGGTTGCGACCAGCAGTCGATCGCTCATCTCGCTTGCCCTCCTGTCGACCCGGAGTCAGCGCTCCGGTCCCATGCAAAGTGGCGGCTCATCCGCCGGACAGCGCCTGCACGACGTACACCCGGCTCTGCTCGCCGAGCGGGTCGCTCAAATGCTCCCGGTCGCGCAGACGAATGCCGTCCACGAACACGGCCAGATGTTTACGCAAGGCGCCCTGATCGTCGAGGATATAGCCGCGCAAACGAGGCTGCTCGGCAAACACGGCATCGAACGCCTCGCGAAGCGTGCGCGCGTCGATCTCGCGCTCGGGCGTCGCGACGTGCCGCTGAATCGAAGCTGCAAAGAAGAGGTGCGCCATGGCGGTCCGGCGGCGCGGAAGTGGCCGCGTCCGCCGGTTCTGTAGTTTAGGCCATTTGCAAGGGGCTTCGAGACGATACGGGAGCCCGGATGCCAGGTTGTCCTGCGATGCGGCGCAGCAAGCGCGGCGAGAACGGCTCGACCCGCCGCAAGCCAAGCCCGCCGTTACGGCGCGCTGCCTTCGGCCCTGGACTTGCCGCGCAGGCACGGTGTCGGCAGACGCATGCGGTACAAGGAAAACGCCTGGATCGTGAGCACGCAGAGAATCGCGGTCCCGTAGGCCGCCAGCAGGTTCCAGCGCGTGAGCGTGAGGCTCAGCACGAAGAAGAACGACGCGAAACCCAGCAGTCCTGTGGTCATGCCGCGCATCAGTTGCTGCGCGGCTTCATGACCGATCAGGCGGTGCGCGAACACCGCGAGGATGATCGCCATGAACGGGAACGACGCGAGCACGCCGCTCGCCTCGGGTCCGACGTAAGGCGCGATCAGTGTGACGCTCACGACGAGGCCGGCAATGAGCGCCATGCGCGACGGCAAATCCCACCACGGCGGCGTGAGCCGCGCCGTTCTTGCCGGCTTGTTGGGAATCAGGTTGAGCGCCAGGGCGATGGCCAGAATGGCGAAGAGATAAAGACCGTTGGCAGGCAGCGCGCTCCATTGCAGCACGAGGGCCACGAGGGCGAACGTCCCGCCTGCGGCCGCCAGCGCCACCTTCCATCCGCGCGCCGCGGCCCTGCAATAAACGACGCAAAACGCCGCCTGCGCAGCCGTTGCGACGAGCGATCCCGCGGTAGCCCGCGCGGCGAACGCCGGTCCGTGCTCCAGCGCGAGAAAAACGGAGACCGGCCCCGATGTGAGCGGCAGCCCCACCAGCAACCCGCCGACCGCTTCGCCCCAACGGCGGGCGGCGAGACTGGCGGCCATCAACAACAACGGCGTAACGACGAGCTTGAAAAGCAGAAGATCCATGATGAGCGACGCGGTGCGGAGAATGCCAACCTTCAGGAATGCGCCGCGGGCGTGGTCCTGGTCAGGTTACGTCCTGCGGCTCGATGCTCATATTGAAGCCCGTCAACGCGGCTGACAAACCATTTGTCGTCATATAATGCGTGAGCAAAACTCACACGTCATGCACGCACCCGGCTCCATGTTCGACCGCCTTCCCCCGCTGCAAACCCTGCGCGCCTTCGAGGCCACCGGGCGGCTTCTCAGCATGACGCTGGCGGCACAGGAACTGCACGTCACGCACGGCGCCGTGAGCCGGCACATCAAGACGCTCGAAAGCCATCTGGGCGTGGCGCTGTTCCAGCGCCTCACGCGGCGTATCGTCCTGACCGAGGCGGGCGCCGAATTCCTGCTGGCCGTGAACCGCGCGCTTGCTGAACTGACCAAGGAGTCCGAGCGCCTGCGCACGCGAGACAGCGTCTCGCGCCTGAAGATCAACGCCAGCGTGTCCTTTGCGAACCGCTGGCTCGCGCCGCGCCTGCATCGCCTCAAGGCGCGCCATCCGGAACTCGACGTCCACCTCGACGTGACCGACAAATACGTGGATCTCAACGACTCGGATGTGGATGTGGCGATTCGCTACGGCAGCGGACGCTATCCGCGCGTGCTGGCCGAGCGCATTCTCGACGAGACCGTGACGCCAGTCTGCAGTGCTGAATATCGGGCGAAGATGGGCGGCATGGCATCGGTCGAGAGTCTCGCGCGCTGCACCTTGCTGCACGAGGGCGGCATGCTCGCGAACTGGGAGCAATGGCTGGCGCTGGCGGGATTGAGCGGCGTGCGCAGCGATCGCGGCACGGCCTACAGCCATGGGAGCCTCGCGATCGAGGCGGCGATCCGCGGCGAAGGCGTCGCGCTGGGGCGCAGCGTGATCGTGGCGGACGACATCGCCGCCGGCCGGCTCGTCGCGCCGTTCCCGCAGTTGCGTCTCGAGTCCGAGCGCGGCCACGATCTCGTCTACCGCATCGGCAGCCGCGACGACCCCAAGGTGCGCGCCGTGCGTGACTGGCTCGGCGATGAAATCCGCCTCTTTCTCGCCGGGTCCGGTTAAGCGCGAATCAGGTTCAAGCGGCTGCCGCAGCCGGCAGACATGGCGCCACGGCGCGACGAATGCACTCCACCGCGAAATCGACGTCTTCTGTCTTCGTGAAGCGCCCGAGGCTCAGGCGCACCGTGCGGTTTGCCGCTTCTTCGCCGACCCCGATGGCCGTGAGCACGTGCGAGGGCGTGCCCGCCGCCGAGTTGCAGGCCGACGTCGACGAGATCGCGAGGTCGCCGGTCAGCAGGAACGGGAAGAAGCCCGGCAGATCGATCGTGAGGCTCAGCGTATGGGGAATGCGCCTCGCGCGCGCGGCGTTGAGCGTGACGCCCGGCAACGCGAGCACCTCGGCCAGCAGGCGCTCCGCGAGGCGTGCGATGCGCTCGCTGTCCGCTTGCAGCGCCTCGCGCGCAATCACGCACGCGACACCCATGCCGACGATCTGATGCGTGGCCAGCGTGCCCGAGCGCAGACCGCGCTCGTGACCGCCGCCGTGCATTTGCGGCGCGATGCGCTCGAACGCCTCGCGGCTCACATAGATCGCGCCGATGCCCTTCGGCCCGTACACCTTGTGCGCCGACATCGAGAGCAGGTCGATGCCCATTGCCTTCACGTCGATGGGCGTCTTGCCGAGCGCCTGCGCCGCATCGACGTGCAGCAGCGCGCCGGCGGCATGCACCACGCGCGCAATCGCCGCGATGTCTGTGAGCGTGCCCAGTTCGTTGTTGACCAGCATGAGCGAGACGAGACCGGTGTCGGGCGTGAGCGCGGCGGCCACGGCCCCTGCCGTGATTTCGCCGTGCGCGTCCGGTGCGAGCCGCGTGACGGCCATGCCGCGCGCTTCGAGGCTCGTCATCGTGTCGAGAATGGCCTTGTGCTCGAGCTGGCTCGTGATGAGATGGCGCTTTTGCGTCGCGCGGTCCGCGTAGCCCTTGAGCGCAAGATTGTTCGACTCGGTCGCGCCGGAAGTCCAGACGATCTCCTCGGCATCGGCGCCGATGAGCGCCGCCACGTCCTTGCGCGCCTGCTCGACGAGCCGGCGCGCCCGCTGGCCCGCGCCATGCGAACTGGAGGCGGGGTTGCCGAAATCGCCTTCCATGCCCAGACAGCCGAACATCGCCTCGATCACCCGCGGGTCCGCAGGAGTAGTCGCGGCGTAGTCAAAGTAACGCAAATCGCCCTTCTCGCTCATCTTCGTTTCTCGCACAACGGAATGGCGAAAATGCTACGCGTCGGGCGCTAAAAAATGGTTCCAAAAACAGGCGGATTCTCCAAAGGTCGGAGTATTCATTTCTCCTCGACTGGCTTATCGCGAAATGAAATTCTCGGCATACCCTGCGCCTTCGGCCCGCAGTCCCGACTCACCCTTCGGGCATGGCAATGTCCGCACGAATCAGCTCGTCCGCGAGCGTGAGTGCCTGTTGCCTGGCGAGCGGTCCCGTTGCGCACGGCCCCGGGCGCGGACAGCCGTCGAACGGATAGATGAGCCGCCCATCGGTCTTGCGGCGAATCCGCAGCAATCCATAGTAGCGGCCCGCGCCGTCGATCTGCTCGCCGCAGAAGACGTCGTAGTCTTGTGCGCTGGTCGGGCGGCGCACGGCCTCTTTCGGCCTTTTCTCTGGCATGTCGGCACTCCGGGGCTATCCAGGGCGAGATATGCGGATGGCCAGCAAGCGTCGCGCCTGAGAGGGGCGTCGCACGGAATCCGGCGATAACGGGCACAATACGCGCCTACGCGTCGCGCCGGACACTGTGTTCGTGATTCGAACATGCCTGCCGAAGAGGCAGCCCGATCGCCCCCCGCGCCGCCGCACCGGAATCCGCCCTGTTCACGCTGTCATGACCCACGCTCTGCCCGAACGTCCAGCCACCGCCGCGCGCCCGGCGAACTCGCCGCGCTTCCTGCTGTTCCTGATCTGCCTGTTCGCCTCCGCCGGACAGCTCGCCATCGACATCTACGTGCCCGCGCTGCCGGCCATGGCGCGCTACTTCGCGACTTCGCCGCAGGCGATCCAGTCGAGCGTGTCCGGTTATCTGGCCGCCTACGCGCTGGGCCAACTCATCTTCGGGCCGATTTCCGACGCCCTCGGGCGCAAGCGCGTGCTGGCCTTCGGCCTCGTGGTGTACACGATCGGCTGCCTGCTTTCGCTGGCCGCGCCGAACCTGGAAACCTTCGTGCTGGCGCGCTGCCTGCAGGGCTTCGGCATCGCCGCGACCAATCTGCTCGCAAAAGCCATCATCACCGACTCGTTCGTGGGCACCGCGCTCATGCACGCGTTCACCTACATGTCGATTACATGGGGGCTCGCGCCGATCATCGCGCCGGTGATCGGCGCGCATCTGCAGGAGCTGTTCGGCTGGAAGGCCTGCCTCGTGTTCCTGCTCGTCTACTCGCTCGCGATGTGGGCGCTGCTGTGGCGCTTTCGCGAGACCTTGCGGCAGCCGGTGCATCTGGAACCGCGCACGCTCGTCGCGAATGCGGGCAAGGTGCTCGCGAGCCCGGTGTTCCAGAGCTGCTTTCTCGCCCAGGGCCTGTGCTACAGCATCCTGCTCGTCTTCAACGTCGTCGGGCCGTTCATGGTGCAGAACACGCTGCACAGGCCGCCTACCTTCTTCGGCTATCTCGCGCTCGGCATCGGCCTGATGTATTTCCTGGGCGGCCTCTCGAACCGGCTCCACGGCCCGCGCCTGCCCACTCCGGAGCAACGTCTGCGCGTGGGCGCGCGCGTGATGGCGGGCGCGGCAATCGCCATGCTCGTGCTCGCGCTCACAGTGGGCCTGCGCGTGTGGACGCTTGCCGTTCCCGTACTCGTGATGGGTCTCTCCGCGGGGGCGATGTATCCCACGCTGATGGCCAAGGGCAATTCGCTGTTCCCGCACATTGCGGGTTTGACGAGCGCGATCCTGGGCTGCGCGCTGCTGCTCGTTTCCGCGGCGATGATGGGGCTGGCCGGTTTCGTCTCCGTGCACGTGCTCACGCCGCTCGCGGTGTTCTTCGTGCTGCTCGCGCTCACCGTCGTCGTGATGGTGACGAAGCTGCTGCGCTACCTCGCGCAGAGCGAGGCTGCCGCCGCCGCGCTCGCGCAGCGCAGCGGCGAGGCGGCCTGAGCCGCGACCGGTCAGGCCATTACCGGATCGCGCGCGCCACGTCCTGCAACTGCGTGAAGGCACGGTACCGCGCGTCGTGCAGCGCGGCGATCTCACCCGTGGCCGGTGCGTAGACCTTGCTGATCTGCGACATCGCGGCCATCGCCTCGCGCACGTTGTCGTATGACCCGCCAGCCACGGCGCCCAGCATGGCCGCACCCAGCAGCACCGGTTCCTCGGCGTGAGTGGCCAGCACGGGCTTGCCCGTTGCGTCCGCAAGCAACTGGCGCACGAGGTCGAGCCTGCCCGCCCCGCCGCTGATCACGACCTGCTCGATCGGCGCGCCCGCCTGGGCCTGCACCTCGATGATCTGCCGCAGTCCATAGCCGATGCTGCAGACCCCCGCGACATAGAGCGCGACGAGGCTCGCCATGTCCGACTCCATGCCGAGTCCCGCGATGACGGCCCGCGCATGGGGATCGGCAAACGGCGCGCGGTTGCCGAGGAATTCCGGCACGACGTGCAGGCCCGCATCGTGTGCGAGGCGCACCGCGCCCGACCCGCCCTGCGCAGCCTGAGCCGCCAGGCCGGCAAGCATCGTCGGCAGCGACTCGCCTTCGCTCGCCGCGCGGCTCGCGGCGTGCGCTGCGAGCGGATGCATCGTGAGCAGCCGCTCGATCGCCGCGCCCGCCACCGACTGCCCACCTTCGTTGAGCCACGCCCCGGGCACCATCGCCGCGTAGTACGGCCCCCACACGCCGGGCACGAACACGGGATCGCGCGTGGTCGTCATCGTGCATGACGAGGTGCCGAACACATACGCGAGGCACGCCTCGGGCTGCCCTTGCGCGCCGACCGTGCCGATGCCGCCCGCGTGCGCGTCGATCACGCCCGTCGCGACGGCGGTACCCGCGCGCAGGCCGAGCTGCGCGGCGGCCTCCGGCGTGAGCCCGTTGCCGAGCGGCGTGCCCGGCTCGACGATCGTCTGACCGATGCGCGCGAAACCTTCGTCGGCCAGCACGCCAAGACCCACGGTGCGGAAGTAGCTCTCGTCCCAGCGCCGCTCGTGCGCGAGATAGGTCCACTTACAGGTCACCGTGCAGGTGGAACGCGCAAGATCGCCGGTGGCGCGCCACGTGAGGAAGTCGGTCAGGTCGAAGAACTGCCAGGCCGCGGCGAACACCTTGGGCCGGTTTTCCAGCAGCCACAGCAGCTTGGGCGTTTCCATCTCGGGAGAAATCTTGCCGCCCACGAAGCGCAGCACGTCGTGGCCCGTGGCATTGATGCGCCCGGCCTGCTCCACGGCGCGATGATCCATCCACACGATGATGTCACGCTCGGCCACTTCGGACGGGCCAACGGGCAGCGGCGTGCCACCCTCGCCCAGCACGACGAGCGAACAGGTGGCATCGAAGCCGATGCCGGCGATGCGCTCCGGCGAGATCGCAGCCTGCGCGAGCGCCTCCTTCACGGCGTGGCACACGGCGTTCCATATCTGCGTGCTCGATTGCTCGACAATCGCGCCGCTCTCGTGAAACACGGTGATATCGTGTTTCGCCGACGCCACCATGCGCCCGGCTGAATCGAAAATGCCAGCGCGGGCGCTGCCCGTGCCCACGTCGACGCCGACGGTGTGGCGTGCGCCGCCGGCCTGCTCATTTGAGGTCATGGCTCGTTGACAGTAGGTTACAGATCGACACTGTTAGGCAGGATCACGAGGTCGCGAATGGTGACATTGCGCGGCCGCGTGAGCATGAATACCACGGAATCGGCCACTTCCTTCGGCTGCATCAGACTGCCCTGGGCCAGCGCCTCGTCCATTTTCGCCTTGGGCCAGTCGTCGAGCAAGGCCGTGACCACGGGGCCGGGAAGCACCGCGCTCACGCGCACGCCGTGCTTCGCGACCTGGCGGCGCACGGTATGCGCAAACGCCTGCACCGCGAACTTCGAGGCCGTGTAGACGGGCTCCCACACCACCGGCACGACGCCCGCCACGGAACTCGTGAAAACGATGTCGCCCGCCTTCTGCGCGATCATGTGCGGCAGCACCGCGTGCACCGAGCGAAACGCGGCGTTGATGTTCAGGTTGAGCATGCGGTCCCACTCGTCGGGATTGCCGTTCGCCACCTCGCCGCCGATATACGCACCCGCGTTGGCGTGGAAGATATCGAGCCCGCCAGCGAGATCGAGGATCCTGGGCAGCATGGCCGCATAGTCCGCGGGATTGAGCAGGTCCATGGCGAGCGGCAGTGCATTAGGGCCCAGTTCCGCGCAACATTTCGCGAGCCGGTCCTCGGCGCGGTCGATCAGCACGACTTTCGCGCCTTCGTCCACGAACGCGCGCGCGCACGCGAAGCCGATGCCGGACGCCGCGCCCGTAATGGCGGCGACCTTTCCCTTGATCGATTCAGACATGAGTGACTTTCTCCTTGGATCGGGTTCGAGCGCCTCAGGCGCGGCCATGCGAAACGCGCGACTGGCGGGCGAGCGAATCGACGATCACCGCAATGGCCAGCACGGCGCCCGTAATCATGAAGCGCAGCGACGACGACAGGTTCAGCAGCGTGAGGCCGCTCGCAATCGACTGGATCACGATAATGCCGAGCACCGCCGACCACGCGCTGCCGCGCCCGCCGAACAGGCTCGTGCCGCCGATCACGGCTGCCGCGATGGCGTTGAGGTTGACGTCGCCGGTGCCGGCCTGCTGGCTCGCCGAAGCGAGGCGCGCCGCGGTCAGCACGCCGCCGATCGCGGCCAGGCTCGCGCACAGCACAAAGGCGCTCGTATAGATCGCCCCGACCTTGATGCCCGCGCGCCGTGCGGCTTCGTGATTGCCGCCCACGGCGTGCATCGAACGGCCCCAGCGCGTGCGCGTGAGCGCGTACTGCATGACGACCGCGAGCCCCAGAAAGAGGCCGAACATCAGCGGCACGCCGCGCCCGCGGTTGAGATAGGCCACGACGATTTCGAGGAACACGGTGAGCGCCGCCGCGCGCCCGAGCAGGCCTGCAACCGAAGGCGCGGAAAGCCGGGCCGCATGGCGGCGCGCGCGCGTGCGCATACCGAGCAGCAGGAGCACGATACCGGGCAGCAGTGCAATTACGTGCGAGACGGCCGGCGGAATCACCATCAGTTGCCCGAAATTCACCATCGCCGATCCGTAGGGCAAATTGATCGAACCCGTCGAGCCGAGCACGTAGAGCTGCATGCCGAGGATGGCGAGCAGGCCCGCGAGCGTCGAGACGAAACTTGGCATGCCTATCCAGTTGAGCAGCAACGCGTACAGTGCGCCGATCACCGCGCCCACCGCAATGGCGGCGACGACGGCGAGCAGCACGGGCCAGCCGTCGTTGACCCATAACGTGCCGACGAGCGCCGAAGCGAAGCCGCTCATCGAGCCCACCGAGAGATCGATCTGCCCGAGCAGCAGCACGCAGACAATGCCGAGCGAAATGACGCCGACCGTCGAGCAGTCGAACAGCATGTTCACGAGGTTGTCTGCGGAAAGAAACACGGGGTTCAGGCTCGTGAACACTGTCCAGATGATCACGAGCCCCGCGATGACCGGGAGCGAACCCAGGTCGCCCGAGCGCACGCGGTCGACGAACGCCGAAACGCTCTCGCCGACTCCGCTCGCATGCTTCACGCGCACGTCGCTGCGGTCGAGCAGCGTCGAAGGCTTCGCGTCGGGCTTTGAACCGGGCTTCGCATCGGGATTTGAACCGGGCTTTGAAGCGTCCGGGTTTTCATGCTCGGGAGCGCCATGGATAGTCTTGCTCATGATCGTTCCTTTCATTGGACGTCCTGTTGCGCCTGGCGGCGGCCCGCGCGGCGCGATACCGCGTTTTCCGTCGCCCCGGTGATCGCCGCCACGAGCTCGGCGTTGGAGGAATCGGGATAGAAAATTCCGTTGTTGCGGCCGAGGCGCAGCACGACGATGCGGTCGGCTACGGCGCGCACGTCTTCCATGTTGTGGCTGATCATGATGACGGCGTGCCCGCGGTCGCGCACGCGCTCGATCAGGTTCAGCACCTCGGCGGTCTGGGCCACGCCGAGCGCGGCGGTCGGTTCGTCGAGCATGATGAGCTTCGGATCGAGCAGCAGCGAGCGCGCGATCGCCACGGTCTGGCGCTGGCCGCCCGAGAGCGAGGCGACCACGTCGCGCACGCTGGGAATACGCGCCGAAAGCTCGTTGAGGAGCGTCCAGGCCTTCACTTCCATCGTGACCTCGTCGAGCCGGTACGGGCTCAACTCGCGGCCGAGGAAGATGTTCGCCACGACGTCGAGGTTCTCGCACAGCGCGAGGTCCTGGAACACCGTCGCTATCCCCAGGTCGAGCGCCGTGCCCGGATCGGACAGGTTCACGGGCTGACCGCGAAACGTGATCGTTCCGGCGCTCGGCTGGTGCACGCCGGCAAGAATCTTCACGAGCGTCGATTTGCCCGCGCCGTTGTCGCCGACGAGGGCGACCACCTCGCCCGCATGCACGTCGAGCTCGATATCCGTGAGGGCCGATACCGCACCGAAGTGCTTCGAGATGCCGCGCAGGCTCAGCACCAGCTCGCCGCTCGCGCCGCGTGTCGTGGCGCGGTTCGTAGAGTCGTCAGTCATGAAATGGGTACCTCTTCGTTGCTCTCGAGGCCCGGCGCGCGCGCCGGGCCCAGTCATGCGCATCAGCTGCCGATGCCGAGCTTCTTGCAGCCCTCGGCGTAACGGCCCGTGCACAGGTCCGTCGCTTTCGCGAAGCCCTTGTCCACCACCTCGGCCTTGATGTTCTTCTGCGTGATGACGGCCGGCTTGAACAGTTGCGTGGGCGTCTTGAAGAGCGTCGTCTCGCCCTTCACGGGCTTGCCGTCGAGAAAGCCCACGGCCACTTTCGCCGCCGCGCCCGCCACGATCTCGCTGGGCTTGAGGATCGTGTTGTACTGGTCGCCCGCGATGATCAGTTGCAGGCCCGCGGTGGTCGCGTCGTTACCCGTGACCGGCGGAACCGGATTCACGCCCGCCGCCTTGAAGGCCGCGATCGTGCCGCCCGCCGTGCCGTCGTTGGCGGCCACCACGCCCACGATCTGCGGCCCGAAGCGGGTGATCTGCCCGCTCACCCACTGTTGCGCCTTGGGCGGCGCCCACTCAGGCGTGTCGTACTCGGAGAGCGTCTTGTAGCCGCTGCCCTGCAGCCCTTCATGAATGCCCTTCTTGATGAGCCCCGCGGCGGCGTCAGTCGGCGAGCCGTTCACTTCGAGCACGCCGCCCTTGCTCCCGGCAACGCCCGACTCCTTCAGGTGCTGCACGAGCGACTGGGCAATGGACTTGCCGATTTCCTCGTTGTCGAACGACACGTAGTAATCGGCAGGCGTCGACGGCACGGGCCGGTCATACGCGATGACCTTGATCCCCTGGCTTTGCGCCATATGCACGAGCGAAGCGGCGGCCGTGGAGTCCACCGGGTCGAGCACGATCACTTTCGCGCCCTGGGCGATCACCGAATTGAACTGTTGCTGCTGCTGCGAGGCATCGGCATTCGCATTCTGGTAAAGCACCTTGCAATCGGGGCAGAGCTTGCCCATTTCGGCCTTGAAACCGGGGAAGTCGTGCTGCTCGTAGCGCGTGGAGGCCTGGTCGGGCATCAGGAACGCGACCGTGCCGCTCGGCGCGGCGTAAGCCGACGTGATGCCCGCGAGGGCGAGACTGAGTGCGGCGGCGCCGATCAGTTGGGTGTGAAGTCGGGTCATTGGGTGTCTCCGTTTTTTGGTTGAATGCCTGGTAGGGTTGCCGGTGCTGCCTGGTGAACGCGTGAGTTCGTCCTGCGCAATACCCGAAATGCGCACTGCGTTTGAATGCCTCTTGCTGGGCGATCCGCTAGCCGATCGCAGCCGCGCCGAACACGGCTTCGCTCTTGCTGGCCGCGCTCGCGGCATTCAGGCGCTGATACGATCGCCAGCGCGACGGCGACATTTCCTTGATCAACAGGAACTGGCGGTTGAAATTCGAGAGGTTGTTGAAGCCCACCTGATAACAGATGTCCGTGATGTTCAGTTCGCCCGACATCAGCAGCTGGCACGCCAGATTGATGCGCAACTGGTTCACGTAACGCACGAACGACACGCCCGTATGGCGGCGGAAATAGCGCGAGAATGCGCTGACGCTCTGCCCGGCCAGTTCCGCCAGCTCCGTTTCGCGCAGCTCCTGCGAAAGATTCTTGCCGATGAAGGCGAGCACGTGGTTGATGCGCGTACCGGCATAGCGGGCCGGGTCGGCGCGGTACGCCTCGCTTGCGAGCGCCGCGGGCTCCCCGCTTTGCACGAGCAGGTCGAGCAAATCGATGAAGAGCGTGACACGCCGCATGCCCTGTGCGCCCAGCATCTCGCGCAGGATCGGCTCGGCGGCCGCGCCCGTTTCCGGCGCGAACAGGAGCCCCCAGCACGACGCGCCGAGCAGCGGCTGAACGCGCCTGAATTCGGGAAACGCATCGATCGCGCGGGCGATGAAATCCGCATCGAACTGGAGGACGAGACACCGTTCGTCCACCGGTTCGTCGTGCGGCACGCTGCTCACCCAGTTGTGCGGCAGGTTCGGGCCGATCATCACGAGATTGCCGGGCGCGAAGCTGCCGATGAAATCGCCCACGAAATACTTGCCCGTGGTCGCGGTGATGAGGTGGATCTCGTACT
The DNA here is from genome assembly GCF_000739775.1 of Paraburkholderia heleia NBRC 101817. GTDB lineage: Bacteria > Pseudomonadota > Gammaproteobacteria > Burkholderiales > Burkholderiaceae > Paraburkholderia > Paraburkholderia heleia. The sequence goes on along the minus strand of NZ_BBJH01000002.1, from coordinate 182,114 downwards.
CGGGATGGAAGTGCCAGCGCACCGTCCGATAGGGGTAGCCGTGCGACCAGACCTTGAACGACTCGTCGCGCGGCACGGCGACCAGTTCGAGGTCGGGTTGGGAATGTGTGGCGCAAGGCGCGCTCGTGCGCGCCGCGGCGGCCCCAATGGTTTGCATCTCGACTCCTCCTGCACGGGTTTCTTCTTGTTCTGCGACGGCTGCTCGCGCATACACTGGACCTGGTCTCAAACCGCGCGCCGCCATGACTGAAAATTACCCGCCGCGGCACGCATCCACCACTGAAAATCAGACCGCAGACTGATACTTTCTTGCATTCGGGTTAGTCCTGGGCCGATTCCAGTGTCACAAAAGTCAACTTTTGTGCAAAGCAACAGCCCTGCTGGCAACGCCGAAACAGGTCAACCGTCCCAAAAGGCGGCAAATGTTGCTGCCATTCGCTTGCGTGCACCTCCGGGAGAGCGGTCAAAAGTCGCCACTGCACCGGCGCGACGGGTATTCGCGATGCGCAGGCAGGGAAAGTCCCGATGCGAAATCGTCCTATGACATCGGAAACGGAAATTGACGGGACTAACTTGATCGCTCAAGCGCGCCATTCGGGCCGCGGTTCCTGACAAGAGGACGTCTTATGCGATTCGCCGAAACTTGGCATTCCCCCACGCCGGGCCGGTCCCTATGGGACGACACGTCGACTCCCGACCACGACCAGCACGCCGCCCCCGCCGGCAGCGCGCACACGCTGCCACGCCGCGCCATTACCGCCGCCGCGCTCGGCAATGCAACCGAGTGGTTCGACTATGGCATCTACGCCTATGGACTCGCCTATATCTCCGCGGCGCTGTTTCCGGGCAGCACGGCGAGCGCCACGCTGTTCGCCCTCGGCACCTTTGCGATTTCATTTCTGATTCGCCCACTCGGCGGCCTGTTCTGGGGGCCGCTCGGCGACCGCTTCGGGCGCAAGAAAGTGCTCGCGCTGACCGTGCTGCTGATGTCGGGCGGCACGCTGCTCGTGGGCCTTCTGCCCACCTATGCGAAAGCAGGCTGGATCGCCCCCGCCGCGCTCATCGTATTGCGCATGATCCAGGGCTTCTCCACCGGCGGTGAATATGGCGGCGCGGCCACCTTCATGGCCGAATACGCGCCCGACGCGCGGCGCGGCTTTTGCGGGAGCTTCCTCGAGTTCGCCACGCTGGCCGGCTTTTCGCTGGGCGCATTGCTGATGCTCGCGGCGTCGCTTGCGCTCGGCAACGATGCGATGCATGCGTGGGGCTGGCGTCTGCCGTTCCTCGTCGCGGCGCCGCTGGGCTTGATCGGCTTCTATCTGCGTTCGCGCATCGAAGACACGCCCGTGTTCCGCGAGATGGAAGAGAAGTTCGAACAACAGGAGCGGGAGCGCCCGGCCATTTCCCTGCGCACGCTGCTGCGCGAGCATCGCGTGCCGCTCGTGCTGCTGGGCGGGCTCGTGGTCGCGCTCAATGTCGTGAACTACGTGCTGCTCGCGTACATGCCCACGTACATGCACAAGGAACTGGGCGTGAGCGAGAACATGTCGCTGCTCATTCCGCTCATCGGCATGCTCGCGATGATGGCCTTGCTGCCGTTCGCGGGCCGGCTCTCGGATCACGTGGGCCGCAAGGCGCTCTGGTGGTTCTCGCTCGTCGGGCTGTTCGTCGCCGCCGTGCCGATGTTCCTGCTGATGCGCCACGGCGTGGGCGGCGCGCTGATCGGCTTCGCGGTGCTCGGGCTGCTCTATGCGCCGCAGCTCGCAACCATCTCGGCGATGTTCCCCGCCATGTTCCCGACGCACGTGCGTTATGCGGGGATGGCAATTGCCTACAACGTCTCGACCTCGCTGTTCGGCGGCACCGCGCCGATCGTGAGCGACTGGCTCGTGGACAAGACCGGCAGCCCGCTCGTTCCGGCGTACTACATGATGGCCGCGTGCGCGGTGGGCGCCGTCGCCCTCTTCTTCGTGATCGAGACGAAGGGATGCTCGTTGCGCGGGCAACAGGTGCCTGGCAAGGCGCAGCAGTAACGGCATGGCGGGCCGCGTGCGCCCGTCATGCTCCGTCCGGAATGCCCGACCGTGTGCCGGGCATTTTTCTTTGCAGCGATTTAGGGGCCGTTATGAATGTGAACAGGCCCTAACGTTTGAAAATGACCTTGGTCGTCGCGGGATCGATCGGCGAGGACGAATGCTGGTGGACGATCTTCCAGCCCTCGCCCGTTTGCCTGAGCGTCGCGGTCATGCGATTGTCCATCGAGCGCAATGCCTCGCCATCCGCCGCCACCGCTTTGTACGTTACGAAAGCATGGACCACGGCGAGGTCCCCGGAGACGGCGGTCTGCGCCTCGCTGAAATCCACGATCACGCGTTCGGTGCCCAGCGAGCCGAACCAGCCCTCCACCATGTTCCGCCATGACGCGATCCCCTCGTACGTCCAGGCGCCCCACATGTCGAAGGCCACGATGTCCGGATCGTATAGCGCGAGGAACGCATCGACGTCTTTGGCCCATACCGCGGCTTGGTATTGGTGCAGCACCTGCAGGATCGGATCGGCGGCTTTGTCCACTGGGTTGTCTCCTGAACCGGGTTGCATTGGCGAAGGAACGGCTGCTTATTAAAGCAACGCCGCTCGGCCTCTGTCCAGTGAATTTGCCGCCCTGCGTGTGAGGTGCACGAAGCGTTAGCGGGCGCTCCCGCGCAACGAATCGTGGCGCGCGGCGGATTCCCTGTGTGCGGCAGCCTTGCTCTGCGGACGCAGCAGCAAATAAAAGGCGGCGCCATGCGTAATCGCCAGCAGCGGCACGACGATCACGGGAATCACGTACGTTGCGCCCAATTCTCCCACGTGCACAGGAACGCCAGCCTGGATGGCGTGGTAGTAGGCGAGAACCAGATCCACTGCGCCTACGAGATTGAACGCCACGACGAAAAACCAGAAGACTGGACGTTTTCTCGCCGCGAGTAGCGCCAGCATGGCCAGCGCACCCGTTGCGAGGTCCCCATAGGCCGTGGGCACGGCGAAACTCGCGGGCAGGTCTGGACTCACGACGCCCGACAGCATGAAGACCAGCCCGAAGAAGCGGAAGCTGTGCAGCGTGGCGATCGCGCGTTGTGCGTCGAATGAGTCCATCGACTTGAGCCGGGGCCAGATGTACACGGTAAAACAAAGGAGCCACGCGACATACCCGAGCGCGAGATGCAAGCGAAAGATCGATTCCGGTGACATGTTGCCTCCTGCCAGGTGTTTTGCGATGTGCGGATGAAATGAAGGGAACTCATGCGGCGCGACGCCGGAACAGTTGCCGCAGCGAAAGCGCATGCAGCAGGACCGAGCTGGGCACGACGAACGCGGGCGTCAACACATACGGCCACGTGCCCGCGTTGAGGCTCGGCGTATCCGGCGCGATCAGCTGGAATCGGCCGGGCGCCGTGACCATCCCCAAGGTCACGGCGACGGCGAAATCGGCGAGTCCGAAAATGTTCCAGACGATGGCCGCCTTGCGCCCCTGCGCGGTCCCGCTCGCCACCGCGATGGCCGCAGGCACGGCGAAGAGGCCGGTCAGCAGGTCGCCGGTGCCCGCCGGCAATGCGTCCACGCCGGCCATCGCGCCGTGCAGCCACGCGACAATCGCCCAACTGCCGAACACGCGGTAAAACTGCAGCGCGATGAGCCAGGCCGCCGGCATCGCGTCGAGCACTCGCCCCACCCGCTTCGACAGCAGCAATAGCGGCGCGCCGACAATCACCGGAAGGAATATCGCCAACGGCAGCAACGGCAACGGCGGCGGCACGGCGCTCAGTCGAAAGACGCCGTGGATCGCCGCGCTCCAGACGACTGCAAACCAAAGCGCATGCGCCATGAGAATCGCCAGCCAGGTCGTGCGGCGCTCGCTCAGCGTCAGGCCGGTGCGTTCGAGGCCGAGCCACAGACCGAGCGCCATGAACATCTGGGCCACGAGTTGGTGCGCCGTGGTCTGAAAACCGCTGCCAGGAATCGCGGGCAGCCAGTACATCACGGCAATCCACAGGAGCGTGAGCGGCGCGATCCAGCGCAGGCTGCGCCAGGCCGGGCGCGGCGGGACGGTGCCAAGGGGAATGGCGGGTGTGCTCATCGACGGTTCTCCAGATGAATGCCGCACTTCGCGGGGGACCCTGCCTGTGCGCGACGCGGTTTGCGCGCGTCATCGGCTGGCACGTTAGGTGTACCATCGATTCCCGCGAGCGACTATTCATCACAATGTTGATGCGTCATGAAGCAGAACTTCACAGTCAGGCAAGGTGCGCTCGATGGCGTGGAGGCGTTCCTGTGCGTTGCCAGACACCGCAGCTTTCGCAAGGCGGCAGCGGACCTCGGGGTGACGCCTTCGGCGATCAGCCAGGCGGTGCGTGTGCTCGAAGAGCGCATCGGCGCGGCGCTGTTCGTGCGCACCACGCGCAGCGTCGGCCTGACCGAAGCCGGCGAACGGTTTCTTTCGCGCGCCAGGCCCGCCTTCGAGGAACTGGTCGCCGCAAGCGAAGTCGCGCGCGATCTCGGCCAGCGCCCTACGGGTCTGTTGCGGCTCTCCGTGCCGCGTGCGGTCGTCCCGCTTCTGCTCGAGCCGCTGCTCGCTTCGTTCTGCCAGGCTTATCCCGAAGTGGAGGTGGAAATCGCCGTGAGCAAGGAAGTGGTCGATCTCGCGGCGGAAGGCTTCGATGCCGGCATCCGGCTGGGTCAACTCGTCGCCGCCGACATGGTGGCGGTACCGCTGACACCGCCGTTTCGCCTCGTTGTCGTCGGTAGTCCTGCCTATTTTTCCGGTAACAAACGGCCCCGCCACACCGACGATCTGCGCCAGCACGCATGCCTGCGCTGGCGGCGCTCCAGCGGCGCGCTGGCCAGCTGGTCATTTGACGACCATGGGCAGGCCGTGGAGATCGCCGTGTCCGGGCCGCTGATCGCCAGCGACTTCCCGACCATGATGGGCGCGGCGCTCGAAGGCATCGGCCTCGCACAGCTACCCGAGCCGATGGTTTCCGACGCGGTGAAAGCGGGCAAACTCGTGCGCGTGCTCGACGCCTACGCGCCGGTGCTGCCGGGCGTGTTTCTCTGTTACCCGAGCCGCCGGCAGATCATGCCCAAGCTGCGCGCATTCATCGACCATGTGAAGAGCCGCAAGGCGGGCGCAGGTCCAACCAGGGGCCGTTGAACCCACCCGCTGCGCTTCGACGTCAAGCGATGCTCTCCCACGCGCCCGATCGGGCCGAACGGAATACGGCATCGATCACGCGCATGTTTGCGCAGGCGTCTTCCAGCGCAATCGCCTGGGGCGTGCCGTTCAAAATCGCCTCGGCGAATACCGCCGCTGCCACGCCGTATTGATCGCATACCGGCAGTTCCAGCCAGCGATCCGCTTCTCCCTGCTTGCTCAACAAGAGCCGCGTCGGCCGGTCATTCGGCGCGTTGAATGGAATCTCGACCTCGACTCGCCCGGTCGTGCCGTGAAACTGCATGCGCTGGTAAGGATGGGTCTGGGTGGAGTAAAAGAAGCTCGCTTGCACGCCTTCGAAGTCCATCAGCACGGAGCCAAGACGGTCCACTGCGAACGACGGATCGCGCTCCAGCAGCGCGACCACGCGCTTCGGCTCACGCCCGAGAATGAGGCGCGACGTCGTGATGGGATAACAGCCGATGTCCAGCAAACCGCCTCCGCCCATTTCGCCGTGGTTGCGAATGTCCTGCGCATTGGTGTTGTAGTAAGTGAAGCCGCCGGTCACCGCCCGCAATTCGCCAATCGCGCCCTCGTCGATCAACGCCCGCGCCTTTAGCCACTGTGGATGCGTGCGCACCATGAAGGCTTCCTGGATATACCGCCCGCTCCTGTCGCGCGCCGCGATCAATCGTTGCGCCTGTTGCGCATCGAGCCCGACCGGCTTTTCGCATAGCACGTGCTTGCCCGCCTCGACGGCCTTGATCGTCCACTCCACGTGAAGGTGATTGGGTAACGGAATATAGACCGCATCGATTTCCGGGTCTGCCAGCAGCGCCTCGTAACTGTCGTACGCGTGTGCGAGACCATATTTCGCCGCGGCAGCCTGGGCCTTCTCCGCTGAACGCGAAGCAATCGCTTTTACACGGCACTTCGGTGCGTGGTGCATGGGCACGACGACCTTGTCGTTGATCTTCGACGTACCCAGGATACCCCAGACGATTTCATCCTTTGCCATGACGTTCCCTTTGGATTCGATTATGTGTTGCCCGGAATGGTCTGAATGGAACTCACTATTAACGAGCGCTGCAAAGCGGACTGCAAACACTCGAATGCAGCAGTTTACACCCGCGAAAACCCTCACCTCACGTCTAGCGAACGTGTCCTGCAACAACTGATAACAACTGACGGCGAGATGAAAGCAGGGCGTCACGAGAGATTCGCCTTCCAGCCCCACATTGCTCGGGCTGTGCGCAAGTCCCTCGCAGTTCCCCCAAATGCAAGACAAAAAACGAGGTGGATGATGGAGAATACGACCCGGTGGTCGCGCTTAGGCGCAGTCGTTGGCGCAAGTGCCGTGGCACTTGCGGGTATGCACTCGACGGCTTATGCAGGCGACATGAAGGATGTGAAGCATGTCTTGCTGATCAGCTTCGACGGTCTGCATGAACAGGACGTGGCCCGCTGCATCGGCAGCAATGCCTGCCCCAATCTCGCGCTGCTCGCGAAGTCCGGCGTGACCTACACGAACGCCCACACGCCGCATCTGTCCGACTCGTTCCCGGGCCTCACGGCGCTGGTGACGGGCGGCTCGCCGAAGAGCGCGGGCCTTTTCTATGACGTGTCATATGACCGTACGCTCTACGCACCGCTCGACGCTCACTGCAAGGGCCCGCAAGGCTGGAACGTCGTGTTCGACGAGACGGCCGGCATCGACGGGGAGAACGGCGGCGCGCTGATCCACCTCGACGGCGGCGGCGCGTTCAATCCGCAGGCCATTCCTTATGCAAAGGTCAATGGCGTTTGCACGCCCGTGTATCCGCACAATTACATCAAGACGAACACCGTCTTCGAAGTGATCAAGCAGAACATCCACGGCGCGCGCACCGCGTGGGCGGACAAGCATGCGTGGGGCTATGACTGGGTGAACGGCCCTTCAGGCAAGGGCGTGGACGATCTGGCGCGCACCGAGATCAATTCGATCGACCCCACGACGGGCACGAATTATCTGGATACCTACACACATACCGAAGTCTTCGACAACATCCACGTGCAGGCGCTGATCAACGAAATCGATGGCCTCGATTCGACGGGCAAGACGAGCGCGCCGGTGCCCACGATGTTCGGCACGAACTTCCAGACGCTTAGCGTCGCGCAGAAGTCGCCGGTGGCGAAACAAGGCGGATATCTCGACGCCGACTTCACGCCGGGCCCGCAGGTCGCCGCCGCGATCACGTACCTGGACAACTCGCTCGGCCGCGTCGTGCAGGAACTGAAGCAGCGCAACCTCTACTCGTCGACGCTCATCATCGTGACGGCCAAGCACGGCCAGTCGCCGACCGATCACTCGAAGCTGGTGAAGAACGGCGACACGCTCACGAAGCTGCTCGAGGCCAACAACTATCTGGACCCGAACGGCAACTTCGGCCAGAACAACACGAAGACGGGCAACCTGAACGACGGTTCGGGCCTCTCGGGCACGGGCATGGTGCAAACCGACGACGTGGGCCTGATCTGGCTGCGCGACCAGAGCCAGAAGGACGCCGTGGTCAAGACGCTGCAGGCGAACCTGAGCTGTAACGCGCCGGGCATCTGCGCGGACGGCCCGCAGGCGTACATCCTCACCGGCGACCGCCTTGCCGACTGGTTCGGCAATCCGTCGAACGGCCGCACGCCGGACATCATCGTGCAGCCGAACCCCGGCGTGATCTATACGTCCAGCACGGCCAAGGATGAAGAGCATGGCGGCAACGCGCCCGACGACAGCCATCTGGGTCTCGTCGTGTCGTTCCCCGGCATTCGCCACGCCGGCCGCAACGACGACCACTACGTCTTCACGACCCAGGTCGCACCGACGATCCTGAGCGCGCTCGACGTGGATCCGCATCTGCTGCACGCAGTCCAGCTCGAAGGCACGCACCGCCTGCCGGGGCTGGGTCTCGACGAGAAGTAAGGAGCGGCTGGCTGCGGCAGTCATCGGAGGTTCGACGGCTGTCGCGTCAGCGGCCCGCTCAAACCGTCTGCAGCCCCTCGATATCGCAGATGCGAATCAGCTTGCCTTGGGCGTCGATCAGGCCGCGCTTCTGGAAGCGCGACAGGATCCGGCTCACCGTTTCGAGCGTGATGCCCAGGTAGCTGCCCATGTCCTCGCGCGACATGCGCAGACGGAACTCCGCCTGCGAATACCCGCGCTGCCAGTTGCGCGACGACACGTCGAGCAGGAACGCGGCCACGCGTTCCTCGGCGGTGAGCGAACCCAGCACCATCATCTGCGAGGCTTCCTGGTTGAACTGGTCGCCCATGAGTCGGTGCAGCCGATCCTGCATCGTGCCGCTTTCGCGGCACAGGGTCTTGAGCGCGGCGTAGGGAAGCGTGCAAATCGAACTGTCTTCGAGCGCGACGGCGCTGAACGCGTGCACGTCGGTGGCGATGCCGTCGAGCCCCAGCGCGTCGCCCGCGAGACGCAGCCCGGTGATCTGCTCGCGACCGTCGCGGTTGACGATCAGCGTCTTGAGCGAGCCCGAGCGCACCGCGTACAGGCTGTCGAAGCGGTCGCCCGAGCGATAGAGCGCCTCGCCGCGGCGCACCTTGCGGGCCCCGCAGATCAGCGCCTCGAGCTTCGGCAGTTCTTCGGCCGGCAGCCCTTGCGGCATGCAAAGATGGCGCATGGCGCACCCTGAGCAGCGTGCGCTGGGCTGTGTTGCAGCGAGAGGAGCACGGCTGCTTTGGCGCACGACGATAGCCGATCCTGCGACGGGTGAGAGCATCGAACGACTCCTTCTTTAACATTTATTAAGACTTCGACGCATTGTCACACCATGCGCGTGCGTCAATGTGGTGGCAAAATGCCGCGCACCAGAACCCCGCGCGTTTGAGTCTTGTCAGGCAACGGTTTCACGGCCTATTGCGCAAACGCAAGCGACCGAAAAGCAACACCTGGGCAAGCCCTGCGGGATCAAAAAAAACCGCCGTACTCGCGTACGGCGGCTCGTGACGTCGAACCGTCAATGGTTGAGGCGCGCTTTACGGCTCACCCCGCCACCAGACTGCGCTCGGCCACCTCGTCCACGGCCTGCTTGACGATGCCGACGATTTCGTCGGCCTCCGCACGCGTCATGACGAGCGGCGGGGCAAAGCCCAGGATGTCGCCATGGGGCATGGCGCGAGCGATCACACCGCGCTGCAGCGCCGCCGCCGAAACCTTCGGCCCGATCTTCAGCGCCGGGTCGAACGGCTTGCGCGCTTCCTTGTCGGCCATGAACTCCAGCGCCGCCAGCATGCCCACGCTGCGCACCTCGCCCACGAGCGGATGCGCGCCGAACGCCTCGCGCAGCTTCGCGCCGAAGTACGAGCCGACCTGCGCGGCGTTCTCCACGAGCTTTTCGCGCTCGAGGATCGCCAAGTTGGCGAGCGCCGCGGCGGCGCACACCGGGTGCCCCGAATAGGTCCAGCCGTGCCCCATCGGCCCGTGCTCCTGCGAGCCGCGCGCGATCACGTCCCAGACCTTCTCGCCCACGATCACGCCGGAAAGCGGTGCATACGCGCTCGTGAGGCCCTTCGCGACCGTGATCAGATCCGGTTCGATGCCGAAGTGCTGCGCGCCCATCTTCGAGCCCAGACGCCCGAAGCCGCACACCACCTCGTCGGAGATCAGCAGGATGTCGTGCTTGCGCAGCACCGCCTGGATGGCCGGCCAGTAGCCTTTGGGCGGCTCGATGATGCCGCCGGTGCCCATCACCGGCTCGGCGATGAATGCGGCGACCGTGTCCGCGCCTTCGCGCGCGATCAGCTTTTCGAGCGCTTCCACGCAGTACGCGACGAACTGTGCCTCGTTCATGCCCGCGGGCGCCTTGCGATACCAGTGCGGGCAAACCGTATGCTTCACGCGATCGATCGGCAGATCGAAATGCTGATGGAAGCTCGGCAGGCCGGTGAGGCTGCCCGTGACGATGCCCGAGCCGTGATAGCCGCGATCGCGCGAGATGATCTTCTTCTTGTTCGGACGGCCCAGCACGTTGTTGTAATACCAGACGATCTTGACCTGTGTTTCGTTCGCATCCGAACCGGACATGCCGTAATACACCTTCTTCATGCCGGCCGGCGCCCAGTCGATGATGCGCGACGACAGCTCGATGATCGCATCCGACGAGTGGCCGACGTAAGTGTGATAGTAGGCGAGCTGCTTTGCCTGCTCGTACATGGCGTCGGCGACTTCGGTGCGGCCGTAGCCGATGTTCACGCAGTAAAGGCCCGCGAAGGCGTCGATATACGGCTTGCCCTGATGGTCCTCGATGCGGATGCCCTTGCCGCCGCGCACGATCCTGCCCGGCAGCGCGCCGCTCTCGTGGTCGTAGGCGTGCGTGGACGGGTGCATGAAGTGCGCGCGGTCCTGCTCGAAGAGTGCGTCGATGCGTTGAGTCATGTTGTCCTCCTGATTCCGGTTCAGGCCATGCCCGCGAGCGGCAGGCCGAGATTGCCAAGACAAAAATATTTGGTTTCCACGAAGGGCTCGAAGCCCTCCGCGCCGCCTTCGCGGCCGAGGCCCGAGGCCTTCATGCCGCCGAATGGAATGGGCGCGCCCGTGAACTTCACGCCGTTCACCGAGATCATCGCGAAATCGAGCCTGCGCACGAGCTGGAAGATCGTGTCCATGCGCGCGGCACAGACGTAGGCCGCAAGCCCGTATTCGGTGTCGTTTGCCTTTGCGATCACTTCGTCGAGCGTGTCGAACGCGCAGACTGCCGAAACGGGCGCGAAGTTTTCCTCGTCGTACACGCGCATGCCGGGCGCGGCATCGGCGATCACGGTGGGCTCGTAGTACCAGCCGCCCAGCGCATGCGGCTGGCCGCCCGCCACGATGCGCGCGCCCTTTTCGCATGCATCGGCCACGCGCGCGACCGTAATGTCGAACGCGGCCTGGTGCATGAGCGGGCCCACGTCCACGTCTTTCTCGAACGCCGGTCCAGTCTTGAGCGCGCGCACCGCTGCCGCATAGCGCTCCACGAACGCTTCGTAAAGCGGCCGCGCCACGAAAATACGGTTCGCCGCGCAGCAGTCCTGGCCCGAGGTCTGGAACTTCGCGCCCACGGCAATCTTCACGGACTGGTCGAGATCGGCGTCTTCCGTGACGATGAACGGCGCATTGCCGCCCAGTTCCAGCGCGACCTTCTTGATCCCCGCACGCGCCGCCGCCTGCGTGACGAGCGAGCCCACCCGCGTCGACCCCGTGAAACTCACGGCACGCACACGCGTGTCGCTCACCAGCGTCTCCATCGCCATGTGCGGCTCGCCGAGCACCACGTTGTAGACGCCCGCCGCAAAGCCCACCTCCTCCGCGAGCTGCGCCAGGGCGAGCGCCGAATACGGCGTTTCGTGAGCGGGCTTCACGACGACGGTACAGCCGGCCGCGAGCGCAGCGGCGGCTTTGCGCGTGATCATCGCCACCGGAAAATTCCATGGCGTGATGAGCGCCGCGACGCCCACCGGTTCCATCACCGTGGCCAGATGTGCACCGTCGATGTGCGTGGGAATCGTACGGCCTGCCAGGCGTTTTGCCTCATGCGCATACCATTCGATGAAGCTCGCCGCATAGCGGATTTCGCCGCGCGATTCGGCGAGCGGCTTGCCCTGCTCCAGTGAGAGCAGCGCAGCCAGATCCTCCTGGTTCCGCACGATCCGCGCGTGCCAGCGCATGAGCGTCGCGCTGCGCTCTGCCTGCGAAACCCAGCGCCACGATTCGAAGGCGCGCTGTGCGGCGTCGACTGCACCGGTGATCTGTGCGCGCACCAGCATGGGCACGTGGCCGATCACCGACTGGTCCGCCGGGTTCTGCACGGCCACGGTCGCCGCGCTGTCGCTGTGCACCCAGCGGCCGTCCACGTAGCACAGCGATTTGAACAGAATGGGGTGTCCTGGCAGCATCTCGTCTACTCCTTGTCAGATCTGTCGATATGCCATCCATTCTGAGGCGGCAGTCATCGCGAATTTTTTGGTTTTCAGCGCCGTACACTTGCGTTTTTTTTGGAACCGCTGCGCGCGAGCGCGAAAAATTCATGCGCTTTCCAGTGCCCACGCAGGCGCATGGTTGGGCGCGCACTTCACCACCTTCGTCACGATGTAGGTGAAGTAGCGCTCGATGGCGAGATCCTCCATCAACAGCGCGTCGATAAAGCGCTGGTAGTGGTCGATGTCGCGCGCCGTCACGTGCAGCACGTAGTCCACCCCGCCGCCCGTGGCATAGCACTGCACGACTTCCTCGGCCGCGCTCACGCGTTCTTCGAAGCGCCGCATGTCGGGCGCCGTATGGCGCGACAGCGTCACCTCCACGACGATACGGCTGACACGCATCGCGCCCACCCAGTCCACCTCGGCGTGATAGCCGCGTATCACGCCGCTTTCCTCGAGCTTGCGAACGCGCTCCCAGGCCGGAGAAATGGAAAGATTGACCGCTTCGGCGAGCTTCGATTTCGTAATGCGGCCATCGCGCTCGAGGATGCGCAGAATGGCCAGATCGTAACGGTCGAGCTTGATCACGGCGCGCTCATGCCGTCACAGGCAGGTTGTGTTCGACGACATCGGCAACCACGGCCACGGTATCGCCCGCCTGCACGAGCCCCGGGAAATGGCGCGCCGCGAGCAGCCCCCCGCGTTGCGCGCGATATTCCACGGCGCGCGCGCCGGTGCGGTCGATGTCGTGCACGCGCGCGAGCACTTCGCCTGCCTCGACGGTGTCGCCCAGATCGCGGCACATTTCCAGCATGCCGCGATGCTCGCTCGTGGTGTAGCAAGTGCAGTCGGGCATGTCCAGCAAGGTGGTCGTGCGCGGGCCGATGCCGCGCTCGCCAGCCTTGCGCTCGATAACGCCAGCGTGCGCAAGAAAACCGCGCACGCCGCGATCCGCAATCGCCACGCTGCGCGCGGTGGACGTGCCGCCGCCGCCCAGTTCGGTCGAAACGAACACCTTGCCCGCTTCCTCCACGGCGCTGTCGAACAGGCCCACGCTATCGAGTTCCAGCATGCGCATGGAGTACGGCGCGCCGAACGCACGCATCGCCCGCTCGCAACGCGCCTGCTGATCGCCATCGGGCAGCACATGAATCGCCGCGAACGGCACGAAGTCGAGCGTGCGCCCGCCTGCGTGAATATCGAGCACGTAATCCGCGCGCGCCAGCAACTCGCGTTGAAAGTAGTCGGCGATCTTTTCGGTCACGCCGCCGTCGGGACGCCCCGGAAAGCTGCGGTTCAGATTGCCCGCGTCGACCGGCGAGGTGCGCGTACCTGCACGAAACGCCGGATAGTTCATGTACGGCACGATGATCACGCGGCCGTTCACGTCCGCGGCCTGCAGCGACCCCGCCAGTTTGGCGAGCGCGATCGGCCCTTCGTATTCGTCGCCGTGATTGCCGCCCGTGAGCAGCACGGTCGGCCCCTCGCCGTGCTTGACCACGGTAAGCGGAATCATGATCGCGCCCCATGCGGAGTCGTCGCGCGAATAAGGCAGCCTCAGGAAACCGTGTTGCACGCCATTGGCGTCGTAATCGACAGTCGGCGTAATCGGTGACGCACGCATCGGTCCTACTCCTTCACGAACAGTTTGCGCGGCGTGGTGCAGAACGTTTCGACGCCGGTTTCGGTAATCAGGATGCTCTCTGTGATTTCGAGGCCCCAGTCGTCGAGCCACAGGCCCGGCATGAAGTGAAACGTCATGCCGGGTTCGAGGACGGTGCGGTCCCCGGGGCGCAGGCTCATGGTGCGCTCGCCCCAGTCGGGCGGAAAGCTCGCGCCGATGGGGTAGCCGCAGCGGCTGTTCTTCTCGATGCCCGATTTGCGCAGCACCGCAAAGAACGCATTGGCGATGTCCTCGCACACGTTGCCGGGCTTCGCGGCGGCAAGGCCCGCCTCGATGCCTTCCACCACGGCTTTCTCGGCGTCGAGAAAGTGCTTCGGCGGCTTGCCGAGATAGACCGTGCGCGACTGCGGGCAGTGATAGCGGTGGTAACAGCCGGCGATCTCGAAGAAGGTACCCGCGTTCGCGGTGAACGCCGAGTCGTCCCATGTGAGGTGCGGGGCTGCGGCGTCGGCGCCGGTGGGCAACAGCGGCACGATGGCGGGGTAGTCGCCGCCGTGGCCTTCCACGCCCGTAATGCCCGCTGCATAGATCTGCGCAACGAGGTCGCACTTCTTCATGCCCGGCTCGACCACGTCGAGAATGCGCGCGTGCATCTTCTCGACGATGCGCGCCGCGACGCGCATGTACTCGATCTCGCGCGGCGACTTCACCGCGCGTTGCCAGTTCACGAGCGCGGTGGCGTCCACCCAGCGCGCCCTGGGCAAATAGCGCTGAAGCGACGCGTAGGCCGCCGCACTGAAGTAGTAGTTGTCCATCTCCACGCCGATGCGCAGCGTGTCCCAGCCGCGCTCGGCGATGACTTCCGTGCCCAGATAGTCCATGGGGTGGCGCACCGGCGACTGAACGTAATGATCAGGATAGCCGATGATATTGCCGTGGGACATGAATGCCGTGCGCTTTGCGCCGTTCGCGTCCTGGCCGCGACCGAACCAGACGGGTTCGCCGTCCATGGTCAGCAGCACGCATTGGTGGACATAGAACGACCAGCCGTCGTAGCCCGTCAGCCAGTTCATGTTGGTCGGGTCCGTGACGATCAGCAGATCAATGCCTTCGTCCTGCATTGCGCGGCGCGTCTTCGCAATGCGCGCGTCGTACTCGCTGCGTGCGAAAACGAGGCGCGGCGCTACCTCACTCCTTTCGGTTGCTGCGGACATCTTTCCCTCTCAAGGCGTGACTGCGTTGTGAAACACCGCGCCCGCGCCGGCCGCGCGGGCGCGCTGCAAGGCGAGAACGGCAATGGCGGTGTCCTGCGCCCCGGTGCCGGTGAGGTCGCAGATCGTGATGTCGCTTGCTTGCATGCGGCCCTCGCGGCGGCCCACGATCACTTCGCCCAACTCCGCGAAGCCGCGATCGGGTGCGACCTTGTGCGCCTGAATCGCATGCCTGAGTTCGCCGAGCACGCGCGTTTGCTGCAAGCGGTCGCAGACGTAGCGCGCCGATTCGAACACCGAGGGTGCGAGTTCGTTCTTGTACTCGGCATCGGAGCCCATGGCCGTGAGGTGCAAACCGGCGTGCAGGTCTGCCGCGTGAACGAGCGGCGTGCGGCTGGGCGTGGTCGTCACGGCCACGTCGGCATGCTCGAGCGCGTCGTGGACCGAAGCGGCAACGCGCGCATGCACGCCGTGGCGGCGTTCGGCGTCGGCGGCGAACACAGCAGCCCGCGCCGCGTCGCGGGCCCAGACGCTCACGCTCCCGATCCTGCGCACCAGCATCAGTGCATCGAGCTGCAGGCGCGCCTGCTCGCCCGCGCCGATGACCGCCGCATGGCGCGCGTCAGGACGCGCGAGCCAGCGAGCGGCCACCGCGCCCGCCGCGGCGGTGCGCACGGCGGTCAGATAGCCGTTGTCGAGCAACACGGCTTCGGTAAGGCCTGTGCGCGCAGACAGCACCAGCATCAGTCCGTTCAGGCTCGGCAGGCCGAGCGAGGGATTATCGAAAAAGCCGGGGCTGATCTTGATGGCGAACTGCTCGAAGCGCGGCAAATACGCCGTCTTCACATCGACCTCGCCATGCCGCTCGGGCAGCGCGAGGTTGAGAATGGGCGGCATGGCGACGGCTTCGGTTGCGAGCGCAACGAAAACGGATTCGACCTGATCGACGGCCGCAAGATCGAGTGGGACCAGTTCGCGCAGTTGGTCTGCGCCCAGCAACGTGACAGGTGGCAACTCAGGTGGCAACCCAGGTGAGAACTCGGCATGCATTTCAAACCTCCGTCACGAGACGGCGGTGCACCGTCATGTCGATGTTCGCGCCGCTCACGACGATCACGATCGGGCCTTTGCCTTGCTCGATGTGCCCGTCCAGCAGCGCCGCCAAGCCCACCGCGCCCGCGCCTTCCACCACGAGACGCTCTTCGCGATACGCATGGACCACGCCGCGCGCGATCGAGGTTTCGCCGAGCAAGATGACTTCGTCGGCAAGCGCCCGGGTCAGCGCAAAGGTATGGCGATTGTCGAGGCCTATGCCGCCACCCAGCGAATCGGCCAATGTTTCGCTTTCCTCTACGTCGACGGGACGGCCCGCCGCGAGGCTCGCGTGCATGGCCGCGCCGCGCGCCATCGATACGCCGATGGCGCGCACGTCCGGCCGTATCTGCTTCGCCGCGAATGCCACGCCGCTGAACAGTCCGCCGCCGGAGAGCGGCACCACGAGCGTTGCGGTATCGGGCAAGGCTTCGAGAATTTCGAGACCGATAGTGGCCTGTCCGGCGATCACGCGCAGGTCGTCGAAAGGCGGCACGAACGCATAGCCTTCCTCGCGCATGAGACGCTGCGCTTCGATCTGCGCCTCGTCCTGGCTCTTGCCCGCAATCACGACGCGCGCACCGAGCGCGGCCACGGCATCAACCTTGTTTTGCGGCACGAGCGACGACATGCACACGGCCGACTCCATGCCGAGCGCATGGGCCGCATACGCGAGCGCGCGGCCATGATTGCCGGTCGATGCGGTGACGACGCGCGTCACGTCCGACTCGGCAAGTTGCGCCACCGCGTTGGTCGCCCCGCGCAACTTGAAGCTGCCGGTGGGCTGTACGGTTTCGAGCTTGAAGTAGACCGGCGCGCCCACCCGCGCCGACAAGGTGGGAGACGCCACGAGCGGGGTGAGCGCTGCGCGGCCCGCGACGCGCTGGCGCGCGCGGTACACATCAGCAAGCGCAAGGGACGAAAGCGATGAAAGCGATGAAAGCGGCGACGACATGAAATGCACGTTCCTTCCAGTGAAGCTGTGCAATCCAGTCTAATGAGCCAAAACGGTCTTTCTAATGTCCTGGTACAATCCGCGCGCGTTGAGGCGGGAGCGCGCAAAAAAGCCTAATTGAAATCGTGCACGTGCGGATACTGCTCGAACACGCCCGCCATGGTCTGCAGCGCGTGGCGGCACGCAGCATCCGACGCTTCCGCGCCAAGGCTGATGCGCACCGCGTTGGGACGCTGGGTGCCGCCCACGAGAAATGGGTCCGGCGACGTCACGGCAATCTGGCGATTGCGCAATTCGCGCACGAGGCGGTCCGCCTGCCAGAAGTCGGGCACGCGCAGCCAGGCGGAAAGCGCGTTGGGATGCGCGCCGAGCACATAGCCGCCCAAGGCCGCGCGCACCATCGCCTGGCGCGCCGCAAGCCGCTCGCGCTGCAGCTCCACGAGGCGGCGCGCGGTGCCATCCATGATCCAGCGCGTGGCGATCTCCGCAATCGGTGAAGTCGCCATCCAGCTGCTCACGCGCAGCACGCTTTCCACGCGCAGCGCAAGGCGGCGCGGCATGGCGAGATAGCCCGTGCGCAGGCCCGTGAGCACGGATTTCGTCATGCTCGTGCAATAGAACGCCAGCTCGGGGATCAGGCTCGCGATGGGCGTGTTGGCCTTCGCCGGCAGCGCGCCATAAACATCGTCCTCGATCACGTATACGCCGTAACGCTCGGCAATGCGCGCAATCGCGCGGCGCCGCGAGTCGGGCAGCACGGACATGGTGGGATTGTTGAAGGTCGGCGTGCAGACGAGCGCGCTCACGCGCTCGCTGTCACACATCTCCTCGAAATGCTCGGGACGTATGCCGTATTCGTCGATTTCGAGCCCCTTGAGCGTGAAGCCGAGCACGCTTGCCGAGCCGATCACGCCGTGGTCCGTAAGGCTTTCGCAGAGCACGGTGTCGCCGGGGCCGACGGTGGAGGCAAGCGCGAGGAAAATGCCGTGCGCCGCGCCATTGGTGATGAGGAGCGATTCGGGTTTGACCGGCATGTTGAGCGAGGCGAGCCACGCCGCGCCCGCCTGGCGATGATGCTCGAAGCCCGCGATGGGGCGAAAAGAACGAATCCACGGCTGATCGTCCAGCGTGGCGAGCGTGGCGCACACGTCGCGCCACGCGGCGTCGTGCTGCGGCGTGTGGACGATGCGCGCAATGGAAAAGTCGACGATCTCGCGTTCGGCCGTGTCGAGAATGTAGTTCGACATCGACTCGGTCACGCGCGCGGCGACAAAGCTGCCGCGCCCGACCTCGCAACGGATCAGGCCCTGCCTCTCGAGTTCCTTGTAGGCATTGGTAACCGTCTGCACGCTCACGCCCAGCTCCGCGGCCACCTCGCGCTGCGGTGCGAGGCGCACGCCGGAAACGAGTGCGCCGCGCTCGATATCCTGGGCAATCGCCTTGACCAGCCGTTTGTATTTGGACTCCGCGCCGTGCGCGGCCCCGACCGCGTCACGCCACTCGCCTGAAATCGTCGCCCACGCCATCTCGATCCGCTCCTCGGTAAGCGTTCATGGTCGCTCAGAAACAGGGCGGAAAATTATTGTCTCAGGACAATTGCGGGGAAAAAAGGACAATCGGGTCCGGAAATTCGACGCCGCCTGCGAAAGCCGGCACGCCTGCCCGCTAACGGTGCCTTGCGCGCCGTCTTGTGGGGGAAAGGCAAGTCCTGTGTGACGTGATGTCAAGCCTGGTTGCCTTACGAATTTCACCAATCTGACGATACGCTTTCACTTCATGCCGAGTTGTTTGCGCATGGCAGCCGTAATCCGCTGGCGCGCTTTTTCGTAGTCGCGCCACGGGTCGGCGCGTCGCGCTTCGAGCCGCTCGCGCACGTTCGCGACGTTCCACTCGTCGCCGCTCGTGAGCGCAGGCAGCTCGTCCCAGTCCACGGGCACCGAAACGCCGAGACCGGGCCGCGCCCGCGGCGCATAGGCCGCGGCAGTGCTGGCGCCGCGGTTGTTGCGCAGATAGTCGACGAAAATGCGGCCCTTGCGGTTTTGCGCCCCCATCTTCGCGCTGAAGCGCTCGGGCAGCGTCGCCGCCAAATGGCTCGCCACCGCGCGCGCGAAGTCCTTCACTTCCTCCCAGCCGGCATGGCGTGTGAGCGGCACCACAAGGTGGAGGCCCCGTCCGCCGCTCGTCTTGCACCACGCGCGCAGGCCCAGCGCGTCGAGCAGTTCGCGCGTGAGCTGCGCGGCTTCGAGCATGCGCTCCCATGCGAGCGAGGGATCGGGGTCCAGGTCGAAGACGATGCGGTCGGGCTTTTCGATGCTCGCCGCGAGCGCATTCCAGGTGTGCAGTTCTATCGTGTCCATCTGCGCCGCGCCGACCAGCGCCTCGGTGGAATCGAGCGTGAGCAGCGGCGCATGGCCCGGATCGAGGCCGGCGTGCTGCGTGACATGGGGAATCTGCAGCGCGTTGGCGTGTTTCTGGAAGAAAAGCTCGCCGCCCACGCCCTTGGGCGCGCGCGCAAGCGCAACGGGCCGCCCCTGCACGTGCGGCAGCAGCCATGCAGCCATCGCTTCGAAGTACTCAACGAGATCGATCTTGCGCAGTCCGCTTTGCGCGTCGATCACGCGCCCGGGATGCGTGATGCGCACGCCGGCAACCTCGGCTTCGTCGTGCGCGGCGCGGCGCGTGCGGCTCGCTGTCTTCGGCGTGTTCGTCGCGGCTTGCTTTGCGAGCCTCTTTTCACGATGGTTCGCACCCGGCTGCACGGGCGGCGTTTGCGCTTCGCGCACGATGTCCTTCGCGGGCTTGTCCGCGCGCAGTCCGATGAACGAGGCCTGGCGCACCACGCCCGCGCTCGTCCATGTCTTGAAGCGCACCTCCGCCACGAGTTCGGGCCGCACCCAGTGCACCCCCGCGCGACGCTCGGCCGCCGGCACCGCAGCGAACGGCGACGTCTTGCGCTCGCGCGCACGCAGTTCGCCCGCCATCGCTTCGAGCCGCGCCGCGTCGAAACCCGTTCCCACCTTGCCGGCATATTGCAGCGCGCCATCGCCGCCATACTCGCCGATCAGCAGCGCGCCAAACCCCTCGCGGCGGCCCTGCGGTTCCGTATAGCCGCCGATTACGAATTCCTGGCGTTGTGAGCAGCGCAGCTTGAGCCACGCGGCGCTGCGCGTGGACGTGTAAGGGCTGTCGCGCCGCTTGGCGACGAGCCCTTCGAGATTCGCCTCGCAAGCGGCTTCGAGCATGGCCTGCGGTTCGCCTTCGAAGGCCTCCGAAAAGCGCAGCGCGTCGTGAGGCTGCTGGGCGAGCAGCGCCGCGAGCTTGTCGCGCCGCGCCTCGAGCGGCACACCGCGCAAGTCCGCGCCGTCGAGCCAGGGCAGATCGAAGAGCCAGAACGTGATGTCCTCTGCGCGTCCCGCATCGAACGCGTTCTGCAGCGCCTGAAAGTTGGGCACACCCGCCGCGTCGAGCACCACGGCCTCGCCGTCCAGCCAGGCCGATTCGACCTTCAGCGCGCGCAGCGCTTCCACCTGGCGCGGGAACTTCGCGGTCCAGTCGCGACCGGTGCGCGTGATGATGCGCACATCGCCCTTGCCGCGCGCGTGCCGGTCGATGCGCGCCAGCACGCGATAGCCGTCGAATTTCAATTCGTAGAGCCAGGTGTCGCCGACCGGTGGGGCGTCGGCGGGTGTCGCGAGTTCAGGGGCAAGCGTCTGCGGTAGCGGTGCGGGCACCGCGCCCTCCAGGGCGGCCGCTGCCCCCTGCTTCGCTGCCCCGTTGCCCGCCCGGGCGCGCTTTTTCGATACTCCCGGCGTTTTCGACGCGGCAGGTTCGTCCTCGACGACGTGAAATGCGTCTTCGGGCACGGCCTCGTCGTCGCGCTGCTTGATGAGCAGCCAGCGCTCCTGCTTGCCGTCGTGCATGGGGCTGCGCACGAGCGCCCAGCCGCCGTGCAGCCGCTCGCCCTCCAGCGTGAATTTGAGCTTGCCTTGCGCATAGCCTTCGCGCGCGCCGCGCAAGCCGCCCTCCGGGCGCCACACGCCGTGGTCCCAGATCGCCACCGTGCCGGCGCCATAGCTGCCTTCGGGAATGCGCCCTTCGAACGAGCCATATTCAAGCGGATGATCCTCCACATGCACGGCAAGCCGCTTCACCGCCGGGTCGAGGCTCGGGCCTTTGGGAATGGCCCACGACTTGAGCGTGCCGTCCAGTTCGAGGCGAAAGTCATAGTGCAGCCGCCGAGCGTCGTGGCGCTGGATCACGAACGATCCTTCACCATCCCGTGGTTTCGTGCCGCGTCGCGCCGTACGACCGCGCGGCTCCGGTGTTTCATCGAAGCGGCGCTTCTGTTCGTAGGTTTCGAGCTTGTGCTTCATCGTTCGCCCCTTGTTACGCTCTCTGAGCCTCGGTTGCGTCGTGCGGTTGCGTTGATCACGCCGCGCGCCGTCCGCGCTTCGGCGCCGGTTTCGCGGGCGGCGCACTCGCGCCGCGCTTGCCAAGACTGCGTTTGAGCAGCTCCGAAAGGTCGACGATATCCGCGCCGCGCCGCTCGGGCGCGGGCGCCTCGACGCGCGTAAGTTCGTGCGCCTTGCCTTCGCGCACCTTGCGCCCGGCCAGTTCGAGAATCGCGTCGCGGTAGGTGTCGTGGTAAGTCTCGGGGTCCCAGTCGGTGCTCATGTCGTCGATGAGGTTGCGCGCCATTTGCAACTCATGCGTGCTCACGCCCGCAGCTTTTGCACGCTTCGGCAGGCGCTTGACCGCATCGAACCCGCGCACCTCGGTGGCCCACCGCAGCGTTTGCAGCGCAAGCGCGGGGCCCGCCGCCACGAGCGCGGCGAGATGCTGCCGGCTGTGCAGCACGACGCTCGCAATGCCGATCTTGCCGCTCGCCGCGAGCGCATCGCGCAACAGCGCATAGGCCTTGCCCGCCCGTTTGTCGGGGGCGAGCCAGTACGGCGTGTCGAGGTAGAGAAAGGAAACCTGCGGCGCCTCCACGAACGCGAGCAAGTCGACCGTCTGCGTCGATTCGGGACTCGCGGCCTTGATCTCCTCGTCGGACATCACCACGTAGGCGCCTTTTTCATACTCGTAGCCGCGCACGATGTCGGCATGCCGGATCGGTTTGCCCGTGCGCTTGTTGATCTGCTGGTAGCCGACCGGGTCCAGCGTGCGCCGATCGAGCAGATTGAAGCCGGTACGCTCGCTCTGCGTAGCCGGGAACACTTCGACCGGCACATACACGAGCCCGAAGGTGACGGCACCTTTCCATATCGCGCGCGGCATGATCGCATCCTCCTCGCCTTGCCCATCGTGAGGCATTCAAGCAAACGCAGTGCCCGCCGCGCTTCGCAGCCGTTCAAACGTACGCGGCCTTCAAAGGGACGCAACAGAACGCACCGCCACCTCGCGGCGCTCCCCTACGGGAATACGCGATGCTGGCTCATGAACACAATGGGCGCCGCCGGCGTTTGCAGCTCGCACCCAGGATGCGAATGCAGGCGCGGCGGACGGCTCAAGCGGAGGCGACATGCAAGACGACGGCGCACCTGCGCTCACGGTCGAGGAAACGCTGATCACCGAGGCTCTGGTGAGCCGCCCGAACCGACTGCCCGATTACCAGGGGGAGAGCCGTGCGCTTGCTGCGCTCACGCAGGAAATGGCGAGCCATCCCTCAGGTGTACTGCCTATGCTCGCGCAGCTCGCCCTCGCGCTTTGCCGCGCCGGGTCGGCCGGCGTGAGCGTGCCCGAGCGCGACGGCGCCACGGCCCGGTTCCGCTGGGGCGCGGTGGCCGGCGAACTGGCCGGCGACGTGGACCGCACGCTTCCCGGCGACGACTGCCCCAGCGGCGTGATCGAGGGGCGCAATACCATGCTTCTGTTCGACCGCCCGGCACGCTGCTTTGCTTCGTACCGTGCGATCGATCCGCCGATCCGCGAAGCATTGCACGTGCCCTGGCGCGTCAACGGCACGGTGGTCGGCACGGTCTGGGCCGTGACGCACGGCGAGGAAGGACATTTCGACGCCGAGGACGCGCGCCTGCTGCAAGGCCTCGCCTGCTGCGCGAGCGCCGCACACCAGTTGACGAGCGCGCTGAGCGACGCCCAGGACGCGGGCCACAATCTCGCGCAGCAGGTGGTCGAACGCACGCGCACGCTGCAGAACGTCAACACGAAGCTGCACGACGAAGCGCAGCAACGCAAACAGGTCGAGGACGCGCTGCGCGAGAGCGAGGCGCGTCTGCAGGCCGCCATCTCCATCGAAACCGTGGGCGTGCTGTTCTTCGACCTCGACGGCACCATGGCCGACGCCAACGGCGCATTCGAGCAGATGAGCGGCTACAGCCGCGAAGATTTACGCGCCGCGGTGCACTGGGACCGGCTCGTGCCGCTCGAATTTCTCGGCGTCACGACGCGCGCGGTCACGGACCTCGCCACCACCGGACGCACGCAGCCCTACGAGCGGCAGTTGATCCGCAAGGACGGCACGCGCTGGTGGGGCCTTTTCGCGCCCACGCGGCTCTCGGGCACGGGCATGGCCTCGAAGTGCGCCGAATTCGCGCTGGACATCACGGAACGCAAGCGCGCGGAAACCGAATGCGTGGAAAGCGAGGAACGCTTTCGCGCATTGGTGGAAGGCTTTGCGCAGGCCGTTTGGGAAGCCGACGCCCAAGGTCAGGCCGAGTCGGTCTCGCCGGGCTGGTCGGACCATACCGGGCAGCCCGGCGAAGAATGGCTCGGCGAAGGCTGGGCAAACGCGGTTCATCCCGACGACCGCGCCTACGCGCTGCGCCAATGGAAAGACGCGATCGCG
The DNA here is from genome assembly GCF_000739775.1 of Paraburkholderia heleia NBRC 101817. Lineage (GTDB taxonomy): Bacteria > Pseudomonadota > Gammaproteobacteria > Burkholderiales > Burkholderiaceae > Paraburkholderia > Paraburkholderia heleia. The sequence continues at coordinate 158,288 of NZ_BBJH01000002.1, read as the reverse complement.
GCGCAGCGTGTGGTGAACGCGGAATTCCGCCTGCACGTCGCCACGGGCGGCTGGCGCTGGACCAACGTGCGTGCCGCGCCGATCTGGAATGCGGACGGCACGCTGCGCAAGTGGGTGGGGATGAATATCGACGTGGACGACCGCCGCGGCGCCCAGGAAGCGCTGCGCGAGAGCGAGGCGCGCTTTCGCGCGCTAGCTGAAGCGTCACCCGCGCTGATCTGGCAAATCGACACGCAGGGCAACACGGTCTATCTGAACCAGCGTTATCTCACGGCGATCGGTCTCACGCCCGGGCAGCTGCTCGAAACCGGGTGGCACACCATTGTGCATCCTCGCGATCTGCCCGGCTTTCTTTCGCGCGTACAGACCGCGCAGCACGACCATTGCGCGTTCCAGAGCCGGCTGCGCGTAAAGGTCAAGGACGCTGGCTGGCACTGGTTCGAAACCTGCTGTGCGCCGTGGTTTTCCTCGGGCGGAGAGTTTCGTGGTCACGTGTGCGTGTCGATCGACGTGACCGAAGCCGTGAACGCCGAAGACGCGCTCAAGGAAGCCGACCGGCGCAAGGACGAATTCCTCGCCACGCTCGCGCACGAACTGCGCAATCCGCTCGCACCCATTGCCAACGCGCTGCACCTCATCCGGCATAGCGCGTTTCCTGCGGACTGCGCGCCGATACTCGACATGCTCGATCGCCAGGTGCACCACATGGTGCGGCTGATCGACGACCTGATGGAAGTGTCGCGCATCACGCGCGGCAAGATCGGCCTCGTGAAGGCGCCCGTGGCGCTCGCGGAAATCATCGGGAATGCCGTGGAAACGAGCCGTCCCGCGATCGATCAGGCGCATCATCAACTGAGCATCACGCTGCCCGATACGCCGCTCGTTCTCGACGCCGACCGCGTGCGGCTCACGCAGGTCTTCGCGAACATGCTCAACAACGCGGCGCGCTACACCGGCACGGGCGGCCAGATCCGGCTCGACGCTACACGCGAAGGCGAGTGGGTCGTCGTCGCGCTGAGTGATACGGGCGTCGGCATGTCGGCCGCGCAGATCGATCAGGTATTCGAAATGTTCACCCAGGTCAGCCGCCCCGCCGAGCGCAACCAGGGCGGCCTTGGCATTGGCCTCACCATGGTGCGCCATCTCGTGCACATGCATGGCGGCACGGTCGAGGCGGCGAGCGACGGGCCCGATAAAGGCAGCACCTTCACGGTGCGCCTGCCGCTCTCGCAGCAGACGCCCGCCGAAGCGCGCGAGACCCCGGCGAGCGTGGCGCGCGCCGCCGCGAAACCGCTCGCGGGCAAGCGCATTCTCGTGGTCGACGACAACCGCGACGCCGCCGATTCACTCGCCATGGTGCTCTCGGGCGAAGGCGCACAAGTGCGCGTGGTCTACGACGGCGCCGCCGCGCTCGGCGCGCTGGCGCAGTCGGTGCCGCATGCGGTCGTGCTCGACATCGGCATGCCCGGCATGGACGGCTACGAAATCGCGCGGCAGATTCGTCAAAGCCCGCGCTACGCCGGCCTGAAGATCATCGCGCTGACGGGTTGGGGCCAGCATGCCGACCGGCTGCGCTCGCGTATGAGCGGCATCGACTCGCATCTCACGAAGCCGGTCGACTTCCACACGCTGTTCGAGCTGCTGGTCGCGCGCTGAAAGGCCCCGCACGCCCTTCACACGCCATTGCCCCCGAGTGTCTTGAGGCTCTTCCACTGCCCCTGCTGCACCTCGAAGAGCGTATAAGGCGGCTTGATGAGATCGCCGTGCGGATCGAACGCGATATTGCCCGTCACGCCCACCACCGTCACCTTCGGGAAGCTCGCGACGATCTTCGCGCGGTCGAGCGAATCGGCGTCGCGAATCGCCTTGATCATGGCGAGCGCGGCGTCATAGGCGAACGGCGCATACAGTTCGACATCCTGATTGAAGCGCGCCTTGTAGCGCTTCGCGAACGCCTGCGCGGCAGGCAGCTTGTCGAGCGCCGGTCCCGGTTCGAGGTCCTGCGTGCCCTCGCCCGCCGGGCCCGCGATCTGCAGAAAGGCGTTGCTCTTCAATGCGCCCGCGCCGAAGAGGCGCGCCGGCATGCCGAGCGTGCGCATCTGCTTGGCGAGCATCGCGCCCTGCTCGTCGAGGCCGCCAAAGAAAATCACGTCGACGTTCTTTTGCTTGAGGGAGGTGAGAATGGCGCGAAAATCCACGGCCTTGTCGTTGGTGAACTCGCGGTCGACGATATTGCCGTTGGCCTCCTTCGCGCCTTTCTCGAACGCGTCGGCAAGCCCCTGGCCGAAGGCGGTGCGATCGTCGATGATACCGATGCGCTTCGCCTTCAACTGCTCCACCGCGAACTTGCCGGCGATCACGCCGCCTATGCCGTCGTTGCCCATGGTGCGAAACACGTTCGCGTAGCCCTGCTGGGTCAGCGCCGGGTTGGTGGAGCCGGGCGTGATCATCGCGACGTTCGCGTTGTGATAAACCGCCGAGGCGGGAATGCTGCAGCCCGAGTTGTAGTGGCCGATCACGCCGACCACGCCGTCGTCCACGAGCTTTTGCGCCACCTGAACGGCCACGTGCGGATCGGCCTGATCGTCCTGCACGTCGAGCACGTACTTGACCGGCTTGCCCGCGATGACGGGGTGTTTGGCGTTCTCCTCGTCGATCGCGAGCTGCGCGCCGTACTGCAAGTCCTTGCCTACGCGCGCCACCGGGCCGGTGAGCGGACCGGCGAAGCCGATCTTCACAACCTCGGGGTCGGCCGCCTGCGCGGGGCCGTGCAAGCCCATCAGCCCGAGGGCCATCGTTAGTACGAGAGTACGGCGGTTCATGATGCTCATCCTCGCTGGGAGACTGTTGCGGTGAGTGGTACGTGGCTGCTGACCGGAAAGCGGCTCGAAACTGGGATTAAAAGCGGCGCGGACTATATGGCGCGAGATCGATCGGAGGCGCGCGCCTTGCAACGAGATCGGCGACCACGCTGCCCGTCACGCCTCCTAGCGTCACGCCCAGATGCTGGTGCCCGAACGCGTAGATCACGCGCGGCGAGCGGCTCGACGCGCCCACCACGGGCAGCGCGTCGGGCAGGCTCGGCCTGAAACCGAGCCAGTCGCTGTCCGGCTCCGGCAGACCGGGCAGCGCCTCCTGCGCGGAGCGCGTCAACAGGCGCAGCAGGTCCGCGTTCTTGCCCGCGCCGTTGGCCGCCAGCTCGACGGTGCCCGCGGCGCGGATGCCGCCGTCCATCGGCGTCATGTAGAAGCCGCGCTCGGCCCAACCGCACGGGCGCGAAATTCGGTTAGCGGTGCCAGGAAAGCGCACGTGATAGCCACGCTCCACGCCTAGCGGCACCGCGTCGCCGCACTGGCGTGCGAGACGCCCCGAAAACGCACCCGCGCACACAATGGCCTGTTCCGCGTCGTGCGCCTCGCCTGCCGAATCGATCAGCTTCACCGCGCCCGGTGCGGGCTCCAGTGTCTGGACGGCCACGCGCCTGTGCACGAGACCGCGCTGCGTCAACATCGCATGCAAGGCCTGCAAAAAGCCGCGCGGATCGCTCAGAAACCAGCTGCCCTTAAAGAGCGTGCCTTGAGAGAAGAGCGGCGCGAGGCCGGGCTCCAGTTGTGCGATCTCGCTGCGCGCGAGCGTGTCGAACCTTACGCCGAGCGAGCGCCGCAGCTCGAGCGCCGGCTGCGCGGCCTTGAATGACGCCGCGCTCGAATACAGATAGAGACATTCGCGTTCGCGCACGAAAGCCGCGAGCGTGTCGACGTCGAGCATGTCGCGGTAGCCTTCGAACGCGCGCGAGAGCAGTTGCGCGAGTGCGTTCACGCTGCCCGCGTAGCGGCGCGGCGTGGCGCTCAGCAGGAAGCGCGCGAGCCACGGCGCGAGTCCCGGCACGTCGCCCCAACGGACGCGCAGCGGGCTCGTCGACGAGAACAGAAAGCGCGGGATGTTGCGGAACACGTCCGGGTTGTTCACGGGAATGCACGCATAGTTAGCGAACGTGCCCGCGTTGCCGTATGAAGCGCCCTCGCCCGGACCCTGCGCGTCGTACAGCGTCACGCTGTGCCCGTCGCGCATGAGCCAGTAGGCGCACGACAACCCCACGAAACCCGCGCCGATGACAGCCACTTGCGCCATGACTTCTTCCAGTTGGTTGCTGGCTCACGGAAATCCTGCACGTGAGACCTCTTGCGTGTGAGCAGCTAAGCCGCCGATACCACCGCCAGGCTCGCGAGGCTTGTCATGAGCTGGCCCGAAAGCGCGCGATCGAAGCCCATCGCGCAGAGCACACCGGCGATCGCCGCCACCACGATCGACGGATGTTGCACCTGAAGCGGGTGGTTTGCCGGGTTGCCACGAGCCTGTCCTCCTGTAATACAGTGCGTGTTGCGCCGAACTGCTGGCCGAACAAAATCTCGGATTCATACTCACACAATAATTTTTTGTGTGCAATTAAAAAATCTTTGTATGGAGACCAGGATTTCCCCTGGAGAATGACCGGGTGGCCCACGGTATAAGCAAGTATGCTCTTGCCAGATATCGTATTATTGGACTAGCAGACGCGATGGCGGCGCTGGCATCGCATCTCACAGTAGCAAGCAGTGTGGCAGACGATCGAGTTTTGTATGGAGATATTACTTGCATGAAAGCCCACGATTACCAGACAAAATCGGATGACGAGATCCAGACAAAAGGTCGTCAAGCCACGTACCTGGAGGTCTCCCGCAATCTGGAGGAACAGGTGCGCAGCGGTCAGTACCCGCCCGGCAGCCGCCTGCCGCCGCAGCGCGATCTGGCCGTGGAACTGGGCATCAACGTCTCCACCGTATCGCGCGCGTACAAGGAGTTGCAGGCGCGCGGTCTGATCGTGGCGAGCAAGCGGCGCGGCTCGATCGTCACCGGCGGGGCCATGCCTGCCGTCGGCGCCGCGGCACAGCGCGGCGGCGCGGCGAGCGGCGTAGATACGAACGGCGTGGTGGACCTCACCGTCAACCGGCCGGCGACCGGCGAATTTCTCGCGCAGTTCGCCCACACGATGGCGTCGATCTCGCGCGACCCGCGTTTTGCGGAAACCCAGGAATACCAGCCGCCCCAGGGCGCCGAATGGGCGCGCGCGGCGGGTGCGCAGTGGATCGCCGCGCCAGGCTTCACGCTCTCGCCCGAGAATCTGGTCGTGACGAGCGGTGCGCAGCATGGCCTCTATGCGGTCCTGAGCAGCCTGATGGGCCACGAAGGCGTGATCCTGTCCGACAAGCTGACCTACTACGGCCTCAAGGCGCTCGCGCCCGTATTCCAGTTCGAACTGGTCGGCATCCCGAGCGACGCCGAAGGCCTGCTTCCCGACCCGCTCGAAGACGCGTGCCGCCGCATGCCGGTGAAGGCGATCTTCACCGTGCCGAACCTGCAGAACCCCAGCGTGGTCACGATGAGCCTCGAGCGGCGCCTCGCTCTCGTGGAGATCGCGCGGCGGCATCACGTCGCCATCATCGAGGACGACGTGTATGGGCCGTTGCTGCGCAAGCGCCTGCCGACCATCGCGAGCCTGTGCCCCGAGCTGACCTTCCACGTGGCCTCCACCTCGAAGGTGCTCGCGCCGGGGCTGCGCATCGGCTATCTGCTCACGCCGCCGCACGGTGCGCCGCTCGCGGCCGAAGCCGTGCGCACGACGGCCTGGATGCCGGCACCGCTCACCACGCTCATCACCACGCGCTGGATCGAGGACGGCACCGCGCACCTCATCCTCGAAGCACAGCGTGCGGAGTTGCAGGCGCGGCAGGAACTCGCGCTCGAGATCTTGCCGCGCGAACTGCTCAACAGCGACCCCGCGTGCATGTTCGTCTGGCTACGCGTGCCAGCGCCGTGGCGTTCCGACGACTTCGCCGCCAACGCGCTCGCGCGCGGCGTGAACACCATGCCCGCCTCGGCGTTCGCGGTGGACCGCTCGACACTCGAGCACGGCGTGCGCATCAACCTCGCGTGTGCAACCTCGCGGGACCAACTGGTGCGCGCGCTGAAGGTCCTCGCGCGCACGCTGCAAGACCGGCCGCGCGCCCTCTTTGGCACGATCTAGGCCGCGCGGATTTTCCCTGATGGGGTTAGCGTCGGGGTTAGCATCGATGGGCTCTGCGCCGACGCGCGCCCATCGAGGATCCGCGCGATCATCCGCAATTTCTTCCGCTGCAGGCGCGCCTCCCCCAGGCGAATCGGTCATAACATCCGCGATGTTAGGCAACGACGTGACACACCTTCCGCCGGCTGGTGGACTTTGCATCCATCTGCACGGCGTATGCACACATTCGGCTAGCAGGAAGCAAATCAGGTACTAGAATGCATGAGTGCGGGTGATGCAAAGGCAGTCTGTTCGGCAGGAACGTTCGACAGTTCGATGTTTCGAGTTCGTCATTGGAGGCATGCTCATGACGTGCCTGAACGAAAAGATTGTCGGTGCAGCCTTTTTTATGCTGAGCGGTTATGCAGTCGCTCAGAGCACCGGTGTGAACATTCCCGAAACCATGACGGTCGCCAATATCCCGTCAATGCCGATGGAAGTGGTTCCAGCGCTGCCACCCGAACCCCAGGCGTACCTGCACCGGTACGAAATGGAATATCAGGCGAATCAGCCAAAACCGTTTTACGCGCAAGTCGAGGACTTTTATAGCGCGCCGGTCGCACAGGACAAATACCATTACGACTTCGTGAAATCCGTGCCCGGGAGCCGTTACGGCGCGCAGCAGCAGGCTGCACAGCCCATTGCCGATTATCTGCAGATGGGCCCTTCCACAGCGCCGCAAATTTCGCTTCTCACTGTGCCGGACAGCACGCTGAACATCGGCGCGCAGCCTCAGCGCAGGCTCTCTCTGACCGTCGACGAGTGGGTGTTTTCAGCCACCGCGCGCGTCGCCATTCTTCATTCGCATAGCACAGGCGCAACAGTTACGGTTCGGCGCGGTTTCTGAATGCGTGTGCTGTTTAATTCGTATTAGCGCACGGGCGTCGACACCGCATACCGCACGAGGCTCGCATCGCATTGCATTTCGGCAATACTCGCAGCCGAGCCCGGTCGCCGGTAAAAATAGCCTTGCGCATAGCGTATGCCCAGGCGCTGCAACATTTCGTGTTGTGCTTCGGTCTCGACGCCTTCCGCGATGATCTCCATGCCGAAGTGACACGCCAGCGCCACGATTCCCTTGACGAGCTGATCGCCGCGGCACTCGAGCTGCCGCACGAATTGCCCGTCGATCTTCACGTAGTCGAACGGAAAACGCCCGAGCGTGTCGAGGTTGCTGTGATGCGTGCCGAAGTCGTCGATGGCGAATTTCACGCCGCGCGCCTTCAGTGTCTCGAACACGGCCTCGGTGCGGGCGATCTGTTCGAGCAGGAAGCGCTCGGTTACTTCGAGAATGAGAATCACGTTCGGCGGCAGGCTGTCGACTACGCCGAGCACGTCCGCCACGAAGTCCTTGCGCTCGAAGTCCAGCGGCGCCACGTTGACGGCGAGATGAAACGGACGCACGCTCGTCGCGCTCACCATTTCCGTGGTTGCGCGTTCGAGCACGAAACGCGTGACCGGCCCGAGCAGGCGGCTGCCCTCCACATCGCCCATGAACACGGCAGGACTCACCGCGCCGAATTTCGGATGGGTCCAGCGAATGAGCGCTTCCGCGCCGCCCACGCGGCCCGTCGCCAGCTCGACCACTGGCTGGTACACCACATGAAACTGTCCGTGCCGCAGGCCGCGGCGCACCGCCGAGAGCAGCAGCCGGCGCGGCGCGAACGCGATGAGCCACGCCGCGCCGATCAGCAGGTCGACGAGCAGCGCCGCGGCGCCAAAGCGCAAGCCGTATTTCCAGCGAGCGTCGTGATACGCGCCGTCTGCAAACGCCACGTAAACGGCGAAGCCCCAGCGCGCAGACATGGCGCGCGCGCCCGCATGGCGAGCGGGGTCACCGGCGGCGAGCAGCGCGCCGCGGTCGTCTATGGCCGCCGCGCCCGGCACGGAAAGCGTGACGCGGCCCGCGCCGTAGCGTATGCCGTGCGCAAGCGCATCGGTCAGATAGGCCGACTCGATCACGTAAAGCAGACCGACATGCTCGCCAGTGGGAACATAAAGCGGCATGACCGGCACGCCCGCCTGCCAGGGCGTGCCGCCGATCAGCGTAATCGCGGTGCTTGCGGGCACCTGCGCGAAGAACGGCGCGAGCGCCAGGTCATAAGGGCCGAGCGCGGATGAACAGTAGAGCCGCCCGTTCGCCACGAGATTGATGCCGCGCACGTAGCGGACATGCGTTCTCAATTCGGCGAGCTGCCGCGCGACGCGCTCGCAGGGTTGGCCCGGGAGCGCGGCGAACGCGGCGCCCTGCACGGTGAGCACGCTATCGAGAATGTGCTCGATAGCAGACACCATGTCCTGCGCGATCAGCCCCTCGCGCTTGCGAATCGACTTATCGCCTTCCCTCACGCCGGCGGCCACCGCGAGCAGCAGCAAACTTGCGGCGCACACGAGCGTGACAATGGCGGTGAGCGTGGGCGTGAGACCCGATAAACGGGATTTGCGAACCGGAGACCACGGAACTGGTTTTGTCATAGGCACACTTGCGCATGGATGGCGCGCCCCGTTCCTGACATGATCCGGACATAGACTCCCTGCACGTCACCCGCTTTTGTATGAAGAGATGATACGTTACGCCAACCGTTTCCTCACATGGTGATTTTTCTGTTTTCACGCAGGCCGGCATTTCAGGAACAGCGCATGCTACAAGGCATCGCGTGCTGAACCACGCCTTGCCCGATGAATCCTCCAGACACGACCGAAACGACTGACAAGCCTCCCGTCGTCGAAACCACGCTGCCCGCGCGCCTCGATCGCCTGCCGTGGGGCCGCTTTCATGTGCTCATCGTCGTGGCGCTGGGCGTCACGTGGCTGCTCGACGGTCTGGAAGTCACGCTGGCCGGCGCGGTAGCAAGTGCGCTAAAAACGAGCCCGGTGCTGCATCTGGACAACGCGCAGGTGGGGCTGGCCGGCAGTGCGTATATCGCGGGCGCGGTGTGCGGCGCGCTCGGCTTCGGCTGGCTCACGGACCGGCTGGGCCGGCGCAAGCTCTTCTTCATCACGCTCGCCGTGTATCTGCTGGCCACCGCCGCGACGGCGTTCTCATGGAGCTTCGCGAGCTTCGTGGCGTTTCGCGCGATCACGGGCGCGGGCATCGGCGGCGAGTACGCGGCCATCAATTCGACGATCCAGGAATTCACGCCCGCGCGCGTGCGCGGCTGGACCGACCTCAGCATCAACGGCACGTTCTGGGTGGGCGCGGCCATGGGCGCGGCGGGCTCGGTCGTGCTGCTCGACCCGCACCTGCTGCCCGCGGACTGGGGCTGGCGCGTGTGCTTCTTCATCGGCGCGGTGCTCGCGCTCATCATCTTGCCCATGCGCCGCTGGATTCCCGAAAGCCCGCGGTGGCTGCTCACGCACGGCGAGCACCACGAGGCGAAGCGCATCGTGGAGGGCATCGAAACGCGCTTTCGCAATGCGGGCCATACGCTGGAAGACCCACCTGACGACCCGCTGCGTCTGCACGCGCGCAGCCACACCCCGCTGCGCGCGGTGTTTCATGCCCTATTCGTGCGGCACCGCCGTCGCGCGCTGGTGGGGCTTTCTCTCATGACGGCGCAGGCTTTCTTCTACAACGCGATTTTCTTTACCTACGCGCTGGTGCTCACGGAGTTCTATCACGTGCCGGGTGGCGACGTTGGGCTCTATCTGCTGCCGTTCGCGCTCGGCAATTTTCTCGGACCGATCTTGCTGGGGCGGTTGTTCGATGTGATCGGCCGGCGCACGATGATTTCCGCGACGTATGCGCTCTCAGGTGTGCTGCTCACGGCGAGCGGCTGGCTGTTCGAGCAAGGCATGCTCACGGCGACGATGCAAACCGGCGCGTGGATGGTGATTTTCTTTTTCGCCTCGGCTGCGGCGAGTTCCGCGTATTTGACGGTGAGTGAATCGTTTCCGCTGGAGATCCGGGCACTGGCTATCGCCGTGTTCTATGCGTTCGGCACGGCGTTGGGCGGGATTATCGGTCCGGCTTTCTTTGGACGACTGATCGATACACATCAGCGCAGCGAGGTGTTTACGGGGTATGTGGTGGGATCGGCGCTCATGATCGGTGCGGCGATCGTGGCTGCGATCTGGGGGGTCGATGCGGAGCGCAAATCGTTGGAGCATGTGGCCGCGCCGCTCTCGGCCGTGGGGAAGGAGTGAGTCAACGGCATCGCCCGCCACTTCCCGCAGCGCGGCGATCATTTTGGTGGGAACCGATGCGTGGAAATAGATTCACCGGGACGGCTTCGAGCCGCAGCTTTTTGACCTGGTGTGGTAAAAGGCCGGAGCGGTGTGTGGTTCGCACGGCGGATGCGGACAATTCGGTGCGGCGAGGCGTGTCAGGCGCCGATGCCTTCCTCGAGTTCGAATAGTGCGCCCTCATGTGCTTCGAGCGTGCTGCGTACCTTGGGCAACGCACGGCGAACCATCGGGCGCGCGGACCTTGGGAGATTCGAGCAGGCGAGTTCGATGTCGCCGCTTCTGTGTTCGCCGAGCATCGCGAGCATCACGCACGCCTGCTGGATATCCTTCTGCGACTTGACCAGCATGTTGGTGCGCAAGCGTGAAACGAGGATCTTGTGGATCGCGAAGCGTGCGGGGTCCGGCACGCGAACCGGCACCGCGCCGTGCCTTGAAAGCAGCGTGCCCATGTGTGACTCGCCGAGCAGATAGGCGAGATAAGGCATGCCGCTCGCATGCGCGCCAAGCTCTGGAACGGCGACGGTCGGAAACGTGTTGCCCTTCGAAGGCACTAGCAGATCGACGTGAAAACGCGTCCGCCCCGCCTGTTTGAACGACGTTGGCGGATCGCCCCTGTTGAACCCCGGCACCGGCACGAAGTCGATTCCCGTCTCTTTCAGGATTTCGAGCAGGCCGCCCGAGGGCACACCGTTCAGCGCTAGCTGGCGAGCGCGACGTTCGCATACTGGGAGCAAAATGCCTGATCGTGGCGCTGGTAAAGAGGGAGTCCGCGCATGCCAGAAAATTGCAGTATTTTTTTGAATTCTACTGCAAACGCGAACTCATGATTGCAGCAATTTCATGAAAATTACTGCAATCATCATGAGATGCCTCGCGGCCACGAGCCCCTAAACTGTTCGTTACGCAGTCTCGCCATCCACGTCCGGAATGCCTCGCTCGCCTGTCTTCATCACCTGTGATGGTGTTCCCAGTCCCTATGCCAACCACCGCCCTGCCCATTGCCATAGCGGTAGCCGCCCGGCGGCCCCCGATACACGACCGGCGGTGGACTGGTCTGATAGACGTAGGTACCCGGCGCCCCATAGGCACCCGGTGGAGCAAAGCGGGATTGGTAGACCACCGGCGGCGGTGGCGGTGGAATCGGCGTGTAATAGCTACCCATACCAGCTTGAGCCAAAGCTGACGCGGGTGCGTAGACGGCCGCAGCGATCGCCAGCGGGATTGCGTGCTTCATGGTGTAACTCCCCGTCGGTTCGCCAGTTCGCACCGACTGTGAAACGGCCATTTGAAGCATAGTCGCTCGACCTGCCGGCAACTGAAACCATCCGCGCTCGTGTGTAACGGTCGGTAACGCGCTCTTCGATACTTCGGAATTCAAACAGTTCAGTGGACGGCCATTATGCATCGGGCCAACCTGTCCGCTGCGCCCGATCGAGCGAGGCTCGGACAACAGCCCGATGAAAAGGTGCGATGAGCGTAATGTAGGCTCGGCCCAGCGGACGATTGTAGAAAACGAGCGTCGTCACGGTGAGGCGGGACCGACTGTGGGATGACGGCTGCACGAGGACCGACACGCGGAAATCCAGATGCGTGTCATCCTCGCCGAGAACGATCTCGTCATCCGATCGTTCGAATACATGAAACAGGCTGACCCTCTCTCCTCCTTTCTCCTTGAAGTCAACCGTTGTCTTCAAGCCGAGCGGCCGCACGAGCGTGTCCCGGATTCCCAGCAGCATCGCAATCCATGCGGGCTGGTTGGCAAAGACGTGTCGTGCCAGCGCCTCTACGTCGTAGCCTGTTCTTTCCGGCAGATCCACGGAGAACGCGTCCGCGAAATCGGCCCGGCCGTACGACGAACTCAGCTGCGAGGCCGGCGGCAAATCAGACTGTTCGATTTTCGGATAGCTATACATGTGCGATCACCAATAGGAGGAGCTCGTGGACCGGGACATTAGAGCAGCGTAACGCTGCCGTCGACCACCTGCTCCGCGCCCAACATATACCGCGAATCGCGTCAGTCGGCGGAAATCGCACCGCTGCGACGATATCGCTCGCTTCGCCCATCCGGCCCCTGCGCCTTGGAGGCCACCAGGCGCCGTACCGACTTTTTTCGACTGCTATACCGGCAAAAGACCCGCAATACGGTAGCTTTCAATTAACCCATCGTAGACGGCGATATCCGCGCGGCTTCTGGCGATGAGTTGAGCGCCGGCGACGGCTGCGAAGATTGCTCGGGCACGTCCCTCGCGCTCCTCGGCGCTGGCAATGGCCGTGGCGGATAACACCTTGCTCAACCACGCAACATTCACATCTGCAAAAGCTCGGACCTCTTTCGTCACCGCTTCCGGCAAGTCATCAGATTCCGCAGCCATGAAACTGCAGAGACAGATGCGATTACCGCTCTTCAGCGCCCTGCGAAACGTTTCTGGGTAGCGGCGCAGACAGTCGACCGGATCTGCGGATTCGGCCAAAAGTGCATTCAGAGTGGCTTCCGAATCCTCCCAATAACGCCTCGCCACCGCTGCTCCGAGATCGGACTTGCTTGCGAAGTGATGATAGATGCTCGCAGCCTTGATGCCGACAGCTTCAGCAAGATCACGAAAATTCAGGCCGCTATAGCCGTGCGCTTGCGCAATCTTTGTGGCGGCCACCAGGATTCGTTCCCTCGAGCTCAAACCTGAATCGTTCTTCACTACGGCCGCCTCCGCAAACTGGAATGACTGTTGACACAGCGAATTATACCTTTTATGGTAAACCTAACGAACGTTAGGTAGATAGCCGGGGATAATCCCCGTTTCCTCCGATCCCGAGTACCCGCCACCCGTAGAGGTAAGCATGACATCAGGCATCGTCAATTCCGATTCAACCCAGCTCCCGATCATGACGATTTACGATTTCCCCACGGGACCCTATCCAACACGCGTGCGCATCGCTTTGGCCGAAAAGAATCTGCAATCGCGTGTCGAGTTTGTCACGGTGGATCTCTACAGAGGGGAACACAAAAGGCCCGATTTCATCTCAGGAAAAAACTACTCGGGTACGCTGCCGGTCCTCGAGCTCAATGACGGAACCTGCATCGCCGAATGCACCGCGATTACCGAATACCTCGATACGCTCGATGGTGCACCCACGCTGACCGGTAAAACACCGCTCGACAAGGGCGTGATCCACATGATGAGCAAGCGCGCCGAACTGGAGTTACTCGACGCCATCAGTGTCTATTTCCACCACGCCACGCCTGGACTAGGACCTGAAGTCGAGCGCTATCAAAACGCCGAATGGGGGTTTCGTCAGCGCGACAAAGCCCTCAGGGGCATGCACTACTTCAATGACGTCCTGAAAAAGCAGCCGTTTGTCGCCGGGGATGCGTTCTCGATGGCCGACATCACCGTCATTGGCGGCCTGGTCTTTGCGTCGATCGTGAAGCTGCCGGTACCCGCAGAGTGCGAAGCCCTTCTCGCCTGGTACGCGAGAATGCGCGAACGCCCGAGCGTCAAGAGCCAGCCGGCATTCGCCTGAAATCGCAGCCGTTGCCGGCCTTCATTGACGAGCGAACGATCTTTGGTTGCAAAACTGGGGCGACCGGTTCGCGTGAGCTGGACGACTGGTGAACTCAGCCGCGGCCGGATGGCTACGTCGCCAAGGTCGCGCGGCGCCGGTCTCCGACAGTATCCGTGGTATCGAAGAGTGGCCAGCTCTACGTAATCGCACTGGCGCTCGGTTCGAGCGAGGAGTGGCTTTCCCCCGCTTCGGGCCGGATCTTGAACCAGATCGAATACATCGCAGGCAGAAACACCAGCGTCAGAATCGTTCCAGCAAAAGTCCCGCCAATCAGCGTATAGGCCAACGTGCCCCAGAACACAGAGTGCGTCAACGGAATGAAGGCGAGCATCGCGGCGAGCGCGGTCAGAATCACCGGCCTCGAGCGCTGGATCGTGGCCTCCACCACCGCGTCGAACGGCGTCATGCCTTCGCGCGCGTTCTGTTCGATCTGGCCGATCAGAATGAGCGTATTGCGCATCAGGATGCCGGAGAGCGCGATGAGTCCCACCAGCGCATTGATCCCGAATGGCTGATTGAACAGAAGCAACGTCGGCACGACGCCAATCAGACCCAGCGGACTGGTCGCAAACACCATCAGGGTCGCGGCAATCGAGCGCGTCTGAAAAATGATGATGAGCAGCGTCAGCGCGATCATGATCGGAAACAGCGGCGCGAGCGCCTTCGTCGCCTTGTTGGCCTCCTCGATGGAGCCGGCTTCCTCGATCCGATAACCGTCCGGCAACTTTGCAATAATCGGCTGAAGTTGCGCGAGCATCGCCGTCGACACATCGGGAGGCTGTAGTCCTTCCGCGGTATCGCCGCGCACGGTGATCGTCGGCGTGCGATCGCGGCGGCGAAGAACCGGATCTTCCATGCGGATGCCGACCTTGCCGACCTGCGAGAGCGGCACGCGCTGCCCCGCCGAGCCGATCAACGTAAATCCGTCGATACGCTGCGGATCGAGCCGGATCTCGCCTGCCGACCTCGCGACGAGTTCCACCGACCGAATGTCCTCACGCACGTGCGTGACCGGAATGCCGGTCAGCAGGAATTGCAGTTGCTGCGCGACGGAACTCGACGTCAAGCCAAATGCACCGAGCCGATTTTGATCGAGCGTGAAATGCACCGTGGGCACGCGCGGGCCCCAGTCGGCGTTCACCGTTCGCATCATCGGGCTGGCATTCATGGTCCGTTCGACCTGCGCGGCGATGGTGCGCAAGGTTCCGGCGTCCGGGCCCATGACCCGGAACGCAACGGGGTAAGGCGAGTAAGGGCCGAACACCAGTTGGGTGACGCGAACCTGCGCTCCGGGCACCAGCCCTTCGGCGATGACTTTGCGCAGACGGAATTTGAGCGCCTCACGCTGCTTCTCGTCGTTCGTGCGGATCACCATCTTCGCGAAAGACGAATCGGGCAATTCCGGCGACATCGCCAGATAGAAGCGCGGCGCGCCCTGTCCAATGTACGACGTCACGATCTTCGCTTCCGGCTGCTTCGCGAGCCACGCCTCGACTTTTTCCGTCGCAGCGGAGGTCTGTTCGATCGACGTGCCATACGGCATCTGCACTTCCACGAGCACTTCAGGGCGATCGGAGGTCGGGAAGAACTGCTTTTTCACCAGCCCCATGCCCATCACGGCGATCGCGAACGCGCCCACCACAATGCCAGCGACCAGCCACTTTCGTCGGATCGCACGCCCCAGGAACGCGCGAAAACGCTGGTAGTTCGGCGTGTTGTAGATCGCGCCGTGACCGCCTTCGATCACGGGAATATCGGGCAACAGCTTGACGCCGAGATACGGCGTGAACACGACGGCCACGATCCATGAAGTCATCAGCGCAATGCCGACGATCCAGAACATGTTGCTCGTGTATTCGCCCGCCGTCGAGCGCGCGAAGCCATTCGGCATGAAGCCGATGGCCGTGACTAGCGTGCCGGACAGCATCGGCGCCGCCGTGTGGCTCCACGCATATGCCGACGCCTGAACGCGGCTATAGCCTTCCTCCATTTTCACGACCATCATCTCGATGGCGATGATCGCGTCGTCGACGAGCAGCCCCAGCGCGAGAATCAGCGAACCCAGTGTGATGCGGTCAAAGCTCTTGCCCGTTGCGGCCATGACGACGAACACCCCCGCGAGCGTCAGCGGCACCGCAGCCGACACCACGATGCCGACGCGCCAGCCCATGCTCGCGAAGCTCACGACCATCACCACGAGCAGCGCAACGAAGAACTTGACCATGAACTCGTCGATCGCCGAATGGATATTGACGGCCTGGTCGGTCACCTTCGTGAGACTCATGCCCAGCGGCAGTCCGGCGTTGACCGACGCGACTTCCTTGTCGAGCGCCCGCCCAAGGCTGAGCCCGTTCCAGCCGTCCCGCATCACGACGCCGAGCAGCAGCGCCGGTTCGCCGTTATTGCGAATCTGGAACGTGGCCGGGTCTTCGTAACCGCGCTCGACGGTCGCAACGTCCGAGAGTTTCAGCGTGCGACCCTGAACGACGATCGGTGTGTCACGAATGGTCTGCAGTTTGTCGAACGCGCCTTCGACACGAATGAAAACCTGCGCGCCTTGTGTATCGATCGAGCCGGCAGGCGTCAGCACGTTCTGGTTATTCAGGGCGGCGAAGATATCCTGCGGTGTCACGCCGAGCGTCGCGAGGCGGTCGTGCGAGAACGACACATAGATCCGTTCGGCCTGCTCGCCGATGATATTCACCTTCTTGACGCCTGGCACGTGAAGGAGCCGCTGGCGCAGTTCCTCCGCGTCGCGCACCAGCAGTCGCTGCGGCTCGCCTTTCGCCTTGAGCGCGAACAGCGCGAACGTGACATCGGAGTACTCATCATTCACGAGCGGACCGATGACGCCAGGCGGGAGGCTGCTTGCTTCGTCCGAGAGTTTTTTGCGCGCCTGGTAGAACTCCTCGGGCACGTCCGCGGGCGGCGTGCTGTCGAGCAGGGTCACAGTGGTGAAGGCCAGCCCCGGACGCGTGTAGGTCTCTGTGCGGTCGTACCAGCGCAATTCCTGCATACGCTTCTCGAGCGGCTCAGCCACCTGATCCTGCATTTCCTGCGCGGTGGCGCCCGGCCAGGCCGTGATGACCGTCATCGACTTGACGGTGAACGGCGGGTCTTCGGCCCGCCCCAGTTTGAAAAAGGCCACGATGCCCGCGATGGAGATCAGGATGATCAGAAACAGAGTGACCGAGCGCTCCCGCACCGCGAGCGCCGATAAATTGAAGCCGCTCATTGCGCTGCTCCTTCCCGCGAGACCGACCCTGTCGCCACCGCGTCCTGGGCGACGCGCACGCGTTCTCCGTCGTGAATCAATTGGGCGCCGAGCGCTACGACCTGGTCGCCTTCGTGAAGATCGCCGGTCACCGTCGCAGTGTCGTCGCTCAAAGCCGTGACGCGGACCGAGTGCCAGCTCGCCCGCGACTGCGCCCGGTCGACGGTCCAGACGCCGGTGCCCGTGCCCGGATCGAACAAGGCGCCGGCCGGCACCTCCATCGCGGCCTGCGCCTCGCAGGCGATGCCGGCGAGATTGAGTGTCACGGTTGCGCCGAGCGGCGCATTCGACAGCGCGCCCTCGAGCACGTACCGGGCCTCGTAGGTTCGCGTCAGCCGGTCGGCGGAATCGGAGAGCTGACGCAAGGCGGCAGGCACCGGCTTCGTGACCGCGCCATACAGCGTCGCCTCGGCGATCGAGCCCGGCGCGGGACGCAGCGTCTCGGGAAGCTGGACGACGGCCTCGCGGGGTCCGGCATGCGCGAGCCGCACGACGATCTGCCCCGCTGCGACCACCTGGCCCGGCTCGGCCAGCGTCTCGACCACCACGCCGTCGGCGTCCGCCATGAGGACCGCGTATCCGGACGCGTTGCTGGCGAGCACCGCCTGCGCCTTCGCCGCGACGAGTTGCGCCTGGGCGGCATCGGCGGCCGCCTTGAGCTGCTCGTAGGTCGACGCCGACACTGCGCCTGCCGCAACGAGGTCCCGATAGCGCGCCTCGTCGGCGGCCGTCTGCGTGGCGCGCGCCTGGGCGGCGTCCACGAGTTCCTGTTGCGAGCGAGCCTGCAATCCCAGATCGATCGGATCGATGCGCATCAGCGGCTGGCCGCGCTTGACCGTCTGGCCGGCATCGACCAGACGCTCGATGACCTTGCCCTGAACCCGGAAACCGAGATCGCTCTGAACGCGGGCGCCGACGACACCCGAAAACGACCGGCTCGCGCCCGCCGCGCTGTGAACGACGCTCGTTCGCACGAGCGGCGCCTCGGTACGCGGATCAGCGGCAGGCCGCTCGCCGCACGCCGCGAGGGCGAGCGAAGCCAGGCTCAGTGTGTAGACAAAATGATGGTGCCGGAACATGAGGTCGCCCCTCGCAAAGAACAGGAGGCCTCATTCTGATTCCAGTGACCAAATCAGTCAACAGTCACGATCGGGTTCATGGAGCAAGACTTCTGAGTACCAGGCTCGCGAGCTGGACCGTTGCTTCGTCGGCAGCGTCGAGGTTGTACTGGAGCAGCAAGGGATTGAAGTACGGCTTCATCACCAGAAAGATCGCATTCACCGCCTCATCCATTGGCGTTTTGCGTTCGAATTCGCCGGTTTCACGTCCGAGCCGCAGAATGTCGGCGATGAGTTGGCGGATCTTTTCTTCATAGCCCTTGACGGAAGGCCAGGGCGAGGCGGCCGCGACGGCGGCGATATCGTAGAGCTTGCGGTCCTGGAAGAAAAGTTGGCTACCCGCCGCCAGTAAGGTCTTGAACATACGGCGAAATTTCTCCGTCGCGCTGTGCGCGTCGCCGACGTTTTCGCTGACGGCCGCAATCATGGCGGCGAGGCGATTGGCACAGATGACTTCGCCGATCGCCTGTTTCGAGTCGAAAAATTTGTAGATATAGGCTTTTGAAAACCCGATTTCCTTCGCGAGATCGGAAACCGTGGTCTTTTCATAGCCGTAGCGACTGAAGTATTCCGTTGCGGCTTCGACGATCTGGATGCGCACTTCGTGGTCCGAGGGGCCACGGGACGGGGAGGCGGAGGGCATGGGCTTGTTCATGTCCCAAGCTTAGTCTCTCGCCCGGTAGTTGACAACTTGTGACCATATTGTATATTGGTCACAACCCAGTCACACCCGTTACCTCACCCGTTGCCGCTCCCGAGATGATCATGTCTTTGCGTCGTCCGCTTGTTCCACTCGCTCTCCTGACCAGCGTCGCAGCCCTTTCAGCCTGTGCCGTGGGCCCCGACTACCACCGCCCGGATGCGCCGCTGGCGCAGCACTACGTGACCCCGCCGCCACCCGCCAGCGCGGCAAAGACGCCGGCGGCCGATCTCTCTGCCTGGTGGGAAGGCTTCAACGACCCGCTGCTCACGCACTACGTTTCGCAGGCGCTGGCCCAGAATCTGGACCTCGCTCAGGCCGTGGCGCAAATCGATCAGGCACGCGCGCGCCTCGGCACGGCCAACGCGGCGCTGCTTCCCTCGGCCTCGGTTTCCGCCTCGGCAGCGCGGGCCTATCAGTCGATCGACACGCCGTTCGGTCAGTTGCTCAACGCCACGCCGGGTTACGAACGCTGGGGCACCGAGTACGAAACCAATCTGGAGGCCGGTTGGGAGATCGACATTTTTGGCGGCCTGCGGCGTCAACGTGAAGCCGCGCTCGCCGATTACTCCGCGACGCAGGCGGCGGCGGTCGCCACCCGGCTCGCCGTCGCGGCCCAGACTGCCGATATCTACGTCACGATACGCGGCCTCCAGGCGCGCCTCGATATCGCTAACCGGCAGGTGCAGACGCAGCAGGCGCTGCTTGCGGACGTGACGCTCCTGTATTCGAAAGGCGCGGCCGCCGACTATCAGGTTCAGCAGGCACAAGGCGCGCTCGACCAGGTTCAGGCCAGCGTGCCCGTCCTCGACGCGGCGCTGGATGCGGCGTCGAATGCCCTCGACGTGATGCTGGGTACGCCGCCGGGCACACATCGGGCCGAGCTGAGGCCGCCGTCCTTGATCCCCGTTGCGCCGTCGCTCGCCGATATGGGCACGCCGGCCGATCTGCTGCAAAGGCGTCCCGATCTAATCGCCGCCGAACGCCACCTCGCCGCCGCCAACGCGCGCATTGGCGCGGCGATCAGCGAGTACTACCCCACGGTCTCGCTGAACGCCTTCCTCGGCAGCGCGACCTCGGCGGCGGCCGGCACCTTGTTCTCGGGCGGAGCCAGCCAGGCGGCTGGGCTCGTCGGGCTGCGCTGGCGCCTGTTCGACTTCGCGCGCATCAACGCCGATGTCAACGCGGCGAAAGGCGCCGACGCTCAGGCGCTCGCGGCTTATCGCCAGTCCGTCCTGCGTGCCGCCGAAGACGTGGAAAACTCGCTCTCGTCATTGGTGAATCGCGAGTCACAAGCGGCCACGCTCGCGCACGCGGAATCGTCGTTATCGAAAGCCAGGGATTCGTCGATGACCGCATACCGGAGTGGCGCGGCAAGCTTTATCGACGTATTGCATGCCAACGAAACCCTGCTCCAGGCCGCCGACGCGCGCGCGCAAGCGCAAACGGAATCCGCGCGTGCAGCGATCTCGACGTTCAAGGCGCTCGGCGGTGGCTGGGACCCCGCTTCGCTCGAGACGCAGCCGTCGCTTTCTTCGCGCTGACGAACGCCGCCCGGTGCTGGAGCACGCAGCAAAATCTGCGCACATTCCGCGATCGCGCAGCCGCGAATTGCACCATGACCGCATTATCGCTGCGCACGTTGCTGCCACCAACGCTAGCAAACACCCGGCCTCAACCGGGGCGCTCGCTTACGCCGCAAGCAGAAGAAGCCTTTGTCTTTCAGATGCCGATGATTTCGAGCCCTGATCCGCGCTACTTCAAGTCCACGGGCGGCACCGAAATTTTCTACAAAGTTTGGGGACTGGCACGCCTATCGTTTTCTCCCAGTCCTGATCCGTGAGAGCATTCTCCTGCTGGAACTTCCGCTTTAAATGGGCAACCGGACGTCGGCGCGCTGCATAATGCATGATTTTCACGACATAGTTTAAATTCGCATTCCGAAGAGAATACCGACGCCTAAAAAGCACTGGGACGGAGCCGGACTTTGTCTTTGAGGCATCCGGTGAATCTCAGTCACCATCCTTCTGCATGTGCATACATGCTCTGTCTGTCGTTCTGCAAACCTCATGCCACGCCAACTGGACCGCGGGCATCACGTCATAAATCGGCATCCGAAATGAATATTTCACACCAATGCGGCTGGCGTGAACTAGTGTGTTTTGGTATGTGCAGAGCTGGACGTTCACGCAGGCTGTGACACCGACAGCGGCCAGTCAGTACGCGATGCGTCCATACTCTATAGCGTTGCTGTGAACCCGGTCACGGGGGCAATCTATCTCACCTGGCAGGACGAACGTTTTTCGACCGCGACCTGCACCACGCCCACCGTATCGATCCCGGTCGACGGGATCGCCTTTAGCGAATCGGTTGACGGCGGAGCGACCTGGTCAACACCGGTGATGATCAACAAGACGCCGCCAAACGGAACGAACCCCTGCCGTCAGCAGGCTTTCATTCCAGCGGTCGTGGCGTCGGGCAACGGCGATACGATCGTGGTGACCTACTACGATTTTCGTAACGACACGAACACGCCTGCCGGCTTCGAGGGCACAGATTATTTCGCGGTGTTCTGTTCGACCGCCACTGCCTGCACGAACCCTGCCAATTGGGGTAATGAGCGCAAGCTCACCGACGCCTCGTTCAACATCCTGAATGCTCCCGTTGCGGGCGGTCATTTCCTCGGCGATTACATGGGCCTGGCTGCCAGCGGTTCGACAACTGTATTTCCCGTATTCGGTATAGCCACGACGAATCCCAACGTAACAGCCGAATTCACACGCAAGATCATTTTGCCCTGAGCGCAAGCGGCGGCGGGAACGCCGCCGCTCACGGGCGGCACGTCCTGCCACCCATGCGCGATGCTCAAGAGCTATATCCAAAGGTATCTGAACTGCATACATTCCAGGCGGCGGCTTGAGCGCGAATGCCAACGCAATGCTGAACTGATGTGGCCAGGCCGTCGTCCAGTCTTCCTTACCGGGCAAGCCCAGCGCGAACCCTGGTTGATGCCGGAAGCCATGCTGACCTGGCTTCCATCGATCAGCAGGCCACTGTTCGACAGTGGGTCACACGCGGACAAAACAAAACGTCGAGATGAAGAACAAGGTTCGAGTTTCAGGGCAGTGGTAGAAACGGATTAGACAACCCGGCAAAGGCATCCTGCTGAGTTGGGCGTGGCCGCTCGAAACGCACCGACGTATTCCTCTTCGGCACGTGGCAGCGCGCGTTCTGCACATCGAATCGCCCCATCGAGCCTGTCCCGTCACTTCGCTGGACATGCGCTTCTTCGATTGCGATTGGCGCCAGCCCAAGCCCGATCGGCTAAGATACGGCTCCGCAAAAGCCATTTATCGAACCAACGGAGTGTTTTCAGTGATTCAGGCAATTCAACCGGGCGCCGTCTTCAAGGACAATCTCGCACTGCTGCCGGGCATCGACTGCATCGAGCGCATCGATCTCGTGGACGCTCAGGGCAGCGTGAGCGCGAGCATCGAAAACAAGCCCGGCAAGCAGGGCTCGCTCGCGGTCTACCACTATCTGCGCGAAGCCTTCGGCACGCTCGACGCCAACGCGGCCGAGCATGGCCTTGCCGTGTTCGCCGAGCACACCGCCGATGCGCGCAACCGTCCGGGCGCGCACCCGAACGTCGATCGTCTGCTCGAAATCGCGGCAGGCGGCCCGACGCTGCGCATCGATGTGATCGCCGCAGCCTGAGCGTTGCACGTGCAACCATATGGCAGACCCGCGCGAAACTGCGAACCTGCTGCTTTTCCTTCGTCTGCCGCCGGCTCAAGGTGCTGCGTGTAACTTCAGGCCCGCCAGCACCTCTTCGGTATGCTCGCCCACCCGCGCGAGCGGCTGACGCACCCCAGGACGGCGGCCGCCCATCATGAGCGGCAGCAGCACGACTTCGGTCATGCCGCCGTCGTCGGTCTGCATCGGCACGAGTCCGCCGCTCGCCTTGAGGTGCGGGTCGTCGAGCAGCTGGTCGGGGCGCACGATCGGCGCGTACGGAATGCCGGCCGCTTCGAGACGCGGCATGAGTTCGGCCGCCTGCTGGGCGGCGAGCGCGGCGCCGAGGCGCTCGAGCAGCTCGGGCCGCGCCGCCACGCGCAGCGCGTTGTTCGCAAACTGCGGCTCGGCGGCGAGCTGCGGGTAGCCGATCACGTCGCACAGCGTCACGAACTGCTTGTCGCTCACCGCACCGATGAAAAGCTGTTCGCCTTCGGCAAGCGTGAACACGTCGTACACGCTCCAGGCCGACACGCGCGAAGGCATCGGCGGCGGCGCTTCGTGCGTCATGGCGTATTGCTGCATGTGCTGCGCGCTGAGGAACACGCAGTTCTCGAACAACGCGCTCTGCACCTCCTGACCGCACCCGGTCGCGTCGCGCTCGCGCAGCGCGGCCAGCACGCCGATCGCGCCGAACATGCCGCCCATGATGTCGTTCACCGACGTCCCCGCGCGCAGCGGCCGCCCCGCGGGCCCGGTCATGTACGAGAGGCCGCCCATCATCTGCACGACTTCGTCGAGCGCGAGGCGCTTTTCATAGGGACCCGGCAAAAATCCCTTGTGCGAGACGTAAATGAGGCGCGGGTAGCGCTGCGAGAGCGTGGCGTAATCGAGGCCGAGCTTTTCCATGAGGCCGGGCCGGAAGTTTTCCAGCATCACGTCGCACTCGCCGATCAGCTCGACGGCTGCCGCACGGCCCGACTCGGTGTTGATGTCGAGCACCACGCTCTTCTTGTTGCGGTTGAACGAGCGGAAAAAGCCGATGCCGAGGCCCGGCAAATTGCGCGTCTTGTCGCCGCCGGGCGGTTCGATCTTGATGACTTCGGCGCCCAGGTCCGCGAGGATCATCCCGCAGGTGGGGCCCATGACCATGTGCGTGAACTCGACGACGCGCACGCCTTCTAGCGGCAAACGGTTCTGCGTATTCATAAGGATCTCAAACTAGTCAGGCGCGGTGTGCGATTGCGCCAAAGGTCTTCGGCAGACTGGCGCGCCAGAGCGTGCCGTGCAGCGTTTCGCCCTCCAGCCACTGGGCCACGCGTGCGCGCAGCGCCAGCAGCCGTTCGATGTCGATGCCGGTGTCGAGGCCCATGCTGGCGAGCATGAACGCGAGGTCTTCGCTCGATGCATTGCCGCTCGCGCCCGGCGCGTGCGGACATCCGCCAAAGCCGCCGAGCGTGGCGTCAAAGCGCGTGATACCCGCCTCCAGCGCCGCATAGACGTTGGCGAGCGCGAGGCCGCGTATGCGCGCCACTTCGGCCACCACGTCATCGGGCGTCTTGCGCAGATTCGCGAGGCTATGCGCTTCACTGGCGGAAAGGGGCACGAGCATCGGGTCCGCTTGCGCCGCCAGCGCGCGCTCGGCGCCCTTCAGGTTCGGCGCGAGCACCGAGACGAAGAGACCCGGCAGCGTCTTTGCATAAGCGACGAGTTCCGCCGTATCCGCGAGTTGCGGCAGGCGGCGGGCGGGCACGAACGAGCCCACCTCGATCTCGCGCTGGCCGGCCTCGTGCGCGGCGCGGATCCATTCGATTTTGTGCCCGGTAGGGAGCACCGTCTGGATGCTCTGCAGGCCGTCGCGCAAGCCAACCTCGCGTATGACGCAGCGCTGCGGTAGTGGGGGCATGAAGGTGTCTCCATTTTTTGTCTCCAGCGATGTGCTAACTTTAGGCATTCCACAAAATACATAAAGCGGTATTTTGGAAGCCTCATGATTCCGGACTGGAAACCCAGAAAACGCGGCAAGGAGACACCGTGCACGACTTCGACCTCAAGACCCTGCGCCTGCTCGTGAGCGTGTGCGAGCACGGCAACATGGGGCGCGCGGCGCGCGAGGAGCACATCGAGCCTTCGGCCATCAGCAAGCGCATTGCCCAGCTCGAAAGCGAATTCGGCGTGCCGCTGCTCACGCGCTCGCGCCGCGGCGTGCAGCCTACTGCGGCGGGACTGGCGCTGATCGAGCATGTACGCAGCGTGAAGATCACGCTGCAGCCCGCGGCGCGGCGCATGGTCGAACATCTCGTGGAGCGCGCGGCGCAGAAGAAGCGCGGTGTGACAAGCCGCACTTGAGCGCGCGCCTCAAGTCACCGCTTTTTTCCCACGTTTGCGCGCGGGCTCGCGATCGGCCGCTTTCATCTGCGCAATCAAGCCGTCGTGATGCTCGCGCAGCACCTCGACGAATTCGGCCACGAGACGCTCGCGCGGCCGGTTCGGCGGAAACAGCAAGTACGTGGGGAACATTACCGCCGGCGAGAACGGCCGGATCGCAATGTCCGGCCCCGCGAAATCACGCGCAACGATGGGATGCGCGAGCGTCACGCCCATGCCGCAGCGGACCATCTCGCAGCAGATCGCCGTGTACTGCGCCTCGATGGCGAGCACGCGCTCCACGCCCGCGCGCTGGAACACTTCGTCCATTTGCGTGCGCGTGCCGTCGCCGTGGCACAGCGAGATGAACGACTCCCCCTCCAGATCGGCAGGCCGGATCATGGTCTTTTTCGCGAGCGGGTGCGAGGCCGGCATCACGCAGACGGCCGCAACCTTCGAGAGCAGTTCGACCTCACAGCTCGACGCTTCGCTGATGTACACCGCCACGCCCAGGTCGCAGAACTGCGAACCGGTCCAGTGGTTCACCGTGCCCGACGTATTCACGTGCAGCGAGACCGTCACGCCCGGAAAGAGGCGGCGGAACTTGTCGATGGCGTGCGGCACGAGCGTGAGCCCAGCGGAAGGCATGGCGGCAATGCGCAGACGCCCGCTGCCGAGATTGCGGATTTGCGCGGCGGCGTTGCTGAGTCCTTGCAAACCCACGTACGCGCGCTCGACCTCGCGAAAAAACGCATTGCCCTCGCTCGTGGGAATGAGGCGGATGCCCACGCGCTGAAACAGCGTGAGCCCCGTCTCGCGCTCCAGTTGTCCGATCAGGCGGCTCACGTTGGGCTGGGAGGTGTAGAGCGCCTTCGCCGCGGCTGTCATCGAGCCCGACACCATCACCGCGCGAAACGCCTCGACGTGCTTCAGATTCAAGGTGATCTCTCCTGGGCTTAACCCTGATGCATGCGCCAGGGCCTAACCCTGGTCCATATCATCCCCGTATAGGTTGGCATTTTATTCGTATTGGACGATATGACCAGCCCGGCACAGACTGCGATGCATCGGCGCACTGTCCGGTTCGCCGCTCCCCACATTCGAATGGAGATCGTCG
The DNA here is from genome assembly GCF_000739775.1 of Paraburkholderia heleia NBRC 101817. Lineage (GTDB taxonomy): Bacteria > Pseudomonadota > Gammaproteobacteria > Burkholderiales > Burkholderiaceae > Paraburkholderia > Paraburkholderia heleia. The sequence continues at coordinate 132,125 of NZ_BBJH01000002.1, read as the reverse complement.
TCATGAAAGCCGCGATGCGCCGTCGTTCAACCTTCTCCCCCAAAGCCGCATTCGTCGCACTCGCCGTCGCCGGCACGCTCGCCGCAGCCTCGCTCGCCCAGGCCGAAACCACGCTGTATGTCGCCAATGTCGGCGGCTCCAACGAGCAGCTCTATCGTCAGAAAATCATCCCGGCGTTCGAAAAGGCGCATGACGTCAAGATCGTCTACGTGGCGGGCAATTCGAGCGACACGCTCGCCAAGCTCCAGGCGCAAAAAGGCCACGAGCAGATCAACGTCGCCGTGATGGACGACGGCCCGATGTATCAGGCGATGCAGCTCGGCCTGTGCGGCAAGCTCGACGACGCCCCGGTCATGAAGGACCTCTATCCGCTCGCGCACATCGGCCCGACCGCCGTGGGCGTGGGCATGGTCGCGACCGGCATCGGCTATAACGAACAGGCGTTCAAAAAGCTCGGCCTGCCCGCGCCCGATTCGTGGAAGTCGCTCGAAGACGCGCGCGTGAAGGGCAAGCTCGGCGTGCCGCCCATCACCAACACCTACGGCCTGCATACGCTCGTGATGCTCGCGCGCCTGAACGGCGGCGGCGAGAAGGACATCGACCCCGGCTTCGAGGCCATGACGAAGCAGGTCGCGCCCAACGTGCTTTCGTGGGCGCCCACGCCCGGCGAAATGGACGGCCTCATGCAGTCGGGCGACGTGATCATCGCGCCTTACGGCAGCGGCCGCGCGGTGGCGCTGCAAAACACCGGCTTCCCGCTCAAGTTCATCTACCCGAAGGAAGGCGGTGTGGCACTGCAAGTGGCGGCGTGCTCCGTTGCGCAGAACGCGCAGCCGCAGCTTTCGCAGCAGTTCATCCAGTACCTGTTGAGCCCCGAAGTGCAGGCGCAGCAGGCGGCGGACATCGGCCTCGGCCCCGTCAACAAAACCGTCAAGCTCACGCCGGAAGTGGCCGCGCGCGTGCCTTACGGTCCCGACCAGATCGCGAAGCTCACGGCGATGGACTGGAGCACCATCAACGAGCATCGCACCGAGTGGACCGAGCGCTGGAACCGGTCGGTCGAACGCTGATGGTGTCGCGCCCTGCCCCGCACCCAACGCACAACGAGGACCGACGCTCATGAGCTTCCTCACCCTGCAAGGCATCTCGAAGCGCTACGGCGACTTCACGGCGATCGAGCAGCTCGACCTCACGGTTGCGCGCGGCGAACTTCTTTCACTGCTCGGTCCCTCGGGTTGCGGCAAGACGACCACACTGCAGATGATCGCGGGATTCGTCACGCCGACCACGGGCCGCATCACGCTCGATGGCCGCGACATCACTCGCGAGCGGCCGGAGAAACGCGGCATCGGCGTGGTGTTTCAAAGCTATGCGCTCTTTCCGCACATGACCGTGGCCGGCAACGTGGGCTTCGGTCTGGAGATGCAGAAGATGAAGCGCACGCAACGCGCGGAGCGCGTTGCCGAGGCGCTGGAACTCGTGCGGCTGCGCGGGCTCGACGCGCGTTACCCGAAGGAGCTTTCGGGCGGCCAGCGCCAGCGTGTGGCGATCGCCCGCGCGCTGGCCATGCAGCCGGAACTCCTGCTGCTCGACGAGCCGATGTCGAACCTCGACGCCAAGCTGCGCGAAGAGATGCATATCGAACTGCGCGCCATCCAGAAGCGCCTCGGCATCACGACCCTGCTCGTCACGCACGACCAGGTGGAAGCGATGACGATGAGCGACCGCATCGCCGTCATGCACCGCGGCACCATCGCGCAGCTGAGCACGCCGTTCGACGCTTACGAGCGCCCGGCCACACCGTTCGCTTCCACCTTCCTTGGCCGCACCAATACGCTCGCGGGCGAAGTGCTGCGCCGCAATCCGCGCTGCGCCGAGGTCGAGGTGGGCGGGACGACGCTGCACGTGCCGCATGAAGGACGCGAGGTGGCGGGCGCCGTGAACGTGTACATCCGCCCTGAAAAAGTGCATCTGGCCAACGGCGACGCGCGCCTCACGGGGCGCGTGACGACGCGCGTGTTCGTGGGCAATCAATGGCTGCTCGCCGTGGAAACCTCGCTCGGCAAGCTGCACGTCGCGCAGCCCAACCGCGGCGCGCCACCGCCCGAGGAAGGCCACGTAGTGGGACTCGCATGGACCGACGACGATCTGCGTGTGCTGACGCGGGAGGGCTCCCATGGCAACGCTTGACGACTCGCGCGCGGGCGCCGCGCCATGGCTGCTCTGCGCGCCCGCGCTGCTGCTCTTTCTCGCGCTGCTGCTGGTGCCGCTCATTCTCACCTTCGTGCTGTCGTTTCATGTGTTCAGCGACATTGCAGGCGTGCAGCGCGGCTGGACCCTCACCCATTACCTGGAAGTTCTGAGCGATCCCTACTACGGCGAAATCTTCCTTCGCACGGCGGGACTCGCGTTCGCCGTCACGCTGCTCTCCATCGTGCTGGGCGTGCCCGAAACGCTGGTGCTCGCCCGCATGCGCAGGCCCTGGCAATCCGTTTGCCTGCTGATCGTGCTCGGCCCGCTGCTGATCTCGGTGGTGGTGCGCACGCTCGGCTGGCAAATCCTGCTGGGCAACAACGGCGTGCTCAACCACGCCCTCCAGGCACTGCATATCACCGACGAGCCCATTCGCCTCGTGTTCACCATGACGGGCACCATCATCGCCCTGACGCACGTGCTCGTGCCATTCATGGTGATGTCGGTCTGGGCGACGCTGCAAAAGCTCGATCCGCAGGTGGAATGGGCGGGGCGCTCGCTCGGCGCCTCGCCGCTGCGCGTGTTCCGCCGGGTGATCCTGCCGCAGATCATGCCGGGCGTGCTCTCGGGCTCGATCATCGTGTTCGCGCTTTCGGCCTCCGCGTTCGCCACGCCCGCGCTGATCGGCGGACGACGTCTGAAAGTCGTCGCCACGGCCGCCTACGACGAGTTCCTCGGCACCTTGAACTGGCCGCTGGGCGCGAGCATTGCCGTGCTGCTGCTGATCGCCAATGTGGCGATCGTGATGGGCTGCAGCCGTCTCGCCGAACGCCGTTTCAAGCACATCTTCGACTGAAGGGACCCCGCCATGAAACGCAACGGATTCCTCGGGCTAGCGTTCAACGCGCTCTTTCTCGCCTTCATGCTCGCGCCCATCGTCGTGGTGCTGCTCGTGGCCTTCACGGACAAGGGCTACATCTCGATGCCGTTCGACGGCGCCTCGCTGCGCTGGTTTCGCGCGATCCTGCAGAACGGCGACATCGTCTCGGCGTTCTGGCTCTCCGTGCGCCTCGCGTTCGCCGCGGCCACCATTGGCGTGGCGCTCGCGGTGCCCGCCGCACTCGCCATCGCGCGCTACCGCTTTGCTGGCCGCGGCGCGCTGGTGAGCTTCTTCCTCTCGCCGATGATGATTCCCGCCGTCGTGCTCGGCATCGCGTTCCTGCGCTTCCTCTCGCTGCTCAACCTGAACGGGTCGTTCTGGGCGCTCGTCGCCGCGCACGTGGTGATCGTGCTGCCGTATGCGCTGCGTCTCGCGCTGGCTTCGGCGGTCGGCCTCGACCGCGACGCCGAACGCGCGGCGCTTTCGTGCGGTGCGAGCCGATTCACCGCATTTCGCCGCGTGGTGCTGCCGATGATCCGCACGGGCGTGGCGGGCGGCTGGGTGCTCTCTTTCATCCAGAGCTTCGACGAGCTCACCATGACCATTTTCGTCGCGACCCCCGGCACCACCACGCTGCCCGTCGCCATGTATAACCAGATCGCGCAGACGATCGACCCGCTCGTCACCTCGGTGTCGGCGGTGCTGATCGTCGGCACGATCCTGCTGATGCTGCTGCTCGACCGCATGGTCGGGCTGGACCGCATCCTGATCGGAGAAGCCCGATGACACAGAACACCCCCGCGAGCCCCGACGTGCTCGTGATCGGCGGCGGTATCGTCGGCTCCGCCGTGGCCTACGGGCTCGCCCGCGAAGGCGCGCGCGTGACCGTGCTCGACGAGGGCGACGGCGGCTTTCGCGCCTCGCGCGGCAACTTCGGCCTCGTCTGGATTCAGGGCAAGGGCTACGGCCTTTCGCCATACGCACGCTGGTCGCGCAGCTCGGCGCAGCGCTGGCCGCTGCTCGCGCAAAGCCTCGCCGACGATGCGCGCGTGGACGTCGCGCTGCGTCAGCCTGGCGGCTTTCATATCTGCTTCTCGGACGAAGAACTCGCCGAGCGCCATAAACGGCTCTCCACCTTGCAGGCCGAGATCGGCGATTATCCGTTCGAACTGCTAAATCATTCGGAGCTGCGCGAGCGGCTCCCCGGCATCGGACCCGCGGTGGCCGGCGCGAGCTATACGCCGATGGATGGCCACGTCAACCCGCTCAAGCTGCTGCGCGGGCTGCATGTCGCGATGCAGCGGCGCGGCGTGCGGCTCGTCTCGGGCGAGCGCGCCGAGCGTATCGACGCCGGGGCGGGCGGGTTCAGCGTGCAAGGCCGGCGCGGCGTGTATCGCGGTGCGCGCGTCGTGCTCGCGGCCGGCCTCGGAAATCGCGCGCTCGCGCCGCACGTGGGCCTGAACGCCCCCGTTGCGCCCAATCGCGGCCAGGTGCTCGTGAGCGAGCGCGTCGAGCCGTTTCTGCGCTATCCGACCATCAACGTGCGGCAGACCGACGAAGGCACGGTGCAATTCGGCGATTCGATGGAGGAAGCCGGCTTCAACGACTTCACCACCACGCCGATCCTGCGCCAGATCGCAGCGCGCGGCGTGCGCGCGTTTCCGATGCTCGCCCACGTGCGGCTCGTGCGCATGTGGGCCGCGCTGCGTGTGTATAGCCCCGATGGCTTTCCGATCTACGACCAGTCCGAAACGCATCCGGGTGCCTTCGTCGTCACCTGCCATAGCGGCGTGACGCTCGCCGCGGCGCACGCGCTGCGTATCGCGCCGTGGATCACGGGCGGCCCGATGCCCGCCGAACTGCCTACGTTCTCCGCGCGCCGCTTCGCGACCGACGCGGCCGCCGAACCTATCCTCGCTCACTAATCCCGCCATGACAGCCCAATCTACCCAGGCGCCCGCGCCGCTGTTCAAGACGCTCTCCGACGGCGAAACACGCATCGATATCTGGTTCAACGGCCATTCGTTGTCCGTGCCCGCCGACCGCTCCGTTGCCGCTGCGCTGCTCGCCGCGGGTGTATCGCGCTTTCGCGCGACGCCCGTTTCGGGCGCGCCGCGCGCGCCGTTCTGCATGATGGGCGCGTGTTTCGAATGCCTTGTTGAGATCGACGGCGTGCCGAGCCGCCAGAGCTGCATGGTGCCCGTGCGCGCGGGCATGCACATCCGCTCCCAGGAGGGTGCGCGCGACCTGCCGCCCGAACCCGGCACGAACGCCGACACGCTCGAGGAGAACGCCCATGCCCGGTGATTACCAAGGCGACACCAAAGCCGATTTTCATGCAGAAACCGTCGATGTCGTCGTGGTCGGCGCGGGTCCCGCCGGAATGAGCGCGGCCACCCGTTCGGCGTGCGCCGGACTCTCAGTCATCCTGATCGATGAGCAGGACGCCGTGGGCGGCCAGATCTATCGCGCGATAGGCCGCGCCGACGCGCGCCGCAAGGAAATACTCGGCCCCGACTACACGGCGGGCGACGCCATCGCCCAGGCGTTTGCGCGTTCCGGCGCACGCCATGTCGCCCATGCCAGCGTTTGGCAGGTCACGCGCGAACATGCCGTTCATTATCTCAAGGACGGCAAGGTAGGCAGTTTCCAGGCGAAGCGCGTGATACTCGCGAGCGGCGCGCTGGAGCGGCCGTTTCCCATTCCGGGCTGGACCCTGCCCGGCGTGCTCACGGCGGGCGCCGCACAGATTCTGCTCAAGAGCGCGGGCGAAGTGCCCGCCTCGCCGCCCGTGCTCGCGGGCTGCGGGCCGCTGCTTTACCTGCTCGGCTGGCAATACGTACGGGCAGGCGTGCCGATTCGCGCGCTCGTCGACACCACGCGCCACGAAGACCGCTGGCGCGCGAAACGCCACCTGCTGGCCGCGCTGCGCTCGTGGCCGTTCCTGAGCAAAGGCCTGCATCTGATCCGCACGCTGCGCGAGGCCGGGGTACCCATTTTCGAAGCCGCCGACGAGCTCGCCGTGGAAGGCCGCCAGGGCAGCGACGGCGTGCAGCGCGCAGCCGCGCTCACCTTCACGTCGCAAGGGCGCGCGCACCGTATCGAGGCCGATGTGATCCTGCTGCACCAGGGCGTGGTGCCCAACACGCAGTTCACGCAGGCGCTGCGCGCCGCGCATCGCTGGGACAACGGGCAGCTTTGCTTCACCCCGCAAACGGACGCGTGGGGCGAGCTCGACGTGCCCGGCATTTTCGTGGCCGGCGACGGCGCAGGCATAGGCGGGGCCCAGGCCGCGGCGCAACAGGGCGTGCTCGCGGCGCTCGCGGCTGCCGCACAGCTAGGCTCGATCGATGCAGCCACGCGCGATCGCGAGGCCGCTCCCCACCGCGCGGAACTCGAACGTGTGATGCGCATCCGCCCGTTCCTCGACAGCCTCTATCGCCCACGCGACGCGAACCGCATCCCCGCCGACAGCACTATCGTCTGCCGCTGCGAGGAAGTGACGGCGGGCGAGCTGCGCGGCTTCGTGGGCCTCGGCTGCCTCGGCCCGAACCAGGCGAAGTCGTTCGGCCGCTGCGGCATGGGGCCGTGCCAGGGCCGCCTGTGCGGCCTCACCGTGACCGAAGTGATCGCCGAGGCACGCAAGGTGCCGCCAGCCGAGGTGGGCTACTACCGTATCCGCCCGCCCATCAAGCCACTCACGCTCGGAGAACTCGCCGGTGAATGACGCCCGAACTTCCCCCGCGAGCGTCGTGCAGGAAGCGGATGTCCTCGTGATCGGCGGCGGCCTGCACGGTTCGAGCAGCGCCTTTCACATGGCGCGGCGCGGCGCGAGCGTGATCGTGCTCGAAGCCGACTACGTGGGCCGCCATTCGTCGGGCGTGAACGCCGGCGGCGTGCGCACGCTCGGCCGACCGCTCCCCGAGATTCCGCTTGCGCTCATGTCGCGCGAAATCTGGCACGCGCTGCCCGACACCATCGGCGACGACGGCGGCTTCGTTCCCTCCGGACAACTGAAGATTGCCGAAACCGAGGCCGAACTGGCGGAATGCCGCGAGCGCGTCGCGCTGCTCAAATCGCACGGCTTCACGCACGAGAAGCTGATCGACCGCGAGACAGTGCTCGAACTCGAACCGGCATTGGCGAAACACGTGACGGGCGGCATCTGGGTCGAGCGCGACGGCTATGCGTTGCCCTTTCGCACCACCACGGCGTTTCGCCTCGCCGCGCAAAAGCACGGCGCGCGCTTTTACGAAGGCACGGCGGTCACGCACATTGAGCCGCGCGGCGAGCGCTGGCTCGCGCGAACGCCGCGCGGCACCTTTGCCGCGTGCAAGCTGCTCGTCGCGGCGGGCGCGTGGTCGGGCGAACTGGCGCGCCAGGCCGGCGAGCCCGTGCCCGTGCACCCCGAAGGCCTCATGCTGATGGTCACCCATCGCGTGGCGCCCTTCTGCCGCGCGACGCTCGGCGCTACGGGTCGACCGCTTTCGTTCAAGCAGTTCGACAACGGCACAGTGGTGATCGGCGGCAAGCTGATCGGCATCGCGGATCTGCCGGGGAGGCACGGCGAAGTCGATTTCATGCGGCTCGTGAAAAGTGCGCAGACCGTCGTCGATCTCTTTCCGCATCTGCGCCATCTGGGCGTGAACCGCGCATGGGCCGGCGTGGAAGCGTTCACGGCCGACTCGCTGCCCATCCTCTCGGCAAGCCGGCGCGCCGCGAATCTCTACTACTCGTTCGGTTATTGCGGCAGCGGCTTTCAGCTCGGGCCTGCGTGCGGGCAACTCGTTTCCGAACTCGTGCTCGACGGCGCACCTTCGCTTTCGCTCGATGCGTTCGCGATCGACCGCTTCGAGCGCGCCGCAGTGCCGGCGCCGCTGGCCGGCGTGACCGCGCATTGACGCCATCGATTTCCTCACCTCAGATCGCCGTTGCGGCGAAGGAGCTTGCAGACACATGAACGATATCGTTCGCATCGAAATCAATCAGCGCATGAGCCGCGTCGTGAAAGCCGCGGGACTCGTGTTCGTGGGCGGCCAAACGTCAGCCGATCCGTCGCCCGACGTGAAGATCCAGACCGCCGCCGTGCTCGCGAAGATCGACGGCTTTCTCGCCAAGGCCGGCATCGACAAGACGCGGCTCGTTTCCGCGCAAGTGTGGCTCGCGAATATCGCGCGCGATTTCGCGGGTATGAACGAGGTGTGGGACGCGTGGGTGCCCGAAGGCTGCGCACCCACGCGTGCGACGGTGCAGGCGCAGCTGGCGTCGCCGCAACTGCTCGTGGAAATCGCGGTCGTGGCGCTGGGCTAAGCGTGGCATGAGGTTGCCGGCGCCGCCGTGAAAGCGCGCCGACAGCCGCAGTCGAGCAACCGTAAAGCGATGACGCGGCGCCGCGCGCACGCTGTAAGCGCAAGTTCACGTTCGCGCGGCACAATGGCGAATCCACCCGAACCTGGAGGAGCGCGCGATGGCCCTTCCTTACGGCTACGTCAAGGCGAAGATCGTTTCCGCGCCGCAGTTGAAAGCCACGCGGCGGCCACACGAAGTCCAGTACCACCTGCACTTCGGTGTAACGGTCAACGGCGCGCGCTGGGACATCGCCGTGAACGTCGGCACCACGGACGCGGACGACCTGCTCAAATACAAGCTCGTGTTCGATTTCAACCACAACGTCCTCGCTACGATCGAGGGCGCGGCCGAAGGCTCGACCAATCTCACGGGAACCGAAGCGCTGCCGGCCATCGACTTCCAGCGCAGCGACTTCCTCGCCAATACGGGCGTGTGGCGCAACAGCGACGTGATGGACGGCTCCGACCAGGTGGAGCCCGTCGCCTCGCTGCAGCGACTGCTGTTGCGCGCGCAACAATCGTCGCTCGACGTCTACGTATTTGGCCGCTTCTACAGCGAAGGCGACGGCATACACGACGTCCACATGAACCAGGGCTCGAAGGGCGAGTTCATCCACAAGGCGGACAACGACGCGAACGACCACAACGACATCTGGCAGGACGGCGCGCTGCTCGTGGATCTGGGCGACCCCGAATGGGCCTTGTATGTGGCGGCGTTCGATCAGCAATACGTGCCCACCGACGACCTCGGCAACCCCACGCCGGATTCCCAGCCGATTTCGTAAGCTCAAAGGCAAACGGGCACATCCCGGCCACCCGGTATACGCGCCGCGCGCCCTTTCAAACGGATTGAAAGGGTCGAACTCCCTGGAAATACTGCTCAAAACGGCCCCCAGGCGGGCGGATAACGTCTATTCGGCACAAGAAACAGCGGAAATCGGCTGGATTGGACAACTGCACAGCGTGGCGCGGGCGGCGGGCCCGGCTTGTGCCTGGCGTAATGCCGGCGCCTGGAAATACGCTAAGTCGTGACATAAAATACAGGCCCAGTCAGTGCATTCACGTGGTGGCCGCGTATGAGACACGCTACGTTCCCCGTGCTGATCGTTCTGGCTACGGTCCCGGCCGCATGGGCCGTGGGCCTCGCCGCCGCGAACGAAAACACGGATCTGCCCTCTCCCCAGAGCGCGGCGCCTGCCACGCTGCATTGGCCTCCCGCCTCGCCCTCGTCCATCCCGCCGGGCATTTCGCGCGCCGCGTTGCATACGGGGACTCGGAAAGACGACAAGTCGTATTTCGATATGCTCCCAAGCGGCGACCAGAGACTTGACGATAACGGCGCGCCCCTGCGCGGAGATCGCTTCCACTGGCAGCAGCCCTAGTATTTACACGCTACGCGACCTGACGCTTACAGCAGTCAGCTTTCCTGATCATTTGTGCCGGCCGCCAGAGTCAACTGGCGGCCGTGCCCTTGCAGGGTTGCGCGCTTACGCTTTCACTGCTGGCGTGTGCGGCCGCACGACCGCTGGCGGTTGTCCCGATGCAGGCGCGGGCGCATGCCCCGGATAGACCACGATCACAGGCTCTGGCATTGCCCACGCGGGCACCGCGAACAGTACAGGCATCGGCGCTGGCATCGCGAACGCACCGTTGAATGCCGCCTGCTGGAGCTGCTGCATCTGGGCCTGCATGACCCACATCTGCGTGGTCATTGCACGCATCTGCTGCAGTGCCCACGCGGGCGGCGGTCCGCCGCTGCTGCTCTGAACCTGAATGCTGCTGGCGCCGTTCGGGCTGTGCCAGCTCCACGTGCTGATCTTGACGGGGCCAGCCGAGGTCTGGACCACATGGGTCTCGCCCTGAGCCGGAACGAGGTGGCCGTCGACGTTGACGAAAAGCGGCTGGGCGGCCAGTGCGAGGGCCGGTGCGCACACCAGTGCGGCCGCCGCCATAGCAGTGCGAAAACGCATCTCATCCTCCATTATTCGAGTCTCCACGCGCGGTTTGCGCCCGGAGGCGTTTTCTACTATGTCGAGCGAGACTTAAAAATCGCTTAAAACGCGCCTGTGCATTTGCGTTAATCCACAGTTAAGAATCTGCTCCTATGCTCGTCTTGCGAGCCGCCGGGCCTCTCGCAGGCGGCATCGCGGCGAACACGATGGAGGTTCGGATCATGAAAACCGGATTCTATTCAACCGCGCTCATTGCGGCGCTAGTCTTGCCAGCCGCTGCGTTCGCACAAACCGGCAACGCCTACGCCCGGCTCGATTTGATCAGCGGCCCTGCGGCACACGCGCAGCTTCCCGCCGACGTGCACGCCGCCGAAGCACGCGTCGCGACGCGCAGTGGCGCCGACGATGCCACGCTGTGGGGCGTGGGCGGCGTACCGGGCGGCATGTCGCAATCGGGCATGAGCGCGCACTCGCATTCGCGCGCCGTGCTTTATCTGCACCACTGAGGCGCCGATACCCGCCCGCCGGCGGCAACCGCAGCTGAATATCCGCGCCGCATAGCGCGCGCGAGGGCACGCCTGCGCTGTCCGGCAATTTCGTGGCGACGCCGCCGTCGGGTCCATGCCTGAGCCGGCGCATTGACCGCCTCGCGGCCAATCGCACTTATTTGGCGAACAGCTGGCCGATGTCCTTGAACGCCTTGAATTCGAGCGCATTGCCGCACGGATCGAGGAAGAACATCGTGGCTTGCTCGCCCACCTGCCCCTTGAAGCGCACGTACGGTTCGATCACGAACTTCACGCCGAAGGTCTTGAGGCGCTCGGCCAGCGTCTCCCAATCGCCCCAGCTCAGCACGACGCCGAAATGCGGCACCGGCACGTCGTGGCCGTCCACGGGGTTGGTGTGCGCGTGGTCCTGCGAAGCCGTTTTCGGGTGCTCGTGAATCACGAGCTGATGACCGAAGAAGTCGAAGTCGACCCACTGTGCGCTGGAACGCCCTTCCGCCAGGCCGAAGACGCGGCCGTAGAAGTCGCGCGCGGCTGCGAGGTCATAAACGGGAATGGCGAGGTGAAAGGGGGAAAGCGACATGCGTGTCTCCACTGTCTTCGAAAGCGATCCCGCCATGGTAGAGAGACCGAAGCAAAAATAAAATCAATATATAATTTTCCGATACACAAATATTCCTGATGAATGATACGTGAGCTCAGAACCCTCGTTGCCGTGGCGAGAGAAGGCACGTTCGCCGCGGCGGGACAGAAGATCGGCCTGACCCAGGCCGCTGTCAGCGCGCAAATGCAGCGCCTCGAAGCGGAGCTGGGCTTCACGCTGTTCGACCGCGAGGGGCGCGCCGCGCGCCTGAACGCGATGGGCCAGCAGATCCTCGCGCAAGCACAGGAAGTCATCCGGCTCTATGAAAACCTGAGTTCGAACGCGGCCGGCCCCGCGGCGACCGGGCGCGTCACGCTCGGCGCGATCGCGTCCGTGCAGCGCGCGCTGGTGCCCGAGGCGCTCGCCGAATTCCACCGCCGTTGTGCCGGCTGCCGCACGCGTGTGATCCCCGGCGTTTCGATGGACCTTCACAATCTCGTGGATGCGGGCGAAATCGACATGGCGGCCATCATCCGTCCACCCTTCGCACTGCAAAGCGATCTGCGCTGGACCACGCTCGCGCGCGAGCCGTTCCGGCTCATCGTGCCGCGCCATGTGAAAGGCCACGACTGGGCCGAACTGCTGGCGACGCAACCCTTCATCCGCTACGATCGGGCATCGTTCGGCGGCCGCCAGGTAGACCGCTTCCTGCGCCGCATGCACTACACCGTACAAGACCTGAGCGAACTCGACGAACTGGAGGCTATCGTCGGGCTCGTTGCGAACGGCGTGGGCGTCGCGCTGGTGCCGCAAACGTCGGCGTGGCGGCGCTGGCCCGCCAAAGTGCGCGCAATCGATCTCGGGCAGCACACGTTCCACCGCGACGTCGGCCTTGTGCATCGCGCCCCGGGCTCGCTGAGCGACCCCGCGCGCCTGTTGATCCAGCTGCTCGAATCGCGCGCCCGTGAGCAGCAGCCGACGGGCGAGGCACAATGAACCCGTCATTGCCTGCAGGCACACTGGAGACATGCACGTGAGCATCGGCCGATCGAGCATGGCAGCCGACAGCGCTGATCGCCCAGTCGATGGGCGGCGTCATCGCCATGCGCGCGGCGCTCAAGAAGCTACAGCTCGTCACGCCTCTCGTGCTTTCGGTCACCTCGGGCGGGAATCGACACCGCGGCGCCCGGCTCCTCTGATGGCGGACTGATCCGTTGCCTCACGGGGCTGGCGACAGTCGTTTCGACCAAATTCATTCATAAATACATTAAAAATAACTGGACGAAAATCAATACGATTGCATAAATCACTAGATTTCCGCCATCCAACCCACAGGAACGCCTATGCCGCGCCCCATCGTCGCCCGCATTCGACCCGACGCCGTCCGTCACAACCTGCAGCTGGCGAAGCAGATCGCCGCCGGCTCGCGCGCCTTCGCCGTGATCAAGGCCAACGCGTACGGTCACGGCATCGAGCGCATCTACCCCGCGCTCGCGGGCGCCGACGGCATCGCCCTGCTCGACCTCGATGAAGCCGTGCGCGTGCGTGAACTGGGCTGGGCCAAACCGCTGCTGCTGCTCGAAGGCGTGTTCGAACCCGCCGACGTCGAACTGGTCGTGGCGCACCGGCTCACCGTGGCCGTGCACTGCCACGAGCAACTCGATCTGCTCGCGGCTGCGAAGCCACAGCAGCCCATCGATATCCAGCTGAAGATGAACTCGGGCATGAACCGCCTGGGTTTCCGTCCCCATGCGTATCGCGCCGCGTGGGAGCGCGCACGCGGCATTCCGGCGATCGGCGCAATCGGACTCATGACGCACTTCGCGAACGCCGACGACGGCCAGGTCGACTGGCAGCTCGATACCTTCGATGCGGCGGTGCAGGACATTCCCGGCGAGCAATCGGTATCGAACTCGGCGGGCGTGCTCTGGCATCCGCGTGCGCATCGCGACTGGGTGCGCCCCGGCACGATCCTCTATGGCGCGTCGCCCACGGGCGTGGCGCGGCACGTGGAAGGCTTCGGCCTGCGCTCTGCCATGACGCTCACGAGCCGCATCATCGGCGTGCAGACGCTCGCACCGCAGGAAACCATCGGCTATGGCCGCACCTTCGAGGTCGAGCGGCCCATGCGCATCGGCGTGGTGGCGTGCGGCTACGCGGACGGCTATCCGCGCCACGCGCCCACCGGCACGCCGATTGCCGTGGATGGCGTGCGCACGCGTGTGGTTGGCCGCGTCTCGATGGACATGCTGACGGTCGATCTCACGCCGTGCCCGCAGGCAGGCATCGGTTCGGGGGTCGAATTGTGGGGCGACCAGGTGCGCGTGGACGAAGTGGCCGAAGCGTCGGGCACCATCGGCTACGAGCTGATGTGCGCACTCGCGCGGCGCGTGCCGGTGATCGTCGCCGACGGCGCGGATACGACCCGCGCCGCGCAAGCGCGCAGCGAGCGCGTAGCAGCCTGACCACGCAGGACGCTCGCTGACGAAATTTCGTCAAACTTCCGGTTGAGCCCCGGCCTCGCGTCACCTATTTTTGTGTTGATACGCGCGGCGCATCGCACGCCGCGCGCTGCCGACACGTCAAGGAGACACTCGTGGCCGACCAGGAGACTCGCGCTTACGCGCCGCATCATGCGGACTACCGGCTCATCGGCGGTGCAGGCGAACGCGCGCGCGCAGCGGGCCTCGTCAACGCACCCTGGTATCGTTGCGCCGTGCCGCGCCCCGTTCTGAAGCAGTTGATGCAACGCAGCGACGCGCGCGCCATACGCGACACCGCAATCTGGTATGCAGCCATCGTCGCGAGCGGTGCGCTCGCCGGGTTCCTCTGGCACGCGCATTCGGGGTGGGCGGTGCCTGCGTACCTGCTCTACGGCACACTCTATTGCAGCCCTGCCGATTCGCGCTGGCATGAGGCGGGTCACGGCACGGCATTCAAGACGCGCTGGATGAACGACGTGCTCTACCAGATCGCGTCGTTCCAGGTGTTGCGCTGCGCGACGATCTGGCGCTGGAGCCACGCGCGCCATCACACCGACACGCTGGTCGTGGGCCGCGATCCCGAGATCGCCGCGCCGCGGCCCACCGACTGGCTCTCGCTCGCCCTCAACATCTTCGCGCTCAAGCACGCGTCTCGCGAGGTGCCGCGCATGATTTGCGCGGCATGCGGGCGGCTGGGCGCGGAAGAACAAAGCTTCGTGCCCGCTTCCGAATGGCCCAGGGCCATTCGCGAAGCGCGCCTGAGCCTGCTCGCGTACGCAATCGTGATTGGCGCGTGCATCGGCTTTCGCACCATCCTGCCGCTGCTCTATATCGGCCTGCCGAGCCTCTACGGCGCGTGGCTTTATCTCTACTTCGGCCTCACGCAGCACGCGGGCATGCCCGAGAATGTACTCGACCACCGGCGCAATTGCCGCACGGTGATGATGAATCCCGTGTTCCGTTTTCTCTACTGGAACATGAATTATCACGTCGAGCATCACATGTTTCCGACGATTCCTTTTCACGCGCTGCCGCGCCTGCACGAAGTCGTGAAAATGGATATGCCGCCGCCCTATCGCAGCAGCCTTGCCGCCTATGCGGAAATCATTCCCGCGCTCGTGCGGCAAACACGCGATCCCTCGTATCACGTGGCGCGTCCGGTTCCCGGCCGCGCCGAAGCGTGACCCGTCGCGCACACAACCTTCAATACCAGTCTGGAGACACACCATGGCCCAATGGATCGACGCAGCCGCACTCGACGATATCGAAGACGAAGACGTCATGCGCTTCGACCACGGTGGACGCACCTTTGCGATCTACCGCGTGGAAGACAAGGTCTACGCGAGCGACGGGCTTTGCACGCACGAACATGTGCACCTGAGCGACGGACTCGTCATGGGCCATGTGATCGAATGTCCGAAGCACAATGGCCGCTTCGACATACGTGACGGCAAGCCGCTTTGTGCGCCAGTGCGTGAGAAGCTCGCAACGTATCCCGCCAGGGTCGAAGGTGGACGGATCTATATCGAAGTGTGATGCACCGAAACCCTGCGCAAGGGAAGCGAAAAAAACGCGCAAACGTTAGCGTGACGTTCGTCGATCATTGTGGTGTATTAAACAAGCAAACTTGAGCGCTTACCCGCGACCATGTAACGAAAATGACATAAATAGCCATTAGCGTGCTGAATCTCCATATTCATCGGAATGGATAGTCATGCACCCCGCGCTCGCGCAGTTTCGTCGTCCGGGTTTTCCCGCAGGCCCGCGCAGCGCCGGAGAACTGGCTCTGGAAGTGCCGGCCATCGACGCTTCGGATTCGAACGCGCTCGTCATGGAGATCTTCTATTCGAGGCGCGACATGGCCAGTCTCGCGGTGATCGAAAACGATCGCCCCATTGGCCTCATCAACCGCGATATCTTCCTGTCGCAAATGAGCAAGCCGTTTCATCGCGAGCTATACGACAAGAAGAGCTGCATCGCGTTCATGGACAAGGAGCCGTTGATCGTCGATGCGGCCATGAGCATCGAGGCGCTCACGTTCAAAACCGTTGAAGTCGGCGAAAAGGCGCTCGTCGACGGGTTCATCGTGACGCGCGAAGGCCGCTTCGCTGGCGTGGGCAACGGCTTGCGCCTGCTTTCCATCGTGGCGGAAATGCAGGCGGAAAAGAATCGCCAGATCATGCAGAGCATCGAGTATGCGAGCGTGATCCAGCAAGCCATGCTGCGCGCGTCGCGCGAAACGCTCGCGACCATGCTGCCCGATGCCGCGCTCGTCTGGGAACCGCGCGACGTGGTGGGCGGCGACTTCTACCATTTCGCGGCATTCGCCGATGGCTGGTTCGGCGCGGTGGCCGATTGCACAGGGCACGGCGTGCCCGGCGCGTTCATGACCTTGCTCGCCTCGGCGTCGCTCTCGCAGGCGCTCGAACAGATCGGCCCGCGCAACCCTTGCGCGCTGCTCGCAGCCGTCAATCGCAATGTGAAGGGACTGCTCGGGCAAATCAACGGCACCGGCGACACCCCGCAGTCCAACGACGGTCTGGACGCGGCGTTCTTCTGGTTCGACGCCGCGAGCCAGGTGCTGCACTTTGCCGGTGCGCGGGTCGCGCTGCATGTCTTGCGTGCGGACGCGCAACAGTTCGAAAGCATTGCCGGCGACCGCATGGGCGTGGGCTATGTCGACAGCCTCGCCGATTACACGTGGACCCAGCACGCCGTCGCCGTACCGCACGGCAGCCTGCTGTTCATTTCCACCGACGGCCTGACCGATCAGATCGGCGGTCCTCGCAAGATCGCCTTCGGCAAACGCCGGACGCTCGAGCGGATTCTCGCCGAGCGCGGGAACGCTTCTTCTTTCATCTGCGCGCGCCTGCTCGAAACCTTCTCCGAATGGCAAGGCTCACAGGCGCGCCGTGACGATGTCACGCTTTTCTTCGCACGAGTTTGAGGTAGTTCACCAATATGTCTGGAATTCTGGATCAAAACTGCTGCTTCTTCGAAATCGCACAGAAGCGCAATTTGCTCTTCTATCACAAAGGTTATTTCTCGCACAGCATCGTCGCGGCGATGAGTGAGGTCGTGAAGCTGCAACTGGAAGTGGCGGGACTGAGCATGTCTACGCGCAGAAAGATCTTCTCTTCGTTCATCGAGCTTTCGCAGAATATCGTGCACTACTCGTGCGACGCGCTCTCAGAAGATGAAGGCCAGGGCGGCGCCATACGCGAAGGCGCGATGTGCATTTCCGCCGAAGGCGAGCGCCACCTCATGGTATGCGTGAATCCCATCGCCACGGCTGGCGTGAACGACTTGCGCGAGAAGCTTGAGCCGCTGCGCAACATGTCGATCGAAGAAGTCAAGCAGGCCTACAAGATGTCGCTGCGCGCCGACACGCCTGCAGACAGCAAAGGAGCGGGACTGGGTTTTCTGACGATGGCGCGCGACGCCAGTGCGCCGCTCGAATTCGCATTTCATCCACGCGAAGACGATACGGGCATCACACTGTTTTGCCTCAAGACCATCATCTGACCAGGGCACGCGTACAAAATGGAAAACCTTTTTATCGCCGCCACGGCAACGTCGCCGGAAATCGACCTCCGCTTCGACGAAAACGTGCTGTCACTGCGAGGCGAGTCGTATCCGGAGAATGCCGCCGCGTTCTATGCGCCGGTCATCGAGCGGCTCAATCTCTGGCTCAAGGATTGCGAAAATGCCGCGATCACGGTCGAGGTCACGCTCACCTATTTCAACAGTTCGAGCACGAAAATGCTCTTCAGCGTGTTCGACGCCCTGGACCGCGCCGCGGCAGCGGGCAACGAGGTGCAGGTGAACTGGTATCGCGACGAAGAAGACGAAACGATCCTCGAATTCGGCGAGGAACTGCAATCCGACTTCACGGCAATCAGGTTCAACGATTGCCCGGTTGCAACCTGAAGAAAGGACGACGCGCGTGGAAACGACTGCTTTGCGGGACACATTGAAGGATCACTACCTCGACCTGTTCCGCTGCGAAAGCGAGGCGCTGGAGCGGGCCCGGGCGATTGCCGAAGCTCCGGAGTCGCACGCGCACAGCCATCGCGAGGCGCTCTTCGAGCTGATCCAGCATTACGAGCGCCTGATGCGCGAAACCCGCCGTCTGATCGGGCGCAGCGATCGCGCCGAGCGCGAAATGCAGGCGCTCACGCAACAGCTGCAATATCGTGCGACGCACGACGCGCTGACCGGCGTGCTCAATCGCAGCGCCGTGATCGAACGCACGGTAAAGGCGCTTCGCGCGAATCGGGCGGTGATGATCCTGCTCGACATCGACGACTTCAAGAAGGTCAACGACGACTTCGGGCACCCGGCCGGCGACAGCGTGATCTCGGGCATCGTGAACTGCCTGCGGCGCATTCTCGGCGAAACGGGCGTCATCGGACGCGTAGGCGGCGAAGAGTTCACGGTCGTCTTGCCGGGCTTCGACATTGCCGATGCCTTGCAACTCGCCGAGCGCATGCGCGCGGCCATTGCGAATCACGCGTTCCCGGCGCCGGTGTGCCGCCCCATTACCGCCAGTTTCGGCGTGAGCGACAATCCGGCGGGCACCAATTTCGACACAGCGTACGGACTCGCCGATTCCGCGTTGTACGCCGCCAAACGCAGCGGCCGCAACCGCGTGACGTTCGAAGGACAAATCGCCTCCGCAGGTTAAGGGACAGCGGCTGGCCGGGCCGATGCCGCGCAACGCCCGTCTTTTCCGAACGCCACTACAATGGTGCGGAGAAAACGGCGACGCGTATGAAGAATGCAGGTCACGAAAGCGCGCGCCGGCCGGGCAAAACAGCGAGGCGATCGATGACAGCGAAGCAGCCGGCAAGCCTGGCATTGCCAGGGCAAGTCGTACTCGTGTTGCAGGGTGGCGGCGCGTTGGGCGCCTATCAACTGGGCGTTTATGAGGCGATGCACGAAGCCGGCATCCAGGTGGACTGGGTGATCGGCACCTCCATTGGCGCCATCAACGCTGCGTTGATCGCTGGAAACGCACCTGAGCACCGCGTCGAGCGTCTGGACGAATTCTGGCGCCGCGTCACCGACCGAACCCGCCTCGACGTGCCAGCCGTGTGGCCCGGCTTCGCGCCCGGCTGGGACAAGACGTTTGCAAAACTGATGATCATCGGCGGCGGCATTGCCGGGTTCTTTCAGCCCAACCCGGCATCGTGGTTCGGCCCACTCGCGCACCTTGGCGTGGATCGTGCGTCTTACTACCGGATCGCCCCGTTGCGCGACACGCTCGTTTCACTGGTCGACTTCGAATTGCTGAACGCCGGACGCCCGCGCCTCACCGTGGGCGCGGTGAACGCACGCACCGGCGCGATGCATTATTTCGATTCGCGCGACCAGCGCCTGAACGTCGAACACATCATGAGCTCGGGCGCGCTGCCGCCCGCGTTCCCGGCGGTGCGCATCGACGGCGAGCCGTACTGGGACGGCGGCATCTATTCCAACACGCCGGTCGAGGTCGTGCTGGACGACAAGCCGCGCCACAGCTCGGTGATCTTCTCGGTGCAGGTGTGGAATCCAGCGGGTCCGGAGCCGCAAAGCATCTGGCAGATCGCGGAACGGCAAAAGGACATTCAGTACGCGAGCCGCACGGAAAGCCATATCGCGCGACAGCAACAGATCCACCGCTTGCGCCACGTAATCCGCGAACTGGCGAAGCGCGTGCCCGAGGCCGAACGCGACACACTCGATGTGCGGGAGCTGGCATCCTGGGGCTGCGAGACGACCATGCGGCTCATCAAGCTTGCGGCGCCGCGGCTCGACGGCGACGACCAGTTGAAGGACATCGACTTCACGCCGTCGGGCATTGCCGCGCGCCGTCGGGCTGGCTACGAGGCCGCCATGCGCGCAATCGAAGCGAGGCCGTGGGAAGCGCCAATGGATCCGATAGAAGGCCTAAGCGTCTACAGCGCGGACGAAGAATAAAAGAAAGCAGAGGGCATGAAGAGCGCAATGCGTACGTCGCGGGTGATTTTCCCTGACTGCCCCGCGAGCGCAGACACCTGCTGAATATTCTGCGGCGTGATGAAGCCCGGCCCGGAGCTGATATGGCGCGCCTCACACACAGACTCGAGCCCATCGCCCTTCAACCGGACGCCTGCGCCGCGAATACTGCATCACCTGTTGCGTGCGCCGCCCGTTTACGATACTTTATGCTCGTTTTTGCTCGATTCGACGGGCAAGCCAACGAGCAAGCGGGGGCCGAACTCATGCAACGAACACGCCAGGCGGCCAGTGAAGGCCTGTTTCCCGACGAGCGCGAGCGCCTGATCGTCGAAAAACTGCGCGCCGAGGGCCGCGTGCTGGCTGCCGAACTCGCCGCGCAGCTCGACACCTCGGAGCACACTATCCGGCGCCATTTGCGCGACCTGGCCGAGGCGGGCCACTGCAAGCGCGTGTATGGCGGAGCGCTGCTCACGTCGCCCGCCAACAAGCCCGCCTCCGTGCGCATGCGCGAGCAACTGCCGGCCAAGGCGCGCCTTGCGCGCGCCGCCGCTGCGCTCGTCAAGCCCAACCAGGTGATTCTGCTCGACGCGGGTTCCACGAACGTCGGGATCGCGGCGGCGCTGCCCGAGAACGCCGGCCTCACGGTGGTCACCACTTCGCCACAGGCCTGTGTGCGCCTGCTCGAGCGCCCGGGCATCGAAGTCATTCTGATCGGCGGCCGCGTGAGTGCGCAGGCCGCGGGCACGCTGGGCGCGACGGCGCTCGTGCAGATTCAGCAGATCAAGGCCGATCTCTGCTTTCTCGGCGCATGCGCACTCGATCCTGCCGAGGGCATCGCCGCCTTCGATGCAGAGGATGCCGAAATGAAGCGCGCAATGGTCGCGGCAAGCGGCCAGATCGCCGCCGCGGTCACCACCGAAAAGCTCATGACGTCCGCGCCCTTCGTCATTGCGCCGTGCGCTTCGCTCGACTATCTGGTCGTCGATGCCGACGTGCCGAAACGCCACCTGAAGCATTTGAAAGCCGCATGCGGCGACGTGACGGTGGCGCGATGAGGCCCCTGCGCGAACGCTACGCCACCACGGCGGTCTTTCTGGCGAACGGCTTCGGCATTGGCGCGTGGGCCGTCGAGGTGCCGCGCGTGAAAGACAAGCTGCTGCTGGGCGACTCCCTGCTCGGCGTCGCGCTCTTTGCCTTCGCACTGGGCGCCATCGTCGCCATGCCGCTTGCAGGGCGTCTCGCACCGAAGGTCGGCAGTGGCCGCGCGACCGCCTTGCTCGGCGTGCTGTTCGTCGCCGCGTTTCCTTTGCCTGCGCTCGCGCCCAGCGCGCCGCTGCTGTGCGGCGCGTTGCTGCTGCTCGGCGCGCTCAACGGCGCGCTCGACGTTTCCATGAATGGCCATGCCAGCGCGATCGAAAAAGTGTGGCACGCGCCGATCATGTCGTCGTTCCACGCGGCATGGAGCGCGGGCGGTCTGGCGGGCGCAGCCGTTGGCACCGTACTGCAGAAAGCAGGATTCGGTGTATCAAGCGGTCTCACGTTGCCCGCCGTTCCCGTCGCCGCGCTAATCGTCGGTGCGGCACTATTCTCGCTGCGCGACGTGGGCACACGCCCGGAGGCTGCGTCGGGCGGCGGATTTGCGTTGCCGCAGGCGGGCGTCGCGAAGCTCGCCGCGCTCGCGTTCCTCTGCATGATGACCGAGGGCGCCATTGCCGACTGGAGCGCCGTGTACCTGCGAACCGCCCTGCCCGCTCATGCCGATAGTGCGGGCGTTGGCTATACGGCGTTCGCGTTCGCCATGGCGGCGTGCCGCGTGGTGGGCGATGCGTTCGTGCGGCGCCTCGGCGCGGTGCGCGTGGTCGCGCTGGGCGGGTTGCTTTCGGCTGCGGGCATCGCCGCCGTGCTCGCCGCGCCGGCGCTCGCCACGGCCATGGTGGGCTTTGTCTGCGTCGGTGTCGGGCTCGCCAATGTGGTGCCGGTGATCTTCAGCGCGGCCGGGCGCACGACCGACCCGCCCGTGACCGGCGTGTCGATGGCGGCCACTGCGGGTTATGCGGGCTTTCTCGTGGGGCCGCCGGTCATCGGCTTTGGCGCGGGGCTAGTGGGCCTGCGACTGGCGCTCGGCGTGCTGGTGCTCGCGACGCTCGCGGTGTGCCTTGCGGGTAGTCGTGCCGTTCGCGATGTCGATGCGTCGCGCGGCGAATCGGCAATGCGTGCGCCGGTGCGTAAAGAGACGCGTGATGCGGATCGTATCGAGGCGGAGTAAGGCGAGCGCTTCCGCCACGTCCACCCAGGTTGCCGCGCTGTCGATCGGTTCAGATACCTTCAGTGTCGGGCTTTGACCCAGCGTCACATCGCGGCTCCACAGCGTCGCACCCTTCAGCGCGTCGCTGCCATCGAGTGGCTGGCGAGCATCGCGCCGCCAGGTTAGCAGCTTGGCACGCTGTTTACAACCACCTCTTACGGCACAAAAAAATACCGTCCAGGCTGAACTGAACGGCTTTACTGCATAGGGGCGTTTTCTTGCGCTGGATCTACTTTTTTGTCAATTTTTGTCAAATACAAGGTTTCTCATCAAAATTTCATCGTCTAACAATTACGGACTCAAATTGAATCGCGTATAAGCGGTAATTCCAATTATACCTTTTCAAAGGAATGTATTCGATATGCCAATTCCTGCACATATGTGGCTTAAAGACGATGGCGGTGCAAACATCAAAGGCTCATCAACCGTTCAGGATCGCGAAGGAAGCATTGAAATCATAAGCTTTGGACACGGGGTAAATCTTCCAGTTGATGCTGCTAACGGCAAGGTCACCGGCGCGCGTGCGCACTCGCCGGTTGCATTCGAAAAGGAATTCGACGTAGCGACGCCCTATCTTTACAAAGCTGTGGCAAAGGGCCAAACGCTTCAATCGGCTGAAATCAAGTGGTATCGCATTAACGATGCGGGCAAGGAAGAGGTGTATTTCGTCATGCTACTCGAAGGCGTAAAGGTCTGCGGCATTAATCCCGGAATGACGAATACCAGATTGTCGGAGGCTTCCGTGCTCAATCATGTTGAGGCCGTCTCCATGATGTATGACCGGATCACGTGGCATTACCTTGACGGCAATATCAAATACACCGATTCGTGGAATGAACGTGGTTAGGTTGGAATTACGATGACTTATACCGGTAAATTTCTGGTGAATAATAAACACCTGTCGCCCCTTACCATTGATGGCTTGGGTACATTCGATGCGTACTCGGGTGATCAGATATATCGCAATCGGGGTGGATGCACAGCCGTAGTTGGCAAAGGGCCGATTCCCGCTGGTAAATACTGGATCGTTACTCGCCCTGGTGGCGGTGCAGGCTCCAAGGCATTAGCGTGGATAAAAGATGCGTGGAATGCCTATGATGGAAATCCAACCGATCATAGTGAGTGGTTCGCACTGTATCGGGATGACGGGATGATTGACGACGAGACGTGGGTTAATGGCGTCAAGCGTGGACAGTTCCGGTTGCATCCGGCAGGTGGCCGGGGCATTTCTCTCGGCTGCATTACGTTGCCGAGCCGTGTTGATTTCCTGAGAATCCGAACGGCACTATTGACTACCAAGACAATCCCGGCTGGCAATTCGGGGCTTAGTGCATACGGAACAATCCAGGTCATCACATATGGCAACACGTGTCCATAGGCTATTCAAGATCGCACTGTTTGTCGGGCTGTCTCTTCTTTCATTTCGTTATGTCCGGCCATACCATACGTGGACCGAAGGCGAAGCGAATGCCTGGTGGCGGGCTTCGGATTGGCTTGGTGTCCGCGATCCCGAGGATTTGTATATCGGGGTGTGGATGACTATCGAACTGATCTCGGCAGTGCTCGCCTATGTGGCAATCATGAAGCTATGGCGGCACTGTCGAACGAGATCATAAGCGACACGAACAGACGCCCCGCACGGGTGTTTTCCTTTTGCCCGTACCATCGTGTTATGCCACGTCGTCGAGCGTGGCATCGGCCAGCGCGTTGGCAAGCTTCGGCGCCCTATGACTTCTCGTGGGCCCGCCGCGCGAGCGTGCGGGCCGCGACGATCGCCGCCGCGAAGCCAGACGCCGCGCCCACCAGCAAGGCCCAGCGCGGCCCCCAATGGTCGGCGACCCATCCCACGATCGGCGCGCCGATGGGCGTGCCGCCCAGTGCCACGGCGAGGCGGATCGCCAGCACGCGGCCACGCATGCCAGGCTCGGTGGAAAGCTGCATGAGGCTGTTGGTTTCGGTGGTGAACGTGAGCGCCGCGATGCCGATCATCACGAGCGCGCCGCCGAACCACCAGTAGCCCGGCGCAACAGAAGCCAGCAGGCACCCCACCCCGAACGCCGTGGCCGCGAACAGCAGCGAGATGAAACGCGGATGGCTGCGCCCCGCGCCGAAGAAGGCGCCACTCATGGTGCCCACCGCCATCATGGAAGAAAGGAGTCCGTAGCGTCCCGCATCGGCGTGAAAGACGTTCACGGCCATCGTCGAGATGAAGATCGGAAAGTTCAGCCCGAAGGTGCCGATCAGGAACAGCATGACGAGGATGGACCGCAGGTCGGGGCGCGCCCACACGTAGCGGAATCCCGCGGCAATCCCGCCCTTCGCGGGCTGCTTGAGCTTCGCTGAACGCAGCTCGTCGACGCGCAGATGCGTGAGCGAGATCAGCACGGCGACGAACGAAAGCCCATTGAGCAGGAAGGCCCAGCCCACGCCCACCGATGCGATCACGAGCCCCGCCACGGCCGGGCCGATCATGCGCGCCGCATTGAACGAGGTGGAATTGAGCGCGACGGCATTGGAGAGGTCGGCGTCGCCCACCAGCTCCGAGACGAAAGTTTGCCGCACCGGCGAATCGAATGCCGTCGTGCAGCCGAACAGGAACGCGAACACGTACACGTGCCAAAGCTGCACGAGCCCTGATGCCGTGAGCACGCCCAGTGCAATGGCAAGCGTGCCGAGCAGCGCCTGCGTGACCATGAGCAGCTTGCGCTGGTCGAAGTGGTCGGCGGCGAAGCCAGACCAGGGCATGAACAGCATTTGCGGGCCGAACTGCAAGCCCATCACGATGCCCACGGCCGCCGCGCTGTGATGCGTGAGCCCGGTGAGGACGAGCCAGTCTTGCGCCGTGCGCTGCATCCACGTACCGACGTTCGAGACAAGCGCGCCCGACGCCCACACGCGGTAGTTGTAACTTCTGAGCGAACGAAAGAACCCCGATGCGGGCGCGCCCATGTGGCCGCCTCGCCTTAGTCGGCCACGAGCCGCTTGAGCAGCTCGACTGCGGCGGCTAGCTGTTGCTGCTCGGCGCCGGAGAGGCGCGCCTCTATCCTGCGCGAGAGCCAGTCCTGGCGGGCTGCGCGCCCTTCCTTGAGCCACTCGCGAAAGGTGTCGGTGAGCGACCAGAGCGTCTGGCGTCCGTCATTGGGGTCCGGTTTGCCGCTGATATGGCCCGCCGCCTCGAGCGGCGCGATGAGCGTGCCCATCGACTGCGGGCGCATGCCCTCCGCGCGCGCGAGGTTCGATACCGTGGACGGCCCCTCGCGTTCGAGCCGCTGCAGCACGGCCATCTGGGACGGCGTGAAGTCGCCGAGCATCGCCTGCTCGCGAAAGCGGCGGCGCAGTTGGCCAACCAGGGCGCGGAGGTCGCCGGCAAGCGACGCGGCGAGGTCGGGAGCGGGTTTATGGGCGCTTTCGATCATCCCCGCATTGTAGGAGATACGAAGGTAAACTGCAAAGATAACCTTCACATCTCTGCGAGGAACGCTCAGAACCCTTGCGCGGTTCCCGTAGAATGCGCGACCAGCAGCACCACGCCCAATATGCAGGCGCCAATCAGCACCGCCAGCCCAACAGCCACGAACGGCAGCCAGCTGAAGTTGATATTCGCCAGATCGGCTTCGTGTGACGCGCTCTTGCGCACGCCAAAGAAGCTCCACAGGACCATGCGCACCATGCGTACGAGTTCCATCATGTTCTCCATCGGGCTCGATTCGATGGGCCTATGTTCGATCTTCGCCGGAGGCAAAAAAAGTAGCAGTTGCGCACAATCTGAGCGATGCAGCGGGCACGTGCCGCAGCCACATAAAGAAACGCCCCGGTACTCGCGCACCGGGGCGAAAGGCTTGCCACGCTACAGGCAAAAAGAGCCGCAAGCACTGCGGGTTTAGGTGATGATCCAGGCACTCGCGCAGTAATCCCGGCGCATCCCGGGAGAACAGACCCGGCCTGCGATGCGCACTGTCCGCAATGATGCGTCCTCGCCGGAGGGCCGTATAGAAGCAGTCGACGCATAATTGAGCGCAGCAGATCGGTATCCCGATCCCGCACGCCACACGAAACGCATGAGTCCACCCATGACAGCACTGGAAGAGCCAGAACGCATGACACGCTACGAACGCCTCGCACAGAGCATGGCCGCCGAGATTCGCTCGGGCAACCTGAAGCCGGGTTCGCGCATGCCGTCGCTGCGGCAGATCATTGCGCAGCACGGCGTAAGCCAGTCCACGGCGGCGCGCGCTTACTACGTGCTCGAACAGTGGGGCCTCGTGCGTGCTGAAGAACGTTCGGGCTACTACGTCATGCCGGCCTCGAAGCCTGCCAAGGCGGATTCGCGCTCAACGACGGGCGAAACGGCCACCGTCGATATCAGCGAACTGGTGTTTTCCGTACTCGATGCCGCCAAGCGCCCCGGCATCGTGCCGCTCGGCTCCGCGTTCCCCTCGCCGCTGCTTTTTCCGCTCTCGCGCCTGGCGAAATCGCTCGGCCAGGCCGCGCGCAGCGTGAGCCCGTGGAGCACGGTGGTCGATCTGCCGCCGGGCAACGAGAACCTGCGCCGGCAAATCGCGCTGCGCTACATGCGCGTTGGCATCTCGCAGCCGGCCGAGGACATCATCATC
The DNA here is from genome assembly GCF_000739775.1 of Paraburkholderia heleia NBRC 101817. Classification (GTDB taxonomy): domain Bacteria; phylum Pseudomonadota; class Gammaproteobacteria; order Burkholderiales; family Burkholderiaceae; genus Paraburkholderia; species Paraburkholderia heleia. Next base: position 105,280 of record NZ_BBJH01000002.1, on the reverse strand, counting down.
ACCAACGGCGCGCTGGAAGCGCTCAATCTTTGCCTGATGGCGGTCACGCAGCCCGGCGATATCGTCGCGGTGGAGTCGCCAGGGTTTTATGCCGCGCTTCAGGCGATCGAACGGCTTGGCCTGCGCGCCGTAGAAATTCCGGTCGATACCGCGACGGGGCTCGACCTCGACGCGCTGACGCAAGCGCTGGAGAAGCACCCCATTCGCGCATGCTGGTTCATGACGAATTTCCAGAACCCCACGGGCGTCACGTTGTCGGCTTCAAAGAAAGAAGCGTTAGTCGAGCTGCTCGCGAAACACGAAGTCCCGCTCATCGAAGACGATGTGTACGGCGAGCTGCACTACGCGCCAAACTATCCGCCACCGGCTATCGCGTTCGACCGGCGCGGCCTCGTCATGCATTGCGGCTCGTTTTCGAAGAACCTGGCACCGGGCTATCGCGTGGGTTGGGCGAGCGCCGGGCGCTTCGCCGAGCGCGTGCAGCGCCTCAAACTGATGACGACGATCTCGGCGAGCATCCCCGCGCAGGCCGGCATTGCCGATTATCTGGAGCACGGGGGCTACGAGCGTCACTTGAAGAAGATCCGGCTCGCGATGCAAACGCAGCGCGATGCAATGATCGAGGCGATCCGCCGGTGGCTGCCCGAAGGCACGCAATACACGCGGCCCGAAGGCGGGTATTTTCTGTGGCTCACCTTTCGTGAGCGCATCGACGCGATGGCGCTGCATCGGCTTGCTATTGAACGCGGCATCAGCGTCGCGCCCGGCCCGCTCTTTTCCGCGTCACATGCATTTGAAAATTGCATTCGGCTCAATTACGGCCATCCATGGTCGCAGCGCATCGATGAGGCGATCCGCACGCTCGGTGAACTGCTCGTTCATCCCGAGGTGTGCGGACGAACGGCCGGTCACGCATCGCAACCCGACGGGTACCAGGGTGACCGAATACACCATCGCTTACCAGGGACGGCCCGCTTTCACCGTAAGCATTATGGAGTTCCGTGACGGCAAGGTCGGTCACGAGACCCGGTATTTTTCGCAATCCTTCGAAGCGCCGGATTGGCGCAGCCAATGGGTTCAGAAAATCGTGTAACGCTGCATTGTCGAATGAGACCGCTGAGCTGCACCGCGCCGCCAGCCAACCCTAGCCCGCGTTGCCCTTGCGATCGCGCGCCGGCACACGTTGCGCCGATGGCTGTGCCGCGGTCGCTGGCGTCGACGCAGCCATTTCGTTCTGCTTGATGACCTTCTCGATCTCGCCGTTGGCCTGCGCGTCGTACTGCGCGAACACATCGGTACGATAGCGCGTATTCTGCGCCGCTCCAAGCCTCGACCCGGAATCGTCGCGCGTATCGGCATCGACTGTCATCGAGAGGCCGATGCGCAACGGACGCGCCGCAAGTTCGCGGGGATCGAGCGCGATGCGCACCGGCAGGCGCTGGACGATCTTGATCCAGTTGCCCGTCGCGTTCTGCGCCGGCAGCGTCGCGAATGCACTACCCGTGCCCGCCGAAAAACCTTCGATACGGCCGTGATACTTCACACCCGAGCCATACACATCGGCGGTGAGCGTCACCGGCTGGCCAATGCGCATGTGCTTGAGCTGCACTTCCTTGAAGTTCGCGTCCACCCACACGCCGTCGAGCGGCACGATCGCCATGAGCGGCGTGCCGGGCGAGACACGCTGACCGACCTGCACCTGACGCTGCGCCACATAGCCCGTCACCGGCGCCGGCAAGGTATCGCGCGCATACGCGAGCCATGCCGCGCGCACTTTCGAGGCGGCCGCCTGCACGTCCGGATGCTGTTCGACTGACGTGCGATCGGTCAGTGCATGATTCGCCGCGCCCTGCTGGCGTGCTGCGTCGAGCGCGGCCTGCGCGGCCTGCACGGCATCGCGCGCGTGGGCGATATCCTCGGCGGAAACGGCGCCCGAGTCCGCGACGGCGAGACGCCGGCGCAGATCGTCGTTGGCGCGCGCAAGGTCCGATTCGCGCTGCGCCACGTTCGCCGCATAGAAGTCGTTGTTCACATACAGTCCGCTCACACGGCGCACGGTCTGGCCGAGCGACGCTTCGGCATCGGCCAGCGCGATTCTTGCGTCGGCCGGATCGAGCGTCACGACCGGGTCGCCCGCCTTCACGACCTGCGTGTCATCGGCATTGACGGCCACCACCGTGCCCGTGACCTGCGGCGTGAGCTGCACGAGATTGCCGCTCACATAGGCGTCGTCGGTCGATTCGTGAAAGCGGCCTTCCGTAAAGTAGTACGCGCCATACACTGCGCCCGCAATCAAGGTGACGGCGCCGAGCAACGCGATCAGGCGCTTGCGGCGGCCCGGGGGCGTGGGCTGCTGGTCGTTGCCGGCCGGGGCCGCTTGCGCGCCGCCTTCTTGCTCGTCGACTTGATCCACCGGCTCGCGGTCGGTCGTGATCGTTTCGCTCATTTCAGTTCTCCTGACGGGTCTGCAAACATGCCGTTCAACGTGCGGCGGCAATGACGGAATTGGCTTGAGGGTTAGGTTGGGCGGCAGCGTCCGCGTGGGGGGCAGTATCGGCTGAGGTGTCGACATAGCCGCCACCCAGATCCGAAGCCAGCGCAATCTGCTGGTCGCGGCGATCCATCTTCAGGTTGGCGATGGCTTCGTCGGCGTTCAGCGCGGTGACGTCGGCATTGAGCACCGTGAGCTGATTGGTCAGTCCGCCCCTGTATTGCGTGATCGCGAGCTGGTCGGCATCGCGCGCCGCCTGCTGCGCGGTTTGGGCATCGACGAGCTGCGCGTCGCTCGAACGGATCTGCGCGAGCTGCGTAGCCACGCCGCTGAGCGCAGCAATGAGCGTCTGGTCGTAGGCGGCCACCGCGTAGTCGAACTCGGCGTAGCGGCCCTTCAACTGCGCACGCAACTCGCCGCCGTCGAAGATCGGCAGATGGATCGCGGGGCCCACCGAAGCCGTGCGGCTTGCGGCGGTCAGGAAGCGGCCGAATCCGAACGCGTCGAGACCCAATGCGGCGCTCAGGTTGATGTCCGGGTAGAACTCCGCCTTCGCCTCCTTCACTTCATGCGTGATCGCGTCCACGCGCCAGCGCGCCGCGACGATATCGGGGCGACGGCTCACGAGATCGGCAGGCAGGTTGTCCGGCAAACGCACCTCGTCGCCCACGCCGAGCGTCGGCCGCGCAATCGCGAGTCCGCGGTCGGGGCCCTTGCCCATCAGCGCGGCCAACTGGTAACGCGTGGTCAGAATGCTGCCGTCGAGCGCGCTCACTCGCGAGCGGCTCGTCGCCAGGTTCGCTTGTGCGGTCTTGCGTTCTACCTGCGTGTCGAGGCCCGTGGCTATGCGGCCCGCCGTGATGCGATCGATCTGCTCGCGGCGCGTGACCTCTTCCTGCGCGATGTCGCGCAACGCGTAGAGCCGCGCCAGCTGGTTGTAGGTGCGCGCGATCGAGGTATCCAGCGTGAGCTTGACCATTTCCTCGTCGGCCTCGCTCGCGGCCGTCTCCGAAACGGCGGCACGCAGCGCCTCGCGGTTCTTGCCCCACAGGTCGAGATCGTAGGAAGCGGTGAGCAGGCCCTTGTTTTCGGTCTGCCACGAGCCGGCGTACGGCGGCGGAATCAGCGCCGTGCTACTGAACTGCTGGCGCGTCAGCGTGTAGCTGGCGTCGACGCGCGGCAGCGTGCCCGCCTTCGCGGTTTCGCTATAGGCCTCGGCCTGCGCCACGCGCGCCCTGGCCTGCTCGACGCTCGGGCTACCCTGCAGCGCTTCGGCGATCAGCGCCTTGAGTTGCGCGTCGCCGAACTGGTCGACCCAATCGGCGGACGGCCAGCGGCCCTGCTCTTGCGGCAGGCTCTGCGCCGTCTCGAACTGTTGCGGCCGGGCCATCTTCGCGTCGCTGTGGATGCCCGCATAGTTTGCGCACGCCGCCAGCGCGGCCATGGCGATCGCCGATACGCCCAGCTTCAGCGTACGGGCACCGATGCGTGATTCAGAAGTCTGCGGTTTCATTTTCTGACAAATCAGATTAATGGTCGAAAAAAACGCGGCCGCACGGCCGCACCGTTCAGTCGTCTGTGAACTTGCGAAGCAGGCGGTTCAGTTCCGCAAACTCAGCCTTGGTGAATTTGCGCAGGCGCGCGTTCAACACATGCGGTGCAATTTCCGGAATCTGCGCCGCCGTTTCCAGCCCCTTTGCCGTGAGGTGAAGATTGACCACGCGGCGGTCGTCTGCGTCCCGGGAACGCTCCAGCAGACCTTTGACTTCCAGCTTGTCCAGCATTCGCGTCATGAGCCCCGTATCGATCCCCAGCAGCTTGGACAACTCGAACGGCGTGGTCGCCACACCCTGCTTCAGCGATAGCAAAATGCCCATTTGCTGGCCCGTGATGTCGAGGTCCTTGAGCGCCGCGTCCATTTCCGCGACGACCAGATTGCGCGCCTTGACGATCCTGAAGCCGACACTTTCCGTGAGCATGAAATTTTTCGTGGTGTAGTGGTCCATTGCGGCGCCCTCCGTGTTAGCCGTCACAGTATCTGCATTATCAGATACTGTCAAGAAAAACACACGAGGCAGGTTTGCCCTCTGAACCGGATTCAACTGCAATATTTAGTGTCCGCCGGCCGCTGCCGCGCCCGCGCCGCCGCCCTTGAGCGGCCTCGTCATCCAGATCAGCGGGATGATGACGATGAAGATCACCGCAGAGATCCAGAATATGTCGTTCAACCCCAGCATGACGGCCTGCGCATTGAGCGAACTTTCGTAAAAGGCCGTGGCCCTCGGAACGCCGCCGCCCAGCGTGGCCTGCAAATGTGCGATCGCGCTGGCGAATGCGGGATTCTCCACACTCGTTTGCTCGGCGAGCCGGGCGTGATGAAGGATCGTGCGGTCGTTCCAGGCGTTGCTCATGAGCGAGGTGCCCACGGCGCCCGCGAAAATGCGCGCGAAGTTGGACAGCCCCGCGGCCGCGGGAATCTCGTCTGCCCGCAGACCCGAGAGGATGATGCCGGTGAGCGGCGTAAAGAACAGCGCCGTTGGAATGCCTTGCAGCAACGTCGGCAAAATGAGTGTCCATGCGTCGACGCCCGTAATGTAGTTCGAGCGCATGAAGAACACGGCAGCGAAGCCGACGAACGCGAGGGTGGCGAGTACGCGCAAGTCGGAGCGCGGCATGACCTTGCCCATCACGGGAGCGAGTATTACGGCGAAAATCCCCAGCGGCGCGGTGACGAGCCCCGCATCCACCGCGCGGTAGCCGAGAAAGCCCTGGATCCACTGCGGCAGGATCACGAGGTTGGCAAAGAAGATCGCATACGCGACCGAAATCGCAATCGTGCCGCCGAGGAAGTTGCGTTTGGCGAAGAGCCGCAAGTTGACGATCGGCTTTTCCTCAGTCAATTCCCAGATGAGGAAAAACACGAAGCTGACCGCGGCGACGATGGTCAGCGTCCAGATGACCGGCGAGCTGAACCAGTCGAGATCCCTGCCCTTGTCGAGCATGATCTGCAACGGCGCGACCCAGGCGATGAGCGCGATCAGCCCGACCCTGTCGATCGGCAGCTTGCGCGCCGGCGATTCGCGGTCGCGGTAGATCGCCCAGATCACGCCGGCCGCGAAGAGGCCGACGGGCACGTTGATGTAGAAGATCCATGACCAGCTGTAGCTGTCGGTGATCCAGCCGCCGAGCGCGGGGCCCGCGATCGGTCCGACGGTTGCAGTCATCGCCCACAGCGCCAGCGCGTTCGAGCTCTTTTCCCTGGGAAAGGAAGCGAGCAGCAAAGCTTGCGACAACGGTACCAGCGGGCCCGCCACGGCGCCCTGAACGATGCGGGCGACGAGCAGTGTCAGCAGGTTCGGCGCCATGCCGCACGCAGCCGACGAGAGCACGAACAGCAGGATCGCCCAGACGAACAGCTTGACCTGGCCCACGCGCTGAGTAAGCCATCCGGTCAATGGAATAGATACCGCATTAGCCGCGGCAAAGAGCGTGATGACCCACGTGCCTTCGTCGATCGACACGCCGAGGTTGCCGGAGAGCGTAGGAATCGCGACGTTTGCAATCGACGAATCCAGCACGTTCATAAAGGTGGCGAGCGCCACGGCGAAGGTGCCGAGCGCGAACTTCGCTCCGGTCAGCTGGGCCGGCGCGCCTGGGTTGTTCGGAGGATTCATGTGCGTTCTCCCGCCTGGATGCGAATGCCCCGTCAAGCACGGGCCATTATCTGACATGTCTGATAATTGGATAAAAAAATGCCGTCTTAGCCGTGGAGCAGTCTGGAAAGCAGCGTGCTCAAGGCGTCGAAGTCGGACTTCGAGAAGTGCGAGAGCCGCTCGCGCCAGGCGCCCGGGGCAACGTCGGCGTTGCGGGACGCGACCGAGCGGCCCTCCCGCGTCAACGAGACGTCCACGAGGCGCCGGTCTGCGCCATTGCGCGAGCGCTCCACGAGTCCACTGGTTTCGAGCTTGTCCAGCACGCGGGTCATGCGGGCGGGGTGGACGCCGAGCCGCTTCGCCAATGCCGCTGGCGTTTTCGCGCTGCCGCAGGCGAGCGTCAGCAGAATGCCGCGCTCCTGCAGGTTCAACCCGGCGTCCTTGAGCCCGGTCCTGAGTTCGGTGGCCATCCGGTGATGCGCCTGGCCCGGCACAAACACCAGATTCTGCGTCCGCTCGAAATCTTCATTGACGGGATCGTCCATCGATTTCCCTCCTTGATATCTGATTCAGAATATATCTGACATTGCAGATGTGTGCAAGCGAGTCGCGGTGGCGGCGCGCGGCAAACTGCGACGCGATACACCAGGTAAAAAGTGATGTGAACGGCAAGCGATTATCGACGCCGCTCCTCCCCGCTATATTGTTTCGACAGAGACTCACGTGGGCCTGCATCATCTTGCATTGCGCGTGGGCAATGAAGAAGCGCTCACCGATATCTTCGTGCGCGTGTCCGGGTGGCCCGGCGTGAAAGTTGAATTTGCGCCGGAAAACCTCGGGCCGGCGCCGAAACGCCACACCACGGTGTACGAACCGGGCGGGATCCGGTTCGAATTCGATCACGATCGCACACACAGGGTTCCTGAACCCCGCTTCGATTCGCCGGCGGCCATACGGCCGCCGCGCGCACCCGGCTTTCTCCCCCTGTCCAGATTGACCCGTGCGTGAGCATTCGCGCTTAGTCCGGTTCTATTTAATCAGTTTTCCGAACTAAGCGATGCATCATTCCCATGTCCTTTCACCGCAGCCTGTTTGCTCGCATTTGTTCCTGCGACTCACAACTGTTTGTCCGTGCCCTGTATTTAAAACAGGAGCACCGGTGTGTAAATTGGTCGACATCGGCGCAGCAAGCCCGATCAGAAACAGCGTCCAACTTACTTCGAGGTTTATATGAGTCAATCCCCAAAAGTCGTCGTGGTCACGGGTGCGTCGCAAGGCATCGGCGCCGAAACGGCCAGGGCGTTCCGCGCGCTCGGCTACAAGGTGGTCGCGACGTCGCGCAACATCAAACAGACTGACGATAGCAATCTCATCGCCGTGGCGGGCGATATCGCCGACCCGGCCACGGCTCGCCGCGTGATCGAAACGGCCGTCTCGCGCTTTGGCCGCGTCGATACGCTCATCAACAACGCGGGCATTTTCGTGGCGAAGCCGTTCACGCAATACACCGCAGAAGACTACGCCACGATCACGGGCATCAACCTCGGCGGTTTCTTCCATATCACGCAGCTCGCTGTTGCGCAGATGGAAAAGCAGGAGAGCGGCCACGTCCTCAGTATCACGACGACGCTCGTCGACCACGCGATCGACGGCGTGCCGTCGGTACTGGCCTCGCTGACCAAGGGCGGTCTCGCCGCCGCAACGCGTTCGCTGGCGATCGAGTATGCAAAGCGCGGCATTCGCGCGAACGCGGTGTCGCCCGGCATCATCAAGTCGCCGATGCACGCGCCCGAAACGCACGCAGCACTTGGCGCGCTGCACCCGATGGGTCATATGGGCGAAATGAGCGACATTGTGAACGCCATCCTCTATCTCGACTCGGCCCCCTTCGTGACCGGTGAAATCCTTCACGTAGACGGCGGCCAGGTCGCCGGCCACTAAGCTGCACGGCACACCATCGATGCCAAACAGGAGCGCCGGCTGCCGGCGCTCCTTCGATCATCATCAAGGAAAGCGACATGCCGATCGTCACCATTCAGGTTACACGCGAGGGCTCCAAGCCCGGCACGGATTCCGTCACGCCGGACGAAAAGGCCCAGTTGATCAAGGGCGTGAGCCAGCTATTGCTCGACGTGTTGAACAAACCGCTCGAAGCGACCTTCGTCGTCATCGAAGAGGTGCCGACGGAAAACTGGGGATGGGGCGGACTGCCTACCGACGTCTACCGGAGACAGAAGGGACTCATCAAGTAAATGCGCGCGGGCGGCTCGAGAGCGGGCTTTCGCGCGCAATTGCCCCGGTTGCATCGACATGGGTGATGCCCCCACTCGCGGATACTCAGCCCGCTGCCTGGCGTCCGCACTCCGTGATCGCGCTGTACACGAGCGTGCGCAACTGTCGGCGAATCGGGTACGCGGTCGAGGGCAATAGCTGGGTCAGAAACAGCACGATCATGTCCTCGCGAGGGTCGACCCAGAAGAAGGTGCTGGCCGCGCCGCCCCAGAAAAAGTCGCCCGCACTGCCCGGAATCAGCGTGGAAGCAGGCGCGATCGTCGTGGCGAAGCCGAGCCCGAAACCCACGCCTTCGTAAGCCGCTTCGGTGAACATCGAGCGCGAGAGGCGCGGCAGGTCCACACCGCCCGGCAGATGGTTGGCCGTCATCAGCTCGATCGTCTTCGGCCCCAACAGCCGCACGCCGTCGAGTTCGCCGCCCTGCAACAGCATGCGCGAAAACCGCATATAGTCCGCCGCCGTGGAAACCAGGCCGCCGCCGCCCGACACAAACGAAGGCGGCTCGCGATAAGGGCTCGTGTGCGGATCGTCCTGCAACTCGGGACCCTTTTCGGAGACGACCTTCGAGCCGAGCGCGCCGATGGCATAGCACGCGCAGAAGCGGGACACCTTCTCCTGCGGCACGTAAAAAGCCGTGTCGACCATGCCGAGCGGGTCGAAGATCCGCGTTTTCAGAAAGTCCTCGAAGGCCATGCCGCTGACCTTGCCGACGAGATAGCCGAGCACGTCCGTGGAAACCGAATAGTTCCAGGCATCGCCCGGCGAAAATTCCAGCGGCAGCGTGGCCAGCTTCTCGATCATTTCGTCGAGCGTGCCCGCGGTCGCAAGCTCGCCCACTTTCAGCTTGCGATAGGCCGCATCGACGTTGGTGTTCTGCTGAAACCCGTAGGTCAGGCCGGAGGTATGCCGCAACAGATCGACGACGCGCATCGGGCGCGCGCGCGCGCGCGTCTGGAAGCTCTCCATGAAACCGCCCGCGTAGACACCCGGCTTTTCCCACGACGGGATGTACTTGCTGACGGGATCGTCGAGCGCGATCTTGCACGCCTCGACCAGCATCATGATCGCCACCGACGTAATGGGCTTGGTCATCGAGTAGATGCGGAAGATCGAGTCTTCGGCCATCGGCGTGTGCCGTTCGCGGTCCGCGAGACCCAGCACCGAGTTCAGCGCGAGTTCGCCACGCCGCCACACCTGCGTGACGGCGCCCGCGAGCGTGCCGGGGGCAACGTAGTTCTCGTCGAGAAAACGTTCGATCCGTGCGAGCCGCTCGCACGACATGCCCTGCGTTACCTGACCTTCCCTACTCATGACGCCTCCTTTAGCGGATTGACCGAGCGTATTCGGAACCGGTGAATTGCACGCGATGCGCGCAACAGTATCCGCCATTCGGGGCAAAGTTGCGTCGCGTCGCATTGTGCGGCGTTGTCGATCACGACGCCACATATTTGACACGCACCGGGCATGCAATGCGCATCGGCCCAATACGCAGTTGAATTTCGTTTTTTTGGCGCCTCGATATGCAATATGTGTGGGGTACACTACCGGGCGACAAAATACAGAATGACAGCGGGGGTAGCAGCGATGGGCGAAACGCAAACATATTCCTGGCCCGGGAAAGCGTTGTTTCGCGCATTTCCGAAGGACCCTGAAAAAGAGCAGGCCGTACTGCGCATTACGCTCGGTTCCGTCGTGCTTCTCGCCTACCTCCTTGCCTGCCCGATCTACCGCTCGACGCATCTCTACGCGACGCTTCTTGCGGTCACCGCTTATGTGGCGTTCGGCGTCGTCACGTATGTCGCGGTGACCGTTGCGCCAGCGCGCTCGCGCGTGCGCCTCACGCTCTTCACGTTCGCCGATCAGGCAATCGTCACCGGCGCGCTGGCCGTGGGCGGCACCGCTGCGCTGCCGCTTCTATGGGTGGCCTTCTGGTTTCTGGTCGGCGCGGGCTGCCGCTATGGCCAGCGCATGCTGGGCCTTTCCTGTGCCGTGGCGCTCGTCGGCATCATGGGCCTGATGCACTGGCAGCCGTGGTGGCGCGCCAACCTCACAGCCGCGCTCGGCATTGCGCTCAGCATTGCGGCGACGTCCGTCTATCTGGCGGTGCTCGTCTACCGGCTGGAACGTCAGGCGTCGACCGATCCGCTCACCGGGCTCTACAATCGCGTGCGGCTCGAGCAGGCCATTGGGCGTACGCTCTTTACGCGCGGCGTCGAAGTCGATCGCACCGCCATGCTGCTCGTCGATCTCGACGGCTTCAAGGAAGTGAACGACTCCTTTGGGCACGCGGTGGGCGACGAACTGCTGCGCAGCTTCGCCGAGGCACTCGTGAGCCGCATGCGGCGCGGCGATACGCTCGCACGCCTGGGCGGCGACGAGTTCGTGGTGCTGGCCCGGCACGTCTACGACAAGAACGATGCTCTGACCGTCGCCAACAGCATTCACGCAATTCTCGCCGACATGCGCACCGTCGGCGGCTATCCGGTGACCGTGTCGTGCAGCATCGGCGTGTGCCTGCTCACGGAAGGCACCGGCAGCCGCTCGCTCGACGCGCGCACCTTGATGCGCGCCGTGGACAGCGCCATGTACCGGGCCAAGGCGCGCGGCATGGGGAAGACGGAGTTCGTCGATACGGCCGGCGTGACGCCCGGCGCGGTCTGACCCCAACCATTCCCGCCACGTTCAGAAAAGTGGCACTTTGCGCTGCGGGCACGTCCGCATTGTTCTCCTGGTCGAAACAGTGAATTCGTCTATTAGGTATTTACCCTGATCAACGACCCTCCTAAACTGGTTCCATCGTTGCTTATGACCCTGTAGGCAGCTAAAGAAGAAAGTCAATCTGGAGGTCATTGCCATGAAATCGCTCGTCCAAGCCGTCGTTATCGCTGCCGCTCTCGCCGCTCCCGTTGCCGTGTTCGCCCAGTCGAACCAGCCTGTGACGCGCGCGCAAGTCCGTGCCGACATGATTCAGGTCGAAAAGGCCGGCTTCAATCCCGCTCGTTCGAATCCCAATGAATATCCGGCGAACATTCAAGCCGCTGAAGCTCGCGTCGCTGCGCAAAACAGCGCAGTGGGCGGCGTGAACAGCGGTTCGTCGCAAGCAGGTCAAGCAGCGCAGTAACCTGCCAGGCTGAATAGCCCACGCTTTGTCGTTGTTGCCCCGTAGTCGCCCGCTTGTTGCTTTGAGGCCCGCCATTGCAGTGTGTTGCGATGGTGGGCCGGTTGCATTTCTGGCGTACGCAACGCCTCGCGTTGCGTCTGGTTAAGCCCGTATGCGCAACACGGCCTCCCCATCGCCCGCCTTTACGGCTACTGCGTCGAGAACACCGATATCCCGCCATTCGGGAACGCCGCTGACCCGGGCTGGTACGGCACGAAAACCTCCCCGAGGCCGCCGTCGATACCGACCGAGTGCGCGCCTGTACCCACCGCCACGGTATAGATGAGCTTGCGCGTCGCGCCGTCGATCACACCCATGGTCGGCGTAAAGCCCGAAGACGCCGCAGTGCCGCTCGTAACGTAGTGGCGCGCAGGCAGGAAGTAGCGGTTCGATGCTGGATCATAAGCCACCTGGTCTACGCCGCCGAACGGCACGGACGCGAGTTGCGCGCCTGTATTGCGATCGAGGATCAGCGTAATGAGCGGATCGCCCGCAGAAGGATCGCAGCCAATCAGCACGTCGCTGTTGGGACCGAGCGCAATGCCGGCAGGGCCGCATTTGCCGAGCGGAAACGACTTGCTCACCGCAGGCGCGCCCGACGTGACCGAACTGGCGGTGATCACGTCGAGCTCGCCGTCGGGGTTGGCGGCGGTTCCGTCGTTGTTGATGAGAAAGTTCTTCGAGGCCGGATCGTACACGCAGGCTTCGAGGCCTGAAGAACCGTTGAATACCAGTCTGTTCACGACGGCCTGCGTCGTGGTCGAAATGAAGGTCACGTAGGGCGGCGTGTCGCCGGGGCTCGCAAACATGATGAGATGGTCGTCGGGATCGTAGCAACCTTCATCGACGCGCGAGCCCGAGGTGCTGATGGGAATCGTCTTGACCGTTTGCATCGCGGACGTGTCGACGATCTTCACGCTATCGACGTCCCCTACATACAGCGTATTCGTTCCCGTCACGCCCACGATGCCGTCAGGTCCGGACGCATCGGTGCTCGCGCCCGCGCCGGTGAAGTTGCCCGGAATCTGCGCGAGCAGCGCTTTCGTTCTGGTATCGACGACGTCGACGGACTTGTTGTTGCGATCGGCCAGATAGTACCTGCCCGCTTCTACATAGCTGATGTCGAAACTGAACGCCGGGCTCGTCGTATTGGGCACGGTAATGTTCGAGAGCAGTTTCGGCGCGGACGGTGTAGCCGCAGCCGACGCCGGGTTGGAACTCGAAGAGTCCGAGCCTCCGCAACCGGCAACGGCCACCGTCGCCACAAGTAGAAAGGCCAGTAAGGGTTTATTCATCAGTCGGCTCCTTTGAGCAGCAGAACAGGTGGATCAACACGCGAATACCTCCTGGAATCTGCGGGAGCGGCTCGACGAATCCTCATCGCACTGCGGCTCGCGTCATCCATGTCCTTGAAGCGGCCGAACGGCAGGCTTCGATATGGACGTAAGGATGCGCAAGGAACGGTAACCATGCACAGCAAAAGAAATTGATCGTTTCCATTTAGTACAGCGTATGAATGTATGGCTGTAGAAACTTCTCGACGAATGGAACCCGCGCGCTCAGTAAGTTTCGATTCACTCTTTCATAGCTGGAATGAAACTCAGAATTGATCAGATCAGGGAAATGGGTTCACCGTGCTGCGCCGCGCCATTTCCTGCACTGCAATGCCGCGAGGACCCCGGAGCGCGAGCTTCAGTTCGCCATTGCGGTTTGCTGCGCGGGCACATCGATATGTGGAGTTCGACGCAGCGCGGGTTTGATCCGTGCGAACGACACACGCACGTAAGGTTCGGTTGTGAAGTCGAAAGCGGCATTGGCGGTCATTCGAATATCTGGCCGCCGGAAATGAAATAGAGGCCAGGGAAAAGCCTGACCTCCGTTCTATTCACCGGGAATATCAGCGCGCGGGAATCAGAAGAAAATCACCGCTTTGGCCATTCGGGGTCCAGCATCGTAATACAGTGAAGAACCCGCGGACCAGGCACGTCATTTGCTCGCGATCGAACGGCGCATGCCGATCGCCATGTTGAGCGATGGTCCTCACGGCTCTGGAGGCTCGATGAAAGGCAGGCGGGTACGGATTACCGGAGTGACCGTTGTCCTTCTTGCTCTCGCAGTTGCCTATGGCGGCCGCGTTGCGCGTGCCTGGGAGCGAGGACTTGCACCCGTTGCCGCGCCCTCGCCGCCTGCGGGCGACGCCGAGGCCATCGCGCGCGGCGCGAAGCTCGCGGCCATCGGCAACTGCATGACGTGCCATACCGCGGCGCCCGGCCAACCGCTCGCGGGCGGTCTGCCGCTGCAAACGCCCTTTGGCGTGATCTACTCGACCAATATCACCCCGGACGAGGGCAGTGGCATCGGCGGCTGGTCGCTCGAGGCGTTCACGCGCGCGATGCGGCGCGGTGTTTCGCGCGACGGGCATCTGCTCTATCCCGCATTTCCGTATCCGCACTTCGCGCAAATGAGCGACGCCGATATCGCCGCGCTCTATGCGTGGCTGATGAGCCGCGCGAGCGTCGACGCGCCTACGCCGCACAATACGCTGATTTTTCCATTGGGATTGCGCCCGCTCATGGCAGTGTGGAACCGGCTCTATCTGCCGCCTGAGTCTGCTGCTTCTGCTACGTCTCACGCGTCGAAGGACGCACAGGCACCAGAGGTCGCGCGCGGCCGCTATCTCGTCGAGAGCCTCGGTCATTGCGGCGCGTGCCACACGCCGCTCAATCGTCTCGGCGCCGAGCGCCGCGACCGTGCGTTGCAGGGCGGCACCCTCGAGGGCTGGGACGCGCCTGCGCTGAACGACCTCACGGCACGCCCAAGGCCCTGGACGCAAGCACAGCTAACGGCCTATCTGCGCACCGGCTACGCCAGCGAGCACGGCGCGGCGGCCGGCCCGATGCGCGCCGTGACACGCTCGCTCGGCGACGCGTCTGCCGAAGATGTCGAGGCCATCGCCGCGTACCTGCTGACACTGCAGTCCACCCCGAATGCCGCCGCACCGCCCGCCGCCACCGGCGTCCATGTCTCGACCGCGCCCGCCAACGGCGCTACGCTGTTTGCCGCGGCGTGTGCGTCGTGCCATGGCGAAGGCGCGGCGATGTCGATCGACGGCCATCGTCCGTCACTGTCGCTCTCGACCGCCGTCAACGCCGAAAGCCCGCGCAACATGGTGCGCATCATGCTCGACGGCATCGCCTGGCACGAGAGCGAGGCTGGGTCGTTCATGCCTCCCTTCGCCGGCACCTTCACGGACACGCAGATCGCGGAGCTTGCCAACTACACGCGTGCGCGCTTCAGCGCGCTCGGCCCATGGTCCTCGCTCGACGCGAAGGCGGTGGCGCGTCTTCGCAAGGAAAGCCCATCACGATGATTACGCTCAACGTCAACGGCGTCAGCCATACCGTCGATGCCGATCCGTCCACGCCGCTGCTCTATGTGCTGCGCAACCAGTTGCGGCTCAATGGCGCGAAGTTCGGCTGCGGGCTCGGCCAATGCGGCGCATGCACGGTGAGCGTGGGCGGCGAACCGGTGTTCTCGTGCCTGCTGCCGGTCGCGGCCGTGGGCGAGCGGCCGGTGCGCACCGTCGAAGGACTCGGCAGCGCGGATCATCCGGGGCCGCTGCAGCAGGCCTTTATCGATCAGCAGGCCGCACAATGCGGGTACTGCATCGCGGGCATGATCATGCGTGCGCAAACACTTCTGGAGCGCACGCCGCGCGCTACCGACGACGAAATTCGCCGCTACATGCAGCCGAATTTGTGCCGCTGCGGCACGCATATGCGCATCCTCGCGGCAATCCGGCAAGTGGCGGCGGGCACGCAGTCATGAGCCGCACCCGCCCCTCTCCTTCGTTCGACCCTTGTGGCCCCGACGATGCCGCGCGCCGCCGCTTCCTCGTGGGCGGCTCGCTGATGGTGAGCTTCGCCATCGTGCCCGGCATGGCCGCACTCGCGCAAACCGCCACCGAAGCGGGCACCTTCCACGCGAGCGCCCCGAAGCTGTCGGGCAGCCTCAAGACCACGCCATCGCTCGACGCGTGGATCAAGGTCGGACCCGACGGCCACGTGAGCGTGTTCACGGGCAAGGTGGAACTGGGCACCGGCATTCGCACGGCGCTCCTGCAACTCGCCGCCGAAGAACTCGACCTCGCGCCCCATGCAGTCGAACTGATCACGGCCGATACGGCCGCCACGCCAAACGAAGGCTACACGGCAGGCAGCCACACGATGGCGGACAGCGGCACGGCCATCCTCAACGCGGCAGCCCAGGTGCGCACGCTGCTCGTCGAAAGCGCGGCGGCGCAGTTGGGCGTCGATGCTGCGGCGCTCTCCACGCGCGACGGCGCGATCCTCGCCGCCGACGGCAGGCGCGTGACCTATGGCGAAGCGGTGCAGCACGCCAACCTGCATCAGGACGCGCAGCCCAACGCCGCGAAAAAGCCGCCCGCGCATTACGCCGTGATCGGGCGCACGCTGCCGCGCGTGGACATTCCGGGCAAGGTAACGGGCGGCGCGAGCTATGTGCAGGACCTGCGGTTCGCCGGCATGCTGCATGCGCGCGTCGTGAGGCCGCCCTCCTATGGCGCGCGGCTCGTTAGCGTCGATACCGCGCGCGTGACGGCGCTGCCTGGCGTCGTCAAGGTCGTGCGCAACGGCGATTACCTGGCCGTGGTCGCCGACGACGAATGGCGCGCCATCGTCGCCATGCGAGAACTCGCGCTTGCGGCGCAGTGGCAGCCGGGCCCTCCGCTGCCCGATCCGGCCAGCATTCACGCGTTTCTCATGAACCTGCCCGCACAGGAAATCGTAGTGGCGGACCAGGGTGCGCCCGCCGGACAGCCGGCGGCGACGTTGCAAGCCCGCTATTCGAAGCCCTATTTGACGCACGGATCGATTGGGCCTTCGTGCGCGCTCGCGCAACTCGACAACGGCGTCATGACGGTCTGGACGCACACGCAAGGCGTCTATCCGCTGCGCGCGGGCATTGCCGAAATGCTCGGCATGCCGCGCGAGAAGGTGCGCTGCGTGCACGTAGAAGGTTCGGGCTGCTACGGACACAATGGTGCGGACGACGCCGCCGGTGACGCCGCGCTCATCGCACACGAGCTGCCCGGCCACCCGGTGCGCGTGCAGTTCATGCGCGAGCAGGAACACATGTGGGAGCCGTTCGGTCCCGCGATGACCGTGGATGCGCGCGCGTCGCTCGATGCCGGCGGCTCGATCGTCGCCTGGCAATACGAACTATGGAGCAATACCCATAACAACCGCATCGAGAACGCGGGCCGGCTCTTGCCTGCGCAGCTGCTCGCACCACCCTTCATGCCCGCGCCGCCCAAGCCGATTCCCATGCCGGAAGGCGGCGGCGACCGCAACAGCATTCCGCTTTACCGCGTGCCGAGGCTGCACGTCCAGCATCATTTCCTTCCCGCCATGCCGATACGCGTTTCGGCGATGCGCTCGCTCGGCGCGCATATGAACGTGTTCGCCATCGAAAGCTTTATCGACGAGCTTGCGGGTGCCGCGCAAGCGGACCCTGTCGCGTTCCGTCTCAAGCATCTCGACGATCCGCGCGCGCAAGCCGTCATCCAGGCCGTGGCCGGTCGATTCGGCTGGCGTGCGCATGCCGCGCGCGCGACGCACCCCGACGTACGCGCTCCCGGATCCGGCTTTGCCTTCGCCCAATACAAGAACCTGATGGCCTACCTTGCCATTGCCATGGACGTGACCGTCATGCGCGATACCGGCGAGGTGCGTATCGAGCGCGTCGTTGCGGCCATCGACTGCGGCCAGATCGTGAATCCGGATGGCGTGCGCAACCAGGTCGAAGGCGGCATATTGCAGTCGACCAGCTGGACGCTCTATGAACAAACGCATTTTGACCGTGAACGTATTACGAGCTTCGACTGGAGCACTTACCCGATCATGCGCTTCGCGTCGGTCCCGAGGCGCGTGGAGGTTCTGCTGATCGACCGCCCCGGCCTGCCGTTCCTCGGCGTGGGCGAAGCGGCGCAAGGACCGGCCGCGGCGGCGCTCGCCAACGCGATTGCCGACGCGACCGGCGTGAGAATCCGCGAGTTGCCGCTGCTCGCGCCGGAGTCGCGCAATGCGCTCAAGGCATAGCGAAACCGCAATGCGGCCGGCAAGTTACGTTTCCCCAAACTAAAAATTTCATTCCAGGGCTCGTTATGAACGTGAACACACCTAATGCTTTTTAGGCGACAGCGGCTGGTCGAGGCCCGGTTCGACCGGCGTGGGCACCGCGTCGCCCAGCGGCCTGGAAATATCGTTGTGCGGCGCCCGCTCTGCCTCGCCTGGGTCCTCGCACGCCTCCTCCGTTGGCAAAGTCTTTGGTGGCAACGGCTGATCGAGACCCGGCTCGGTGGGGGCAGGCACAGCGTCCCCAACTGGCTTGGGCAGATCCGTGCCGCGCGGTTCCGGTGCGTCGTCGGGATGAACGGACTCGTCGGACTGGTTGCTCATCGTATTGACCTCCCTTCGCGATGAATCTCGCATGGTCCATGCCAGATCATGCAGGGAACGTGCCAGCGGAAGATGGGCCAACTTCAGTAGAATGAGGGACACTCCGCGCCGAATCCGGCGGCCGACGAAGAATCACGCCCGGAAATTCCTGGAACACGCCTGATGCCGCACGCCCTCGATCGCCGCACCGCCGTCGCATTCCTTGTGGCCGCAACGTTCTTCATGGAGAACCTCGACGCCACGGTCATCACGACCTCGCTGCCCATCATCGCGCGCGACTTTCACACGGCGCCCGCGTATCTCTCGATCGGCGTCTCCGCCTATCTCGTCGCGCTGACGATGTTCATCCCCGTGAGCGGCTGGTTCGCCGAGCGCTTCGGCGCGCGGCGCGTGTTCGCCACGGCCATCGCCGTGTTCAGCGCGGCCTCGCTGCTGTGCGCGTCGAGTACGGGCCTGTTCGCCTTCACCGCCGCGCGCGTACTGCAGGGGCTGGGCGGCGCGATGATGGTGCCGGTGGGCCGGCTCGTCGTGCTGCGCGACACGCCGAAGCACGAGATCGTGCGCGCCATTGCGATCCTCACCTGGCCCGCGCTGGTCGCGCCGATTCTCGGGCCGCCGCTCGGCGGCTGGATCAGCACGCATTGGAGCTGGCACTGGATCTTCCTGCTCAACCTGCCGCTCGGGGTGGCTGCGCTCGCGGCCGCCCTGCTGCTCCTGCGCGACGAGCACACGCAACCGCGCCGCTTCGATACCTTCGGCTTCGTGCTGAGCGGCCTCGGCTTTGCGTTCGTCATGAGCGGCATCGAGATGGCGAGCCGCTCCGACGTCACCGCGCCCGTGTCGATCGGAACGTGCGTGGCGGGCATCGCGCTATTGGCGGCGGCCGTCGTGCATTTGCGGCGCGTGGCGCATCCGCTGTTCGATCTCGCGCCTGTGAAGATCAACACGTTTCGCGTGACCGTGTTCGGCGGTTCGCTTTTTCGCACGGCCATCGGCACCGCGCCGTTTCTGCTGCCGCTCATGTTCCAGGTGGCCTTCGGGTGGAGCGCCGTAGCATCCGGCGCGCTGCTGCTATGGCTGTTCGCCGGCAATCTGTGCATGAAGCCGGGCACCACGTGGGTCATGAACCGCTTCGGCTTTCGCGCCGTGCTGATCGGCAACGGCGCGCTGGTTGCGCTCGGCTTCGCGGGCTTCACGCTGCTCGGAGCGGATACACCGCGCGTCGTCGTGGCCGCCTTGCTATTTTTCAGCGGCCTCGTGCGCTCGATGCAGTTCACCGCGCTGAACACAATCGGTTTCGCAGACGTGCCCCAGGCGCAGATGCGCGACGCGACGACACTCTTCTCCGTCCTGCAGCAGATGAACGCCGGCATGGGGATCGCCGTGGGCGCGCTGGCGCTTTCGGTTGCCGAGGCGCTGCGCGGCACCCATGCGGGGACGGCGGGCGCGGCCGACTTCCATCTCGCGTTCTGGTTCATCACGGCGCTAGCGGCGCTGGGCGTGGCCGACAGCCTGCTGCTGCCGCGCAGCGCGGGCGCGCATATTCTCGCGCGACGCCAGCGCGCCTCCAATCCCTGACTTCGTTCTTCCTTCAACACGATGCTGACCGTTGCGCTTCTCGTCTTCCCCGGCGTCCAGGCACTCGACGTGTTCGGGCCCACCGACGTCTTCTCGGAGGCCAATCGCCTGCTGCCGCCCGAGGCGCAATACCAGCTCGAACTGATCGCAACGGAACGCGACACCGTGCGCTGCTCGAGCGGCGTGCGCATCGGCGCGGACCGCTACTTCGGCGAGGCAGGCGGCTGTTACGATTTGCTGCTCGTCGCGGGCGGCCCCTCGCTCGTGGAGCAGCCGCTTGCCGACGCGGCGCATGCATGGCTGCGCGAAGCCAGCGCGCGCGCCCGGCGCTTCGGTTCCATCTGCAACGGTGCGCTTACGCTGGGCCGCGCGGGCTTGCTCGACGGACGCACCGTAACGACGCACTGGAACGACGCGGCCGCGCTCGCCGCGATGTGCCCAACGGCGAAGGTCGAATTCGACCGCATCTTCATACAGGACGGCAGTCTCTATACCTCGGCGGGCGTGACGGCGGGAATTGACCTCTCGTTGTACCTGCTGGCTCAGGATCACGGTCCCGAAATCGCGCTGAAAGTGGCGCGACGGCTCGTGGTGTTCGTGCAGCGCGCGGGCGGCCAGTCGCAGTTCAGCCCGTATCTCACGCCCTACGCGGAGGCGACGTCGCCCATTGCCCAGGTGCAACAGCACGTGCTCGGGCATCTGAATGAAGATCTGGGCGTGGAGGTGCTCGCCGGCATTGCGAAGATGAGCAAGCGCAACTTCGCCCGAATCTTCGTGCGCGACACCCACGTGACGCCCGCCGAATTCGTCGAAAGCGCACGCATCGACGCGGCGCGCGTAATGCTGGAAAACAGCACGGCGCCGTTGAAAACCGTAGCCTTTCGATGTGGCATGCGTGACGCCGACCATTTGCGCGTTGCCTTCAAGCGCAAGCTGGGCACCACGCCGCAGCAATATCGCGCGCACTTCAGCGCTGTCACGGCCAGGGCAAAACGCACTGCAAAAGCCGATACGTAGCCGCGCCGCTGCGCCTATGCTCCCTCGCGCACTTCGCGCCGCACCGCCTGCGGCGGCACGCCAAAGCCGCGCACGAACGCCTCGCGCATATGCCGCCGGTCACGAAAGCCGGTCTCACGTGCGATGACATCGAGCGGGTGCGTGCTCTGCTCGATCATGAGCCGCGCCGCCTCCAGGCGCAGGGCCTCCACGGCGCGCGCGGGCGACTGCCCCGTTTCCGCCGTGAACACACGGCTGAACTGGCGCGGGCTCAGGTGCACAGCCTCAGCGAGTTGTTCGACCGTGAGCGCGCGGCTCAGGTTGCGGCGCGCATAGTCGAGGGCGTTCTGGATGCGGTCCGATTTCGGCGCGAGCGCGAGCATTTCGGAATGCTGCGACTGGCCGCCCGAGCGCCGCTGATGCATGACGAGCTTGTGCGCAACCGAGCGCGCCACTTCCGCGCCGAGGTCGCGCTCGACCATGGCGAGCGCGAGATCGAGCCCCGCCGTCATGCCCGCCGAAGTCCAGACCGGCCCGTCGACGATATAGATGCGGTCGTCTTCCACGCGAACGTCGGGAAAGCGCTGCTGTAGATCGCGCGCGTAGTACCAGTGCATCGTGGCGCGGCGGCCGTCGAGCAGACCCGCCTCGGCCAGCACGAAGCCGCCCGTGCAGATGCCCGCCACCCGGCGCGCGCGGCCGCTCGCGCGGCGCAGGAACGCCAGCAGCGCGGGCGCTGCCGACACCGCAAGCGGGTCGTTCACGCCCGCCACGACCCAGGTGTCCACGCGGCTGCGCGCGGGCGCGGGTGCGCGCTGCGTGTCCACGCTCATGCCGAGCGACGAACGAATCGCGCCGCCCTCCACCGAATAGTTCCCGATCGCGTAGAACGGCGAGCCCGCCACCGTATTCGCGTATTCGAAAACGCTTTGGGTCGCGAGCGCCATCACCTGGAACCCGTCGCTCAGCAGATAGCCGATGCGGTGCATGTCCTGCTCCTGTCGCTGCATGTCCTGAAACACGACCTTATACGTCATTTGCGACACGGTCAATCGCGGCCAGAATGCACTCACAGCAGCGCCACCTGCACGTTACCTAACCACGCGCGCCGCTACGCAAAGGAGCTTGATCATGAACCAGCACACTCATCGCGGCACCGCCCTCGTCACCGGCGCATCGTCGGGTATCGGCGCCGTATACGCGGCGGAACTCGCGCGCCGGGGCTACGACCTCGTGCTCGTCGCGCGCAATCGCGAGCGGCTTGCCGCGCTCGCCGGGCGCATCACGAGCGACACCCGGCGCGACGTGGAAGTGCTCGCCGCCGATCTCAACGACCGCAACGATCTCGCCGCCGTCGAAGCGCGCGTGCGCGACGACGCCAGCCTCACGCTGCTCGTCAACAACGCGGGCATCGGCACGCACACGCCGCTCGTGGAGAGCAATGTCGACTACATGACGCGCATGATCGAGCTGAACGTCACTGCGCTCACGCGGCTCACGTATGCGGCCGTGCCCGGTTTCGTCGCACGCGGCCACGGCGCGATCATCAACATCGCCTCCATCGTGAGCATCGCGCCCGAGATCCTCAACGGCGTGTATGGGGGCACCAAGGCCTTCGTGCTCGCGTTCAGCCAGTCGCTGCATCACGAACTCGCCGACAAGGGCATCCAGGTGCAGGCGGTACTGCCCGGCGCCACGGCGACGGAATTCTGGGAGACGGGCGGCCTGCCGCTCGAACATCTCGACAGCGCGATCGTGATGTCCGCCGCGGACATGGTGAGCGCCGCCCTCACCGGCTTCGAGCGCGGCGAAATCGTGACGATTCCTTCGCTGCACGACGTGGAGCAATGGAACGCGTTCGAGACGGCTCGCCGCGCGATGTCCGCGCAGCTGTCCAGCAACACGCCGGCGCCGCGCTATCGCATCGCGCAGTGACGTTCCGGTTCGATCGGATGGATTGAGTGTGAAGCGGGGGCTCGCCCCCGCGCCCTACACTTCCCGCTTGCTGCGCCCGTACAGCAGCAGCATCGCGGCGATCACCACGCCGTAGATGATCTGGCGCCCCGCCTCCGGCATCTGCGCGACCGAGAGAATGGACTGCAGCAGCGTGATGAGAATCGCGCCGGCAACGGTGCCGAGGTACGAGCCGCGGCCGCCCAGAATGGACGTGCCGCCCAGCACCACCGCGGCGATCGCGGGCAGCAGGTAAGCGTCGCCCATCGACTGCGCCGCCTTCGACGCATACCCCGCGAGCAGCACGCCGCCGAACGCGGCGAAAGCGCTGCACACGGCGAACGCGGCCACGGTCACGAGCCGCGTGTCGATGCCGGAAAGATACGCCGCGCGCTCGGTGTTGCCGATCGCGTACAGCGTGCGCCCGAAGGTCGTGCGCGAGAGCAGGAACATCGTCGCGGCCCCGACCACCACCCACAGCGCCACGGCATTCGGCACGCCCGGCACGAGCCAGCCCGCGGCAAGCCAGCGCATGACGTGCGGCGCGGAATCCTGCGGCGACGAGCCGCCCGTATAGACGATCATGATGCCTTGCGCGACCGCGTTGGTCGCGAGCGTCGCGATCATCGAAGGAATGCGCAGGAGTGCGACGAGAATGCCGTTGACGATGCCGATCAGCACGCCGCAGCCGATGCCGACCGGAATCGCGAGAATCTGCCCGAGTTCGCCGTGCCCCGCCACGGCGCACGCCATCATGGCGCCGACCGTGATCGTCCACGGCAGCGACAGGTCGATGTGGCCGAGCAGGATCACCATCATCAGCCCGGTCGCGATAATGCCGAGAAACGCGCCGACCTTCAGTTGCAGCAGGATGTACTCGGGCGATGTGAAATTGCGCGAAAACATCCCGCCGACGAGCAGCAGCGCAACGATGCACCCGAACGAGATCAGAATCGGCTTGTCGATCCTGCGCGTGAGCCTCGACACAAAGGTGGCCCGGGTGCCTGCAGAAACGCCGCTCATTGGAACCACTCCAGACGGTTGCGCACCCTGAACAGCCCGCACGCGCCGATCGCGACGGCAAGGAGGAGAATCACGCCCTGGAATAGCGGCTGCCAGAGCGCGTCGACGTTGAACACGAACAGCAGGTCGCCGATGGAACGGAACGCAAACGCGCCGAAGATCGCGCCGATCGCGCTGCCCTTGCCGCCGAGCAGCGACACGCCGCCGATCACCACAGCCGCAATCGAAAAGAGCGTGTACGAGTTCGCGCTGCCGAGGCTCGCTTCGCCGGTGTCGGTAAAGAAGGTCAGAAAGAGGCCGCCTATCGCGGCGAGCAGGCCCGCCAGCGTGTAGCTCGCGAACTTCGCGCGGCGGATCGGCATGCCGGAGAGGAACGCCGCGGGCTCGGACGAGCCGGTCGCATACGCCGCACGCCCCACCGCCGAGCGTTTGAAAGGAATCCAGACGATCACCACGGCCGCGATCAGAATCAGCAGGCTCGCCGGCACGATGCCCGCGACCTTGCCGGTCAGGGCGTCGGCAAGATCGTCGTTGATCGTGCCGCCGGGAACGGGGCGCAGCAGCAGCGCAATGCCGTAGAACACGGCGCCCGTTGCGATCGTCGTCACGATCGGCTGCAGACGGCCGAAAATGATGATTACGCCATTGAGCGCGCCGCACAACGCGCCTGCCGCGAGCACACCGACGATGCCGAGCGCGCTGTGCAGCGCGTCGCCCGTGACGATCCACGAGCCGATGCAGTTCGTCAGCACGAGCATCATGCCGATCGAGAGATCGATGCCGGCCGTGAGCACGACGAGCGCTTGCCCCATCGACACCAGCGCGAGCAACACCGCCTTGTTCGCGGCTGTCTGAAACACGTTCGCCGATAGACTCGACGGGTAGTTGAAGAGGTAAATCGCGAACATCAGCACGAACAGGCCGAACGCGAACGCCGTCCCGCGATTTTCCGCATACCAGTAACGCAGCCCGCTCATGGCGCGACTCCCGTGGAAGGCGAACCCTGCGCGACCTGTCCGCTTTGTCCAACCGGCAGGTCCAGTGCGCTGGCGATCAGGTTCTGCTCGGTGATCGCCGGGCCGACGAGTTCCTTCTTGATCCTGCCTTCGTACAGCACGAGCACGCGATCGCAGCAGCCGATCAGCTCGTCGTAGTCGGTCGAATAGAACAGGATCGCCGCGCCTTCGTCGGCGAGACGCCTGAGCAACTGATAAAGCTCCTGTTTCGTGCCCACGTCGATGCCGCGCGTCGGGTCGCTGAGCAACAAGATTCTGGGCTTGCGGATCAGCCACTTCGCGATGACCACCTTCTGCTGGTTGCCGCCCGACAGCGAGCCCACGGGCGCATCCACGCCGTGCGACTTGATCGCGAGGAGTTCCATCATCCGGTCGACGAACGACTGCTGGCGATTGCGATCGATCACGCCGGCAGTCGACATGCAATCGAGCGCGGCAAACGAGAGGTTCTCGCGCACCGACATCGGCAGCATCAGGCCTTCGGTCTTGCGGTCCTCCGGTATCAGCGCCATGCCGATTCCTTTCGCGCGTGCGGCAACCGGGCTGCCGATCGACACCGCCTTGCCGTCGATCTCGATCCTGCCCGCACAGCCGCGCAACACGCCGAACAGCGCGAGCAGCAGTTCGCGTTGCCCCTGCCCGTCGAGTCCGCCCAGCCCGAGAATTTCACCGGGCTTGAGCGAGAAGCTGATGCCCCGCAGCGTGTCGCTCCACGCGAGATCGTGACAGGCAAGCACCGGCTTGCGCCCGGCCTTTTCCACGGGCTTCTCGGGGAAAACATGCTGGTACGTCCGGCCGATCATCATTTCGACGACCTCATTATCCGAGCGCGTGCCCGCCTCGAAGCTCATCACGTGACGGCCATTGCGATACACCGTGCATTCGTCGGCGAGCGCCTTCACCTCGTGCATGCGATGCGAAATGAAGAGCAGCGCCAGCCCCTCCTCACGCAGACGCTTGAGCACGTCGATCACGCGCGCCACGTCGGCGGCAGTCAACGCCGACGTCGCCTCGTCGAGGATCAGGATGCGCGGTTCGTGCGCGAGCCCCTTGGCCAGCTCGACCATCTGCTGGCGCGACAGCGGCAGGTCGCGCACTTTCGCGAGCGGATCGATGTCGGCCGCGCCCGCGCGGGCCAGCGCTTCCTCGGCCTGGCGGCGCTGGGCCCGGCGGTCGATCATGCCGAAGCGGCGCGGCGGGTTCGAAGCGAAGATGTTGTCGGCCACGCTCAGGTCGGGGATCAGCGAAAGCTCCTGATACACGCAGACAATGCCGGCCGCGTTCGCCTCGGCGGGCGAGGCGAACGAGACCTCACGGCCGTCGAAGTGCATCACGCCCTCATCCGGCTGCACCACCCCGGACATCACCTTCAGCAGCGTCGACTTGCCTGCGCCGTTCTCGCCGAGGATCGCGTGAATGCGGCCGCTGCGCACGGCGAGGTCCGCATGATCCAGCGCCACCGCGCCGCCATAGCTTTTCGACACGCCAGACATCTGAAAGAACGGCTGCCCTGCATCCTGCTGCATGCTTCGCCTCCCGTCGGGTCACAGGCAATCACGCGGTCACTGGTTGCCCTGGCTCTGCTTCATGATTTCCTGCGCGGAGAAGTTGATGCCGCAAGTCGGAAACGAATTGCCGACGAAGAAGTTGTCGGACTCGTTCGGGAAATAGTTGGTGCCCGCCTTCAGCTTCGAATCGTCGGTAACGTCGAGCGGCAGCTTGATCGCCACGGGAATCGTCTGGCCGTCCAGCGCCGCGAGCGCCGTCTTGATCGCCACCGCCACCTGCGCAGGACCGCTGCCCGCCGACGTGCACTTCAGGCCCTGGGCGCCATACTGCGCACAGAACTTGCGAAAGCCGTTTTCCGTCTCGCCGCCGAACGGCACGAACGGATGTTTCGCATCGATCATCGCGCGCACGACGCCCGTGTCGCCGCCTTGCGCCGAAATGCCGTCGAAGTGGCCCTGCACGGCAATCGCGTCGGCGGTGGCCTTCTGCGCGACCGCGTCGTCCCACTTGCCATAGACCTGCACGACGTTCCACTTCTTGCCGGTCTCGTCGAGGGTCTTCGTGAAGCCGTTGTGCCGGTCGGTGTCGACCGAGGTACCCGCCACGCCGCGCACTTCGAGCACCTTGCCGCCGCTCGGCAGATGGCTCGCGAGCCACTTGGCCCACAGCACGCCGAGCCCGTACTGGTCGACGTCCACGTTGATCGCGTCCTCGCTGTCGAGCGTATTGTCGAACGCCACCAGCACGACGCCGGCCTTCTTCGCGCGGCGGATCGCGGGTCCGAACGAGGCGGGATTCTGCGCGTCCACGATGATCGCGTCGTAGCCGGCGTCGATGAAGTTGTTGACGGCCGAGATCTGCGCCGGCACGTCCTCGCCCGTCGAGACGACCTTGAATTCCTTGAGCTTGGCGGCGACGGCCGGTTGGGCCGTATAGGCCTTGGCCGTCTTGATCATCTGGATGCGCCAGGTGTTCGCGATATAGCCGTTCACGAGCGCGATGCGGTACGGTCCGCTCTTCTTCGGATACTTGATGAATTTGGTGTCGGTCTTCCAGGGGACCATGCACGTCGGGTCGCTGGACGGGCCGGAAACGATCGATGCCTGCGCGAAAGCCGCGCTAGCGCACAGCGCCATTGCCGCGGTCGCCGCCGCTCGAAGCACGTGGATTCCTGAAAGCATGTTGTCTCCTTTTTGTCGGATAGAACTTACTGATTGCCGGCGCACCGGGTTCGTCGGGAATGGCCGAGACGGTGTGCGTAAAGCGGGGAATCTTGCTGGATGTGCTGCAGCGGGACTGGACCGGACGCACCGGGCCGGCGCAATGACTTCTTCAAAGGCGTCCCGCCTCGAAGCAAAACAACGGGCACGTGCGAACGCCTCCCCGTCTGACAGTACTGGCATACCAATCCACGCGCGATAGTGGTTTACCACTGGCCCCGACGCAGGGCCCGATTTGGCGGAAATCGCGCGCAAATCCGCACCGCCTCACGGCTTGGCGGCGCGGCAACTGGTGTACCATTCTCGCGAACTTCAGCCGCCGCCTGGCGGCTGCGACGCTTTCGAGAGTTCTGGATGACCGATCTTTCGCCCACGCCAACCGGTCGCGCCGCCGATGCGGACGCGGCCGACCGCTCTTATGTCGGCCTCGCGAAACAGATCTACGACCTGATCGCGGCAGGCGACGTTGGGCGCGCGCCGGGTGCGCCTCGCGCCCGCCTGCCCTCCGAGCGCACGCTCGCCGAGCGTTTCGGCGTGAGCCGCACGCAGGTGAGAGAGGCGATCATCGCGCTCGAAGTGCAGGGCGTGGTCGAGGTGCGCGTGGGCTCGGGCATCTATGTGGCCGACGCGCAGGACGCGCGCGCCATTGCATTCGAACTGCCGCGCGGGCCGGGCCCGATCGAGACGCTGCGCGCGCGGGAAGTGATCGAAAGCGGCATCGCGGCGCTCGCCGCGACCGAGCGCAAGGACTCGGACCTCGACCGCCTCTTTGCCGCGTTGCGCGCGATGCGCGAAAACATGGACGACAAGGCCGCGAACGAGGCCGCGGACCGCGAGTTCCATCTGGCGATCGCGGGCGCAACCGGCAACGATATGCTGCGGCACGTGGTGAGCGCGATGTGGGACAACTCGCGCGCCGACCCGTTGTGGAGAAAGATCGAGGAGCACTTCCATACGCCCGCGTTGCGCGCGGCTTCGCAGGAAGACCATCAGCGCATTTTTTCGGCCATCATGGCGCGCGACGCAGCCGCCGCGCGTGCGGCGATGCAGGCGCATCTCGCACGCGTCATCGGCGAATTCACGCAGGCCTGGCGTTAGCCCCTCATGCCGCCGCAGGCAGCGCGCCTGCCTCGCGCGCAACCGCCAGCGGCGCCCACGGCGGCGCATCCGCCGACTCGCACACGCGGAACGTCGCCACGGCTTCGGCCATCTGGCTCGCCTGCTGCTCGAGCGATTCGGCGGCAGCCGCCGCCTGTTCCACGAGCGCCGCGTTCTGCTGCGTGACCTGATCCATCTGGCTCACCGCCGTCTCGACCTGCTCGATGCCGGCGCTCTGCTCCACGGTGGCCGAGGCAATCTCCTTCATGAGGCCCGACACCTTGTCCACTGAAGCGACGATCTCGGCCATCGTCGCGCCCGCCTCGCCGACGAGCGAGCGGCCGTTGCCCACGTCGTGCACCGAGGCGTCGATCAGCGACTTGATCTCGCGCGCCGCAGCGGCGCTGCGCTGCGCGAGCATGCGCACCTCGCCCGCGACGACGGCGAAGCCGCGGCCCTGCTCACCCGCGCGCGCGGCCTCGACCGAGGCGTTGAGCGCGAGAATATTGGTCTGAAACGCAATGCCGTCGATGATGCCCGTGATGTCCGCGATCTTGCCCGAGCTGCGGCTGATCGCCTCCATCGTTTCGATCACCTGCTCGACCACGCGTCCGCCGCGCTGCGCGACATCGGCCGCCCCCGTGGCAAGCGCGCTCGCGGCGTTCGCATGCTGCGCGTTCTGACGCACGCTCGACGTGAGCTGCTCCATGCTCGACGCCGTCTGCTCGAGCGACGCAGACTGCTGTTCCGTGCGGCTCGACAGATCGAGGTTGCCCGCCGCGATTTCGCGTGCACCCGTGTTGATCGCATCGCAGCTCGATCGCACGCTGCGCACGGTGTGGCTCAGGCCGCCCTGCATGCGCCGCATCGCGGCGAGCAACTGGCCGATTTCGTTGCGCCCGCCGCCTTCTATGTGAACCGAGAGATCGTTCGCGGCGATCTGGTTCAGCACTTCCACCGCTTCTTTGAGCGGCGCCGTGACGAGGCGGCGCAGCGCCATATGGGTCGCAACGACGAGCGCCAGCGCGCCCACCAGGCCCACCACCACCATCGCCATCACCCAGTTGTGCTCGCGCCCGGACTGGTCGAGCGTGGCGCGCGTGGCGGCATCGGCGTTCGCGCGCAGTGCGGCCACGCTCGCCGAAAACTGCATGTCCGCATTGGCGACATCCCCGGCAGCGAGTGTGGCATAGGTCGCCGTGTCGCCGGATTCGAGCGCCGTGGCCGCGCGCTGCAGCGCCTGGGCGAGCGTGCTCCACGCACTGAGCAAGGCGTCGCGCTGCCGGGCCGCATCGAGGTCGAACGGCGCGCTCGCGCGCAGCGCGGTGCCGTGCTTCGCGGCCTGATCGATGAGTTCGCGTGCTTCCTGCTGCGCGCGCTGTTGCGCATCGGCTGCGCCTTTTTCCTTCGCAGCTTGATACGCGCGCGCAAGCGCCGTTTGCGCAAGCGCTGCGTCCTCGCGCAAGGCGAGCGCGAGCCCGTCCTGGCGCGCGACTTCGTGGATGAAACGCGCCGAGTCGTCGGCGCGGCCGATCATCAGGACACCGACCACCGCCCCCACCACCAGCATCGCCGCGAACGTGCAGAGCACGAGCAGCAGCCCTTTTCGAATCGTCAGATTACGCATTGCCTTATTTCCGCTTCAGGGCCTCGATGTGGTGGGGACGGCATCGCTGCCCAGCCGGGACAGCAGCATGTTCGCCTGCTCGATCAGCGTGGCGCGGTATTCGCCCGGCAACAGCACGCCGTCGGCCACGGCCATCGCTTCGCCGAGCTGTGCATGAAACGCGAGGATCGTGCGTTCGATCTGCGCCGCGGACAGTTGCGGCAGCACCGCCTCGACGAACTTCGACATCACCACCACACTCGCGCCGAAGCGCGAGATGGCCTTGCCATGCGCGCTCACTAGCGCGGTCATCGAGTTCAACAGCATCTCGTCACTGGTGCTCAAGGGATTCTCCAGGTACTGCGGCAAAAAGGGAAAGAAAAGGCGGTCTTCAGCCGGCCACGCACGCCTCGAGCGCGCGCGGCATCGACTCGGCGGGCGCGGGGCGTGCAAGCAGGAAACCTTGCGCGCGGTCGCAGCCGATCTCGCGCAGAAACTCGAGTTGCCGCGGCGTCTCGACGCCCTCGGCCACCACGGTGACGCCGAGCGAGCGCGCCATCGCGACGATCGCGCGCACGATCGAGCGGTCCCGCGCGGCGCTTTTCTTCACGCGCGGCGACATTCCCGGTCCCGGCCCGGCCATGTCCGCGAGAAATGAACGGTCCACCTTGAGCGTGTCGACCGGTAAGGACTGCAGATACTTGAACGACGAATAGCCCGTGCCGAAGTCATCGATCGCGAGGCTGATGCCACGCGCCGCGAGTTCCTGCAGCAACGCTTCGATGCCGCCCCGGCCCGACATCATCGCCATGCTCTCCACGAGTTCGAGCTGCAGGCGCGCGGCGGGCAGGCCCGTTTCGCTGAGCACGTTCGTGAGCTGATGCAGAAAGCCGTCGTGCAGGCATTGCCGCGCCGAAAGATTCACGCTGATGCGGCCGAAGTCGAAGCCCTCGTCCAGCCACTCGCGCGCCTGCCGGCAGGCCTCGCGCAGCACCCACGCGCCGAGCGGCACGATCAATGAGGATTCCTCGGCAATCGGGATGAACTGGTCAGGCGGTACGAGGCCGCGGCGCGGGTGCTGCCAGCGCACGAGCGCCTCGATATTGACGAGCGCTCCGCTCGCCACATCGAATTCGGGCTGGTAATGGAGCACGAGTTCGCCCGCCTCCAGCGCATGGTGCAATTCGCTTTCGAGCACGATGCGCTCCATGGCCGAAGACGTCATCGGCGCAGCGAAGAAGCGGAAGTTGTTCTTGCCCGCGTCCTTGGCCTCGTACATCGCGCGGTCGGCCTGCATGAGCAGTTGCCGCGGATCGCGCGCGTCGTCCGGAAACATGCTGATGCCGATGCTCGGCGTGACGAACAGCAACTGCTCGCCGATATGCATCGCGGCGCCCACGCGCGCGAGCAGCCCCTGGGCGATCTGCCCGACGTGGCGAATGTCTTCGATATCCTCGATCAGCAGGGTGAACTCGTCGCCACCGAGGCGCGCCACCGTATCGGTCTCGCGCACCGCTTCGCGCAGGCGCGTGGCGATCACGGTTAGCGCCTCGTCGCCCACGCCGTGCCCCATCGTGTCGTTGATGAGCTTGAAGCGATCGAGGTCGAGAAACATCACGGCGACGCGCTTGCCCGAACGGCGTGCGCGCGCGAGCGAGAGCGTGAGGCGCTCGGTGAAGAGCGTGCGATTGGGCAGGCCGGTCAGGGCGTCGTGCGTGGCGAGATAGCTCAGGCGCTCCTCGGTCTCGCGGCGCTGCGTGATGTCCGCGAAGATCGCGGCGTAATGCGTGCAGCGGCCGCTCGGGTCGCAGATGCTGGAAATCGTCAGGTATTCCAGGTAAAGCGCGCCGTCCTTGCGGCGGTTCCAGATTTCGCCTTTCCAGTGGCCGTTTTGCCGCAGGCTGCGCCAGAGCGCGCTATAGAACGCCGGCCCCTGGCGGCCCGAGTTGAGCAGGCTCGCCTTGCGCCCGAGCGCCTCGTGCTCCGTATAGCCCGTGAGCCGCGTAAAAGCCGGGTTCACGCGCTCGATCGTACCGTCGAGATCGGTGATCATCACGCCGTCGAGCGTCGACTCCACCACCTGGTCGGCAAGACGCAGGTTCGCTCGCGAGGCGAGCAGCGCATCGTCGCGCTCGCGCAGCGCCATCTGCAACTCGCGCACGAAGCCGTCTTCGATGTCGTGCAGGATATGCGAGAGGTCGAGCAAGCCCGCGAGACTCCCGTCTTCGCCGATCACACCCACATGGCGCATACGGTGCTCGACGAGATACTGGCGCGCGGCATAGAGGCTTTGCGAATGCGCGAGCGAGCGCAGCGGCCGGCTCGCGCGCGCGCCGACCGTGCCGTCGAGCACGCCGTCGGCAGCGAGGCGCACCACGTCGCGCTCGGTCACGATGCCGAAGTCGCCTTCAGGATAGCTCACGACGAGCGCGCTCAGACGCCGCGCACGCATGCGCTGCATGGCCTCGTGCATGGACGTGCGCGCGTCGACCACGAGCGGCATCGCCGCGTGGACCGAGCCGACCGTCTTCAGCCGCAGGAAGCACTCGAGGCCCTGATTCATGACCAGGTCGGTTTGCGTGACGATGCCGAGCGAGCGGCCCGACTGATCGACCACGAGACAATGGCGAATGCCCTCGCGCTTGAAGCGCAGGGCGGCGTCGCGCAGACGCGTGCTCGCAGGCAGCGCGTGCACCGGTTGACTCATTGCATGGCGGATGGGCAGCGCGAGCGCCGCGGCGTCTTCGCCCAGCGCGAGCGCGTCGTGCTCGGTCCAGATGCCGACGGGCCGCCCCATTTCGGTAATGACGATGGCGCTATAGCGCCGTTCGCTCATCATGCGCGCCGCTTCGCGAATCGGCACGTCGGGCCCGCATGCAAGCGGCGGCCCTGAAAGTAGCTGCCCGATTTCCAGGTCCAGCGTGTGGTGTTGCATGTTGCGCCCCGAACCGCACTGCGATGTCTTTTGAGATAGCGCGAAGCTAACAGCGGGCAGGAGGCCATCATTTGAGAGAAATCAAGGTTTTGATCACGCAAACGTTTGCATCCGGCTAACCGATATAACAGGGCGGCATCCTCTGTCGCACGCCTGCGACAAACTTGATGCGCATAAACTTTTATACGCGGAATTAAAAAATCCAGTTTACCGGACAAAAATATCCATTAAACTGGATGGCATGGATATCCATACCAATATCGCCCGCCGCCTGCGCGAACTGCGCGACGCCAAAGGCTGGTCGCTCGAAGCGCTGGCCGAGCGCAGTTCGGTGAGCCGCTCGAACATCTCGCTCATCGAACGTGGGCAAAGCAGCCCCACGGCCATCGTGCTCGACAAGCTCGCCACGGCGCTTGGCGTGCCGCTCGCGTCGATCTTCGAAGCACCGGGCGGCGATGCGCGGCAGCCCCCTTCCCCGCACGCCGCCGCCCGCGACCAGGCGGTCTGGACCGATCCCGGGTCGGGCTATGTCCGGCGCAATCTCTCGCCGCCAGCATGGTCGCCCATCCAGCTCGTGGAGGTGCACTTTCCGCCCGGTCAACGCGTGGCCTACGACACGAGCCTGCGCGACGCGGAAATTCATCAGCAGGTTTGGGTGATGGAAGGGGAGATGGAGATGACGGTGGGCGAGCGCGTGTGGCGGCTCGAAACCGGCGACTGCCTCGCGATGCGCCTGGACTGCCCTATCGTCTATCGCAATCCCACCAACGAGCCGGCGCGCTATGTCGTCGCGTTGTGCAGGATCACTAACTGATGGGGTTCACATTCAGATGAGTGACTCAATCAAGGTACGCCGCCTCACCGCCGAACAGGCTCAAGCCTGCGCGCCCGCGCTTGCGGACGTACTCATCGACTGCGTGGAGGGCGGCGCCTCGGTGAGTTTCATGCTGCCGATTGCGCGCGAAACGGCGCTGGCGTTCTGGCGCAGCGTGGCGCAAGACGTGGCGCGCGGCGGCCGCATTCTGCTCGCGGCCGAAGACGCGCAGCAGCGTATTGTGGGCACGGCGCAACTCGTGACGGCGCAACCGGAAAACCAGCCGCATCGCGCCGATGTCGCCAAGGTGCTGGTGCATCGCGCCGCGCGCGGGCAAGGTGTCGGGCTGCGCCTCATGCTCGCGATCGACGAGGCGGCCAGGCAAGCCGGAAAATCGGTGCTCGTGCTCGACACTGTGACGGGCGGCGCGGCCGAACGGCTCTATGCGCGCGCGGGATGGGAGCGTGTGGGCGGCGTGCCGAATTACGCGCTGATGCCGGACGGCGCATTTTGCGGCACCACGTTCTATCACAAGCAACTGGCAAGCCGCTAAACCCGCAGAGGCAATCTCATGCGGGGATTCAAGGCGTCGCCACCGCGCGCAACGCCTCGGAAGGCCGCATGCCGAACATGCGCCGGTAGTCGGTGGCGAACTGGCTCAGATGCCAGAAACCCCAGGCGGCGGCCACGTCCTGCACCGAACCGGCCGCGCGGGCACACAGGTCGCGCCGGGCGCCGTTCAGGCGCAGCACGCGCAGGTAGGTTGCGGGCGCCATGCCAAGCACGTCCTGAAAGCAGTACTGGAGCGTGCGCCGGCTCACGTGCAGCTGCTCGCAAAGCTCAGGCACGCCCACCGGCCGCGCGCGATGCGCGAGCACGTAGTCGCGCGCCTGCGCAACGATCCAGCGGCGCCGCGATGCGGGCTCGGCAACCGCGTCCCCGCTGCCCGCGCAGGCGTCGAATAGCGCGGCAAGCACTTGCGCCTGCAATGCATGGCGCTCGAGGTCCGAAAGCGGCGCGTCCGGCGCGCGCTCATGCGCCTCGCCGCCATCGTCGAGACAGCGCGCGAGCCGCGCGCAAAGGCGCTCGATGCGCGCCGCGCCGGCCTTCACCACAGGCGAGCCCGCGAGACGTTCGTCGAGCGCCGTGTGCTCGACCGCCGCTGCATAGTGACGCAGCACATCGCCGCGCACGACCACGCCGTAGATCGAAAATTGCGCCGGCGTGAGCAGCTCGAATTCGACGTTGCCGGGGCGCAGCGCAAACGCCTGCGGACCGAAGGGCTGCGCGTCGATGCGCGCCTCGCCTTCGCGCGCGACCGGTATGCCGAACCACCAGGCGTCGCCGCGCACCTCGCACGCCTGGCGCAGCGTGTGGCTCGTGGTCTCGCGAAATACCTTCATGGTGTCGAGCGGCAGCTCCGTGAGCGTGCCGACGAAGCGGCCCGCCGCGAGCTGGTCGTATGTCTGCCGCCAACCCACGAGGTTGCGCGCCTGTTCGTCGGCGTCGTGCGCCACGCTGACCACGGTGCGCGCGCGAGGCGCGTTGCATCGCGCTTGCCCGGCCGTCGCTTCGGTTCGCTCAGCCGTTTCGTTCATGGTTGCCTCCCAGCACGCACTGGCTTCGATCGATCGTCGCTTGACGCAAGAGTCGCGCCAGCGAGAACGGTGTGCAGAATGGCCATGCCGGGCGCCGCACTGCTCCACGGCGACGCAACGTCGGCGAGGCAGGTGCTCATTCCCTGCACACGCCGCAGCACCATCGCGGTGCGCCGCCGGCTTCACCGGGTGCAGCGGAGGACGTCCCCGCTCGCGCGCGCGGGCCCTGTCTCATCCGGACGTGATCTGCCCTGCGGCCCCAACCCCAGGCAGCGTGGCGTCGCTATCGTCCTTCAGCCCTACGCCGGTCAGCCCGAGCCGCCGCGCGTGCGTGAGGAGGTAATGGAGCTTGTGCGCGGCCGCTTCATACGGCAGTCCTTCGGGACGCACGTTCGAGATGCAGTTGCGCTGCGCGTCGTGGCAGCCGACCTTCGGCGCGTAGGTGAGATAGACGCCGAGGCTGTCCGGGGAACTGAGCCCGGGCCGCTCGCCGATCAGCATCGCCACGAGTTTCGCGCCCAGCAGCTCGCCGATCTCGTC
The DNA here is from genome assembly GCF_000739775.1 of Paraburkholderia heleia NBRC 101817. Lineage (GTDB taxonomy): Bacteria > Pseudomonadota > Gammaproteobacteria > Burkholderiales > Burkholderiaceae > Paraburkholderia > Paraburkholderia heleia. Next base: position 69,319 of record NZ_BBJH01000002.1, on the reverse strand, counting down.
GCCGAGCGCCACGCGTGCCTGGCGCGCGATCACCACCGGGCCGATGCGCCAGTCCGCGAGGCGCGCGCGCACCGCGAGGAGCAGCGGTGCCGCCTGTTTCGCGGCGGCGATCGCCGAAAGGCCGTCGCCGATCACGAACACGACTTCGGGCGGCGCCTCACGCGCGGCGGCGGCCGAAGCCGCCGCTTCGGCCAACGCTGCCCGGCTCGCCTCCGACAAGCGCCGCCCCAGGTCCGGCCGGCGCAAATAGTGCTGCCGGTCCGGCGCCGCGCTTTCCACGCCGAGCGTGGCGAACCCTTCGGCTTCGAGCGTGCGCCGCAACGCTTCGGCGTCGAGCGGGTGATGCACGGCGTCGCGCGCCTGCGCATGCGAGAGATTGAACGCGAGCAGCGGCGCCGTGGGCAAGCCGTTGCCCGCGCGCCCGAGCGCGATGCGCGCGTTCGTGAACGCCTTGAGACCGCCCCAGGGGTTCTTTTCGACGGCGTCGCTCATGCGCCGATCCCCATCCATTCGTGCGCGCCCGCGAGCAGCGGCCCGCGCGCGGAGCCTGGCAGGAGCGCGCCTTTCGCGTCGACGATCTCCATCGCCTCCAGCCACTCCTCGAACTCCGGTGCGCGGCGCAGGCCGAGCAGGTCGCGCACGTAGAGCGCGTCGTGAAACGAGGTGCTCTGGTAATTGAGCATCACGTCGTCAGCCCCCGGAATGCCCATGATGAAGTTGATGCCGGCCGCCCCCAGCAGCGTGAGCAGCGTGTCCATGTCGTCCTGGTCGGCTTCGGCATGGTTCGTATAGCAGATGTCGCAACCCATGGGCACGCCCAGCAGCTTGCCGCAGAAGTGATCTTCGAGACCCGCGCGGATAATCTGCTTTCCATCGTACAAATACTCTGGGCCGATGAAACCGACCACCGTATTGACGAGAAACGGCTCGAACCTGCGCGCGACCGCATAGGCGCGCACCTCGCAGGTTTGCTGGTCCACGCCGTAGTGCGCGTTCGCCGAGAGCGCGCTGCCCTGCCCCGTCTCGAAGTACATGAGATTGTTGCCGACCGTGCCGCGTTTGAGCGAGAGCGCCGCCTCGCGCGCCTCCTGCAACAGCGCCAGCGAAATGCCGAAGCTCGCGTTCGCCTTCTGCGTGCCCGCGATCGACTGGAACACGAGATCGACGGGGGCGCCCTTTTCGATTGCCGCGATCGTGTTGGTGACGTGAGTGAGTACGCAGGACTGCGTGGGCACGCGGTAGCGCTCGCGGAACCCATCGATCATCGCGAGCAGCTTCACGATGGCCGCCAGGCTGTCCGTTGCGGGATTGATGCCGATCATCGCGTCGCCGCAACCGTACATCAGGCCGTCGAGCATCGAGGCGGCGATGCCCTTCACGTCGTCGGTGGGATGGTTCGGCTGCAGGCGCACCGACATGCGGCCCGGCAGCCCCACGGTGTTGCGAAAGCGCGTAACCACGGGGCGCTTTTTCGCCACGGCGATCAGGTCCTGATTGCGCATGAGTTTCGACACCGCCGCGACCATCTCGGGCGTGAGGCCGGGCGCCAGGCGTTCAAGCGCTTCGGTCGTTGCCGCGCCGGAAAGGAGCCAGTCGCGAAAATCGCCCACGGTGAGGTGCGCAACGGCCGCGAACGCGGCCGCGTCGTGATCGTCGACGATCAGGCGCGTGACCTCGTCGTCTTCATAAGGCACGAGCGCCTGCGCGAGAAACGCCTTGAGCGGCACCGCGGCGAGCGCCATTTTCGCGGCCACGCGTTCCTCTTCGCTCGCCGCCGCCACGCCCGCGAGCTGGTCGCCGGAACGCAGCGGGCTGGCTTTGGCGAGCAGCGTCTTGAGGTCCGCGAAGCGGTAGGTGCGCGCGCCGATCGTCTCCGTATAGTTCATGCGTTGGACTCCTGCAAATCTGGGGGCTCACTCCCCGATCAGCCCCTCGGCGGGCACACCCTCGCGCTGCGTGCGCGTGGCGAGGAAATACGCGTACCCGAGCCCGAGAAACACCACGAACACCCCCGCGACGAGCGCGTTGAAATACACCATCGTGCCAAGGCAAACGAGCGCGGCCACGAGCGCGAACGCCGGGAAAAACGGGTACAGCGGCGCGCGGAACGGCCGGTCCATGGCCGGCTGGACGCGGCGCAGCCTGAAGAGCGCCGCCATGCTGACAATGTACATCACGATCGCGCCGAACACCGACATCGTGACGATGTTGGCCGTGAGCGTCTGGCCGCCGAACTGGATCAGCTCGTCGCTATAGATCGCGGCGATGCCCACCGCACCGCCCGCGAGAATCGCGCGATACGGCGTCTTGAAGCGCGGATGGATTTTCGCGAGCCACGCGGGTAGATAGCCTTCGCGGGCCAGCGCGAAGATCTGCCGTGAATAGCCGAGGATGATGCCGTGAAACGAGGCCACGAGACCAAAGAGGCCGAGCCAGACTAGCATGTGCATCCAGCCGCTGTGCTCGCCCACGATGAACTTCATGGCTTGCGGCAGCGGGTCGTTGATGTTGGCGAGCGCGGTCCAGTCGCCCGCGCCGCCCGCGAACACCATCACGCCCACGGCGAGTGCCACCAGCGTGAGAATGCCGGCCACGTAGGCGATGGGAATCGAGCGGCGCGGGTTCTTCGCTTCTTCGGCGGCCATGGCGACGCCTTCGATCGCGAGGAAGAACCAGATGGCGAACGGAATCGCGGCGAACATGCCATGAAACGATCCCATCGAAAAGTGATTGCTACCGGACCAGCCGCCTTTCATGAAGTTCGTCCACGCGAAACCCGGCGACACCACGCCCATGAACACGAGCAACTCGAAGATGGCGAGCAGCGTGACGATCAGCTCGAAGGTCGCGGCAATCTGCACGCCCACGATATTGAGCGCCATGAACACGAGATACGCGCCCATGGCCGCGTGTTTGGGTTCGAGCCCGGGGAACTGCACGTGCAGGTACGCGCCGATGGCGAGCGCGATGGCGGGCGGCGCGAACACGAATTCCACGAGCGTGGCCGCACCCGCCAGATACCCGCCGGTCGGGCCGAACGCGCGGCGGGCATAGGCGAAAGGCCCGCCCGCATGCGGAATGGAGGTGGTGAGTTCGGTAAAGCTGAAGATGAACGTGGTGTACATCGCCGCGACGAACAGCGCCGTGACGACGAAACCGAGCGTGCCGGCGCTGGCCCAGCCGTAGCTCCAGCCGAAGTACTCGCCAGATATCACGAGGCCGACTGCGATGCCCCACAACTGCCACGTGCCGAGCGTCTGATTGAGCGCCGGCGCGCCTGCGCCGCCTGCGTTGCCAACTGCAGCGGGACGTGCGTTCGACTCGCTTTGCATGGTTTTCTCCCTCTGGGTGGCCCGGGCGGCCGGCCCTGGCCGCCACGGTTGAGTGGAACCATGCTATTGAGTCAATAATCGACGTGTTATCGAAAATCGGCAATTCGGGGCGGCGTCGCCGCACATGCCGTTGCTGGCTTCCTTGCGGCAGCCTTTCGCGCGTTGCGCCTAAAGCAGCGGGTCGATGAGCGCGACCTGCTGCGCGAAGCGCTGCTTGTCCTCGCCCTGCAACGGATCGCGATGTGGCAAGTCGACGGTAAGCGGGTCCTGTGCGATCTGATCCACATGCACCTCATAGTGCAGATGCGGACCCGTCGCCCAGCCCGTCGCGCCCACATATCCGATCACCTGCCCTTTGCTCACCGTCTGCCCGACCTTCAAATGCTTCGCAATGCGCGACAGATGGGCGAAGGTCGTGGAGTACGGGCCGAAGTTGTCGAGCTTCACGACCTTGCCGTAGCCCGTCTGCCAGCCGGCGAACGTCACGGTGCCGCGCGCGGTGGCCTGAACGGGCGTACCGACGGGCGCCGCGAGATCGACCCCTTCGTGCGGCTGCACGCGATGCGTGACCGGATCGAGCCGTCGCAGCGAGAAGTGCGACGACACGCGCGTGAACTTCACGGGGTAGCGCAAGAACGACGGCGCGGCGGCATGGCCGTCGGAGGAATAGTAGAACGCCTTGCCGGCGAGGTTCCGGTAGAGAAAGAGATCGTGCGAGACGTTGCCGTTCGAGATGCGGATCGCTACAGGTGTGTCGTCCGAAGATGTTGAGTTCTGTGGTGCGGCGGCATTCGCAGCGCTCGCGTCGTTTGCCTCTTTTGCTTCGCTCGCGGCATCCGCACCATCCGCACCATCCGCACCACCCGCGCCGTTTGCGGCATTGCGGAACACGAAGCGGATCTCGCTGCCGCGTTGCAGATCGCGCCGAAAATCGAGCCGGCCCGAGAAGGCGCGCGTCAGCCTCGCTGTCGTCGCCGCATCCAGCCCGAGACGCTGGGCCGCTTCGGAAAAGCTGTGCTCGACCACCGCGGTCTCCACTCGAAACGCCGGCACACTTTCGCTCGCGGGCGCCGCCGCGCTGGCCGCTGCCTGCGACGCCGCATCTCGCGCCGGCGCCGCGAGCGTCGCCGTTGCCGCGTCGGCAAGCGGATCGTCGGCGGCAACATCCGCGTGACGATGGGCGAGCCACGCGGCGCTCGTCAAGCCGATTGCTGACACAACGATGAGTTTCCCCGCGAGGCCCGGGGAGGCCGCAATTGCACGAAAAGCCATGAATCGAATGACGGATTGCTGAGCAGAGAAACGCGAACGGGCGCCGCGCTTCTCCAGGAGAAATCGGAAGTGAGATCGATGGCCGCATCGTTGGACCGGCGAACATCGATGATGCGAAGCGCTTCAAAATAAATGGCCTTTCTTAAACGAATCTTAAGAAAGCTCAACGCGCGGAATATTCTGCGGCAGAAAACGCGTACCTGTACATCGTTTTCTGTCACTTTTAAAAAACGGGAAATACTACCGGAACATTTTAATCTGCATAACTGATTAATTTCCGGAAATGACATATCGAATGCTACGCAGCCTGTTATACGTCAAGTCGTGATCGCTCCCCAAGGTAGACGCACCTAATCGAATGATCTATACTGATCCCGTTTCAATCACAACGAAGTCGTTCTCGTGCGCATTGAGATACAAGGTCCACGCCAAGGGCCGCTGTGTCGCAAGCGCCGTTCAAACGGGCCTCCGGTCCTCGCGCAGCGGTTCAAAGCCGCCGCATCCATGCCGTCACCAGGCGGTTTCCTGCTCCAGCGCGCATCGATCTGCTCGGTGCCGTTGAGCTGAACATGACTACCAGAAGAACGCGGGAAGCGCGTTCATACCACTGCGGCCACCTAGCCAGCGTGCGCGGGCGGGCTGGTTTTCGTCCGCATTCTTGTCCGTAGTTTTCATCGGTTCCAATCGCGGCCATGCCGGGATCACGAACTTCCTTCGCGGCGCCTTGAGCATTCTCATGGGCTCCCCCGCTGCGCAGCGTTGCGCCGCGCGGCACAAGAACAAGGAGGCGTACCTTCATGACTCGACGCTCTGCCCTGCTCGCGGGCAGCCTGATCGCCCTTGCCGTCATCGCGTGGGCACTCTCACGCGCCATCGGCGCCAATACGTGGCAAAGCCACGCAGACGACCTCGCCTACTACACCGGGCGGCACCTGCTGCTCGTCGGCTATTCGATGGCGCTCGCCATCGCGGTCGGCGTGCCCGCCGGCGTGGTGCTGAGCCGGCCGCGCTTCGCGCGCCAGGCCGAACGCTTTATGCAGATCTTCAACGTGGGCAACACGGTTCCCTCGCTCGCGGTGCTCGCCATTGCGCTCGGCGTGTTCGGCATCGGCGACGTTCCCGCGATCGTCGCGCTCTTTCTCGCGTCGCTGCTGCCCATCACGCGCAATACGTATGAGGGCGTGAAGAACGTGCCGGGTGCGCTGCACGAAGCCGCGCGCGGCATCGGCATGACGGGCTGGCAGTCGCTCACGCGCGTGGAATTGCCCAATGCGCTGCCCATCATCGTGGGCGGCGTGCGTACCGCGCTCGCCATCAACGTGGGCACGGCGCCGCTCGCATATCTGATCGGCGCGGACAGCCTCGGCTCGCTCATTTTCCCCGGTATCTATCTGAACGATCAGCCCTTGCTGCTGCTCGGCGCTGCGTTCACGGCAGCGCTCGCGCTCGTGCTGGACGGCATGGTCGCCGCCGGCAGCCATCAGTGGCTCGCGCGTCAAGGAGGGCTGGCATGATGCTCGCGTCACCCTTGAAGTGCCTGCGCCGCTTCGTTAAGGCCTGCCTGATCGGCACGTTGCTCGTTGCTGCCGCCATGCCCGCACTCGCGCAGCCCAAGCTCGTACTGGGCGCGAAGAACTTCACCGAGCAATACGTGCTCGCCGAAGTCACCGCGCAATATCTGCGTTCGCGCGGCTATACCGTGGAGGTGCGTTCCGGACTCGGCAGCACGCTCATGCGCAGCGCCCTGGAGAACGGCCAGTTCGACCTCGTCTGGGACTACACGGGCACGGCGGCACTCGTCTACGACAAGCTGACGGAAAAGCTTTCGCCTGAGGCGATGTACGAGCGCGTGAAGGCGCTCGATGCGCCGCGCGGCCTCGTCTGGCTCAATGCCTCGCCGCTCAACGACACGTATGCATTAGGCCTGCCAGGCAAATTCGCCGGGCAAACCGGCATCACCACCGTCTCGCAGCTTGCGCAAAGGTTGAAGACGGACCCCGACGCGGAGCGCTACCTGTTCGGCATGGATGCCGAGTTCGCGAATCGTCCGGATGGCCTCAAGCCCCTGCTCGCCACCTACGACATGCGCTTTCACCGCTCGCAAATGAAGCAGATGGACCCCGGCCTCGTCTACACGGCGCTGCATAACGATCAGTTGAAGATCGGCCTCGTCTACACGACCGATGGCCGCGTGAAAGGCTTCGGCATCGTGCCGCTCGAAGACGACAAGCACTTCTTCCCGCCCTACAACGCCACGCCCGTGGTGCGCAAGGCAGTGCTGGAGCGCAATCCCAAACTGGCCGCGCAGCTCAACGCGCTTTCCGCCGCCCTCAACAACGACGTGATGCAAGACATGAACAAGGCCGTCGATCTCGACGGCAAGCCCGCCCGGCAAGTGGCGGCGGAGTTCCTGCGCACGCATGCGCTCCCTTGATGGAGGCCCCATGAACGTATTCGACTACCTCGCTTCGAGCTGGCCCGAACTGCTGCAGCTCACGCTCCAGCATCTCTATCTCGTGGGCATCGCCGTGGGCTGCGCGATCGTTGCGGGCGTGCCGCTCGGCGTGCTCATCAGCCGCCACGACTGGCTCGCGGCGCCGCTGCTGGGACTGGCGACCATCATCCTCACGCTGCCCTCCATCGCGCTGTTCGGCCTGATGATTCCGGTGTTTTCGCGCTTCGGCCAGGGCATCGGCGCCGTGCCCGCCATCACGGCGGTGTTTCTCTACTCGCTGCTGCCCATCATGCGCAACACCCACCTCGCGCTGCGCAACGTGGACGCGGGCATCAAGGAAGCCGGCACCGGTATTGGCATGACGTCGTGGCAGCGACTGCGTCTTGTCGAGCTACCGCTCGCTGTGCCTGTGATTCTCGCGGGCGTGCGCACGGCGGTCGTGATGAACATCGGCGTGATGACGATTGCCGCCGTGATCGGCGCGGGCGGCCTCGGGACGCTGATCATTCGCGCCATCGGCCAGAGCAGCATGATGAAACTGCTCGTGGGCGCCGTGCTCGTGAGCGCGCTCGCGATCGTCGCCGACCTGTTGTTGCAGATACTGCAGCGCGCATTGACACCGAAAGGAGTACAGAAGACATGATCGAACTCGACCAACTCACGAAGACTTTCACGCAGAAAGGCGGCCAGACCGTGCGCGCCGTCGACTCGGTGAGCCTTTCGGTGGCCGAAGGCGAGATCTGCGTTTTCCTTGGCCCGTCGGGCTGCGGCAAGACCACCACGCTCAAGATGATCAACCGGCTGATCGAGCCGACTTCGGGCCGCGTGCTCATCAACGGCGAGGACACCACGGGCCTGAACGAAGTGGATCTGCGCCGCCACATCGGCTATGTGATCCAGCAGATCGGTCTCTTTCCGAACATGACCATCGAGGAGAACATCACGGTCGTGCCGCGCCTGCTCGGCTGGGACAAGAAGCGCTGCGCCGAGCGCGCGGCGGAACTGATGTCGATGGTCGCGCTCGACCCGAAGCTGTATTTGAAGCGCTATCCGCGCGAGCTTTCGGGCGGTCAGCAGCAGCGTATCGGCGTGATTCGCGCGCTGGCCGCCGACCCGCCCGTGCTGCTCATGGACGAGCCGTTCGGCGCGGTCGATCCGATCAATCGCGAGACGATCCAGAACGAGTTCTTCCAGATGCAGCGGCAACTGAAGAAGACCGTCATCATGGTGAGCCACGATATCGACGAGGCGATCAAGCTGGGCGACCGCATCGCGGTGTTCCGGCGCGGCAGGCTCGTGCAGTACGACCATCCCGATACGCTGCTCGCGCGCCCGCATGACGACTTCGTCGCGCAGTTCGTGGGCCAGGACAGTACGCTCAAGCGCCTCTTGCTCGTGAAGGCCGGCGACGCCGCCACGCAGCCCGAGACCGCGCGCGCCGAAACGCCGCTCTCGCACGCGTTCGCCGCGATGGACGAAAGCGATTCGCGCTACCTCACCGTGCTCGACGACGCACAGCATGCGCTCGGCTTCGTGGCGCGCCGCGCCGCGCGCGGGGCCGAAGGCGTGTGCGGCGATCGCATCACGCCCTTCCCCGCGACGGTTTCCGTCGATGACAACCTGCGCATCGTGCTCTCGAAGATGTATCAGTTCCGTGCCTCGTGGATGCCGGTGCTCGACGCCGAGGGCGCCTACGTGGGCGAGATCACGCAGGATTCGATCGCCGACTATCTGAGTTCGGGCCGCTCGCGGCAGCAGACCGGACAGCCGCCGAGCGCGGCGCTGCGGCCGGCGGCTGCGACTGCGTGAACGGCGGGTCATGCCAGAACGCGCGCCGGAACGCGTCAGCGCCCTCCCGTTCCAGACCACCGTGCAGGTGTTCCGCGCGGACTGATGCCGAGGGCCTGGCATGGCGCGAGCATTTTCACGGCCTCTTATAATCGGAATTCGAAGCGGCGGCGGGCGCAGTCACCCGCCGCCCCGCATATCGATTTTCCGTACGCGAAGAGGAACGCTGCATGTATATCGCCATGAACCGCTTCAAGGTCGCGCCGGGCTCCGAGGCCGCATTCGAGGAAGTCTGGGCCACGCGCGACACACACTTGAGGCAAGTGCCCGGCTTCATCGAGTTTCATCTGCTCAAAGGCCCGCAGCGCGAAGACCACGTGCTCTATGCGAGCCACACGATCTGGGCGAGCCACGCGCACTTCGAAGACTGGACGCGCTCCGACGCATTTCGCGCGGCGCATCGAAACGCGGGCAATGCGGGCGGTGCAAACCGTCCAGTCTACTTGAGCCATCCTGAGTTCGAAGGCTTCGAAGTCGTGCAAACCGTGAAATAGACGGCGCACGCGAAGTCATGAAGTAAATCGGTAAATCCGTGCACGCGCTGCGCCAAAGCTACACGCCCGCAGCGCGCACCACCGCGGTGCCCCGCGCATCCGGCCCCTCTCCCCTCGTCCTTCCCCTGCGCCGGGCCTTTCAGGCCCAAACCTTGCTTGATTCAAGCCCCCGCCCTGGCGCGCAACGCCGTTGGAGACGCGCCCCATCGCGTCCCCAACCGACCACAGCCCATGAAGAAGAAAACCGCTACCCGCATCGTAGAAGGACAGCCGTTCCCGCTCGGCGCCACCTGGAACGGCCGCGGCGTGAACTTCGCGCTCTTCTCAGCGAACGCTACGAAGGTCGAGTTGTGTCTGTTCGACAAGAACGGCCTGCGCGAACTCGAGCGCATCGCGTTGCCCGAGTACACCGACGAGGTCTGGCACGTCTATCTGCCCGACCTCGAGCCGGGTGCGATCTATGGGTACCGCGTGCATGGACCGTACGAGCCGCAGGCGGGCCATCGCTTCAATCCGCACAAGCTGCTGCTCGATCCCTACGCGAAGGCGCACGTGGGCGCGCTGCGCTGGCATCCCGCCGTGTTCGGCTACACGATCGGCAGTCCCGACGGCGATCTTTCGTTCGACTCGCGAGACAGCGCGCGTTATGTGCCGCGCTGCCGCGTGGTCGATCAGGGCTTTACCTGGCACCACCCGATGCGCGAGCGGGTGCCGCGCGAGCGCACGATCATCTACGAAACACACGTGCGCGGCTTCACGATCCGCCATCCCGACGTGCCCCCCGACGAGCGCGGCACCTTCGCCGGGCTCGCGCAAACGCCGGTGCTCGAATATATCCGCGGACTTGGCGTGACATCCGTGGAGCTACTGCCGATCCACACGTTCCTCAACGACTCGCACCTGCTCGAACGCGGCCTCACGAACTACTGGGGCTACAACACCATCGGCTTCTTCGCGCCGGACCCGCGCTACTCGGTGGGCGCGCACGGCTCGATCGACGAGTTCAAGAACATGGTAGACCGCCTGCACCAGGCGGGTCTCGAAGTCATACTCGACGTGGTTTACAACCACACGGCCGAAGGCAGCGAACTGGGCCCGACGCTCTCGTTTCGCGGAATCGACAATGCTTCGTACTACCGGCTACCCGAAGACAAGCGCTATTACATCAACGACACCGGCACGGGCAATACGCTCAATCTCTCTCACCCGCGCGTGCTGCAGATGGTCACGGACAGCCTGCGCTACTGGGTGCTGGAAATGGGCGTCGATGGTTTTCGCTTCGACCTCGCGACGATCCTCGGACGCGAGCCCTACGGCTTCGACGAAGGCGGCGGCTTTCTCGACAGCTGCCGCCAGGACCCGATACTCGCGAGCGTGAAGCTCATTGCCGAGCCCTGGGATTGCGGACCGGGCGGCTACCAGGTGGGCGGATTCCCGCCCGGCTGGATGGAATGGAACGACCGCTTTCGCGACACCGCGCGCGCCTGGTGGAAAGGCGACGAGGGCAAGGCACCCGAGCTCGCCACGCGCCTGTGCGCCTCGGGTGACAGCTTCAACCGGCGCGGGCGGCGGCCATGGTCGAGCGTGAACTTCGTCACCGCGCACGACGGCTTCACGCTGAACGATCTCGTTTCGTACAACGAGCGTCACAACGAAGCCAACGGCGAAGAGAACCGCGACGGTCACGGCGACAATCTCTCGTGGAACTGCGGCGCGGAAGGCCCGACCGACGACCCCGAGATCCGGGCGCGGCGCGAGCGCCAGAAGCGCAACTTCCTCGCCACGCTGCTGCTCTCGCAGGGCACGCCGATGCTGCTCGCGGGCGACGAGTTCGGCCGCACGCAGCGCGGCAACAACAATGCGTATTGCCAGGACAACGAGGTGAGCTGGGTAGACTGGGAGGGCATTGACGACACGGGCCGCGCGCTCGCCGACTTCGTGCGCAAGCTCACCGCGCTGCGCCATGCGCTGCCGGTGCTGCGGCGCAACCGGTTTCTGATCGGCGAGCACAACGCCACGCTCGACGTCACCGACGTCGAATGGCTCTCGCCCTCCGGCGTGCCCCTCGCCCAGGAGCAATGGAACGATCCGGCCATGCGTTGCTTCGGCATGCTGATCGACGGACGCTCGCAAACGAGCGGCATCATGCGCCTCGCCTCGGATGCGACCATGCTCATCGTGCTCAACGCCTATCACGACGTGGTGGAATTCACGCTGCCTTCCGTGCCGGGCAACGATCAGTGGAGCTGCCTCATCGATACCAACATGCCCGTGCGCGACGAACTGCCCGAATTCGAAGCGGGCGATATCTACCAGGTGACGGGCCGTTCCCTCCTGCTGTTCGCACTGCACGCACGCGGCGCGACGCAGCGGGTATTCGATCGCCTGGAGGAAGATCTCACGGGATGAGCGGCACGCTTTTTCGCGGATTGGCGGGAAAGCCGCCAATCCGTTGCGCGGCGTGTGGTGCGACTGACAGTTAGTTGCACAATGCAGGGGGCAACGGCCATCTCATCATCGCAGCACCGCCGACATCGCCGACAAGCTATTGAGCGTGCGCACGAGGGACTCGGCGGTTGGCGCCGCAAACCGGATCACGCAGCCGGCCACGCGCTCGACATCCGGCCACTGCGCAAAGAGATCAGCCAGCGCAGGGGTCTGCGTGTGCAGTTCGCACGTGCGCACACGCGGGGCGGCACACGCGCGGTCCCACCACGCGCCATCGCGTGCGACCTGCCCGACCGCTTCGCGCGCCGCGTCGCGTACCCGTTCGCGGCTTGCGGCGGGCGTCAGCAGGTCGCCGCTCGCGTGACCGCCGGCGCGCTTCACCACCACGAACTTCGCATCGGGAAAAGCGGGCCGCGTTTCGCCTTCGAACACATCGTCGCCGCTCAGGAGCGCCACTCGTGCGCCGTATTCCTGCGCGAGCGCGCCATAGAGTCCCGCCTCGCCCATTGCCACGCCGTCCACAAGCACGCGCGCGAACGCAAAGCTGTTGATGGTGTGGGCAAGCATGCCGCGGCTTTGCGCCATGGCGTGATAGCCGATCATGAAGACGAGCGCGGGCCGGTGCTCGAGCCCCGCCATCATGCCCAGCGTGCGCGGCTTGCCGAGTATCACGCGTGCGCGCGCGTCAATCTCGTCGAGCAGCAGGTTGTTGAAGCCACCATGCGAGTCGTTGACCCACACTTCGCTCGCGCCGCCCGCGAAGGCGCCTGTCACGGCCGCGTTTGCTTCGAGCGTCATCCAGCGGCGCGCCTGCTCGTACTCGGCGTTTCCTGAGCGCGTTTGCTGAACATTGAAGACGCCGCCGATGCCTTCGATGTCGACCGAAACGAGGACCTTCACGCGTGTGCTCCGCCTGAAAGCAGATGGGCGAGATCGGGCACCGCGTCGCGCAGCGCGAGACGCACGTGGCCATCGCGCCCCTGCACGGTGCCTGCACGCCACAAGGCGTCGAGAATCGCCTGCTCGACGCAATCGGCGCTTGCCTGAAAGAGCGGGTCGAGTTGCGAGTCGGCGAGGAGGGGCGGCAACGCGTGGGTCGGCGCGTCGTGTGCCAACGTGTATGCGGTGCTGAACGCCATGGCGATATCGCCGCTGCCGTGTCCATAAACGGACCCCGTGCGCGCGAGACCCGCCGCCGCGCGCATCGACACGCGCCGAAGCTGCCGCGCGTCGAGCGGCGCGTCCGTGGCGATCAGCATGATGATCGAGCCCTTCTCGGACTCCTGCGCCGCGCGGTTCGACGCCGCGCGCGCCGCAAGCTCGCGCCCCACGGGCACGCCGCTGACCGTCAGCATAGGCAAGCGGCCAAAGTTCGCCAGTACGAGCGCGCCCACGGTGTACGGCTCACCCGCCGCGTGCACCACGCGCGACGCCGTGCCAATGCCGCCCTTCAGGTCGAAGCTCGACATACCGCGACCCGCGCCTACACTGCCACGAGCGAAGTCGGCGCTCGCAGCCGTACAGGCCGCGAGATAGTGTTCCTCTTGAACCGCCAGCGCCTGGATGTCGTTCAGATAGCCGTCGTTGCACTCGAACACGAGTGGATTGACGGTCGGCAGTCCGCGCCCGATTTGCGGATTCGCCGCGAGCGCCGCGCGGATCTGCGCCTGGGCGAGTGTGCCCGCCGCAAACGTGTTGCTCAGCGCGACCGGCGTTTCGAGCACGCCCAACTCCTCGAGCTGTATGAGCCCGATGCTCTTGCCGAATCCGTTGATCACGCAAACGCCCGCCGGCACCTTCTCGCGAAAAAGGTCGCCTGCATGCGGCAGCAGCACGGTCACGCCTGTTTGCACATCGCCCGCGTCGAGCGTGCAGTGTCCGACACGCACGCCGCCCACGTCCGCAATCGTTCCCGTCGCGCCGCTCGCCAGTGTGCCGACATGCGGTGCGGCCTCTCCACGATCGATGCTCATGCGCGGTCCAGCTTCGGGTCGAGCGCGTCGCGCAAGCCGTCGCCCAGCAGATTGAACGCGAGCACCGTGAGGAAAATGGCGAGGCTCGGGAACAGCGCGATATGCGGCGCCGTCACCATATCCGCGCGCGCCTCGTTGAGCATGGCCCCCCACTCCGGCGTGGGAGGCTGCGCGCCGAGGCCGATGAACGACAGGCTCGCCGCCGTGATGATCGACGTGCCGATACGCATGGTCAGATACACGATCACCGACGACACGGTGCCTGGCAGAATATGCCGCATGATGATCGTCCAGTCCGACGCGCCAATGCTGCGCGCGGCCTCGACGTACGTAAGGTGCTTGAGCATGAGCGTATTGCCGCGCACGAGCCGCGCGAACGCCGGAATGCTGAACACCGCCACCGCACAGACCACGTTGATCATGCCGTTGCCGAGGATCGCCACCACGCCGATGGCGAGAAGAATGCCTGGGAATGCGAACAGCACGTCGGCCACACGCATGATGATGCGGTCCCACCATCCTTCATGGTAGCCCGCGAGCAAGCCGAAGAAAGTGCCGACCACCGCGCCCAGCGCCACCGAAAGAAAGCCCGCCGCGAGCGAAATGCGCGTGCCCGCGAGAATGCGGCTGAAAATATCGCGGCCCAGCGCGTCCACGCCGAACCAGTGGGCCGCCGATGGGCCCGCGTTGAGCGAGTCGTAGTCGAAGTAATTTTCCGGGTCGTAAGGCACGAGATGCGGCGCGAACACCGCGATCGCCACCAGCAGCAGCACGAAAGCGCCTGCGCCGAGCGCGACAGGCTGCTTGCGGAACTTGCGCCAGAATTCGCGCCACGGCGTGCGGATCGCTTCGTCCTCTGCGCGTACGTCAACGTTTAGGGTCGTGCTCATGGCGGGCTCACCTGAATCGAATGGTCGGATTGATGACCGCGTACAGCACGTCCACGATCAGATTGATGACGATGAACTCGAGCGAGAACAACAGCACTTCGGCCTGAATCACGGGGTAATCGCGCATCGAAACCGAATCGACGAGCAGCCGCCCGAGGCCCGGCCAGTTGAACACCACCTCCACGACGATCGAGCCGCCCAGCAGGAAGCCGAACTGCAGGCCCATCATCGTGACGACGGGAATCATCGCGTTGCGCAGGCAATGCCTGATCACCACCCATTGTTCGGCCACCCCCTTCGCGCGCGCCGTGCGCACAAAGTCCTCGTTGAGCACCTCGACGAAGGAGGCTCGTGTGAAGCGCGCCATCACCGCGGCCACGGCGGCACCGAGCGTCACCGACGGCAGCACGTAGCTGCGCCACGAACCGTCGCTCACCACAGGCAGCCAGCCCAGGTGCACCGAAAACAGTTCCATGAGCGCCATGCCGAGCGCGAAAGCCGGAAACGAAATGCCCGACACCGCCAGCGCCATACCGATGCGGTCGGGCCAGCGATTGCGCCACACGGCCGAGACGATGCCGATCGCCATGCCGAACACCACCGCCCAGACCATGCTGGTGAGCGTGAGCAGCAACGTGGGCATGAAACGTTCGCCAATCTCGGTGATGACCGGGCGCTTGCTGCGCATCGAAACACCGAAATCGCCGTGAGCGATGCGCACGAAGAAGTGGAGAAACTGCTGCGGCAGCGGCTGGTCGAGGCCGAGATCGGCGCGCACGAGCGCAACCGTGGCGTCGTCCGCTTCGGGACCGGCCGCGAGGCGCGCCGGGTCACCCGGCAGCAGATGCACGAACAGGAACACCAGGACCGCGACGATCAGGAGCGTCGGCAGCAGACCCAGCGAGCGTTTGACAATGAAATTCAGCATGAGCGGGTGACTGCATCGGGGCGTGCGCGCCGCGCCGGACTCGAACGTTCCGGCGGGCGCGCAACGCATTAGCGAATCGAGATCTCGTCGAAGTTGAACGAGCCGTCCGGTGCCACATACGCGCCGGCGAGGCGCTTGCTGCGGGCGTACACGACCTTCTCCTTCACGAGGAACACCCACGGGGCATCGGCCCAGATGCGCCTTTGCGCGTCGGTGTAAAGCGCCGTCTTTTGCGCGCGATCTGTCGTTTCGAGCGCCTTCGCGAGGTCCTCGTCGACCGCCGGGTTCTTGTAGTACGCCGTGTTCATGAGCCTGGGCGGCCACGACGCCGAAGCGAGCAACGGCGAGATGCCCCAGTCCGCCTCACCCGTGGACGACGACCAGCCGATGTAATACATGCGCACGCCCGCCGTTGCCGGATCCTGCGCGCTTTCCACGCGCGCGACCGCGGTGCCCGTTTCGAGCGCTTCGACGTTCGCCTTCACGCCCACTTGCGCGAGTTGCTGCTGCACGAACTGAATGGCCTTTTGCGCAGTCGAGTTGTTATACGCCGACCACAACGTGGTTTCGAAGCCGTTCGGGTAACCGGCCTGCTTGAGCAGTTCGCGCGCTTTGGCCGGATCGTACGGCCAGGGGCCGAGCTTGATCGAGTAGTCCACGCCTTGCGGCAGCACGCCGTCCGAAGGCAGCGCGTAGCCGCCGAATGCCACCTTGGCCAGCGCGTCCTTATTGATCGCGTAGTTCAGCGCCTGGCGCACGAGCGGGTTGTCGAACGGCTTCTTCGCGGTGTTCAGGCTGATGTAGCGCTGGATGATCGAGGGTGTGGCGATCAGGTCCACCTTCGGGTTCGCCTGGAACGCGCTCGCCTGCTCGAACGGAATGCGGAAGGCGAAGTCCGCCTCGCCGGTGCGCATGAGCGCCGCGCGTGTGTTGTTGTCGGCCACCGGCTTCCAGTCGATCTCGTCGATCTTCGGATAGCCCTTCTTCCAGTAGCCGTCGAACTTGTGCACGACGAGGTCGCCGGCGGGGTCCCACTTCACAAATGCGAACGGACCCGTGCCCACCGGATGCAGGCCGATGTCCTTGCCCCACTTCTTCATGGCCGCCGGCGAGATCATCACGGCCGACGGGTGCGCGAGCACGTTCACGAACGCCGAGAACGGCGCGTTCAGCGTGACCTTCACCGTGTACGGATCGACCACCTCGGTCTTCGCGATGCGGAGGAACATGTTGTAGCGCTTCAGGTGATTCGCCGGGTCCGTTACGCGGTCGAAGTTCGCCTTCACGGCCGCCGCGTTGAAGTCGGTGCCGTCCTGGAACTTCACGCCCTCGCGCAGCTTGAACGTATAGACGAGGCCGTCACTGCTCACTTCATAGCTCGTGGCCAGCACGTTGGTGAGCTTCAGGTCCTTGTCGAAACCGAACAGGCCCTGATAGAACGACTTCGAAACCGCCTGCGAGAGCGTGTCGTTGGCGTCGTACGGGTCGAGCGTCGAGAACGTCGAATCGACGGCCATCACCGCGCGCCGTTCGGCGGCTTGCGCGGACGTCGCACCGGCGATCAGTGCGAGTGCGAGCGCACCGCCCTTCATCCATGCTTTGACTTCTTTCATCATCAGGTCTCCATACCATTGAATCTTGACGATTCGGCGAAATGATCCAGCTAAAAAGCGAACGTTTGCGTGGCACTGCGGCATGCTCAGTAAGCGCCGCCCACCCGATGCTTCGCCACGAAGTGGCCGGGGCCGACCGCGACGAGCGGCAGAACCTGCGGCTCGTCGCCGGGCGCGCGAATCGGACTCGGCAGTTCGTCGGCGGCGAGCACGCGTTTCGCGTGGCGGCGCGCCGGATCGGCGATCGGCACCGCGCCCATGAGCTTTTTCGTATAGGCGTGCTGCGGGTTCTCGAACACGGCGCGGCGCGGACCGATCTCGACGATCTGCCCCAGATACATCACCGCGACGCGATGGCTCACGCGTTCCACCACGGCCATGTCGTGCGAGATGAAGAGATACGCCACACCAAGCTCCTGCTGCAGGTCGAGCATCAGGTTGACGATTTGCGCCTGCACGGAAACGTCGAGCGCCGAGACCGATTCGTCGGCGATCACGACTTTCGGGTTCATCGACAGCGCACGGGCGATCGCGATACGCTGGCGCTGGCCTCCCGAGAATTCGTGCGGATAGCGGGCCGCCGCCGACTTCGGCAAGCCCACGCGATCGAGCAGCCATTCCACGCGTGCCTGCGCCTCACCCCCCTTCGCAATGCCGTGCACGAGCAGCGGCTCCATGATCGAGAAGCCTACGGTCAGGCGCGGGTTGAGCGAGGCGAACGGGTCCTGGAAAATGAACTGGATATCGCGGCGCAACGTCTGCAGCGCGGAGCCTGTGAGCGTGCTGATATTCCGGCCGCCGAATTCGATTGTGCCGCTCTGGCTCTCGACGAGCCGCAGCAGCGAGCGGCCCGTGGTCGATTTGCCGCAACCGGACTCGCCCACGAGCGCGAGCGTCTCGCCGGCGTGGAGATCGAAGCTGACTTTTTCGACCGCATGCACGCGGCCCTTGACCTTGCCGAACAGACCGCTGCGCACGGGGAAGCGCGTGACGAGGTCGCGCACGCGCAGCACCGGCGCCGCATGCGTTTTCGGCACGTTTACCGGGAGCGTCGACGCGGCGGCCGGGCGCGCCGCTTCGCTCATCGAAAGCAACGGAAACTTCTCCGGCAGGTCGGTGCCCTGCATCGCGCCGAGCTTGGGCACGGCGGCGAGCAACGCCTGCGTGTAGCGATGCGAAGGCGCGGCGAACAGCGCATCGGACGCGCCCTCTTCCACTTTCTCTCCGCGATACATCACGAGGATGCGGTCCGCCACTTCGGCCACCACGCCCATGTCGTGCGTGATGAAGACAACGCCCATATTCATCTCGTCCTGCAGGCCGCGAATCAGCTGCAGGATCTGCGCCTGGATCGTCACGTCGAGCGCCGTGGTCGGTTCGTCGGCGATCAGCAGCGCCGGCTTGCAGGAGAGCGCCATCGCAATCATCACGCGCTGGCGCATGCCGCCCGAAAGCTGATGCGGAAAGCGGTCCATCACGCGGCGCGCATCGGGAATGCGTACGAGCTCGAGCAGGCGCAACGTTTCGGCGCGCGCCTGAACGGCGTTCGTCTGCTGATGCAGTGCGATCGCTTCACTGATCTGGTTCCCCACCGTGAACACCGGGTTCAGCGAGGTCATCGGCTCCTGGAAGATCATCGCGATGTCTGCGCCGCGCACCGAGCGCATGGTCGAGGCGCTCGCCCGCGTGAGATCGAGTGCGCTGCCGTTGCGGCGGCGCAGGTCGATGCTGCCGCCCGTAATGCGACCGCCGCCGTGCTCGACGAGCCGCATCAGCGAAAGCGAGGTCACCGATTTGCCCGAGCCCGATTCGCCGACGATGGCGAGCGTCTCGCCCCGATCGACGTGGAACGACAGATTGCGCACGGCTTCGAACGTGAGCGCGCCGCGCTTGAACGACACGCTGAGATCGCGGACGTCGATCACGCGATTCGGCGGCAACTCGGCCTTTTCGCCGGCCGGCGCGGTATCAGGGGAGTGCCAGGACGTCTGCACGATGAGGATTCCTTCGTTTGATGCGCAAAACAATGCGCCGCTTAGGCGTAGATCGACGCAACGGGCACTTCGCCCACGCGTGCGTAGCCGCGATACATGCCTTCCGTGTTGAACGGCAGGACCACGTTGCCTCGTGCATCTACGGCGATCAGGCCGCCACGGCCGTCGATGCGCGGCAACTGCTCCATCACGACATTCCCAGCTGCTTCGGATAGCGAAACACCGCGATATTTCATTTGCGCCGCCACGTCGTAGGCCGCGACCATGCGCATGAACATTTCGCCCGACCCCGTGGTGGACACCGCGCAGGTGGCGTCCTCGGCATAGCAGCCCGCGCCGATCAGCGGCGCGTCGCCCACGCGGCCCACCTGCTTGTTGGTGATGCCGCCCGTCGAAGTCGCCGCCGCGAGATGGCCGTGCGCGTCGAGCGCCACCGCGCCCACCGTGCCGAATTTGCGGTTCGGGTCGATCGGCTCGTGCGGCAGGCTGTCTGCCGATGCGTTCGCGGCCGCCTTCGCTTCGAGCGTCGCGCCATCGTGATCAAGCATCGCGCGCGCTTCGCCGCGTGCAAGCTGCCACTGGCGGTAGCGCGCATCGGTGTGGAAATAACCGGGATCTACGAATTCGAGGCCCTGTGCCGCCGCAAACGCTTCCGCGCCCTCGCCCGTGAAGAGCACGTGCTCGCTCTTCTCCAGCACGCGGCGCGCTGCCAGCACCGGATTGCGCACGCGCTTCACGCAGCACACGGCGCCCGCTTCGAGCGTGCGGCCGTCCATGATCGAGGCGTCGAGTTCATGCGTGCCCGCGGACGTGAAGACCGCGCCGTGGCCCGCGTTGAAAAGCGGACAGTCTTCGAGCAGACGCACCGCTTCCTCGACTGCGTCGAGCGCGCTGCCGCCAACGGCCAGGATGCGCTGGCCAGCCGTGAGAATGCCGCTCAGCGCATCGAGATACCGCATTTCGACTTCGGGCGCCATCGAGGCGCGCAGGATCGTGCCGGCGCCGCCGTGAATGGCAATGACTGCGTTCGATTTCATGACTTCTTTTTCGTTGGAGAAGACGGGGCGGCAGGCGCCTGCGCCGAGGCCGAGGTGAGCCACGGCAGCACCGATTCGGTGATGGCCGCCGCGGCAACGACGGAATCCTTCGCGCGCAACGCCACGGCGTCGCACAGCGCTTCGATGACGGCCAGCACCGCAGCTTCCGAGTTCGCCGCGAGGCGACGCTCGGAGCGGATCAACAGCGTGAGATCGGCGAAGCGTGCAAGCGGAGAGTCGAGGCTGTCGGTGAGCGCGAGCACGCGCGCGCCCAGCTTCGCGGCGTGACGCGAGAGCTTGATCGTGTCGTCCACGTAACGCGGAAACGCGATGCCGATCACGAGATCGTCCTGGTTCGCGCCGAGCAGCCTGCGCGCCGAATGCGTGGGGCCGCCGACCGAGGCGAGCGCCTGCACGTTGTCGAGGTACGGCAGCAGTGCGTTCTCCATGAGCCCGGCGAGAAACGCGCTCGTGCCCGAGCCGATCACGTAGACGCGGCGCGCCGAGAGGATCGCGTCGACGGCTGCGGCGGCGGCTTCGCTGTCGATCGACTGGCGCGACAAACGCAGGTTCGACTCGGCCTGCTCCAGCGAGGCGCCGAACAATTCGGCGCCGCTGGCCGGCGATTCCTGCGCGCTGCGCAGCCGCTCGACCGGCGCGAGCGTGGCCTCGAAGCCGCGCACGAGCGCCTCGCGAAACTGCGGATAGCCGTCGAACCCGAGTGCGCGCGCAAAGCGGTTGGCCGTCGCCACCGAAGCGCCCACCGCAGCCGCCAGTTCGTCGATGCGCATGGTCGCGGCGTGAAACAGGTTCGCGAGCACGTATTCGGCCATGCGCCGGTGGCCCGGCGTGAGAACGGGCATCGCGGCGGTGATGCGCGCGACGATCTCGGCTTCGGGCGTGTCGGGAGTTGACGGGCGGGTTGGCATGCGTGGGCGGGAGCTGGGACGGCAGGGCCGTAAATGAAATTACATGGACGGATCTTAGTGAAAATTAATTTTCATCGCGCCCTGGGTTTACCCTATTCAAGCAAAGGCAGGGGAAAATTGGCTTGACCGGGCTCAACGAGGCGCCAGGCTGCGCGCCTCGGCCACGTCGCAGCAATCGGGAGGAAGAACCCGGCAAAAGCCGGAGAGATGTGTCGCCCGCAGGCGAGATAAGACGCGCGGCGGTGCGTGGGAAGGGGCGCTGCACTGCCGCCAGCCAGACGCCGGCGGCAATCGAATCATGAAAACGGCATGCGCGGCTTCACGACGCCGCCATCGCTTCGGCGCCCGGCGCCAACCGCCACGTATTGCGCCCCGCGCGCTTGGCTTCGTACATGGCCGCATCGGCGAGACACAGCGGATCGTCGGCCCGCGCCCGGTTCCCGGCTGCGGCCGGGAGCACCGCGCTCGTTGCGTCCACCACGCCGGCCGCGCCTGTCACGCCGGCCAGCACGACACCCACGCTCGCGCTCGTCTCGATCACGCGGCCCGCGAGGACGAACGCCTTCGACACCTCACGGCACATGGCCGCCGCGATGCCCTCGCCGGTGCGCGCGTCGCTCACGCCGCGGCTTGCCACCACGAATTCGTCGCCGCCGAGGCGGCTCACCACGTCGCCCGTGCGCACGGTGGCGAGGAGCCTGCGCGCGACCTCCCTGAGCAAAGCGTCGCCCACATCGTGGCCGTAGCGGTCGTTGATGGACTTGAAGCCATCCATGTCCATGAAGAAGAGCGCAAAAGGCCCACCGCTCGCGCGCAGTTCGCGCAGCGTCTCCTGCAGCGCGCGCCGGTTCGCGAGCCCCGTGAGCGGGTCGATCAGCGCGCCCTCGCGCAGGCGTTGCTCGGTGCGGCGCTGCTCGGTCACGTCGTGCGCCATCACATAGAAGCCCGTCACCTTGCCTTCGCGCCTGGCCGGAATGTAGGTGGCTGACCACACGCGGTCGGCATCGGCGCGATAGCGCACCGCGTCGCAGGTCACGCGCTCGCCCGCCAGTGCGCGCGCAAAGAGCGGCTCCAACTGCTCGAACACTTCGGGGCGCAACGTCTCGCTCAGGCGGCGCCCGCGCAGCGCTGCCGGCTCCGCGCCGAACACGCGCCTGAACGTCTCGTTGGTGAACTGGTAGCAAAGATTGCGATCGACCACGGCGATCAGCGCCGGCACGTTGTCGGTGATGGTCTGCAGCGCGTCGCGGCTGCGCCGCAGCTCCGCCGTGCGTTCGCGCACGCGCTCTTCGAGCTCGACGTGATAGTTGCGCAATGCCTCTTCGCTCTTCTTGCGGCTCGTAATATCCTGCACCGCCGCGATGAAATGCAGCGGCGTGCCCGACACGTCGCGCACGAGCGACACCGCGAGACTGACCCACACGGTTTGGCCATCGGGCCGCAGATAGCGCTTTTCGATCGCATACGTGGCCTGGCGCCCCGCGAGCAGTTCGGCCACTTGCGTGAGATCGGCGGCGATGTCGGCCGGGTGCGTGACCGATGCGAACGTGCGGCGGTGCAGCTCGCTCTCCTCGTAGCCGATGATCTGCGAGAACTTCTGGTTCACGTCGAGAAAACGGCCGTCGAGATCGACCACGGCCTTACCGATCGGCGTTTGCTGGAACACGGTCCGAAAGCGCGCCTCGCTGATGGCGAGCGAACGGCGGTCGCGCTCGTGCACCGTTCGCGAGTGGTTCAGCTGCCGGCGCAATTCCAGCTCGCGTTCGACGAGGTGTGCGAAATCCGCGAGCATTGCGGACTGGGCGGCGTCGAACGTGCGCGGCTTTTCGTCGATCAGGCACAGCGTGCCGACCGCCTGGCCGTCGGCGAGGCACAGCGGCGAGCCCGCGTAGAAGCGGATGTTCGGCGCGCCCGTGACGAGCGGATTGTCGAGAAAGCGTTCGTCGTCGAGCGCGTCCTCCACCACGAGCGTGCGCTTGCCCAGCACGACGTGAGCACAGAACGACACGCTGCGCGGCGTCTCGCACGCGGCCAGCCCACGGTGTGACTTGAACCATTGGCGGTCTTCGTCCACGAGCGAGATCAGCACGATCGGCATGTCGAACGCGAAGGCGGCGAGCCGCGAGATGCGATCGAACGCCTCTTCGGGATCGGTGTCGAGTATGTCGAGTTGCCGCAGCGCCCGAAGGCGGACGTCCTCATCCAGAGGAAGCGGAGCAGTGATCATCGTGTGGGGGGCCCGGCGGGGCGGATACGGTTGCGCGGCGCTCCCCGTACCGGCGCGCCTTGATTGGGGTTTACGGCCGGACCAGGCAAAAACTGAAGCACGGGAATGCGCGCACCACACGTGCCGCGCAAGGCTTGCGCGCCAGACATTTTCCCTACGCGCAAATCGCAATTTAAGCGTACGAACGTTCGGCATTGAATCGGGAGGCGCGATGCGGTACGCCGCTTGCGGTACCTGCCGCAGGCGGCCAGAACCGCCGCGGCATTGCCTGCCGCCTGACACGGGAATCGTCGGGAGTCTGGCCGGACTCAACGTTGTTCCCTTCATACCCGGAGACCATCATGCCCACCTTCACTCCTCCGCCCATGCCAACCGGCAATGGCGTACGCATCGTCGGCAAGGGCCGCGTGAGCGCCGCGGGGCCAGGCCCCGACGTGATGGCCGCCAGCACGCTCGACAGCGACCGCGTGCTGAGTTCGGACGGCCAGGAAGTCGGCAAGATCAAGGAAATCATGCTCGACGTGCAGAGCGGCCGCGTAGCCTACGTGGTCATGTCGAGCGGCGGCTTTCTCGGCATTGGCGACAAGCTGCTCGCCATTCCATGGAGCGCGCTCATGCTCGACACGAGCCGCAAGTGCTTCCTGCTCAACGTGTCGTCGGAGCGCGTGAAGGAAGCGCCGGGCTTTGACCGGGACAGCTGGCCCTCCATGGCCGACGCGAGCTGGGGCAGCACGCTGCACGCGTATTACGGCGCCGAGCCGTACTGGGCCGCCGTCGAGCCGGTGACACCGCGCCACTGAACGTCGTTCCGGCAATGCGGCGAACTGGACGCGATATCGCGCCCTGCTCGCCGCATTGTCCGCCGCTCCCGGGTCATAGACTGATCTCGCAGTCGAAGGGAACAACCGGGAACACCTTTGGGGGCGGCAATGCGGGTCACGAACTGGATTCTGGTGCTGGAATGCGCGTATATGGAGTTTTCCAGCTGGCGCGGCAAGAACGTGTACCGCCGTACGGTGGCGTACGACAGTGTGGTGTGGTGCTAACCCCTCCCCGCGACCCTCCAGGCCCTGACGATCGACGCAACGACAATCCTCCACTACAGTCGAAGACTTTACCGTCATCGCTGCTGGAATCGAGGATTCGAACATGCTGTTCCCTGCCGTCGCCACCGTCGCCTTGCTCATCGTCGTGTATGTCCACGCGAATATTCCGCGCTTCACCGAGCACGGCCCGAAGCGCATCGTCGCCCACGCCACGCTGTTGCTGGCCGGCCTGTGCTTCGGCGTGATCGGCGCGATGATGTCCGGCACGATCGCGCCGCCGTGGGCGGTGATCGCATGCGGCCTGGGCGTCGTGCATCTGCCCGCCCTCTGCGTGCTCGTGCTCAAGCGCGTCAGGCATTCGGGGCGCAGCTAACGCGAAGCGCGCCAGCCTTCGTCAAGTCCGTGGCGCGCCGAGGCGCGTACAAATATCCCGATCGCCCCGGGAAAACCACCATTGCGCAACGGCTCCAGCGCTGACCTTCAGTTCCCTCGCCCAGCGCCGTAAACATGTTCGGTGCTTTGCCGTCTCACCCGCGAAGCACGACCGTTTCTGCTACGTAGCCCCTCGCGTTCTGGAGCCCTCTTCGTGTTTGCACGACTCTCTATTTCTGTCCGTCTGCGCATCGCGGTCGGCGTGCTGGCCTTGCTGATCGTGGCAGCCGGCGTTTCCGGCCTTGCAGGCATGTCGCGCACCAATACCGCGCTCGGCTACGCCTACTCGAACCAGCTGGCCGCCGCCATCAACATCGGCAAGGCGAACCTGAATCTGACCATCGCGCGCACGACGCTCGACCGCATCCTCCTGCACCCCGACGCACCCGATGTCCAGCCATTGCTCGAGAAGGCGCAGAACTATCTCGCCACCTCTAACAGCGCCTGGGAGGTGTACCGCTCGCTGCCGCACGGCCCCGAAGAACAGGCGCTCGCCGACGGCGTTCAGGCCGCCTTCACCGGCATGCTGGAGCAAGGCATCCAGCCGCTCATGGCCGCGATCAAGCAAGGCGACCGCCAGGCTCAGGACGACATCGCGATGAAGCGCATTCCGCCACTCTCGGTCGCGCTCACCAAGGCGTCGATTGCGCTCGAGGCATGGCAGAAGGCGCACGGCGAGCAGGCTTTCGACCGCGCGCACGACCGCTATTCGTGGCTGCAGGCCGGCAGCATCGCGCTGATCGTGCTCGGCCTCGCGGTGGCAGGCGTGTGTGCCGTGGGACTCCACCGCGCGATCGCCGCACCGCTCGAGAACGTGCAGGAAGCGCTCCAGCGCATTGCGGACGGCGACCTGACCGCCAACCTCGAAACCCGTTCGAGCGACGAAATGGGCCGCCTCGTGACGAGCCTGAAGGCCATGCAGGACGCGCTCTCGCACACGGTGCGCAAGGTCAGCCACAGCTCCGAGTCCATTTCCACGGCGACGCGCCAGATTGCCGCCGGCAACGACGACCTGTCGCAGCGCACCGAAGAACAGGCGGCCTCGCTGCAGGAAACGGCCGCGAGCATGGAGCAGCTCACCGCCACGGTCAAGCAGAACGCCGAAAACGCGCGCACCGCGCAGACGCTCGCCAACAGCGCGCAGGATGTCGCCGATCGCGGCTCGCAAGTGGTGAGCAACGCGGTGCAGACGATGGAGCGCATCGACGGCAGCTCGCAGAAGATCGCCGATATCACCGGCATCATCGAAGGCATTGCGTTCCAGACCAATATCCTCGCGCTCAATGCGGCGGTGGAAGCCGCGCGCGCGGGCGAACAGGGTCGCGGATTCGCCGTGGTCGCGAGCGAAGTGCGCTCGCTCGCACAGCGCTCGGCGGCGGCCGCCAAGGAGATCAAGACGCTGATCGCCGAATCGGTCGAGCACGTTTCGTCGGGTTCGGAGTATGTGCGCTCTGCCGGCGTGACGATGAACGAGATCGGCGAGTCCATCGGCCGCGTGACGACCATCATGCATGAGATCGCGAACGCGTCCGAAGAGCAGCGCGACGGCATCGAGCAGGTCAATCTCGCGGTCTCGCAGATGGACCAGGTCTCGCAGCAGAACGCGGCGCTCGTGGAAGAAGCGGCTGCGGCCGCCATGGCGCTCAGCGAGCAGGCCGACGCGCTGCACGACGCCGTGCGGGCTTTCAGGCTCGCGCGCTGAGCGCAGCAGGACAGGCGCTACAGGCGATCGATCGAGGCGCTGCCAGCAAGAACCGGCCACCCTCAATTTGACGCGCTGTTCAGGAAGATCATGCCGTGGATGCCGGCAAGCGCCTGCTGCCATGCGGCGGTGTTGCGCGCGGCGTCGCCTTTCTCGATCAGCGGTTCGAGCATCGAAAGCAGGTTCGTCGAGCGTGAGGTGTCTTTCGGCGTGTTCACGTCGGAAACGAGCACACCTCGTTCGTACTTCGAATCACGCGTATTCTGCACCGACGACTGAATCAGCATGGCATTCAGCAATACGCCGCGCGCCGTCGCTATCCGCACCGCGCTTTGCGCGCTGTCGTCGATGCGCACGTAATCGTAGTTCTGCGAATCTCTCGACGACGTGAGGACAGGCGCGCCCCCACCCTGCAGCGCCTGATGGTAGCTCGCACTCAAATGCGCCTGCTGGATCTGCGAAATCCTGCCCTCGCGCGCCGAGCCTTCGAGTTGCGTGCTCTGCGCAACTTGATAGGAGAATGAATCGACTTCGCCAGGGCGCATCGGATTGGGCGAAGTGCTCGTGTCCGTGATCGACGCACTGAAGTCGGCGAGACCCGTGAGCATGGCCTGATCCGACTGCTGCAGCGCCGGAGCGTACGCGGCTCCCGGCAACGTCTCGCCCGAAGGCGCGCCATAGTCCTCGTTCATTTGCGCAAAGCCGTCTTCGAACATCGACATCAGCGCAGCATTGCCGTGTCCGCGCGAATTCGCGTGGTCGAACTGCGCCAGATAGCTCGCTATCGATGCCGCGCGCTGCGCGCCGGATCCCCAAAGTGCGGAATGACTCGTGTCGACCTTGACGTTCATCGCGCCGGCGGCGCTCGTTACGCTCAGGCTGCGCGCCGAACTGTCCTGCGAATAGCTGGCCGAAATATTTCCGTTGCGGTCGCCCGTCACGTTGTAGTGAAAATTCACCGACGCGAGCGCCGACGTGTCGAACAGCGCGAGACCGCTCACGTCGAGTTTGGGCGGCACGGCGCTCAGGCCGTCGATGGCCTGCTGGAAACCGTCCGAGAGTTTCGCCAGCGCGCTGCGTTCGCTCTCGCCAAGCGTACCGTTGCTCTTGATGCTCACCGAGAGGCCGCCGTCTTCGCTGCCCAGCTCGATTTCGACCGTCACGCCGCTCTTCGTTCGAATCGTCAGACCGATCTGGCCGTTTGGACCATTCGATCCTTGCCCCACTGGCGCAAGGCCGCTTGCCGACGAAACGCTGACCGACTGCGCATAGTCGCCGCCCGTGGTCTTGAAGCGATCGAGCAACGCACTGCCAAGCCCGGCGAAATGGCCAGCCATCGTCTGCGCGGCGTAGTTGCCCATCATCGTGAGCGACACGATATTGCTGTTGTCGCCCGCCCAGTTCAACAGCGGCGCGGTGCCGGTGAGCGTGCCTTCTGGCGTATAGGTTTGGAGCACGGCAAGGCCGCTTGCCGAAGGGATGGTGACAACGGTCGAGGACGAGAGCGCCGCGAGACTGGACGCGACGCTGCCGGCCTCAGCGGCGGGACTGACGCTGCTCACGAGGGGCGTGAGCGCGAGGGTCGTGGCGGCATTCAGGGACGATAGCGTGGTCATGGCTCGATGCGTTCTTGTTGTTCGCCAGACTGCACGCCCGGCCGTTCGCAAAAAGGCGCTGCATGCCGGCATGCCGGCGCGGCCAACTGCTCTATCGCTCTATCGTCACGTATTACGAAATCTTTAGATTAATCTTTCGCCTGCCCATACGGGCGCATGCGTATGCCCGGCCGTCTGCGGCTCAGCTTGCGCAGGCCAGTTCCCGCATCCGGCGCGACGCGTCGAAGTCCCGTACCTGCATGGCAGCCGCAGCGCAGCCACGCTTTTCCAGCCGCTCGGCCAGCAGCCAGCAAAATGCGGCCAGCGCGGCCCTGCCGTGCGTCGCGATGAATTCGCGCATCACTTCGTGCACAGCGCCTTCCTGTGTCGCCGCCGAAAGCATGCTGGAAATATGCGACGCGCCGCGCGCGAGTTCGAGCGTATACGCCGCTTCGTAGTAGTACAGGCCGCTTTGACGCGGCTTTTTGTGGACCTTCTTCATGTTTCCCCCGTTTGCCTGGATTTCGCAGGCGCATGCATCTTTGCAGGTGGCGCATGACGCGGCAATGAATCGGCAGTGCCTGGGGCCAAATCTGTCGCTATGTCTCAAATACTTGTTGTTTTGTCTCACGCGCGGCCTGCACGATCCGCGTGCTTTATGCTCATCGCATCAAGGCCATCCAGTAGCGCCAGTCGTCCGCGCGGGATTCTTTCGCCAGTTCGGTATCGCCGTTGAGCGCCAGCATGCGTACCGCGCGCGGCGAGAGGCCAATCGAGCGGCGAAAGGCGCGCGTGAAATTCGCGGCATCGGTAAATCCGTGCGCGGCGGCAATATCGGCAATCGACATGCCGCGCCGCGCCGGGTCGGCGAGCAACGCGCGGCAGCGCCGCAGGCGGCGCTCGCGCACATAGGTCGCGAAACCGCCCTCGTGCTCGAAAAGCCGGTACAGCGTGGCGCGCGACATGCCGAATGCACGCGCGACCCCTTGCGCGCCCAGTTGCGGGTCGGTCAGGCGCTTCTCCACATACCGGCAGATCGACACGAATGCGCATTCCTGAACGGCCGGCATATGTTCCGGGCTCACGCTCGCGTTGAGCGCACTGGCCGCGAGCTGAAGCGTGGCAGGCATGACGGCCTGGACGTTGGCAAGCGTCATCTGCGGGGCGTGCCGGTAGAGTGCGCCCAGATGCTCGCGCAGCAGCGCGACCGTGGGATCTGCGCCGCGAATCACACGCATGCTCTGCTGGTCGGGCGCGCTCAGCAACGGCGCGAGCAAGCGCCGCGGCACCGCCAGGTTCAGGAACTCGCTTGGTGTGGTTTCGGTCGCGAGCGGCTGGGCTGCGTCCACGATGAACATGTCGCCCGGTTGCGTACAGGCGTCCGACCCGCCGTCGCGCACCCGGCAATGGCCGCCCAGATAGAATTGCAGAACATATTGGTCATGCCCGTCGCGCCCGATCTTCGCGTTCGAGCGGTCGTATCGCTGCGCACCCGTGCGTATCGAGCCCAGCACCACGTCGCCGAACAGGTAGCCGCTCACGCTGGTTCCAAATCCCGCGTCGCGCGATTCGGCGGTCTGCGTGTCGAAGATGACGCTCACCGCCTCGCGCCACGCGGAAAACTGCTGGTCGCGAGGCAAGCCGCTGGTATCGAACGCGGAATGAGGCAGGGAATTTGGCGTTGGACTCATGGGCCACCTTGGTATGCGAAACGGCTATGGGATGGGCATTTTCCACTCGACTACTGCGCTATCGGTTGCGCACGCAAATTCTTTAGGGTGCGCGCGGCAAGGAATATCGAGTACGGGGAACGCGCCTTGCTACGCGCAGGACGGGCGGCCGTTCGATGCGCCATAAGGATTGCCATGCACGGCACTGGCCGCTGTCTTCGACGAAGAGGAGGAAGGTCCGATGAGCCCGCTTCATTCCATTGGCTGCCCATGCTGCGGCGGCCTTTTGCAGGGTGCGTTCACGCGTCGCCAGTTCCTCGCGGCCACCGCCGCCCTCGCCGCCGCGCCGGCCTTTGGCCAGACGCAAACGGCTCCGTCCATCGCTTACGATTCCATTGCCAACCCGGTGCGCCTGCCCGTGGACATGTATTTCGGGGAATGCTCCGGCGTGGCGGTGAATTCGCACGGGCACATTTTCGTGCTCTCGCGCGGCAACAGCACGGGGCCGGCTTATGGCGCCGCCGCCGCGCAATTGCTCGAATTTTCGGCCGATGGACGGTTCGTCAGGGAGATCGGCCATAACCTCTATGCGTGGTCGTTCGCGCACACCGTGAAGATCGACCGGCAGGACAACATCTGGGTGACGGACAAGGGCTCTGACATGGTGATCAAGTTCACGCCGGAAGGCCGCGTGGCGATGGTGTTCGGCCGCAAGCAGGAAGCGGCCGACGAAGAGACGGGACCGCTCAAGCATCCGAACCCGCCATTGCCGGCCGAGCCCGGCCGCTTTCGCCAGGTCACCGACGTCGCCTGGGACTCCGCCGGCAACACGTACATCAGCGACGGTTATATCAACTCGCGCGTGGCGAAGGTCGACAAGGACGGCAACTGGCTCAAGTCGTGGGGCGATCGCGGCACAGGACCCGGACAATTCCACACGCCGCACAGCATTGCGGTCGACGCGCAGGACCGGATTTATGTCGCAGACCGAAGCAACCGGCGTATTCAGGTGTTCGACACGGACGGCAAGTTCCTGAAGCAGTTCACGATCGACGTTCCGGTGCCGCCGGGCGCGCGGCCCGCTATCGGCAATGTGCCGGACGAGGCGACGATCGCCGCAGGCACGTTCGCACCGGGATCGCCCTGGGCGATCTGCATCTCGCCGGGTCCCGATCAGGTGCTGTACAGCTCCGACGCTTTCCCTGGGCGCATCTACAAGCTGAGCCTCGATGGCGAACTGCTCGGTGTATTGGGCGAATCGGGCAAGCAGTTGAAGCAGTTCGGCTGGATCCACGAGATGGCGTGTCCCGCGAAGAATGTGCTCTTCGTCGCCGAACTGCTGAACTGGCGCGTGCAGAAACTGGTGCTTCACGCTTGAGCGTCAGGGCACACTCGCGCACTCAGGCGCGCACCACCGTCACGCCGGCCGCCTCGATCGGTGCGGTGACCTTCGCATCCGTCGAACGCTCGACAACAATGGCCTGCGCCATGCCGACCGGACCGATGCAATACGGCGACGCGGCGTTGAGCTTCACGGCCGATGCCAATACGACCGTTTCAGCCGCGCGCGCGGCCCCGCGCGCTAACATACACGCTTCGCCCGTTTTCTTTCGACACCCATGTACATCGTATCGCTGTTCTATACCGCCTCGCTCGAACGCATCGACGACGCCCTGCCCGCGCATCGCGCGTACCTCGACGCGCAGTTCGAAGCCGGCAATTTCATTGCCGCCGGCCCGAAGATGCCGCGCGACGGCGGCGTGATCATCGCTTCGCACATGCCGCGCGAGCGGCTCGACGCGCTGCTCGCCGCCGATCCCTTCGCGCAACAGGAGGTCGCCACCTACGAAGTGACGGAATTCAAGGCCACGCGCCTCGCGCCCGGCCTCAATCTCCCGCGGCCCGAAACGCTGTGAGTGTGGCCGCTGCGGGCAAGGGCCGGTTCAGTTCGGCGAGCCCGCGACCGGTACCACCATGCCCGACCAGACGATTTCCAGCTCCACCGCAATGGATCGCGCGAGCCCGTCGAGCCCCGGGAACAGCGACGCATTCGTGATGTTCATGCGGTAGAGCCACTTCATCGCGTCCATGCGGATGCGCTCGGGCAGCACGATCTTGTGCAGCAGTTCCTCGTGGCTCTCGTAGCCTTCCAGAATGGCCTGCAACGGCTTGTCGATCACGCCAGGCACGACAAACGTGCCCGACTGCGCGACGAGCCGGTCGTCCATTTCCGTCGGCTCTCCCGACCAGAGAATTTCGTTCGTGTTGCTGAAGAAGTAGCGTTCGAAGTTGTCGTGCGCGCGCGGGTCGATGACGTCGCGCGTGAGGGTGGGATTGGCCTTGGGCAGCGCGCGGCTGTTCCAGAGCGCAGGCGTGTTCAGCGCGTAGACGGCCGCGTCGCCGATTGCGCGTTCGAGCGCGAAAAAGGCAGCGACGAACGGGCTCTTGGTGAAATCGAGCAGCCGCGTGGGCGCGCCGTGGTGCTGCATGAGCGCGAGACAGCGCAGGTCGTCCTTGAGCAGGTCCGGATGCGCGAGAAAGTTGTGCGCCTTGCGGCGAAACACGCGAATGGCGCGCTCCTCGCGCTGGCGCCATTGCAGCCGGTCGCCCACGTAGTCGCGCATGTACCGCGTGAGCGAGCTTTCGAGGTGCCACTGCGCGTTCTGCTGGCCGCGAAACGCCCAGCCGTCGAGCTGCGTCGTCAGCGCCATGAACTGTTGCCAGTCTGTAAGTACCGTGGTCTGCATTGTGGTTCCGGCAGCGTCTGCGTTTGCTTTTGCGTTGCGCCGGGTCGCGCGAAGCGCGCGCCCCAGCCGGACACGCTAGCACATCGACAATGACAACATCGCGAAGGTTCCGCCGCGCATTGCGTGCAAACTCAGGCGAAGGTACGCAGCATCGCGATCTGCTCGCGCCAGCGCGCCAGCACCTGCGCGCGCTCGTAGAGACGGAACGTCACGCCGCTCAACACCTCGGCATACTTCGCGCGATGCCCGGTGACGGATTCGATTTCCACGCGAAATACGCTCAGTGCGAGTGACGTTTGCCGCTGCGCCACGGCCTGCGAGCGTGCGCGAATCTCCAGCAGCGCGCCGTCATGCACGAGCGAGAGCGTAAGGCGGCCGTCGCGCATGAGGTTGGCTGTGGTGGCGGATTGCGGCCAGATCGCGATGAGCAGCGTGGTGGCGCTCACGGCCAGGATCTCGCCCGCGCTCAGCTGGGCGCCATGCGGCCAGCCGTCCTCGCTGACGGTCGAAAGGCGAACCGCATCGGCAAGACGCGCTTCGAGGTGCTCGCCGTCGAAGTCGCGCACGAGCGCGGCAGGCAGTTGCGTGACGGGTTTGGGCTGCGTGGCGGGTTCGGGCTGCATCGCCTGCGGGGCCGGTTCGATTTGCTGCATGGGGCGTTCCTTGCGGGTGTTGCGTGCGTCGGGTCTCCCGAAATTGGACCGTAGTGCCGCGCCGAAGTCAAATCGCCCCGCCTTTCATCGACCGTTCAGCCCTTGGTCGCGCCGAACGTGAGCCCCGCCACGAAGTGCTTCTGCATCGCGAAGAACATCATCACGGAAGGCAGCGCAGCAAGGACCGAGCCTGCGGAAACGAGGTTCCATGCCGTCGTCCATTGTCCCTTGAGGGCCGCAACGCCCACCGTGATGGGCGCGGCGTCGTCGCCCTGGGTCAGGCACAACGCCCAGAAATAGTCGTTCCAGACGAACGTGAACACGAGAATGGCGAGGGCAGCGAGCGCCGGGCGGATGAGCGGCAGCACGATGCGCACGAACACGGTCCATTCGTTAGCGCCCTCGATGCGTGCGGCCTCGACGAGCTCGAACGGCAGCTGCTTGATGAAATTGCGCAGGAAAAGCGCGCAAAACCCGGTCTGAAACGAAAGATGAAACAGGATCAGGCCGCCAACGGTGTTGTAGAGCCCGAGCCTGAGCGTGAGATCGCGCACCGGAATCATCAGCACCTGGATCGGCACGAAGTTGCCCGCAACGAAAGTGGCGAACAGCGCCGCATTGCCCGGAAACCGGTAAATGGCCAGCGCATAGCCCGCCAGCGCCGCGAGCGCAATCGCCCCGGCCACCGCGGGCAGCGTGATCTGCACGCTGTTCCAGAAGTAATGGAGCATGGGCGAAGTCGTGAGCGCATCGCGATAGTTCTCGATCATCGCGAAGTGCCTCGGCCAGCCCCAGTAGTTGCCTTCGCTCAGCTCTTCGGTGGAGCGCACCGAAGTAATCAGCACGGCAATGAGCGGCAGCAGCCAGATGACGAGCGCCACGGGCAGCGAAAGCTTGTACAGGCGGCGCGACGCGGGCTTCCATTTGTCGACCGGAACCGGAAACATGGGGGGCTCCTCGTAGCGGATTCAGTGCTCGCTGCGCAGCAGGCGGCGCAGGTGATAGACGATGTAGAGCAGCATGATCGCGAACAGCACGACGGCAATCGCGGCCGAATAGCCGAGCCGGTAGTACTTGATCGCCTGGTCGTACATGTAGTACGCGAGCACGGTCGAGCTTTCGAACGGCCCGCCGCCCGTCATCACGGAGATGAGGTCGAAGCTGCGCAGCGCGCCGATGACCGTGACCACCACGGCCATGAACGTGACGGGACGCAGTTGCGGCAGGATCACGTGCCAGAGCATGGTCCAGCCCTTCGCGCCTTCCATGCGCGCGGCCTCGATCTGCTCGCTGTTGAGCGTGGTGAGGCCCGTGAGATAGAGGATCATGCAGTATGCGGTTTGCGGCCAGAGCGCCGCGAATATGATGCCCGGCGTGGCATAGTTCGGGTCGCCGAGCACGGGAATGCCGTGGCCCAGCATGAGCGCGAGCAGGCCGAACGTGGGGTCGTAGAACCACGAGTAGATGAGGCCCACCACCACGCCCGAAAGCACGAATGGCGCGAAGAACAACGACTTGACGATGCGGATGCCGCCCACGGCCTGGTTCAGGTACAGGGCGATCGCGAGGCCCATGGGCGGCGCGAGCAGAAACAGCACCAGCCAGATCACGTTGTTCTTGAGCGCCGTGTAGAACGTAGGCGAGTGGAACAGCTCGACGTAATTCGCGAGACCCACGAAGCTCGCTTCGGTCATGCCGTCCCAGTTGTAGAGCGACAGACGCAGCGTGGAGAGAATCGGCCAGATCACGTACACCGCGAACATGATGACCGCGGGCGCGAGAAAGAGGCACGCGGCACGGCGCTGGCGCCGCGCGGTAGGCGACGCGCGGCGGCGCGGCTGCGTGCCCCGCCCGCTTGCGTGCGGCGCGTTGGACATGCCGCCGCTGGCACCGCCGCTTGCGTCACCGTTCGCATCGCCCGGCGGCAAGGCGCCATCCACGCGGTGCGCAACGGAGTGAGTCACTGCCTGTCTCACGGCAAAACCTCCCTTATCAGGCTCCGTGGCGGGCGGCAGCGTAACACCGGAACGCTCCACCCGCCTTCGCTTAAAACGACCTACTTCTTGTAGATGCGCTGACGCGTCTGCTCCAGCTGCGCGAGAATCGAGTCGAGCTTCGTCGGATCGGACACGAACTGCTGCATGCCCTTCATGCCTTCGTCGGCCATTTCCTTCGTCATGTCGCGGTCATAGAACTGCGCAATACCGCCCTTGGTGTTCGACAGGATCTGGAAACCGATCTTCGAAATCGGGTCCTCGGGCTCCGGCGACTTGCTGTTGGCCGAAAGCGAGCCCAGTCCCTTCGCAAGCTGCGCGCCGACTTCGGGCGTCTGTGCAAACGCCAGGAACGCGTGCGCATCGGCCTTGTTCTTCGCCTTGCCCGGAATATGCAGCGATTCGACCGGACCGTCTTCGGCGGTCGGCACGTTCGGGTCGATGATCGGGAACTGGAAGTAACCCATCTGCTGCTTGACCGTCGGGCTGAAGCCGCCCGTGATGAACGTGCCCATCAGCATCATCGCGGCCTTGCCCTGGAACAGGAACGGCTGTGCCGCATCGAGATCGTACGAGAGCGAATTGGGAATGAAGTCGCCGTCGTCGAGCAGTTGCTTCCACGTGACGTAGACCTTCTTCACGCGCGGGTCGGTGTACGGCACTTCGCCCGCCATCAACTTCTGGTGGAACGCGTTGCCGTTCAGGCGCAGGTCCAGATAGTCGAACCAGCCCGCCAGCGTCCACGCGTCGCGCCCGCCCACGGCAATCGGCGTGATGCCCGCGGCCTTGAGCTTCTTGCAGGCATCGAGAAATTCATTCCACGTTTTCGGCTCGCTCTTGATGCCCGCCTTGTCGAACAGGTCCTTGCGATAGAACATGCCCCACGAGTAATAGACCGTCGGCGCGGCGTACTGCTTGCCCTGGTACGACGACGCTTCCTTCGTCGACGCGTACATGCTGTCCCAGTTGTTCTTCTTCCAGTCGTCCGAGAGGTCCGCGAAAAGGCCGCGCTTCGCGTAGTAGGCCATGCGCTCGCCGTCGTGCCAGTTCACGATGTCGGGCGGCGCGGTCGTGAGCCAGTTCGGCAACTGCACCTTGTAGGCCTCCTCGTCGACGAACGACACCTTCACGTCGGTGCCGGGGTGCGTCTTCTTGAACTCGTCGATCACCTGTTCCCACACGGCGCGCTGGCTTGCGCCCTTGTAGGCAATGTTCATTTCGAGCGTGCCGGCCTGCGCCGCGCTCGCGAACGTGCCTGCAAGCGCGCCTGCCGCCAGCGTCGCAGCAACGAGCAGGGTGCGTGGTCTGAAGGTCTTGCCGATCATGCGTGTCTCCTTGGTTATACGTCGTTGTCGGTGCTGCATCGGTGGGAACTGCACAATGCGTCGTCTATTGCGAACGGTAGGCGCTCACGCCCTGCGGCTCTAGCGTACGCGAGCCGATGACGTATGCATCGTCGGGTATATCCGCAGAGAGCGTGTGCGTGCCCGGCCCGTAGTTGAAAACCCAGGTGAAGCCGCCGCGCCGGCTCACGCGGATCGCATCGCCGAGCGGCTGTGGCGTGAGCCCTGCCTCGCGCGCCACGCGCGCAAAGAGCGCCTGCGTGCTGGCCTCGTCGAACAGACTCGCCAGGTAGTGGACCGCGCCGCTCTTCACATAAGCGGGATGGCCGTCGCTGAACGTCGCGCGCACTTCCGGCACAGCCCATTCGCTTTCGCAGGTCTCGGCACCGAGTTCGATCAGGTCGCGCCAGTGGCGCGCGTGGCCTTCATGCGCGCCGTCCATCTCGAAACGTACCGGCTCGTTGATGTCGGGCCGCAACGACTCCACACGCCACACGCGCAGCGGCAGCAGTGCGGCCAGCGGTCCCGGCGGCAGGTTGGCGGGGATCTGCAGATCGGCGGTTTTCGAGCCCGTGCGCGGCCCGATCACCACTTGCGCGCCCGAGCTGGCGAGGCGCTGCGCGAAGTCGTCGGGCACGACGGGCAGCGGCGGCACGACCACGAGCCGGTAACCGTCGAGCGGCGCGTGTACGGAAACGATATCCACGTCGAAGCCGAGCGCACGCAGCGCCGAGTAGTACTCCACCGCGAAGCGCGGATAGTGGAAATCCGCGCCCTGCGGATGAATCTCGAAGAGCCACTTCGCCTCGTAGTCGAGCACGAGCGCAACGGGCGTCTTCACGTCGAAGTCGCGGCCGCCCTTCGCCGCCGCGAGCACGGCCTCGATTTCCTCGGCCACGCGCCCCGCCTCCGCACTGCCGAGGTCGGGACGGTTGTCGGGCGTATTCAGGCCCGCATGCATCTGCTCCTGCGCGAACGGCGCCTGGCGCCAGCGGAAATACGACACACAGCCCGCGCCATGCGCGAACGCCTCCCAGCTCCAGAGACGCACCATGCCGGGCAGCGGCGCCGGGTTCCATTGCGCCCAGTTCACGGGACCGGGCTGCTGCTCCATGACCCAGAACGGCAGCTTCGACATGCCGCGATACACGTCGTGATTGAACGAGGCGAAGTCCGGGTGGCCGGTGCGCAGATAACGCGCCTTCACTTCGGGCGCAAACCACTGCTGGTCGAGCGCGCCGAGCGGATAGCTGTCCCACGCCGCGACGTCGAGATCGGCGGCGACCTTGTAGTGATCGAACTCCATGAAAAGCTGCATGAAGTTGTGCGCGATGGGCCGCCCAGGCGAATGCGCGCGCAGGATTCCGGCCTGCATGCGGTTGTAGCGCCGCACCTCATCGGAGGCAAAGCGCTGGTAGTCGAGCCGGTGCGACGGATGCGCCTCGGTCACGGTGCCGACGGGCGCCTCGATTTCGTCGAAGCTGCGGTACTCCATGCTCCAGAACACGGTGCCCCAGGCGGTGTTGAGCGCGTCGATACTGCCGTAGCGCGCCTTGAGCCACGCGCGAAAGCGCTGCACCGCCGCCGGCGAGTAGCTGACCACCGTTTGATGGCAGCCGTATTCGTTGTCGGTCTGCCAGCAGGCGACGGCGGGATGCTGGCCATAACGCGCCGCGACCGCCTCGCAGATGCGCCGCGAAGCCTCGAAATACGCGGGCGACGAAAAATCGTAGTGCCGGCGCGAGCCAAACCCGCGCACGCGGCCATCGGCGCCCACGGGCAGGATGTCCGGATGCTGATCGACGAGCCACTTCGGCGGCGTGGCCGTGGGCGTACACATCACCACCTGCAGGCCGGCGGCGCCGAGCGTGTCGATCGCGCGATCGAGCCAGCCCCAGTCGAATTCACCGGGCGCGGGCTCGATGCGGCTCCACGCGAACTCGGCAATACGCACCTGCGCGATGCCCAGCGCCTTCATGCGCGCGGCGTCGTCTTTCCACATGGCCTCCGGCCAGTGCTCCGGGTAATAGCAGACTCCAAGACGCATTCCGGTGTCCTCGGTGGTTGTTTTCATGCAGGTTGATCGGCGGTGACGAGCGGCGCAACAGCGAAGCCGTCTTCCGCGAACAGGTGGCAGGCGCTCGCGCTCGCGCGGAACTGCGCGGTATCGCCGCTAGCCAGCCGGGCATCGCCGGGCGCCTTGGCGACGAGCACTGCCCCGCCCGGCTGATCGAGGTGCACGTAGCTGTGCTCGCCAAGTTCCTCGACCAGTGTGATAGCACGAGAAATCGTCAAGGCATCCTGAGCATCGTGCGAGGTGCGCGAGGCAACGCCCTCTACTACCAGTTCGAGATGCTCTGGACGCACGCCGAACGTGACCGGCGCGCCTACGGCGAGCCGCGCGCCCTGCACCGCCAGCCGCACCGTTTCGCCGCTTGCGTCGAGCGTGACGCTCACGCCGTTCGCCTCGACAGCGGCCACGCGCGCCGGCAGAAAATTCATGCGCGGCGAGCCGATGAAGCCCGCCACGAAGCGGCTCGCGGGCCGGTGATAAAGCTCGAGCGGCGCGCCCACCTGGGCGATGCTGCCGTGTCGTTCGGTATCCTTACCGCTATGCAGCAGGACGATCTTGTCGGCGAGCGTCATCGCCTCGATCTGATCGTGCGTCACGTACACCACGCTCGCCTGCTCGAACTGGCGATGCAGGCGCGCGATCTCGATGCGCGTCTGGCCGCGCAAGGTCGCGTCGAGATTGGAAAGCGGCTCGTCAAACAGGAACACGCCGGGCTCGCGCACGATCGCGCGCCCAATCGCCACGCGCTGCCGCTGGCCGCCCGAAAGCGCCTTGGGGTGGCGCTCGAGCAGCGCTTCGAGCTGAAGAATGCGTGCGGCCTCGCGCACCTTGCGATCGATCTCGGCCTTCGGCGTTTTCGCGAGCTTCAGGCCGAACGCCATGTTCTCGTACACGGTCATGTGCGGGAACAGCGCATAACTCTGGAACACCATGGCCACGCCGCGCTGCGCGGCCGGCACGTCGTTCACGAGCTTGCCGCCGATCGAAATATCGCCGTCGGTTACGTCTTCCAGGCCCGCGATCATGCGCAGGAGCGTGGACTTGCCGCAGCCCGAAGGGCCGAGGAATACACAGAACTCGTTCCTGCCGATCTCCAGATCGACGTTGCGAATCACCGGCGCATTCTCGCCGTATGCCTTCTGAACGCCGCGCAACGAAATGCTCGCCATCGTCCCGTCTCCATGTTCTAATCAGCACGACACGGAGATTAAGCGCTTAATCAGCAACCCGCAAAAACTCATCGCCGATGCGATCTGGGTGCCTTGTCTCCGATATTCGCTTTGATTGTCGGGCCAATGTTGCAGTGCCCGTCACAATCATGCAAATGTTGAATCACCTTCCCATATTTTGAGATTGCATGCCGACCCTGAACGAAGTCGCGCGACACGCCGGCGTCACGCCGGCCACCGTCTCGAACGTACTGCGCGGACGCGGGCGCGTGGGCGAAGCCACGCGCCAACGCGTGCTGGAAGCGGTCGAGGCGCTGGGCTATCGCCCGCATTTGCCGGCACGCGCGCTCGCCGAAGGGCGCCCGCCCACCATCGCGCTCATGGTATCGAGCATCGCGAACCCGTTCTATCC
Source organism: Paraburkholderia heleia NBRC 101817 (assembly GCF_000739775.1). Lineage (GTDB taxonomy): Bacteria > Pseudomonadota > Gammaproteobacteria > Burkholderiales > Burkholderiaceae > Paraburkholderia > Paraburkholderia heleia. The sequence continues at coordinate 29,042 of NZ_BBJH01000002.1, read as the reverse complement.
GGAGTTCGCGCTCGCCGTGGAGAACGCGCTGCGGCGCAGCGGGCGCTTCCTCATCATCTGCAATACGGATGGCGACCCGCAAACGGGCCGCGCCTACCTCGAACAGATTGCGGGCACGCTCTCGGCGGGCGTGCTCGTGATGAACGCCAATCTCGACTTCGCCGACCTGCGCGCCACCGTGCGGCGCGGCGCGCCGGTCGTGCTGTGCATGTGGGAACGGCCGCTCGACCCGCCGGGCCTGCCGTGCGTGGCCGTGGACTTCCGGCGCGCGGGGGAGCTAGCCGCGCGGCATTTGCTGACACTCGGGCATCGGCGCATTGGCGCGATTGTCGGCAGCAAGGTTTCCGGTATTCACGCGGCGCGCTATGACGGCTTCGTCGCAGCCATGCAGGCCGCCGGTCTCGACGGCACGGGCGCGCCCGTGCGTTATGCGCCGGATACGACGCAGGGCGGCTACGCGGCCACGCGCGAATTGCTCGCGCGGCATCCCGACCTCACCGCGATCTTCGCGACCAACGACCTGCCCGCGCTCGGCGCGATGCAGGCCGCCGCCGATCTCGGCCTTCACGTGCCACGCGAGCTTTCCGTGGTCGGCATCACCGATATTCAGCTTGCGCGCGAGTCGCGGCCCGCGCTCACAACCGTTGCGGTCGCAACGATCGAGGCGGCGGAGCTGGCCGTTGAGTTGCTGACGGAGCTGGTCGAAGCGCCGGATTCGGCCGCCGGCGCGGCTCCACGCGTGTGTGTGGTCTCGCCGCCTCAGCTTGTCGTGCGGGCTTCGACGGCGGGGCCGAGAGCGAAAGGATAACGAAAGCATTGGCATAAGAACCCCCCACCCTGCGCAAAGAACCCATAAGCAAACTTAAGGTTCCGCTCCAACCATCCGTTAAACACGATGGCGCTGCACCTGTGCACCGCCGCGAAAAACAGATCGAAGACGGCTGGAGAAAATCGAACGTGAAGCGAACAACGTTGAATCAGAAAGCGTGGAGCATCGTCGGGCTGCTGTGGATCTCGCTCGTCGTGCTGGTGGTGGCGAACGCCTTCATGACGCGCTCGAGCATGGTGACGGACCGCAAGGCCCTCGTCGAGCAGGAGACGCAAACCGCATTGGGCGTGGTCTCGTACTACCAGAAGGAAGCGGCCGCCGGCCACATGAGCGCCGACGACGCGAAGCGCCTCGCCATCGCCACGCTGCGCGGCATGCGCTACGGCGACGACCAGAGCGGCTACTTCGGCATTTACGACAGCAATGCTGTGGCGCTGCTCGTGCCGCCCAAGCCGGAGATGGAAGGCAAGAGCCAGGCGAACACGACGGACCCGCGCGGCACCCACGTGGCGCTCGAGATCGTCAAGAGCTCGTCCACGGGCGGCGACGGCTACAGCAGCTACTGGTGGCCGAAGCCAGGCAAGAGCGCGCCGGTCGAAAAGATCACGTATTCCGTCCTCGTGCCAGGCTGGGACTGGCACCTCTTCACCGGCATCTATACCGACGACATCGACGACGCCTTCCGCAACGCGCTGATTCGCAACCTCATACTCGTGACATTGATCGGCGCAGCCGTGACGCTCGGCCTCACGTGGCTCATCCGCACGATCCGCCGCAGCCTTGGCGGCGAGCCGGAATACGCCTCGCAGATCTGCCAGCGCATCGCCGAAGGCGATCTCACGGCCCGCGTCGATCTCGCGCCCGGCGACCAGGGCAGCCTGCTCCATTCGATGCAGCAGATGCAGCGCCAACTGGTCGAAACCGTGCAGCGCATCCAGACTTCGGCTGAATCGATTACGACGGGCGCCAGGGAAATCGCGGCGGGCAACCTGGACCTATCCTCGCGTACGGAAGAGCAAGCCGCCTCGCTCGAAGAAACGGCCGCCAGCATCGAAGAGCTCACGACCACGGTCAAGCACAACACGGACAATGCGCGCCAGGGCAACACACTCGCGGTGAACGCATCGGAAGTCGCCGCGCGCGGCGGCGAAGTCGTGCGCCGCGTGGTCGAAACGATGAACGAGATTTCGAGCAGCTCGCAGCGCGTGGAGCAGATCATCGGCGTGATCGACGGCATCGCCTTCCAGACCAATATCCTTGCCCTTAACGCGGCCGTGGAAGCGGCGCGCGCCGGCGACCAGGGCCGTGGCTTCGCCGTCGTGGCCGGCGAAGTGCGCAGCCTCGCGCAGCGCAGCGCGACGGCTGCCAGGGAGATCAAGGATCTGATCGGGCAGTCGGTGGCGCAGGTGTCGGAAGGCACGAGGCTCGTCGATGAAGCGGGCAAGACCATCGACGAGGTGGTGGTTTCGGCGCGCCGCGTGGCCGACCTGATGGGCGAAATCGCAGCGGCTTCCGAGGAACAGCACACCGGCATCGAGCAGGTGAACCGCGCCGTCGCGCAGATGGACGAAGTGACGCAGCAGAACGCGGCGCTCGTGGAGGAAGCATCGGCCGCGGCGCAGTCGATGGCGGCGCAGTCGAATGGCCTGCGCGATGTCGTGACGGTGTTCCGGGTCGCGGCGCAGGCCGAGCCGACGGTTACGTCTGCAGTGACAGCGCCGGCTCAACGCGCGCGTGCCGTGCCGCCGGCCGCACCGCTGAAGCGCCCCGCCCCCGCGAAGGCCGCGCATAGCACGCCGGCCCGCAAGGCCGCGCCCGCGGCAACGGCAAAGGCGGCATCGGCCAGCCCCGCGGCCTCCGTGTCCAACGAAGCCGCAGACTGGGAAACGTTCTAAATGCCGGCTGGGATGTGATCACGCAAGGCGCCCGCCTTCACCGGGCGCGCCTTGCTGAGCCCGCCACGCGGCAAACGTGATCAACCCGGGCGCAAGACCCGGTTCGCCGATACGAGTCCAGCTGGTATAGGTATCGTCGAGTCCCGGCGCCGGCTGCGGCGTGGCGAACGCCAAGCGCGACATGCCGGGCCGATACGCCTCGTTCGGCCAGTAAACCGGCATGACGCGGCGCGCCGCCATTTCCTTGCGCAACGCCTCGGGGCCGCCCTCGTCTGTCACGACATCGCATTGTGCCGCCCAGTCGTGGCTGTCCCACGCGAGAAACACGCCGGCGTTGCCTTCGGCGTCGAAAGTGAGCACGGCATTTTGCTCGGGGCGCCAGTAGTACTCGACGATGCGCTCGCGCTGCGCGACTTCGTGCAGCACGTCGGCGATGCGCCGGTTCGCGTAAATCGCGCCCACGCCATGCACGCCGATATGGCCGCGCCGCGCACAGAACTTGCGCTTGGCGTCTTCGATCGCGCCGCGCAGCTTGCGGGTCATGGCGGGATCGGACTTCTTCACGTAGAAGTCGATCAGCCCCGCGTTGAACGCCTCCACCGCGTGTGATTCGTCGGCCGTGGCCGTCAGCAGGATGCGCGTGCACGCCACGTCCTTCGCGGCAGCCAGGAATTCGAGGCCGGTCATCTCCGGCATTTCGTAGTCCACGACGAGCGCGGCGATATCGCCAAAGCGCGCCGCGTCGGTCATCACGTCCTCGCCCAGTGCGTTGCCGCCGTGCTTCTCGAACTCCGACCATGCGGCGCCCGCTGCGGGATTGCGTGCGCTCTGCCGCGCCTCGTGCGAAGCGACGAAGGCCAGCGCCTCGCTCGCGCCCGTGAAACAGCGGTCCGTGCCCGCGCCTGGAAAGAGGCCGCGCAGCGCGTAGAGGAAGTCGGGGCTGTCGTCGAGAAAAACGACGGAGACGGGGTGGTACACCGGCTGTCTGACGATGGAACTCATGCTGGATCTCGGTTAAGCACGCTGCGCCTCATGCGGCGCACTCGACACCCCGAGCTGCACCGCGAGGAAAACATGTCGATTATGCGGCGTCTCGCCTGGACACAGCAACCCGCAGCCCCGGATGCGCGGTCAATGAAACATGCGCAAACGTTATCGCACCCAGCGCGCATGAAGCGGTTTGCGTATGTGGGGCGCACGGTATTGGATGAAGACGAACGCGAAGAGAATGGTGCATGCCTCCTTTTCTCCGGAGGCACGCGCGGCTGCCGCCTGCAGTCCCTATCTGGAGTCACTCTGATGTACGCACGCGAATCCATTCCCGCCGTCCTGTCCCGTGGCACCGCCGGATTCTCCGACGAAATCATGGAAGCTACGCCGACCAAAACGTTCCATCACGTCATCGACATTTACCTGAAGGACTCGAACGCGTTCATGAACACGTATTTCGCCCGCTATTTCGAATGGCAAGGCATTTGCCGCGAACGCTGGTTTCACGAGTGCATTCACAACAATCTGCTCGCCTCGGGCGGTGTGTTCGTCACCAAGCGCGCGCACCAGGAATACGTGCAGGAAACCTTTCCGTTCCAGCGCGTGGATTGCTACCTCAACACCTTCCAGGTGCGTCAGTGCTCCGCGTATCTCGTGTTCCGCTTTTGCGTGGACGGGCGGCCCGTGTCGCTCGGGTATCAGCAGATTCTCTTTGCCGGCACCGACAAGCGCATTCGCCGCTTTCCGCCGGGCATCATCGAGCGCGTGAAGGAATACGAGCTGGTCCTGCCAACGGGTTCGAACTGAACGTCTTGAACCCGGCTGCCTGAACTAGCCCGCGAAATCCTGCCCCGCCGGAAAGCGGCGGGGCTTCGCCGGTGCGTCGTGCAGTGCGCGGTCGGCACTCGTGCCGGGCTCGGGCAGACGGATCGTGAAGGTGGTGTGAACGTGCGGCTCGGACTCGCAGGCGATCGTGCCGCCCAGCGCCTCGGCCACGCGGCGGCAGAACGTGAGGCCCATGCCCGCGCCGCGCCCGTGCGCCTTGGTCGAATAGAACGGATCGAACACGCGCGGCAGGACGTCGGCAGGAATGCCACAGCCGTTGTCGATAAAGCGCAAGACGCAAAAGCCCGCTTCTCTCGTCGCGTTGATCTCCACGTGGCCGACGTAGTCGCTCACCTTGTCGCTTCTTTCGGCCATTTCCGCGTGAATCGCGAAGAGCGCGTTCTTGAGCAGATTGAACAGCACGAACACGACGAGCGAATCGGAACCCGAGAAGCTCAGTTGCGCGTCGATGGGCGCCACCTCGACCATGTCGCGCTCGCCGGTGCGGAACGGAAAGCGCTCGAGCGCGGCATTCACGCAGGAGCGCACCGGGTAGGTCTCGAAGCTGCGGCGGTCGAGCCGGTCGAGCGTGAACGAAGCCAGCGACATTTCGACCACGGTGCTCGTGCTGTCCACCTGACGGCGTATCGAGGTGGCGAGCGAGGAAAGTCGCTCCGACTGCCCGGGATAGAGTCCGTCCACGCACAACTGGTGCTGCACGGCCAGCTGGTAGCCGCGCATGAGTTCGGGCAGCACGTTGCCGATTTCCTCGGCATGCATGCCGATCGCCGCGAGCGGTGTGGCGACCTCGTGCGCCACTGTGGCCGCGATGAGGTACGGACGCATGAGGCCGTAGCGCACGATCGTCACCGCGAGAATGCCAAGGCTGATCGCGATGAATACCGCGCCCACGGGATAGAACGCGAGCCCGTAGTTCACGGCGTAATCGGTGGCGGCGAGCGTGTACAGGCCGAGGCTCAGGAAGCACAGGTCGAGCAGCTTGCGGCGGTCGTGCGCATGCGTCTGGCCGCGCGCAGCGTACAGCAGCCAGGTGCTGCGGCACGCGAGCAGCACGGTCTGGGCCACATGCACGGGATGCAGCACGCCCGCCTTCGGGTATTTGCCGAAGAAGAACGTGCCGTAGCCGTCCACGACCGCATCGCTCAACAGCAGCAGTGCCGCGAGCAGCACGCTGAGCAGGTACGAGGCGATGAGGAGCGGGCGTTCGCCATGCCGCGCGCTCACTTCGATCACGAAGTGATAGAACGTGGTGGGCAGAAAGAGGATGAAGAAATAGCCGAGCTTGACGAGCAAGGCAGACAGTTCGGGGTCGGACGTCTGGAACAGAAAGGCCCAGATGCCCTGCCAGAAGAACGTGGTCGCGCACATCAGGGCGAACGGCACCGAGAGGCGCGTGAAGCCCTCTGTCAGGAGCACGTAGACGCCGAATCCGAGAAACAATGCGGACACGAACGCTGGCAGGATCGAATACATAGTCTGTCGCGTGGGTTTTTGTTTTTACCGACCAGGCTGGCGCGGCGCCTTCCCGGCAGCGTCCCCGTGCGCCCATAGTGCGATTCGCGGGCCGGAACTCGCCGCCCGATGCACGGCGCATGAAATGCGTGCCGATCGAATCGAATTTGCCGATTATCGCCGCTAATCCCTTGTCGCGGCGAAATTTTGCCGCTATCGGCGCCGCCGCCATGCGCCGCGAATCCCCACTGGCCCAATTTCGGTCGATTTGGCAGAAAACCACGGCATCCGTCGATTGAGGACAGCCCTGGCGCCGTCCAGAATAGTGCTCATCACCCACCCCGACGGAGCCCCCCAGATGACCCCGACCCTCGCCGATGTCGCCATCCCCGACAGCAAGCTCGCCCGCGAAATCACCGAACTCGTGCGCGACACCGAATCGCCGCTGCTGTTCCATCATTCGAGCCGCGTCTATTATTTCGGCGCACTGGCCGGCCGCCGGCTCGGCCTGAAGTTCGATCGCGAACTGCTCTACGCCGGCGCAATGTTTCATGACATGGGCCTCACGCACGCGCACAGCAGCGAGCACGAGCGCTTCGAAGTGGACGGCGCGAACGCCGCGCGCGATTTCCTGCGCGGCCACGGCATTTCGCAGCAGGACATCGATCTCGTTTGGACCGCCATTGCGCTGCATACGACGCCGGGCATCCCGCAGCACATGCATCCGGTAATCGCGCTCGTCACGGCGGGCGTGGAAATGGACGTGCTCGGCATTGCCTACGACCGCTTCAGCGACACCGAGCGCGAGGCCGTGGTCCACGCGCACCCGCGCAGCGAGCATTTCAAGGAGGACATCATCCAGACCTTCCATGACGGCATCAAGCACAAGCCCGCCACCACCTTCGGCAACGTGAAGGCCGACGTGCTCGCCGACAAGGACCCGCATTTCCATGCCGGCAACTTCTGCAGCGTGATCCGCCATTCGGCCTGGCGCGGTTGAGTGGGGCGGCAGCGATCCGGGCCGCCTGGGGTGGCGTTCGGTGCGAGTCTGGCGGGCGATGCTGTCCATCATCGCTCTCGCGCTCGACGTTCTACAAGACGCGAAAGCGTGGACTCGGCCGACTCGAATTCCATATCGGCTAGCGCGTCCCGATCGCGCGCCGAGCCATCCGCGAGTGGGAGGGAACGATGGCCGGCCGCTGAAGCACCGAACAACTACTGGCCGGCGAGCGCAAGCGTTAAAGATTGTCGATTTCGCACTTCTATTGATTTAGCTGCTTGTGAACTTCCCCTCGATGGCGGCATCGTGATGAAGGCAATCTTTCAAACTGGTTGCCTTCGCTACACTTCGGCAAGCGTTACTGCAAACCACAACCGTTCCTGCCGGCACTTCAGGCATTCGCGCCTATGGCTGGATCGAGGTAATCACAAATGGGAACACTTGCCCCTAAGGCCGCCAAAGTGCTGCTGTTCTGCGCACTTTTCTTATTGGCCGGTCGATACGTTCATACCTATCCAATGCCGATGACGTTGCAGCAGCAACATCATCTGATCGCGGTTTCCGAAGCGTTCGGAGTTGCCGACTACGAGCTGTTCTATATCGGCGCAATGATCCTCATCGACCTGGTTGTGACTATTGCGGTGTACTCGATTCTGATGAGACTTTGGCGATGCTATCGCGTGAAGCAATAAAAAGAGCCCCGGCAGACCATGCTCCCGCTGGCCGCTTTCATGCGCCACGCATGAGCGGCACCGCCGGCGCTTACGGCGCTCGCGCTCGCGCACCGACCGGACAGCATCGCGTCGCGGCCAGCGGAAAGACGCTACCATCGGCTGCGGCGCTCGACGAAGGCCGCACGGCCCCGTCGTTCTTGAGGCCAGAGCCCGACCGTACACCATGAGCAGCCGACTCACCGTCCTGACGACGTTTTGTGTCGTGGCGTTCGCCGTCCTGGCAGCGCTCATGGCCGCCGTGTACGCGTCGGACGCCGTCAACGAACGCCAATTGCGCGAGCAAGTGGACGTCTTTTCGAATCGCGCACTGCTGCGCGCCGAACTGGTGAGCGCCGAAGTCGAGTCCGCGCTGCGCCAGCTCATGTCATACGCCGACACGCCGTGCACGAACGACCACATGCAACAGCTGCGGCAGGTCGAGGAACAGTTTCGATACATTCGCGAAGTGGCGTCGATCCATGACATGCGGCTGCGCTGCAGTTCGCTGCGCGGCGCCGTCGATATCGCATTGCCGCCGCCCGAATGGGCCTATGCAGGCGGCTTCACCGCCTGGCATACTGAAGTCGGCAAGCGCGGCAACGAGCGGCAGATGCTCAACGTGCGCCTCGGCAATCACGTCGTGGTGATCGACCCGCGCTTCTACCTCGACATCGTGCCGCTCGACGACACCATCAAGCTGACCGTTCTCGAAACCCAGGACGGCACCGTAATTTCAGGCTGGCCGCACACCGACGATGCCCTCGTCCGCGCGGCACTCGAGCGCACCGGCAGCAACCCATATTTCGAAGGACGCTATTACGTCGTCGAGCGCTCGAGCCGTTATCCCATTGCGGTGGTCGCGTACGAGCCCGAGAACCGCATGCGCCATGACCTGGCGGCGCAGCTTCGAACGCTTCTGCCGCCCGCACTTGTCCTGAGCGCAATCGGCACGTGGCTCGTCATGCGCTGGCGCCGCAAGTTGCGCACGCCGCGCAGCGCGATTCTGCAGGGCATCCGGCAGCACCAGTTCGTGGCGTGGATGCAGCCGCTCGTCTCGCTGGAAAGCGGGCGCTGCGTCGGCGCGGAAGCGCTCGTGCGCTGGAAACTCGAAGACGGCACCGTCGTCGCGCCGGACACGTTCATTCCGATGGCGGAATCGCTCGATCTCGTCGAACCCATCACCGATCAGGTCATACGCTCCGTGTTCGAGGGCGTGGGCGCCAGGCTCGCGCGCCGCCGCGATCTGCATGTCTCACTGAACCTCGCAGGCAAGGATCTCGCCGGCACACGCGTGCTTGAAACGCTCAAGGCCAGCCTCGCGAAATATGCGGTGCATCCCGAACAAATCTGGTTCGAAACGGTCGAGCGCACGCTCATCGACACCGCCAGCTGCGCGCCCGTTCTCGACGCGTTTCGTGCGGCTGGCCACCGCGTTTTCATCGACGATTTCGGCACAGGATATTCGAGCCTCGCCTATCTGCAGGCATTGCCCGTGGATGGCATCAAGATCGACCGCTCGTTCATCCGCTCGCTGGCGAGCGGCGAGGAAATGAACAAGATCGTGCCGCATATCATCGACATGGCGCGCAGCCTCGGCCTGCTGGTGGTCGCCGAGGGCGTGGAAACCGAGGCACAGGCGCAGTATCTGCGCGAGCGCGGCGTTCAGTTCGCGCAGGGCTGGCTCTATGCGAAGGCCATGCCCGCCGACGAATTCCTGCGCTATCTGGATCGTGAGACGGCGCGCACGCGCATGGCGTGAGCGTGGCGCACGCTCAGGCGAGCAGATTCGGCGACGTGGCGTGCGGCGACCCACCAGTCAAGTGTGGGAATGTCACGCCACCGAGCACCGCGGCCGCCTTGCTGAGCACCGCGCTGTCATAGCCGCGGCCCGCAAAGCGCACGACATCGACGAGACTAAAGCCTTGTGCGCGATAGAACGCAATGAGGTGAGCAGCGGGGAACGGCGTGTCGAGCGCGAGCTGCGTGTAACCGCGCGCGGCCGCCCAACGCCCCGCGAACGCGAGCAGCGCCCGGCCGATACCGCGGCTTTGCCATTTTGGCTCGATACCGAACTGATGGACCGAAGCCACGCCGCGCTGGCGATAATGTTCGCACTGCGAATGGCTATCGTGACCTTCCAGCGTGAGCGTGCCATTGCAGACGGCGACGAAGCAATCTCCGGCAAGCGCGCGTTCACGCGTGAGGCTCGCCGCCTGATCGGCACATGAGCAATGCAATCCAAGCGACGCGAGCCGCGAAAACGCGCGATGCAGCAAACGCGTGAGCGCTTCCCATGAGTCGTGGCGCGCATCGAAGCGCCTCAGCACGAGCCGGCCGAGGCCGGGCTGAACGGTAGCGATCTGCTCATCCGGGCGCTGGCTTGCACGCAAGGTCGACATGGCATCTCCTGTCGTTTCGATGCATCCAGTCTAGGGTTCGCCCGTAAGGGTCACAAGAAAAAATGTCGTAAAAACCGGGGCGCTGTGCGTGAATGCCGTGCCGTACAAGCACTACCCTTGCGCCGCCATGCGCTCCACCACGGCGAGCACGATGCGCCTCGCCGACTCGATATGCGCCGCCGTCAAGGCGCGCGCGTTGCGCGCGTTGCGTGCAAGGCATGCTTCGAGGATCGCCTCGTGTTCGTGCTGGAACGAGGGCGTATCGGCAAGCAAGGTATTCTGCAGCCGCTCGTAGCGCTCCACCTGCGCGCGCAGTTCGCGGACGGCCGCCAGTTGACGGGCGTTCCCGCACGCGCCGTAAAGCAGTTCGTGAAACTCGCGGTTGAGTTCGCCCTGCTTCTGCGTGGAGGCCGCCTCGCCCAGCAGCCGGTGCACGAGTTCCGCGCGTGCGAGTGTTTCGTCGTCGATGCGCTTGACGCCGTGAAAGATCGCATCGCCTTCGAGCAGCGCGCGCAAGCCGTAGATCTCCTCTACGTCCTGCGCCGTGAGCATGCGCACGACCGCACCGCGATTGCGGAAAATCTCGACGAGCCCTTCGCGCGCGAGCCGCTGGATGGCTTCGCGCAACGGAATGCGGCTCACCTCGAAGCGCTCCGCGAGATCGCGCTCGACAAGACGCTCGCCGCTGCCCAGCTCGCCGCTGACGATCAGGTCGCGCAACCCGGACGCAACCGCGTCCGCCGTGGAGTCGAATCTTGTTTCCATGCGTGTCATGCCCGGTTCACGGCCGGTTCTCATTTGGATCATTCTGGCATAATGGTATACCAAAATTCCAGATGCGGTCATAATGACGTATCCCTTTTCGATGCAAAACGGAGAGTCAACATGGCGCACGGCGAACACACCTACCGCGTTTCGGTGCAATGGACGGGCAATCGCGGCACGGGCACCTCGGCTTATCGGGATTACGACCGCGATCACGTGATCCGTGCAAACGGCAAGCCGGACATTCCGGGCTCGTCGGACCCGGCGTTTCGCGGCGACGCCGCGCGCTGGAATCCCGAGGATCTGCTGGTGGCTTCGGCTTCGGCGTGCCACAAGCTCTGGTACCTGCACTTGTGCGCCGAGGCGGGCATTGCGGTGCTCGCCTATGAAGACGAGGCCGAAGGCACCATGGCCGACACGCCGCAGCGCGGTGCCTTCACGAAGATCGTGCTGCGCCCGCGCGTGACGATCCGCGCGAGCGACAACCGCAGTCTCGCGGAACGGTTGCATCATGCGGCGCACGAGCAGTGCTATATCGCGAATTCGGTGAATTTTCCCATTGTCTGCGAGCCTGCCATCGAGCTGGCTGCGTAGGCGCTTTTGACCGCCCGGGGAGGCTCGGGCCGCCGCGCCGCCTCCCAGTCACGCCGTCAAAAAGGTCTCAGTCGCGGCGGATCGCCAAAACGATCGGTAACGTTTCAGCGGTCGATTTCTCCCTCAAGCGGCCCTGGTGACCCCATATAACTCGCATACGATTTAATCTTATGCGCTTGACATGCTGGAATTTCTCGCCCACTATGCATCGCATGCGATTCGATCTCACGCGACGCATACCGCTGAACCCCGGATACCATCAAGGAGCGCCTCATGGCAACGATCGACAAAGTGCTGTTCTCCGGCAACACCCACACCACCATCAACCACGACCCCGCGGCGCAACGCGGCGAATTCGGCGTGGTCGACCTCGAGCTCTCGTCTTCAACCAGCGAAACGCTCGACATCGTCGGCACCGAACCGCACCCGCGCGCCGAACAGCTGTTTGCGGGCGCGTGGTCTGCCTGCTACATCTCCGCGCTCGGTATCGCGGCTTCGCTGAAGAAGGTCGCCTTGCCGCAGAACGCCGCGGTGGACATTCAGGTCGATATCGGTCAAACCGGCGCGGCCTGGTTCCTGGGCGCGCACTTCACGGTCGCGCTGCCCGGCGTCGAGCAAAACGTGGCCGAGGCCATCGCGCGCAGCGCCCATCAGATCTGCCCGTACTCGAAAGCCGTCCACGGCAACATCGACGTGAGCCTGACGGTCGTGACCGCGTAAGCGGCAAACGCAATGACTTTGTTCACCCAAACCCACTGAACTTCACCTGGCAAGATCCCATCATGAAAACCCGTCTCATCGCCACGCTGCTCATCGCCCTCTCCGCCGGCGCAGCCGCCCCCGCATTCGCCAGCGGCTACGGCCCGGCCCCGGCCTATCGCCCGGAAGTCGGCGCACCGGCGTCGCAACGCGGCCAGAGCGTGCAAACGCTCGCCGCGGAGCACGCCGGGGCCGGCAACGCAGCCGCCGCGTACGGCGGTATGGCCGACGCCACCTCAGCCGGGGGCAGCCGCGTTGCAATGGAGCGAAACGGCCTCTTCGCCCATCATTGATTGCGCCACTGCGTCGTGGCTGTTTCGCCGGGCATCGCAATGGCGATGGACGGCGAAACCGGTGTCGGCCTACGATATAATCGCAAGCGATTTATTCAGGTTTGCGAGCCATTGAGGCCTTCATCTGAAGAGGATGACCATGAAACCGACGAACCACCCGGCACCGGGCGCCAAGCCCGCACCGCTCGCAGACTATCTTTGCTTCGCCGTGTATTCGACCAATCTGGCGTTCGGCAAGGCGTACAAGCCGATCCTGGACGAACTCGGGCTGACTTATCCGCAGTACATCGCGATCATCGCGCTCTGGGAGCAGGACAACCAGACGGTGAGCGGCCTGGGCGAGAAGCTCTTTCTCGAATCCAACACGCTCACGCCCATGCTGAAAAAGCTGGAAGCGATGGGATATGTGGAACGGCGCCGCGATCCGGAAGATGAGCGCCAGGTGCGTGTGAGCCTGACCGCCGGCGGCCGCAAGCTGCGCGAAAAGAGCCTGAGAATCGCGGACCTCACCGAAGCGACCGGGCTGGGTCACGACGAATTCATGAGATTGCAGAAGGCGATCGTGAACCTGCGCGCCAATCTGATTCGCTCCCTCGACACCGAATAGCCGCCGCAGTCAGCCGGGCTGACGCGCTCCCCGCTCAAGCTCCCAGCAGCACGCCGCTGCGTATCGGCCGGGTGCCCGTCACGCGTCCGAGCGGCGCACCGGCCGTGACGAAGTGAATCGCCCTTCGCATATAGAAAACGCCTTCCGCCGTGCTCTTCACTGTCGTCATTTCACCCGTCATCGGATCGACGATATCGAAGAGCGGATCGTCCTCGCGTATCCAGTCGCCGATTTTCGCGCGGTGCACGAGAATGCCGCTGCACGGCGCATGGAATTGCGCGCTGCCGGCGAGCGGCGTGGCCGGCATCAGCAGTTCCGGCAACGGCTTCGCCTCGCCGAGGAGCGCACCGCGCCAGCGCAGGTAGTCGAGCAGCGCATCGGCGTCCTGCTGGGCGCTTTCCCACGACACGTCGCGTTGGCCGCGGCACTCGATCGTCACCGCGGCGGGTCCGGCGGGCACGGGCTGCGTGGCCGGCATCTGCTGGCGCAGTTGCCACCACAGCAGGCTATGTGCCTCGTCGAACGCCTGCGCGCCCGAGTCGGTGGCGAGCAGTTGCGCGCGCGAACCGAGATAGCGGGCGAGCGGCTCGATATCGGGCCAGCCGGCCTCGCTCGTGTACACGTGCATGACTGCCTCGAGCGAGCAATGCAGGTCGATGATGAGATCGGCGTCGTGCGAGAGCCTCAGCAGCGCCAACTGGAGCGAATCGAATTCCGTGAGCGGCGTCTGCGCGTCCAGCGCTTCGCGCATCAGTTGCCGGATCAGCTCGCGGTTGCGCCCGGCGTGGGCGCCGAGCGTCTCCTTCGCGCGCGCGAGCAGCCCGGGAAACGCATGGAAATGACGGTTGAAGTTCCTGCCGCTCGCGAGATCGAAGCGGCCGATGAACTGGCCAAGCACGTGCTGGTTAAGACCCACGGGATTGGCGAGCGGCACGAGCACCACCTGCGCGGCGAGCGCGCCTTGCGCCTCGAGCTCCGCCAGTTGCGCGCGCAACAACACCGCCGTCAGCATGGCGGGCGTTTCGTCGGCGTGCAGCGACGCCTGAATATAGACCTTCTGGCGCGCGTCGGCGGGGCCAAAATGGAAGCTGGTCAGTTCGCGGCGCGTGCCCGGCGTGGCGCACAAAAGCGGAATGGATTGCTGGTTCATGTATTCAATGCGGTTTTAAACGAGTGCGTTGCAGCGGCTCAGTTTCCATACGGATCGAAGTCGAAATAGCGGCGCGCGATCTGTGCATAGGTGCCGTCCTTCAGCATTCCCGCGATCGCGTCGTTCATCTGCGCCTGAAGCGCGGTTTCGTCCTTGCGCATGCCGATGCCGGTGCCGCGGTCGCCCATCGAAATCGGGCCGCCGGCAAACGCAAAGCCGTTGCCCTGCGGCGTGCGCAGGAAGCCATAATCGGCTTCGACGTAGCCCAGCAGCGCAGCGTCGAGCCGCCCGTTGACGAGGTCGGCGAACACTTCGTCCTGGCTCTTGTAGGTGACGACGTGCACGCCCGCGGGCGCCCAGTTCGCGAGCGCATACGTTTCGAATTGCGTGCCCGCCTGCACGCCAACCGACTTGCCAGCCAGCGACTGCGCGGTGGCGTCGAACGGAGCGCCCTTGCGCGCGACGAGCCGCGACTTGAACTGGAACAGCTTCGACGTGAAGAGAATCTGCTGCTCGCGCTTCGCGGTGATCGCCATCGACGACATGATCGCGTCGATCTTGCGCGCCTGGAGCGCCGGGATCATGCCCGAGAACTCCAGCTCGACCCACTGGCAACGCGCGTGAATCCGGCGGCAGATCTCGTTGCCGAGATCGACGTCGAACCCTTTGAGCGAGCCGTCGGGCGCCTTGGCGTCCATGGGCGGATAGGTCGGATCGATGCCGAGGCGCACGGTGTCGCCCTCGCGCGCGAAAGCATGGCTGCTCAGGGCCAGTGCAAGGGAAAGCAGGATCGACGGGATTTTTTTCATGATGAGCGCGGGGTGGGCGGCGGGAAGCGGGAGTCCCCTGAGCGTCCGATGGTAGGACGCAGCCGCGTTCTGGAAAAGGCCGGATTCGTCTATCATGATCACTTCTACCGATCACAACGAATCGTCGCCCAGTTGTCATCCATGAGTCTCACGCTTTCCCAGTTGCGCGTTTTCGTCGCCGTCGCCCAGCGCGGCAGTGTGCGGGCGGCTTCGCGCGCGCTCGGCGTGGCGCAAAGCGGCGTGACGCAGCAGCTGCAGAATCTCGAAGCCGAACTGGGCGGCGCGCTGCTCACGCGCACGAATCGCGGCGTGACGCTCACGGTGCTGGGGCAGCGCCTGCTGGTGCGGGCGGCATCGATTCTCGGCGAATGCGAGCGCGCGAGCGAAGAGGCGCAGCAACTGCGCGGCGACTACGCGGGCGAAGTGGCGTTCGGCCTCACGACCGACCCGCTCATGGACGCGCTCGTGCCCGTGCTCGGGCAGTACAGCACGCGGTTTCCGCGCGTGGCGCTGCGTCTGCGCACGGGGACGTCGCGCATGATGATTTCGTGGATTCGCGAAGGCACGCTCGATTTCGCGCTCGCGCTCGTTTCGGACCAGACCGACACGACCGATCTTTCGGTGACGGCGCTTTACCCATCGGATCCGGTGGTCGTCTGCCGCCGCGACCATCCGAAGGCGGGGGCGCGCTCGCTGCGCGCGCTCACGCACTGCGACTGGCTCGCGACGCGCTCCCCCAATATCGCGGACGCCTTCGCTTCGAGCCGGCTCACGACGTTCTTCACCGATCACGGCTTGCCGTTGCCGCGCATTGTAGCGACGGTGGAGGGGCTCTTCGAAACGCTGCATTGGGTCAGCGAGACGGATTGTCTCGCGCTGGAGTCGTCGGCGGTCGCCACGCGCGGGCCGTTTGCCGAGCGGCTCGCGCGCATCAGGATCGCCGAGCGGCCGGCGGAACAACAGGTCTGTCTGCTGCAGCGCGCGGCCGTGCCGCTCACGCCTGCCGCGCAGGAACTCGCGACGATGCTGGCTTCGTATGCGCGGGCACGCCGAGCCCCCCGTTGAAGCGGCCGTTACACGCCCACTCCCTGTATATAGGCATTCAGCCCCGACGCCAGCGCCGCAAAGGTCACGGCGCAGCGCGCGCTCGTGCGCAAATCCTCATGCATGGCCACCCACGTATCGAGCGTCAGCGAGAATTCTTCACGCAGAACGCGAACCAGCTTCGGGTCTCTTGCCGCCAATGGCGACTGGCACCCGCCGATCCCGAAGCCTGCGCGTATCGCGGCCAACTGGGCAAGATCGCTGTCGGCCCGAAATGCAAAGTTATTGCGGTTATAGGCGGCAAACCTGGGCTGAACCGAGCGAATGAATGCGTTCTCCCGATCGAAGCCAATGATCGTATGGCGCGACAACGCCTTCAGCGACTTCGGCACGCCATGAAGCGCCAGATAGCGTTCGTGGGCGTGCAGCCCGACTTCGATCGCGCCAACACGTTTGGCGACCAGTGCTTCCTGCGCGGGCCGGAACATGCGCACCGCAATGTCCGCTTCGCGACGCAGCAGGTCGTCTGCCTTGTTCGACAGCACAAGTTCGATTGACAACTCCGGATACTCGCTGCGCAGCGCCGCCAGTATCGGCGGCAGGACCTCGACGCCGATCACTTCGCTCGCTGTCAGCCGCACCGTCCCGCGCACGCCCGATCCATGACTGCTCGCCGCGCGGCGCAAGGCCGCCGTGGTCATCGCGAGGCCGACAGCGTACGGCCTCAGTTCATTGGCCGCGGCGGTGGGCGAAAAGCCATCGGACGAACGAGTAAACAGCGTGAGCCCCAGCGCCGCTTCCAGGCCTTCGATGTGGCGGCCGACGGTCGGCTGCGTGATGCCCAGCGCACGGGCGGCCGCCGAGAGCGAGCCGCTCTCCAGGACCTGCAGAAAACTCCGGTACCACTCCCAGTTCGGTTCCTTCTCGTCCATTTCCCCATCCCCCATGCAGATCGCATGCTATGCATAAATGTATAGCCTCTCGTCTAGTTTCGGTAATTTTCTATTGACGGCAAGCCGCGCAGAATGCTGCTCATCACAGCTCACCCGCAAGGAGATCCAGCATGAGCCTCGGCCCCATCATTCGACAGAACCGCGCGCTCGTGCTCGGCGCAAGCGGCGGAATCGGCAGCGAAGTCGCGCGCCAGTTGCAGGCCGCCGGCTGGCAAGTCCGCGCGCTGCGGCGCGGCGGCGCACCGGATACGGCGGCGGCGAGCGCCATCGAATGGCTCGACGGCGACGTGCTCTCGCGCGAAGCGGTGGTACGCGCGGCACAGGGTTGCACGGTAATCGTGCACGCCGTGAACCCGCCCGGCTACCGGCGCTGGGCGCAGGTCGTGCTGCCGATGATCGACAACACGCTCGCCGCGGCGGCTGCCGTGGGTGCGACCGTCGTGCTGCCGGGCACGGTCTACAACTTCGGGCCCGACACCTTCCCGGTGCTGCGTGAAGACTCGCCGCAGCAGCCGCTCACGCGCAAGGGAGCGATTCGCGTGGAACTGGAGCGGCGCATGCGGGCCGCGAGCGAGCATGGCGTACGCTCGATCGTCGTGCGCGCGGGGGACTTTTTCGGGCCGCACGTGGGCAACAGCTGGTTTGCGCAAGGGATCGTGAAGCGTGGCGAGCCTGTGCGGACCGTGCGTCAGCCGGGTACGCGCGGCGTGGGCCACGCGTGGTCGTACGTGCCTGACGTCGCGCGCACGATGCTCGAGTTGTTCGAGCGCCGCGACACGCTGCCCGCGTTCGCGACGTTCCACATGGCCGGCCACTGGGATGCCGACGGCTCGCAACTCGTCGAAGCGATCTGCCGCGTCGCCCGGCGTCACGGACTGAAGCCGCAAAGCAAGCCCTTCTCCTGGGCCTTCGTCCGCGCCATCTCGCCGTTCGTGACGACGCTGCGTGAACTGATGGAGATGCGCTACTTGTGGAGCGAGCCGTTGCAGCTCGACAATGCCCGCCTCGTCCGCGAACTCGGGCGCGAGCCTCATACGCCGCTCGACGAAGCCGTCGAGGCGACGCTCATGGGCCTGAACTGCCTCGGCGCAGAAGAACGGGCGCCACAGGCGGCTTGATGCTTACGCCTTGATGCGCCGTGCGATTTGATACGGATGCCGAAATTCAATGCGAATGCCGCGGCACGTCCGAGCCGCGGCAGCCCACCAGGAAGTCGAAATCGCAGCCCTCGTCGGCCTGCAGCACATGTTCGACATAAAGCCTGCGATAACCGCTGCGGTCGGCGGGGATCGGATGCTGATTCGCGGCCCATTCGTCGAGCCGCGCGACGATCGCCTCGTCGCTGATATCCACGCGCAGCACGCCCTTCTCGCAGTCAAGTTCGATCCAGTCGCCGTCGCGCACGATCGCGAGCGGCCCGCCCGCGCGCGCTTCAGGGGCCACGTGCAGCACCACCGTCCCATACGCTGTGCCGCTCATGCGCGCGTCCGACACGCGCACCATGTCGGTCACGCCCTGCGCGAGCAGCTTGGGCGGCAGGCCCATGTTGCCCACTTCGGCCATGCCCGGATAGCCCTTGGGCCCGCAGTTCTTCATGACGAGCACGGAGTCGGCCGTAACGTCGAGATCGGGGTCGCCAATGCGCGCCTTGTAGTCGTCGAAGTTCTCGAACACCACGGCGCGCCCGCGATGCTTCAACAGCGTCTGCGTGGCCGCCGACGGCTTGAGCACCGCGCCGTTCGGCGCGAGATTGCCGCGCAGCACGCACAGCCCGCCGTCCTGCACGAGCGGATTGTCGAGCGGGCGAATGACTTCGGCGTTGTGAATGGGCGCTTCGCGCACGTTCTCCCAGAGCGTCTTGCCGTTGGCCGTGAGCGCATCGGGATGCGGCAGCAGGTTCGCTTCACCGAGGCGCCGCAGCACCGCGGGCAAGCCACCCGCGTAATAGAACTCCTCCATCAGAAAGCGGCCCGAAGGCTGCAGGTCGACGAGGGTCGGCGTACCCCGCCCGATGCGCGTCCAGTCGTCGAGTCCGAGCGGCACGCCGATGCGCCCCGCAATCGCCTTCAGGTGGATCGCCGCATTGGTCGAGCCGCCGATGGCCGCATTCGTGCGAATGGCGTTCTCGAACGCCTCTCGCGTGAGCAGTTTCGACAGACGCAAATCTTCGAGCGCCATCTCCACGATGCGCATGCCCGACATGTGCGCGAGCACGTAGCGGCGCGCGTCCACAGCCGGAATCGCGGCGTTGTGCGGCAGCGTCACACCCAGCGCTTCGGCCATGCACGCCATGGTCGAAGCCGTGCCCATGGTGTTGCAGGTGCCCGCCGAGCGCGACATACCCGACTCCGCCGACATGAACTCGTGGATCGAGATCTTGCCCGCCTTCACCTGCTCGCTCAGTTGCCACACGACCGTGCCCGAGCCGATATCGCGCCCTTCATGCTTGCCGTTGAGCATCGGCCCGCCGGTCACGGCAATGGCCGGCACGTCGCAACTCGCCGCGCCCATCAGCAGCGCGGGCGTGGTCTTGTCGCAGCCCACGAGCAGCACGACCGCATCGACCGGATTGCCTCGTATGGATTCCTCAACGTCCATCGAAGCGAGGTTGCGCGTGAACATGGCCGTGGGCCGCAGGTTCGACTCGCCGTTCGAGAACACGGGAAACTCGACAGGAAATCCGCCGGCTTCGTAGATGCCTCGCTTGACGTGCTCGGCGAGCTTGCGAAAGTGCGCGTTACAGGGCGTGAGTTCCGACCAGGTATTGCAAATGCCGATAATCGGCTTGCCCGCGAACTCGTGATCCGGGATCCCCTGATTCTTCATCCAGCTCCGGTACATGAAGCCGTTTTTATCGGTAGTGCCGAACCACGCGGCCGAGCGAAGCTTGGGCTTACGGGTGTTCATGGCTTTGCCCACTTAGTGAGAAAGTCCAATAAATAGCATGACTATATGAGTCAGGCTTATCGGGAAAACGCTAATCGAAACCGTTCCGGACGTTGCATATAGTTTGTCTATTGTGGTCAGCAGGGGCGGCTAACGGGATACCGAAAGGATATAACCGGAGGCCAGGGATGGCGCGATACTTCTCGTGATACTGTCCGGCCGTGATGGACGCGGGTGTAGCGCCATGAATTAAAGAAATACAACGTGCAGAGCTACATCGGAGACACGCATGAAACTGGCAACACGCATGGTAAGCGGGCTGGTCGCTGCGGCGGCCGCTTTCTCGTTGGCGGCGGGCGTCGCCCACGCCGAAGACAAGCAGATCACGCTGGGTTTTGCCCAGGTCGGCGCGGAAAGCGCCTGGCGTACGGCCAACACGGTGTCGGTCAAACAGGCCGCCAAAGACGCCGGCATCAACCTCAAGTTCTCGGACGCCCAGCAGAAGCAGGAAAACCAGATCAAGGCGATCCGCTCGTATATCGCCCAGAAGGTGGACGTAATCGCGTTCTCGCCCGTGGTGGAATCGGGCTGGGAGCCGGTGCTACAGGAAGCCAAACGCGCGAAGATTCCCGTGATCCTCACGGACCGCAACATCGACGTGAAGGACCCGTCGCTCTACGTGACGATGATCGGTTCGGACTTCATGGAAGAAGGCCGCCGCGCGGGCAAGTGGCTTGAAGATCACTACAAGAACAACCCCGGCCCGATCAATATCGTCGAGCTCCAGGGCACGGTGGGTTCCGCGCCGGCCAACGACCGTCATTCGGGCCTCATGGAAGTGATCAAGAACGATCCGAAGTTCAAGATCATCGCTTCGCAAAGCGGCGACTTCACGCTCGCCGGCGGCAAGCAGGTCATGGAGGCGTTCGCGAAGACGTATGGAAACAAGATCAACGTGGTCTACGCGCATAACGACGACATGGCACTCGGCGCGATCCAGGCCATGGAAGAAGCCGGCATGAAGCCGGGCAAGGACATCAGCGTCGTGTCGTTCGACGCCACCAAGGGCGGCTTCGAGGCGATGATCGCCGGCAAGATGAACGTGGACGTGGAGTGCAGCCCGCTGCTCGGGCCGCAGCTCATGAGCGCCGTGAAGGACGTCGTGGCGGGCAAGCAGCTGCCCAAGCGCATCGTGACGAACGAAACGGTGTTCCCGATGGACGTGGCGGCGCAGGTGCTGCCGTCGCGCAAGTACTAAACTTCGCTGCAAGCGGCGCGGTGTGTTTCGCATCCCTTAGTATTTAAGGGGCTTACTAAGCACGCCGCGCGCTCGATGGCCTCTTTCACGGTTGCCCATGAGCGTTTCCCCGATACTCGAAACCGTCGGTCTTACCCGAACCTTCCCCGGCGTGCGCGCACTCGACCGGGTCGATTTTCGTCTGTACCCGGGCGAAATCCATACGCTGATGGGACAGAACGGCGCCGGCAAGTCCACGCTCATCAACGTGCTGACCGGCGTGCACCAGCCCGAGGCGGGCGAGATACGTCTCGCGGGCGAGGCCGTGCACTTTCCGACGCCGCAAATGGCGGAAGCCGCCGGCATCCAGACGCTCTACCAGGAAGTCAATCTCTGCCCGAATCTCTCGGTTGCAGAGAACATTTTCGCGGGCCGCCAGCCGCGCAGGCGCGGCCTCGGCCTGATCGACTGGAAAACGATTCATCGCCGCGCGCAAGAAGCGCTCGCGGAGCTGAATCTCTCGCTCGACGTCACGCAGTCGCTCGACACCTACCCGATCGCCATGCAGCAGATGGTGGCGATTGCGCGCGCCGTGTCCGTCGATGCGCGCATCCTGATTCTAGACGAGCCGACTTCCAGCCTCGACGAAGGCGAAGTCGCGCGCCTTTTCGAGGTGCTGCGCAAGCTCAAGGCGTCGGGTATCGCGATCCTGTTCGTCACGCATTTTCTGGAGCAGACCTATGCCATCTCCGATCGCATCACGGTGATGCGCAACGGCGAGCGCGAAGGCGAATATCTCGCCGCCGATCTGCCGGTGCAAACGCTGGTCGCGAAAATGGTGGGTCTGCAGAACGCGGGCGAGCGGCTCACGCAAGCCGAAGCCGCACACGGCGAAACGGCTGCAACGGATACCGCGCCCTATCTTGCGGCGCAGGGCGTGGCGCGCCGCGGCGTGCTCAATCCGCTCGATCTGGAAGTGCAGCCGGGGCAGATTCTGGGCCTGGCCGGCCTGCTCGGCTCGGGCCGCACGGAGACCGCGCGCCTGCTCTTCGGCGCGGACAAAGCCGATGCAGGCACGGTGCACATCGACGGCAAAGCCGTGAAGCTCTCCTCGCCGCGCGACGCCGTGCGCCACGGCATGGCCTATTGTCCCGAAGACCGCAAGAAGGAAGGCATCGTCGCCGACCTGTCGATCCGCGAAAACATCGTGCTCGCGCTGCAGGCGCAACTCGGCTGGTGGCGCATGATCCGGCGCTCGCGCCAGCGCGAACTGGCCAACGAATATATCGAGCAGCTCGGCATCAAGGCGCGCGACGCCGAGCAGCCTATTGGCCTGCTGTCGGGCGGCAACCAGCAGAAGGTGCTGCTCGCGCGCTGGCTCGCGACCAGGCCGCGTCTGCTGATACTCGACGAACCGACGCGCGGCATCGACGTGGCCGCCAAGTTCGAAATCATGGACCGCGTGCGTGCGCTCTGCGCGAAGGGCCTCGGCATCCTGTTCATCTCGTCGGAGATCAGCGAGGTGGTGCGCGTCTCCGACCGCATCGCCGTGCTGCGCGACCGACGCAAGGTGGCCGAGCTATCGGGCGCGGCGCGCACGGAGCACGAAGTCTACGACCTCATTGCCGGAGACCGTCGATGACGCGCCCCGCCCTCCCCGCCTGGCTTTCGCTCGTCATCCGGCATCCGCTGGTGTGGCCCGCGGTGACGCTCATCGCGCTGTTCGCCGTCGATGTGGCGCATCGCGGCAACTTCCTCTCGATCACGATGCTGGGCGGCCACCTGTTCGGCGCGCCCATCGACATCCTCATGCGCGCCGCGCCGCTCGTCGTGGTGTCGCTCGGGATGACGCTCGTGATCGCCACGCGCGGCATCGACATTTCCGTGGGCGCCGTCGTGGCGATTGCGGGTGCGGCGGCCGCCACCGTGCTCGCCGCCGATCCTTCGCGCGTGGGCCTGGCGTTCGGCGCGGCGCTCGCGGTGGGCCTGCTCGCCGGCATCTGGAACGGGCTGCTCGTCGCGTTCGTCGGCATGCAGCCGATCATCGCCACGCTCATCCTGATGGTGGCGGGCCGCGGCGTGGCGCAGTTGCTCACGGGCGGCCAGATCATCCCCATCGGCGCGCCGGGGTATCTGTTCGCGGGCGGCGGCTATTTCGCGCTCATCCCGTGCGCCGTGTGGATCGCGCTCGCCGTGACCGGGCTCACAGCCCTCATCGTCAACCGCACGGCGCTCGGGCTCTTCATCCGCTCGATCGGCGTGAATCCGGTGGCGGCGCGGCTTGCGGGCCTGTCGTCGCAAGCCGTGGTGTTCGGCGCGTACGCGTTCTGCGGCGTGACCGCCGCGATCGCCGGCATTCTGATCAGCTCGAACGTGCGCAGCGCGGACGGCAACAACGCGGGCCTGCTGCTCGAACTCGACGCGATTCTCGCCGTGACGCTCGGCGGCACGTCGCTGCTGGGCGGGCGCTTCAGTCTCGCGGGCACGGTGCTCGGCGCGCTCATCATCCAGACGCTCACCTACACCACCTATTCGATCGGCGTGCCGCCCGAGGCCACGCTCGTCGTGAAGGCCGTGGTCGTGCTGCTCGTGTGTCTGATCCAGTCGCCCGCCGCGCGCACCTTCGCTTTTCAACAACTCAAACGCCTCGCTCTCGCGCGCCGCGCGCGCGCCTGAGCACGAAGCGCACCCATTCGGGGGAAGCCGAGCATGAACCGCCCAGCCCTGTCCTTGTCGAACACGCTCGCAGCGTGCCGGCGCGGCGCCACCCGCTTCGTCGATCCGCGCGTGCTGCCCATCGTGGTGACCGTCGTGCTCTTTGCCGTGCTGTTCGGCTTCGGCTCGGTCATGTACACCGGGTTCTTCTCGCTGCAGGTGGCCTTCGGGCTGCTGGTCGACAACGCGTTCCTGCTGATCGTCGCCATCGGCATGACGTTCGTGATCATCTCGGGCGGCATCGATCTTTCGGTAGGCGCCGTGGTTGCGCTCACGACGATCCTCTGCGCCGTGGGCACCGAGAAGCTGCACTGGCCCGTGCTCGTCGTCGTGCCGCTCGTTTTGCTCTGCGGGGCGCTCTATGGCGCGGCAATGGGCGCGCTGATCCACTTCTTCCGGCTGCAGCCCTTCATCATCACGCTCGCGGGCATGTTCCTCGCGCGCGGCACCTGCTTTCTCATCACCACCGAATCCATCCAGATCAACGACCCCGGTTTTCACGCGCTATCCGAATTCAGCATTCCGGTGGGCAGCGGCTCGCTCACCACGGGCTCGCTCACGGCCATCGCCATGCTCGCTGCGGGCATCGTCATCGCGCACTTCACGCGCTTTGGACGCAACGTCTACGCGATCGGCGGCAACGAGCGCTCCGCGCTGCTCATGGGCCTGCCGGTGGCGCGCACCAAGATCGGCGTCTACGCGCTCTCGGGCTTTTGCTCGGCGCTCGGCGGCGTGGTGTTTACGCTCTACGTGCTCTCGGGCTACGGGCTGCAGGCGCAAGGCATGGAACTCGACGCCATCGCCGCGACGGTGATCGGCGGCACGCTGCTCACGGGCGGCGTGGGCTATGTGATCGGCTCGGTGTTCGGCGTGGGCATTCTCGGCACGATCCAGACGCTCATTACCTTCGACGGCACGCTCAGCTCGTGGTGGACGCGCATCGTGATCGGCGCGCTGCTCTGCGCGTTCTGCCTCATGCAGCGCGCAACCGAGCGCCACGCCGCGCGTCGCAAATCCACCGGCACGGGCCGCGGCGCCCCGCGCCCCGCGCGCGGGCGATCCGCCACGCCGATGGACCAGGCGAGGCTCGCCAGCCCGCCGCCACCCATGCAGGAGGCGAAAGGCAGTGCGTAAGCCGCTTGTCATGGGCGACCCGCCGCCGCGCGAGGGCCTATGGAGTAGTTACGGGTATACATGGATTAGGAGGCCTCATCACGCTGCACTAAGATTTTTGCGGTACCGTCGGCGCCTGGCGAACACACGTTCGCTGCGGATGTCTCGCGCGTTCCCCCGGTACTGGCCAGTATCTGCACGCTTTTCGACGCAAGTCGACTACATCGACCACGATGACAAGACCGGAGGAAAACATGGCGCAGGATCGGGATGACACAAAAGACGGGAAGAGCTTGATCGACACGGGCCGGCGCGGCCTGATGCAGGGTGCGGGCTTGGGCGCGGCGCTTTCGCTGCTCGGCGCGGTGGGCGGCGGCGGATTCATTTCCACGGCGCAGGCCGCCGAATCGGGCTTCCCGTCGCACAAGAAGTGGAAGATCGTGTTCGTCAATCACGTCACCACGAATCCGTTCTTCGTGCCCACGCAATACGGCATTCAGGACGCATGCTCGCTGCTCAACATGGACTACCAGTGGACCGGCTCGGCCACCTCCGACGCGGGCGAAATGGTGCGCGCCGTGAATGCGGCGATCGCCGCGAAAGCCGATGCGATCGCGGTGCCGATCGTCGACCCGACCGCCTTCGACAAGCCGATTCAGGCGGCGCTCGACGCGGGCATTCCGGTCTTCGCCTATAACGCCGACGCGCCGCGCGGCAAGAAGAACCCGCGCCTCGCCTATATCGGCCAGGACCTGTATCTCTCGGGCTACCAGATGGGCGAGCGCATCGTGAGCCTGATCGACAGCGGCCTCGTCGGCCTGTTCATCGCCACGCCTGGCCAGCTCAACATCCAGCCGCGTCTGGACGGCGCGAGCGACGCCATCAAGAAGTCCGGCAAGAAGATCGACATCCAGACCGTCGCGACGGGCGCGACCGTCAACGAAGAGCTTTCGAAGATCAAGTCGTTCTACCTGGGCCACCAGGACCTGAAAGGCATGTTCGCCGTGGATGCGGGCAGCACGCAGGGCGTCGCGCAGGTGATGAAGGAAAGCAACCTGCCTTCGAAGGGCGTACACGGCGGCGGCTTCGA
Organism: Paraburkholderia heleia NBRC 101817; assembly: GCF_000739775.1. Lineage (GTDB taxonomy): Bacteria > Pseudomonadota > Gammaproteobacteria > Burkholderiales > Burkholderiaceae > Paraburkholderia > Paraburkholderia heleia. The sequence goes on along the minus strand of NZ_BBJH01000002.1, from coordinate 2,903 downwards.
CCTGCTGCCCACCACGGTTCAGCTCATTCACGAAGGCTTCCTCGACTTCACGATCGACCAGCAGCCGTATGTGCAGGGCTTCTATACGGTGATGCAGGCGTTCGTGACCCTCGCCTCCGGCGGACTGGTCGGCCCGGCCGACACGAACACGGGTCTGAAGTTCGTGACGAAGGATACCGTCGAGCCGTACCTGAACACCTCGACGCGGTACGAAGGCAAGACCACCAAGCCGCAAATCGTGCCGATGAGCGGTGCGATCAAGTCTTGACGAACTGCGCACAACGAACTACGAGTGATGAACTCCGTGAACGAAACTGGCAAGGCTGAAGTCACCGCGCGGGCTGCTGGCCGCCCGCGCGGGCAATGGTTCTCCGCGTGGGCGCCCGAACTGCGCATTCTGCTCGTGGCGATGATCCTCGCGGCGTACTTCGAATTTTCCAACCGGGATTTCCTGCTCACCAACGCGAGTCTCGTCAACCTCTCGCAGTTCATCGCGCCGGTGGCGATCATCGCGTTCGGCGAAATCATGCTGATGATCGGCGGCGACATCGATCTGTCGGCGGGCATGGTGTTCGCCTTCGCGCCGTTCATGATGGTGTTCGCCAACGACGCGGGCGCGCCCATGTGGCTCGCCGTGATCGCGGGGCTGGTGGCCGCGGGCATCGTCGGCTTCGTGAACGGGGCCGTGACTGTGTGGCTGCGCCTGCCCTCGTTCGTCACGACGCTCGGCACGCTCTTCCTCATCAACGGCATCACGCTCACGATCTCGCGCGGCACGCCGGTGCAGACGCCGGGCTCTCCCGAATTCGCGGCCTTCATGGGCGCCTGGGGCTATAGCGAGATCATCTGGACCGTGGCGATCGCGTTGGCGATGCATGTGCTGTTGCGGCATACGCGCTGGGGCCTGCATACGCAGGCGGCGGGCGCGAATCCGCTAGGCGCGAGCGAAGCCGGTATTCACGTGAACCGGCTGCGCCTCGGCAACTTCATCATCGCCGCCGTGCTCGCGGGCTTCACCGGCATTCTGGAAGGCTTTCGCATCACCTCGATCGACCCGCAGGCGGGCGGCAACCAGATCATGTTCCTCGCCGTGGCTTCGGCCGTGATCGGCGGCACGCCGCTCACGGGCGGCTCGGGCACGATCGTGGGCGGCCTGATCGGTGCGGCGGTGCTCGGCATTCTCAACGACGGCTTCACGCTCATCGGCATCAACGCGTTCACCTTCAACATCATTCTCGGCGCCGCGATTCTCGCCGCCATGGTCTTCAACATCCACGTTGGGCGCCTGCGCCGCAAAGGGAGCCGATGATGGACGAACCGCAAACCGCCCCCGGCGGCGCGAGCGCCACGGCCGACGCGCCGCTCGCCCTGCGGGCCGACAACATCGTCAAGCGCTTCGGCGCGGTGACGGCGCTCGACGGCGTTTCGCTCACGCTCGGCCGCGGCGAAATCCTCGGCATTCTCGGCGACAACGGCGCGGGCAAGTCCACGCTCGTGAAAATCCTCACGGGTTTTCACCAGCAAACGAGCGGCACGCTGCAGATCGACGGCAGCGAAACGCTGCTGCGCTCGGTGGACCATGCGCGCTCGCTCGGCATCGAATGCGTTTATCAGGACCTCGCGCTCGCCAATTCGCTGAGCATTTACCACAACATGTTCCTGAACCGCGAGATCGTGCGGCGCGGGCCCTTCAAACTGCTCGACCACAAGCAGATGCGCCAGCGCGCGGCCCAGCTGCTCGACGACATCGGCGTGCATGTGCCCTCGGTGGACCTGCCTGTAGAGCGGCTTTCAGGCGGTCAGCGCCAGGCTATCGCGGTGGCGCGCGCCGTGCATTCGAACGCAAGAATCCTCCTGCTCGACGAGCCGCTCGCCGCAATGGGAGCGCGGGAAGCGGGTCTGATCATCGATCTGATCATGCGTTTGAAGGAAAAAGGCGGCCTATCGATTATCATGATCATGCACAACTATGCGCAGACGCTCGATATTGCGGATCGCATCATGTTGATGCAGCGAGGCCGCGTGACATACGAGCAGCACAGCGCCAATACCTCGGTGGCTGAGCTGATGGATATCGTGCGGCGGGAATATCGGGCCATGCGCGCCACCAGCGCGTAACGGGCCTGCAAACAGGGGGGACGCTCCGACCGGGTAGCCCCCGGCCGGACCATCATGGATTACCGCAATCTAGAGAAACGCAAGAGCATGCACGCGCGCATCGTGCAGGAGCTCGGCATGCAGATCGTAGGCGGCACGCTCGCCCCCGGGCAGCGCCTGCCTCCCGAACCCACGCTGTGCGAAACCTACGGCGTGAGTCGCCCGGTGCTGCGCGAGGCCACGCGCGTGCTGGTCGCCAAGGGCCTCGTGGTGTCGAAGCCGCGCGTGGGCAGTGTCGTGCGGCCGCGCGAAGAATGGCACATGCTCGACCCCGACGTGCTGTACTGGACCGTCAACAGCATTCCCGAAGGCGAGTTCTTCCGCTCGCTCATGACCGTGCGGCAGATCATCGAGCCCGCCGCCGCCGCGCTCGCCGCGATTTCAGCCAACGACGAAGACCGCGCCCGCATTACCGCGGCCTACGCGCGCATGGAGCAGGCGCAGACCGCCGCCGACCTGCTCGAGCCCGATCTGGAATTCCACCGCGCGATCATGGCGGCCACGCATAACAACATGCTGGCGTACATCGGCAACATGCTCTCGCTCGCGCTTTCCGAATCGATCAAGCTCACGAGCCGCCATCCCAACACGCATGCGCTTTCGTTGCCGCGCCACAAGGCGATTCTCACGGCGATCGAGCACGGCGACGCGCTCGCGGCGCGCCAGGCGAGCGTCGTTCAGCTCGACAATGCGCGCGCCGACGCCAACTCGATTCTGGGCGGGGCAGGCCTCGAGAATTGAGGCGC
>NZ_BBJH01000003.1 GCF_000739775.1 Paraburkholderia heleia NBRC 101817 | reverse complement strand
GTCGGCGAAACGCCGCGCGAAGCGAAGCCGATTTCGCAGCGCTGAGCCTCGAGGCGCGCGCCGTTGCTGGCGCGCGAGCGCATTGCCTTCACGGGCGCCCGCACGTTACGTCGTGCCGGCGCCCGCAATTTTTTCCGCGCACGTTCCTTGCTCGCGCCGCGATTTGCCACCGATTTTGCGCGTCACGCTCGCCTATTCTTCGCATTCGACGCCAACGCGTGCGCCGAAGCCACTACAATCAACCGCAAGCGAACCGTACCGCAACCCTTTGCATGGGACCCAGGAGGCAAGCAATGCAGGATCCTGAAACACTCGGTGGCGTCACGCGCTCGAGCGGCGTGGATCATCCCGACCAGGACACCCTGGAAACCGATGGCGCGTTCATCGCGCCCGAAACGCCCGAGGTCGCAAGCGCCGACCAGCATGTGCTGAAGTCGGGCGGAACCTTCATCGTCAACGATCCGCTCGGCGACATCACCGGTATCGACGACGGCCTGTTCGTCAACGACACGCGCGTGCTCTCGTCGCTGCGCCTCACGTTCGGCGGGCGCGTGCCCTCGCTGCTCTCGGGCAGCGTGAGCAGCGACAACGCCGTGTTCACGGCCCACCTCACCAATCGTCCGCTGCCGCCGCTCGGCGGCAGCACCACGCCCGAAGGCGTGATTCACGTGCAGCGCGAGCGCGTGCTCTCCGGCACGATGATGACCGAGGCCATCGAACTCACGAACTACGGGACCGAAGACGCCGTGGTGCCGCTTTCCATCTCGTTCGCGAGCGACTTCCGCGACATGTTCGAAGTGCGCGGCCTGAAGCGCGAAAAACGCGGCACGCTCATGCCGCCGCGCGTGGAAGACGGCGAGGTGCGGCTCGAGTACATCGGCCTCGACAAGGTCGCGCGGCGCGTGCGTATCGAGTTCTCGCCCACGCCGAGCAAGCTCCTTGCCGATCGTGCCGACTTCACGGTCGATCTGCCGGCGCAGGCCTGCGTCTCGGTCTATCTCACGGTGGCGATCGAAGTCGAGGCATTGCCCGGCGCCGCGCCCGGCACGCAGAGCGCGGGCATTTTCCAGCCGCCGCATTGCCTCGCGGACTCGCAGGAGCAGCGCGTGGGCCGCGCCGCGCAGCGTGCCGCGCTGGTGGATTCGCATATCGTGATGCGCGAACGCCGCCGCGCGGCGGCGCACCTGCGCTCGAGCAATCCGCTCTTCAATGCGTGGATCAACCGCTCGATCGCCGACCTCGGTCTGCTCACCACCGACCTGCCGACCGGCCCGTATCCCTATGCCGGCATCCCGTGGTTCTCCACGCCGTTCGGCCGCGACGCGGTCATCACCTCGCTGCAGACGCTGTGGCTCACGCCCGCGCTCGCGCGCGGCGTGCTGCGTTTTCTCGCGGAACATCAGGCGCGCGAGGACTCGGCGTTCCGCGACGCGGCGGTCGGCAAGATCATGCACGAAATGCGCAAGAGCGAGATGGCCGCCACGGGCGAAGTCCCGTTCGCGCTCTACTACGGCGGGGTGGATACCACGCCGCTCTTCGTCGTGCTGGCGGGCGCTTACGTCGAACGCACGGGCGACGTCTCGCTGATCGACGAGTTGTGGCCGGCGCTGGAACGCGCGGCGGCCTGGGTCGCGGGTGTGTGCGAGCGCAACAAGCTCGGTCTGCTCGACTACCGGCGCGAATCGGAAGGCGGCCTCGCGAACCAGGGCTGGAAGGACAGCCACGACTCCGTATTCCATGCGGACGGCCGTTTCCCCGATGGCCCGATCGCGCTTGTCGAAGTGCAGGCATACGCGAGCGCGGCGTTCGAAACGATGTCGCGCTTCGCCACGCATCGCGGCCAGGTGGAAGACGCGGCGCGCTATGCCGCGCGCGCCGCCAGGATCCGCCGCTGCGTGGAAGAGAAGTTCTGGATGCCGGAGTCCGAGTTCTACGGCATTGCGCTCGATGGCCACGGCGATCTTTGCCGCGTGCTGGCGTCGAACGCGGGCCATCTGCTCGCCTTCGGGCTGCCCGAAGAGGAACGCGGCCGCGCCGTGGCGGAAGTGCTCGAATCGGCGCTGTTTCACACGGGCTGGGGCGTGCGTACGCTCGCGGCGGGCCAGGCGCGTTTCAATCCCATGGCGTACCACAACGGCTCGGTCTGGCCGCACGACAACGCGTTGTGCGCGCGCGGTCTCGCGCGCTATGGCCGCAAGGCGGCCGCGGTGCGCCTCTTGCAGGCGCTGTTCGAGGCCGCGGTGACGTTCGACATGCGTCTGCCCGAACTGTTCTGCGGGTTCCCGCGCCGGCGCGGCGAGCCGCCTACTGCGTATCCGGTGGCCTGCCTGCCGCAGGCCTGGGCCGCGGGCTCGCCGTTCATGATGCTCGAAGCGTGTCTTGGCGTGACGATCGACGCGGCGCGCAACGAGGTGCGCGTCGAGCAGCCCATGCTGCCCGAAGGCATCGACTGGCTCGAAGTGGGCGATCTGCGCGTGGGCAAGCATACGGTGACGCTCATGTTCCGCCGCGTGGACGGCAAGGTCGTGGCATCGGCCGATCGCAGCGACGTGAAGGTCGTGGCGTTGCTGTGAGCGCTGTGGCGAGCACGTTTGCGTGCGCTTTTGCGTGCTCCGGCGCGGGCTTTCAAAGCCCCGCGCCCGGTGCGTCGATTCCTTACCCGGCGGGCGCGTGATCGACGCGCTCCAGCGTGAACTGCGGCGCGACGCAGCCCGTCTCGACACCCATCGTGTTGACGATGCGCGGGGCGTCGAATTTGCTGAGTTGTGCGAGCTGTTCCGGCGTGCCGATGCCCAGTTGCCTGAGCACTTCCACGACGGTGGCATGGAGCGCGGTCAGATCGCCGTCCTCGATCTTGACCGCGATACCCAACGCCGGGCCGCCCGTATGCGGCGCCGTCGCCGCGCCTGCACGCACGCCAATCGCGTAACTGCCCGCCGCGCCCAGCTTGCCGACGAGCGCGCCTTCGAACGCGCGCATGAGCGCCGTGCAGAAGCGGCCTTCGCCCGCCACGAGTTCCGGATACGACGTCATCGCGCGATAGATGTGGGCGAGCGCCTGCGAGCGCGTGTCGGTCGCGGCCGGTCCCGGCAAACCGGCGCGGTCCTGCGCATCGGCTAGCTTCACGAACAGGCGGGCGAGCCGCTCGAGCGGGAAGGCCGGCGTGGGCAGATTGCAGCCGTCGATGCCCCACTCGACGCCCGTCTCGGGAAGGTCGCAAACCTCGGCCACCACCCGCTTCACATGTTGCTGCAAGGGGTGCGAAGGCAGATGGTAATCGGCCAGCGCCGCGCCGATGGCACGCGCGCCCGCAAGCATGCCCGCGTGCTTGCCCGAGCAGTTGCTGCATACCGCGCCCGGCGTGAAGTCGCGCTTGATCCACGCCTTGTAGACGGCGTCGGAGAGCGGCGCATGGGCGCCGCAACGCAGATCCGATTCCGCAGCGGACACCTTGGCGAGCATCGCGCGCGCGCGTTCGATATGGCGGTCCTCGCTGCTATGCGAGGCGCACATGAGCGCGAGATCGGCGTCGTCGAAGCGAAAGCGTTCGAGCGCACCGGTTTCGGCCACGGCGAGCGCCTGCGCGGGTTTGGCCGCCGAGCGCACGAGCGTCATGCGCTGCGGGTCGCCGAATGCGTAGAGCAGGCGGCCGTGGGCGTCGACCACGGCAATGTGGGCGATATGCGTGGTTTCGATGACACAGCCGCGCAGGACTTTCACGGCGGGTTGGGGAGCGCTCGTCGTCATTGTGCGTATGCCCTGGGTCTTGGATGGGACCGTGCTGCGCGGTCGATGTGCGATTCTAATCCGCGCACGCAGATGGCGGACTAGCGCATGTCGCGCGCTACGCGGCACGCGGCGAGGTCCCACGCGCCGCTGCCGACCGTCTTGAACAGCACGGGCGCGCCGTCATGCTTCGCGCCCTCTGCCACGGCGGAGCCGATCGTGTGCACGTTCGCCCACTCGACGCCGGCCTGCAGCAGGTCGCCGGCTTCTTCACGCGCGGCGGCCAGATCGTCCACGAACACGCGGCTTGCGCGCACCGTTTCCGGTGCGATTTCGGCGGCGTCCGGCGTGAAAGCGCCCACGCCGATCACGAGCCGGTCCTTGCGCGCCGCGGCGTCGTACACGGGCGTCTTGCTCGTGGTCGCGGCAATGACCACATCGACGTCTTCCGGCACCGCGCCGTGCGCGGGCGTCGCGTGCACGCCGCACTGTGCGAGGTGAGCGCGCAATGCCGCTTCGGACGCCTCAGTCCGGCCCTTCACGTAGAGCGTCGCCGCCGGATACAGCTGGCCGATCGCCTCGGCATGAAAACGCGCCTGCTGTCCGGTGCCGATGACCAGAAACGCGCGTGGCGCGCCGGGATGAAAGACGCGTACGCCCAGCATGGAGAGCGCCGCGGTGCGCCGCCCCGTCACGGTCGGGCCGTCGAGGATGAACTCCGGCTGCCCCGTCGCGCCGTTGCACACCGTCACCGCGCCGAAGAGGGTCGGCAGGCCGAGCGCCGTGTTGGCCGGGCACACGCTCACGAGCTTGTGGATGGCGATGTCGTCGGCGCTGGCGGGCATCGAGAGCATGACGCCGTTGCCTTTGAGCGGCACGCCCGTGCGCACGGGCGCGTGAATGCGGCCTGCGTCGTGGTCCTGCGCGGCCGTGGCGAGGGCGTCGAGCAGCGCGCCGAAGTCGAGCAGGCGCGCCGTGGCGGCGTCGTCGTATATCGCGATGGGCTCCATCGAATCTTCTCTCCTGATGAATGATGCGTGGGGGGGCCGCGTGAGTTCCGATCCCGGCCTCAAAAGCGGTCGATGCGAAACGGCGCGAGATCGACGGCGGGCGTCTCGCGCGCCATCAATTGTGCGACGAGTTCGCCGCTGAGCGGCCCGAGCGTGAGGCCCAGATGCTGATGGCCTGTCGCGACGAACACATTCTGCACGCCGCGCATCTCGCCGATCATCGGCAGATAGTCGGGCAGCGTGGGGCGATCGCCGTACCAGCGGCTTGCGACCTGCGCCGCGCGCGCGCCGGGAAAGAGCCGCCGGAATTGCGTGGCGAGCAGATCGGCGCGGCGCCAGTCGGGTGCGCCGCGCGCGCCGAGTTCGACGGTGCCGGCGAGCCGGATGCCTTGCGCCATCGGGTTACAGGTGAAGCCGCGCTCGACGAAGCTCACGGGCACGCGCAACGTGTTTCGCGAGGGCGCGCCGAGCTGGACGTGATAGCCGCGCTCGTTGGTCAGTGCAATCTTCGCGCCCAGTTGCTGCGCGAGTTCGGCGCTGCGCGAGCCGGCCGCGATCAGCACTTTCGCGGCCGGGTGCGCCGTGCCGTTCAGTGTGACGCCGATACGGCCGTCGGGCAGGGCGCGCAATGCATCGACGGCGGCGCGCGTGAAGCGCGCGCCCGCTGCGAGCGCGGCCTCGAAAATGCGCTCGACGACCTGCTGCGGATCCGTGACCGAAGCCATGCCGGGAAAGTAGCGCGCATGGCTGATATGCGGCGTGAGCGAGGGCAGATAGTCGCGCCGCACCTGCTCGGCCGTGAGATTTTCGTAGCGCACGCCGTACCGGTCGAGCAGTTCGAGCTGCGCACGTTCCGTTGCGTGCGCAACGGGCTGCTCGAACACATAGAGCGAGCCGATGTCGCGAAAGAGGTCGCCGGCGATGTGCCGGTCGAGCAGACGACGCCAGGCTTGCGCCGCTCCGGTCACGAGACTCGCGAGCGCCCGCGTATTGCGCCGGTAGCGCGGGCGCTGCGCCTGCGCGGAGAACTCCAGCACCCATGGCGCCATGCGCGGCAGGCTGCGTTTGTGCAGGCGTAGCGGGCTGTCGCGGCGCAGCAGCATGCGGGGCAGGCCGGCCATCGTCTCGGGGCTCGCGAGCGGCGCCACGTGATCGACCGCGATCAGGCCGGCGTTGCCGAACGAGCAGCCCGAACCGGGCGGCGCGCTGTCGACGATATGCACACGCATGCCGCGCCGCGCCAGATTGAGCGCAGCGCAGACCCCGATGATGCCCGCGCCGATGACGACGACGTCTTCCATGACAGTCTCGCGACGAAGAAGTGATTTCGTCCGATGCTAACCCAAATTATTTCCTATAGGAAACTTTTTTCTGATCGTATATTCCGGATGCTCGACCCGTGGATCAGCGTTGGTCTTGCGAGGCGTTGTAGGCGCTCGCCTGTTCGAGCAGCCACGCGCGGAACATCTCCAGTGGCTTGCCGTGGCTGAGTTCGGTGGGATAGACGAAATAGTAGCCGCCATCGGCAATGGCCGGGGCTTCGAACGCAACGACAATGCCGAACCGCTCGAGCTGGCCTGCCACGAAGAACTTCGGCACGAGCGCCACGCCGAGGCCGGCGGCGGCCGCGGCGATCAGCATCGTGTGCAGTTCGTAGCGCACGCCGTGCATGGTGGCGTTGTCTTCCACGCCGAGGTCGGAGAACCAGCGCGTCCATGCGTCGGGGCGCGTGGTGGAGTGCAGCAGCGGGTAGGCGAGCAGTTCATGCGCCTTCTTGATGGGGCGCGCGAGCAGCGACGCAGAACAGACGGGCACCACCTCCTCGCCGAACAGAAAGTCGGACGACGTGCCGGGCCAGGTTGGCTTGCCGTAGTGGATCGCGGCTTCGAAATGCGATTCCTCGAACGAAAACGTCTCGGTGCGCACGCCCATGTTCACGCGCACGTCGGGCGTGCGGTCGTAGAAGTCCTTGAGGCGCGGAATCAGCCATTCGGAGGCGAAGGTCGGCAGCACGGCGAGTTCGAGATAACCGCCGCCGCTGCCGTGCGCGATGATGGAGAGCGTGTCGCGATCCAGGTTTTCGAGCGCACGGCGCACCTGGGTGCTGTAGAGCCGGCCCGCGCGCGTGAGCACGACCCGCTGCTTGGCGCGCACGAAAAGGCGCACGCCGAGATTCGATTCGAGCGTGGCGATCTGGCGGGATACCGCGCTTTCGGTGAGGAACAGCTCTCTTGCGGCGTGCGTGAAGCTCTCGTGCCGCGCCGCGGCTTCGAAGGCCGTCAGCGCGCCGATGTTCGGGATCTTGAACTTGCGCATGTTGATTCCAGAAACTCATCAAGTGACAATTTAATCTCGCTTTACGCGGTGCGCAACCATTCGAATAATGCGTTTCATGTATGGCTGGCCGAAGCCGATGGCCACCAGAGGCCCGTTTGATGGCCGCTGCCAGGCGGCAGGTGGCCGTTTCCTGTGAGATTGGTGATGCGCAATTCGAACGTAGAACGCTTGTTGTCCGCGCTGCTTGGCTGCGAGAAAACCGAGACCCTCTTTGCAACGCTGAACTTTCCTTCGATCCTCGAAGACTGGGAAAGCGACACCGTCACGCGCGCCGAACTCGCCCAGGCGATGAACATGGCGCTGTTCGAGGGCCTGCTGGAGCGCTCGCCCAATGGCCGCGCGTATACGAACGAGACGGTGGCGCAGGGCGGCGCGGTGTACTTCGACCATGGCGCGCTGCGCACGGTGCGCTGGGCGCACAACGGCGCGCTGCCGCCCGGCGAAGCGGCGTTCACGCGTATTTTGCGTCCGCTCGGCTTTCGCCTGAACGGCCGCTATCCGCTGGACAAGCTCGGCATGACGGGACGCGCCTACGCCCACGAAGACGCGCCCGACGAGATCGCGCAATTCTTCGTGAGCGAGCTGCACCCCGAGCGTTTTTCGGCGGCGTTCCAGCAAGCCGTGACGAACGTGGTGGGCGCGTCGAAAGATCCGCTCACGCCGCTCGCCATTGCGCAGCTCTCCGAGCTCGAACGCGACGGCTCGCTGCCGCGCGATGCGGCGCTGCAGCTGCTGCCCGTGATCGTCGGTGCATTCGCGCGCCAGCACGATGTGCCGTCTATTTCGGACTACGAGACACTGCTGCAGGAGTCCGCGGAAATGGCGTGGATCGCAACGGAAGGCAACGCCTTCAATCACGCGACCGACCGGGTGGAAGACGTATTCAGGCTTTCGGACGACGAGAAGGCCAAGGGGCGGCCGATGAAGCCCAGCGTCGAGACCTCGCGCTCGGGCCGCGTGTTCCAGACGGCGTATCGCGCCGACACCGTGACGCGCGAGTTCCGCGCGGCCGGCGGCCAGCGCGTGTCGCGCGAGGTGCCGGGCTCGTTCTACGAATTCATCACGCGCAAGCGCACGTTCGATCAGGTCACGCGGCGCTGGCAGACCGATTTGCGCTTCGATGCGGGCAACGCCACGGGCATCTTCAAAATGACCGCGAACGCCGCGTAAGCAAGAAGGATCAAATACCCGGCGCGCCGTCCTGCGTGTCCGGGTGCGGTTCGCTGATGAGCCAGAGGACTTCCGCGTCTTCTTCGCTCGTGGAGACGGCCGCATGTCCCGTGCGGCTGTCGAAATAGAGGCTGTCGCCGGCTTCGAGATGCGTCGGCGCGTAAAGCTCGGAATAGAGGCAAACCGAGCCGCTCAATACGAAGAGAAATTCTTCGCCTTCATGCCGGCCCCATTCCGTGAACTCGTCCAGCGAGTGCGCCGTCACGCGAATGCGAAACGGGTGCATCGCCTTGTGGGCGAGTTCCGTTGCCAGCAATTCCATCTGATAGCAGCCTGCCGAATGCCGCTGCCCGCCACCCTTGCGGGTGAGCGCGCGGCGTCCGCTCGCGCGCGGCCTGGGAGCCGAGCCGAACAGTTCGCCGAGGTCGATCTTCAGGCCGTGAACGATCTTCTGCAGCACGTCGAACGTTGGCGACATGACGCCGTTCTCCACCTTCGAGAGCGTGGAGCGCGACACGCCGCACACGCGGCTGGCGGCCTCGAGCGTGTAGTCGTGCTTCAGCCGGGCGGCCTTGACGCGCTTGCCCAGCTCCGCTGAAGCGTGCTCGGCGGGCTTGAGGGACGGGGTTTCCATTCGGGAACTCGGGGTGCTTGCTGGGGCTTCGTTGAGGGTTCGTTGAGGGTTCGTTGAGGGTTCGCTGGGTGCTCGCATCGTACTCTATGTTTCCGATCATAACATTTGTGTATCGCGCAGCGCTTGCCGCGCCATGCCGCGATTAACAAGCATGGCTAAGTAAGTTGACCGCCCGGAAGTTGATGATTTCTGACGCAAACCCAGACGGCGCAAGGCGTGGCGCGCGCAAGCCGGTCCCGGATGACAGCCACCCACAAGCGGGCCCGTCGGGGCAATCGGGTATCTCCCAATACCCGCGAGACCGCGTCACGCGTTGCCGTATTCCCCCGCGTGAGCGGGCTTGATGAGGGAAGCGCATTACGTGGTGATTAGTTTTCGTTTGATGCCGCCGGAACCGCTGCCGACAATCCGTTCACGTCCCGCCGTCCTGCATCGACGGCGCAAGACGAATCCTGTGCGCCGAAGGTCCGCGTGACCATTCGGACGCGTCACGTGCCGGCTCCAGATTCCCAAGGAATATCGCATGTCTTTTCGTTTCCTCGCTTCTCGTCGTGGCTGCGCGATCGCAGCGTCGTTGATGTTGGTTGCCGGCGCGGTGAGCGCGCAGGAAACGGTCGTGAAGATCGGCGTGGCCAGCCCGCTCACGGGCGGCGGCGCGGCGTACGGCAAGGACATCGAAAACGGAGTGCGGATGGCCGTGGACGAAGCCAACGCCGCGCATCCCACCCTCGGTGGCAAGCCCGTCAAGTTCGTGATCGACTCGCAGGATGACCAGAGCGATCCGCGCATTGGCGTACAGGTCGCGCAGCAACTCGTGGACGACAAGGTGGCCGTCGTGATCGGCCACTTCAATTCGGGCACGACGCTGCCGGCCTCGAAGATCTACGCGAAGGCGGGCATTCCGATGATCACGCCGGCCGCTACGAATCCGGCCATCACGCAAAGCGGCTCGCCGACCATCTACCGCGTCATCGCGACCGACTCGCAAAACGCCGGCAACGCGGGCAACTATGCGGCGACGGTGACGAAGGCGAGCCGCATTGCGATCATCGATGACCGCACGGCCTTCGGCCAGGGCGAAGCCGACGAGTTCGAGAAGGCCGTCAAGGCGAGCGGCGGCACGATCGTCGCGCGCGAGTTCACGAACGACAAGGCCGTGGATTTCAGCGCCCAGCTCACGAGCATCAAGCGCACGAATCCGGATCTCGTATTCTTCGGCGGCCTCGATGCGCAGGCCGCGATGATCGTCAAGCGCATGCGCCAGCTTGGTCTGAAGGCGCAATTCCTCGCCGGCGGCGGCGTCATGGACGCGAACTTCATCAAGCTCGCCGGCGCTTCCGCCGATGGCGCTTCGGTGTGGGAATACGGACAGCCACTTGGCACGCTGCCCAAGGGTAAGGGCTTCGAGGCGAAGTTCAGGCAGAAGTACGGCATCGACATGCTCGCCTACGCGCCGTTCGCCTACGACGCAGCGTGGGTCGCGATCAACGCGATGGAGAAGGCGGGCTCGGCGGCGCCGGCGCAGTTCAACGCCGCGCTGAAGGCCACGAACTACGACGGCATTACGGGCAAGATCGCCTTTAATGCCCAGGGCGACCTGAAGAGTCCGAGTTCGACGCTGTATCAGGTCAAGAACGTGGCGTGGGTGCCGGTCACGACGCGAACCGCGGACTGAGATGTCTCGCCTCTGCTACCTTGAAGGTTGAAGGGCGCCGGCACCGTCGGCGCCCAATGCGTTGTTTCCAACAGGAAATCGCGGGTCCGCCTGCAGGGCGGCCTCATGCCGTTTCCATGGCCGAAAGCCGCGCGGCGGCGATACCCGCGGCATGGCGAAATTCCCGTGGTTGCGTGTTGTCGCCGCAAAATTGCGCGTGTATAGTTTCCTAAAGTAGCAATGTTTCTTATTGGAAATTTTAAGGGATTCTACCTATGAAAGCCTCCTCCATCCTCTCGGATCTCGGCATTTCCCAGCTCGCGGAAGCGGGCGACATCGTCGTGCATTCGCCGATCAACGGGGAACTGATCGGCCGCGTCGCGAGCCAGTCGGCAGCCGACGTCGACGCCGTGCTCGCGAAGGCGCAGGAGGCGTTCAAGACCTGGCGCAACGTGCCCGCGCCGCGCCGCGGCGAACTCGTGCGCCTGCTCGGCAACAGGTTGCGCGAGCAGAAGCGCGCGCTCGGCAGCCTCGTCTCGCTGGAGACCGGCAAGATCTTCCAGGAAGGCCTCGGCGAAGTGCAGGAAATGATCGACATCTGCGACTTCGCGGTCGGCCTCTCGCGCCAGCTTTACGGTCTGACGATTGCTTCGGAGCGTCCGGGCCACCGCATGGCCGAATCGTGGCATCCGATGGGCGTGTGCACCGTGATTTCCGCGTTCAATTTCCCGGTCGCCGTGTGGTCGTGGAACGCCGCGCTCGCGCTCGTGTGCGGTAACGCCGTGGTCTGGAAGCCTTCGGAAAAGACGCCGCTCACCGCGGTAGCCGTCAACAAGATCATGCAGGATGTGTTGAAGGAATTCGGCGATGCGCCCGAAGGCCTCACGAGCCTCGTGGTTGGCGGACGCGAAGTGGGGGCGAAACTCGTGGCGGATCCGCGCTCGAATATCGTGAGCGCAACGGGCAGCACCGAAATGGGCCGGACCGTCGGCGTCGAAGTCGCGCGCCGCTTTGGCCGCTCGCTGCTCGAACTGGGCGGCAACAACGCGGGCATCGTTTCCGCCACCGCCGACCTCGAACTCGCGCTGCGCGGCATCCTGTTCTCGGCAGTCGGCACGGCCGGCCAGCGCTGCACTTCGCTGCGCCGCCTCTTCGTGCACGAGAGCGTGTACGACAAGGCCGTCGAGCGCCTGAAGACGCTCTACGGCAAGGTCGTGATCGGCAATCCGCTGGAACAGGGCACGCTGATGGGGCCGCTCATCGACGAGCAGTCGTTCGCCCGCATGCAGTCGGCGCTCGAGCAGGCGAGGCGCGAGGGCGGCAAGGTGTTCGGCGGCGAGCGTCACACGGTGGCGGGCAGCGAAAAGGGCTTCTACGTGCGCCCAGCGATCGTCGAGATGCCGGCGCAAACCGAAGTTGTCCTGAAGGAAACCTTCGCGCCGATTCTCTACGTCCTCAAGTACAGCGACTTCGGCGACGCGATCGAGGCGAACAACGCCGCCCACCATGGCCTCTCGTCGTGCGTATTCACGACAGACCTGCGCGAGAGCGAGCGCTTCACGTCGGCCTCGGGCAGCGATTGCGGCATTGCGAACGTGAACATCGGGCCGAGCGGCGCGGAGATCGGCGGCGCGTTCGGCGGCGAAAAGGAAACGGGCGGCGGCCGCGAGTCGGGCTCGGACGCGTGGAAGGCGTATATGCGCCGCGCGACCAACACGGTCAACTATTCGTCGGCGCTGCCGCTCGCACAGGGCATCGATTTCAACGTCGAATAAGCGCGCCTGGCGTAGTTGAACCGCCATGACCGGGCGCATCGTGCACCCGGTCGATGGATCGATTCGCGCAAACCCAATCCATGCGCGCAGCAGTGATCCGCAATCTGGAGCAAGTCGTGAGTTCTCAAGTCGTTATCGTTGGCGGCGGGGTAATCGGTAGTTCTATTGCCTATTTTTTGCGCGCATCCGACCCGACGGTTGCCGTTACCGTGTTCGAGCGCGACCCGAGTTATGCGCGCTCGTCGTCGGCGCTGTCCGCCGCATCGATCAGGCAGCAGTTTTCCACGCCGTTGTCGATCCAGATGTCGCTGTTCGGCATCGAGTTTCTGCGCGGCATTGGCGAGCGGCTCGAAGTGAACGGCAGCCGTCCGTCGATCGATCTGCACGAGGGCGGTTACCTTTTCCTCGCCACCGAGGCGGGCGATGCGACGCTGCGCGAGAATCACGCGCTGCAAACGCGTCTTGGCGCGGACATCGAACTCCTGCCGCGCGACGCGTTGCACGCGAAGTTTCCCTGGCTCAACGTCGAGGATCTCGCAAGCGGCGCGTATGGCCGCAGCGGTGAGGGCTGGTTCGACGGCTACGGCCTCGTGCAGGCGTTGCGCAAGAAGGCGCAGTCGCTCGGCGCACGCTACGTGCCGGCCGATGTGACCGGCGTCGTGCGCAGTGGCCGCAAGGTCACGCACGTGATCGCGGGCGACGGCGAACGCCATGCCTGCGACACGCTCGTGAACGCAGCCGGCGCGTGGGCGCGCAAGCTTGCGGAAATGATGGACATCGACATTCCGGTTTATGCGCGCCGCCGCAGCATTTTCAACGTGTCGTCGCCGGCGCGGCTCGCCGCGTGCCCGTTGCTGATCGACCCGTCCGGCGTGTACTTCCGCCCCGAGGGCAACACGTACATCACCGGAACGTCGCCGGGCGCGGAGAACGACCCGAACGATCTGCCGCTCGACGAAGTCGATCACGCCATCTTCGACGACGTGATCTGGCCGACGCTTGCGCACCGCGTGCCGGGCTTCGAGGCGCTGCGCGTGGAGAACTGCTGGTCCGGCTATTACGAGTACAACGTGCTCGACCAGAATGCCATCATTGGTTATCACCCGACCATCGACAATTGCGTGTTTGCCAATGGTTTCAGCGGGCACGGTCTGCAGCAGGGGCCGGCAACCGGGCGCGGCGTGAGCGAGCTGATCCTCAACGGCCGGTATACGACGCTCGATCTGTCTTCGCTCGACTGGTCGCGTGTACTGGAAAACCGGCCGATCGTCGAAAAGAACGTCGTGTGACGGCGAGGGGGCAGGTTACGCAAAAGAGCCCGTGATCTGACCACACTCGAAGCTTGTCCGCTGCCGCGCTTAACCGCCATCGACTCCATGTCCGCCATGTACGATTTCACCGCGCCCTTCCAGCATCCCGCCGGTTCGCCCATTCGCGAGCTTTTCAGGTACCTGGGAGAACCAGGCATGATTTCCTTCGCGGGCGGCTATCCTGCCAGCGACCTGTTCGACGCCGACGGACTGCAGGCGGCAGCGGGCGAGGCATGGCAAGCTCCCACGCGTTGCCTTCAGTATGGGCCGACCGACGGTTTGCCCGAACTGAAAACGCAGCTGCTCGCGCTGATGGCGCGCCGCGGGGTGACCTGCGCGCCGGAAGAGATGCTCGTCACGACAGGGTCGCAGCAGGGCCTCGATCTCTTGTTGCGCGTGCTGCTTGGTCCGGGCGACACGGCCTTGACGGAGCAGCCCGCCTATCCGGCCACGCTGCAGGCGCTCCGGCTCCAGCAGGCGCGTGTGGTGACGGTGCCGGTAGACGGCGACGGTATCGACGTGGACAGTCTCGCCGCGCGGCTCGCTTCGGGCGCGATTGCACGACCGAAGCTGCTATACACGGTGCCGACCTTCGCGAATCCCACCGGGGCCACGCTCACACGCGAGCGGCGCCTTGCGCTCTTGCGCCTCGCCGTTCAATACCGCTTCGTGATCGTCGAGGACGATCCGTACGGCGATCTGCGTTTCGCGGGCAACGCGGTGCCGTCGATGCTGGCGCTGGCAAGCGAAGTGCAGGGCGCGCGCGCCTGGATCGTGCATTTCTCGAGTCTTTCGAAAGTGGTCGCGCCTGGCTTGCGCGTGGGTTGGACCATCGCGCCCGCCGAAATCACGCGGCGCTGCGTGATCGCCAAGCAGACCGTCGACCTGTGCAGCACACCGTGGACCCAGGCGATCGCCGCGCACTATCTGGAGGCGGGCTCGCTCGAACGGCATCTTCCGCATATCACGCAAGCGTATCGGCGCAAATGCGCAGCGCTTTGCGATGGTTTGCGCGAGCAATTCGGCGGCGAAATCGCGTTTCATCAACCTGCAGGCGGCATGTTCGTGTGGGCGCGCATTCCGGGTGTGTCGATCGATGCGCTCTTGCCGAACGCTATTGCGAACCAGGTGATTTTTGTTCCGGGCAAGGCGTTTTTCGCCGATGAGCCGGACACCGCGTCGCTGCGCCTTTCGTTTGCCGCGCCGAACGTGGATGAGATTCGCGAAGGCGTGGCGCGCTTGAAGCGGGCCGCGCATGCCACGCGCACGCGGGACGCGACGTCGGCACCGGTCTGACGTTCGCACGATTCAGGTGCCGCGCGTGCCCCGTTGCGCAACCGACCGCGCAAGCACAACGAAACGCTCCACGCACGTCGAGGTGAACGGCTCGATCCACGAGACAGTCTGGTCGAGCGCAGGCGCGTCGCGCAACGGCACATAGGCCACGCCCGAGCGTTGCAGTGCCATCGTGAAGGCCGGCACGATGGCGACGCCGCGTTCGGCCGCGACGAGCGAGACCAGCGCGGCAGTCTGCGAAGCGGTGGGCCCGATGCGTGGCTCCACATTAGCTTGCGCGCACAACGAATCGAGCGCTGCCGTCAGCGCCGATCCATATCCCGGCGGAAAGATCAGAAACGTCTCGTCGCGCAACTCGGCGAAGTCGATCGACTGCTTGCGCGCATGCACGCTGCCGCTCGGCACGGCGGCGACGAGCGGCTCACGCGCGATCACGAGCGAGCACAGTCCGTCTTCGCGGGCGTTCGCCGCAGACCAGCCAAAACCGATGTCGAGCACGCCCTCAACGAGCTGCCGATGTTGACTTGCGGTGGCGGCCTCGCGAAACGTCAGTTCCACCTCGGGCAGCGCGCGCCCTGCGTGGCGCACGACTGCCGCGAACATGTCGGACATGGGAATCGAACTCGTGTAGCCGATCGCAATGCGGCCCGTCACGCCCTGGGCGAGCTTGCGTGCGCTCGCCTGCGCCTCGCCAACGGCGTGCAGCACGCCGCGTGCTCGCTCGAGGAACAACATGCCTTCGGGCGTGAGTTTGACGGCGCGGGTCGAACGCTCGAAAAGGCGGATGCCGAGTTCGGTTTCCAGTGCCGCGATATGGCGCGTCAGCGGCGGCTGCGCGATGTTCAGGCGCACGGCGGCGCGCCCGAAGTGCAGTTCTTCGGCAACGGTGACGAAATAGCGGAGGCGGCGCAGGTCGAGCATTCTTGTTCTGGCGGTATCAATGGCGACGAAAACGGTATTGGCGCGCGCGTTGGCCGGTCCTCAGACTGGCGGTTGGACGAAACAGGGCGTCAAGCATGAAAGACCAATCCATTCGAGCCGCCGTCTTCCTGTGCGGCTTCGCGGCCTTCATCAATCTCTACGCCACACAAGGCATTCTGCGCGAACTCGCCGTCACATTCGGCGTGAGCGCGGAACGCGCCGGGCAGGGCGTGAGCGCGACCACGCTGGCTGTCGCCATTATCGCGCCGTTCGTCGGCACCCTGGCGACGCGCTTCGACAGGCGCAACGTGATCGTCGCTGCCGCGCTCGCATCGGCGCTGCCCGTGGTCTGGTCCGCGCACGCGCCGGGTTTTGCGTCGTTCCTCACGGCGCGTTTCGCCGCCGGCGTGCTGATGCCGTTCATTTTCGCCATGTCGATTTCGTACATCGGCGAACGCTATCAGCGCGAGCGCGCGACCGAAGTGAGCGCGATCTTCGTGGCCGGCACCACGCTGGGCGGCTTCGCGGGACGCTTCGTCACCAACCTGCTCACGTCGATGCTCGGCTGGCGGCACGCCCTCGACGTCGTGGCGGTGCTCAGCTTCGCGACGGGCCTCGCGATCTACGCGGGCTTGCCCGCATCGGGTGCGGTGCGCGCGGACGGCAGCCCCACGACCAAGACGCAATGGAAACTCATGATGCGCGGCCCGGTGCTCGCTTCATTTGCCGTGGGCGCGTGCGTGCTCGCCTCTCAGGTCGCGACGTTCACCTTCGTGGGCCTGCGGCTCACGCGTGCGCCGTTCGGGTTCTCGACAGCGGGAATCGGCGCGATCTATGCCGTGTTCCTCGTGGCGGTGGTCGTCACGCCCATTTCGGGACGCCTCGCGAGGCACCGCGGGCCGCGCGATCTCGCGCTCGCGGCGGTCGGCCTGGCGATCGCGGGCAGCCTGCTGACGCTGCCGGATAGCGTCGGCGCGATCCTGGTTGGGCTCGCGCTCGGCTCGACGGCGGTTTTCGTCGAGCAGGCCTGCGCCAACGCGTTCATTTCGCATGCCGCCGCCGGGGCCCGGACCACGGCGATCGGGATCTATCTCTCCTGCTATTACTTCGGCGGCAGCCTCGGCTCCGTGTTGCCGATTCCAGCATGGCACCGCTGGGGCTGGGCGGGGTGCGTGGCGTTCGTCGTGGCCGCTCAGGCGCTGGCCGGGATGCTCGTGTTCGCGTTCTGGCGGCCGGAGCGCGCCGCCGCCCGGCGTGACGCGCGCGGAGCGCCAGGGCGATCGCCTGGTTGACAGCCGCATACGTGCACGCGATGCTTTTCCAGAAGCGCCTTTTCGATGACATGCGCCAGAACATGGCGGAATCGATCGCCATTGTTCGATTCGCGCCGTCGAAGCGGGGCATGGATAATGTGATTGCCGACATGCCCTTCCAAAAGGAATCACCATGGAATTGACCGACTTCGACACACTGGCTTTTGACTGCTACGGCACCGCGGCGAAAAGGTGAGGCAGCATCGATGCACACGCCTGCCGAACAACAATCGCTGAGCGCGCGCCTTGCACAGGCGCGCCGGCTACTGGCGCTTGCGCAATCGGGATTGCACTACGCGACGAGCCCGTTCGACAAGGAACGGTACACGGAAATCGCCGGTATCGCGCATCAGCAACTCGCGGAAATGGCGTCCATGCAAACCGGCGATGTCGCCGCGCTCTTTGCTTTCGAAACGGGATACGCGAATCCCAAACTCGATGTCAGATGCGCCGTCTTCAATCCATCCGGTCAAATCCTGCTCGTGCGGGAGGCCGTGGATGGTTTGTGGTCCCTGCCCGGCGGCTGGGCGGACATAGGCGTTTCGCCTGCGGAGAACGCGGCAAAAGAGGCTCGTGAAGAAAGCGGCTACACGGTGAACATCGTTCGGCTGCTGGCCGTGTGGGATATGCTCAAGCACGGACATCCGCCTTCCGTGTTTCACATCTGGAAGCTGGTTTTCCTGGGGGAAATTGTGCGTGCGGGCGAAATATGCGGAGCCGAAACCGACGCCGTCCAGTTCTTCGATATCGATCACCTTCCAGCCTTGTCGCAAGGCCGGATTCTGCCGGAACAAATCCGACGACTGGACGCACTGCGCAATAACAATGATGTCGAATTCGACTGAAGTTTCTCTTTCACGCCTCGCCGGCAGCTAAAGGTGATGTTTTCAGGCGGCGCCGGAGTGTTCCGTTCTGATCGTTGCGAGGCGGCTGCCGGCAAACGGGTCCTGGCGCCAGTCCACGCTGGGGGTTTTCACCGGCTGCTGGTCAGCCGTCTCGCCGATTGCAAAATGCTCGAGCGACTGCCCCGCGCTCGTCGCCTGCACCACCCATCGCGGGGCGTCGCCCTTGCCGTCCCACGTGTGGCCAGCCGCATCCCGGTAACGTGCGGCGCGCATTTGCGCGGCGTCTGCAGCAATTGATGCGGCAATATCTTCGGGTTCGATACCAAATTCGGCCATCCGACGCCGCAGATAGGCCACGATGCTTTCTCGTTTTCGTTCGTCCATTTCTACTTGTGTTTCGCTCTGAATGCAACTCTTGAGCAGAATATAGCGCAAGTCGCGTGCCGCCAGGATATCACAGCTTGAATGGGCGTCCCCGGCGGCTGTAGCGAAAGGCCCGGCGGGGGATCAGGTGTTCAGCTTCTGGGCGCGTTCGGCCTGATGTTCTGCGGCTCGTTCCTGCGCATGCTTTTTCGCAACGTGATGCCCCACGATGCAGCCGCCAACGGCCCCGGCAACGGCGTGGTGGCCCGCATAATGTCCGGCTACGCCGCCGACGACAGCGCCTTTCAGGCAGCCGGCGGCCTGTGCGGTCCCGGCTGCCGCCAGTCCTAACATGGCAGCCGCGGCAAGCATCCTGATTCGATTATTGACGTTCATGATAAACACTTGTGTGAAATATTCGCTTTGGAACCCGCTCAATAGCCCTGGCTGCCATGTCGTGCCACTCGAGCTTGCACCATTGGTGTTCGCGCCGCTGTTTCTGGCAAGCACGGTTCGGAGTGTAGGCGGCGGGCGCGGACACAGGTGCAACGGCGGTGCGAGTTTCGTAACGGCGCGTTATTTCTACCGGACAAGGAAACCGTAAGTCAGCGGGTCGCGCTCGTCCACGATCCAGGTCGCGAAGCCGCACACGAATGCCTTGCCTTCGATTTCCGGAACTACTGCCTTGAAGTTGCCGACGGTCGTCTCGCTGAGCACGCGCCCCTTGAAAACCGTGCCGATAATGGATTCGTTCACCAGGGTCTCGCCTTTGCCGAGTTCGCCGCGCAGGTACAACTGGGCGACGCGTCCACCGGTGCCGGAGCCGGTCGGTGAGCGGTCCACTTCACGGTCCGCGAACACGCAGCAGTTGGCTTGTGTCGAGCCTTCGTGCCGCGGTGCGTTGGCGATGATGGTGCCGTAGATGTGGTTGATTTCGGGGATCCCGGGATGCTCGACCGGGTAGGCCTTGTTCGCGGCTTCCTTCACCTCTGCGCCGAAGCGGATCAGTTTCTCGACCGACGATTCGCGCACGGCGAGGCCGTGCGGCTCACCGTCGGTGTAGAAGTAAAACGCGCCGCCGAAAGCAATGTCGCCTTTTACCGTGCCAAAGGACGGCGTTTCGACAGTCACATCCCGCTTCCAGATGAACGACGGGACGTTCACGAATCGCACGTTACCGGCGTGTTCGCCATCCCACTGAACGAATGCTTCGATAAAGCCACACGGAGCATCGATGCCGACACGCGTTTCCGGAACGCTGCGTTGCACCCAGCCAAGCTCGACCGCAGCGGTGGACAGCGCGATCACGCCATGTCCGCAGTGGTCGCTGTAGCCCTCGTTGTGGAGGAAGATGATGCCGAAGTCGGCGCCCGGGCTAACCGGTTCGGTCAGATAGCCGCCGTACATATCGGCGTGACCGCGCGGCTCGAACATCAGTGCAGTGCGGATTTCGTCGGCGTTTTCCTTCAGCCACGCACGACGCTTCACGATCGTGTCGCCGGGCAAACGAGGCAATCCGCTGGTGACGATGCGGAACGCTTCGCCGCCGGTATGAACTTCGACTGTCGAAATGGTGCGAGTTGGCTTCATGATGGTTTTAGCAATTGGCTCACTGGCCGTACGGAACCGGCAGGCCGTCCCTGATGATGTAGACGGTCGTCGGCGCGCCCACGAGGTCGCCGTTTGCGTCGAAAGAGTAAGTGCCCGCGACGCCCTTGTAGTCGGTCTTCGCCAACTGGGCGACGAGTTTTGCCTTATCGGTGGTGGTGCCGGCCTTGACCATCGCGTCGGCGAGCAGCTTCACGCCGTCGTAGTAGTTGACGGCATAGACCTGCGTGTCGGTGTGGTAGGTGTCCTTGTACTTCTTCAGGAAGTCACGGCCCGCCGCAGTCTTGTCGAGCGCGACGCCGCCCTGCGCGCAATAGACGATCGACGCCGCCTCGCCCGCAACCTTGCCCATGTCGGCCGAGCAGATGCCATCGCCGCCCAGCAACTTCGCACGCAGTCCGCGCGCGCGCATCTGCTTTGCCATGGGAGCGCCTTGAGCCGCGTATCCGCCGAAGAAGATGACGTCGGGGTTCTTCGCCTTGATGGTGGTAAGGATGCCCAGGAAGTCGGTCGCCGCCGAGTTGGTGAACTCCCGGTCGACGATCTGGATGCCGTTCGCTTTCGCTTCTTTAATGAACTGCTCCGCCACCCCTTGGCCGTACGCGGTGCGGTCGTCGATTACCGCTGCCGTTTTCGCCTTCAAGGTCTTGGCAGCGAACTGGCCCATTGTCCCGCCCAACTGCTCATCGCTTGCGCCGATACGGAAGATGTTCTTGAAGCCTTGCTTCGTCAGCGCCGGATTCGAAGCAACCGGGAGCATCGGAATGCCGGCGGTGTTGTAGACACGCGATGCCGGAATTGCCACGCCGGAATTGTAAGGGCCCATGACGGCAACCACGCCGCTGTCGACGAGCTTTTGCGCGACCTGGACGCCGACCTTCGGGTCCGCCTGGTCGTCTTCCGAATCCAGTTTGAACGTCACCTTCTTGCCATCGACGGTCACGCCGCTCTTGTTCAGTTCGTCGATGGCGAGGCGAGCGCCATTTTCGTTGTCCTTGCCGTTCGGCGCCTGCGGGCCCGTAAGCGGCGCCGAGTGGCCGATGGTGACGACAGTTTGAGCTTCAGCGGCCAGGGAGAAGCCGGCGGCCGTGAGCACGGCGAGGGCGGCGGCGAGGTGGCGCATGATGTCTCCTGATTGTTGGACTGCCAGAGGAAGCGGCTGCATTTGGCCAGGCCGATTTCCGGCCCCAGTTCGCCCATTTTCTCGGGCTCAGTGTGGAACGAATCTAGACCATCTGTGGGTGAATGGCAAGCCAATTTGTGCCGATTTTTCCGGGAAAGTGGTATATTCAAGAACCACCTCGCAGCCCACTGAGAATTCACGATGGCATCCGCCCGCTTCGAACCTGAAGGCAATTTTCGACCCTTGCAGATTTACGAGCAGGTGTCGGAAAAGATTCGTGCCGAGATCCGAAGCGGCCGATACCTGCCGGACGCCCGGCTGCCGTCGGAGCGCGAACTGGCCACACGTTTCGGCGTTGGGCGTCCTGCCGTGCGTGAAGCCATCGGGCAATTGCAAAACGAGGGCCTGGTTGTCACGAAGCGCAACTCGGGGACTTATGTGGCTTCGGCGGCCAACGAGCTTCTTGCCGCCGTGCCGGGCGTAGAAACAGAAAGCGGGGAATCCACGCCGGACTTTAGCCCGTCGGCTACGCTCGACGTGCGCCTGATTCTCGAGCCTGCAATTGCAAGGCGCGCGGCAGCGCGCAAACAACGAGACCGGCTGGCCGAGCACTATCTGGACCAGATGGAGACGTTGACGGATGTGGCGACGCCCGAAGAGCGGGCGCTGTGGAATAACAGCGACAGGCTCTTTCATCGTCAACTGGCGGTGATGACTGGGGATGCGTTGCTGGCGAAGTTCGCGGAAGAAATCGCATCGACCATGGACCAGTCGCTGTGGAAGCGGCTCAAGGACGATGGGATTTACGACCCGGCTCGCATCCGACTGTATGTTGCAGAGCATCGGCTGATTTATGAGGCCATTGTCTGCGGAGACGCCGATGCGGCGGCGTTCTATGTCGAGCAGCATATTCATCGGGTGCAAAGAGATATCACGCCGCAGTAGTGGCTTTGCCGCTGCTCTCGGCAGCGTCATCGAAACGACATCCGGGCAACATACTTCGTTCACCGTTTCAACAAACTGATCGTTGAAACTGGGCCTTTGGCTGACACACCAGAGGTGAACGATGTCGACGAAGGTCCGCAGCTATCTCTCTCCGACGCTGGTTTTACTCGCGCTCGACTGGCCAGAAGGTGCGGCACGTGCCGACTTCCTGGGTTTCGCCATAGCGCGCGCCCCGGGTTTCACGAGCCCGGACGGAAAATCCCATGAGGCAAGCAGCTGGCTCCCCAATCGAATCACGTTCAACGGGCCCGTGCCGGATGGGAAGCCCGATGCGCCTTCGAACATCGCGCCGATTCAAAAATTCACGTGGTGGGACGCGCGTATCGAGGAAGCCGATAGAGGCCAGCAGTTCAGGTACACCGTCTATCCGGTAGTGGGCACGCCAGACAATTTGAATCTGCTGAACGCAGAGGCGAGGGTGTGTGAGGTCGCGCTTCCGGCGCATATCGAGGACGGTGTGGGCACCTGGTTCAATCGTGCGGTGGTGAGTTCACAGGCTTTTGCACGACAGGTGAAGGCCATGGGAATCGATCCGCATACCGCGCCGCCGGCCGCGCAGGCGTTTGAACTTCGAACATGGCGGAAGGTCTGACGGAACAGGCCAACGTGCTTCACCTGTTCCATTCAGCTGATCTCGCGAAACTGTACGACGACAGAACGAAAGCCATCGCCGGCAATCCACCGATCAACCAGACCGCCGAGCTCACGAATGGCTGGTCCGATTCCGTGACGGTGGGAAGCGCTGCAATTCGCGTTTGCTTCTCTCCGGAAACGAAAACCAGACGTACCCAGATCGATACCATCGTGGAAGCGATAGGGCGGGCGCAGCATTCCGTCCTGTTTTGCCTCTTCATGCCGACCGATGCACCGCTTCGCGACGCCTGTTTTTCCGCCGGCGACGAGGGACTCATGATGTTCGGCCTCGTCAACAACATCGGCGCAAAGTCCGCGGAGAATGCGCAAGAGGCGCAAAACGCAGGAGAAGCCGTGAGCACGACTGCCCTGGCAAACCTCGCGCTCTATCATCGAAGCAAGGAAAACCGTGACGTCATCGATGCATCGTATTTTTCCCCGGCGACCGTGCCCGATGGATTCGAGCCCGAATTGCGGCTCTTTCCTGGCGAAGTCGCGCCCGGTTACGCTCCGGTCATCATTCACCACAAGTTTATTGTCATCGACGCCGAGGGAGACAATCCGGTTGTCTACACGGGCTCGGCCAACATGAGCAACAACTCCGAGCATTTCAACGACGAGAACCTGCTCGAAATAAAAGACACGCGCATTGCCGCCATTTACCTCGCCGAATTCATGCGGCTTTACGAGCACTATCGTGCGCGCGCCGTTGGCATCGAGGAGCAGCAGCATGGAACTGTTCAACTGCTGTTGCTGCAGCCTGACCGCAAGTGGGCCGACAAGTATTACAAGGCGAATAGTCCCGAGGAGAAGGCGCGGATTGCATTGGCATCGGATCCGGCCAGTTGATGCAATCGCTTCAGTGGCTGCGCAGTCGTTGCGCACGCCTCGCACACCGCGGGTGCGGCGCGTCGCCGGCTAGAAGTCCAGCGTGTATTGAGGCGACTCGCTACCCGAAGCCTCTCCGGCGGCCTGGAGGTTGCCGGCCTTGACGCCCAGCAGCCGGATGGATTTGACGAGCTCGACTCGTTTCAGGCACTCAGTCGCCGCGCGCCGCAACGCTTTCGCGTCGTCAATAGGCTCAGGAAGCGTTATGTCACGCGTTACCGTCTTGAAGTCATTGAAGCGCAGCTTGATGCCGACCCTCCTTGCCAAATAGCCTTTGCGCTGGAGATCGAGTGCCACCTGTTCGCATAGGCGGGTAAATGCTGCGCCCAGTTCCTGCCGGTGCCGCACCGCGTGCAGATCGCGCTCGAATGTGGTTTCGCGACTCATCGAGACAGGCTCGCTATACGTCACCACAGGCCTGTCATCAAGTCCGTGTGAGACTCTGCGAAGCCACGCGCCATAGCTTCGTCCAAAGTGCTCGATGAGCCAACGCTCGTCGCGCGCTGCGATCTCGCCGATCGTCGTTATTCCAAAAGACGCAAGCCTGGCGGCCGCCTTGGGGCCGATACCGTTGATCTTGTTTGCGGCCATTGGCCAAATCCTGGATTGCACGTCCTCTAGCATCAGGATTGTGATGCCGTCTGGCTTTTGCATATCGGAGCACAGCTTTGCAAGCAGCTTGTTTGGCGCGATTCCGACGGAGCACGTGAGATGGGTTGCTTCGAAGACCGCGGACTTCAACTTGCGCGCGATGGCCTCTGCATCTCCATTCGTGAGTGAAACGTCCGCGTAGACCTCGTCGATTCCAACGTCTTCCATGCTCGGACTGATTGACCGGACGGCATCTTTGAACAGTCGCGAGTAAGTTCGGTAGAGGTCGAAATTCACTGGAAGGAGAATCGCATCTGGCGCTAACCGTGCCGCCTTCATGGCGGGCATCCCGGAATGAACGCCAAATGCGCGAGCCTCGTAGGTCGCAGTCGTCAGGACGCCTCTGCCCACATAGTCACGTAGCCGCGAGAACTCGCGCGTGCCGTCCGGCTTCGTTCGGGGCGCATCCGCGCGGCGACCGGCGACCACCATGGCCTTGCCTCGTAGTTCGGGATACTGCGAAAGTTCACACGACGCAAAGAATGCGTCCATGTCGATGTGGGCTATGCGCCGATCATCTGGCATGCCTTGGTACTCAAAATAGCTTTCGATAGCTCCGCGCGACCAACACGCTACAACGCGTTTGCGTTTTGCGGAATTCACTGGAACTGTACATTTATACAGTAACTTTGTCAGGATACTGAAGCGGATTCCGGGATTTTTTTGAGCGCGGAACGGTTCGCAAACGTCTCTTCCACGAACTCCCATTTACTTCGCACGCGAACTACTCATATACTTCGCATGCAAACTAAATTTCAGGAGAGTCCCCATGAGCGCGGAAATTCACGTTGATCAAGCCGACGGCATTCTGACGATTACGCTTGCCCGACCGGACAAGAGGAACGCATTGACGAATGAGATGTATGGCACGCTGGCAGACATTATCGGGAACGCGGAGCACGACAGCCGCGTCCGCGTATTGCTGGTGCAAGGGGACGGAGATATCTTTACCGCCGGCAACGATGTGGGCGAGTTCGCGGCAATTGCATCGGGCAAGGAGCCCGGTGAGCAATATGTGCAGCGCTTTTTGCATGCCCTGGCGAAGTCGAGCGTGCCCATCATCGCGGCGGTCCAGGGCAAGGCGGTCGGTATCGGCACCACGCTTTTGCTGCACTGCGACTACGTTCTGCTTGCGCCTGACGCAGAACTGATCACCCCGTTCGTCAATCTCGCGCTCGTCCCCGAGGCGGCGTCCAGCTACCTGCTTCCGCTGCGCATCGGCCACGTGCGCGCCTTCGAGATGTTTGCGCTGGGCGAGCCGCTCGACGCGCAAACTGCCGTCGCGTGGGGCCTTGCCAACAAGGTCTGCGCAAGAGGTCAACTACGCGACGATGCACGCAGGATGGCCGAAAGAATCGCCGCCAAGCCGGCCGGTTCGCTGGGTGCCATGAAAAAGCTGATGCGTGAAGCCGAGACGCTGGTTGCGCAAATGGACAGCGAGCGCGCGAAGTTTCAGGAGAGGCTGACGAGCGCCGAGGCGAGGGAGGCATTCGCGGCCTTTGCCGAGAAGCGCAAGCCGGACTTCACCAGGGTTGCCCAGCAGTAAGGCCTTGCTGATTGGCCACGGTCGAGGTTACGCGTCGCCGTCTTCGGCGAGTGGAAACCTGGCCTGCAGGCTGGTCAGCCACCGCGCCACGACGTCGATTTCCGCTTCCGTAAATCCTTCGGTCAATCTGGCGTTCAAGTCCTTCATGCGAAGCTTCGCCTTTTGGCGCGCAGTGCGTCCTGCCTCCGTCAACCACAGGCGCGAGACCCGGCCGTCGGTCTCGTCAGCCCGACGTTCGATCAACCCTGCCTTTTCTGTGCGGTCAGCGAGACCGCTCATGCCTGGTGCGCCCAGATCCAGCGCCGCAGCGGCTTCGCTCATGAGCGCGCCGTCGCGATCACCCAAAAAGAACAGCAGCCCCGCCTGGGCTGCCGTGACGCCGCCGCCGGCTGCGCGCGTTTGCGACCACCGTTGCAGCCGGCGCTGTCCGACATTCAAAAGATAGACGAGGCGATGTTTCATTTCCGCGCAGATAAAGTTGTGCGATTTAGTTCGCGTGCGAATTATATCATGCGATGATCGGCCCTTTTGGAGTGGCACGTAGACGTTGAGCGGCTTCCGATTAAGGGAATGGCGAATTGTTCCCGATCGCGCGAAAGCCTGTCGGTATTCCTATGGTCAATTCGCCTACGCGCCAGATTTCGGATAACGGGTGAGGACCCGCTCGATGAGTGTGAAGGGTTGGGGAACGCGACGACACTCTCACGCCGATAGTCAGACGACTTATCGATCTTGAAATAGAAAGTTATGTTTCCCACTGCCTGGCGCAAACTAATTCGACACAAAACGTTGTATTCGTCATCCGATGTGGCATAGTGGAAAAACTAACTTATCAAGGGAAAAGCACGAATGACAACGCTCCAATCGATTCAGGCAAGAATCGCAAAGCTGCAGGCTCAAGCAGAATCACTGGCAACAACGAAATCGTCGGCGGTACTCGAGAAGATTCGCGGCCTGATGGACAAGCATGCCGTGACGGTTGCTGACATTGAGGCATTTATCGGCAAACGGCGAGGCCGCAAACCGGGAAAGACGGTTACAGCGAAGCAGGGCCCGTCGGCAGCAAAATATCGCGATCCTAAAACTGGCGCGACTTGGACCGGCCATGGTCGTGCTCCCGCGTGGATTGCAAGTGCAAAGGACCGAACCCGGTTCCTGGTTGCTGCAGGCGCGGCACCGAAATCGGCTGCTGCTGCTGCTGTAAAGGCGCCTAAGGCGGGTAACTACGTGCGCGGACCGCAGCCGCCGAAATATCGTGACCCGAAAACCGGCGCGACGTGGTCCGGTCGCGGCATCGCACCGGCATGGCTCGCCGGCGCGAAGGACCGGTCGAAGTTCTTGATTGAAAAGGCTGAGCCCGCAGCGAAAACGGCCAAGGCGCCGGCAGCGAAGAAGACCGCTGCAAAAAAGAACACTGCAACGAGGAAGGCGGCTGTCAAGAAGGTATCTGTGAAGGCGGCCGCATCGCCGGCACGTAAGGCTGCACCGAAGAATGGCGCAGCGGCGAAGTCGCCGGTTGTCCGAAAAGCCCGTGCGCCGAAGCTTGCGGTGCAATCGACGGCGCCTGTCGAAGTTGCTGCGCCCTCGGCCGCCACCGAAGTTTCGAGCACGGCTGCTGCAGCCTGAGTGGTGCACACCGGGCTGGAAACCTGCTTCCAGCCCGGTTCAGCGCTGGTTGCTCATGCGGGACGGCTTGAACGCAAGGGGTATCGAAGGCGAAGGGCGGCACGCGGAAAGGGAGCTTGTGCGTCAACGCGTCTTTTCCTTCGCCAAGCCAACCCGAAAGCGGGTCGATGAGCATCCGAGTCGCGTCTTCCGTGCATTCATGTCACGATTCCACTTCCCTTAGGCACGTATTGACGCTACCGCGCCGCCCCGCGGGAAGGCGTTGCTGGCGGCTTGCCTCGCGTTATGTCCCACTGCAGTTGTCACGAGGGCAATAACAGCTATGGACTCGAGCAGCGAATTTTCCTATTTCGCGTACGGTTCCAACATGTCGGTACGACGCCTCGTCGCAAGGCTGCCGTCAGCGAGGGTTGTCGCCACGGGGTTCGTGACTGGCTACAAACTCACATTCGACAAATTGAGCAAAAAGGACGGCTCGGGAAAGTGCGATTGTGAGCATACGGGAAACGGCGGCGACAGAGTCTACGGCGTCATTTTCTCGGTGGTACGTGGCGAACGCGAGGCGCTCGACACATTCGAAGGAGCCGGCAAGGGTTACGAGCCTTTGAGTGTCCGGGTTGAGACCGCGACTGGCGGAATGTATGCGCTGACCTACGTCGCTACGAAGAAACAGCCTGGTCTTCAGCCATATCACTGGTACAAGCAGCACGTATTGGTGGGCGCAAGGGAGGCGAATTTGCCTGACGACTACGTGCGAGCCATCGAAGCCGTTGTCTCTATCGACGATCCCGACCCAGCCCGAACTGCGACGGAGCTTCGGGCTTACTCGGCTACCTGACTGATCCCGGTACGACTGATTCCGGCCGCGACGTGGCCATGCCGAGGCGCCTGGAAAGCGAAGTCGCCTATCCAGCCGCTCACACCGTATTGGGGTGTGCAGGCGCAGTTTGAATATTGACACGCCTATTTCGAGAAACCTCGACGTCCGGCTTTGAGGGCAGGGCAGTCATTCAACTTGCAGCGTCATGACAATAGCGAATGGCCGATCCAGCCGCCGAAGGCACTAGTGAAATGCGATTGCGCCATTGTTCGCACTTGCGGCACTGGACGAACTCCTTATCGATCTTTCGGGACATGTCGGGATCAGTCAGGATATCGAATAGAATTGTCTCGCACTGACCGACGCTCTTGAGCTTCACTGCGTATTTCGTCAAACGAACAGCGAAAGCGGGTTGATCGACTGGATTCAGAATGCGTTCCTGCAGGACGCCGCGTTAATCATCAATCCGGCCAGCTTTTCATTCGATCGGATTGCGGTGCTCGACGTAGTCAATCTCATCCACCGGCCGGTAATGGAATTGCATATCGCCACATCCACCAACGCTCGAATATCGGCATGCGTCACATCTGTCCCGGCTTGCAACATCCGGCAACACCAGTGGTAACATTTGTTGTCATCCACTGCCCGAGCGACGCATGCCAGACAGTTTCGACCAGCTCGCCGCGCTGATCCGCGCGCGTTTCTCCGACTTGAGCCCACAGTTCCAGACCGGCGCTGCCTTTTTGCTCGACCATCCAGACGAAGTGGCCGTCTCGTCCATGCGCAAAGTGGCCGAGCGCGCTCGCGTGCAGCCCGCTTCGCTAGTGCGGCTTTCCCAGCAACTGGGTTTCCCGGGCTGGAACGAGCTGCGGGACCTGTTCGTCGCACGTGTGCGCACGCGCCCGGAGCCGCTTTCCTCGCGGGCTCGCTCACTCGTGGCGGGCAATGCGAAGGACGGCCTCGCGCGCGATCTGCTCGTGGCGCAACAGCACAATCTGGAGACGAGCGCCGCGCACAACACACGTTCGACGGTCGAGGCGGCGCGCGTATTGCGCCGCGCGAAGCACGTGCACGTGGCGGGCTTTCGCTCGTGCTATGCGGTGGCGTTCGGGCTCGTCTACGGTTACCGCCTGTTCCGGCCTTCGGTTTCCTTGCTGGGCGGCGAGGCGGGGACGCTCGAGATGCAGTTGCTCGGTATCGAACGCGACAGCGCAACGATTGTTGTCAGCTTCGCACCGTATTCGGTCGAGGCGGTGCGCGTGGCCGAGGCCGCGCTCGCCAAGGGCAGCCGCCTGATCGCGATTACCGACAGCGCCGTCTCGCCCATTGCGCTGAACGCCGACAAGGCGCTGATCTTCACGCACGAAAGCCCGTCGTTTTTCCCTTCACTCGTGGCGGCGACGGCGTTGGCCGAGTCGCTTGTCGCCCATCTGCTGGCGCTCGAAGGCTCGGGCGCAATCGCGCAGCTCGAACAGGCCGAGCGTTCCCTGAACGCACGCGGCGCTTACGTGTCCTGAGCGCCAGCCCGGCAATTCTCCGCCATTTCATGGCTGTTTTTCCGCAGCCGGATGGCGTCGCGAGACGGCATCCGGCTTTGTTTCGTCCGTATCTATCCCATTTGTTGCAATAGATATTTAAGTTGACAACATATGTTGTTGACGCGTATAAAGCCCAGTGTCGGAAAAGGTAGACCCATACTGGTAGCGAAGCGAGAAAACAGATGCAGGAACTCAAGACATTCCGCGGGCCGGCCTTCCGGGTAGCCGGCTCGCCCGAGGCGATCGGCCGGCAGCTAGGCGCACACGTGAAGCCGATCTTTGCCGGCTACATGGCGCAAAGCAGCGCCTGGCAGGCGGTGAGCCGCTGGCGTGGCAGTCCGTTCGTGCAGCAGTTGCGCGCCGCAGCCGCACACCATTTTGCGGCCTATGTCGCGGAAATCGACGCAATGGCGCAGGCGCTGGACTGGTCCGCGGACGACCTGTTTCTCTGGAATTGCCGCGGCGAACTGATCCACAACGCGCCGGACGGCTGCACGACGCTTGCGGTGCGCACGCCGGGCGCAGGCCTCATTGCGCATAACGAAGACGGCGATCCCTGGTTGCATGACCGCTGCAGCATGGTCGAGGTGGAACCCGATGGAAAGCCCGGCTTCGTGAGCTTCTGCTACCCGGGCTCGCTGCCGGGACATACCTTCGCTGCCACGCGCGCGGGGCTTGCGCAAGCGATCAACAACGTGCGCATTCGTGAGCCGCGCGTGGGCGTGCCGCGCATGATTCTCGCGCGCGCCGTGCTCGATTGCGCGACGCTCGCTGAAGCCCTTGCGCTGCTGCGCGACACGCCGCGCGCGAGCGGCTTTCACCACACGATTGGCGGGACCGATGAGGCAGGCGAGGTGCGTGTCTATAGCGTTGAAGCGACCGCACGGCGTTCTTCGGCGTGCGAGGTGAGCGCGCCCTCGGGACATGCGAATCACCTCATCCACACGGGTTGCGAGTGTGAGGCGCAGATCGTCACCGATTCGTCGCGCGATCGCCAGGCCCGTCTCGCCGAACTGCTGCCCGCGCTTGGCGCGCAGCCCGGCGGCGCGACCTTCGTGCAGGTGCTGCAGGATCGCGCGGGCGCAGGGCTGCCGATCTTCCGCGACGACCCGCACGACCCCGACGACGAAAACACGCTCGCCACTGCCTGCATGCGCGTCGAGCCGCGCGGCGTGGCGTTCGACGTCTGGCAGGGCGGCGAGCGCACGCTCGGCGGCTTCATCGACTTGAACGTGCGCCATGTAGACGGCGCGACTCGTTAATCATTCACGGACTTGATCGAGGACACATATGACCAGGGTGTTTCACCGCCTGCCGAAGCTTACCTTGCCTGTCGCGGTCGCGGGTGAAGGCATCGAAATCATCGATTCCAGCGGCAAGCGCTACATCGACGCAAGCGGCGGCGCCGCCGTCTCGTGCCTCGGCCACAGCAACCGGCGCGTGATCGAGGCGATCAAGCGTCAGGCGCAGCAACTGCCGTACGCGCACACCTCGTTCTTCACAACCGAGGCCTCGGAGCAGCTGGCGGATCATCTCATCGCCGCCGCGCCCGAAGGGCTCGACCATGTGTACTTCGTGTCGGGCGGTTCGGAGGCGATCGAGGCCGCGCTCAAGCTCGCGCGCCAGTACTTCGTGGAGAAGGGCGAGTTTGCGCGCCGGCACTTCATCGCGCGCCGCCAGAGCTATCACGGCAACACGCTCGGCGCGCTCGCGATCGGCGGCAATGCGTGGCGCCGCGAGCCGTTCCTGCCGATCCTGATCGAATCGCATCACGTGAGTCCGTGCTATGCGTACCGCGAGCGCAACGAGGACGAAACCGACGAGGCCTACGCGCAGCGTCTTGCCGACGAACTCGAGCAGAAGTTTCTGGAACTCGGCCCGCAGACGGTCGCGGCCTTCGTTGCGGAGACCGTGGTTGGCGCAACGGCCGGCGCGGTGCCGCCCGTGCGCGAGTACTTTCGCAAGATCCGTGCGGTATGCGACCGCTACGGCGTGCTGCTGATCCTCGACGAGATCATGTCGGGCATGGGCCGCACCGGGTATCTGTTCGCCTGCGAGGAGGACGGCGTTGCGCCGGACCTGCTGACCATCGCGAAGGGCCTGGGCGCAGGCTACCAGCCGATCGGCGCGGCGCTCGTGAGCCAGCGTATCTACGAGACGATCGTGGGCGGCAGCGGCTACTTCCAGCACGGCCACACCTATATCGGCCACGCCACGGCATGCGCGGCGGCGCTCGAAGTGCAGCGCGTGATCGCCGAAGAGAAGCTGCTCGACAACGTGCTCGTCCGCGGCGAACAACTGCGCGCGCGTCTGCGCGAGCGTTACGCGGACCATCCGTACGTGGGCGACGTGCGCGGTCGCGGCCTTTTCGTGGGCGTCGAGCTGGTGAAGGACCGCGCTACGAAGGCGACCTTCGACCCGGCGCTCAAGCTGCACGCGGCGATCAAGCGCGAGGCGTTCGCGCGCGGCCTGATGGTTTATCCGATGGGCGGTACCGTGGACGGGCGCAACGGCGATCATGTGCTGCTCGCGCCGCCTTTCATCTGCACGGAACAGAACATCGACGCAATCGTCGAGCGGCTTGCCGCCGCGGTTGACGGTGCGCTCGACGCAACGGGTGTGGCGCATGCGGCATAAGCTTTGCCATATGGCAGTGAAGTGCAACTAACTGTCCGCCGCGCGCAGCGCCCGCAATCGCGGCGATCGCGAACGGTCGCACGCGAACTGCCATGACCTCCAACGGAGTCCTTCGATGACACAAAACCCGACCTCGCGGCTTCCCGCATTCGACGCTGCCCAGGCTTCGCCGGAACAGAAAGCGGTGCTGGACGAGATTCTTTCCGGTCCGCGCGGCAACCTCAACGGCCCGTTCCTCGGCTGGATCCACAGCCCGGAACTGGCGCAGCATGCGCAGCGCCTTGGCGCGTTCTGCCGCTATCAGACTGGCCTGTCGCTGCGCCTTTCAGAACTGGCAATTCTCGTCACGGCCGCGCGCTGGCAGGCGCAGGCCGAGTGGTACATCCACTATCCCATTGCGCTGAGGGCGGGCGTGCCCGGGGCGCTGGCCGAGCAGATCCGCGTGGGCGTAACGCCCCAGTTCGACGAGCCCGACGACGCGCTGATCTATGCGTTCACGACCGAGCTGTACGACGCGAAGCGTGTGTCCGACGCAACCTACGCGCGTGCCGTCGAGCGCTTTGGCCACGAAACCACGATCAACCTGGTCGGACTGCTTGGCTACTACGCACTCGTTGCGATGACGCTCAACGTCTTCGGTATGCGCGCCGAAGGCCAGACGGCATTGCCGTTTGCAGAATAAACACGGCCGACCACGCCCCCGCACACGCGCCGACCCATCCGGTTTTGCCGGGTGGGTTTTTTTTGCACTGCAATTTGATTTAAGTAAGTGACAGCCGTATTTCAACCGCATGAACTTTGCCGCCATCGCGTAAAACAGGAGGATTTGCCTGCAGACAAGCAGTTCGAGTGCGGCGCGAACGAATTAATCGAACGGACGTTTTATTGGTGCAGAAAGCGCTTTCACCCGCTTTGGCCGGGCTCATGGGTTCTGGACGAAATCGTTAATGCAATCGCCGCACGCCATATTTATTGCCGCTGGATTGCGGTATTTTGTGGCTCGGGATTCGAAATAATATGACTGTTTCGTGGAGAAACCTTGCCCGGTAGCTTTTGCCAACCGTGTGCGGCTTTCCGCGTAAATTGTGCGGGACGGGATTAAGCGGCGGTTTCGCCGTGCGTCGAATAACAGGGTTTTCAGCAGGTTTAATGAAAACCACTTGCACTCATTAATTCGAGTTGCTAGTCTTGCCAAACTTATTAATGGCCGCCCCATTCTCATTATCGAAACGGCGGTAGGAAGCCGGGGGTGCTAACCCGCCCGGGTTTTTTCTCTGTGCGACTTTTTTTAACGGGGAACATCATGCTTGATACGACCATCGACGTAGCCGAAAAGCCGCTCGCTGCCATGGCCGGAATTGGCGACGTTGTCACCCTGAAATCGGGCGGCCCGCGCATGACTGTCATGTATGCCGGTCCGGTTGGCTTTGCCAGCGGTCACTGGCTGATCTGCCAGTGGTTCGACGAGCACGGCGAACTGCGCCAGGACATGTTCGCTCAGGACATGGTGCAGATCCAACCGCGCTCGATTCCCGCGGCGTTCGTCAAGATGCGCAGTCCGGCTGGCGGAAGGGCCATCGGCGGGATCTGAGGCAGACCCAGACAGACCTGCGAACGTGCGCACGCGCGCACGCGTCGGACAGGCGTGTCAAACGCCGAGGAAGCGCGGACGAAGGCAGACGAAGCAGCGGCCGGGCCAGATGCGCCCGGCCGTTTGCTCTTTATCGCTGGCCTTCGGCGGCGATACGCACGGCCAGTCCGGCCAGCACCGTACCCATGAGCCAGCGTTGAAGCTTGAGCCAGCCCGGCCGGTCGCCGAGAAACGTTGCGATCGTGCCTGCCGTCATCGCAACGGCTGCATTCACGCTGATCGAAAGCGCGATCTGCACGCTGCCGAGCACGATGGACTGCGCGAGCACGCTGCCGTGCTGCGGGTCGATGAACTGCGGCAGCAGCGACAAATACAGAATCGCGATTTTCGGATTCAGCAGGTTCGTGACGAACCCCATCAGAAAGAGCTTGCGCGGGCGGTCGGCGGGCAGTTCGCGCACCTGGAACGGCGAGCGGCCGCCGGGCTTGAGCGCCTGCCACGCCAGCCAGAACAGGTAGAGCGCGCCGCCCAGGCGCAGCGCGTCGTAGGCGAATGGCACGGCCATGACCAACGCGGTAATGCCGAAGGCGGCGCATAGCATGTAGAAGACGAAGCCGAGCGCGACGCCGCCCAGGGAAATCAGGCCCGCCTTGCGGCCCTGGCAGATCGAGCGCGAGATCAGGTAGATCATGTTGGGTCCGGGCGTGAGCGCCATGCCGAGTGCGACGGCGGCAAAGGCGAGCAGCGGGGCGACGTGTGGCATGACGGGGCTCCGTGTTGAAGGTTGGCGGGGGCTGTCAGGTGTTGGATGGCTTGGGCTGTGAGCGCGCAGGCTTGCGCGCTCCAGCGTCACATTGCGCGATTAAGGCAGCGTAGCCAACGCCGCTTGATTTCCGGTGATTATTTCATGCGGCGGCGGCGCTTGCGCGCCATGGCCTGCAACGTTGGCCAAACGGATAAGCAGTGACAGCCTCAATGCGGAAAGCGCTTGCTTTCGGCGGCGCGCGCTTCGCGCGCCTGGACCCGATCGTCGAGCCGCCGCGAGAAGAGCAGCATGCCTAGCCGGCGGCTGCGCACCCTGGTCTGGCCGCCGAGATCCTTCGGCGGATTCGGTTGAAGCGACCAGAAAAGCGCCAGCAGCCAGCCGAGCAGCGTCCATCCGAGCACGGCATTAAAGACCGCGATGACCAGCAGGTCGTGACGCTGGCGCCTGTCGGCGATCAGCGCCGGGAGAAAGTAGAGCGCGACCACCGCTGCGAGAACGACGATCTCGAAGACGGAACGGCTCACCATAATTCTTTTCTCCAGAAAAAGGGCAGAATATGCCCGATTCATCATTGTCGCGCGGATTGGCCCTGAGCGCACGCCGTGTCCTGGCCGAACGGCCGACGTTGGGCGCGAGGGGTGCCGGCGGGCGGGGGTTCGGGTCTATCATCGGGTTTTTCATTGCTGGGAACGCATACCATGATCTCCGACTCGTCCGAGGCTACCCGCCAACTCGACCACGACGAATTGCGCGCCTTCGTCGAACGCAAATGGCATGACGAGATCGTGCCGGCGTTGACCGACTACATCGCGGTGCCCGCCAAGAGTCCGGCATTCGACCCGCAATGGGCGCAGCACGGCTATCTCGAGCGCGTCGTGCAGGAGGCCGCGAAGTGGGCGGAGCAGCAGCCGGTGCGCGGCCTGAAGCTGGAGGTCGTGCGTCTGCCGGGCCGCACGCCGGTGATTTTCTTCGAAGCGCCCGCCACGCGCTCGGGAAGCAGCGAGACGGTCGTGCTCTACGGCCACCTCGACAAGCAGCCGGAATTCGCGGGCTGGCGCAACGACCTCGGCCCGTGGACCCCGAAGCTCGAAGACGGCCGCCTCTACGGTCGCGGCGGTGCTGACGACGGCTACGCGATCTATGCGAGCGTCACGGCGCTCGCCGCGCTCGACGCGCAAGGCATCGAGCATCCGCGCTGCGTGGGTCTCATCGAAACCTGCGAGGAGTCAGGCAGCTACGACCTGCTCCCTTATGTGGATGCGCTGCGCGAGCGGCTCGGCAACGTCGGGCTCGTCGTCTGTCTCGATTCGGGTGCGGGTAACTACGACCAGCTATGGCTTACCACGTCGCTGCGCGGGCTCGTGGCGGGCGACCTCGAAGTCGAGGTGCTCGAGGAGGGCATTCACTCGGGCTCTTACGGAGGCATTGCGCCGTCCAGCTTCCGCGTGATGCGGCAGCTCTTCGAGCGTCTCGAAGACGCCGCGAGCGGCACGCTGCTGCCCAGGGGTTTCCATTGCGCGATTCCCGCGCAACGCTTGAGCGAAGCCGAGGCCACGGCGAAGATCCTTGGCGAGAGCGTCTGGAAGAGCCTGCCTTGGGCATGCGGCCAGGATGGCCGGCGCGTGTTGCCCACCACCACGGACCCGCAGCAGGCGCTGCTCGATTCCACATGGCGGCCCTCGCTTTCGGTCACGGGCGCGGCGGGCCTGCCGGCGCTCGCCGACGCCGGCAACGTGCTGCGGCCGCGCACGGCGTTCAAGCTCTCGCTGCGTTTGCCGCCGCTAGTCGAGGCTTCGAAGGCCGTGGCCGAACTGAAGGCGCTGCTCGAACTCGATCCGCCGTATAACGCGAAGGTCACCTTCAAGCCCGACGCGGGCGCGGCCAACGGCTGGAGCGCGCCGGAACTCGCGCCGTGGCTCACCGAAGCGCTCAACGCCGCCTCGCGCACGCATTTCGGCGCAGACTGCGCTTATCTCGGCCAGGGCGGCACGATCCCGCTCATGAACGTGCTGCAGGCAGGGTTTCCCAAGTCGCAGTTCATGGTGTGCGGCGTGCTCGGCCCGAAGTCCAACGCGCACGGGCCGAACGAGTTCCTGCATGTTCCCTATGCAAAGAAACTCACGGCCACAGTGGCCGAAGTGATCGCCGCGGCGCCTTGAGTGACGCTTGCGTGGCCCTTGAGTGACTACTGGCTGAC
Source organism: Paraburkholderia heleia NBRC 101817 (assembly GCF_000739775.1). Classification (GTDB taxonomy): domain Bacteria; phylum Pseudomonadota; class Gammaproteobacteria; order Burkholderiales; family Burkholderiaceae; genus Paraburkholderia; species Paraburkholderia heleia. The sequence continues at coordinate 394,700 of NZ_BBJH01000003.1, read as the reverse complement.
TACTACTGGCGGTGAGGGGAAAGCGCGCCGTCTGCCGGCGGCGCGTCCTGGGCAACGTGCCCGTCTCCGTGGCATGAGCAGCTTTCGTCGTCGATAGGCTGTTCGAGGCTCTTCATGATCCCGCAATCCGCGCTGCTGCTCTGGTGGGCATGGCAACTCTCGCGTAGCGTGCGCAATTGCTGCTCGAGTACGCGCATCGCTTCGATTTGCTGATGGATGCTCTCGATCTGGCTGTCGATCAATTCGTTGACTTCGTCGCAGGGCTGGCTCGGGTCGGCCTGGAAGCGGCGCAGCATGCGGATGTCCGCGAGCCCGATGCCCAGCGACCGGCAATGGCGGATGAAGCTGAGTTGCGTGGCGTGCACGGCCGTGTAACTGCGGTATCCGTTGGTTTCGCGCGCGGGCTCGTCCAGCAGGCCTTCGCGCTCGTAAAAGCGCACCGTTTCGACATCGCAGTGCGCGCGGCGCGCCAATTCACCAATTCGCATGGTCGCGGCTCTCCCAGATGACTTGACCCTGTAGTGGCTACAGGCTGTTCAATGATTGTGTCACTTTTGGGAGAACCCGGCTATGAACCAGAGCAACGCCTCGCGGCGCGGCATTGCGCAGCGCCTGTGCGCGCGCGATGAGGAACGGACGGTGAGCGGCGCTCACGGGTCTGGCGGCGTGGAGAGCGCGTGCGGCGGTCATGAGTGTAGGCACGAGCACGACCATGGCCCGGATCAACGGCACGAGCACGACCATGACCACGGTCACGACCATGGACACCATGGACGACCTGAGCCGGAAGATCACGCGCACGCTCATAGTTGCTGTCACGGCGGCGCGGCGCACAGCACGCCGCCGCACAGTCAGCACAATGCGGACCCGGCGCCCGAAGGCACGCGCCGCGCGCGCTGGCGCATCGAAAACATGGATTGCCCGACCGAGGAGCGCCTGATCCGCAACCGGCTCGAGCCCATGCCGGGCGTCGTGCGCCTCGACTTCGACCTGCTCGCGCGCGAGCTGACCGTACATCATCGGCTCGACGATACGCAGCCTGTAGTCTCCGCACTGCGCGCGCTCGACATGGTGCCGCGTGCGCTGGACGACGGCGCATCCGCGCAAGCCGCCGCTGCGCCGGTCGGTCTCGCGCTGCGCCAGAAGCTGCTGCTGGCGGTGAGCGGCGTGGCAGCCGCCGGCGCCGAGATGCTCGCCTGGAGCACCGGCCGGGAAACCAGCCTGCCCGTACTCGCCTGTGCAGCCATCTCGATCGCGTGCGCGGGTTTGCCCACGCTGCGCAAGGGCTGGATCGCACTGCGCAATGTCACGATCAACATTTATTTCCTGATGTCGCTTGCGTTGATCGGCGCCGTTGCGATCGGCAAGTGGCCTGAAGCGGCGATGGTGGTCTTCCTGTTCGCTCTCGCGGAGGAAATCGAGGCGCTGTCGCTCGAACGCGCCCGTCAGGCCATCCGCGCGCTGACCGCGCTCGCGCCTGAAGCCGCCGAAGTCTGGCAAGCCGGCGATGGCGCACCCGGGCAAGGCCAATGGCGCGAATCCGCAGTGGGCGAAGTGGCTGTCGGCAGCCGTATTCGCGTGCGTACCGGCCAGCGCGTGCCGCTCGACTCGCGCGTGATCGCGGGCCGGGCCGCGCTCGATCAGGCGCCGATCACGGGTGAAAGCCTGCCTGTCGACAAGGAGACCGGCGCGGCGCTGTACGCGGGCAGCATCGTCGTCGATGGCGTGGTCGAGGCGCTCGTCACCGCAGCCGCGAAGGACAGCACGCTCGCGCGCATCGCCGCGGCGGTGCAGGAGGCGCAGGCGCAGCGCGCGCCGACGCAACGCTTCGTCGACCAGTTCGCGCGCTACTACACGCCGGCCGTGGTCGTGCTCGCCGTGGTGGTGGCGCTTGCCGGGCCGCTCGTGTTCGGTGGCGCGTGGAGTGCGTGGCTCTACAAGGCGCTCGTGCTGCTCGTGATCGCCTGCCCGTGCGCGCTCGTCGTCTCGACGCCGGTGACGGTCGTGAGCGGCCTTGCCGCCGCCGCGCGCCACGGCATGCTCGTAAAGGGCGGCGTGTGGCTCGAACGCGGCCGGCTGCTCAAGGCCGTCGCGCTCGACAAGACCGGCACGCTCACGCGCGGCGAACCTGTACTGACCGACGCGCTCGCGGCGTCCGTTCGGGCGCTGGCCACCGCTGGCCAGTCCTGCGAAGCGCGGCTTTCGCCGCAAGAGGCGCTGCGCATTGCCGCGAGCCTGGACGATGCAAGCACGCACCCCGTCGCCCGTGCGGTGGTCGAAGGCTGGCGGGCGCGGGCGTCCAACGCGGGCTTGCTCGCGGTCGATCGATTCGCTGTGCTGCACGGCCGCGGCGTGCAAGGCCGCATCGACGGCACGCTCTGGAGTCTCGGCAACCACCGTCTGGTGGAGGAACTGGGTTTGTGCTCGCCCGAACTCGAAGTCCAGCTGGCCACGCTGGAACGGGCGGGCAAGACGGCGATCGTGCTGTGCGGGCCGCAGGAGGCCGTCGCCGTGTTCGCCGTGGCCGACGCGCTGCGTCCGGAAAGTGCACCGGCCGTGCGCGCCTTGCGCGCGCTCGGCGTGACGCCCGTCATGCTGACCGGCGACAACGCGTCGACCGCGCGGGCGATTGCCGATCAACTCGGCATCGACGACGCGCGCGGCAATCTGCTGCCGCAAGACAAGCAGGACGCGATCGCCGCGCTCTCGAAGCAGTACGGCATGGCGGCAATGGTCGGCGACGGCGTGAACGACGCGCCCGCGCTCGCGCGCGCCGACATCGGCTTCGCGATGGGCGCGGCGGGCACCGCGACCGCGCTCGAAACCGCCGACGTCGCGATCATGGACGACGATCCGCGCAAGATCGCCGCGTTCATCGGCCTCTCGCGCAAGACCGCGGGCGTGCTCAAGCAGAACATCGCGCTTGCGCTCGGTATCAAGGCCGTGTTTCTCGTGCTCGCGATGGCGGGCGAGGCCACGCTCTGGATGGCCGTGTTCGCCGACGTCGGCGCAAGCCTGCTCGTCGTGGCGAACGGCCTGCGCGTGCGCCGGCATTTCGACGGCACGCGCAACGTATGAAGCCTTCTGCGTAAGTGCGATACGCAACTAACTGCCAAACCCGTCCGCGCTCACCCAGCGCCCTTCACCAAGGCTTGGCGAGCCGCGCACGGAGTTCGGCGCGCGTGCTCTCGTCGAACTCGCCGAGAAAGCCGAAGCGGCCGGCGATCAGGGTGGCGGCCGGCATGCCGTCGCGGAATACGATGCGGTTGCCGGCAAGCGCAGGCACCTTTTCGCCGGGCAGCAGCGTGCCGAGGAGATTGAGCGGATCGGCGGCGCTCACGCAGACGAGCACGCCGCCTTCGCCTTCGCCTTGCGCCGTAGCGCGCCGCCGCACGTCACGCAGCAGCGCCACGGCTTCGGGCAGCGCGAACTGCTCGCCCGAAATCCCGGTGACGAAGCGCCCGCCTCGCACCTCGCCACGCGCCTCCATGCGATGCAGCACGCGCAGCAGATCGCGCCAGGGCGGCAGCCACGCCGCTTCTCGACCGAGCAGCTGCCAACTGATCACGCCGTAACGTCGCAGCAGCACATTGGCGACGTGCTCCAGCAGATCGGGGGCGGCGGGAGGGCGGCGCGCGGCGCCGGCGGCCGTTTGCCTTGCCCGCGCAAGCGCCTGCGAGCGCGAGCCCGCTGCTGCGCCCGCATTCGATACAGCCGGCCCCGTCTCGACGAGTGCGGTTTCATCGTCCACTTCCGCGAGCGGAGCGGCCAACGAACTGGCTGTCGCATCGGCCAGCAAATTGGCCTGCTCTGCGCGCCGCAGCGTCGCCCAGCGCCCGGCGTCGGCCATGCCGCCCGCGAGCGGCCCGAAGCCGCGCGGGCGGCGTCTGCCGTGATGCGCGCTGCGCTGAGCCGCCGGTTTCACCAGCGCGCGCAGCCCGGCAAAGCTGTCTGCGTTGACGAGGCCCGCCGCCACCAGCTCGCCGAGCGCGTTCTCCAGCTCGACGCCGAGCAAGTGCGCGTCGGCGGCCAGTTCGTCGAAGAACATCGCCCCGTGCCGCAGCAGGGCCTCGTAGACGCGTTGCGCGCGCGCCGACAGACCGGCCGGGCCGGTCGTTTCGACGAGCGCCATCCAGCGCGCCAGCTCGCGGCGCGCGAGCAGCACGACCGGCGTGCTGCGTACCGTCGATGCGGCCGCCGCGCGCGCGGGCAGCCGCGCCCAGGCGAGGCGCCCCGAGCGGCACAGCTCGTCGAGCAGCATGGGCGTGTAATCGTCGATGCGTGCCGGCAGGATTTCGTCCTCCCACGCGAGCGCCGAGGCTTCCCAGCCTTCGAGCTGGTCGAGCACGGCGGCCAGCGCGTCGCGGCCCGAGCCGCGCGCGCCGGGCGCCACGCGCTGCCATTCGAACAGGAAGCGCATGAAGTCGTGACGCTCGACCGGCTCGATTTCGCGCCGCAGCTTGCGCACCGTGTAGCGGTGGATGCGCGCGAGCAGATGGCGTTCGCACCATTGCTCCTCGCCGCCGCCCATCGTTTGTGGCGTGAAGCGCCCGCGCATCACGGTGCCTTCGGTTTCGAGGCGCGTGAGTGCGAGCGCCGCCACGCTCGCCTCCAGCGCGAGCGGCCGCGCCACCTGCGCGACCGTGAGCGGCCCGAAGCCCGACAGGCGTGCGCGCACGATCTCGACGAGCGCCGCGTCCTCGGTCCACGTCTGTGCGTATTCGGGCGGCGGCGTGAGCGGCGGCTCGCACCGCGCCTGCGGATAGATGGCCTGCACGCACGCAAGCCGCTCGATGCCCACCCACAGCGCGTCGCGGTCCGCAACCGGCAGCCGGGTTGCGCGGCCCGCCGCCGCCAGATCGGCGAGCCATGCGAGCCACTGCGGCTCTTGCTGCGCCTCGCTTTCTGCCAGCGCGCCGAGGCTCGTGAGCGCGTCGTGCATTTCGTCGGCGTCGCGCACTTGCGGCCACGCTTCTTCGCGCACGCTCGCAATCGCTTCGGGGTCCAGCGCGCCGAGATCGTCGGTGGATTCGGGGTCGCTCCAGCGGCGCGACAGCACAGCCTGGGTGCGGCGTTCTTCGATTGGGGCGTCGTCGAGGAACGCGTACGGGCGCGCGGTAAGGATTTCGGCCGCGAGCGGCGACGGCGCGGGCAATTCGCGCACCACGAGCTGCAGGTCGCCCGCCTCGATGCGCCGCAGCAGCGCGACCCATGCTTCGGTATCCATAGCATCGTGCAGGCAGTCGTCGAGCGTCTGGTCGACGAGCGGATGGCGCGGCACTTCGCGCTCGCCCGCGATGTTTTCGACGCACGCCACCTGGTCGGGAAACACGGCCGCCAGCAGATCTTCGCTGCGCATGCGCTGGATCTGCGGCGGCGTCTTGCGCCCGCGGGTCTGCCGCGGCAGCGCGAGCGAGGTGGTCGCATTCCAGCGCCAGCGCACGCCGAACAGCGGCGCGTCGAGCAGTGCCTGCACGAGCAGATGCTCTGCGGAGTTCGAATGGAGATAGCGCCACACCTCGTCCAGCGCGAAACTGTGCGCACCGGTGAGCGAGAGGATGATGGCGTCCTCGGTCGCGGCCGCCTGCAGCTCGAAGTTGAACTGACGGCAAAAACGCTTGCGCAGCGCGAGACCCCACGCCCGGTTCAGGCGGCTGCCGAACGGCGTGTGGATCACGAGCTGCGTGCCGCCCGCCTCGTCGAAAAAGCGCTCCATGACGAGCGTGTCCTGAGTGGGCAACACCGTGAGCGCGGCGCGGGCGCGCGCGAGATATTCGACGATCTGGCGCGCGGCGGCATCGTCGATCTCGAGGGAAGCGGCGAGCGCCGCCGTGGCCCGATCGACGACGGCGCTCGCTGCGGCGTCATCCGTCGCGCCGGCGTTTGCGCTCGCGGCGATCAACGCGGCTTCCACCTGCTTGCGCAACCGCGAAATCGCGAACGAAAGTTCGTCGCTGCGGCCCGGCGCCTCGCCCAGCCAGAACGGAATGTTGGGCGGCTGCCCCTGGGCGTCCTCCACGCGCACGCGGCCCGCCTCGATGCGCAGGATCCGGTACGAGGCGTTGCCGAGCTGGAACACGTCGCCCGCCAGGCTTTCGACGGCGAAGTCCTCGTTGACGGTGCCGATCTGCACGCCCTGCGGTTCGAGCAGCACCGAGTAGTCGGCGTTGTCGGGAATCGTGCCGCCCGACGTGAGCGCGATGAGCCGCGCGCCGCGCCGCGCGCGCAACGTGTGGCTCACCACATCGCGATGCAGGTAGGCGGCGCGCGGCCCGTGACGGCTCGTATAACCCTCGGCGAGCATGCGCAGCACGGCGTCGAACTGCGTGCGTTCGAGCGCTGCCCAAGGCGTCGCGCGCTTCACGAGCGCGTAGAGCGCATCTTCCTCCCAGGCCTCGCAGGCGACTTCCGCGACGATCTGCTGCGCGAGCACATCGAGCGGCGCCTGCGGTAGCGCGAGGCGATCGAGTTCGCCGCGCCGCACGCTATCCAGCAGCGCCGCGCATTCGATCAGGTCGTCGCGCGACGTGGGGAAGATCCGTCCTTTCGGCACGCCGCCGACCTGGTGGCCGGAGCGCCCGACGCGCTGCAGGAAGGCCGCGATCGAGCGCGGCGAGCCGATCTGGCACACGAGATCGACGTCGCCGATATCGATGCCCAGTTCGAGCGACGCCGTCGCCACGAGCACGCGCAGATCGCCGCTCTTGAGCCGCTGCTCGGCGAGAAAACGATGCTCGCGCGCGAGGCTGCCGTGGTGCGCGGCCACGGCTTCGGCGCCCAGACGGTCGGTGAGATGGCGCGCCACGCGCTCGGCCATGCGGCGCGTGTTGACGAACACGAGCGTCGTGCGGTGCATGGCGACGAGTTCGGCCATGCGGTCGTACACGCGCTCCCACACGTCGTTCGCCATCACGGCTTCCAGCGGCACGGGCGGCATTTCGATTGCCAGGTCGCGCGTGCGCGCATGGCCCACATCGACGATCTCGCACGCGGGTGGGTTCGCGTGCGGATCCTGCGCCGCGTTGCCCATGCCTACCAGAAAGCGCGCGACGGTCCCGATCGGCTTTTGCGTGGCCGACAGCCCGATGCGCAGCAGGCGGGAGCCGCACAGCGCGTCGAGCCGCTCGAGGCTCAGAGCGAGATGACAGCCGCGCTTGTTGCCCGCGAGCGCGTGAATCTCGTCGACGATCACGCTGCGCGTGCTCGCCAGCATGCGGCGGCCCGATTCGGAGCCGAGCAGCACGTAGAGCGATTCGGGCGTCGTGACGAGAATGTGCGGCGCGCGTTTTCGGAGCGCCGCGCGCTCGGGCTGCGGCGTATCGCCAGTGCGCACCGCGGTGCGGATTTCGACCGGCGGCAAGCCAAGTCGCGCGAGTTCCTCGCCGATACCTTCGAGCGGCCGTTCCAGATTGAGCCGGATGTCGTTGGAGAGCGCCTTGAGCGGCGACACGTAGACGACGAGTGTCGTGTCGGGCAGCGCGCCGCCGTTCGCGAGGCCTTCACGCACCAGCTCGTCGAGCGCGGCGAGAAAGGCGGTGAGCGTCTTGCCCGAACCGGTCGGGGCGGCCACCAGCGTCGCGTGACGGCTCGCGATGAGCGGCCACGCGGCGCGTTGGGCGGCGGTGGGCGCGTCGAAGCTGCGCCGGAACCAGCCGGCCACGGCCGGATGGAAGCGCGCGAGCACGTCGCTTTGCTCGCCGTCGGGATTGGTGGCGGCTTCAGACGCTTGCGGATCGAATAGGGGCGAAGGCGTTGTCATGCGGGCGGCGTGCGGCAAAAAAGCGGCAGAGAAGGCGGCATTGCACGTTTGCCAGTCTCGCAGCTTTCGTGCGCGTCTGCCTGGCGTGGCGCGGGCTGGGTGCGGGCGTTGCAGTGCGCAAGCAGGAATGTACGGCCGCCTTGCGGCGTTTCAAGCCTTGGCGGCCGTCCGGCACGCGCGGCGCGAACGCAGTATCCTCGCCGCGTTGGGCTTTCCCTCGAACCACGACGGAGTCACATCATGCGTTACAACCCCCTGGGCCGCACCGGCCTGTTCGTTTCCGAACTCTGCCTCGGCACGATGACCTTCGGCGGCGGCGCCGGCATCTGGAACCAGATCGGCGATCTCCAGCAGTCCGACGCCGAACGGCTCGTTGGCCGCGCGCTCGACGCGGGCGTCAATTTCATCGATACCGCCGACGTCTACTCGCAAGGCGTTTCCGAGCAGATCACCGGGCAGGCGCTCAGGAACCTCAAGATCCCGCGCGAGCAGGTGGTGATCGCGACCAAGGTGTTCGGCGAAATGGGCTCGTCGCCGAACGAGCGCGGCGCCACGCGCTACCACATCATGGACGGCGTGAAGGCGAGCTTGAAGCGCCTGCAGCTCGACCATATCGACCTCTATCAGATTCACGCCTTCGACCCCGTCACCCCGATCGAGGAAACGGTGCGTGCGCTCGATACGCTCGTGCAGCAAGGGCATGTGCGCTACGCCGGCGTTTCGAACTGGGCGGCCTGGCAGATCGTGAAGGCGCTTGGCATCGCGCAGCGCGAAGGGCTAGCGCGCTTCGAGTCGCTGCAGGCCTATTACACGATCGCCGGGCGCGATCTCGAACGCGAGATCGTGCCGATGCTGGAAAGCGAGGGGCTCGGCCTGATGGTCTGGAGTCCGCTCGCGGGCGGGCTCCTGAGCGGCAAGTACGGGCGCGACCAGCAAGGCGAGGCCGGCAGCCGCCGCACGACTTTCGATTTTCCGCCCGTCAACCGCGAGCGCGCATGGGACTGCGTGGACGCGATGCGGCCGATTGCGCAGGCCAAAGGCGTGTCGGTCGCGCAGATCGCGCTTGCCTGGCTGCTGCATCAGAAGGCGGTGACATCGGTGATCGTCGGCGCCAAACGCGTGGACCAGCTCGACGACAACATCGCCGCGACGAAAGTCAGGCTCAGTGCCGAAGAGCTAGGCGTGCTGGGCGAGGCGAGCGGACTGCCGGCGGAGTATCCGGGCTGGATGCTCGCGCGTCAGGGCGAGCAGCGGCGCGCGCTGCTCAGGCAATCGCGGCAGGAAGAGGAATGAGGCAGGAATGAGGCAGCAATGAGGCGGCAATGAGGCAGGGTTGGGGCCGGGATGAGCAGCACCGGCGGTGGAAGCCGTCGGCGCGGTCCGGCCTGAAACAGGGTCGATCCGGTTGCCCGGCGGATCGATCAGCTCGCTGCCGAGACCTTGAGATGGTTCTTCACCGAGGTCACGCCGGAGACGCCTTCCACGACCTGCCTGGCGTTGTCGCGGTCCTCGGCGCTCGGCACGGTGCCGGTGAGCGAGACCACGCCCTTACGCGTCTTCACGTGGATGTGCTCTGACTTCACGTTCTTCGCGCCGAGCAGCTCGGCCTTGACCTTGGTCGTGATGGTTGCGTCGTCAACGTGCTGTCCCATGGATTCCGGGCTGGCCGCGGGCGCGGCGCTGTTCGTTGTGGTCTGCGCACCGGCAATCAGTGCGAACGTCATGCAGGCGGCGCCAGCCGCGGTCTTGAGGATCAGGATGCGCTTCATGGCTTCTCCCTTTCTGGTTGTGGTCGCCGCATCCTTCCGCAAGACGCGTGCCTCGCCGCGTCCGTGCTCGCTGCGCGTACCGTTGAAAGCCTGCTGGAAGCCGCTTGCGCAGCCCATTATCCGGGATCGCGGCCGATTCTCGCGGCCGCGGTTTTCCCGACCGGCATGCGCAAAAATTTTTCCGCACCGTTTGTAAAAATCTCCACGGTGGGGTCGGAAAAGAGGCTCGCCTGCCTGCGTTGCAAGTGCCGATCCCGTTTCAAAACAGTGCGTTGTAAAAACTGGCATGGCTGTTGCATGAGAGGGACTACCACTCAATTCAACAAACCGGGATTGCCATGCCTTCCATCGCGTTACACGCGCGCCAGCATCTGGCGCTCACGCCGCGTCTTCAGCAAGCGGTGAGGCTGCTGCAACTGTCGTCGCTCGAATTCCAGCAGGAGCTGCGCGAGGCGCTCGACACCAATCCGTTCCTCGAATATGTCCCGCCCGCTTCGGAGACCGGTGAGGCTGCCGAAGCGGCCGACGGCGCGGCGGGCATCGGCTCCGCGGCGGCGCCCGCGGGCGAAGCCCCCGCCATGGCGACGGAAGGCACGGGCGAGTCCGGCCTCGATGCCGGCATGGCGCAGGAAACCTCACCCTACGCCGAGAGTTCGTACGCCGAGTCCAGCTACAGCGACGAAGGCTCGGGCTATACCGCCGAGATGCCAACACCCGGCGCGTTGCGCACGTCGAGCTATCGCGGCGGCGAGGACGGCGATTCCGAAGCCTCCGACTGGGTGCGCGTGCCCGTTACGCTGCGCGAGCAGTTGCACGAGGCGCTGCGCCTCTCGCCGCTCGACGACCTTGACCGGATTGCAACGCAGATCGTCATCGAGGCGCTCGACGACGACGGCTACCTGCGCCAGGACCTCGCCGATCTCGCCGACGGAGAGGGCGCGGGCGACACGGCGGGCGACACGCTCGACGAAGACCGTCTGCGGGTAGCGTTGCGCGTGGTGCAGACACTCGATCGTCCCGGCATCGGTGCGCGTTCGCTTTCCGAATGCCTCGCGCTTCAGCTCGAGGCGATGCCGCACGACACCCCGTATCGCGAACTGGCCATGCAGATCGTCTCGCAGCATCTCGAACGCCTCGCGCGCCGCGAGCACGGCGAGCTGCAGCGCCAGCTCGGCTGCGACGCCGCTTCCCTGCAAGCCGCGAGTGCGCTTGTGCGCCGCCTCGATCCGAAACCGGGCAATCACTATGGACGTGCGGACGGCGGCTATGTCATTCCTGACGTGATCGTGCGCCAGGTGCGCGGCAAGTGGGTGGTGAGCGTGAACCCGGCCATCGAGCCGCGGGCGCGCATCCACAAGCTCTATGCGGAGATGTTCGCGCGCTCGGATCAGACGAGCCGCTCGCCGCTTGCCCAGCAGCTGCAGGAAGCGCGCTGGCTGATCCGCAACGCGCACAAGCGCTGCGAGACGATCCTGCGCGTGGGCGAGTGCATCGTTGCGCGTCAGAAGGCGTTTTTCCAGTACGGCGAAATCGCGCTGCGGCCCATGCTGCTGCGCGACGTCGCCGACGAACTGGGCCTGCACGAGTCGACCGTTTCGCGCGCCACGGGCAACAAGTACATGGCCACGCCGCGGGGCATCTTCGAGTTCAAGCGCTTCTTCCCGCGCGAGCTGGAGACGCGAACGGGCGGCACGTGCTCCGCGGCTGCGGTGCGCGCGCTCATCAAGGAAATGATCAACGCCGAAGATCCGCGCGATCCGCTTTCCGACGTCATTCTCACGCAGGAACTCGAAAAGCAGGGCGTGCAGGTGGCGCGCCGCACGGTCACGAAGTATCGGCAGATGATGAAGTTGCCGGCGGCTGAAATGCGTCGGCAGATTTGAGGCACGCGGTTTTATCTGCGGGCCGGAAAACGGGGGAGGTCAGCGGCGCGTGACCGGCGTAACGACATGTGTGGCAACGCGGACCGCACGTGACGTTACGCGCGCCGCTTCAAAGCAACCCCTTACGGCGAATTCCGGCGGGCGCGCCGGGCGCGTGAGCGCCGGCTCGCTCGATCAATATGTCGCGGATGAGATTGGCGGTGCGCGGCTAGTTCGCGCCGACGCGTTCGATCAGCGCCATCGCTGCCGCAGGGTTGCGTTCCTTGAAGCCGCTGATGACGTAGAGATACACGTCCCGGCCAGCCTTCGCGGCGAGCGGTTGCGCGTAGGTGGCGAGATCGTCGGGTGTTTCGCCGCGCGACCAGGTGAGCGCGCGCGCTGCCCAAAGGTCGAGGTCGGCGGGAGCATAGCCCTGCGGGTGATCCTGCGCGGTTCCCATGATGCGGGCGTAGACGAACGGTGCACTCGAATCGCCGATCAGCGGGTAGCCGGAATCGCCGCTGACGACGATCGCCGCCTTGTGCTTGCGCGCGAGCGCGACGAATTCCGGCGTGCAAAAGCTCTTGTCGCGCACTTCGAGCGCGTGGCGCAGCGGGCGGCCTTCTGCCTCGTCCGGCAGCAGTTCGAGAAATCGTGCGTAGTCCTCGGGATCGAAGCGCTTGCCTGGCGTGAGCTGCCAGTTGATCGGCCCGAGCTTGTCGCGCAGGTTCAGCACGCCGCCGCTCAAAAAGCGCTCGATCGTGGCTCCGGCTTCGGCCAGCACACGTCGATTCATCGCAAAGCGCGGGGCTTTCAGCGAGAACACGAAGTCCTCGGGGGTTTCGTCGTGCCAGCGCGTGAAGCTTTCCGGGCGCTGCGCGCCGTAATATGTGCTGTTGATTTCCAGTGTCGAGAGATGACGGCTTGCGTATTCCAGCTCGCGGCGCTGCGCAAGCCCGCCGGGATAGAACGCGCCGCGCCACGGCGCATAGATCCAGCCGCCCACGCCGACGCGAATCCGGCCGTGCCGGGCTTTTGAAGTGGATGAAGGCGCCATTGGAAATCCGCCGTCGAAGCCTGGATGGCGCAGTGTAGCGCAGCACCGGCCGCGGCCGCGAGTTAGCGTGCGGATTCCGGACTCGCGAGTTCATCTCGATTTTTAGGCATAGTCCGATATTTTCCTGTTCGTTGTGAGGCTACTTTAGTCCTGTCGTGTCAGATAACCTCACAGGGACCATCAGATGTCTTCCCGCATATCTCCAGAACTCACCGATGCACAGTGGCGCCGCATCGCGCCGATGTTTCACGAAATCCGCGTTGACGGTCATCGCCGCGGGCGCCCGGCGCACAATCCACGTCACGTTTTCGCGGGCATTCTTTGGGTCCTGGTCACCGGCTCGGTCTGGTCGAAGCTGCCCGAGCAGTATCCCGATTTCCGCACCTGCCATCGCCGCTTCAAGCTGTGGTTCGACGCCGGTCTCGTGCATCACGCCATGGAGCGTCTGCATGGCGAGCAAGGCCTCGCCCTGTGCGCGGCCATGGCCGAACGCATGCAGCCGTGGCGCGCGCCGGCCGGCCGCAAGCCGCGCTTTCCGGTGGCGTCCTCGCTGCGCTGGCCGCTCGCGCGGCCGTTCGTGGAACGATGAGCGGGCGCGCGGGCTTTTCGCGGCCGTTCATGTGTTGGCCGCAGAATCAGATCTCCCCATCCTCCGCACGCATGCGTTCGAACAGCGGCGCCCACCACGGTTCGCGCGAGAACGCCTCGATTTCCACGTCGGTATTGAGATCAACGGTGCGTTGCCGCTCGCGCGCATCGAGTGCATCCGCTTGCGCAAACTGCGCGGCGAGCACGTCGGCTCCGGCGTCGGAAGGGTCGCGCGGCCCGTGCTCGCGGGCGTTGACACGTTCGGCGAGCCGAGCTCGCGGCGCGTGGAAGTTCAGGATCAGCATTGGCCGGTTCAGCTCACGTGCGAGCGCCGCGAAACGTGCGCGATGCATTGCCTTGAGAAACGTCGCATCCACTAGCGCCGTATAGCCCGCGTTCAGCACGTCGCGCACATGGGCGACGAGGCGTTCGTAATGCGCGTCGAGCGCGGCTTGCGTGTAGGCGCTTGCCGGCAGGGCGTCGAGCGAGGGCGGCGCGAAGGGTTCGAGCCGCTTGCGCTCGAGGTCGCTCGATACACGGATCGCCCCGCTCAATTCGGCGAGCGCATGGCTCGCAGCCGACTTTCCCGATCCCGAAAACCCGTGGCACAACAGAAGCCAGGGCGCGGGCTCGCGCATGGCGCGCGCTTCGCTGGCCGCAAGCGCCAGGTAGCGCGAGGCGGTGCCTGCGCTCGCTTGCGCATCGGACCGCGCGGGCGAGCGCGCCTTGAGCATCGCTACCAAGGCCCGCACCAGCGCGCGATAAACGATATAAAGCCGCAACGCAGCGAGCCCCGTGAACTCGCCTGTTGCGTCGAGGTAGCGATTGAGCAGACGGTGGGCATATGCCGCGTGGCCACGCGCGCGCAGATCCATCAGCAGGAACGCAAGATCGCAGGTCACGTCGATCCAGCGCAGTTCGTCGCTGAACTCGATGCAATCGAACATCAGCGCGTGCCGCCCGTACCGCACGATGTTGTCGAGATGCAGGTCGCCGTGGCAGGCGCGCACGAATCCGTTTGCGCGGCGTGCGTCGAGGTGCGGTGCGAGACGTGCGAGTTCGCTCTCGCACGTTGCGCGCAACGCGGCGCATTCCACTGCGTGCGCCGTGCGCGGATCCGCTTCGAGGGGCGCGAGCGCCGCGAGCACCTGTTCGCGCAGCAGTGCTGCCGAGCCGAGGCGCGCCGCGGGTGCCATCGGCCCGCGTCCGGCCCGGCGCGCATGCCGATGGCTCGCGGCGAGGCTGATTGCGGCCGCATCGATATCGGCCGTGCTCAGTTCGCCGTGCGCGAGCAGGTTCGAAAACAGCAGACGCTGATCGAAGCGGCGCATGCGAACCGCGTAGTCGATGACGCTTGCGTTGCCGCGCACGCCGCGCCTGAACCTGAGCCTGCAGCGCCGACCGTCCAAAAATAGCTCACCAGTGTCGCGATAAATCGGTCCCGCGAAGGGCGCATTCAGGCGAATCTCGGCTTCGCAGCAGCGGCGTCGGGCATCGAGCCGCACAAAATTGACGAAGCCGAAATCGACGGGCTTCATGATCTTGTACGCGTACCGCCCGGCGAGAAATACCACGGAAATATGGGTTTCGATGCGCACGATGTGCCCGGCCGGGTGCGCGTAAGTGCAGGCGCGCGAGAGGGCGGCGTCCACGAGGCGGCTGTGGCGGCGCGCCGCGCGCTGACGGTTGAGGACATGGCGTGAGGTCGGCGTTTCGGACATCGGCATGGCTATCGTGGGAATGGAGGACTACGGGGGATGCGCATCGAAACCAGCATAGCGCGAGCCAGCGCGGGAAGACCGTTGTGCGGCATGTCAAGGCCGCGATCGAGACGGCCCGCATGGACCTCGGTGGATTGCACGTTTTGTGCAATCCACCGGGGCTGCGCGATACTGTCATGTTCAACCCAACGGAATCTCGGAGACATGGCGCATTTCGACGTATTCAACGGCGACGCAGACGGCATCTGCGCGCTGCATCAACTGCGGCTTGCAAGGCCGCGCGAGGCGACGCTCATCACCGGCGCGAAGCGCGACATCGCACTCGTCGAGCGCGTGAGCGCCCAGCCGGGCGACTCGCTCACGGTGCTCGACATTTCGTTCGACGTGAATCGCAAGGCGCTCACCGCGCTGCTCGCGAAGGACGTCGCGATCGAGTATTTCGACCATCACCACGCGGGCGACTTGCCTGTGAACAGGAATCTCGTCGCGCACATCGACACGACGGCGCAGGTCTGCACGAGCGTGCTCGTCGACCGGCATCTCGCCGGCCGCCACCGGCCGTGGGCGATTGCGGCGGCCTGGGGCGACAATCTGCCCAGCACGGCGCAGGCGCTCGCACAGCAGGCCGGGCTCGACACCGTGCAGGCCGGACAGCTGCGCGAGCTTGGCGAGTCGATCAACTACAACGCTTACGGCGACTGCGTCGAAGATCTCATGATTGCGCCGCTCGATCTGTATGCGGCGATGAAGCCTTATGCCGACCCGTTCGATTTCATTGCGTCGGAGCCCATCGTCGGGCAGCTCGCCCGTTGCCGTCACGGCGATCTCGAACTGGCCCAGGCCATCGCGCCGCTCGTCGCGCTCCAGTACGGCAGCGTTTGCGTGTTGCCCGACGAGCCGTGGGCGCGCCGTGTGCGCGGCGTGTTCGCCAACGTGCTCGCGAACGAGGAACCCTCGTGCGCGCACGCGGTGCTGAGCGTGAACGCGGACGGCAACTACGCGGTGAGCGTGCGCGCGCCGCTCACCGAACCACGCGGCGCGGACGAACTCTGCCGCGCGTTCCCCGGCGGAAACGGCCGGGTAGGCGCGGCCGGCATCGACTGTCTCGAATCGAACCGGCTCGACGCGTTCGTCACCGCGTTCGCGCGCGTGTTCGGGCGCGCGAAGCCGGCTTCGGCATGAGCGGCACAAGGCGCGGCTAGGCCGTTTCGCCGGGACCCTGTGCGGCGCGCGCCGCCGGCCAGCGCCAGTTACGGATTTCGGGCATGTCGTCGCCGTACTCGTCCACGTAGCGGCGGTGCGCGGCCAGCTTGTCGTGCAGTGTCTGGCGCAGGTGCGCCGCGCGCTGCGCGAGTCCGCCCACGCGGTCGATCACGGCTTCGCACAGGTGGTAGCGATCGAGCCGGTTGAGCACCGTCATGTCGAACGGCGTGGTCGTCGTGCCTTCCTCGATGAAGCCGTGCACGTGAATGTTCGCGTGATTGGCGCGCCGGTACGTGAGCCGGTGGATCAGCGAAGGATAGCTGTGGTGCGCGAAGATGACGGGCTTGTCGGTCGTGAAGAGCGCGTTGAAGTCCGCGTCCGGCAGGCCATGCGGATGGCGGTCGGCGGGTTCGAGCGTCATCAGGTCTACCACGTTCACCACGCGGACCTTCAGGTCGGGCAGGCAGGTGCGCAGCAGGTCCACGGCGGCTAGCGTCTCCATGGTCGGGACGTCGCCGGCGCAGGCCATGACCACGTCGGGCTCGCCGCCGTCATCGTTGCTCGCCCATTGCCAGATGCCGATACCGTCCGCGCAGTGGCGAATGGCCGCGTCCATGTCGAGCCACTGCGCCTGCGGCTGCTTGCCTGCCACGATGATGTTGATGCGGTTCCAGGTGCGCAGCACGTGGTCGGTCACGGCGAGCAGCGTGTTGGCGTCGGGCGGTAGATACACGCGCACGGTGTCCGACTTCTTGTTCACGGCATAGTCGATGAAGCCCGGGTCCTGATGGCTGAAGCCGTTATGGTCCTGGCGCCACACGTGCGAGGTGAGCAGATAGTTGAGCGACGGAAGCGGCCGCCGCCACGCAATCTCGCGGATCACCTTCAGCCACTTCGCGTGCTGGTTGAACATCGAATCGATGATGTGGATGAACGCCTCGTAGCACGACATGAAACCGTGGCGGCCCGTGAGCAGATAGCCTTCCAGCCAGCCCTGGCAGGTGTGCTCGGAGAGGATTTCCATCACGCGGCCGTTGGTGGCGAGCTGGATGTCGTCGGGCGCGACCTCCGCGAGCCACGTGCGCGACGTCACGTCGAATACGTCGCTCCAGCGGTTCGACGCGGTTTCGTCGGGCCCGAAGATGCGGAAGTTGCGCGTGGCGTCGTTCACACGCATCACTTCGCGCAGGAACGCGCCCATCACGCGCGTGGCTTCGGCGTCCACCTGGCCGGGTGCGGGCACATCCACGGCGTGGTGCTCGAAGGGCGGCACGCGCAGCTCGCGCACACGGCCGCCGCCGTTCGAGCGCGGGTTCGCGCTCATGCGCTTTTCGCCTTGCGGCGCGAGCGCGGCGATGTCGGGCACGAGGCGGCCTTGTGCGTCGAAGAGTTCCTCGGGCTTGTAACTGCGCATCCAGGTTTCCAGCAGTGCGAGATGCCCGGGCTTCGAGATGTTGGCGAGCGGCACCTGGTGCGAGCGCCACGAGCCTTCGGTTTTCTGGCCATCCACGGTCTTCGGGCCGGTCCAGCCCTTGGGTGTGCGCAGGACGATCATCGGCCAGCGCGGGCGCACATAGCCGGGCGGCAGGCTGCCGTGTTCGTCCGCGAGTTCGCGCGCAGTCTTCTGGATGCGCGCAATGTCGTCGAACGCCGTGTCGAACGCGGCGGCCATCAGGCGATGCGCCACGTCCGGTTCCTCGGCCTCCACGAAGATCGGTTCGTGGCCATAGCCCTTCATGAGCGAGGCGAGCTCGTCGTCGCCGATACGCGCAAGCACGGTCGGCCCCGCGATCTTGTAGCCGTTCAGATGGAGAATGGGCAGCACCGCGCCGTCGGTGGCGGGATTGAGGAACTTGTTCGAGTGCCAGGCGGTGGCGAGCGGGCCCGTTTCGGCTTCGCCGTCGCCCACCACGCAGGCGACGATCAGATCCGGGTTGTCGAACACCGCGCCGTAGGCATGCGAGAGCGCGTAGCCGAGTTCGCCGCCCTCGTGGATGGACCCCGGCGTTTGCGGCGCGACGTGGCTCGGGATGCCGCCCGGAAAGCTGAACTGCTTGAAGAGCGCGGCCATGCCCTCGACGTCCAGCGGCACGTTCGGCCAGGTCTCGCTGTAGGTGCCTTCCAGCCAGGTGTTCGCGACGACGGCCGGCCCGCCGTGGCCCGGCCCCGCGAGAAACAGCACGTCGAGATCGCGTGCGTTGATGACGCGGTTCAGGTGCGTATAGAGGAAGTTCAGGCCCGGCGTGGTGCCCCAGTGGCCGAGCAGGCGCGGCTTCACGTGTGCGAGTTGCAGCGGTTCGCGCAATAGCGGATTGGCGAGCAGATAAATCTGGCCGACCGAGAGATAGTTGGCCGCGCGCCACCAGGCGTCCATGCGGCGCAGCAAGTCGTCGGAGAGCGGCGGGTAGGCAGGGGTGTCGGCAGCGTTCATGCGGGGCTCCGGTTGCGCAGCGGCGGAAGGTGGACCGAGGCGGACTGCGTGCGCGGCGCGGCGGCGCGCGTGGCGCAAGCGAGCGGCCCGCACGGCGGACGTACTCCGCGCGCGCGGCCGGGCGGCAGCCCTCGTGGTCCTGTGGGTTTCGTCTTATGGTGCCACGATCGCACGATGCGCCACGCGTGGATGTCCCGCGGCCGTGAGTCACATCTGGCCGTGCGCGCTGCGCCGCAGCGCGCAATGCACGGCAGCGGGCGTCCCGATTGCGTAACATGGCTTTATGGTGATCGATGCGGCGCGTCAGCCGCGTTCTGGCGAGGAGGATGGCGATGCGGGCAATGCTGTTCGATGGCGAGAATCCGCGGCTGCGCGAAGCCGATCTGCCCGATCCGGCGCCGGGCGCGGGCGAACTGCTGATCGATGTGCGCGCGTGCGGCGTGTGCCGCACCGACCTGCACGTCGTGGACGGCGATCTCGATCGCCCGAAAAGGCCGGTCATTCCCGGCCACGAGATCGTCGGCACGGTCGCCGCGCTCGGGGCGGGCGTGACGGGTTTCACGCCCGGCGACCGCGTGGGCGTGCCGTGGCTCGGCCATACCTGCGGCCATTGCCGTTTCTGCGCCGACGGGCGCGAGAACCTCTGCGACGCACCCGGCTTCACCGGCTACACGATCGACGGCGGCTATGCCACGCGCACCGTCGCCGACGCCCGCTACTGCTTCCATCTGCCGCGCCAGTACAGCGACGTCGAGGCCGCGCCGCTCCTCTGCGCGGGACTCATCGGCTATCGATCGCTCGTGATGGCGGGCGATGCACGACGCATCGGCATCTACGGTTTCGGCGCGGCGGCGCATATCGTTGCGCAGGTCGCTCGCCACCAGGGGCGTACGGTCTATGCCTTCACGCGCCCGGGTGATGCCGCGGCGCAGCAGTTCGCGCGGCGCCTCGGTGCAGCGTGGGCCGGCGGCAGCGACGAGCGCGCGCCGGAGGAGCTCGACGCGGCCCTGCTGTTCGCGCCGGTCGGTGCGCTCGTGCCGGCGGCGCTGCGGGCGCTGGCGAAGGGGGGCACGGTCGTGTGCGGCGGCATCCATATGAGCGACATTCCTTCGTTTCCTTACGCATGGCTGTGGGAGGAGCGGCGCATCGTCTCCGTGGCGAATCTCACGCGCGAAGACGGCGCGACCTTCATGGCGATTGCCGCGCGGCACAAGCTCGAAATCGAGACCACGCCGTACCCGCTCGCGCGTGCGAACGAGGCGTTGGCCGATTTGCGCGAGGGACGGCTCACGGGGGCGGCGGTGTTGACGATGCGCTGAACGGGTCAGGTGGATCACGCCGCGGGCGCGGGGGAGACAACGGGTCGCAATGGCAAAGGCACGCATCCGTACCCAAATGCGCTACAACGATCTTTATGTAGATAGCGCGCGCCGGGAGCCGGTGCGCGCCCGGCAACAGCCGGCTGCCCGCCGCGCGCTGCGCTTGCCCGGCACGCGCGCGGCGATCATGCCGCGCAACATGGGCAACGCCCGGGAGGTCCATGATGTACAAGCAGATTCTGGTAGCGGTCGATGGCAGCCGCAGCGGCCGGCGCGCGCTCGAGGAGGGCGTGAAAATCGCGAAGGCGACGGGCGGTGCCGTTCAGGCGCTGTGTGTCGTGCGGCATCCCGCGCGGCTCGTGGACGTGAGTTCGGGCTTCGCCGAGGAGCAGGCGCGCCACTCGGCGGAAAACGACGCGGCCACGGCGGCGCTCGAAGAGGCGAAACTCGTGTTCGCCCAGGCGCAGGTGCCGGGCTCCACGCGCGCAGCGGATGCGAGCGGCGAGGAGATTGCCGCGGTGATCTCGCGCATCGCCGCCGAGGACGGCGCGGACCTCGTCGTGATGGGCACGCGTGGCTTGTCGGGCGTGAAGCGCATGTTGCTCGGCAGCGTGGCCGAATCGTTCCTGCGCATGGCGGACCGGCCGGTGATGCTGGTGCGCGACGAAGAGACGCCGGCCGCCTGACCGGGGCACCCCGGTTCCACCGGCCGGTCAGCGGCGAGGGCGCGATCGGCCGGCCCGCGTTCCCGCCCTTGCCACACGTCGAGAAATACCCGCAATAGCAGGCCTGGTTTTGACTCGCTGCGCATCAACTATCTCGAAATGTGACGCCGATCAAGCGACAAAATCGCCCATTCGTCACGCGGGAGGCGGTCTTCCTGCCTATGATGTTGGCTTGGGCCGGTTGTCTTGCGAACACACGGCACTCCGAAGCATTCCGTTCTCCATCGTCGCGCGAGAAGCGCTCTCATTTCGCTCGCCGCAGCCCGCGTCCCTTCGCGGTCCACCGCGGTCTCTTTTGGCAGCAAACGTATCCGGCCGCGCCGGGCGAAAGCTACATAAGGAGGAGATTTGACCATGGCAACCGCTTCCCGTCCCTCATTCGATGCCGCCTCGCCCGGCAACGCGGTGGGCGCCGCATTCGACACGTACCGTGCCAACACGTCGGCCGCGCTGCGCCTGCTCGTCGGGCAGCAGCAATGGCGCGAGCAGTTGTTGAAGCTGGAGCAGCGCCGCATCGCGCGTGACCGCGAAGCCGTCGAAGGCCTGCTCGAATCGCTGCGCACCGCGCGCGACTGGACCGACTTCGCGGTCGCCACGCAGTCGGTCTGGCGCGATTATCTCGGTGCGAGCACCACACTCTGGCAAGAGGGTGTCGCGGCGGCGGTCCAGGGCGCGAGTACCTGGTCCGACAGTGCGCGCGACTTCACGCAGCAGTGGCAAGAGGCCTGCGCGGGCGCGCAAGCCAGTGCGTCCAGGGCGCCTGGCGCGCTGCCGATGCGCGAGTGGATGGACGCCTTCGAACGTGCGATGAGCGGCGCCGCCAATGGTGCCGCTCATCCGGGCAAGGCGGCGGGCGCAGCCCGCGCGCAGGGTGCGAGCGCGGGCGGAGGCCAGCATGGCCACTAAGCGCGTTGCCTTCGTCACGGGCGGCATGGGCGGGCTAGGTGAGGCGATCAGCCGGCGCCTGCACGACGCGGGCATGACCGTCGCTGTCTCGTGCTCGGCGGCGAACACGCGCGCCGATGCCTGGCTTGCCGCCGAACGCGCGGCGGGCCGCGACTTCGGCTGTCACCAGATGAACGTCGCCGACTGCGAGGCCTGCGAGCGTGCGGCGCAGCAGGCGCTCGACGATCTAGGCCGGGTTGACGTGCTCGTCAACAATGCCGGCATTACGTGCGACCGCAGTTTCGTGAAGATGTCGAAAGCCGACTGGGATTCCGTGCTGCGCACCGATCTCGACGCGCTCTTTAACGTGACGAAGCCGTTTTTGCCCGGCATGATTGAGCGCGGCTTCGGGCGCATCATCAATATCGGGTCGGTCAACGGCTCGCGCGGCGCTTTCGGCCAGACCAACTATTCGGCGGCGAAAGCGGGCATGCATGGCTTCACGAAGGCGCTCGCACTGGAAGTGGCGAAGAAAGGCGTGACGGTGAACACCGTGTCGCCGGGCTACCTCGCCACGCAAATGGTGGAAGCCGTGCCGAAAGACGTGCTGGATGCGCGCATCCTCCCGCAGATTCCGGTAGGCCGTCTCGGCCAGCCGAACGAGGTCGCGGCGCTGGTGGCGTTCCTCTGCTCGGACGACGCGGCGTTCATCACCGGCGCCGATATCGCGATCAACGGCGGCATGCATATGCAATGACCCGCCGCGCTGCGACACAAAAATTTCACACGCGGGAAAAAGGGCTTTGCAAACGCGCGAGGCGCCTTCATGTTGGAACGGCAAGCGGCAGCGACCGCGCCGCGCGAGCGGCGCGCTTCGCTGCAGGCAATTCTCCGCCGTCGGCGGCAGAGGCGTCATGCTCTGCAGCAACTGGCATGGAATTCAGGAATCCGACCCAACATCGCCGTTGCGTGGACACGAAAAACGTTCAGCCCATGAAGGCGGGCTGCAGGCGCGAGTAAGCGCCTCGAAATCAACCAAGGCTGAAGAGGGGTTGAGCGAGCGGCGCGCAAACGGCATATCGTGCAGTTGCACGCCGCTTTTTCTGCTTCGGACGTCGCACGTAACACAGGGAAACACGACTGTAGCGAAACTGTACGATTGACTCGCTATGCTGGGTTGACTCAAGCCCGCGGCCCTTCGGTCGATTGCTTTTCGGGCATGTGGCTGGAATCGGCGCTTGCGCCTCGACTCCGGCCAACAACTGGAGAGACCTGATGCTCAGCCACCACGAACTAGCGACATTGCTGCTGATCCGTGATACAGACGCGCCGATTCAGATGCTCGATTCCGATTTCCTGGCGCTTCAGCACTACCGTCTCGTCGAAATGGACGAGGCGGGCGGCGACCCCACGCTGCGCCTCACTACCCGAGGTCGCGAACTGCTGCGCCGTCTCACGCACGAAGAGGGGGGCGAGCCCGCTATTTGAGTGGCCGCCGCGACCCGGTCTTGTGCAGCAGGGCGTGTCAAGTGCGTTTCATCGGGCGCTACCTCCGTTACATCCGTGTAATACGCCACGGAACACTCTGCGATACAGTGCTGGCTTTTGCTTCCATCCACGCTGTTTTTCACACGCAAGAGCCTAGTCATGAACGCCGTCGTCAAGCCCGTTGTCCGCCTGTTCGCCCTGATTTCCTGCGCCGCGCTTTTCGCGCCGCTCGCTGCTGTCGCCCAGCCGTATCACCACGAGGTGTGCCACATCGAGCACGTTCACCACCACGCTCAGCGCGTCTGCCACCACGTGCGCTGATATTGCGCCGATTGCGAAGCTGGCTGTAGGAAAACGCCGCACTTTTTGTGCGGCGTTTTTTTTATCTCGTAATTAGGATGGCGAAATAAAGATCGGAAATTTGTGCTGTGTCATGTCGTAATTAATTGAAAGAGTGGGGTCACACAAAAAATGTCACGGCGCGGTATGCTCCGCGTTCCTTTGCATACATTTTCCTTGCGGCGACTCGCGTCACCCCAATCGCCAGGCCAACGCACGCAATGAAAAACATCACGTCGCTAGCCGCAGCCGGTGTTGTCGGCAGTGCGCTCGCGTTGACCGCGGGGTTGGTTCGCGCGCAGGAATTCACGCTCTACGCGGGGCCGCTCAAAAGCGGCGCCGATCATACCTATTCGTGGCAAATGGATTACACGGAGGGTTTCGGCCAGTATTTTGCCGGCAGCATTGCGTGGTTGAACGAAGGCCATATTCCGGATCATCACCGCGACGGTCAGGCGATCCAGGCGTGGGCGCGTTTGCCGCTCGCGCAGCGCCGCTTCGTGTTCGCGCTGGGTGCCGGGCCGTATCGCTATTTCGATACCGAGGCCGCGTCACAGGGCCAGGGCTGGTCCAATACGCACGGCTGGGGCGTGCTCTACAGTGCCCGCGCCACGTGGTACTCCACACGTCGCTGGACGGCGAACCTGCAGCTCAACCGCGTGCAGGTGTCGCGCGGGCCGTCGACGACGTCGCTCATGCTGGGCGTGGGCTATCAGCTCGACGCGCCCGACACGCCAGGCCCGCGCGACTTCGCATTGCCGCGCACCCGGAAGGTCACGAACAACGAGATTACGCTGATGGCGGGCGAAACGATCCTCAACAGCCTCGAATCGCAGACATCCGCGGCTGAGGCAGTCGAGTACCGGCGCGGCATCAATTCCTTTCTCGACGCTACGGTGGGGTATCTGCACGAGGGCAATGGCATCTCGGCGCGGCGCGATGGCGCGACGGCGCAGCTCTGGCTCACGCGCGCGTTCTTCGACGAGCACCTCACGCTCGGGTTTGGCGCGGGCCTCTACGCGGCGATCCATCACGGCGAGCATCCCGACGAGCGTGATACCGGCGACGGAATTCTCTCTGGGCTCATCTCCGTCTCGGCTTCATGGCGCCTGACGCAGCACTGGGCTGCACGTGTCGCGTGGAACCGCGTGGTCACGCGCTATAGCCGCGATACGGACGTGATCCTGGGTGGTATCGGCTATCGGTTCTGAGCGACGGTGAGGTAGCGAGCGCGGGCATGCCGTTACCTGGCGCGACTTGTCCGCGCGCGAGTCGCGACGTTAGCTACCCTGAGGCGGACGGCCACCGCCAGGGCCACCGCCACCGGGGCCGCCACCACCGGGGCCACTGCCGCCGCCCGGGCCACCGCCTCCCTGTGGTCGATTATTCCCGCCACTGGACGGTCGCCCGCCGCCGCCTTGGCCAGGCGGCCGGGCATGTCCTTGTCCCGGAGGCCGTGCGTTCCCGTGTCCGGGCGGCCGCGCGTTGTTGTGGGGCGGACGATGCCCGCCGCCCTGGTCAGGCGGCCGTGTGCCGCCCGGCGGACGACCGACGGGCGGACGCGGCCGCACGGGTGGCGGCGGCACGGGGCGCGGCCCTGGATGATGCGCCCAGCGCGATTGATTGGCGTACCACGGCCGGTCGCGGTAGTGAAGGCCCCAGTACGCACCGAGCGAGAACGGGACGATGGGCAGACCGATGCGTGGGCCATAGCTCATTACCGGCACACGCTGTCCTTGCCACGGATAGCTGATGAAGGTGCCGTAGACCCAGCCTCGCAGGCCAGGAAAGCCGATGTCGCACCAGCTGAAGCCGGCGACGCAGCCCCATACCGTCACTGCCACGCCACCCGGGATCTGGGCGACGACAGGAAAATCGGCTGCGGGTCCCGCGTAGATATAGACGGTCTGATTCGTGAAGGCCTGCGACTGGGCGTGCGCGGGCGGCGAAGCCACGAATATGCCGGCTAGCGCGGCGAACACGACACCGAGAAACGGCTTGCGCATTGATGCCTCCCGCGGAGTGGAACTACCCGGACATTTGTTGAGATCGCAACCGTAACGGTAGCAGATAAGACTTTTAAGGCGCGTAGAAGCAGGTAACGGCGTATTTCGTTCGGGCGCAATCGCCGGTCAGGCGCGGCGTTCAGCGTGGGTTCGGCGCGCATACGGCAATTTGCCGGCGGGGCGCACGCATTGTGCCGCGCTGTGCAAGAATCGCGGCCTCGGTTCGCAAACAAGAAAACACGCGGCCGATTCCGTATCAGCAGACGAGGAGCAGACCACCGTGATTCAGCGTATTTCCCATTTCTTTACCGGCGTCGTGCATCGGATCTTGCCGGACCCGCTCATCTTTGCCGTTCTCCTCACCGTCGTGACCTTCGTGCTGGCGTTCGCGCTCACGCCGCAGCCGCCCGAAGCGCTCGTCATGATGTGGGGCTCGGGCTTCTGGAACCTGCTCGCGTTCGCGATGCAGATGGTCCTGATTCTCGTGACCGGCCACGCTCTCGCCAGCTCCGGCCCGGTCAGGCGCATGCTGGTCGCGCTGGCGAGTTGCGCGCGCACGCCGGGCCAGGGCGTGATGCTGGTTGCGTTCGTGGGCGCGATCGCCTGCGCGATCAACTGGGGCTTCGGCCTCGTGCTCGGCGCGATGTTCTCTCGCGAAGTGGCGCGGCGGGTGCGCGGCGCGGATTACCGGCTGCTCGTTGCCGCCGCGTACATGGGCTTTCTCACATGGCACGGCGGCCTTTCCGGCTCGGTGCCGCTCGTCGCGGCCACGAAGGGCAACCCCATGGAAAAGGCCGTCGGCCTGATCCCGGTCTCGCAGACCATTTTCACGGGCTATAACGCGTTCATCACGATCGGACTGATCGTGCTGCTGCCGATACTCGTGCGTCTCATGATGCCGAAGCCCGAAGATGTCGTCTCGGTCGACCCCGCGCTGCTCGAAGATCCGCCGGGCGTCGAGCGCAAGCTCGGTCCGGACGCGACCTTCGCCGAGCGCATCGAGGAAAGCCGCGTACTCTCGCTGCTGGTGGCTGCGCTGTGTTTCGTGTTCCTCGGCTTGCGCTTTCACACGAAGGGCTTCGCGCTCGACATCGACACGGTGAACCTCGTGTTCCTCGCGGCGGGCCTCGTGCTGCACAAAACGCCCATGGCCTACGCGCGCGCCGTGGCCGGCGCCGCGAAGGGCGCCTCGGGCATCATGATCCAGTTCCCCTTCTACGCGGGCATTCAGGCGCTCATGGACCACTCGGGTCTGGCGGGCGTCATCACGAAGTGGTTCGTCGATATCGCGAACGTGCACACGTTTCCGCTGCTCGTGTTTCTCAGCTCGGCGTTGATCAACTTCGCGGTGCCTTCGGGCGGCGGCCACTGGGTCGTGCAGGGGCCGTTCGTGATGCCGGCGGCGCAGGCGCTCGGCGCGGACCTCGGCAAGTCGGCGATGGCGATCGCTTACGGCGAGGCGTGGACCAACATGGCGCAGCCGTTCTGGGCGCTGCCCGCGCTCGCGATCGCCGGCCTCGGTGTGCGCGACATCATGGGTTACTGCGTGACCACGTTGCTGTTTTCGGGCGTGGTATTCGTCGCGGGGATGTATCTCTTCTGAGCGTGAAACGGGCGGCGCCCGGGCGCCGTCCACTCATTGGTGCTCCACGTGCTTTGCCAGATAGTCGCGCAGCACGATCGCGTGATTGCGCTCCGTGTCGTGGGAGCCATAGAGCAGCGTGATGTGCCCGTTGCCGGCCGCTTCGGCGAGCGGCCGCCAGGCATCGGGATTGGCGTTCAGCTCGGCCAGATAGCGTTTCCTGAATTCGCTCCACTGTTCCGGGTCCTTGTGGAACCATTGGCGCAGTTCGGTGCTCGGCGCTACCTCCTTCAGCCATTGCACGTTCGCGAGCTTTTCCTTGCTCAGCCCGCGCGGCCACAGCCGGTCGACCAGATAGCAGTGGCGTCCGTTTTCGGGCAGCGGTTCGTAGACTCGCTGGATATCGATTGCCGGTTTCGTCATCGTCGGCTCCTTTTGAGGGGTTTGCGCGTGGCGGTCCCCGGGTGCCAGCAACACCTGCACGCGCGCCTGCAGCGCGGGCAGGACGTCGAGTTCGAACCACGGGTGGCGCTTGAACCATGCCTGATTGCGTGGCGACGGATGCGGCAGCGGCACGAAATTGGGTGCGTAGTCGCGCCAGGCCGCCACCGTTTCGGTGAGCGAGCCACGGCGCTCGCTGCCCAGAAAATACCGCTGGGCATACTGGCCGACGAGCAGGGTCAGGCGCACGCCGCGCAACTGCTTGACGAGCCGCGCGTGCCACAGCGGGGCGCATTCCGGGCGCGGCGGGTTGTCTCCGCCGCCGCCGCGGCCAGGGTAGCAAAAGCCCATCGGCACGAGCGCGACCTGGGCGGCGTCGTAGAACGTTTCGTTGTCGATGCCGAGCCACGCGCGCAGGCGTTTGCCGCTTGCATCGTCCCACGGCATGCCCGAGGCGTGGACCTTTGCGCCCGGCGCCTGGCCGACGATCAGCAGGCTTGCTGTATCGCTCGCCTGAAGCACGGGGCGCGGCCCGAGCGGCAGCGCGTCGGCGCAGGCATGGCAGGCGCGGATTTCGGCGAGCAGCGCGGGCAGCGGGCCCGAGAGCGAAAGCGGCCCCCGCAGCGGATGAACGTTCGACACGGCAAGGCGGGAAGGTGTGGGGAGATCCAGTCTACCAAACGCCCTGGCGCGCCGCTGCGAGGCCCGCTGCGTGCCGGCCGCCGCGCGATTCCAGCGCGATTCCGGCCCGCTCGAACCCACGCTCGAACCCCATTGCGCGCCGCGTCATTCTCGTGCGGCTATTTACGGTTTTCCTGTAATCTCGCCCGTGGTCTGTCTGGAACGGAGCCGCAATGCCTGCCGAAGCCGAGACGTCAACCCGCACGACCCGCACGGAGCCCTTGCTCGTCGATCTCGCGCTGCAAGGCGGCGGCTCCCATGGCGCATACACGTGGGGCGTGCTGGACCGCCTGCTCGAAGAACCGTGGCTGCAGATCGAAGGCATTTCGGGCACCTCGGCGGGCGCGATGAACGCCGCCGTGCTCGCGAGCGGCCACGCGCTCAGCGGCGCGGCCGGCGCGCGCGAGGCGCTCGAGCGCTTCTGGCGCCGCGTGGCCGACGCCGCGCGCTTCAGCCCGTTCCGGCGCGGCCCCGTCGACATCCTGCTCGGGCGCTGGTCGCTCGATCATTCGCCCGTGTTCGTCGCGCTCGACATGATGGCGCGCGTCGTCTCCCCGTACGACCTGAATCCGGGGCGCGTGAACCCGTTGCGCACGATCCTCGCCGACACCATCGACTTCGACGCGTTGCGCCGCTCGCGCATCAAGCTCTTCGTCACGGCCACGCGCGTTTCCAACGGCCAGGCACGCGTGTTCCGCAATGCCGACGTCACGCCCGACGCGCTGCTCGCCTCGGCCTGCCTGCCCACGCTGTTTCAGGCCGTCGAGATAGACGGCGAAGCCTACTGGGACGGTGGTTACGCGGGCAATCCCACGATTACGCCGCTGATTCGCGAGACCGATTCGGTCGACACGATTCTCGTGCAGGTGAACCCCGTGGAACGCGCGGGCACGCCGCGCTCGGCGCGCGACATCATCAACCGCGTGAACGAGATCGCGTTCAACTCGCCGCTGATCAAGGAGCTGCGCATGATGGCGCTGCTGCACCAGGTTGCCGACGCAGGCAGCGAGGAGGGCCGCCGCTGGGCGCATATGCGCCTGCACCGCGTGCATAGCGCGAAGCTCGTCGCACTGGGCTCGTCGTCGAAGCTCAACGCCGAGTGGTCGTTCATCACGATGCTGCGCGACGAAGGCCGCCGCGCCGCCGATGCGTTCCTCGCGCAGCACGGTGCGCAACTCGGCGAGGCGTCCACGTTCAATTTCGAAGCGCTGCTCGAAGGGGTACTGCGATGAGCGCGGGCACGATCGTTGTCGGCCTCGGGGGCATGCTCGCCAGTCTCGCGCTGCTGGTCTGGCTCGCGTATCGCGGCTGGAGCGTGCTGCTGCTCGCGCCGCTGTGCGCCATGCTGGCCGCGCTCATTTCCGGCGAGCCGGTGCTCGCGCATTGGACGCAAACATTCATGTCGAGCACGGGCCGATTTCTTGCCCAGTTCTTTCCGCTCTTCCTGCTCGGCTCGCTGTTCGGCAAGCTGATGGAAGATAGCGGCTCGGTGGATGCCGTGGCGCGCCTCATGATCGACAAGCTCGGCACGCGCCACGCACTCGTGGCT
The DNA here is from genome assembly GCF_000739775.1 of Paraburkholderia heleia NBRC 101817. Taxonomy (GTDB): domain Bacteria; phylum Pseudomonadota; class Gammaproteobacteria; order Burkholderiales; family Burkholderiaceae; genus Paraburkholderia; species Paraburkholderia heleia. The sequence goes on along the minus strand of NZ_BBJH01000003.1, from coordinate 365,295 downwards.
GTGGTGTTGGGCGGTGCGCTCGTCACCTATGGCGGCGTGAGCCTGTTCGTCGCGTTCTTCGTGCTGGCCCCCATGGCGCAGGCGCTGTTTCGCTCCGCCGATATCCCGCGCCGCCTGATGCCCGCTGCAATCATGCTCGGCACGGCGACCTTCACGATGTCGGCGCTGCCCGGCACGCCCGCGCTGCAAAACGCCATTCCCATGCCGTTCTTTGGCACGACGCCGTTCGCGGCGCCGGGCCTTGGCGTGATCGCAAGCCTCGTGATGGCGGCCTTCGGCCTCTGGTGGCTCGGGCGCGCGGCGGCGGCGGCGCGGCGCAACGGCGAGGGCTTTGTCGAGCCTGACAACGGCGGCGCCGATGACGAGGCGCGCGGCAAGTCCCCGCTCGTGCGCGAGCGCGCGAGCCTCGCGCAGGCCTTCGATCCGGCCGAGATCGGCAACGGCGCGGCGGCCTCGGACCATGCGGGGCCGCCGTCGCCCTTCGTCGCGCTCGCGCCGCTCGTGGTCGTCGTGGGGATGAACTTCGTGATGAACGTCGTGGTGTTCCCGCGCATCGACGCCTCATACCTCGCCGAGCCGCGCTGGGGCTCGACCACGCTTTCGGCGGTTGCGGGCGTGTGGGGAGTTTCGGTTGCGCTTGCGCTCGGCATTGTCGTGCTGGTGGCGCTCAATCGCGGGCGGCTCGGTGCGCTGCGCGAAAGCGTCGACGCGGGCGCCAACGCGTCGGTGTTGCCGGTGCTGAGCGTGGGCAGCCTCGTGGGCTACGGTGCCGTGATCGCCGCATTGCCCGCGTTCGGCGCCGTGCGCGACTGGGTGCTCGGCATCGGCGGCGGACCGCTCGTCTCGCTCGCCGTGGCCACGAACCTGCTCTCCGGGCTCACGGGCTCGGCGTCGGGCGGGTTGACCATCGCGCTCGACGCGCTCGGCGGCACCTACATGCAGCTCGCCGCCCAGCATGGCATCGATCCCGCGTTGCTGCACCGCGTCGCCGTGATGTCGTCGGGCACGCTCGACAGCCTGCCGCACAACGGCGCTGTCGTCACGCTGCTGGCCGTGTGCGGCTCGACGCATCGCGAGAGCTACCGCGATCTCGTGGTGGTGAGCATCGTCGGCGCGCTCATCGCGCTCGCCGTGGTGATCGTGCTCGGGTCGCTGTTCGGCAGTTTCTGAGCGTCGTTTTTTGCGCGAGATACGCCGCGGGGCAGCGATCCGCCAACGCGCGTAGACTCTCGCGAAGCGGCGGCCCTTCGCAAGGAGGCTTCATGAAATTGCTTGCTGTCCATCCGGGCGGACTGATGTACACGCGCGTGTTCCTGCGGCTCGAGCCGCTGGGTCTCGAATCCGTGGCCGGCACGGCGCGCGAGGCGGGCCACGACGTGCGCCTGCTCGATCTGCAGGTCCAGACGCACCGCGACCTCATGCGCATGGTGCGCGACTGGCAGCCCGAGGCGCTCTGCTTTTCGGGCAACTATCTGGCCAACATTCCCGAGATCGTCGACCTCGCGAAGGCCGTAAAGGCCGCGCTTGCGTCGTGTTTCGTCTTCGTGGGGGGACACAGTGTGTCGTTCACGGCACACGACTTGCTGCGTCATGCCGAAGGCGCGATCGATTGCGTGTTGCGCGGCGAGGGCGAAGCTTCGGTGAACGAACTGCTCGAAGCGGTGTCGCGCGGCGCCGATCTGCTCGCGGTGCCCGGCGTCGTGACGAGCCACGGATCGGGGCCGCCGCCACGCTTCGTCGAGAATCTCGATCCTGTGCGGCCCGCGCGCGACCTGCTGCGCCATCGCCGCAAATATTTCATCGGCACGCTCGATCCTTGCGCCTCCATCGAATTCGCGCGCGGCTGCCCGTGGGACTGCACGTTCTGCAGCGCATGGACGTTTTACGGACGCAGCTACCGCACGCGCAGCCCCGAAGTCGTCGTGGACGAACTGGCGGCGCTGCGCGAGCCGGGCGTGTTCATCGTCGACGATGTGGCGTTCGTGCACGCCGAACACGGCATGGCGATCGGCGAGGCGATCAAGCGGCGCGGCATCCACAAGCGCTACTACCTGGAAACGCGTGGCGACGTGCTTCTGCGCAACAAGGACGTGTTCCGCCTCTGGCAGTCCATTGGCCTGAAGTACATGTTCCTCGGTCTGGAGGCGATCGACGAGGAGGGGCTCAAGGCGTTTCGCAAACGGATCAGCCTCGACCGGAATTTCGAAGCGCTCGAGTTCGCGCGTTCGCTGGGAATGACCGTCGCGATCAATCTGATTGCCGATCCGGACTGGGACCGCGAACGCTTCGAGACGATTCGCCAGTGGTGCCTGGAGATTCCCGAGATCGTCAATATCAGCGTGAATACCCCGTATCCGGGCACGGAGAACTGGCAGCGCGAGGCGCGGCGCCTTACGAGCCTCGACTATCGTCTCTATGACATCCAGCACGCCGTCGTGCCGACGAAGCTCCCGTTGCCCGAGTTCTACGCTGAACTCGTGCGCACGCAGCAGGTGCTCAATCGCAAGCACATGGGCTGGACCGCGCTGCGCGGCGCGGCGGGGCAGGCCACGCACCTGCTGTTGCGCGGCCAGACCAATTTCGTGCGCATGCTGTGGCGCTTCAACTCGGTGTTCGATCCGCGCCTGCAGATGGCCGACCACGCGCGCGAAGTCCACTACGAGATGACGCCGCCTCCCGGCATGAGCGGGGCGTCGCCGGTCGATATGAAAACCGTCTACATTCACGGCCCCACCGGCCGCAAGGGCCGCAGGATCGACGACGCCACGGAGAAGTTCGTCGACGAAACGCGTATGGGTCTCGGCTGATTGCCTGGCCTGCGCCGTCCCGATGCATACCGGTTGCGCCCGCGTCCCGCCGTTGGGATTGGACGCGCACGCACAGCGGGTTCACAATCCACCGGTTGCATCAAGACGAAAAAGATATGGAATTGCGCCAGCTACGCTACTTTCTCGCCGTCGCGGAGTATCTGCATTTCAGCGAGGCGGCGGCCTTTCTCGGCATTGCGCAGCCGCCGCTCAGCCAGCAGATTCTCAAGCTCGAAAAGGAAATCGGCACGCGGCTCTTCATTCGCCATTCGCGGCGCGTCGAGCTGACCGAAGCCGGGCGGCTCTTTCGGGAGCGCGCGCAACGGCTCATCGACGACGCGGATCTCGCGCTCGCGGAGGCGCAAAACGCGGGGCGTGGCGAGAGCGGGCGGCTCGTGCTCGGCTTCGCGGGCTCCACGGTGTTTCATCCGCTCGTTGCAACCGTGCTGCAACGCTTTCGCAGCGCTTATCCCGGTGTCGTGATCGGATGCGAGGAGAGCAACAGTTCCGTGCTGCTGGAACGCGTGGGCGAGGCGAAGGTGGATGCCGCCTTTGTGCGCCTGCCGCTCGATTGCCGCGGCCTCGCCACGCAGGGGCTCGTGGAAGAGGACGTCCTTGCCGTGCTGCCGCCGCGCCATCGCCTCGCGCGCCGCCGCGGCATCGATCTGGGCGATCTCGCGGGCGATCCGCTGATCCTCTTTCCGCGCCCGATTGGCCCCGATCTCTACGACTCGATCATCAGCGCGTGCCACGCGGCGGGCTTCAACCCCGTGATCAGCATGGAGTCGCCACAGATTTCGTCGACGGTCAACATGGCGGCGGCGGGCTTTGGCGTCACGCTCATTCCTTCCTCGATGCGCCAGATCCAGGCCAAGGGCGTGACGTACCACGATCTCAAGGGTGGCCCGCTGCACACGACCATTGCGCTCGTGTACCGCCCGCGCGAAAAGGCACCTACGGTCCAGAACTTCGCGCGCATCGTGCGCGATGCGTCGCGGCATGCGCCGCAGGGCTGATTCCACGGCTTCAAGGGCTTATCCATATCTTTTTCGTCTTGATTTTGCTTGGTCGCAATATTGGACGTAATAAATCTCTAGCTTTATCGTTCCGCAATCATTGTTTTCTGCAGGAGCCGTTCGCATGTCCACCCCGTACCCGAGCGCCGCTCGCGAGCCGCTTGTCGCGTCGTTGCGAGCCGTCGTCGGCCGCCAGTATGTGCTCACCGGCGATGAAGCCACGCGGCGCTACCGCAAGGGCTTTCGCTTCGGCGAGGGCAGGGTGGCGGCGGTCGTGCGGCCCGGCACGCTCGTCGAGCAGTGGCGGGTGCTGCAGGCTTGCGTGGCCGCGAATGCGATCGTCATCTCGCAGGCTTCGAACACAGGCCTGACGGGCGGCTCCACGCCCGACGGCGACGACTACGACCGCGACGTCGTGATAGTGAGCATGACGCGCACGCGCAAGGTCTATGTGATCGACGGCGGCAAGCAGGTGGTCTGCCTGCCGGGCTCGACGCTCGATCAGCTGGAGCAGACGCTCAAGCCGCTCGGGCGCGAGCCGCATTCGGTCATCGGCTCCTCATGCCTGGGGGCTTCGGTCGTGGGCGGCGTATGCAACAACTCGGGCGGCTCGCTCGTGCGGCGCGGCCCGGCCTATACGGAAATGTCCGTGTTTGCACAGGTCGACGCGGCGGGGCGTCTGACGCTCGTGAATCATCTTGGCATCCGGCTGGGCGGGACGCCGGAAACGGTGCTTGGCCGCCTCGATCGCGGCGAGCTGCCCGAAGCCGATATCCTCCACGACGCGGGCGCGGCTTCCGACCACCGTTACGCAGATCATGTGCGCGACATCGACGCTCACACGCCTGCGCGCTACAACGCCGACCCGCTTCGTTTGCACGAAGCGGCGGGTTCGGCGGGCAAGGTCATGGTGTTCGCGGTGCGGCTCGACACGTTTCCCATCGAGCGCGGCGCGAAGGTGTTCTACATCGGCACGAACGAGACGGCCGAACTCACTGACCTGCGCCGCGACATGCTCGGCAAGTTCCCGAAGCTGCCGATCGCGGGCGAATACCTGCATCGGGACGCCTTCGATATTGCCGAGCGCTACGGCAAGGACATGTTCCTGCTGATCCAGCATCTCGGCACGCAGCGGCTGCCCGCGCTGTTCGCCTTCAAGAGCCGTTGCGATGCGTTTTTCGAGCGGCTGCCGTTCTTTCCCGCGCATTTCATCGACCGCGTGGCGCAGGCCGCGAGCCGGCTCTTTCCGGGCCATCTGCCCGCGCGGCTCAAGGACTACAGGCAGCGCTACGAACATCATTTGATGCTCAAGGTGTCGGCCGATATGGTCGACGAAACGCGTGCTTACCTGAACACGTTCTTCGGCGTGGCGAGCGGCGGCTTTTTCGAATGCACCGACGAAGAAGGCAGCAAGGCGTTTCTTCATCGTTTCGCGGCGGCGGGCGCGGCGGTGCGCTATCGCGCGGTGCATGGCGACGAAGTGGAGGATATCGTCGCGCTGGATATCGCGCTGCGCCGCAACGATCGCGACTGGTTCGAGAAACTGCCCGCAGCGGTGGAAAAGCCCATCGCGATCAAGCTTTATTACGGACATTTCTTCTGCCATGTGTTTCACCAGGACTACATCGTCCGCAAGGGCAATGATTGCCTCGCGCTGGAACACGAGATGTGGAAGCTGCTCGACGCTCGCGGCGCCGAATATCCCGCCGAGCACAATGTCGGCCATCTCTACGTGGCGAAGCCTGCGCTGAAGTCGTTTTACGAAACGCTCGATCCGTGCAACTGCTTCAATCCAGGTATCGGCCATACCTCGAAGTTCGCGCGCTATCGCGAGCCGCAGGTGCAGTGCGAGCCGCACGCCCGGTAAACGAAAAGACGGCGGCGGTATCGAACCGTCGCCGGAAAGGGCATGAGCCTTGGCATGAACCGTCGCGCTGCGCGGCGCGCTTGCCCCCGTATCAGCTCTTCGCCGTCGTTGCCATCCAGCCGTTCTGCGTGCTGATCTGCGTGAGTTCCTTCGCAATCGAGCGGGCCAGCTTGCCGGCGTCCGAGGCGAGCGTGTCGCGCTTCGCCTCCGAGGCGCCGTGCAGCCCGCCGCCTACCACCGCCGCCGTCGCCACATGGCCGGCCGCTGCGCCCACGCCCGCCGTCTCGGCCATGCCGGGCATATGACCGCTATCCGCCTTCGTTTCGAAGCTCAGGAGCGGTTGTGGTTCGCCGCCGTTGGCGGGCTGGAACAGCACCGCGATCGTCGCGCCCACTTCGCTCTTGCCCGCGCCGAGGCCGATCAGCATGCGGCGACGGCTGCTGCCCGCGTCCATCGTGTCGATGCGGCCTTCCACAATCAGGGCGTTGCGGCCGGCGGGAGCGGGACCGTCCATGCGCACCGCGGGCAGGCCCATTTTCTGAAGTTCGCTGACGAGCTGATCGGCGAGATGCTCGCGCGTTTGCAGTGCGGCCTGCTGTTGCTGCTGCGCCGACGACTCGCCGCTCGTCATCGTCTTGAGCTTGTGCAGCATGCCGGTGCTGTCGAGCTTCACCTGGTCGGCGGCGGCGTCGAAGGTGTAGACGTAGACGACGTCGGCGTGCAGCTGCGGGAGCGGCCCGTTCGTCTGCACGACAGGCGCTGCCGATGCGCAGCCGCTCGCGAAGAGCGCGCCGGCGAGGAACGTGGTGCCCGCGATGCGCCTGGCCTTGTTGACGAGGAAGTTGATGATCGTTTGCATGTCGATATCCTTAGCCTGAAAGAGTGTCTCGTGTCTGCCGATACTCGCAAATCATTCAGGATGGCGAACTATCGACTGTGGTGCTTCGGCGTCTGGGCTCCGGTTTGTTCTGCTCCGTTGCTCAGGCTCAGGCGCAAGTATGGGGGCAAGGGCGCGCGAAAGCCACGCGCAAATTATGTCGCGTCATGTCACGCGTGCGCGGCCGGGGGCGCGCCGTTCCGACTCGATGAGGGAAGGGTCAGCGGCAGGCGCACGACGGCTTCGAGGCCGCCGCCTTCGCGGTCGCGGAACGCGAGCGAGCCGCCGTGCAGCCGCGCGATCCGCTCGACGATGGCAAGCCCGAGGCCGGAGCCGCCCGAATGCGTACGGGCGTTCGCACCGCGGCTGAAGGGCGATTTGAGGCGCTCCAGTTCCTCGGCGCGGATGCCGTTGCCGCGGTCCGCCACGATCACGCAGGCGGTGTCGCCGTCGCGCCAGGTGCGAATCGTCAGACCTGTGCGTCCGTAGTTCACGGCGTTCTGCATGAGGTTCATCAGCAGACGCATAACGGCGATAGGCCGGAACGCGAACACCGGCAACTCGCCTTCGTCGAAGTCGAATTCATGGCCGAGTCCCGCGAAATCGGCGACAAGCTGGCCTGCGAGCGCGTTGAGGTCGCCCGCTTGCGGCGCTTCGCGCTCGCCGCTGCCGGCATAGTCCATGAATTGCTGGAGGATCGTGTCGATCTGGTCCAGATAGCTCTCGGACGAGGCCACGAGGGCATCGTTGCTGCCGCGCGGCAGGGCCATCGCGATCGCGAGGCGCAGTTTGGTGAGCGGCGTGCGGATGTCATGGGAGACGCCGGCCAGCATCAGTGCGCGCGTGGCCTCGGCCTGCTTCAGCGCTTCGGTCATCTGGTTGAAGGCGAGGCTCACCTGGGCGATTTCGGTCGGGCCGTCGGTCGGCAGCGGCGGCGGCGTTTCGCCGGCGCTTACGCGCCGCGCCGCGCGCGCGAGCTGGCGCAGCGGCCGGTTGATGTGGCGCTGCAACAGGTAGCCGGTGAGCGCGGCGAGCAGCGCGAGCACGGCGGAAAGGATCAACGCCGTGGTGATGCCGCTCGCGCGCGCGTCGGCGGTCATCGGCAGGGCGATCCAGACCGGTTCGGCCGCCGCGTGCAGACGGATCCAGAGGCGCTCCTGCGCGGCTGCGCCAGCCGCCGGGGGCACGGTCTCGTCGTGGCTCGCGTCCCAGCGCACCAGCAGGTCGGGCGGCAGATGGCGTTGCAGCGCCTCGACGAACACGTCGCGCTGCCAGGTGCGAAAAAAGGCGACGAGGCTCGGATGAGCTTCGGCGGGTGTATCCAGCGTGGGAGGCAACGCCTTGTGCGCATCGAGCCGGGCCGCCGCCGCGCGCCCTTCGTCGGGCGGCATGGACGCGAGCGTGGTGTCGAGCAGCTTGACGTAATCGGCGAAGATGATCGAGGCGCGCTCGATGCGCGGGCGCTGCACGAAGTGCAGCAGCACGGCGAGCGAGCAGACCTGCGAGAGCGCGACGAGCGCCACCAGCAGCGCGATGTTGCGCGAGAGCAGCGAGCGCGGCAGGCGCAAGCCCATTACGATTCGACGCCGGCCACCAGCATGTAGCCGATGCCCCAGACGGTCTTGATGAAGCGCGGCTTGGCGGGATCGTCCTCGACGATCTGGCGCAGGCGCAGGATCTGTACGTCCACGCTGCGGTCGAGCGCGCTGTGGTCGCGCCCGCGCGCGCGGGCGAGCAGATTCTCGCGGCTCACGGCGCGGTTCGGCGACGAGCCGAGCGCGTGAAGCAGCAGCATCTGCGCCGAGTGGACCTCGACGGGCGCGCCGTCACGGTAGAGCGTTTGTTTGCCGACGTCGAACTGAAAGTCGCCGAAGCGCAGCATTTGCGAGGTGACTGTGGGTTCGCCCGAGGCCATCTTCTGGCGGCGCAGCAGGGCGCGAATGCGCGCGACCAGCTCGTCGGGAAGAAACGGCTTGGCGAGGTAGTCGTCGGCGCCGGTTTCGAGGCCGATCACCTTGTCGGCGGCATCGCCCTTCGCGGTGAGCATGAGGATCGGCAGCGTCTGGCCTTCGGCGCGCAGGCGGCGGCATACCGTGAGGCCGTCTTCGGGTTCCATCATGAGGTCGAGTACGAGCAGGTCGTAGGGCTCGCGCTGGAGCAGGCGGTCGAGGCGCTTGCCGTCGGCGATGGCGCGCACCTCGAAACCCTGGCTCGAGAGAAAGCGCTGCAGCATGTTGCGCAGTTCGGCTTCGTCGTCGAGCACGATGATCCTGTTTGCCTGCTCCATGTGACGCCTCCGGCGTTCAACGGGCTGCTGCGCGCGCTCGCATGAAGTCCTCGATCTGCGCGAGGGTGACGAAGCCGGCCTTCTGTGCGTCGATTTCGTCGAAGTGCTGCGCGACCATCGGCATACCCGCCTGCGCCTGCTCGCGCGTGAGCTTGCCGTCGTGTGTCGTGTTCGCGGCGGCGAAACGCCCTTGCAACTGCGCCATCATACGTTCGACGCGTGCGCTGCCGGTGGCGCCTGAACTGCCTGGCAAGGCCTGAGCCGACGCCGGCACGCAAACCGCTGCTGAAACGATACACAAAACGAGGGCAGCGATCATCTTCTTCATGGTGTTCTCCGTGAGGTGGCCGACGTAGCCCGCCGGCCGGTTGATCAAGCGAATGAGGCGGGTGGCTGCGGGTCATGCGAATGTGCAGCCGCCGGGGAGGGTTCACGCCCAGTGGGCGGGGATCCACACGCGGCCGACCCAGTGGCCGGGAACCCACACGGCGGGGCGCGGGGCGATGTACACGGCGCGCGGCAGCGGCTGGCCCACGTAGACGACCTTGGGTGCCGGAGGCGCCACGTAGACGACCTTCGGTGCGGGCGCGGGCGCGACATAGACGGTCTTGGGTGCGGCAGGCGCGACATAAACCGTCTGCGGTACAGGTGCCGGCGCGACGACCACCGTCTTGGGGGCGGGCGGCGGCGGGGCGACATATACCGTGGTGCCGGGTGGCGGCGGCGTGACGACGACCGGCGCGGGCGCGGGGGCCGGGGCGCCCACGACTGCGACCGTCGTACCCGTGGTGGTGACCGTGCCGGCGGTCGAAACCGCGCCATGTACCACCGTCGTGCCGCCGGTGGTCACCGTGCCGCCGTGGACGACGGTCGTTCCGCCGCTCGTGGTCACCACGCCGGTTCCGACGCCCGTGGCGCTGCCCGAGTGGTAGACGCTGCCGCCCTGCGAGCCCGTGACGGTGCCCGACCGGTTGCACGTGTTGCCCGCGCAGGTCGTGGACGCCGAGTGCCCGTAGGTGTTGCCGTTGCCCGTCGTGACCGTGCCCGTCGACGAGTATTGGCCCGGCGCCGTGCGCGTCACGCTGCCCGAGGTGCTCGCGGTGCGGCCATCGGAGCCGTCGAGCGAGCCGGTGTGCGAGCAGGTACCGCCCGCGCAGCTGGTATCGCCCGAATGCTGGACCGAGCGGCCATTCGGGCCGTAGGCCGTGCCGCTGTTGCTGAACTGGCCCGGCGCGGTGCGCGTGACGGAGCCGCTGTTGGTGGCGACGCCGCCCCAGGGACCGGCCACGCCGCCCGCATGCGAGCAGGTGCCGCCGCTGCAGGAACCGTAGTGCGCGCCGTTGTACGTGCCGTGCGGCGTGTACGCCGTGCCGTGGCCTGACCAGCCGGCGAAGGCAGGGGCGCTGGCGAAGCCGATGAGCGCGGCGGCGACGAGGGGGAGCGTTTTCATCAGAGGTCCTTGCGGTTCGTTTCGGGGGGCACGCTGTGGCGTGTCAGCGGAACGAACTATAGGGCTGGGCTCTGTGCAAGTCGCGTCGTAAACCATGTCGCCGTGTTACACGCCGCGGGGCCTCTGGCGCGAATTCCCCGTGCACGCGGCGCGGCAGGCGTATTGGTGCGTTTCGCGTGGCGGGCGCGTGACATATCCCGACATACTTTGCGCGTGGTTTTTCCCGTTGCGCGCCACTACAGTGCCCTTCATCCGACGCGACGCCGCGACTCCTGCGTGCAACACGCGTCTTTTTCCACCGCGCAAGGCGCGCCTATTACACACGATCCATCATGCTCACCCCAGGAAAACTCGCGCTCTATGTCACGCTGTTCGTCGTTGCCGTTTCGCTGATCGAGGCGTGCGTGCTCACGTTCAGGAAGCGCCGGGAAACAGCGGGAGAGCCCGCTTTCGCCTGGTCCGAGGTTTGGCTTTCGCTAGCCGACCTCGCGGGCCGCAAGCTCTTCGCGCTCCTGCCGCTTTCGCTCGCCACGCCGATCTTCGATTTCGCATGGGAGCATCGCCTCTTCACGCTGAATATCGACACGGTTGTGCTCGTGCTGCTGGTCTTCATCGGTCAGGAGTTCTGCTATTACTGGTATCACCGCGCGTCGCACCGCATCCGCTTCTTCTGGGCCACGCATGCCGTGCACCATTCGCCGAACCAGTTGACGCTTTCGTCTGCGTACCGGCTGGGGTGGACCGGCAAGCTCACCGGCCCCGCCATGTTCTTCGCGCCGCTCGTGTGGCTCGGCGTGCGGCCCGAAGTCGTGCTCGCCATCCTCTCGCTCAACCTGCTGTATCAGTTCTGGCTGCACAACACGTGGATTCCGAAGCTCGGCTGGCTCGAGTACGTGTTCAACACGCCTTCCAACCACCGCGTGCACCATGCTTCGAACATCGATTATCTCGACGCGAACTACGGCGGAGTCCTGATCGTTTTCGACCGCCTGTTCGGCACCTATGTGCCGGAGCGTGCCGAAGAGCCTTGCCGCTACGGGCTCGTGACGCCGGTGCGCTCGCGCAATCCGTTCGTCGTCGAACTGGAGCACTGGGCAGCGCTCGCACGCGACGTCGCGACGGCGCAGAACGTCTGGACTGCCGTGCGCTACGTTTTCCTGCCGCCGGGCTGGCGCGCGGACGGCGGCGGCGACACCACGGAGAATCTGCGCAAGCAGCGCGCGCTCGCCACGGTACGCACGGATGCCTCACATGGCCGACCGAGCGCGGGTTGATGGAAGGCGGCACCTCGCGTAACGTGGCGCCAGCGGCGCCCGCACCGATCGCGCGGGCCGCATCGGTCTCAGGTTAGTGACGGAATTAGAGGAATAAGCATGGAAAACGGTATGAACGGCAAAGTCGTCGCGGTAACGGGCGGCTTCGGCAGCCTGGGTCTGGTGACGGCGCAATTGCTGGCCGAACGCGGCGCCCGCGTGGCGCTGCTAGGCCGGGGCGCGGCCCCCGCAGTGGCGGCGTTGCCCGTCGCGCTCGCGGGCGCACTGTGCATGGGCGGCGTGGATCTCGTCGACGCGAACGCGGCGCAGACGGCGTTTAGCACATTGCAGGGCAAGCTCGGCGGGCTTGACGCACTCGTCAACGTGGCGGGCGCGTTCCGGTGGGAAACCATCGGCGACGGCGAAGCGCGCACGTGGGATCTGATGTTCGACTTGAACGTGAAGACGGCGCTCAATGCCTCGAAGGCCGCGCTGCCTCATCTCGTGCAGAGCAGCGCGGGGCGTGTGGTGAACATCGGCGCGGGCGCGGGGCTCAAGGCGGGGCTCGGCATGGGCGCGTATTCGGCGTCGAAGGCCGGGGTGGCGCGCTTGACGGAAGCGCTCGCGGAAGAGCTGAAGGACAAGGGCGTGACGGTGAATGCGATTTTGCCGAGCATCATCGACACGCCGCAAAACCGCGCCGACATGCCGGACGCCGATTTCACGCGCTGGGTGCAGCCGCGCGAGATCGCGACGGTGATTGCGTTTTTGCTGGGCGCGGACGCGCAGGCGATTACCGGCGCGCTGATTCCCGTGAACGGGCGCGTGTAAGCGGGGCGCCGCGCTCGCACGGTATACGGGCCGCTTCAACGGAGCGGCCCGGCTGTGATCGCGTGGTGACCGGTTAGTGGCCGTGACCGCCGCCACCCATGCCGCCGCCGTGCCACGTGCCGCCACCGCCCCCATGCCAGCCGCCGCCGTGCCCACCGCCTCCATGCCACCCGCCACCGTGCCAGCCACCGCCGTGCCAGCCATGGTGATAGCAGCATCCGCCGCCACCGCCCCAGATGGCGACGCCCCCATAGCCGCCGCCGAAATAACCGGGGTAGGAGTCGTAGCCGTAGGCGTACGGATAGCCCGAGTAGTAGGGGTAGCCGTAGTCATAGCCGTAATATCCCGGGTACCCGGGATAAGGCGCGACGGCGCAGCCCGCGAGCACCGCTGCCGCGCCCAGTGTCGTAATTAGCCGCAACACGATCATCTCCGCATAGATACGTTTGAAACCGTTTGGCGCAGCCAGGTTCAGACGGAATTGTGTCCGCAGATTACCGCGGGGCCGTCAGTGCCGCCGATGCCGGCAGGACGACAGCCTGCTAGGCGCGTCGGAAAGCTGCGCGGTCGAACAGCCAGACCGCCAGGAGCGTCGCGCCCATCAGGGGAAACACGATGCCGAGCAGTACGAGACTGGTCTTCCAGGCGCGCAGCGGGGGCGCAGCGCGCTCGCGTGGGGGCGCGGCGAGCATCGACGCGCCCTTCGCACGCGCGGGACGGCGCATCCACCCCATCACGAAGCCGGTTACCGCAAGCGCGCCGAGGCCCAGCGAGATCGCCGCGCAGATCAGCTGATTCGCGAGGCCGAAATAGCGGCCCATGTGCAGCGACGTGCCATATGAAATGGCTTGCGAGACTGCGCCGTAATCCTCATGGCGAATGTCCCTGAGCACCGCGCCGCTGTACTGGTCGATATACACCGTGCGCTCCGCTTTCGGATCGGGCGGAAAGTACGAGACCGTGTAGACGCCATCGGGCGCGGCGGGCAGCACGATGTCGTAGCCGCTGCGCACGCCGAGATCGCGCATCTGGGCAACGACCTGGGCGAGCGTCCAGTGTTGCGGTGTACTGGACGCGTGGGGCGAGTGCGGCACGGGAATCGCGCCGACCGCCCATGGCACGAGCGGCAGCGGCAGGTCGTCCATCACCATGCCCGGCATCGACGCCGTGTCGTGGCCCGCGTGCTCTGCGCCGTGTTCCTGGGGGCCGGCGCGGCTTGCGGGAGGGTTATCCGCCGCGCCGCTTGCTGCTGCGGCGGCAGCGGCAGTGGCGGCAGTGCCAGTGGCAGCGGCGGCCTGCGCACCCGGCAAGGCCGACTTCAGCGCGAGGCCGCCGCCCCACGCGCCGCGCGGCGCGCCGAGGCTCGCGCGGGTGGCAAGCGCCTTGAACTGCTTGCCCCACGAGCCCGTCCACGGCAAGCCGCTCAACACGAACGCGAGCGCGCCCACGGCGAGCCAGATGCCGACGCTCGCGTGCACGCTCTTCCAGAATGGCCGTCCGCGCGCGCCGAAGCGAGGCAGCAGGGCGGCTAGCCACGACGCGCCCGCGCCCGGCCACCAGAGCGCAACGCCGGTGGCGAGCATCACGAGCGTCCAGCAGGCGGCCAGTTCCATGAGCAGTTCGCCGGGTTTGCCGAGCAGGAGCTTGCGATGCAGCATGCGGTCGACCTGCATGAAGCGGCGATCGACGTCGAGCGTGCCGAGCACCGCGCCATCATAGGGATTCACGTAGACGCTCTCTTTGGTCCCCGTCTTGGTTCCATCAGGCAGCGCGAAAACGAATTCGGCGCTGCGCGCGGGATCCGACTCGACGTGGGCGCGCAGCGCACGCGCGTCTGGCGGCAGCGCGGTTCGCGCGCGCGCCAGCAGCGCATCCACGGGCAGGCGCGGTGTCGCCGCAGGCGCGACCACCAGCCGATGCGGGTAAAGCAGCGGTTCGATCTGCGGCTGGAAACAGTAGATCGTTCCCGTAATGGCGAGCACGAGCAGCAAGGGCATGACGAAGAGGCCCGCGTAAAAATGCCAGCGCCACAGCGTGCGGTAGCCGGGCTGCGCCGCGTGCGCCGCGTGGCTAGGCGGCGCGCTCACCGGGTCGGATATCGTGGACATCGGGTACTCCCTGTCGAGCCGGGACGGCCCGACTACATGGATGATTCAAACGAAAATGCGGACGGAAACGAAGGCTGCGAGCGTGCCGCTCAAATGCCGAGCTTCGCTTCGAGGTAGTACGTGCGCCCGGGATACGGGTGATAGACGAAGTAGCGCGCGTCGAACAGGTTGTCGATGCCCACGCCTATCTCGCTCTTCTTCGTCGGCCGGAAGGTGTACTTCACGTCGGCGACCGTGTAGGTGCTCGTGCCGCCGAATACGTTCGGGTTCGTATCCGTGTTCGTGAGCGTGTTGTACTGGCGCCCCGAGTAGCGGGCGGCGAGCGTGAGCGCGGAGCGCGCATCGAAGCGCCAGGTTGCGACGAGATTCGCGCGCCACAGCGGAATGCGGTAGAAGTCCTTGCCGACGCTCGCCGGATTCTGCGCGTTCTCCAGGATCTTCGACTGCGTATACGCCACGCTCGCCGCGAGATCGAGCCCGCGCAGGATGACGTCTTCGCCCTGATAGCTCGTTTCCACGCCGCGCGAGCGGACCTTGCCGATGTTCTGGAAGTTCGTGACGTTCGGGATGACCGTCGTATCGGTCTGGCTGAAGATGGTGTTCTTGACGTCGTCCTGAAAGAGCGTCAAGCGGAACAGGCCGTTCCAGTGCGCCCATTCGGCGCTGAGTTCCTTCGAGAGATCATCTTCGGAGCGCAGGTTCGGATTGTTGTTGACGATGGACGAGCCGTTCACCTGCCCCTGGAACAACTCGCTCACTGTCGGGAAGCGGTAGGCGCGCGCGATCGATGCACGCAGCGTGAGGTCGTCGGTCACGTCGAACGAGAGCGATGCCTTCGGCGAGAAGTGATGGTCGCCCACGTTCGCGTAAGGCACGTTCACGCTGCCGAGCGCCTGATAGCCGTCGAAGGCGCGCCAGTGCTCGTAGCGCGCGCCGTACACGAGCTTCCAGCGCGGCAGGAAGCGCCAGGCGTCCTGTGCGTAGAGCGCCTGGGTCCCGGTCTTGCCCGCGAACGCGTTGGCGAAACTGCCCGCGCCGCCGTCGCGCCACGCGAGCGTGTTGTACGTGCGGTTGTCGAGCGCGTAGTTGTCGTAGTGATACCCGAACGTGAGCCAGTGGGCGGCGAGCCCGGCGTCGCGCGTGGCGGGTGTCCACGTCGTCGTGAGGTCGAGCGTCTTCCAGCCGGTGCCGTCGCCGAGCGTCATGACGCCCGGGCCGTTGCCGGGTCCCCCCTCATTCGCCGTGCGCGCCACGCTGTTGCTTACGTCATAGTACGAAGCCATGGCTTCGGCATTCCAGCCGGTGGCCTGATGCGTGCGAAGTGTCGCGCCATACAGCCAGTTTTCGCTCCAGCCTCGGCTCGGCGCGAACGCGGCTGCGGGAAGGGCGTACTCGTAGCCATTGATCGACACCTTGCCGCTGTACACGGGGTTGCCGTTCGCATCGTAGAGGAAGGTCGAGGTGGCGCTGTTATAGGACTGGTGCCAGTAGCCGAGCGTCACGCCGCCTTGCACGGTGGGCGTGAAGTCGTACTGCATGCGCAGCTTGAACTGGTCCTGCGCCGTGTGCTGCATGCCCTCGCCGTTCACGCCGGCCACGACCGTGGGCGTGTTCGTCTGGTTGTTGTAGAAGTACGCGCCGCGCACGGGCACGTCGCCCGGCTGCGCGGGTTTCGCCGACTGCGCAAGCGTGGCGAACTGCAGCGGCTGGCTCGTGTTCTCCAGGTGGTTCACGCCAAGCAGATACGAGAATCGGCCGATACGGTCGCCGATCGACGCGCTCATCTCGCTGCCGTTGAAATTCTGGTTCACGCCAAAGAGGCTGAAGTGCTGCGTGAACGCCTTCACGTCCGCGTTCGCCTCGAACTGCTTCGGCATGCGCGTGGTGATGAGCACGGTGGCGCCGAGCGAGTTGCCGGGATAGAGCGCGGAATACGGCCCATAGATCACATCCACTTGCTGGATCTGGTCGGGGAACACCATCGACCACCGTGGCGGAAAACTGTAACTGTTGCCGAGCAGGTTCGAGAGCAGCAGACCGTCGGCATAGACGAGGCCCCGTGCGCTTTGCGTATTGCTCGTACCGCGCACGGCGATGATCGAGTTCAGGTCGCCCACATAGCGCTTGCGCACGGCGAGATTGGGCAGGTACTTGAGCACGTCCTCGGTGTTCACGACGTTCCAGTTCGCGAACTGCGCGGGCGTGACGGTTTCCACCGTCGCGGGCAGGTTGGCGTCGACGGCGGGCGCCGCGGCGCCGCTAGCGGTGGCACTGATCTTGACGGTGGGCAGCGTGGCGGACGAGGCCGCATCGGCGGGTTGCGCCTCGGCAGCCTGGGCCGCGTGAACGACGCTGGGTGCAACGAGAGGCAGCGGCAAGACGCGCGGCAGCATGGCGAGCGCGAGGCGCCCGGCGTGCCGCAGCGCGCGCGGCGTTGTGCGTTCGCGCGAGCGAACGCCAGCGCCACGCGTGGTGAGCGTGGACATGAGGTGCATTCCTGAAAACGGGAATCGAGCAGCCGCGCGCGGCGTGCGCGCGTCGCGCACGCAATCAGATCGCGATTGGCCGGCCGGTAAAGGCGTAACTCAGGAAAGGACGGGAGGGGCGCGCGGCCTGCCCGAAGGGAAGGCGCCTAAGGGGAGGTCGTGGGTGACGGGCGGCGCGACCGTCTCGCGCGCGAGCTCGAGGGCGGCCAGCGGACCGGGCGCGGCGACTGGAGGCGCCGCCACATGATGCTCGAGCAGATGGCAGTAGCCGCAGGCGCCGAATGCATCGTCGTGCGAAAGATGCGGCGCGCTACCGCCCTGGGCCGGCTGTACGGCCGAGCAGAGCGCGGCGTCCGGCTCGTGCGCATGGTGCGCGGCGACGAGCTGGCTCACGAGCGGCACAAGCACGATGAGCCACATGGCGACGAGGCCAAGCCATGCGGTAAGCAGTGAGTGCTTGCGTGAGTTCATGAGAATGAGAATGATTGCGCGGCGGAGTCTAACACGGCCTTGCGCGTTTGCACACGCGGGGTGGTTGCGTCGCATCGAAACGCGCGGGCTGGGGATTTCCTTACATCTTCGCGCGAACTCGATGCCCGCCGCATGGTCCTATCCCCCCAAGGATGAGCGGTCATGGCCGCCGCAGGCGGCCGGCTGCCCACGCGCCGGATTGCGGGTTTGCCCCGGCGGCGGCCATGCGCGCTATCCTGTAGCGCTTTGCGCGCGGCCCGGCTGTCCGCGATCGGGCCGGCGCGGGCACCCGAAGCCCCATTTGCACAGGAAAACCACGTAATGCGCCGACGTCAATTTCTACTCAGTTCCAGTGCCGCTCTCGCCGCCGGCGGCCTCGCGCTTGCCGGCTGCACGACAACGCCGCTCGGCACGCAGAACAGCGCGTCGCAAAACGCGGCGAAGCGTAATTCGATCGACGCGGGCGTCGACGCCACGCTCTCGCGCCTCTTCGGCACGGTGAGCGGATCGCAGGAACTGGTCTCGAAGGCGAGCGGCGTGCTCGTCTTTCCGCAGGTTCTCTCGGCGGGCTTCTGGATCGGCGGTCAGTACGGCACCGGCGCGTTGCGCGTGGATGGCCGCACGACGGGCTACTACAGCACCATTGCGGGCTCGTTCGGCCTGCAGATCGGCGCGCAGTCCAAGGCCATCATCTTCGCGTTCATGAACCCGGTCGCGCTCAACGATTTCACGAGCAGCCAGGGCTGGTCGGCAGGCGCCGACGCCACGGTTGCGCTCGTCACAGTCGGCGCGAACGGCAACGTCGATACCTCGACCGCGACGAGCCCCGTGGAAGCGTTCGTGCTGACCAACGCGGGCCTCATGGCCGGGGTGTCGCTGGAAGGCGTGAAGGTGTCGCGGCTCGTGATTTGACGCTGCCGCGCGCAGTCGCGCGCCGTTGCTGAGGCATGAAAGGAGACACACGCATGGCGACGCCCACGTACCGCCGCAAACACAAGATTCACTTCTCGGAGTGCGATCCCGCCGGGATTGTGTTTTACCCGCAGTATTTCGTCCTCTTCAACGATCTCGTCGAGTCGTGGATCGACGAGTTGTTGCCGCAGGAGGGCTATCACGGCGTGATAGGCGCTCGCCGCGTGGGCATGCCGACCGTGCGGCTCGAAGTGGATTTCAAGGCGATCAGCAAGATGGGCGACGAGGTGTGGCTCTCGCTCGACGTCGAGCGCCTGGGCGGGGCGTCGCTCACGCTCGCGTGGGCGTGCACGGGCGTGGACGGCGTGCTGCGCATGGCGGCACGCCAGACCATCGTGACCACCTCGCTCGACACTCACAAGTCGATTGGCATTCCTGATGACATCCGCGAGGCGATCGCGCGGGCGATGACTGCCGCCGCGCGCGCATAATCGTCGCAATCATCGAGCCGTGTTCAGGCGGCAGCGCCCAGCGCCGCTTGCAGCGTGGCGAACGTCTTTTCGTCGGTGCGCTCGAAATGCAGCGGCGTGACCGAAACGCGGCCGGAGTTCACCACGGCCGTTTCGCTGTCGGGCCCGTTTTCGCGCGGGCCGCGATTGAAGCGCAGCCAGTGGTAATCCATGCCGCGCGGGTCGATCTGCGGCACGACGTCGATGCCCTGCACGAGCCCGACGCCCTGGCGCGTGACCGTGAGCGGCCCCACGGCGCTCGCGTCGATATCGGGAAAATTCACGTTCAGGCAGACGGGCGCGTCATGCGCCACGGCGGCGAGGCGCCGAATCACGTCCGGCGCAAGTGCGCGGGCGGTGTCCCAGCGCACTCGCTCGCGGTCACGGAAGGTCTGGCTCAAGGCGATGGACGGCAGGCCGAGCAACAGGCCCGTCATCGCTGCGCCCACGGTGCCCGAGAACATCGTCTCCACGCCCAGGTTGCCGCCGCGGTTGATGCCCGAGAGCACGAGCGAAGGGCGCACGTCGCCCATGAGCTGGCGCACCGCCATCACCACGCAATCGCCCGGCGTGCCGAGCACGCCGAAGCGCCGCTCGCCGCGCCGGGAGACACGCAGCGGCGTATGCAGGCTGATCGAGTGCGAGGTGCCGCTCTGGTCGTGTTCGGGCGCGACGACCCAGACTTCGTGCGCGAGTTCGGCGGCCACGGCTTCGAGCACGGCGAGGCCGGGCGCGTCGATGCCGTCGTCGTTGGTGAGGAGCACGCAGGGCAGTTTCGTATCGGTTGCGGTCATGGCTGGCTCTTCTTCGTTGCGAGGTCGGGGAAAGGGCCATTATTCCAGAGTGCGTTGCGGGCGGCGGCCGTGCGGGACTTTTAAAAGGGATTCGTAGCCTATCCGATATAGACTAGCGCGTCGGCGCCGTGAGGCGCGCCCAGCCGTGAGGAGAAGTACGTGAAGCCGCAAGCCATGCCGGACCTTGCCCGCATCCTGTTCGTTGTTGCCATACTCTGCGCGCTGACGATCGGCAGTCTCTACGTCATGCGCCCGTTTCTCCCGGGGCTGATCTGGGCCACGACCATCGTCGTCGCGACCTGGCCGGCCATGAAAGCCATCGAGCGGCGCTGCGGCAACCGCCGCTGGCTCGCCACGCTCGTCATGCTGCTGATCCTTCTGGTCGTGATCGTGCTGCCGCTCTATGAAGCCATCTCGACGCTCGCGGTGCACGGCGGCGAGATCATGGAGCTGATCCGCAAGCTGCCCGACTATGCGTTGACTGCGCCGCCGCAGTGGGTCAGCGACATTCCCGTGGTGGGCGGGCGCATTGCCGGCAAGTGGCAGGAGTTTTCGGACGCCGGTCCGGGCGGTCTGCTCGCGCAGCTCGAACCGTACGTTTCGATCGCGGCCCACTGGTTGATCGGCCACGCCGCTTCGGTGGGCGTGTTCGTCATGCACATGTTCATCACCGTCATCATTACGGGCATTCTGTACAGCAACGGCGAACAGGCCGCCGACTACGTCACGCGCTTCGCCATTCGCGTGGCTCCCGCCTACGGCGAGCAGGCCGTCAAGCTCGCAGGCGCTTCGGTGCGCGCGGTGGCGCTCGGCATCGTCGTGACGGCAGTCCTGCAGTCGGCGCTCGGCGGCATCGGCCTGTGGGTGGCCGGGGTGCCGGGTGCGGGCGTGCTCACGGCCGTGATGCTCATGCTGTGTCTCGCGCAGATCGGCCCGACGCTGCCGCTGCTGGGGGGCGTGATCTGGCTGTTCGTGCATGACGCGCATGTCGCGGCCATCCTGCTCGCGGTGTGGTCGGTGATGGTCGCCATGCTCGACAATCTCGTGCGTCCGGTGCTGATCCGGCGCGGCGTCAATCTGCCGATGCTGCTCATTCTCTCCGGCGTGCTCGGCGGCTTGTTCGCCTTCGGCATCGTCGGGCTCTTCATCGGCCCGGTGATCCTCGCCGTTTCGTCCACCTTGCTGAGCGCCTGGATCCGCGACCCGGCGGCGCAAGCCCGCGGGGCATCCAGTCCGGCAGCCCGCCAGGACGTTTGAGAGTGTGCAGGCGACGCCGTCGATTGGCAAACGTCCCCTCTTGCCGACGCGCAGTTCGATTCGACGTTACGATGACGTCTGGACTTCGCTTCGGCATTCGTTAGAGCATTCATGCGGCGCTCGCGCGGACATGTCTCGTGCCATTCCAGGGCGCGGGCAGTGCACCCGCGAGCGTCGCGCATCGCTTCCAAGGAGACGAAATGGCTCAGTTCAACTGCGATATCTGCGGCGTGCGCCCCGCGACGGTGCGGGTCGCCGTGTTGCAGGACGGCAGGCGGCGTTTTCTCGATGTCTGCGACTATCACTACGCGCAGCTCACGCGCCATCAGCGCACCTTGAGTCCGCTGGAGGCGCTGTTTCGCGCCTCGCAGCAGGCGGACGGCGCAGGCGACGCCGGCGGCCCGGCGGCCGAACCCGCGCCGCAGGCGATGGAAGCCGGCGACGGCGCGATCGTCGAGCGCTATTTCAGCGACGTGGCGCGTGAGTTGCTCCAGCGCGCGGCGGAGCGGGCCGTGCAGTTCGGGCGGCGCGAGGTCGACACCGAGCATCTGCTTTACGAACTCGCGGGCAACGACGCCGGCGCGGCGATCCTGAAGCGTCTGGGCATTCAGCCCGACGACGTGCGCGCGTTCATCGACGCCAATGCGCAGAAGCGCGAAGGCGCGCCCGCGCCCGAGGACGGCCGCATCGGCGTCTCGCCGCGCCTGAAGGGCGCGCTCGACCGCGCGTTTCTCGTTTCGCGCGAACTGGGTCACAGCTACGTCGCGCCCGAGCATCTGCTCTTTGGGCTCACGCAGGTGCCGGAGAGTTTTGCGGGCCATCTGCTGGGCCGCTACGGCGTCACGCCGCAGAAGGTGTTGCAGGGGCTCGTGGAGGCCCAGGGCGACAAACGCGAGCGTCCCGCCGCGAAGGGGCCGAGCGCGACCCCGCAGCTCGACCAATACAGCCGAGATCTCACCGCGCTCGCGAGCGAAGGCAAGCTCGACCCCGTGATCGGGCGTTCGAGCGAGATCGAGACCGTGGTGGAAGTGCTCGCGCGCCGGCGCAAGAACAATCCGGTGCTGATCGGCGAACCGGGCGTGGGCAAAACCGCGATCGCCGAAGGCCTCGCGCAGCGCATGCTCAACGGCGACGTGCCCGAATCGCTGCGTGGGCGGCGGCTCGTCGAGCTGAATGTCAACGGGCTGATTGCCGGCGCAAAGTATCGCGGCGAATTCGAGGAACGCGTGAAGGGCCTGATGGAGGAAATCTCGGCGCAGCGCGAAAGCCTCGTGCTCTTCATCGACGAAGTGCACATGATCGTCGGCGCGGGCCAGGGCGGCGGCGAGGGCGGGCTCGACATCGCCAATGTCTTCAAGCCGGCCATGGCGCGCGGCGAACTGAACCTGATCGGCGCCACGACGCTGTCCGAGTACCAGAAGTACATCGAGAAAGACGCGGCGCTCGAGCGGCGCTTTCAGCCCGTGTTCGTTTCCGAGCCGAGCGTCGATCAGACGATCAACATCCTGCGCGGCTTGCGCGACAAGCTCGAGGTGCATCACCACGTCACCATTCGCGACGACGCGCTCGTGTCGGCGGCCGAGCTGTCGGACCGCTATGTGATGGGGCGCTTCCTGCCCGACAAGGCCATCGACCTGGTCGACCAGGCGGCGGCGCGCGTGCATCTTTCAGCCACCTCGCGGCCCGCGGCGATCCTCGAACTCGAAGCGGAGCTGGCGCAGTTGCGGCGCGAGCAGGACTATGCGGCGACGCGCAAGAACTTCGAGCGCGCCCATACGCTGGATGAGCCGATTGCCGACAAGGAAAAGGCGCTCACGCAGGCCACCAGCGACTGGAAAGGCCAGCTCGGCACCGTGACCTCCGACGTGACGAGTGAAGATGTCGCGGAGATCGTCTCGAAGCTCACGGGCGTGCCGGTCACGCAACTGACCGCCGAGGAACGCACACGACTGCTCGAAATGGAAAAGCGGCTGCATGAGCGCGTGATCGGTCAGGAGCAGGCCATCGTGGCGGTCAGCGACGCGGTGCGCCGTTCGCGCGCCGGGCTGCGCCGCGGCCGGCGGCCCACGGCGGTGTTCCTGTTCCTCGGGCCGACCGGCGTCGGCAAGACGGAGCTTGCGAAGGCGCTGGCCGAAGTCGTGTTCGGCGATGAAGACGCGATTGTGCGCATCGACATGAGCGAGTACATGGAGCGCCACGCCGTGTCGCGGCTGATCGGCTCGCCGCCGGGTTACGTCGGCTATGACGAAGGCGGCCAGTTGACCGAGAAGGTGCGCCGCCGCCCCTATTGCGTGATCCTGCTCGACGAAATCGAGAAAGCGCACTCCGACGTCTACAACGTGCTGCTGCAGGTGTTCGACGACGGCCGGCTCACCGACGGCAAGGGGCGCGTGGTCGACTTCAGCAATACGGTCGTGATCGCGACGAGCAATCTCGGTTCCGACGTGGTCTCGGGGCAAAAGCGCTCGGGGCCGGGTTTCCTCTCGAGCGCCGAAGGGTCGATGCAGGGCGCCGTGATGGGCGAATTGCGCCAGCATTTCCGGCCCGAGTTCCTGAATCGCATCGACGAGATCATCATGTTCCAGCCGCTCACGAGCGACGAGTTGCGCGCGATCGTGCGGCTGCAGCTCGAACAGGTCCGGCGGATGGCGCGCAGCCAGGACATTGACCTGACGTTCGACGACAGCGTGATCGATTACCTCGCGGCGGAGGGGTATCGGCCGGAATTCGGCGCGCGCGAGTTGAAGCGCAAAATGCAGCAGGCGGTGGAGAACGAACTGGCGAAGGAAATGCTCAAGGGTGGTGTGAAAGAGGGCGCCAAAGTCATATGCCGCTACGACACAGCGGACAAACGCATGGCGTTCGCGCTGCAGGGGGCGGCCGAAAGCTGATGCAGGCGGCCGGCGCGGCGTGCTCGCATGCCTCGCCAGAACCTGTTCCCCTAGCGCACCAGCTTCGGGCGCGAGACGGGTTTGACGCCCGGACGTTCGACGGCACGCCGGATCCTGACGAGCAGATCGCCCTCGTGGAATCGCCGGTCCTGCGCGAAGCGCTCGGCGACCGTGAGATAGGCGTCGTGCAGGCGGCTCATGATCGCTTCGCTCTCGGCCTGCCGCAGGCCGAGGCGCCGGGCGAAAGCATGGAGTTCCGCCGGCAGCGGGAAAGTCTTGCTCCGGTTGAGGCTGAGCGCCATGCGTCCGTCGAGGTCCGGATAGATGTCCGTACAGACCACGTCGAATACCGGAGCGAGCCGGCGCGGTCCGGTCGGATCGGTATAGAGGATTCCCAGGTTCTTCATGTGGGCATCGCCGTCGCGCAGCAGGCAGGAGAGGGCGATGCGCTCGAACAGGCGGCGTTTCTGCGCCGGGTCCGAACGCGTATAGATATCCACGGCCTTGGCGATCATTTCGTAGCTGCCCTCGTATTTCGCCTTGCCGGTGAGCACGCTCATGTCCTCGAATCCGAGCGGCGTGCCGTTCGCCTCGCGGTCGAAGCGTGACATGACGAAGAGCTTGCCGTCTTCGGAAAGCCAGAAGTCGGGGACCTCGAGCGCCGCCTCTTTCGCCACCGACATGCAGAAGTATTCATTGCGCGCGAGCCCGGGGAAGTCGTCGCCTTCGGCTTTCACGATCACTGTGCGCAGGGGCAGCGCCGTGTGCTCGGCGGGGCGCGAGGCGGTATCTGCGGCGAGCGGAACGACCGCCTTCGGCTGCACGCCGGAGATGCCCGAGCCGAGCGCGTAGCGGTCGATCAGGCGCTCGAACAGGCGGCCCGAAGGCGAGGAAAGCAATTCGTCCAGACGCTCGCCATCGCTCTGCGGCACCCGCTCTCCCGGCACGGCATAGGTGAGCCGCCCGATTTGATTGGTGCCGGCGAGAAACAGCAGAAACATGTCGCTCGGCGCGCCGTAACGCGCGAGCCGCTCCTCGATGACGAAGCGCAGGTAGCCCTCTGGCCGGTTCATCGCGAAGATGCCCATCAGATCGCCGCTCGCATAACTCTGGCGCCGCACCGGCATGGTGAGCGATACGGCAGCCGTGTCCGGCACGTCGCCATAGTTGAAGACGAAGCGGCTTTCGCGCGCGAGCAGACCGCTCGGTCCCTGCGGCGTATGGACTTCCAGATTGCGGATTTCGCGCAGGAGCCGCTCGAGATCGAATGTGGCGCCGGCAGTCATTCGTCGTCCCTGAATATTTCGTTCAGGTCCTCGAGGACGACGGTGTCCATGGGGCGAAGCACGACCTCATAGCCGAGCGCGTTCACGAGGCGGCAGAGTTCGCGTACGCCGACGTTGCCTGCATGTTCGGCGTTCGTGACGGTGCGGCGGGCGACGCCCGCCTGCTCCGCCAGGGCCTGCTGGGTCAGCTTGCGCTCGCGGCGCGTCGTGCGCAGGCCATCTGCCAGGCGCTCGACGTTGGAAATGGAAAGGTTCGCGGATTTTTTGCGCATCATGATGCGCATTATAGGTTGTTATCGGGCAATTTGCGCATAATCTCGCGCATTGACACAGTCAAGACCTCATAACGGAAAATGTGCATAATTTTGCGCAAATAGAAGCTTAAACTCCCGTATGCGCAAAATCATGCGCATACGGGAGTCTAAGCGACGCGATGTGTGAATGTTGGAAATTTGATGGTTTACGTCGTATTTTTTCAGCCTATGCCCGCTTCACATCGACCGCAACGCCGCGCGCTTGAGCTTGCCGGTCTCGGTGCGCGGCAGTGCGTCGATAAACGCGATCAGACGCGGATATTTATACGCCGCTACCGCGTTCTTCACGAAGTTCTGCAATTCAGCGACCAGGGCATCGCCGGCGCAGAAGCCAGGGCGCAAGACGACGAACGCCTTCACCACCTGGCCACGTACTTCGTCGGGCACGCCTGTTACGCCGCACTCGGCCACGGCGGGGTGCTGCATGAGCACCGTCTCGATTTCGGGTCCCGCGATGTTGTAGCCAGACGAAACGATCATGTCGTCGGAGCGGGCCTGGTAGAACACATAGCCGTCGGCGTCGATGGATACCGCGTCGCCGGGCAGGTTCCAGCCGCCGCGCACGAACACGGTCTGGCGTTCGTCGGCGAGGTAGCGGCAGCCGGTCGGGCCGCGCACGGCGAGATTGCCTGTCACGCCGGGCGGCACCGGCTGCAGGTCGTTGTCCAGCGCCTGCACGACGTAGCCGGGCACCGCGCGGCCGATCGAGCCGGGGCGCACGTCGGCGCCCGCGGACGACACGAAGATATGAATCAGCTCAGTGCCGCCAATGCCGTCGATCATCTCGATTCCCGTCGCGTCGCGCCACAGCTCGCGTGTGGCCTGCGGCAGCGCCTCTCCGGCGGATACCGTTTTGCGCAGGCTGGCCAGGTCGTACTGCGCGACGAGCGCCGCCATCTGCCGGTAGAACGTAGGCGCGGTGAAGACGATGGTCGCGTGGAAACGCTGGATCGTGTCGAGCAGCAGCGCCGGCGTGAGCTTTTCGATCAGCACGGTCGACGCCCCGACGCGCAGCGGAAAACACAGCAGTCCGCCCAGCCCGAACGTGAAGGCGAGCGGCGGCGTGCCGCAGAATACGTCGTCGGCCGTGGGCTGCAGGACGTGACGCGGGAACAGGTCGCACATGGCGATCACGTCGCGGTGAAAGTGCATGCAGCCCTTGGGCATGCCCGTCGTGCCGCTGGTGAAGGCGATCAGGCAGACGTCGTCGCTGGCCGTGTCGCAGGCCGTGAAGTCGGCGGGCTTGCCTGCCGCGAGCGCTTCCAGTGTGCCAGGCGCCGTGTCGTGAAAGTAACAGACCTGCTGGATGCCTGCGCAAAAGAACTCGTCGGCGGGATCCATGCAGCGCGCAAGCTCCTCCGTGAGCCGCACGTCGCACAGCGCCGCGCAAACCTGCGCCTTGTCTGCGATCTGCTTGAGCTCCTTCGCACGTAACAGCGGCATGGTGGGAATCACCACGAGGCCTGCCTTGAGCGACGCGAGAAACGCCACTGCCATTTGTAGCGTGTTCGGCCCGCGCAACAAGACGCGGTTTCCCGGTTTCAGCCCCATGTCTTCCACCAGCACGCGAGCGCTGCGATTGACGAGTGCGAGCAGCCCGGCGTACGTGGTGGCTTGCGGCTTGCCGTCGACATTCGACCAGATGGCCGGGCGCTCGCCGTGCCCGGCCTCGATCGCGCGGTCCAGCAGCTCGACCGCGCAATTCATGCGCGCGGGGTAGGCTACGTCGGGATTGTCGAGCAGCATGTCGGGCCACTGCGACTCGGGCGGCAGATGATCGCGCGCGAACGTATCGACATGGGCGGTGGGTTGCATGGCGTCTCCGGCTGTCTGTATGTGCTGATCGTTCTGTTGCGTGGGCGGCGGTCTAACGATTTATTGGCGCGTGAGGCGAGCGTCATCGGGAATCACGGCCGTCGCCTCGATTTCCACTTTTGCGTCGTCTTCCATGAGCGCCACCACCTGCACCGCGCTCATGGCGATGTCGTAGTCGCCGATCAGCTCGCGAAACGCGGCGCCAATTTCCTTCAGCGATGCCAGGTACTCCTTCTTGTCGGTGACGTACCAGGTCATGCGCACGAGGTGCTCGGGCTTGCCGCCCGCGGTTTCGAGTACGGCGACGATATTGCGCAGCGCCTGCACGGCCTGCGCGCCAAATTCGCGGCTCGTGAAGCGCGCGTTCTCGTCCCAGCCGATCTGGCCGGCGATGTAGACCTGCGTGCCGGCAGCGGCGACGCCGTTGGCATAGCCGCGCGGCTTGACCCAGCCTGCGGGAAGAAGGGCTTGTTTCATGTTTCGTCCGGTTCCGTAGAGAGGCGTCGTGCAGGGCGCGCTTACGCGGCGTTGTGCGCCTTGAGCAAGTCGCGCCCGACGATGAGCTGCTGCACCTCGGTCGCGCCTTCGTAAATGCGCAGCGAGCGGATCTCGCGGTAGAGCGACTCGACGATGTTGCCGCTTTGCACGCCCATGCCGCCCCAAAGCTGCACGGCCGCATCGATCACCTGCTGCGCGCCTTCGCTTGCATGCCACTTCGCCATGGCGGCTTCGCGCGTCACGCTTTCGCCCTGGTCGCGCAGCCACGCCGCGCGATAGACGAGCAGGGCGCTGCTGTCGATGGTGAGCGCCATTTGCGCGAGCTTTGCCTGGGTTAGCTGAAAATCGCCGAGCGTCTGGCCGAACATCTTGCGCGAAGCGGCGCGCGCGAGCGCTTCGGTCATCGCGCGGCGCGCGAAGCCGAGCGAAGCCGCGGCGACCGAGGTGCGGAAGATATCGAGCGTGCGCATGGCGATCTTGAAGCCTTCGCCCGGCGCGCCGAGCATCTGGCTGCGCTTCACGCGCGCGCCGGTGAAGCGCAGGCGCGCGAGCGGATGCGGCGCGATCACGTCGATGCGTTCGGCGATTTCAAGGCCGCGGGTGTCGGCATCGACCACGAACGCGCTGATGCCGCGCGAGCCCGGCGCCTCGCCGGTGCGGGCGAACACCACGTAGAAGTCGGCGATGCCGCCGTTCGAGATCCACGTCTTTTCGCCGTCGAGCACATAGTCGTCGCCCTCGGCGCGCGCGGCGAGCGCCATCGCGGCGACGTCGGAGCCTGCTTGCGGTTCGGTGAGCGCAAACGCGGCGATCGCTTCGCCCCGCGCGACGCGCGGCAGATAGCGCGACTTTTGCGCTTCGTTGCCGGCCAGCGAGATGGCGCCGGAGCCGAGGCCCTGCATGGCGAGCGCGAAGTCGGCGAGGCCCGAGTGCTTCGCGAGCGTTTCGCGCAGCAGGCAGACTGCGCGCGTGTCGATCGTGTCGCCATGGCCGCCGTAGGCGGTGCCGCCCACGCCGTAGCGCAGCCAGCCGGCAACGCCCAGCTTGCGCACGAGCGCGCGGCAGGTCGCATCGACATCGCCGTGCGGCACGTGCGCGAGATGCTCACGCGCCCACGCTTCGATTGCGGTGCCAAGCGCGCGATGGCGATCTTCGAAGAACGGCCACGCGAGTGCGTCGTGGTGGTGGGTTTCAACGGCAGCATTCAATTCAGTCCCCTTCGAAAACAGGACGCGTTCTGGCCGCGAACGCCTCATAGGCGCGGCCGAAATCGCGCGTAGCCATGCAGATCGCCTGCGCCTGGGCTTCGGACTCGATGGCCTCGTCGATGCTCATGCTCCATTCCTGATGCAGCATCGTCTTGGTGATGCCGTGCGCAAAGGTCGGGCCGCAGGCGAGATCGGCGGCGAGCTTCTGCGCATCGGCGAGCAGCACGTCGGGCTCGCAGATGCGGTTGTAGAAGCCCCAGGCGTGGCCTTCTTCGCCGCTCGCGGAGCGGCCCGTGTAAAGCAGCTCGGCCGCGCGGCCCTGACCGATGATGCGCGGCAGGATCGCGCACGCGCCCATGTCGCAGCCCGCGAGCCCCACGCGCGTGAACAGGAACGCGAGCTTGCTGCGCGCCGTGGCGTAGCGCATGTCGGACGCCATGGCGAGAATTGCACCCGCGCCGGCGCAGATGCCGTCCACGGCGGTAATGATCGGCTGCGGGCAGTGGCGCATGGCTTTCACGAGGTCGCCGGTCATGCGCGTGAACATCAGCAGTTCGGGCATCGGCATATCGATGAGCGGCGCGATGATGTCGTGCACGTCGCCGCCCGAGCAGAAGTTTTCGCCTGCGCCATGCAGCACGACGGCCTTCACGTCCGTCGCACAGGCGAGCTGACGAAACAGGTCGCGTAGTTCTGCATACGATTCGAATGTGAGCGGATTCATGCGTTCGGGGCGGTTGAGCGTAATGGTTGCCACGCGGCCTTGAACCGACCAGCCGAAGTGTTGCGCCTCATAACCGGCGAGCGTTGCGCGGTTGCCCGCGAAGAGCGCTTCGGCGCTGGAACGTGTCGTCAAGATATGTCTCCCGGATCTCTGCAATTCAGTGTGTTCAGCTTTCGAGCCCGTTGCGCAGATGTTGTTTGAGCTTGCCGAGCCGCTCATGCATCTTCGACTTCTCGTCGAGCGAAAGGCCGCCGAACAGTTCCACGACCCATTGCTCGTGCGCGGCCGCCATGCGGTCGAAGAGGGCGCGGCCCTCGGGTGTGAGGCGCACCACGAAGGCGCGCCGGTCGTCGGGGGCGACGTCGCGCACGACGAGGCCTTCCTTTTCGAGCTGATCGGTAATGCCCGTGACGTTGCCGCCCGTCACCATCAGGCGGCGCGAGAGTTCCGTCATGCGCAGACCTTCAGGGTGGCGCTCGAGCTGCGCCATCAGGTCGAAGCGCGGCAGCGTCGTTTCGAACTCGACGCGCAGGCGGCGGCGCAGCTCGGCTTGCACGAGGTTCGTCGTGGTGAGCAGGCGCAGCCACAGGCGCAGGCCCATGTGGCTGTCGGCACCCGTGCTCATTTCCATGTCGACGACATTCTCCGCCGGTTTTTCGACGCCCTTGCGCGGCGCTCTCGCTGCGGCCTTCGCGGTGGCGTTCTTGCGCGTCGATGCGGGCGATGTCATGTGATTTCTCCACCGGAAACGGATAGGGACTGGCCCGTGATCGCGGACGATCCAGGCGCGCACAGCCACAGCACGGCATTGGCGACTTCTTCCGGCGTGACGAAGCGCTGCTGCGGGTTGTGACGCACGAGGATGCTGCGCGCCTCGGCTTCGCTGCGCGAGGTCTTGCGCGTGATCTGTTCGAGCGACGCCTGCAGCAGTTCCGTTTCCGTGTATCCGGGGCACACGGCGTTCACGGTCACGCCTTGCGTGGCCACTTCGAGTGCGAGCGCGCGCGTCATGCCGATCACGCCGTGTTTCGAGGCGCAATAGGCGGCGACATACGGGTAGCCGACCTGGCCCGCCGTGCTCGCGACATTGACGATGCGCCCGGCCTTGCGCGCGAGCATGTCCGGCAGCACCGCGCGCGTGCACAGAAATGCGCCGGTGAGATTCACGTCGAGCATGCGCTGCCACAGCGCGAGGTCGGTTTGCGTGAACGCCGCGGCCTGAGCCTGGCCTGCGTTGTTCACGAGGATATCGACGGCGCCGAGCGTTTGTGCCGCACGCGCGAACGCGGCGTTCACGGCGTCTTCGCCGGTGATATCGACGCAGACGCAAGCCACTTGCTCCCCGCCGCCGAGCGCGGCACGCCGGGCTTCGAGCCGCGCGGCGTCGCGGCCCATCAGCGTAACGCGCGCGCCGGCATGCAGGAGCGCGGCGGCCGTCGCCGCACCGATGCCGCTGCCGCCGCCGGTCACCACCGCATGACGATCGTTGAGGATTGCCTGGTTCATGCTCACACGGTTCCTTCGGCGCGTTGCGCACGCTCGATCGGCGAAAGGCCGGCCGCGGCCGCTGCTGCGGCGCGTTCGCGCTCGATGTTGCGTTCGAGTTGCGTTTTGGCCGCCATGTACTGCTTCGGCCACTTGATGTCGAGGTAGCCGATGCGCGCGGCTTCGGTAAGCGTCCACGAGGGATTGGCCAGGTGCGGCCGCGCGACGGCGCACAGGTCGGCGCGCCCGGCCGCGATGATGCCGTTCACGTGGTCCGCTTCGGAAATCGCCCCGACGGCGATTGTCGCGATGCCCGCTTCGTTGCGGATGCGGTCGGCGAAGGGCGTCTGGAACATGCGGCCGAAGACGGGCTGTTCTTCCTTGCTCACCTGGCCCGACGAAACGTCGATCATGTCCGCTCCTGCCGCCTTGAACGCGCGCGCGATTTCGATGGCGTCGTCTGGCGTGTTGCCGCCTTCCACCCAGTCGTGTGCCGAGACGCGCACCGAAATCGGCTTGCTGTCCGGCCAGACTGCGCGCATCGCCTTGAAAACCTCCAGTGGATAACGCAGACGATTCTCGAGCGAGCCGCCGTACTCGTCAGTGCGCCGGTTCGTGAGCGGCGAGAGGAAACTGGAAAGCAGGTACCCGTGCGCGCAGTGCAATTCGAGCCAGTCGAAGCCCGCTTCGTTTGCCATTTGCGTGGCTTGCACGAATTGCGTCTCGATTTCGCGCAGTTCTTCGGTGCTCGCTTCGTGCGACCACTGGCTCACGCCGCGCAGATATTGCTGTGGCGAAGCGGAGACGAGCGGCCAGTTGCCGTCGTCGAGCGGCTGGTCAATGCCGTCCCATGCCACGCGCGTCGAGCCCTTGGCACCGGAGTGACCGAGCTGCATGCCGATTTTCGCGTCCGAGTTTGCGTGCACGAAGTCGACGATGCGCTTCCACGCCTGCACATGCCCGGGCGCATACATGCCGGGGCAGGCGGGCGTGATGCGGGCCTCGGGCGAGACGCAGGTCATCTCGGTCATCACGAGCGCGGCGCCGCCCATGGCGCGCGCGCCCAGATGCATGAGGTGATAGTCGCCGGCTACGCCATCATGGGCGGAGTACTGCGCCATCGGCGAGACGACCACGCGATTTTTCAACGTGACGCCACGCACTGTATAAGGTGTGAACATGGGCGGCACGGCGTTCGCCTCGCCACCCGCGCGCTGCGCGAGCCACGTTTCGAAGCCGGACAGATAACGCGCGTCGCGCGCGCGCAGATTTTCATGCGAGATACGCTGCGAGCGCGTGAGCAGCGAATAGGCGAACTGCTGCGGCTCGAACTTCGCGTAGCGGTCCACGTGCTCGAACCATTCAGTGGAATTGCGCGCGGCGTTCTGAATGCGCAGGACATCCACGCTGCGAACGTTCGTGTAGTGCGTGAGCGCCGCGCGCAGATCGGCGGGATGATCTTCCATGCTATTGGAGAGTTCAATCGCGTCTTCGAGCGCGAGCTTCGTGCCGGAACCGATCGAGAAGTGCGCGGTGTGCGCCGCGTCGCCCATCAGCACGACGGGTGTTTCCTTGCCGTCCGCCGCGGTTTTCCAGTGCACCCATTCGCGATTGACCACGCGTGGAAAGCGGATCCATTGCGACGAGCCGCGCAGATGCGACGCATTCGAGCGCAGCGCGTGACCGTCGAGATAGCGCGCGAACAGCTTCTCGCAGAAGGCGATGCTGTCTTCCTTGCTCATGGTGTCGAGGCCGGCTGCGCGCCACACGTGATCGGGCGTTTCGACGATGAACGTCGACGTGTTGTCGTCGAAACGGTAGGCGTGCGCCTGGAACCAGCCCCATTCGGTTTCTTCGAACGCGAACGTGAACGCGTCGAAGAGTTTCGACGTGCCGAGCCACACGAAGCGGCAATTGCGCAAATCGATATCGGGCTGATACGTGGCGGCGTACTTCTGGCGCGTGGCGCTGTTCAGGCCGTCGCTCGCGATGATGAGGTCGGCGTGGGTGACGTCGTCGTCGGTGACCTGCGATTCGAACACGAGCTTCACGCCGAGCGCTTCGCAGCGCGCCTGCAGGATGTTGAGCAGACGCTTGCGGCCAATGCCGCAGAAGCCATGGCCCGACGAGCGGATTGCGCTGCCGCGAAAGTGAATCTCGATGTCGTCCCAATGATTGAAGGCGTCGAGAATTTCGTCGGCGCTTTCGGGGTCGGCCGCGCGCAGGTTGCCGAGCGTCTGGTCCGAGAACACCACGCCCCAGCCGAACGTGTCGTACGGGCGGTTGCGTTCGATCACGGTGATTTCGTAGTCAGGGTGACGGCGTTTCATCAAAAGGCCGAAATAGAGGCCCGCGGGCCCGCCACCCATGCAAACAATGCGCATGCTCGCTCCTTCGTTCAGTCTGCAAGGTCAATGTAGGTCTAATTACTTTAGGTGTCAAGTAATATGCGGTAGAGGGCGGGATGATCCTGGGCGCGGGTGCGAAACATCTGAACTTTTCCGGAACCCTTGGCGCGGCCCGGCGTCAACTCGCCATGACGCGAGTAAAGGGAACATGCAGGCTTTCGCACGCCTTTCCACGAAGCGCGACGGCCGAAATGTCGCGATGACGCAGACGTGAAAGCACAGGATGTGGCACCAGAAAAGGGAAAACGCCGGCTCGCTGTGCATGGCGCGCACCGTCCGGGCGTGCGTGCGCGACTGCGCCAAGCGCGCGAAATGCGTACCATGGGTTACGCAGCCTCATGTCGCGTCGAGCTGGCATTAAAGTCGCATGGCGAGACGGCGCTCCGGCGCAGCCTTTTACGAAACCCTTTCATGCGTAGCGCGTGCGGCAACGAATCGATCAGGCATCCTTACAAAATGACCCATCAAGCTGACAGCTTCATCGAGTCGGAATCTTGCACCCCTTCAATCGTAATCTTCGACACGAACGGGAGTCGTCACCAATGAGTCAGACAGCGAAGCGATCGATCGAAATCGACTTTTTCCGGGGTTTCGCATTGATTTCCATCGCGCTCGATCACATTCCTTCCAGCGTGCTTTCGCATGCGATGCTGCACAACTTCGCGTTCTGCGACTCAGCGGAAGTCTTTGTGTTCGTGAGCGGCTATGTATGCGCGGCGAGTTGGCTCGCCATTGCCGGGCGAAAGGGCGAGGGCGCGGCCAACCGGCGCTTCTGGCGTCGCGGACGCGAGATCTACGCTGCCTACCTGTGCACCGCTGCGCTCATGCTGCTTTCGGGCGCCGTCGCGGTGATGCTGCGAGTGGACTCGCCGCTCGTCGCAGAGTCGGGTTATCTGCGCTTCGCCGCGCAGCCGTTCACGATGCTCGCCAATATCGCGGACTTTCGCGACCAGCCCTATCTGGCTGGCGTGCTGCCCATGTACATCGTGCTCGTGATGGTCCTGCCATTCGTGATGCCGCTTGCGCGCCGCTCGCCCGATCTCGTGCTCGTGGGCAGCTTCGTGCTGTGGTTCGGCGGGTGCTGGCTCGCGGGTAGTCTGCCTGCCGCGCCCGGCGCCAGTTGGCCGTTCAACCCGTTTGCCTGGCAGGCCATGTTCATGCTGGGCCTGCTGTGCCGCATCTATCCGGTGTCGCGCGCGTTCCAGGTCTCGTGGGCGGGCTGCGCCTTGACGGCGTTTGCACTGTTGCTCGTTGCCACGTTCGCGTTCATCCAGTTGTTCGCGAATCTGGACCCTCAGCCCGGCTACATGAAGCAGAATCTCGCGAGCGTGCGCATCGTGAACTTCGCCGCCGTGGCCTGGCTCGCCGCGCAGGCGGTGCGCAAGGGCTGGATAGCATGGCTTGCGCACCGCCTGCCGGCCGTTGTCACCGTGGGGCAGCAGGGCCTCGTCTGTTTCGTGGGGGGCGCGGTGGCTTCGAACGTCATCGACACGCTGTTGCGTGCAACGCATGTGACGGCTTCCTTGCCCGCACGGCTCGCGGGCGATGTGCTCGCGGTCGGCGCATTGCTCGTGCTCGCGGGCGGCACGCGGCGCCTGAAAGCGGTACGGCCGCGCGTCGCGCTCACGTGAAGCGCGACGGCGACGATTCAAGGGTGAGGGTTTGTGAAGGCCATGTAGGTATCTTCAAGGTGCCTTCAAGGTGCGTCCAATGCACAAGGGGCTCACGCCTTGCCGAGTTCGCGCACGTCCGTGACGGGCACCGATCCGAATGCCTCGCTCAACGCATACTCGATCAACTGCTGAGCGGCCGATTCGGGCGTGGACAGCAAACCGTTCTGCTTGAGCTGTTCGAAGCGCTCGCGCATGGGGAACTGCTCAACGCTCGTCGAGCGGATCGTCGCCTGCATGCCGGTGTCGATTACGCCCGGCGCGATGCTGCAAATGCGCACGCCGGCTGGCGCGTCGAGCGCGATGGCGCGCGCGTGGTGGTCGAGCGCGGCCTTGGTCGCGCAATACACGCTCCAGCCCGCATACGCGTTGCGCCCAGCGCCGCTCGAAATATGCACGATGCGGCGCGATGCGCTGGCGCCGGGCGCAGGCGTGGCGGCAAGCGCATTCGCGAGCATCAGCGGCGCTGCCACGTTGAGCGTTACGGCGCGCGCAATGGCGAGCGGGTCCTGCGCACCGGGCGGCGCAATGGGGTCGACGGTGCCCGCATTGTTGAAGAGCAGCACGCACTGTGCGCCGAGCGCGAACGCATCGAGCGTGTCGCCCGCCAGCCAGCGCTCGAGTGCGCTGGGATCGGCGAGGTCCACGACCGCCTGGGAGAACCGCTCCGGATGGCGGGAAGCCAGTTCCGCATGCGCGCCGCGACCGAGGCCGAGCACCTCGATGTCCCGTTGCAGCAGCGATTGCGCGAGCGCCTCTCCCAGCCCGCGCGTATGACCGGTCACGATGGCGCGAATGGCGGAACGGGGGGCGGATGTCGAAATCGTCATGGTGTCGTCGATGAAAAAAGGATGCCGTCCTTGCGTGCGCAAGATGTTGGCGCAGGAACTTCGAGGGATTTTGCCGCGCGCCGCATGGATGCGTGTCGTGGCGCGACGCGCGACGATGAACTCGAAACCGGCCGCGGCAAGCGATTGCCCGGTTGGGTCGGCCGGGTTTTCGGTATCATAGCGTCCGGTTCCATATGGAAGAGATCTGGACGTGAAAGCCGCATCGCAACAACGCCGTACCCTGAGCTTCAAGGAAGGTCTTCTTGAGATCAAGAAGAGCATGGGGGGCAGCGTAAGCCAGCCCGCCGAAGAACAGGCGCAAAAATCGCAAGGCAAGCCCGCTCACAAGGGCGCGAAGGGCCATGGCGGCTCGCACGCCCCGAAGGGCCCGCGTGCGCCGGGAGAGGGTTCGGCGGCGGCTGGCGCGGCCGGAGGCAAGGAC
Source organism: Paraburkholderia heleia NBRC 101817 (assembly GCF_000739775.1). Lineage (GTDB taxonomy): Bacteria > Pseudomonadota > Gammaproteobacteria > Burkholderiales > Burkholderiaceae > Paraburkholderia > Paraburkholderia heleia. The sequence goes on along the minus strand of NZ_BBJH01000003.1, from coordinate 328,799 downwards.
GAGCGTGCGCGCTCGCGCCACGGCCGGCCTCAGGGCGCGAGATCGCAGGAGCAGAAACAGGGAGAGCAGGGGCCGCGCGCCCAGCAGCCACGCCGGCCGCAGCAGCCGAAGCCGGCACGCGGGCCGGAGGCGGCCGAGCGTTCGGCGCAGCAGCGCCGCCGTCCGGCGCGTCCCCAGCAGCCGCCGGCCGCGCCTTTGAGCGAAGCGGAAAAGGCGCGCATCGAGCGCAATCGGCAGCTCAACACGGTCTGGAACGTGTTCGCGAAGCACTATCCGGCTTTCCGCGACCGTTTGCCGCTCAAGATCGGCGTGGCCGAGGATCTCGTCGCGCGTCACCCCGAGTACGAGCGCACGATGATCGTCGCCGTGCTCAAGCGCCATGTGAACCATCCGCGCTATCACGAACGTGTGGCCGCAGGCGGCTCGCGCTACGAACTCGACGGCACGGCCTCGGAAGGCCCGGGCATCGATCCGTCGCACATCGGCCGTGCGAATGCGGCGCTTGCCCGCCAGAAGGCCAAGGCCGAGGCGCAAGCCAAGGCGCGCGAAGAGGGCACGGCCAAGGCCGAACCCAGGGTCGAGGCGAAGACCGAACCCGCGCCCCAGCCCGAAGCCCGGAGCGCAGAGCCGCAAGCCCCGTCCAGCGCGCCGGAAGCCGCGGTACCGCAACCGGAAAGCGGCGAGACGCACGCAAGCGGCGCCTGAGTCCGCGCGCCGGAAGTTTCACCTCCGAACGCCCCTCTGGCAGCACCGCCGCGAGAGGGGCGTTCGCACGTCTGGCGAGCCGCTGCCGATCGATGCGCGTGCAACCTTCGGCGCGCGCGTTGGCCTTCGTATCGTGATCCCGGGCGCTTTCGATGCGCATCGCATGGCCGCCGATCCCGCGCAAGGCTGTCTGAGCGAAGCAGAAAGCGGTGCCAGGGCCTGTTATTAGCGTGAGCAGGCCCTAACGCGCGTCGGCCGAAGCGGCGCCTTGCGCGGCAGCCTGCGCGGCAGCCGCCGACATCGCGGAGGGGGCAGCGGCAAAGGTGGAGGCCGCCGAAGCCGCCAGTCCGGCGCTCGCCGGCGCATCGCTCGCGGCAGGCGCGCTAGCGGTATCGAGCACCCGGCTGAATTCCACGGCGCGCGTACGGATCTTTTCCGCATAGGCCTTCGAGCCGCCATAGTTCTTCATCGCGGCGTTGAGGTCGCCGCCGGCGGCGCGCTGGTAGCCATAGAGGATCGACGAGCCCACGTCGATGTTGACCTCGGGATCGGTAAGATCCTTGTTGTGCAGGAGATTGCGATGCGCCGACGGCACGACCTGCATGAGTCCGGTCGCGCCGTTCGCGCCGTGCGCCCTCTCGCGAAAGCGCGACTCGATGGAGATGATGGCGAGCAGTACCGCAGGCGGCAGCGAATATTTCTCGGCGGCGCCTGTAACGGCTTGCGAGATTTGCGCGGCTTTCTCTTTCGCGATACCGAACTTTCGCGTGAGGTATTTCGAAACCGCGCCGGACGTTGCGCTGGAACTTGCAGGGGCAACCGCGCTCGCAACCGATGCGCTGACGATGTCGCTTGCGCTCGCCTGCTGCTGCGCCTGCGCGGCCGCGGTTTGCACGAGGCCAGGCAACAGGACGAGCAGGCAGAGTAACTGCCTCATAGCCGGTGCATAGGAGAAAAAGAAGGCGCAAGTATAACCGGCCCCGATTCATGAGGCCGGCTGCGTGTCATGCCGTTTTCACATCCCTGACCGGTGCCGGGGCCGGGCGCCGCGCCCGGCGCGTCTTCAGGCCGGGGTTCAGTCCTTCTGCACCGAGGCCTTCCAGATTTCGTCGATGCTTGCGGCGAGCGCGGCGTCGAACTCGGCGTCGCTCATCGACTTTGTGAGGTCGTTGATGAGGGCGCGCGAAAAGCTGGCGATCATCCCATGGTTTTTGGCGAGACGCGCACACGCGTCCGTGCGCGAATAGCCGCCGGAGAGCGCCACCACGCGCACCACGCGCGGATGTTCGATGAGCGGCAGATAGAAGTCGGGCGTATCGGGAATCGTGAGCTTGATCATCACGTTTTGCGAGGCCGGCAGCGCGTCGAGCCCCTTGAGCAGTTCGTCGCGCAACAGCTTCTCGGCCTTGGCCTTGTCGGGAGCCTTGATCGAGACTTCGGGCTCGAGAATCGGCACGAGTCCGTGCGCGGCAATCTGCGCGCCGAATGCGAACTGCTGCGCGGCGATCGAAGCGATGCCGGAAGGCGAGGCATGCTCGATCACCGAGCGCATCTTGGTGCCGAAAATGCCGGCCTTCACGGCGCGTTCGAGCAGGGCGTCGAGGCCCGGAATCGGCTTCATGAGGCGCACGCCGTCGGATTCGGCTTCCAGCCCCTTGTCGACCTTGAGGAACGGCACGACGCGGCGCTCGTTCCAGAGGAAGTCGGGCACCGGCTTGCCTTGCGCCTGGCCATCCATGGTCGCCTCGAAGAGGATCGCGCCGATCACTTTCTCGCCCGTGAACGCGGGGGCGCTGACGATGCGCACACGCATTTCGTGGATGAGGCGGAACATTTCGGCGTCGCCGCTGTACGCGCTTTCGGGGACGCCGTACTGCCGCAGCGCGCCAGGCGTCGAACCGCCGCTCTGGTCCAGCGCGGCGATGAAGCCCGCTTTGTCGCGCATCTGCGCAAGCATTTGCTCGTTTGCCATCGTCGTATCTCCCGTATTTGGGGCGCCCATATGGGCGCGGTTACTCGAATCCGGTCGCCGCCTGCTGCGACGAGTGTACTTGCGCCGCTGCGCTGCGTCTTCGCCATTATGTGGGCATGGCCGCGCAGCCGCGCTGAAGGACGGAAACGATAAACCGTAGCAATTGCGATGCCAGGAGCGGCGCGGCAGGTGCCGTCACACGATGACTTGCGCGTGCGTGCTGCGGTCGTTCGCGAGCAGCGCCGAGAGCTTGCGCAGCGCGGTCTGCAATGATTCGCGCCCGCCCGTCGCGCCCAGCGAAATGCGGATCGCGTTCGCGGTTTCCGGGCCTTGCTGGAACGCCGTGGAGGGCGCCACGGCGAGCCCTTCGGTGCTCGCGGCCGCGGCCAGCTCGCGCGCCTGCCAGTAGCGCGGCAGCGCGTACCAGAGATGAATGCCCGCGCCGGCCGACGATCCCAGCGTCTGCGCCGCGATGCGCTGGCGCTCGCGCGCTTCGGCCTTTACATCCGCGAAAATCTGCTCGGCGACGCCTTCCTCGATCCAGTGCGTGGCGAGCGCGTTCGTGAGCGGCGCGGCCATGAGCGAGAACGTGCGCAGCGCGGTCACGAGGCGCGTGTGAGCCTCTTCATCGGGCAGCGCGAGATAAGCCGTGCGCAGGCCGGGCGAGAGCGTCTTGGAAAGCGTCGCGAGGTAGCAGACCTGAGCGGGCGCGAGCCGGGCGAGCGGCGCCGGCGCATCGGGCGCGAAGCGCCAGTAGGGATCGTCTTCGACGATCCGCGCGCCGCAGCGCTGCGCCACCCTCAGGATTTCCAGCCGGCGTGCTTCCGGCATGGTCGCCGTTGTCGGATTCTGCAACGTGGGGTTCAGGTAGATGAGCCGCGCCGCGTGCTCGCGGCAAGCCGCTTCGAGCGCGTCGGGGCGCATGCCGTGGGCGTCGACGGCAACGGGGACGATGCGGCGGCCCAGTTGCGCCGCCGCGTGCGGCAGGCCCGGATAGAGCAGCGGCTCGGCGAGGATGACCTCGCCCGGCTGCGTGAAGGCGAGGATCAGCGCGGCAAGTGCCGCCTGCGCGCCGGAGCAGACCACCACGCGATCGGGCGCGACGTGGCCGAGCATGGGCTGCAGCCACTTCGCGCCCGCCTGCCAGTCGGCGCTGCCGCCGCCGCCCATGTGGTACGTCATGAGCAGATCGGCATCGCTGCGCACCAGCACACGCGCCATGCCTTCGCGCAGCAGCGCATTCATGTCGAGGCCGGCGGGCGCGGGCGGGATGTTCATGCTCAGGTCCACGCGCTGCAGCAACTCGGCGCGCGGCGCGGCGATGAAGGTGCCCAGTGGCCCGCGCGCCTCGATCAGCCCGCGCCGCCGGGCTTCGTTGAAGCCGCGCGTGACAGTGGTCAGATCGACCGAAAGCAGGGTGGCGAGACTGCGCTGCGCGGGCACGCGCTCACCGGGGCGCAGCGTGCCTTGCGCCACCGCGCCTTCAATGAAATCGGCGAGCCGCAGGTAGCGCGGACCATTACCGGACTGCATCGCCGTGGCCCATGCATTGATCTGTCCGGTACTTTCGGCAGGTTGGTCGTGTGTCATTGTGTCGCGGATGTATGCGTCATGTCTTACTCTAGCATGCGTGCATGAAGCGCGTAAATCCATACATATAGGCTATGTATGGCTTCTGCGGTGGCCCTCCGGGGCCGCTCGTGCGGCAGCAGAGTGAGCACGTATGGATGGGTTTGCGCGAATGTCAACCTTGGAACCAGACATGCGCAATCCAGACCCTCGCTTGGGGCAGGCCGCTACCGCCGGCCCGCCTTCTTCATCACATCCCCCGCTGATTACCCGTTTTTTGCGCCGCGCCGCGCTCGCCGCGGCGGTCACACCGCTCGTGCTTCTCGGCGGCTGCAACATGGCGCTGCTCGCCCCGAAGGGCGATATCGGCGTGCAGGAAAAGAATCTGATCCTGATCGCGCTCGGGCTGATGCTGCTTGTGGTGATTCCGGTGATCGCGCTCACGCTGTGGTTCGCGTGGCGCTACCGCGCCTCCAACACGAACGCGACCTACGCGCCGCGCTGGTCGCATTCCACGGCCATCGAAGTGGTGGTGTGGACGATTCCCTGCGTGATCGTGCTCACGCTCGCCGTGCTGATCTGGCGCACGACGCACTCGCTCGACCCGTACCGCCCGATCGAGTCGCAAACGAAACCCGTGCGCGTCGACGTGGTTGCGCTCAACTGGAAGTGGCTCTTCATCTACCCGGACTATGGCGTGGCCTCCGTGAACCAGCTCGCGATTCCCGTGGATACGCCCGTTGAGTTCAACCTCACCGCCGAGTCGCTGATGAACTCGTTCTTCATCCCGCAACTGGGCAGCCAGGTATATGCGATGCCCGCCATGCAGACGAAGCTGCACCTCATCGCGAACGAGCCCGGTGTCTATGCGGGCCGCTCGGCGGCGTTCAGCGGCCCGGGCTTCTCCGACATGCATTTCGAGACGCTGGCCACGAGCCGCGCCGACTTCGACGCCTGGATCGCGCAGGCGAAGGCGTCGCCCGCGATGCTGAGCCGCGCGGCTTACGAACAGCTCGCGTTGCCCGGCGAAAAGACGCCGGTGACGCTCTATTCGAACGTCGCACCGGGCCTGTTCGACGGCGTGGTCGGCAAATACATGCGCGACGTGCACGGCAATCCGATTTGCGGCACGGTCCCAGGCGCAGTCCCCGGCACAGGCGCCCCGGCGCTCACGCTCAACCGTAGTGCCATCCTGGCAGCGGAGTAATCACAATGTTCGGAAAACTCACGCTCGACGCCGTTCCCTGGCACGAGCCGATCATCATGGGCACGGGCGCCGTCGTGGCGCTCGGCGGCCTCGCCTTGCTCGCCGCGATCACGATCGCGGGCAAGTGGGGTTATCTGTGGCGCGAGTGGATCACCTCGGTCGATCACAAGCGCATTGGCGTCATGTACATCATTCTCGCGGTCGTCATGCTGCTGCGCGGTTTCGCCGACGCGATCATGATGCGCGCGCAGCAGGCCATCGCATATGGCGACGCCGCGGGCTATCTGCCGCCGCATCACTACGACCAGATCTTCACGGCGCATGGCGTCATCATGATCTTCTTCGTGGCCACGCCGCTCATTCTCGGCTTGATGAACGTGGTCGTGCCGCTGCAGATCGGCGCGCGCGACGTCGCCTATCCGTTCGTCAACTCGCTCTCCTTCTGGCTTTCGGTGGTGGGCGCGGTGCTCGTGATGATGTCCATGTTCGTGGGCGATTTCGCGGCCACGGGCTGGGTGGCGTATCCGCCGCTCTCGGAGCTCGGCTACAGCCCGACCGTTGGTATGGATTACTACATATGGTCGCTGCAGCTATCGGGCCTCGGCACCACGCTCTCGGGCATCAACTTCATCGTGACGATCCTGCGCATGCGCGCGCCGGGCATGGACATGATGAAGATGCCGGTGTTCGTGTGGACGGCGTTCATCACCAACATCCTGATCGTGGCGGTGTTCCCCGTGCTCACCGCCACGCTCGCGCTGCTCACGATGGACCGCTACTTCGACATGCACTTCTTCACGAACGAGCTGGGCGGCAACGCGATGATGTACATCAACCTGATCTGGGTCTGGGGTCACCCGGAGGTGTACATCCTCATCCTGCCTGCGTTCGGTGCGTACTCGGAAATCATCGCCACGTTCTCGGGCAAGCCGCTGTTCGGCTACAAGTCGATGGTCTACGCGACGTCGTCGATCGGCATTCTTTCGTTCTTCGTGTGGCTGCACCACTTCTTCACGATGGGCTCGGGCGCGAACGTCAACGCGTTCTTCGGCATCATGACCACGGTCATTTCGATCCCGACCGGCGTGAAGCTCTTCAACTGGCTCTTCACGATGTATCGCGGGCGCATCCGCTACCACAGCGCCACGCTCTGGACGATCGGCTTCATGGTGACGTTCGCCGTGGGCGGCATGACCGGCGTGCTGCTGGCCGTGCCGGGCGCGGACTTCGTGCTGCACAACTCGCTCTTTCTCGTTGCGCACTTCCATAACGTGATCATCGGCGGGGTGGTGTTCGGCTGTCTTGCGGGCGTGAGCTTCTGGTTCCCCAAGGTATTTGGTTTCACGCTCAACGAGTTCTGGGGCAAGGTGTCGTTCTGGTGCTGGCTGATCGGCTACTGGCTCGCGTTCACGCCGCTCTACATCCTCGGCTTCGAAGGCATGACGCGCCGCATGAACCACTACGACGTGGCCGGGTGGCATCCGTGGCTCGTGGTGGCGCTCGTGGGCGCGGTGTTCGTGGGCCTCGGCATTCTCTCGTTCATTGTGCAGATCGTGGTGAGCCTGCGCGAACGCGAGGCGAACCGCGACGTGACCGGCGATCCATGGGATGGCCGCAGCCTCGAGTGGTCGACCGCTTCGCCCGCGCCGTTCTACAACTTCGCCGTGCTGCCGGAGATCACCTCGATGGAGCAGCACTGGGACAACAAGGAAGCGGGCCGCGCCTACGTGCAGCCGGCGAAGTACGAGGACATCCATATGCCGCGCAACACGGGTGCGGGCTTCATCATCGCCGCGTTCAGCCTGCTGTTCGGCTTTGCGATCGTGTGGCACATGTGGCTGTTCGCGGCGGCGGGCCTCATCGGCATGATCGCCACGTTCATCGTGCGCAGCTATAACCAGGACGTGGACTACTGGGTCCCGGCCGCCGAGGTCGAACGTATCGAGAACGCGCGCTTCAGGCAACTCGGCATCCGGCGTTTCGATCAATCCGAGCACATTGAGGAGATGGCGTAAACCATGGCTCACGCTGCTACTACACTCGCCCCTGGTCACGATCACGACGACAGCACCAGGACCACGCTGGGCTTCTGGATCTACCTGATGAGCGACTGCCTCATCTTCGCGACGCTTTTCGCCACGTTCGGCGTGCTCGCGAATGCGACGGCCGGCGGGCCGGGCGCAAGGGAACTGTTCGAACTGCCGTATGTGCTGGGCGAAACGCTGCTGCTGCTGGCGAGCAGCGTCACCTTCGGCATGGCCATGCTGAATCTCTACGCGCAGCGCCGCGGCCAGGTGATCGTGTGGCTTGCCATCACGTTCCTGTTCGGCGCGGGCTTCGTTGCGATGGAAGTCAACGAGTTCGCCAAGCTCATCGCCGATGGCGCCGGGCCGGGCACGAGCGCCTACCTTTCGGCGTATTTCACGCTGGTCGGCACGCACGGCCTGCACGTGACCGCAGGTTTGTTGTGGATCGCGATCCTGATGCACCAGACTCTCAAGTTCGGGCTGACCGGCACGGTCCGTCGCCGCCTCGCCTGCCTGAGCCTCTTTTGGCACTTTCTCGATCTCGTGTGGATCTGTGTGTTTACGTTCGTTTATCTGCGAGGTTTCCTGTGAGCCAGTCCCATGCCACTCATCACGCCGTGCACGACGCGTCGCACGGCAGCTTCAAGGGTTATATGGTCGGCACCGTGCTCTCGCTCGTGCTGACGCTCGCGTCGTTCGGCGTGGTGATGTTTCGCGTCGTTTCGCCGGGCTTCGGGCTCGCGGCCATCGTCGTGCTCTGCATCGCGCAGCTCGTTGTGCAACTCGTGTATTTCCTGCATATCGGCGCGTCGCGCAGCCAGCGCGCCAACACGGGCATCTTCGTCTGCACGGCGTTTCTGATTGCGGTGATTGTCGGGCTCTCGCTGTGGGTCATGCACAACGCCAACGTCAACATGATGCCCACGCAGATCTCGATCGACCGCGCCATGGCGCACGATTGACGCGCTACGTTGCGTCCCCTGATACGCGCGCCGGACACCCCGGGCACAGTGCATGCGCTAGACGAAGCGTCGCGACGCACCGTCGCTTTTACGTGGAGTGTGACCATGAACAAGGACCAGGTGAAGGGCACGGCCGAAAAGATGAAGGGCAAGGTCAACGAGGCCGTGGGCCGCGCAACCGGCAACCCGGCGCGCGAATTGAAGGGGGATGTCCAGCAGGAAGCCGGCCAGACACGCAAGGACGTTGGCGACATGAAGGAGGCCGCAAAGGACATGGCGAAGGACGTGGCGAAGGACGTGAAGCGCCATCACTGACAAACGATGGCTAACCCATAGCGCCGCCGCCTCGAAAGGGGCGGCGGCGTCATGCTGCGCGCATGGCGCGCATGCCGCTCAAGCCGGCGGGCCCGGCACCGCGAAGGCCGCGTTTGCCCCCCAAAACAGGTATGCTGCAGGCATCCCGTGTGTCCCGCGCGGGGCACGAACGTGGAGTCCCGATGTCTGCCAATCCTGCCAGTGTCTCCTCCGGACTGCGCGAAGTCTGGTTGATCCGTCATGGTGAAACGGAATGGAGCCTCTCAGGGCAACACACCGGCCGCACCGATATTGCGCTCACCGGGCACGGACGCGAGCAGGCGCGGTCGCTGGCGCCGTCGCTCGCCGCACAGCACTTCGACGCGGTACTTTGCAGCCCGATGGCGCGGGCCATCGAGACCTGCCAGCTCGCGGGCCTCGGCGACAAGATGACGATTTCGGCCGACCTGCACGAGTGGGATTACGGCGTCTACGAAGGCCTCAAGACAGCGGATATCCGCAAGACCGATCCCCGCTGGAGCGTGTGGCATTCGCCCATCGCGCATGGCGAGGATCTCGCGCGCATTCAGGCGCGCGCCGCGTCTGTAGTCGAGGGCCTGCTGACCATGCGGGGCCGCGTGGCGCTCTTTTCGCACGCGCATTTCCTGCGCGCGCTGGGCGGTTGCTGGGTTTCCGGTTCGGCGGCGCTAGGCGAGCATCTGTACCTCGACACGGCTTCGGTGAGCATTCTCGGCTTCGACCACGAAAGCCGCGCCATCCGCCGCTGGAACGCGCTCGGCGAGCGCAGGGCGTTGATGTGAAGAAGCCCGGCGCGCCCGCTCAGCGCAAGGAGCACGACAGCCAGTGTGCGATACGTACACCATCCAGGCGCGACCCCTCGGGCGTGGCGCTGCCAAGAAGGGTGACGATCACGGGCCGCTGGCCGTGCACCATCACACGCATCACCATATTGTGGCCGGACTCGTTGATGAAGCCGGTTTTCTGCACGCTCGCGCGCACCTGTCCGTAGCGCACCAGCCGATTGCTGTTCACATACTGTAACTGCCCCTGGCCAGTGGTCACGCGTTCCTGATGATCGGTCGAATAGCGGCGAATGAGCGGGTAGCCATTGGCTGCGCGCACGAGGCTCGCCAGTTCGCGCGCGGTTGAAACGTTCTGCGCCGAGAGGCCCGTCGCGTTGACGAAATGCGTGTGCTTCATGCCGAGACGCTGCGCTTTCGCGTTCATTGCGGCGATGAACGCGGTTCGCCCGCCGGGATAGTCGCGGCTGAGCGCCGAAGCCGCACGATTTTCCGACGACATCAGCGCAACGTGCAGCATGTTCGCGCGCGTGAGCGACGCCCCCACGCCGAGGCGCGAATGCGTGAATTTGAGCGTGTCGAGGTCGGCGGTCGTGACCAGGAGCCGCTGCCGCAGAGGCGCATGCGCGCTGTCGAGCCAGACGATGGCCGTCATGAGCTTCGACACCGAAGCGATGGGGACCACCGCATCGGCATTACGCGCGTAAAGCGGCGTGTGGGTGTTTTCGTCGACGACGTAGACCGCATGCGAAAAGAGCTGCTTGCGCGACGCCGGCGTGAATCCGCAGCGGGCGAGCAGGCGAGGGGCGTGCGCATTTTTGGCGCTCACATGCGTGGCGTGATGCGGCGCGGGCGGCAGGCCGTGTCTGGGCTTCGCGCGTTGGGTACGGCGCTTCGTGCCGGAGAGTCTGGAGGAGGGCGCGTCCGCGGGCATCGAACGATGCGCGGGCTTCGTTTTGTGCGCGACTCTCTTTTTCATCCTGGGTGTGGCGTGGACGGTTTTTTCCGCCGCTGTTTGATGAGCGGCTGTGTGGGCGCAGGCTGGAGCTGCGCCAGCCGCGAGACCCGCGACGATCAGGGCGAGCAGGCTGGGCAGCAATTGAAGTCGGGAGGCGAAGGGCATCGACAGATGGGCTTGTACGTTGGGTCTGCGCGGCGCGCGTCGGAGTTCTGGCGGCATGGTTCGATGCCGCATCGGCCGATGAAGTTCCATTCCGGTTCCATAATCCTCGTTCAATGGGACCATCGGCGTATTGAACGGGCGGCGAGTGGACCCGTATACTCCGTGATGCCACGGGGGAACAGAGATGCTCAATCAACTCTCCGACACCTTCCTGCTCGTCTTCGCCGGTCTCTTTCCGGTAATCAATCCGCCGGCGGCCGGGTTCATCGTGTTGAGCATGCTGCCGCATGCGACAACCAGCGAACGTGCATTTCTCGCGCGGATCATCGCCATCAACAGCCTGTTCATTCTGCTCGGGGCGCTGCTGATGGGCGCCTATGTGCTCTCGTTCTTTGGCATATCCATACCCGTATTGCGGGTTGCGGGCGGGCTGGTCATCGCGTTCGCCGGCTGGAACCTGCTTCACAAATCGCCCGATGGCGGCGAGGCGGCACAATCGCAGGCGCCGCCGGATCCCGTGCGCCAGGCGACGCTGCGCTCCATGGCGTTTTATCCGCTCACGCTGCCGGTCACCGTTGGACCCGGATCGATTGCTGTCGCGATTGCGCTTGGCACGGGCCGGCCGCGCGGTCACGTGCAGTTCGTCAATGTCATCGGCGTATTGCTCGCCTTGATCGTTCTTTGCGGCTGCATCTATCTGTGTGTGCGTTTCGCGGGGCATCTCGGCAGGCTGCTTGGACCGGTCGGCACGGAAGTGCTCATGCGCCTGCTCGCCTTCGTGCTGCTGTGCATCGGCCTGCAGATATTGTGGCTCGGCGTCGAAGATCTGCTGGAGTCGGTGCCGTTTTCGGTCAGCAGCAAATAGCGCAGAGTGTTGACGCACGCGATTGCGCGCCGCCTTCGCCTGCCATGTTGCGCCGCATGAAAGGGAAAACCACGAGCCCATCACATCAGACGTCTGATGTAGATTGGAGCCCAACGTAGCCAACCTACGCAATCTTGCGGAAGACATGCGCCTGAGCGTCGATCAGTCGATGTGCGAGCGAATCCAGGATTCGCTGCTGGAAATGATCCGCGAGCGCTCGCTCAAGCCGGGCGATCAAATCCCCCCGGAACCCGAGCTTTGCGAGCTGCTGGGGGTAGGCCGCTCCAGCCTGCGGGAGGCGGTCGCGCAGATGATTTCCCACGGTCTTCTCACGCGCGTGCACGGCAAGGGGACCTTCGTCAGACAAATCACGCTCAAGCTGCAAGGCGGTCTGGATGATCTGATGTCTGTTACGGACATGATACGAAGTGTCGGGGCGGTGCCTTCCACCAGCCGACTGCAGGTGAGGACGATCGCAGCCTCGGGCAGCCTCGCGCAAAAGCTCGGCCTCGCCGAGGGCGATCCCTGCGTGCGGTTCGAACGCGTGCGGCGTGCCGACGATGCGATCGCCGCTTACTGCATCGACATCGTGCCCAAGGCATTGCTCGAAGGGCAGGAACTGGGCGAGTCGCTGTTCGGCACGCTGGAGCGCGCGGGCGTCCGGCTATCCCACACCCATAGCTCGATTCAGCCGACCGTTCTCACCGCGCGCGATTTGCCGGAGTTGCAGGAGAGCATCGGCATGTTTTTGCTGATCGACGAAGTCGATTTCGACGAGACCGGCCGCGCGGTCTGCTACAGCAACGACTATTACAACGCCAGCATTTTCAGGTTCGATCTCGTGCGCAAGCGACGTTAGGCGGGCCGGCGGCCCATTTCCGGACAGGAAGGACGTATGCACTTCGAAGCTTTCAGCTCTGCCGAACTGACCGACTATCTGCTGGGTATTCCGGCCGTTTGCGCGAGGCTTGGCGGCGACCGCGAGTTGCGGGTCGTCGAAGTGGGCGACGGCAATCTGAACTACGTCTACTTCGTGAGCAGCACGCGCGACCCGCGCCTGAGCGTCGTGGTGAAGCAGGCGCCGCCGTACCTGCGGCTGGTTGGCGAAGCGTGGCCTTTGCCGCGCGAGCGCATGGAGCGCGAAGTGGCGGCGTTGCGCCGCTTCGGCGCACTGTGCCCGGAGCACGTGCCGAGCGTTTTCCACGCGGATAGCGAGAAGTTCCTGATGGTGATGCAGCGGCTCGATTCGCATCGCGTGCTGCGCGGCGGGTTGACAGATGGCGTCGTGTACCCGCGGCTCGCCGATCACATTTCCACGTTTCTCGCCCGCACGCTCTTTCATGGCTCGGATCTCTACCTCGCACCGGATGCGAAGAAAGCGGCCGTCGGCGGCGACATCAACACGGAATTGTGCAGGATTACAGAGGAACTGGTCTTCACATTTCCGTTCGAAGATCATCCTTCGAATGTCTACAGCCCCGCGCTCCCCGCGGCTGCGATCGAACGGCTGCGCACGCACGAGCCGCTGAGGCTCGCCGCAGGCGAGATGAAGTGGGCCTTCATGAACCATGCGGAAACGCTCGTGCACGGCGACCTGCATACGGGCTCGATCATGGCGAACGAGCAAGAGACGTATGTCATCGACCCCGAGTTCGCGTTCTATGGGCCAATGGGCTTCGACACGGGCGCGTTCATTGCGAACCTGCTGCTTGCCTGTTACGCGCGCGACTGGCACGACCGCGAGGCGGGACGCGACCCGGCAGGCTACCAGGGCTGGCTGCTCGAACAGGTGGAGGCTGTGTGGAACGCCTTCGCGCAGAAGTTCGGGCAGATCTGGCGGCAGCACGAGCGCGAGACCGGCCACGCCTATATTGGCGGCCCGGCGGGCACGCGCGCGGCGGAGGCCTTCCGCGACAATTTCATCAGGCGGCTCTTCGCCGACACGCTCGGCTTTGCGGGCTGCAAGATGATCCGCCGCATCGTCGGCATGGCGAAGGTGGCGGAGATTACGGGCATCAAGGACGACGCGGTACGCGCGCGGGTGGAAGTGCGCTGCCTGAAGCTCGCCGAAGCGCTGCTGGTGAGGCGCCGCGAGCTGGCGTCGATCGAGGCGGTCACGGCGCTAGCCGCACAGGTGCTCGCAGAACCCGCATAATCGAATACAGGCTGCCGCATGGGCGGCAGCGCCCGGACAACCGGCATCGACGGAGAACGTATGACGTTGCAGGCGCAACAATCGAGTCTTCCGCCCACCATCGAGTGGCGCGACGGCACCCTTTATCTGCTCGACCAGACGCGGTTGCCGCACGAATGCGCGATCGAAGCCGTGGACAGCGTCGAGGCGGTCTGGCGCGCGATACACGAACTGCGCGTTCGCGGCGCCCCCGCGATTGGCGTGGCGGCCGCCTACGGCCTGTGTGTGGCGATGCGGCACGAGCCAACCGATTCGCGCGATACGTTTCTCGCGCGTCTCGAAGCGCACGCCGCCTTTCTGGACAGCGCACGGCCCACTGCCGTCAACTTGCGCTGGGCGCTCGAACGCATGCTCTCGCACGCACGCGCCGAGTCCGGCGCGACGGGTGCCGCGCTTTACGAAGCGCTGGTTGCCGAGGCGAAGCGCATTCATCAAGAGGATATCGAGCTGTGCGCTCGCATCGGCGAAGCCGGGCGCACGCTGATCGCGCCCGGCAGCGGCGTGCTCACGCACTGCAATGCCGGTGCGCTGGCCACAGCGGGCATCGGCACGGCAACCGCGCCGCTCTATTGCGCGCACCGCGACGGCGTGGCCTTTCGCGTCTATGCAGACGAAACGCGGCCGCTCCTGCAAGGCGCGCGGCTCACCGCTTACGAACTGCAGCAGGCCGGGCTCGACGTCACGCTCATCACCGACAGCATGGCGCCGACCCTGATGGCCCAGGGGCTCATCGATCTCGTGATCGTCGGCACGGATCGCGTGGCCGCGAACGGCGACGTCGCGAACAAGATCGGCACGCTCGGCGTGGCGATCGCGGCGAAGCACTTCGGCATTCCCTTTTATGTGGCGTGTCCTTCGTCTACGCTGGATCTGCGCACCGCGAGCGGCGCGGACATCGTCATCGAGGAGCGCGGCGCGGCGGAGGTGACGCATCTCGCGGGGCAGCGCACTGCACCCGAGGGCATTCAGGTGCGCAACCCCGCGTTCGATGTCACGCCGCATACGCTCGTTACCGGCATCGTGACGGAGCGGGGCATCGTGCGTGCGCCGTTCGAGGCGAGTCTGGCAGCGCTTTTCGCGACCGGAGCGGCAGCGTGAGCGGCGCGAGCGAAGGCCGCCGTGCGGGCGAGACGGCGCAACGTGCGCGCGATGCGCGTTCGGAAACCGAAATGCGTCAGCAGATCGTCGATATCACGCGCGAAATGGAGCGCCTCGGCATCAATCAGGGCACGTCGGGCAACGTCAGCGCACGCTGGCATGACGGACTCCTGATTACCCCGAGCGGCGTGCCGAGCGCCGCGCTCGCGCGCGAGCGCATCGTCTGGATGCCGCTCGACGTACGCGACGACGATCCGCTCTTCGAAGCGCAGCGCCCCTCGTCGGAGTGGCGTTTTCATCGCGACATCCTGCGTGCGCGCGCCGATGTGAACGCCGTGGTCCATACGCATTCGCAGGCTGCGACGGCGCTCGCGATTCATGGCCGCGGCATACCCGCGCATCACTACATGGTGGCCGCGGCGGGTGGCAATTCGATTCGCTGCGCGCCGTATGCCACTTTCGGCAGCCAGGCGCTCTCCGATCACGCGCTCGAAGCGCTACGCGAGCGGCTCGCGTGCCTGCTCGCGCACCACGGCGTCATCGCGCTCGGACGCGATCTCGCGCGCGCGCTGTGGCTGGCGAACGAAGTGGAGGTGCTCGCAAAGCAGTATTTGCTGGCCTGCCAGCTCGGCGAGCCGCCGCTGCTTTCCGACGCGCAAATGGAGGAAGTCATCGAGAAGTTCAAGGGCTACGGCCCCCGCAAGTAATACGCGCCCGCTCGCGCGTCCAGGCAGTCGTTGCAATGCGATGCACACGCGGTACGAACAATTACGCAGTCGGTTGGCGGTTCGCAGGTCAGTCAAAAACCAGCAGATCAAAAACAGGAGACGGTGATGGCGTGGAGTTCAGCAGGGTTCGACAGATGGGTGGCGCGCAGTGCGCGCATGGGAGCCACGGCCGGCGTGACGATGTTCGCCGCCGCGGCAATGCTGGCAGGCTGCTCGAAGAGCGAGTCGCCTTCGACCACGGCGGCTGCGTCCGACGCCGCCGCGGCGAGCGCGCCGGCGCAGGCGGCGGCAGCGGCGCCGGGAGTCGCGAAGATCAAGGTTGGCTTCTCGATCGCCACGCTCAATAACGCGTTCTTCGTCGGCCTGCAGAACGGCGTGGAGCGCGGTGCGCAGAAGCAGGGCTTCGATCTCGTGCAAACGAACGCGAACGGCGACGCGCAGCAGCAGGTCAACGACACGCTCAATCTGCTGAGCCAGGGCGTGCAGGCGATCGTGCTGAATCCGATCGACTCGAAGGCGATCATTCCGGCGGTCGAGAAGGCCAATTCGATGAACGTGCCGGTCTTCATGCTCGACCGGGGCTCGGACGGCGGCAAGGTGACCTCGTTCGTCGCTTCGGACAACGTAGCGCTCGGCGCCACCGGCGCGAAGTGGATCGCCGACCAGTTGAGCAAGCGTTATGGCTCGCCCAGGGGCAACGTAGTCGATCTGATCGGCCTGATCGGCACCACGGCGGCGACCGATCGCGAGAAGGGCTTCTCGGAAGAGATCGCGAAGTATCCCGATATCAAGGTCGTCGCGCGCCAGGAAGGCGGCTTCGATCAGGAGAAGTCGCTCAACGCGATGACGAACATCCTGCAGAAATATCCGCAGATCGACGCGGTATTCGGCGCGAACGACGACAACACGGTGGGCGCGGAAAAAGCCATCGACAATGCGGGCCGTTACAAGCCGCTCGGGGACCCCGGCCACATCATGGTGATCGGCGCGGACGGCACGGCGCAGGCGCTATCGGCGATCCGCGCGGGCAAGCAGGACGCGACGATCTCGCAGAACCCCATCGGCATGTCCGCCAAGGCGATGACGTTCATCACCGACTACGAGGCGAAGAAGGACGTGCCCGCGAACTACGCGTGGCCGACCTATCTGATCGACAAGTCGAACATCGATTCGGACGGCGTCAAGCAATACGGTCTGTGGGCCCTCGAAGTCAAGCAGTGACGGGCGGTCTTAAGCGCCGGCCGCGCGACGCGTGCGCCGGCGCCCGGGATGAACGGATGAAACGCGAATCAGGTTCGGTCATGGACGTATCCCAGCAGGCGTACTCTCACGCGGGCGGCGGCAGCACCGGCGCGCCACCGCTGTTGCGCATGAACGGCATCGTCAAGAGTTTTCCCGGCGTGAAAGCACTGCGAGGCGTGAGCCTCGAACTGCATGCGGGGCACGTGATGGCGATCGTCGGCGAGAATGGCGCGGGCAAGTCGTCGCTCATCAAGACGCTCTCCGGGGCTTACGAGCCGGATGAGGGCACGATCGAGATCGACGGCGTACGCCTCGCGCGCGGCACCCAGGCCGCGATCGATGCGGGCGTGGCGGTGATCTATCAGGAGCTTTCGCTCGTCAACGACATGACGGTGGCCGAAAACCTGTTTCTCGGCCGCATGCCGCGGCGCCGTGGCCTCGTCGATCATCGCAGCGCGAACGCCATGGCACGCGAAGCGCTGGCCCAGGTCGGGCTGGAAGGTGTGCCGCCCGCCATGCGCCTGGGCGATCTGCCGCTCAACAAGCGCCAGCTCGTGGAAGTCGCCAAGGCGCTCGCGCGCGACGCCCGCATTCTCGTGATGGACGAGCCCACGGCTGCGCTCCAGCATCACGACATCGAGCATCTCTACGCCGTGGTGCGGCGGCTGCGTGCGGCGGGCATGGGCATCATCTTCATTTCGCACCATCTCGAGGAGGTATTCGAACTGGCCGATTCGGCGGTGGTGATGCGCGACGGCGCAACGGTCGGTGCGCGGCCCATGTCCGAATGGAACGAACCGGCGCTCGTGCAGGCGATGGTCGCGCGCAATCTCGACTCGTTCTATCCGTGGGAGGCTCGGCCCTATGGCGACGTCGTGCTGGAAGCGCGCAACGTGGCGAGCGCGCCCGTGCTGCGCGACGGCAGCTTCAGCATTCGGGCCGGCGAGATCGTGGGCATCGGCGGCATTGCAGGCGCGGGACGTACCGAGCTGCTGAAAACATTATGCGGCGCGCTGCCGCTCACCGGCGGCGAACTGCGGCTGCGCGGGCGCAGGCTCGCGCTGCGCTCGCCCGCGCAAGGCATGCGCGCGGGCATTGTTTATACCGCCGAGGACCGCAAGCTCGAGGGGCTCGTGCTCGACGCGAGCATCGAAGAGAACGTTGCGCTTTCGAGCTTGCGGGCGCTCGTGCGCGGCGGCTTCGTGAGCGCGGCGAGAAAGCGCCGGCTCGCGCGCGAGGCGGTCGAACGTTTCGCGGTGCGCGCGCCCTCGGTCACGTCGCTCACGGGCAATCTTTCGGGCGGCAATCAGCAGAAGGTGATTCTCGGGCGCGCGAGCGCCACGTCGCCGGCCGTGATCCTGCTCGACGAGCCCACGCGCGGCATCGACGTCGGCGCGAAGACCGAGATCTATGCGCATATCGTTGCGATGGCGCGCGCCGGCGCGGCCGTCGTGCTCGTGAGCTCCGAGTTGCCGGAACTGCTTGGCATGTCGGACCGCGTGCTCGTGATGTATCGCGGCAGCATCGTCGGCGAAGTCGCGCGCGAGCACGCCAGCTCGGAGACGATCATTCAATGGGCTACCACCGGAGTTGCAGCATGACGTCCACCACGGTTCGACCGCGTGAAGAAACACAAACCCTGCAGCAGCGCGTGCTGCGCCAGCTGCGCAGCGGCCTCGGGCCGCTCATCGCGGCGCTCGTGCTCATCTGCGTCGCGCTCTCGCTCGCGTCGCCCGAATTCCTCACGACGGGCACGCTCACCAACATCATGGTGCAGGTGTCCGTGGTCGGCATCGCGGCAGTGGGCGGCACGTTCGTGATCATCACCTCGGGCATCGACCTTTCCGTGGGCTCGCTCGTCGCGCTGAGCGGCATGGTGGCCGCGACCGTCATGGCCGGCGCGAGCCCGGACGCGGTCGGGCTGGGCGTGGCGGGGCTTGTCATCGCGCTCGTCACCGGCGCGGCGGTGGGCGCGCTCAACGGCTTCGGGATTGCGTGGCTGCGGCTCGTGCCGTTCATCGTCACGCTCGCGATGATGGCCATGGGGCGCGGCCTCACGCTCGCGATTTCGGACGGGCGCACGAAATTCGACTTTCCCACCGTGTTTACCGCGTTCGGCGCGAAGACGTTCGCGGGCCTGCCCGCACCGATGCTCGTGATGCTGGCCGTGTTCGTCGCTGGCCATGTGTTGCTGCGCAAGACCGAGTTCGGCCACCAGGTGTTCGCCGTGGGCGGCAACAAGGAAGCGGCGCGGCTCGCGGGCATTCCGGTGAGCCGCGTGATCTTTCTCACCTATATGTTCGCGGGCGTGACGGCTGCCATCGCAGGCATCGTCCTCGCGGGGCGGCTCAATTCGGCATTGCCGTCCGCGGCCAACGGGCTGGAGCTGCAGGTGATCGCGGGCGTCGTGATCGGCGGCACCTCGCTTGCGGGCGGGCGCGGCTCGATCGTCGGCACATTCATTGGCGTCGTGCTCATCGGCGTGATCAATGTCGGGCTCTCGCTGCTTGGCGTCAATCCGTTCTGGACACAGTTCATCCAGGGCGGCGTGATTCTCGCGGCCGTATTGCTCGACGCCCTGAGCCAACGGCGCAAGCTTTGAACCCGGAAGTCAATGTGAGCGGTGATGCGAAGGCACCCGATACTGGAGACGCGACACGTGAAAAAGATCATTAATCATCCTGATCATTTTGTCGACGAGATGATCGACGCCTTGCTGCTCGCCCATCCGGGCTGGCTCAAGCCGGTCACTGCCGACCGCCGCGCGCTCGTGCGCGCCGACGCGCCGAACAAGGGCAAGGTCGGCATCGTGACGGGCGGCGGCTCGGGGCACCTGCCGGGGTTTCTCGGCTACGTGGGCAAGGGGCTCGCGAGCGGCGTGGCGGTGGGCAACGTGTTTTCGTCGCCATCGTCCGAGCAGATCTACGAGGCCACCAGGGCGGTGCACGGCGGCGCGGGCGTGCTCTACCTGTACGGGAACTACGGCGGCGACGTCTTCAACTTCGATCTCGCCGCGGACCTGGCCGACGCGGACGGCATCGAGACCCGCACGGTGCTCGTCGCCGACGACGTCGCTTCCGCGCCGCCCGAGCGGGCTTCGGATCGCCGCGGCGTGGCGGGCATGGTGTTCGGCTTCAAGTGCGCGGGCGCGGCGGCCGAACGCGGCGACACGCTCGACGAAGTCGCGCGCATCGCCGCGAAGGCGAACGGCGCGACGCGCACGATGGGCGTAGGCCTTTCGCCGACGATCCTGCCGGCGGCAGGCAAGCCCACCTTCACGCTGCCCGATGGCGAGATGGAGATCGGCATCGGCATTCATGGCGAGCCGGGCACGCACCGCGGCGAACTGGAGAGCGCGGATGCCATAGCCGAACGGCTTGCGGGTGCGATCCTGGGCGACTTGCAGGCGAAGGCAGGTTCGAGCGTGGCGCTGCTCGTCAACGGGCTCGGCGCGACGCCGCTCGAAGAGCTGTATCTGCTGTACCGGCGCGCCGCGCAGGCCGTTGCCGCCGCCGGGCTGCGCGTGGTGCGCGCCTATGTGGGCGAGTATGTGACGAGCCTCGAAATGGCGGGCGCCTCGATCTCCGTGATGCAACTCGACGAGGAACTCGACACACTGCTCGACGCGCCGGTGCGCTCGCCGTTCTGGCGCGAAGGATGGCGCGTGGACGAGAGAGGTGCGCGATGAGTCTTTCGGTTAGCGAAATAAGGACGCGTCTCACCGGCGCCCTGGATGCCATGCCTGCCAGCGCGGAAGAACTGCGCGAACTCGACGCTGCGCTCGGTGACGGCGACCTGGGTGTGACCGTGAAGGCGGGCTCGCTCGCTGCGGCCGAGGCCATCGCCAGGCTGCCTCCCGACGCAGCGCTTGGCGACGTGCTGATCGCCATGGGCAAGGCGTTTTCGACGGCGAATCCTTCGACGTTCGGCGCGCTCGTGGGCGGCGGCCTGCTCGCCGCTGCGAAGACGGTGGCGGGCGCTCACGCTGCGGGCCGGGCCGAGGCGCTCGCCATGGGGCGCGCGGTGGCCGCGCGCATTGCCGAGCGGGGCAAAACGCAACTCGGCGACAAGACGGTGCTCGATGCCCTTGTGCCGAGTCTCGATACGCTCGAAGGATCGGACAGCGGCGACGAGCGTGCGCTCCTCGACGCGATGATCGACACAGCAGAGCGACAGGTGCGGGCCACCGCCGCGTTGCAGTCGAGGAAAGGGCGCGCGGCGTGGGTGCAGGAACGCAGCATCGGGCACGCCGATCCTGGCGCGACGGCCTGGCTCAGGTTTCTTCAAGCCTGGCGAGGCTAGGGCCTGTTCACATTCATAACGGCCGGCCCCTGGAATGCTTTGCCGCTCAGCGAAACAGCATCTCGGCCACGCCGGCCGCCGCCGAAAGCACGACGACAGCGAGCGGCGGCACTTGCCAGCGCGTGAGCAACAAGAAGCCGATGGCCGCGACCGCAAAGTCGATCTGTGACTGGACAGCGCTCGTCCACACCGGCGTATAGAGCGCCACGGCAAGCAGCCCGACCACGGCGGCATTCACGCCCGCCAGCACGGCCGCCATGGAGGGATGAGCGCGAAGCGCTTGCCAGTATGGCAGCGCGGCGAGCACGAGAAGCAGGCCCGGCAAGAAGATGCCTGCCAGCGCCACGAAGGCGCCCAGCGCATGACTGGATGGGCCGCTCATGATCCATCCAAGGAAAGCGGCGAACGTGAAAAGCGGGCCGGGCACGGCCTGGGCGGCGCCGTAGCCCGCAAGAAAGTCGTTCGGCGAGACCCAGCCCGTCGCGACGGTCTCACGCTGCAGCAACGGCAGGACCACGTGGCCGCCGCCGAACACGAGGGCGCCCGAGCGGTAGAAGGCGTCGAACACGCGCACGGTATGCGTCGTGTCGAATGCGGCGAGTGCCGGAAGCCCGAAAAGCAGCGCGCAAAAGAGGACAAGTGCGAACAGACCGGCGGCACGCGACACGCGGAACGCCTGCGTATGCTGACGCGCACCGGCGACGGCTCCCGCATTCGTGGACCGGCACAGCACGATACCGAGCACCGCGCCGAGCACGATGACAATCAGCTGCGCATACGCCGTCGTCATGACCGCGAGAAGTACGATGGCAACGAGCGCAATGCCGGCGCGGCGGTGGTCGGGGCACAGGCGGCGTGCCATGTCCCAGACGGCTTGCGCTACGACGGCAACGGCGACGAGTTTCAGACCGTGAATCAGCCCGCTTCCCACGGGGCCGCCGAGTTCAGGCGCGATAACGGCAAAGGCGATCAGCAGTGCAACGGATGGCAACGTGAAGCCGCACCAGGCTGCCAGCCCGCCCAGCCAGCCGGCGCGCAGCAGACCGATCGAGAAACCGGTCTGGCTACTGGCGGGACCGGGGAGAAACTGGCAGAGACCGACCAGATCGGTGAAGGTTTCGTCGTCGAGCCAGCGGCGCTGCTCGACGAACTCGCGACGGAAGTAGCCGATATGCGCAATGGGACCGCCAAACGACGTCAGCCCCAGCTTCAGAAAGACGCGCAGGACCTCATACGCGGAGCCCGCACGATCCGGCTGTGACGTCGACATATCTGTTTCCATGGATATTCAGTCGTAAGGAATGCGAATGGCGCGCGATGCTGCCGCGATCATACCCGATCGGTTGGCACGATCGCATTCCGGGAAGCTTTCATCCGGCATGGATCGCGCTCACCTTGGCTTGGCGAATGCGTCGGCGATTTGCCGGGCGCGTTTGACCTCGTCGCTGTGCAGATAGATCGAGGTGGTCGAGACGGACGCGTGCCTCAGGTTGTCGCGCACGATGGTGAGTTCCGCGCCGCGCCCGAGCGCATGCGTGGCGTGCGTGTGGCGCATCCAGTGCGGACTCGCGCGGCGCAGCTTCTCCGCAAGCGGCGCATGATCGGCCTCGATGACCTCGGCGGCCAGCAGGAAGAAGCGCCGCAGCACCCCCCACAAACGCGCGCTGCTGATCGCGGCGTCGCTGTCGGCCTCGAGACTGCCGATGACCGGTGTGGCCGGATTCCAGCGCAAGGGCACGACCGGCAGGTCTCGTTCGGCCAGATAGCGCGCGAGCGCTTCCCACGCGAGCGGCGGCAAGGCGACCCGCGCGAGTTTCTTGCCCTTTCCCGTCACGCGCAGCCAGTGATCGCCGCGTGCATCCGTCTCGACGTGGCCGAGCGTGGCTCCGACCAGCTCGCTCGCGCGCAGGCCGGTTGCGTAGGCGAAATCCAGCAGGAAGCGCAGCCGCTGTGCCGCCGGCGCTGACCAGCCGTACGACCATTCCAGGCCGTCTGCGATCGTGCGCGCGAGCGCCCATTCTCCTTCGCTGAATGCGTGCGAGGTGTCGAGCGCCTGTGCGCCGCTTGCGCCGCGCACTTTCACGCCGGAAAACGGATTGGCGAGCACGTAGCGCTGCTCGATGAGCCAGCGGAACAGCGCGCCGAGGATCGACAGCGCATGCGCGACCGAACGCGCCGAGAGGCTGCCGTTGAACGGCCGCCAGTCCGGCGACGTGCGCGCCCGCACGGGGCCGACCCAGCGGCCGCGCGGTGAGGGATGGCGCAGGAACGCGCGGTAGGCGATGGCGTCCTCGGTCGAGAGGGACGAGAGCGCGCGGCCACGCTCGACGATCGCCCAGAGGATCAGGCGTTCGGCTTCTTTCCGGTAGGTACGCTGCGTGGCGGGCGACTCGTGCAGCGCGAGCCAGGTTTGAACGGCTTCATAGTCGTTTGACGCGTCCAGCGTGCAGGTCGCGCGTGGTGCGCGGAACGTGCCTTCGGAGCCGTCGACCTCGTGCGGCAGCTTCAGGGACTCCCACGGTGCGATGTCGCCGCGCTGGCTCGCCACGATGAGCGCGCGTGCCTTTTCCGTCAGTGCTGGCCAGGCCGCGAAGAAGGCCTCGATCGCGCGGGCGCTCGCTACACCGAGTCCCGGCACCGCTTTCCACCACTGCCGGCGGCGCGGGATACGCACGGTCAGGTCGGCGAGCGTGGCGATGCCGTGCGCGTGCAGCACCCGCGCGGCGCGCGGGGTGAACCACTGTGCGATGTCGTCGGCGATCTGGGGTTCGGGAGGCCGGGCGTTACGCAGGCTGTCGATTGCCTGCGCGACAGCCTTGGCGTGCCGCTCCCGTTCCGCTACCGGATGCTCGAGCAGCACCGCCAGATCGTCGCGATGCGCTGCGCGCGCGAGGCCAATGAGCCTGCGCCGGATGCGCCCGAGCACGCCACGCGCCGATTTCCCGTCGCCGAGTGCAGAGGGGAGATAGCGCTCGACGGCGGGCCGCACGGCGAGGCCTGCATACCACGCGCGCAGCATGGCGAGTTCGTCGGCATCGGGGAAACCGGCAGGCTCGGCGGGATGGGAGGCGGGAAGAGGTGCGTGGCGCGTTTTCATGTGACGAAGTTTAGCGTAAAGATTGGTATCTTGTGATAAGAAGCCTTATCTTTATGGCTAAATGGCGCAGCCAACCGTCACGATTTCTCGCACCGCCTATACTCTGGCTGACCGTCTTCACATTGCCTTCACGCCGATCTGAGGTCGTTAGCGAACGTCGATCGAGATCTTTCTCCGAGTCAAGGTTCGAGCTTCGTGAATAAGGGAGATTCCAATGTCTGCAAACACGGCGATTGACGTTCCCGACGACCCGGCGGATGGCGGAAGACGCAGATGGATCAAGGCTGGCATAAGCGTGGCGACGCTCGTTGCAGGCACGCCGTTCGCCGTGGGCGAGACACAGGCCGCGGCGTTGTCCGAATCGCAGCGCAATGCGCTGACTCCCGATCAGATCGTCGGCATGATGAAAGCCGGCAACGAACGCTTTCGCACCGGCAAGATGAAAAAGCAGGACTTTCTCGCGCAGAAGAGAGCGAGCGCCAGCGGCCAATACCCGGCAGCCATCGTCCTCAGTTGTATCGACTCGCGCGCGCCAGCCGAGATCATTCTGGATATGGGAATCGGCGATACCTTCAATGCCAGAATCGCGGGAAACATCGCAAACCAGGACATGCTCGGCAGCATGGAGTTTGCCTGTGCGGTTGCGGGTGCGAAAGTGATCCTGGTGATGGGTCATACCGCATGCGGGGCGATAAAAGGGGCGATCGACAACGTGCAAATGGGAAATTTGACGGGATTGCTTCAGAAGATCCAGCCGGCGATCGCCGCAACGCAATATTCCGGAGAGCGATCGAGTAAAAACGATGAATTTGTCGACGCCGTGGCGCGATCGAATGTTCAGGGTGCGATCGCGGCTATCCGCAGTGGGAGTCCGATTCTGTCCGATCTGGAAAATAAGGGGAACGTGAAGATGGTAGGCTCGATGTACGATGTTCGAAACGGCAAGCTCACGTTCCTGTGAGCATTCGAAGCCAGTTCGCAAGCGATGCATGGTTATGGCGAGGTGCGTGCATTTTCTGATTCGCGGATATCAATAACGAAAGAGAACGACAATGTTACGCACCTCACTGAAGGTAATTAAGATAGGTGCATGGGTTGCGGTCCTGCTGGTGATACTCGCATTCGGTCTGCGCGCCTGGTATTCGCAGCGCAGCCCGGATCTCGCGGTCTGGCACACCTATGTGCCGCGCGAAATGACGGTCGAGGAAATGGATGCGGGGGACTGGAACGCCTACATGAATGCGGAAGCGCGCATTTTCGAGGCGGTTCGCGTCAACGTCGTCGAGAAATTGAAGCCGGCCGAGCGCATCCCGACGAACCGGTACTACGAAGGCGCGCCGATCTATCCGGGGCACTTCGCGCAAGACTGGAACCGTTCATACGTTCTCGAACCGCAGGGTCCGCCAGTTGGCGCCGTGGTGCTGTTGCATGGCATGACGGATTCGCCGTTCAGTTTGCGTCACATCGCGCGCCACTATCGCGATCGCGGCTTCGTCGCCATCGGCATCCGCTTGCCGGGGCACGGTACCGTGCCGGCCGGGCTGGCAAACGTGCACTGGCAGGAGTGGGCTGCAGCCACCCGGCTCGCCATCCGGGAAGCGCGCCGGCGTGTGGGGCCGGGCAAGCCGTTGGAACTGGTGGGCTTCTCCAACGGCGGAGCGCTGGCATTGCAATACGCGCTCGACGCGATCGAGAATCCCGCGCTCACGCGCCCGAGCCGGCTGGTGCTGATTTCCCCGATGATAGGCGTGACGCGCTACGCGCGCTTTGCGGGCCTCGCCGGATTGCCGGCGATATTGCCGGCGTTCGCGCGTGCCGCATGGCTTGGCATCATTCCGGAATTCAATCCGTTCAAATACAACTCGTTCCCGGTGAATGGCGCGCGTCAATCGTACCTCCTGACCGCCGCGATTCAGGAGCAAATGGCGAGGCTCGAGCGTGAGAACCGTCTCGACACGCTGCCGCCGATCCTGACCTTCCAGTCCGTGACCGACTTCACGGTCAGCACGCCGGCGATCATGTCGTCGCTCTATGACAAGCTTCCCGAGAACGGCAGTGAAGTGGTGTTATTCGACGTGAACCGCAGTGTGCGATTCAGGACTTTCCTGCGCGTCGCTTCCTCCACGGCGATTTCGCGGCTGCTGCGCATCGGCCCGCAGAACTATCGCACGACGGTGATCGGCAACGCCTCGCCGGACTCGGCGCATACCGTCGAGCGCAGCACCTACGCGGGTGAGGTGCAGACGAGAATCCAACCCCTGGATATCGATTATCCGCAGGAAATCTTCTCCTTATCGCACGTCGCGATTCCGTTCCCGATTACGGACCCGCTGTACGGCATCGCGCCGGACGATTCGGAAAACTTCAACGAGCACCTCGGCACGCTTGCGCCGCGCGGCGAGCGCGGCACCCTGATTCTGACGCTCGATTCGATGTTTCGCATCGCGTCGAATCCGTTCTTTCCTTATTTGCTGCAACGTATCGATGAAGGCATGGGCGCAATGCCGCCGCCGGTCGTGAAGTCTCCGCCGCGCACTCATGAAACCGCCGCGGGGCAGCCTGACGATTTTTCCGATGATGTGAATGCCCTCGACCAGGTTGGGGCCGATGAGCCTTAGATGCCGCGTGCAGGTCGACTTGCCATCTCCACATAAGCCGCGTTGCTTACAGAAGTCCGACAATTCGCTGCCTGCTAGCGCCACGATCTACGCATGCTCCGAGGTCGGACCGGCCGCCATGGACGGCATGATATGGCCAGTTTTGTCAGTATATCGGCCTGTTTGATCAGTCTGTGCCACGCCAGTTGGCGCTAGGATTGCCACGGCGCGCTCCGGGTATTGCCTGGTCAGGTCGGGGACCAGGCACGGAAACGGGCTGCGCCGGCGCTTCACAGGCGGCAAACAGATAACTAAGGAATCCATATGAGCAGGGAAGTTGTGGTGGTGGGCGGTGTGCGGACCGCGATCGGCAAATTTGGCGGCAGCCTGAAAGACGTGCCGCCAACCGAACTCGGTTCAATCGTCCTGCGCGAACTGCTCGCGCGAAGCCACGTCGAGGCAAAGGACGTGGGGCATGTGGTGTTCGGCAATGTAATCGCCACCGAGCCGCGGGATTTTTACCTTTCTCGCGTCGCTGCAGTCAACGCCGGCATTCCCGAATCGACGCCTGCTTTCAACGTCAACCGGCTGTGCGGTTCGGGCCTGCAGGCGATCGTTTCCGCCGCGCAGACCATTCTGCTCGGCGACGCCGACGTGGCGATCGGCGCGGGCGCCGAGAACATGAGCCGCGCGCCGTACATCACGACCGAGGCCCGCTTCGGCGCACGCATGGGCGACACGCGCCTCATCGACATGATGCTGGGCGCGCTAAACGATCCTTTCCACACGGTGCCGATGGGCGTGACGGCCGAAAATGTCGCCGGTCGCTACGGCATCACGCGCGAGCGTCAGGACAATCTCGCGCTCGAATCGCATCGTCGCGCAGCGCGAGCGATCGCCGAGGGCCGGTTCGCCAGCCAGATCGTGCCGGTCAAACGCACGGTGAAAGGGCGCGAGACCGTCTTCGACACCGACGAACATTTGCGCCACGATGCAACGATCGACGACTTCGCAAAGCTCAAGCCCGTATTCGCGAAGGAGAACGGTACGGTCACGGCGGGCAACGCTTCCGGCATCAACGACGCGGGCGCGGCCGTCCTGCTGATGTCGCGCGAAGCGGCTAAGGCGCGTGGCCTCGCGCCGATGGCGAAACTCGTGGCATACGCACACGCGGGCGTCGATCCGCTTTACATGGGCATCGGCCCGGTGCCGGCTACGCGTCTTGCCTTGCAGCGCGCGGGACTGTCCGTCGCGGACCTCGATGTGATCGAGTCGAACGAGGCATTCGCCGCTCAGGCATGCGCGGTCACGCAGGAACTGAACCTGGACCCGGAAAAGGTGAACCCCAATGGCTCGGGTATTTCGCTCGGCCATCCGATTGGCGCGACCGGCGCACTGATTACCGTGAAGGCGCTGTACGAACTCAAGCGCATGGGTGGCCGTTATGCGCTCGTCACGATGTGCATTGGGGGCGGGCAGGGGATCGCCGCCATTTTCGAAAACGTCCAGTAAATCGGCTGCGCCTTCGGGCGCGCCACATCAAGCCATGCAAATCGAAACATTGGGAATCGTGGGCGCCGGGACGATGGGTTCCGGCATCGCGCAGGTCGCCGCGCTCGCCGGCCTGCGCGTGATCGTGGTCGACGTCAGCGAAGCCGCGCTCGATAGAGGTCTCGCCGCGCTGAAGGGAAGTCTCGATCGGCTCATCGCGAAAGACAAGCTGGACGCGAAGGCGAGCGATGCCGCGCTCGCGCGCATCGAGACCACCATGGATTATCAGCGCCTCGGTGCTGCCGGGCTGATTATCGAAGCCGCCACCGAAAACCCCGATCTCAAGCTGCGCATCTTGAAACAGATCGAAGCGGTTGCGCGTCCTGACGCCATTCTCGCTTCCAATACGTCCTCGATCTCGATCACCGCGCTTGGCTCCGCGCTCTCCGACCCGTCGCGCTTCGTCGGCATGCACTTCTTCAATCCGGTGCCCCTGATGCCGCTCGTCGAAATCATCCGGGGCCTCGAAACCGGTAGCGCCGCAGCGGAGGCCGTCCACGAATTGACGTTGCGGCTCGGCAAGTCGCCGATCAGCGTGCGCAATTCGCCGGGCTTCGTGGTCAACCGCATTCTCGTGCCGATGATCAACGAGGCTTTCTTCCTGCTCGCCGAAGGCGTCGCGCCGGCCGAGGATATCGATACCGGCATGCGTCTTGGCGCGAATCAGCCGATTGGGCCGCTGGCGCTTGCCGACCTCGTTGGACTCGACGTGGTGCTTTCGGTCATGGATGTCTTTTACAAGGACTTTGGCGATTCGAAATACCGCGCGTGCCCGCTGCTTCGTGAACTGGTGGCCGCCGGGCGCCTTGGCCGGAAGACTGGGCACGGCGTCTACCGTTACGGCTAGGGGAACGGCGATGGGCGGGGTCCGTTGATCGCAGCGTGCGTGCGGGACCTCGGAGTTTGCAGTGCGCGAATTTTTGCGCGGCTCACGCGTCGGCCCAGCGGCGCAGCAGGTTGTGATAGTGGCCGGTGAGGCTCACGACGGTCGGATCGTTCGAGCCGCGTTCGGCTGAAAGACGCTGCACGTCGTTGTCGAGGTGATAGAGCAGCCGCCGCTCGGTTTCGTCGCGGACCATGCTCTGGATCCAGAAGAACGACGCGACGCGCACGCCGCGCGTGACCGGCGTCACATGATGCAGGCTCGACGATGGGTACAGCACCATGTCGCCGGCCGGCAGCTTCACGCGATGTGTGCCATACGTGTCTTCGACACACAGCTCGCCGCCGTCGTAGGTGTCGGGATCGGTGAAGAACAGCGTCGCGGACAGGTCGCTGCGGATGCGGAAGTCGCTGCCGCGCAGCAGCCGGATCGCGTTGTCGACGTGCAGGCCGAAGCCGTCACCGCCCGCGTAGCGGTTGAAGAGCGGCGGATAGACCTTGAGCGGCAGCGCGGCCGAGAAGAACGCCGCGTTGCGCGCGAGCGCGTCCTGGATCGCGCCGCCGACCGCGCGCGCGACCGGCGAGCCTTCGGGCAACTGCTGGTTGCGCTTGACCTGCGCGGACTGGACGCCGGCCGTCACGCCGCCGTCGATCCACTGCGCGCCGTCGAGCGCGTCGCGGCACTGCGCGACCTGCTCGCGGGTCAGCACCTGCGGTATAGGCAACATCATGTCGTGGTTCTCCCTCTGTCTGTGTGAACGTCCGCGCGCGGCAGCACGGACGCGAAGCGGCGCAACGCGTCGACCGGCGAGTTCGTGAGCCACGAGCGCACCTGAGCGATGAACGCCGGCGTTGCGGTGCGCGGCACGCGCGCGAGCCATTGGAGCGCGTCGTCGATCTCGCCGCGCGCCGCGAGCATCCGCGCGTAGTTGAATTGCCCGCGGAAGTCGCCGCCTTCGGCGGCCTGCCGGTAGTAGCCGCACGCGGCCGATGCGTCGGCTTCGACCACCCAGCCGTCTTCGTGGAAGCTGCCGATGAAGTTCAGCGACTTCGCGTGACCGAGCGCGGCGGCGCGCCGGAACCAGTCGAGCGCCTCGGTCCGGTCCGGCTCGATGCCGCGGCCGAGCGCGAGCGCGGACGCGTAGTTGTACATGCCCCAGTCGAGCCCCGCGCGCGCGGCGAGCCGATACCAGTAGACGGCGACTTCCGCGCACGGCGCGGTGCCCCAGCCGTTCTCGTAGCAGCGGCCGAGCATGTTCATCGCCATCGGATGATCGCGTCGCGCCGCGTGACGGAACCACGTGAACGCGGCCTGCGGGTCGCGTTCGACGCCATGTCCGTCGAGCAGGTACTGGCCGTACACGGTCTGCGCGTCGACGATGCCGTTGTGCGCGGCCGCCGCGACCCACGCGGCGGCCCGTTCGGGCGGGCCGGCGAGGATCGCCGCGATCGCGTCCGCGGACACCGACGCGAGCGCGCGCAACGGCACACGCTCATGCAGCGGCACGTCGTCGTCGCGATGCTTCGGGTCGTGCATCGCGGAGTCCTCAATAACGCGCGGTCATCGTGACGAACGCGGAGCGTCCCGGCGCGATCGACGCGTAGTGGGTCGGATACGCCTGGTCGAAGTACCGGCGGTTGAACAGGTTCTGCACGTTCAACTGCACGTCGAGATACTTGTTGACCCGATACCGGGCGGTCGCGTCGAAGCGCCAGTACGACGGCACCGCATGCACGTTCGCCGTATCGCCGAACACCTGGGACATGTAGAACGCGCCGCCGCCTACCGTGAATTGCGGCAGCACGTCGTAGGTCGACCACAGGCTCAGGCTGTTGCGCGGCGTGTTCGGGAATTCGTGGCCGTTGTCGGTCGTGGTCTTGCCGTTGTCGCGCAGCTCGCTGTGCAGGTACGTGTAGCCGCCGAACATCTGCCACTGGTTCGTCAGCCGGCCGGACACGCCGAGTTCGAGACCCTGCACGCGCTTGCTGCCGACCATCGCGTATTCGTTGTTCGGCAGCGTGACGCGCGCATTCGTCGTGTCGATCTGGAACAGCGCGCCGGTGAGCGACAGGCGGTTGTCCAGCACGTTCCACTTCGTGCCGATTTCGATGCTGCGGTTCTTCTCCGGCCCGAGCTGGTCCGCGTTCACGCCGACGCCGCCGCGGCCCGGCGTCAGCGACTGCGTTTCGCTGCCCTGGCCGAGCAGTGCGCCGGCCGGCGTCGACGACGTCGCGATCGACGCGTACACGCTGCCGTTGGCCGCCGGCTTGAACACGAGGCCGAACTGGTAGTTGAACAGCGTGTCATTGCGGGTGATCTGCGTGCCGCCGCTCGCGGCGGTGTTCGTGAAGCGCGTCGAGTAGTCGTCGACGCGCAGGCCGGCGTTCACGAGCCAGCGCGGCGTGATCTCGATCGTGTCGAACACGTACAGCGCCTTCGTCGTCGTGCGCTGACGGCTCGGGTCGTTGTTGCGGCGGATCGTGCCGGCCCACGGATCGTTCGGATTCGGGCTCCACAGGCTCGTGCAGTTGTAGCCGGACGGCGCGCCGATGCCGGCGGTGCGGCAGATCGCGCCGCTCGCGGCCGCGACCGTGTATGCGTCGTTTGCCGAACGCTCGCGCGACAGTTCGAGACCGGTCGCGAAGCTGTGCTTCAGGAAGCCGGTGCGAAATTCGCCGTACAGATCGGTCTGGTTCGCGATGCTCCACACGTCGCTCGCGCGGGTATTGGCGCGACGCCACACCATGCCGTTCGCGACGTTGCCCTGGCTGTCGTCGGGCTGGGTCCAGATGTAGTCCTGGCTTGCCTTCGTGTAGCGCGTCGTGTTGCGGATCGTCAGCGCCGGCGTGATGTCGTGTTCGATGCGCAGCGTGCCGATATCGGACTGCGTCTTGCGGAAATCGCGGTCGACGAGGCCGTAGAAGTTGTGGCGGTCGACGTCCGCCGGGTAGAGCGTGCTCACGCCCGCCGGCTTGTTGCCCGTCGTATAGAAATACGGGATGCCGCTGTCGGGCAGGTCGTCGGTGTTCAGGTGGTAGTAGCTTGCGGTCACGCGTGTGGGCGTGCCGAGGCCGAACGCGATCGACGGCGCGATGCCCCAGCGCGTGTTGTTCACCGCGTCGCGGCCGGCCACGTCGTTGTTGTGGCTCAGCAGGTTCAGGCGGAATGCGGCGTGGTCCGCGAACTGCCAGTTGCCGTCGGCGGTGAAGCGGCGGTAGCTGTCGGTGCCGAGTCCGACGTTGCCTTCCGCGCGGTTGCCGAGGTGAGGCGCTTTGCTCGTGATGTCGATGCTGCCGCCGGGGCCGCCGCGTCCACCGAGCGCGCCGTCGGCGCCCTTGACCACCTCGATGCGTTCGGTGTTGAACACTTCGCGCGTGGTCGCGCCAATGTCGCGCATGCCGTCCACGAACAGGCTGCCTTGCGTGTCGTAGCCGCGCAGGAACGGGCGGTCGCCGAGCGGGTTGCCGCCTTCACCCGCGCCGAACGTGACGCCGGGCACCGTGCGCAGCGCCTCGGTCATCGTGGCGGCGCCGATGCTTTCGATCAGTTCCTGGGGGATCACCGAGACCGACTTCGGCGTGTCGATCAGCGGCGCGGTGAACCTGATGTCGGACGAATGGCCGGTCTTGAAGCCGCGTTCGGCCTGGCCGGAAATCTGGATCGGCGTCAGCTGGCCTTCGCCGTCGGAGGGCGGCGGCGCGGTGCCGGCGGTCTGGGCGAAGGCGGGGCTGGTGGCCAGGACGCTCCACAGCGTGGTGCCGAGTTTGCCGAGCTTGGGTTCGTCGATGCGCGACTTCATTCCGTTTCCTCGTGGTGATCCGCGCTGGACGGTGCGGCGCAAGCCTTTCCATATCGTTTCGCGGTTATTACAAAAGTATTTCAATGCATGCTACCAGGTTCTTTTGTAATTGAGAAGCATTCTTATTAGTGTCGATCAGGGCGAAACGGGTGAGGTCGGGACGGCGGATTGGCGGCGGGGCGTGGATTGGCGGGAAATGAGCCGGCAATCGGCAACGAAGATGGTTTTTGATTTAGGTCAAAAGTCGCCGCATGCGGCCAGCAAGCGCGCGATCAGGCTCAGGGCAACCGTATGTCGATTTCGCGCGCGGCGGCATCGTCGAGCGGCCAGGCGCGCTCAGGATTTCGCCTTTGCGCGCGCCATCTCATCGCCTGCATTCGCCGGCAGCCGGTAGATCAGCGGGATTGAACCGAGCGCAAAGAGTCCGGCGATCAGAAAGGCGGGCCAGAAGTCCGATGCTTCGACTTGCGTGTGGCCATGGAGCGCACGAGAAATCTGCAACACGATGCCGCTTACCGCGACCGCAAGCCCCAGTGACACCTGCTGTACGACGCTGCCGAGACTCGTGGCGCGGCCGACGCTCGCGCCCGGAATATCCGCATAAAGCATCGAGTTGAGGCTCGAGAACTGCAGGGCGGAAAAGAAGCCGCCGACGAGGACGATGAGCCAGATCGTCAGCGTCGAAGATCCGGGTGTGAAGAATGCGCAGAGCGACGTGGTGAGCGCCGAAAACACGGCGTTGTA
This sequence comes from Paraburkholderia heleia NBRC 101817, assembly GCF_000739775.1. Lineage (GTDB taxonomy): Bacteria > Pseudomonadota > Gammaproteobacteria > Burkholderiales > Burkholderiaceae > Paraburkholderia > Paraburkholderia heleia. Next base: position 295,019 of record NZ_BBJH01000003.1, on the reverse strand, counting down.
AAGCAGGACTTGCCGGAATCCGAAGCGGCGCAGCGTCATCGACATCAACGGTCGCATGAACAGGCTGCCGAAAGCCGTTGCGCAGGTGATGAGCCCCGATTCGAACGCCGATTTCCCCAGCCCGACCTGAAGCGATAACGGCAGCAGGAACGGTATCGCGCCGCATCCGATGCGGAACAGCGATCCGCCGAGCACGCTCGCGCGAAAGGTCGGAATGTCGAAGAAACGCAGATCGAGCACGGGATGCGCCGCCCGCCGCGCATGCAGCACGTAGATCGCGAGCAGGATCGCGCCAGCGATGAACATCTCCCCAGCCGTGACGTCCTCGACGATGCCGCTGCCGACCAGCGACAGCCCCAGCAGCACGAGTGTCGCGCCTGACGCGGAGAGCACCGAGCCGGCCCAGTCGAAGGCGCCAGGATGCGCTTCCTTCGTATTGGGGATGTAGTTCCCGGACAGGTAAATGCCCATAATGCCGACAGGCACGTTGATGAGGAACATCATCCGCCAGTGCAGATAGGTCGCGATAAATCCGCCGAGCAGCGGCGCGAGGATAGGGCCGACGACCCAGGTGATGCTCAGATAGTTCATTGCGCGAATGAACTGGTGCTTCGGCACCGCCCGCACGACGATGATGCGGCCCACCGGCACCATCAACGCGCCGCCGACGCCTTGTATGAAGCGCGCGAACGTGAACAGATGCAGCGACGGCGCTGCGGCGCACATAAGCGAACCGGCGACAAAAATGCCGATGGCGGTGCGGAACACGGCGCGCGCGCTGAAGCGATCGGCGAGCCAGCCGCAAACCGGAATGAACACGCCGAGGCTGACGACATAGCTGGTGACGGCGATTTTCAGCGCGACGGGATCTTTGCCGAAGCCGCGCGCCATGGCGGGCAGCGCCGTGACGATGATGTTCGCGTCTATGGCTTCCATGAAGAAGGCGCACGCGACGATGAGGGTTGAGACGACAGCGGCGGAATCCGGCGAGGAAGGATCGAAGTTCTTCCAGTTGAAGCTGAAGCGGCCAGTCACGAGCAGTATCTTCCTTGCTGGTTTGCGCTCCGGCGCGCGAAATCTTCGATTCGCGCCGCTGAATGTGCATTGGGGGACATGCAGTTTACAGCTTTCGTGACCGTTCGAGATTCCGGATCGCTTCGTCGATCTGGCAGGTACCTTTCGTATCTAGCGATTCATCGTTCGCAAGCCATAAATTTTTTCCACCGCCAGCAGGAATCCGATCGCGATCAGCATCTGCACCGTACTGATCGCGGCAATCGACGGATCGAACTGGTTCTGCAGGTACGACAGCATCACGACAGGCAGCGTCGTGGTGTTGGCGCTGCCGAAGAAGTAGGACACGCCGAGGTTGTCGAGCGACACCAGCACCGAGAACAGCGCGCCCGCGAAAATGCCCGGCGAGATCAGCGGCATGGTCACGTGCCAGAAGCGCCGCCAGACACTCGCGCCGAGCACCGATGCCGCCTCGCCATAACCGGGATTGAGGTTCCTGCACGCCGCGATCGTGGTGCGCAGCACATACGGCACCGACACGCAGGTATGTGTGATCAGCAACGCGACGAACGAATTACTGATGCCGAGCTCCGACAGGTAGTACAGCGACGAGAGACCGACGACGAGCGGCGGCACCGCGATCGGCGACAGCAGGAACGACGACGCGACATTGGCCAGCCGCGAGCGTGAGCGGGCGAGGCCGAGCGCGGCCGGCACGGCCAGCAGGATCGCGAACACGGTCGCGACGCCCGCGACGACCAGACTGGTGATCAGCGAATCGGTGAACGGCTTGTATTCGAGAAAGCGCCGGTACCAGCGCAACGACACGCCGCCGACCGGCACGGCGACCGATTCGCCCGGCGTAAACGACGCTAGCACGACGATCACGATCGGCGCGAGCAGGAACACGACGAACAGCGCGATATACAGCGTCGCGGCGCCGTTGCCGAGCCGGTTGGCGACGCGCGAGCCGCCGCTCGACGGTTGTTGGACGGGCAGACTCATGGGCGCGCCTCCTTGCTTCGTCCGATGAAGCGGCCTTGCACATACAGACACACCAGCACGACGATCAACAGAAGATTGCCCATTGCGCTCGCGAGTCCCATGTCCTGCGACTGGCTGAACTGCTGGAAGATCAGCAGCGGCAGCGTGACGACCGTGCCGCCGCCGAGCAGCAGCGAGCCGATGAAGCTGCCGTTGACGATCATGAACACGATGAGGCAGCCGGTGACGATTCCTTCGACCGACAGCGGCAGCGTGACGAGGAAAAACGCGCGCCATGCCCCCGCGCCGAGCACGCGCGCGGATTCTTCGAGACGCCGGTCGACCGAGCGCAGCACCGGAATGATCGACAGCACCATGAACGACACCATCACGTGGACGTTGCCGAGATAGACGATCGCGGGGCTTTGGGTCATGCGCAGCGGCGCGTCGATGACGCCGAGCGCGAGCAGCGCGTCGTTGACCAGGCCGTGGCGCGCGAGCAGGACATTCCAGCCGAACGTGCGCATGATGATCGACGTGAGGAGCGGCATGATCAACACGAACATCAGCGGGCCGGCGAGACGTCCCGCGCGCCGCACCATGAAGTAGGCGACCGGATAGCCAGCGATCAGACACCAGAAGGTCGTCAGCACGCTGACCTTCAGCGTCTCGAACATGATGCCGACGTAGTACGGGTCGGTGAAAAGCTTGCGGTAGTAGGCGAGCGTGAACGCCGGGTGCGCGCCCGGAATCGCCGAAATGCCGACGCTGCGCAGCGCGTTTTCATACAGCGGCATGCCGAAGAAGATCGCCAGCACGACGAGCGCGGGCGCGCACAGCACGAGATACGGCGAGATCCACCGGCGCGGGCGCCGCGTCGCGCGCGGCAGTGTGGTCAGTGAGCTCATCGCGCGTCTGCGCCGTGCGGTTCGGCTTCGAGCACGACCAGATCGTCGGGACAGACGAAGACGCTGGCCGCGTGACCCGGTTCGAGCGCGGCGGCGGCGGCTTGCTGATAGACGCCGAGCGTCTGGCCGAGCGCGGGCACGTCGATGCGATAGGCGTGCTGCGATCCGCGGAACACGCGCGCGGCGACCACGCCGTCGAAACGGATGTCGTCGGGACGCGCGTCGGCGAGGCGCAGCTTCTCGGGGCGCACCGCGAGTTTGCCGGTCGCGCCGGGCGCGAGCGGGCGGCGCAGCGCATGCGCGACGCGGCAGCGCGCCGGCGCCGGGCTGCGCGGCTCGCCGATCGACACCTCGAGCCAGTTCGCTTCGCCGCGCAGCACCGAGAACGGCAGGATGTTGGCCGCGCCGAGAAATTCGGCGACGAAGCGCGTGCGCGGCCGGTCGTAGACCTCGTTCGGTGTGCCGGACTGCAGGATGCGACCGTGGTTCATCACGACGACGCGATCGCTCATCGTGAGCGCTTCTTCCTGATCGTGCGTGACCATCACGCTGGTGATGCCGAGCCGGCTTTGCAGCGACTTCAGTTCGAACTGCATGTTCTCGCGCAGGTTCTTGTCGAGCGCGCCGAGCGGCTCGTCGAGCAGCAGCACCGACGGATTCGTGACGATCGCGCGGGCCAGCGCGACGCGCTGCTGCTGGCCGCCCGACATTTGCGCGATGCGTCGATCGCCGAACGCAGGCAGGCGGATCATGTCGAGCATGCGCGCGACCTGCGCGCCGCGATCGCGTTTCGGCACACCCGCCATGCGCAGCCCGAACGCGATGTTCTCCGCCACCGTCAGATGCGGAAACAGGCTGTAGTTCTGGAACACCATGCCGAGCCCGCGTTTGTTCGGCGGCAGGTTCGTCACGTCGCGTCCGGCGATCCGGATCGCGCCGGTATCGGGGAACTCGAATCCGGCGATGAGGCGCAGCGTCGTGGTCTTGCCGCAACCGGACGGACCGAGCAGCGCGACCAGCTCGCCCGCGCGCACTTCCAGCGACAGCTGTTCCAGCGCGGTGATCGCGCCGAAACGCTTGCTGATGCCGTCGAGCGACAACGGCTGCGAGCGCGACGGCACGGCGGGCGCATCGGCGTTCACCGCAGTTGCGGGGAGCGGGTTGGCGGATTGCAACATCGCTTCACCTCGAGTGACGTGAGTGACGTAATTGACGTGGGGACTCGACGCGGCGGAGCGGGCGTCAGGCCGCGCGCTGCACTTCGATCAACTGCGGATACCTGGCCGCGACCTCGCGGAAGATTTCGTGGATCGCCTGAGCGCCCGGTTGCAGCCGGCCGTCGGCCTCCCATGCATCGAACGCGTCGAAGATCTTGTGCTTGAGGAAGTGACGCCAGACGACCGGCGCGGCTGCGAGGATCTCGGTGAGCACCGCGTAACGCTCGCGGGTCCAGCGCGCTTCGTAACTGCTGCGCGCCGCGCCGTAGTCGAAATGCTCGACCGCCGCATTCGGCGCGTCGGCGGCAAGCGCGGTGCGTTTCGCGGCGGTTGCCGCCGCATCGACTTCGCCGGCGTTCAGCACCACCCCGTACTGTGCCAGCGCTTCGGCTTCGCTCAGATAGCCACGCTTTACATCGGTGGCGACCCTCTGCGGATCGCGCTCGTACGGATTGCCGTAACCGCCGCCACCGCAGCCTTCGAGACGGATCACGTCGCCCGGGCCGCAGACGACCAGATCGGTGACGCCGAGGTTTTCCTCGTGCCCGGTGCCCGGATTACGCGTGAAGCGCGAATTCGATCCCGCCTTGCCGCCCAGCACGCCCCACGACGCGAAGCGCGAGCGGTCGCGGTTGCGCGCGGTGACCAGCGTGCCCGGCGAGAACACGCGGAACTCCATCACGGTGCCGAGACCGCCGCGATGCCGGCCCGCGCCCGCGCTGCCCGGCACCATGCCGTACTTGAGGATGCGGATCGGCACTTCGGCTTCGTTGATCTCGACCGGCGTGTTGCGCAGGAACGCGACGTTCGCGCCCGACGCGTCCGAGCCGTCCGCGCTGATCATGCCGCCCGCGCCGCCGCCGACCGGCCCGATCGCCGCGATCACGGTGCGGCCGTCGCTGTCGACGGTGCGCACGTTGAGAATCGACATGCCGCCGGCCGGGCATGCGGGCAGCCGCTCCGGACAGACCATCGAGAACGCGCCGAAGGTGACGTTCTGCGCGACCTTGCAGGTGAGGCTGCGCATGCCGACGGCGGCGGGCGGCACGCAGTTCATGATCGTGCCTTCCGGCAGCACGCAGCGCGCGACCTTCAGCATGCCGGCGTTGAGCAGCAGATCGGGATGCAGCGAATAGAGCACATAGTTCAGCCCGACCAGCGCGAGCACGTGACGCTCCTTGCCGCCGGTCGGCATGTTCAGCGACGAGTTGAGCTGCGGATCGCTGCCCGTGAAATCGAGCACCAGCGATTCGCCTTCGACCTTCAGGTTCAGCGCGACGCGCAGCGGCTTGCCGTTCACCGAGTCCTCGTCGGCGTATTCGGCAAAGAAGTACTCGCCGTCCGGCATCGCGGCGACGATGGCGCGCGCCTGTTCTTCCGAGTAATCGATCATCGCGTACATGCCGGCCTTGAAGCCCTCGACGCCGAAGCGCTCGATGATCTCCAGCACGCGCCGCTCGCCGGTCATCAGCATGGCGATCTGCGCCTTCAGGTCGCCGCGGTTCTGCTCGGGGGCGCGCACGTTGATCGCCATGTGATCGAGCAGCGTTTCGTCGAGCACGCCTTTGCGCATGATCTTGGTCGGCGCCCAGCGGATGCCTTCCTGATAGATCTCGGTGAGCGTGCGCGACAGCGAGGCGGGCACCGCGCCGCCCATGTCGGTGTTATGGATGTGGCCGCCGACGTAACAGACGATCTCGCCGTCGTAGAACACCGGCTTCCACATCATGACGTCGGGCGTGTGCGTGGCGACATAGCCGCTGTACGCGTCGTTGGTCATGCCGATGTCGCCGGGTTCGTAGTGATCGATTGCCTCGATCACCGAGCCGAAGTCGAGGCCCGGATACCAGGTCGCGCCGAGCGTCTTCGGCGACGCGAACGTGAGCCCCTCGGGCGTCATGATCGTGCACGAGAAGTCCTCGGTTTCCTTGACGAAGGCCGAGTGCGCGGTACGCATCAGCGTGTGCGCCATGCTCTCCGCGGCCGCCACGCAGTAGTTGGCGAAAATCTGCAGAACGGATCGGTTGAATGTCATTGTCTGGGTCCTTCGGAGTTCAGTGTGCGCTCATTGCGCCGACAGCAGCAGGTTGCCGTATTCATCGACGACCGCTTCGCAGCCGGGCAGCACGCAGGTGGTCGTGTCGTCCTGCGCGATGATCGCGGGGCCGTCGAAACGGTGACCGGCCAGCAACACGGAGCGGTGATAGAGCGGCACGATGCGCCATTCGCCGTCCAGATAGACGTCGATCATGGCCTCGACCTTCGGTGCGCCTTCGCCTCTCGCGATCTTCGGCATTTCCGGCTTCGGCGTCGGCAGGCTGATCACGAGACGCAGCGCGACCACCTGCACGGGCGATGCGGCGTCGCTGTGTCCGTACAGACGGTGATGCTCGCGGTGGAAGGCGTCGGCGATGGTCGCCATGTCGCCGTTGCGGATCGATTGCGGATCGAGTGGAGTATCGACTTCGAACGACTGGCCGCGATAGCGCATGTCGGCCGAAACCGACATTTCCGCGCCTGCGTCCGAGCCGGTTTCCTTGACGATCCACTCGCGCGCCTGTTGCTCGAGCGTAGCGAGATCGCCGGACAGCTTGTCGAGCGAGGCCGCGTCGAGCGGGTAATACGTGGTGCGCACGAAGTCGTTTTTCGTATCGGCGATCAGACCGCCCAGCGCGCTCAGCACGCCCGGCGTGGTCGGCACGATCAGATGCTTCATGTTGAGCGCGCGCGCGAGGAAGCCGCCGAGCATCGGACCCGCGCCGCCGAACGGCATCAGCGAGAAGGTGCGCGGATCGATGCCGAAGCGCGACACGATGCGGCTCACGCCGCCGTACATGCCGGACACGGCGACCTCGATGATCGCCGAAGCGGTCTGGTGAACCTCCATGCCGAGGCGTTGCGCGAGCGGTTCGATCGCACGGCGGCTGGCGTCGACGTCGACCTTCACCGCGTTGTAGCCGAGCGATGCGCGGCCCAGCACGCCGATCACCGCGAACGCGTCGGTGATGGTCGGGCGCGTGCCGCCGCGGCCATAGCACACCGGACCCGGATTCGAGCCGGCGCTTTCCGGGCCGACCTTCAGTACGCCGAAATCGTCGACCCAGGCAATCGAGCCGCCGCCGTCGCCGATCGACGATACGGATACCGACGGAATGTGGATCTGGAAGTCGCCGATGTATTCGCCGGTCGCGTACTGCGGCTTGCCGTCGACGATCAGCGCGACGTCGGCCGTGGTGCCGCCGATGTCGAGGCTCATGCAGTCCTTGATCCTGCACATGCCCGCCAGATACGACGCGCCGATCACGCCCGCCGCGGTGCCGGACAGGATCATCTGCACGCAGTTGCTCTTGCCGTTCTCGGCGCTCATCACGCCGCCGTTCGATTTAGTCACCTTGAGATCCGCGCCGACGCCGCTTTCGGCGAGCGCGGCCTGCAGACGCGTCAGGTAATCCGACACGCGCGGCTGCACGTAGCCGCCGATCGTCGCGGTCACGGTGCGTTCGTATTCGCGGATGATCGGCCAGACTTCGTGCGAGCACGACACGAAGAAACCCGGTGCGGCTTTCTCGATGATCGCCTTGACCTGCTGTTCGTGCACCGGATTGCGATACGAATGCAGCAGCGAGATCACCACGCCTTCGCACTGCGCGGCCTGCAGCGCGGCGAGCGCGGCCAGCACGCTGGCTTCGTCGATCGGCGCTTCTTCGGTGCCGTCGGGACGCATGCGGCCGTCGACGCCGAACACGCGATCGCGCGTGATGAGCGGCTCGGGCCGGCGCGACATCAGGTGATACATGTCGGGAATCTTCAGGCGCGCAATGTCGAGCACGTCCTCGAAATTACGCGTGGTGATGAGTGCGAGGCGCAGACCCTTGCGCATCACCACCGCGTTCACGCCGACCGTGGTGCCGTGCGTGAAATACGCGACGTCGTGCGGATCGATGCCGAAACGCTCGCGCAGTCCCTGCATCCCGTCGATCACTTCGCTGCCGGGCGAGTCCGGTCGCGAAAAGACTTTCAGCGTGCGCGTGGTGCGCGTTGCCTCGTCCAGCACGGCGAAATCCGTGAACGATCCGCCGATGTCGACTCCAATTCTCAAGCCCATTGCCTTCCTCTGCCTTTCTCCGGATTTGCCATGCGGCGCCTGCGCGTGCGCGTTGCGCCTTTCAGTGACCGATCTGCTTGTTCCAGCTCTCGATCCATTGCGGCACGTACTTGCCGATGTCCTCGAAATTCACCCAGATCGATTTGTCGACGGTGGCGATGCGCGGTTTGACCTTGGCGTCGTAGGTGACCCTGGTGTTCGACGCGGTGTACTGCATCGCGTTGGCGAAGCACGACTGCCCTTGCGCCGACGCGAGCTCGTCGAGAAATTGCGTGCCGAGCGGCGAGCCGTTCTTCACCTTTACCGCCATGTTCGGAAACGCCACCGAGCCGGGCGCCGGGTTGATCCACGCGATGTCGGGATTGGTGGAGTCGTGTTCGCTCCACGCGCGGCCGTCGTAGTACATCGCGATGTCGATGTCGCCGTTGCGGATCGCGTTCAGCGGCGCGTTCGGCTCACTGAAGAACGTGACGTTCTTGCTGTCGCGCATGCGCTTGACCTGATCGAGCGCCGGCTGGATGTTGGTCGGCGAGCCGCCGTAGATCTGGTTGAAAAGCGTGATGAGGCCCGCTGGCGTCGCAACGTAATTGATGTCCGGGATGCCTGCCTGATATTTGCCCGCGACCACGCCGTCGACGAACTCCTTCCACGACTTCGGCGGATGCTTCACGCGCTTCACGCTGTACATCAGGCCGAAATCGCCGTACGTGATCGGAAAGCCGTAACCATGGCCGTACTGCACGAGGCGCGGATCGAGTTGCGCGAGATTCGGCACGTCCTTCACGGTGACCGGATCGAGCAGCTTGCGCTCGATCGCGATATACGTCGCTTCCGGCGTGCTCACCATCACGTCGATCGGCGGCCTGGCGGGGTTCGCTGCGACCTGATTGACCCATTGCAGCGGATTGCCGAGCGTCACGTCGACGGTCTTCCCGGTCTTCTTTTCGAACGGCTCGACGAAACATTTGCGATAGGCCTTTTCCCACGTGCCGCCGAACGCGGTGACGGTGAGATCCGCGCTGAACGCGGCCGTCGAAACCGCCAGGCAGGCGAGCGCGAGGGCGCTGGTGAGAAGCAGTGTCGACGGACGACGGACTTTCGAGGCGATGAACTCCATGGTTCTCCCAGCTCGGTGAAGGATCCCGACAATCGGTGATGAAGGATTCGCGGCAATCACGCTTTTGCACAGACTTCGATTGTGTGCCACAATACGGCACGCCGTGCTTTTATACGGTACAAATTAGCATGCAAGCCTTTTGATCGCAAGGGATCAAAAATGAACAGTCTTCTCAAGAGCATCGAGATCATCGAAACGATCTCTCAGCATCAGCCGATCGGCGTCAGCGAACTGTCGAAGCTGCTGAAGATGCCGAAATCGAGCGTGCAGCGCGTGCTGATGACGTTTCAGGAAGCGGGCTGGCTGCGCCAGGCCGGCACCGAAGTGACGCGCTGGGAAATCGGCGCGCGGGTGGTCGGTGTACGGCCCATTGCGTTGAAGGGTGGTGCGTTGCAGAAAGCCGCGCGCCAGCCGATGCAGGACCTGTGCGACCTCGTCAACGAAACCGTTCATCTGTCGATTCCGGACGGCACGACGGCGATGGTTCTGATCGAGGAAACCGAGTGCAAGCAGTTCGTGCGCACCGCGTATTCGATCGGCAACGTGTCGCCGTTCCACGCGACGGCCAACGGTCTTGCGGTGCTCGCACACATGAACGACGGCCAGATCGAGGCGATCCTCGGGCGCGAGCTGCCGAAGTACGGCGAAAACACCATCAACGATCCGGCGCTGATCCGCGAGGAGCTCGAGCGCATTCGCGAGCGCGGCTATTCCGTGAATCTCGGCCAGTACCGTCACCAGATCTACGCGATCGGCGCACCGGTGTTCGACGGCAACGGCGTCGCGGTGGCGAGCGTGTGCTTCTCGATGCCGGGTTCGCGCTTCGATCCGGAGCGGATCGAAGAATGGGGACGCGCGGTGCGCAACGCCGCGAACGACATCAGCGGCGCGAGCGTCGGTTGAACTTGGCGCGCGTCGCCTCGGGCGATATCGGCGCGCGGCGATGCGAGCCGAGCGGCTCCGCGAGCAGCGTTTCGTGGCGGGAACCGTCGGCGCGGTGCTGCACGTCGAACGCCGGTTCGTGATGCACGCGGATCTTCGCGAACAGCGCGCGAATTGCCGGTGATGCGAAATCGGGTTCGCGCAGCGCGTCGTTGAGATCGTCGGCGACGAAGGCCGACGCGATCAGAAAGCGGGCGTTGAATTGCGCATCGATCAGATTGGTCGGAAAGGGCGAGTCGAGCGTATCGACGAATTCCTTGAACGAATACACCTCGATCGCATCGATCTGCCCGAGCGGAACGCGCGGCTTCATTTGCAGCGCGCCTTCGAGCGCGGGGTGCGCCCATCGGCAACACGCCCACGGTTTGAATTCGACGCGCCGAAGGTCTGCCAGGTCGCGTAGCCGATGTCCTTCGACGGCGCGGCCTCGCCTGGGCAGAGCATCGTGCCGATCCGCAGCGACGCTTCGTAAGCTACGACGATCGCGTGCAGCAGATCGCGGCCGCTTTTCGACGATTGGTGCGCGCAGGCGAGCGCGGCGTCGAGCAGGCCGCCGCCGAGCGGAATCGCGCCTTCGGCGGCAACCGAATGCGGCGCCAGCGCGCGCAGCATCGCCCGCAGTTGCACCGTGTCCGGCCCGCAGGCATGCGACGCCGTCGAGCACGCATTGTTTGCCCGCCGTCAGCGCGTCGGCGGGAATGGTTTCGAAGCGGTGCGCGATCAGCCAGCGCGCGAGGCCGGCAAAGCCGTGGTGATCCGACATGGTTCCTCGTTCCGATTGACCGGCACGACGGCGCGATAGCGTGATCAACGCGCTGGCCGGTGTCCGAAGCAAAACGTGACGAGGCTACGAAGGACGAAATCGCACGTCAAACACGCATTCGAGATGCGGCGATCATCGTTTGATATGAGATAAACGCGGGGGTAAGCGCGGGGACGGGCCCGCCGTTATCCGCTGCTCTCGCGGAACGCGTCGGCGAAAGATTTCGCCAGCATGTTCATCGGAATGTTGAGCGGATAGACGACGTAGGTGGCGAATTCGATGCGCTTCGAGAACGGCAGGATGGCGAGCTGGTCCGCGTATTCGCGCGCGACCAGCTGATTCATCAGACTCACGCCCATGCCGCGCACGACCATTCGGCAGATCGCCGCGGCAAAGTGCGATTCGTACGCGAGAATGCGCTTGTCCTCGCCTTCGATCAGACACGCATCGTCGATCCGCTTGCGCATCACGTCGCTCGACTTGAGCGACAGAAAGCGCTCGCCGATCAGATCCGCGGGCGTGACCGCGCCTTCGCGCTGCGCGAGGCGGTGGTCGGACGGCACGATGCATACGCCCTGGCTCTTGCGCGCCACCTCCGAGGCGACGCTGGTGCCGTTGAAGATTTCGGACGCGATGCCGACGTCGGCGTAACCGGTCGCGAGCCACTGGCAAACAGTCAGCGAGTCGGCCACCTGCAGCGTGACATCGACATCCGGAAAGCGCTGTGCAAAAAGGTGGATCGCGTCGGGCACGGCGACGATCGCCATCGACGGCACCGCGGCGACGCGCAGACGGCCGCTGCCGCGCTTGCGGATGGATTCGGCTTTCTCTTCGAGACCGCGCAGGCTCGCGAACGTGTGTTCGACATCGCGGAAGAACACCTGGCCTTCGAGCGTCGGCATCAGTTTGCCGATCTGCCGTTCGAACAGCTTGATACCGAGGCGCCGTTCCAGCTGGCCGATGACGCGGCTGATGTTCGATTGCGAGGTGTGCAGATCCTTGGCGGCTTGCGTCATCGAACCCGACAGCATGACCGCGCGGAAGGCCTGAATTTCACGGAAATTCAGCATCGGCTGATGGGTATATCAAAAAGGAATGACCCACGATTATATGCGCATTTGTCAAAAAAAATTGTCGTTCATACACTCGCCAGAACATGATGAAACGATGCCGCGACAGCCTTCGCAGCGTTCCTTCCATGTCCATGAGAGGTCCATACCAAACGCCATGAAGGACGACACTTTCCATCTCGATTCCGTTCCGGGCGGACATTTCATCGGCGGCGAACGCGTCGAAGGCCGCGCGGAAATCGAGGTCTTGCGCCCGTCTGACGGCGGTGTAATGGGCACGCTGCCCGACGCATCCGACGATCTGGTCGATCAGGCCGTGCGCGATGCGCATCGCAGCTGGCTCGCGAGCGGCTGGGGCACGCGTGCGCCGCGCGAGCGTGCGCGTGTGCTGTCGCGCTGGGCCGATCTGATCGATGCCGATGCGGATGCACTCGGGCGTCTCGAAGCGATCGGTTCGACGCGTCCGGTCGCCGAAGCGCGCGCGTTCGACGTGCCGTTCACCGCCGAGTGCCTCCGCTTTTTCGCCGAGTGCGCCGACAAGTTCGGCGGCGACGCGGTGCCGACCCAACGCGACAGCCTGGGTCTCGTGCTGCCCGAACCGTACGGCGTGGTCGCCGCGATCGCGCCATGGAATTTTCCGCTGATGATGGCGTCGTGGAAATGCGCGCCCGCGCTCGCGGCCGGCAACGCGATGGTGCTCAAGCCGTCGGAGCTGACGCCGTACTCGGTGATGCGTCTTGCCGAACTCGCGATCGAAGCGGGCCTGCCGCCCGGCGTCTTCAATATCGTGCAGGGCCGCGGCGCGAGCGCGGGCGCGGCGCTCGTCAGGCATCCGCTGATCGGCAAGGTGTCGTTCACCGGCTCGACGCGCACTGGCGCCGCGATCATGAGCGACGCCGCGCAGCACGGCACCAAGCCGGTTACGCTCGAACTCGGCGGCAAGAGTCCGCAAGTCGTGTTCGACGATGCCGGCGACGTCGACGCGGTTGCCGGCCGTATCGTGCGTGGCTTCACGTCGAACGCGGGGCAGGCCTGCGTGTCCGGCACGCGGCTGATTGTGCAACGCGGCATCGCCGACCTGCTGATCGAAGCGGTCATCGCGAAGGCCGGCGCGCTGCGGCCGGGGCCGACCTGGCGCGAACCGGCGTGTTTCCCGCCGATCATCAGCGAGACGCAGGCGCGCAAGATTCACGCGGCGGTCAGGCAGACCATCGACGACGGCGCGAGCGCGCTGTGCGGCGCCGACTTCTTCGATTACGACGGCGGCGGCCACTACTACCGCCCAACGCTGCTCACCGACGTGACGGGCGAATCGCTCGCGGTGCGCGAGGAGATCTTCGGTCCCGTGCTGACCGTGCAAACCTTCGACGACGAAGACGAAGCGCTCGCGCTCGCCGATCACGCGACCTACGGCCTTGCGGCCGGCGTCCACACGCTCGACATCGGTCGCGCGCTGCGCGCGACGCGCCGCATTCAGGCGGGCACCGTGTGGATCAACCGTTTCGGCCGCACGTGGGACTTCATCATTCCGACCGGCGGCTTCAAAGGCTCGGGTCTCGGCAAGGATCTCGGCCGTCAGGCCTTCGAAGCCAACCTTCGCTACAAGTCCGTGCTGATCGATTTTTAATGACGGGCTTCGCGCCCAGTTTGCAAGGACACACCATGTCGTTGTTCAAGCCCAGGTTCATTACCTTCGACTGCTACGGCACGTTGATCTACTTCGAGATGGCGCCGGCCGCGACCGCGCTCTACAAGGACCGCGTACCCGCCGACAAGATGCGCGCGTTCACGGACGCGTTTGCCGCTTACCGTCTCGACGAAGTGCTGGGCGCGTGGAAGCCCTACGAACAGGTGGTCGACAACGCGATCCGCCGCACCTGCAGGCGCATGGGCGTCGAGTATCGCGAAGGCGACGGCAAGGCCATCTACGACCAGGTGCCGACGTGGGGGCCGCATCCGGACACCAGCGCCGGTCTCGCGAAAGTCGCGAAGGAATTTCCGCTGGTCGGCCTGACGAACGCGGCGAACGTGCAGATTCCGCACAACATCGAGCGCATCGGCGTGCCGTTTCATGCGGTCTACACCGCCGAGCAGGCGCAGGCGTACAAGCCGCAGATGAAGGCGTTCGAATATCTGCTCGGCCAGCTGAACTGCAATCCGGAAGACATTCTGCACGTGTCGTCGAGTTTCCGTTATGACCTGATGACCGCGCACGACATGGGTATCAAAAACAAGGTGTGGGTCAACCGCGGTCACGAGCCGGCCAACCCGTACTACGGCTATACGGAAATCAGGGATATCGGTGGTCTCGCCGCCGTCGTCGGTCTATGAAACTCGAATCTTTCTGGCTGGCGACCGCGCCGCGCTTCGACGCCGGCGCGACCGGCGATCTTCCGGCACGCGCGGACGTGGTGGTGATCGGCGGCGGCTTCACGGGGCTGTCGGCGGCGCTGTCGCTCGCGCGCAAAGGCGTCGACGTGGTGCTGCTCGAGGCGTCGCGGATTCACGGCGAAGCGTCGGGCCGCAACGGTGGCCATTGCAGTCCGGGCACCGCGCAGAGCCTGCCCGATCTGATCGACCGTTATGGCGAACAGACCGCCAAACAGCACTATCAGGTCTACACCGATGCGGTCGATTACGTCGAGCAATTGATCGAGCGCGAGCAGATCGATTGCAGCTTCGTGCGCCACGGCAAGCTCAAGCTCGCCAGCAAACCGAGCCATATGGCCGGCATCGCTCGCAACTACGAAGCGCTGCGCAAGCATCTGCGCCAGGACGTCGAACTGCTGTCGGCGAGCGACGTGCGCCGCGAGATCGCATCGGATGCATTCCACGGCGGCATGCTCGACCGGCGCGGCGCCCAGATGCACATGGGCCGCTTCGGTACCGGACTCGCGACGGCGGCGGCGCGTCACGGCGCGCGCATCTTCGAAAACGCAGCGGTCACGAAACTGACCTGCCTCGGCGGCGACCGGCATCGCGTGGTCACGGCGAAAGGCGAGATCGAAGCGGGGCGCGTGCTGCTCGCCACGGGCTGCTCGAATCACGGACCGTTCGGATGGTGGCAGCGGCGCATCGTGCCGGTCGGCAGCTTCGTGATCGTCACCGAGCCGATCACGCAACGGCTCGATCGCGCGTTGCCGAATCGCCGCAACTACGTGACGAGCCTGAATTTCGGCAACTACTTCAGGACGTCCGACGACGATCGGCTGGTGTGGGGCGGCCGCGCGCAGTTCGCACGCAGCAATCCGGCATCGGATCGCAAGAGCGGAGGAATCCTGAAAGATTCGCTGGACAGGCTGCTGCCGGATCTGCGCGACGTGCGCATCGACTATTGCTGGGGCGGCCTCGTCGAAGCGACTGCCGATCGTCTGCCGTCGGCGGGCAAGCACGACGGGCTGTACTACTCGGTCGCCTACAGCGGACACGGCACGCAGATGTCGACGTACATGGGCGACGTGATGGCCGACATCGTGACGGGCGCCGCGCGCGTCAATCCATGGGCGCGGCAGGAGTGGAAGGCGCTGCCGGGTTATGCGGGACGAGAGTGGTTCCTGCCGCTCGTGGGCGCTTATTTCCGCTTCAAGGACGCGGTCTCCTGATTGCCCGACCGCGTTGACCGGGAGCGATCCGGCTCGGCATGTCGCGAGCCGGATCGGCGTATTTGCATATCGAGGTGGGTGATGAATGGTGTCGTGCTGCGCATGGTGAGCCGTCGTATCGCAATAGGTGTGCTCACGCTGTTTCTGGTTTCCGGCCTGGTGTTCTTCATGGCGAGCCTCCTGCCCGGCGACGCGGCCCAGATGGCGTTGGGCCAGTACGCCACGCCGGAAACGGTGGCGATGCTGCGCAAGCAGCTGGGGCTCGACGAGCCGCTCGTGCTGCGCTTTTTCACGTGGCTCGGCGCATTGCTGCACGGCAATTTTGGCACGTCGTACGCGGCGCAGGTGCCCGTCAGGACGATCGTGCTGGCGCGCATTCCGAACACGCTGATGCTGGCCGGCGCGGCGACCGCCGTTTCGGTGCCGATCGCGCTGGTGGTCGGCATCGTCGCGGCGATGGTGCGCGGCACGCTGCTCGACCGCGTGATCGGCATACTGACGATGTCGGTGGTCGCGGTGCCCGAATTTCTGCTCGCGACGCTCGCGGTGCTGCTGTTCGCGGTCAAGCTGCACTGGGTGTCGGCGGTGTCGGTGAACCCGGACGTATCGAGCGTCGGCGAATTCCTCAGGTCGTACAGCTTGCCGGTGCTGGTGCTGTGCTGCGTGGTGGTCGCGCAGATGGCGCGCATGACGCGTGCGGCGCTGATCAACCAGCTCGATGCGCCGTACGCGGAGATGGCGGTGCTCAAGGGCCTGCGTCCATCGCGCACGGTGTTGCGGCACGCGCTGCCCAACGCGATCGGGCCGATCGTCAACGCGATGGCGCTGAGCCTGTCGTATCTGCTCGGCGGCGTGATCATCGTCGAGGCGATCTTCTCGTATCCAGGTCTCGCGAGCACGCTGGTCGATGCGGTCAGCAACCGTGACCTGCCGATCGTGCAGTTCTGCGTGCTGTTTTTCAGTACGTGTTATCTGCTTCTGCTGCTGATAGCGGACATCGTGACGATCGTCTGCAATCCGAAACTGCGGTGACGCCATGACTTGTCTTCTTTCTTCGCCGCGCCGCTTCGGCCGCTTTTTCCTCTCGCTGAGCGGACTCGGACGCATCGGCCTGATCATTTCGATCGCGTGGATCTTCATCGCAATCTTCGGTTCAGCCATCGCGCCGTACGGCATGATGGACATGAGCGGCGGCAAGGTATTCGCGTCGAGCAGTCTCGCCTATCCGCTCGGCACCGATTTCCTCGGCCGCGATCTGTTGAGCCGCATTCTGTTCGGCGCGCGTTATTCCATTGGGCTCGCGCTCGCCGCGACGCTGATCGCGAGCACGAGCGGCACGCTGCTCGCGCTGGTGTCGACGGTGATCGGCGGCTGGTTCGACGAGATCGTCTGTCGCGTCGTCGATGCGCTGCTGGTGACACCGAGCAAGATCCTCGCGCTCCTCGTGATCGCGATCTACGGCTCCGATCTTCGTGTACTGGTGCTGACCGCGGGCGTGATTTACATGCCGGGTGCGTTTCGCATCGCGCGTTCGCAGGCGGTCGGCATCAACGCGATGGAATACGTGACGGTCGCGCGGCTGAACGGTGAAAGCACGCTCCATATCGCCTGCCGCGAAATCCTGCCGAACATGATCCATCCGATGTTCGCCGACTTCGGTCTGCGCTTCGTCTACAACGTGCTGATGCTGAGCGGCCTGAGTTTTCTCGGTCTCGGCGTGCAGCCGCCGTATGCCGACTGGGGTTCGCTCGTGCGTGAGAACCTCTCGGGCCTGTCTTCCGGTGCGTCGGCGGTGATCATGCCGGCGCTCGCGATCGCCACCTTGACGATCGGCGTGAACCTTCTGATCGACAGTCTGGCCGTGCGCAGGCACGGCGGTGCAAGGGGGTAACCATGTCGACGGAACGTCTGGTGCAAGTTTCGAACCTGCAGGTGGTCGCATGCGGCGACGACGGCAACGAAGTGCCGATCGTCAAGGACGTGAGCTTCTCGATCCAGCGCGGCGAAGTGCTGGCGCTGATCGGCGAATCCGGCTCGGGCAAGACGACCATCGCGCTGACGCTGCTCGGCTACGCGCGGCGCGGCTGCCGGATCGCGGGCGGCCACGTCGGCGTCGGCGGGACCGACGTGCTGACGGCGTCGCCGGCGGCCTTGCGCGATCTGCGCGGCCGCCGCGTCGCGTATGTCGCGCAGAGCGCGTCGGCGTCGTTCAATCCGGCGCTGCGCATTATCGATCAGGTGATCGAGGGCGTGTGCGTGCGCCGTCTGATGAGTCGCAAGGAGGCACGCACGAAGGCGGTCCGACTGTTCCGCGCGCTCGCGTTGCCGTCGCCGGACACCATCGGCGAGCGTTATCCGCATCAGGTCTCGGGCGGCCAGCTGCAGCGCCTGATGGCGGCGATGGCGCTGATGTCGGACCCGGAAGTCGTGGTGTTCGACGAACCGACCACCGCGCTCGACGTGACCACGCAGATCGAGGTACTGCGCGCGTTCAAGCGCGCGATCGAGGACTTCAACATCAGCGCGGTGTACGTGTCGCACGATCTCGCGGTGGTCGCGCAGATCGCCGATCGCGTGCTGGTGTTGCGCAACGGCGAAATCCAGGAAGAGGGCGCGCTCGGGCAGATCATCGAGGCGCCCGCGCATCCGTACACGCGCAGCCTGATGGCCGCCGCCGAGCCGTCGTGCCGTCTGACCGAAGCCGACGCCGATCAGGCGGTCAAACAGCCGCCGCTGCTCGAAATCAGCGCCCTGGTCGCGGGTTACGGCGAGCGCGATCGTGCGGGCATGCCCGCGGTGCGCGTGCTCGACGACATCAATCTGACCTTGCGGCGCGGCACCACGCTCGGCGTGATCGGCGAATCGGGGTCGGGCAAATCGACGCTCGCGTATGTGATTGCCGGGCTGCTCGCGCCGGCGAGGGGCGACATCCGTTTTGTCGGCAAGCCGCTGCCCGGTACGCACGCGAAACGCGATCGCGATCTCTATCGCCGCATCCAGCTGGTGTTCCAGAACGCCGACAAGGTGCTCAACCCGGCGCAGGATGTCGGCACGATCCTCGCGCGGCCGCTTCGGCTGTTCGAGCGCTGCGCGTCGAACGAAGTGCCGGCGCGCATCGCCCGTTTGCTCGATCTGGTGAAGCTGCCGGCCTCGATCGCGCGGCGGCGTCCCGCCGAGCTGTCGGGCGGGCAGAAGCAGCGCGTGAATCTGGCGCGCGCGCTCGCCGCCGACCCTGAGCTGATCATTTGCGACGAAGTGACGTCGGCGCTCGATACCGTCGTCGGCGCGGCAATTCTCGATCTGCTGGTCGAGCTGCGTCACGAGCTGAACATGTCGTATCTCTTCATCAGCCACGATCTCTCGACCGTGCGCTCGATCTGCGACGATATCGTTGTGCTGTTCAAAGGCCAGAAAGTCGATGCCTGCAATCGCAGCGCGCTGTTCAGCCAGCCGCGCCATCCGTACACGTCGCTGCTGATCGATTCGGTGCCGGAAATGCGCGTGAACTGGCTGGAGGAAACGGCGTTGCGCGCGAAGGCGTGAAGCGTGTTAAAACGCCGTTCGGCCTCACGACTGAACGGCGTTTGCGTTTGCAGCAAGGCTCAAGAGATCAGGCGCGCCAGACCGCCTCGGCGAACCGGTAGCCCATGTTCATCCCGGACGGGTTCGACTTGTAGCCGCGGACTTTCTTCGATACGCCGTCGAGAATCACGTCGAACACCGGCACGACGGTGCCAGAGCTGTCGTGGACCAGCGTCTGCATGTCGCCGTAGATCGCCTTGCGCTTCTTGAAGTCGCCTTCCGCGCGCGCCGAATCGAGCAGTTGATCGAGCTTCGGATTCTGCCAGCGTGCTTCGTTGGTCGGCGATTTCGACGTATAGAACAGCTCGAAGATCATGCCGACGTTCGGCCGGTTCGAGATCGAGCCGTAGGTGATCGGACGCCTGGTCCAGTACGTCGACCAGTAACCGTCGGTCGGCACCTGGCGCACCACGAAATTGAAGCCCGCCTGAGCGCCGAAGCTCTGCAGGAACTGTGCGCCTTCGACGGACGACGCGATGCCAGGCTGGCAGAAAATCTCCATCGACTGGCCGGCGCAGCCGCTCTTCTTGATGTGGAATTTCGCCTTGTCGAGATCGAACTGACGTTGCGGCAGGCCTTCGAGAAAGTACGGATCCCATGGCGCGACCGGATGATCGTTGGCGACCACGCCGTACGTCTGCATCACGTCGTTCACCATCCGCGTGCGATCCTGCAGATAACGCACCGCCGAGACGAAATCGGCGTTGCCGGTGATCGGGTTGTCCTGACGCAGGATCAGATCCGTATAGATGCCGAGCTTGTTCGCGACCAGCTGCACGTTCTGATTACCCTTCACCTGCGCGGCGTAGCGATGGTCGACCAGCGAACAGATGTCGACGTCGCCCGCCAGCACCGCGTTCACGCGCGCCGCGTTGTCGGGCACGCCGATGATTTCGACGGTGTCGAGATACGGTAGTCCCGACTTCCAGTAGTTCGGATTGCGCCGGGCGGCGAACTTGCCGCCCGGCGTGAAGTTGTCGACGATGAACGGACCTGTGCCGGCCGGCTTGGCGAAGTCCTTCGTGTTGTTCTTCACGATCAGGAAATAGCTGCTGCCGAGCACCGAAGGCAGATCGAAGTTCGGTCGCTCGAGCACCAGCGCCACTTCGTATTTGCCGGCTGCCTTGATCTCCTTGAACTCGCTCGCGATCGCAAAAGCCTTCGATGCGTTGGCCGGATCCTTGTGACGCGCGAGCGAGTAGACGACGTCCTCGCTGGTCATCTCGGCGCCGTCGTGGAAGTGCACGCCCTGCTTGAGGACGATGTGCCAGTTGCTGCCGTCGGTGCTTTCCAGCTTGTCGGCGAGCGCGTTGCTGGCGCTCAGTGTGCCGTTAAACTCGGTGAGCGCGTTGAACACGCAGAACTGCTTGGTCCAGTCGCCCGAATGTGCGCCCTTGGCCGGATCGAGCGTGTCTGACACTGATCCGTTCTGCACCGCCATGCGCACGTTGCCGCCCTTGCGCGGCGCCTCGTCCGCCGCCGCGATACCCGGCAGGGCGCTTGCCACGCCTGCTGCCGCGAGCATCGAGAGGAAATCTCTTCTGCTGGTTTTCATGATGTTGTCCTCCTGTCTCTGGTGATCAACGAGCTCGCGGCACGAAATGTCGTGCGTCGCACGATCCCCTGATCCGGTCGCTCTGCGATCCATTTTATTGACGGATCCGCGGCGGACTCAAATGCGCCATTTTTGACCCCCAATCGCTTTTTGATATGGGCTTGCGCGAGCGAACGCGCCACGTCCGTGTCGCGCGAACTCGACGCCGACGTGCCGGGTTTCGCGCGACGCTCACCATATCAAAAAAGGATGTCCTCCGAATATTTGTGAATTTGTCATCGCGAATATGGGTTCTTACACTACGACCTCATTTCAACGTTCTACTGCACGCATCTTCCTGAGGTCCTGCTCGAAAGTGAAACAACCGTTATTGAAAATCGACACCGACATGGCGTTGCCAAAGCACGTCGACGTCGCGGTGATCGGCGGCGGCGCGGCGGGTGTGGCGACCGCCTACGAACTCAACCGGCTCGGCAGGCGCGTCGCGCTGTTCGAAAAGGGCCGCGTCGCTGCCGAGCAGAGCAGCCGCAACTGGGGTTGGTGCCGCACGCTTGGCCGCGATCTGCGCGAACTCGGCATGGCGAGACTGAGCGTCGAGCGCTGGACCTGCCTTGCCGACGAAATCGGCGCGGACGTCGGTTTCCGCAAGACCGGCATCACCTTCGTCACGCGCAGCGAAGCGGAGTTGGCGGGTTGGCAGGCCTGGTTCGATTTCGCGCGCAGAAGCGGCGTCGCAACCGAGATGCTGTCGCGCGAGCAGGCCAATCGCGTCTACGCCGATGGCGGCGAGCCGTGGATCGGCGGCGTGCGCACCTTCGACGACGGTTACGCCGATCCGTCGTGCGCGATTCCATTACTCGCGCAGCGCGCCGCCGCGCAAGGCGTATCGATCCTGCAGCACTGCGCGGTCAACGACCTGCTGATCGAAGGCGGGCGCGTCGCGGGCATCGAAACCGAGCGTGGCCGCGTGCGCGCCGACGCGGTCGTGATCGCCGCGGGCGCGTGGTCGTCGCTGTTTTGCCTGAAGCACAAAATCGTATTGCCGACGCTCAACGTGTATTCGTCTGCGTCGAAGTCATGCAGCGACATCCGGCTCGCGTTCAACGGGCCGCTGAAAACACCGGAATTCGCCTTGCGCGAGCGGGCCGACGGCGGCTATACGCTCGCGAAGAGCGGACGCGGCACGGTCCACGTGGTGCCCAACAGCCTGCGCTACGGCATGCGTTTCAAAGGGCTCTACGCGAGCCGCCGCAACAGCATCAAGGTGCGGTTCGGCGGCGAGTTCTTCCGGCAGCTGTGGAACGAGTTCAGCTACCTGCATCTCGGACGATCGCCCTTCGTGCGCAATCGCGTGCTCGATCCGGCGCCGGATTTATCGCTGGTGCGATCGGCGTACGACGAGGCGCAGAAGGTGTTTCCGCAGTTCGATCCGTCGAAAGTCGATATCGCGTGGGGCGGGGCGATCGACAACACGCCCGACGGCATTCCGGTGGTCTCCGAATGCAGCGAGCATCCCGGCGTGTATCTCTGTACGGGTTTCAGCGGACATGGCTTCAGCAGCTCGCTCGGCGCGGGGCGCATGCTGGCAGAGGCGATCGCGACGGGCAGGATGTCCGACGATCTGAAACACCTGGCACACCGGCGTTTCATGACGGGAGAAACGCTCGCGCCGAACATCATCTACTGACGATCAACTCGCGAGACCCCGGATGCGCGTCCCGCCTCTGCCATTTCAGGAGCACGTATGAACCAGCACGATCTCGTGGAATCCGACCGTCGACACCTGATTCATCCGGTGGTCGACTATCGCGCGCACGAAGCGCGCGGCGTCACGATCCTGGAGTCGGGCAGGGGCGTGTGGTTGCACGACGCCGACGGCAACGAACTGCTCGACGCCTTCGCGGGCCTGTGGTGCGTGAACACGGGCTACGGCCAGCAAAGCATCGTCGAGGCGGCGAGCAGACAGATGGCGAAATTGCCGTACGCCACCGGCTATTTCCACTTCGGCTCCGAACCCGCCATCGAACTGGCGGACAAGCTCGTGTCGCTCGCGCCGAAGTCGCTGACGCGCG
The DNA here is from genome assembly GCF_000739775.1 of Paraburkholderia heleia NBRC 101817. GTDB lineage: Bacteria > Pseudomonadota > Gammaproteobacteria > Burkholderiales > Burkholderiaceae > Paraburkholderia > Paraburkholderia heleia. The sequence continues at coordinate 272,088 of NZ_BBJH01000003.1, read as the reverse complement.
TGTACTTTTCGCTCGGTGGATCGGATGCGGTCGATTCGGCGATGCGTTTCATCACGCATTACCACAATGCACTCGGCAAGCCGCGGAAAAAGCATTTCATCGCGCTCGAGCGCGGCTATCACGGCTCGTCGTCGTTCGGCTCGGGTCTGACCGCGCTGCCCGCGTTTCACCGCAACTTCGATCTGCCGCTTGGCACCCAGCATCACATTCCGTCGCCGTATCCGTACCGCAGCGCGACGCCCGGCGATCCACAGGCGATCATCGCCGCGTCGGTGAAAGCGCTCGAAAACAAGGTCGAAGCACTCGGCGGCGCGCAGAACGTCGCCGCGTTCTTTTGCGAACCGATCCAGGGTTCGGGCGGCGTGATAGTCCCGCCGCGCGGGTGGCTGAAGGCGATGCGCGATGCGTGCAAGCGGCTCGACATCCTGTTCGTCGCCGATGAAGTGATCACCGGATTCGGGCGTACGGGTCCGCTGTTCGCGTGTCAGGACGAAAACGTCGAGCCGGATCTGATGACGATCGCGAAGGGGCTGACCGCCGGTTACGCGCCGATGGGCGCAGTGCTGATGAGCGAAGCGATCTATTCGGCGATCGCCGAAGCGGCGCCGCCCGGCGTGCCGGTCGGCCACGGCCAGACGTACTCCGCGCATCCGGTCAGCGCGGCGATCGGCCTCGAAGTCATTCGCCTTTATCACGAAGGCGGGCTGCTCGCCAACGCCGCCGCGCGGGCGCCGCAGTTCGCAGCGGGCCTCGACGCGCTGCTCGATCATCCGCTCGCCGGCGATTCGCGCCATCGCGGTCTGCTCGGCGCACTCGAACTGGTCGCCGACAAAACGACTCGCGCACCGTTCGACGCCTCGCTGAAGCTGTCGGGCCGCATCGCGCAGGCGGCCTATCGCAACGGTGTGGTGTTCCGCGCGTTCGGCGACAACATCCTCGGCTTCGCGCCCGCGCTGTGTCTGGGCGAGGACGAATGTGCCGAAATGTTCCGCCGCGTGCGCCAAACCCTCGACGACGTGCTCGATGCCGACGACGTGCGCGCCGCGCTGCGCCAGCGCGCGGCCGTCTGAGGCCGCGTCTTCATCGCAGAGACATTTACATGATCGAATTCCTGACCCGTTCCGACCTCGTTCGCGACGCCAACCTGATCGGCGGACGCTGGCTGCGCTCGGTGAGCGGCCGCACCTTCACCGTCACCAATCCGGCCAGCGGCGACACGCTTGCGCGCATTCCCGACAGCCACGCCGCCGACGCGCGCGCCGCCACGGATGCCGCGCATGCCGCGTTTCCCGCGTGGCGCGCCAGGCTGCCGCGCGAGCGCGCCGAAATCCTGCGCCGCTGGCACGCGCTGATCGTTGCGAATACTGAGGACCTCGCGCGGCTGATGTCGTCGGAACAAGGCAAGCCGTTGGCGGAAGCGCGCGGTGAAGTTGCGTATGGCGCGGGCTACGTCGCGTGGTTCGCCGACGAAGCCGCGCATGTTCACGGCGACATCCTGCCGGCGCAGCAGCGCGGCAAGAAGATGACGGCGGTGAAGGAGCCAGTCGGGATCGTCGCGGCCATCACGCCGTGGAACTTTCCGCTCGCGATGATTGCGCGCAAGATCGCGCCGGCGCTCGCGGCGGGCTGTGTGGTGATCGCCAAGCCGGCCGAGGACACGCCGCTGACCGCGCTAGCGCTAGCGCTGCTCGCGCAGGAAGCGGGAGTGCCGGACGGCGTGCTCAACATCATCGCGGCGTCGCGCGAGAGCGGCATCGAAGCGGTGGCCGACTGGCTCGAAGACTCCCGCGTGCGCAAGATCACGTTCACCGGATCGACCGCGGTCGGCAAGCGGCTCGCGCGCGATTCGGCACGCACGCTGAAGAAGCTGTCGCTCGAACTCGGCGGCAACGCGCCGTTCATCGTGTTCGAGGACGCCGACCTCTCCGCCGCCGTCGACGGCGTGATCGCTGCGAAATTCCGCAATGGCGGGCAGACCTGCGTGTGCCCGAATCGCGTGTATGTGCACGCGTCGGTGTACGACCGTTTCGCGTCGATGCTGGCCGAGCGCGTCGGCGCGTTGAAGGTCGCCGGCGCCGCCGATCCGTCCGCGCAGATCGGTCCGATGATCAACGCGCGCGCGGTGGAAAAGATCGCACGTCACGTCGATCATGCGGTCGAGCGCGGCGCGAAGGTGTTGACGGGTGGCAGGCGCCTGTCCGCGCTCGGCGACAACTTCTACGCGCCGACCGTGCTTGTCAATGCGTCGACCGACATGCTGTTCTGCAACGAGGAAACCTTCGGACCGGTCGCGCCGCTCTTTTCGTTCGACGACGAAGCCGAGGTGATTCGCACGGCCAACGACACGCCGTATGGCCTCGCCGCGTACTTCTATACGCAGGACATGCGGCGCATCGAGCGCGTGTCGGCGGCGCTGGAAGCGGGCGTGATCGGCGTGAACGAGGGCGCGGTATCGAGCGAGGCGGCGCCGTTCGGCGGCATCAAGGAATCGGGCTATGGCCGCGAAGGTTCGCGTTACGGCCTCGAGGACTATCTGGCGATCAAGTACGTGTGCCAGGGGGGGCTCGCTTGATCTTTTTATCTTCATCGATTGCCTGGGTGGCGGACAGGAGGATATGTCCGCCGCACCCCCGAACCCGACATATTGAAATGGCCAGCCCGATCCCACCGACCGTTCTACAATCGCTCGACCTGGCGACGAGTGATGCCCAGCCGTTCAGCGGCGCGCCCGGGTTTCAAACCCGTCTCGGCCACCGCCTGGATCACCTTGAGTCGGTCAAGCTCTCGCATCGTCAGTGTCGCCAGTTCGCCTGGTCGCATGGCCGGCTCCGCAGTTCGCACGCGCCGCCCAGCTTGCCAGCGCTCAAAAACACGACATCTGTAAATAGCCAGAACCCGACATTTCTTATATGGTCGCCTCCCATTTGCAAGGTGTTTATGTGTGGCGAGGAGGGTGGTTGCGGACTGATATCCGGACTCGATCGCGGGCATGCCCGCCGGCCCCGATGGATTTCGCCGCAAAGGTCCAGGATCTGCCGAACCAGCAATGTGGCACGCCTCTGGGCATGAGTCTGTGGCGTCGGATGGCCCGTTAAGGCGGGAGGCGACCATTCCATCTATAAAGCGACTACAAACAATGTCAAAGCTATTTTGAAATGTCGGGGTTCCGGCTAAATACAGATGTCGGGGTTTAAGTCCTCCATATCTATCTGGAGGGGGTTTTTAGCACCGAGGCTCCCGGGTTCCGGTGCGTCCCCATTACCGCCGCATTCCAGTCTTCGAGCGTCACTTCGCGCTGCTTCCTTGTGCCGGGCAAGGGCTTCGGTTTGCGGACCGCAGCGCCGCGATTCGTGCGCGAGGGCGAGCCCGAGGCGCGGCGGTTGTCACGCTGCGCCTGCAGCGCCTGCGCGACTGCCAGCGCATGACCGAGCCGCTTGTGCTCGATCACGGCCCCCTGGTCGATTTCCGAGAGCTTGTCGTACGGCACGCAGGGCAGTGCGGTACCGCCGGCCCGCAGCTCGATGCGACCGTCCGGATACTCCCATACCTCGATGTAGCGGCCGATCAGCCGGCGGGTTGCCGGCGTGTCCTTCAGCAGCCAGAGCACGCGGTCGTTCAGCACGGTCAGCGAACGCGATACCTTGCGGCGGACCCGCCACGTCAGGATCGCATCCAGATCCTCGTCGGCACGCAGCGGCCGGTGCGCATCGAACGTGCTGCGCGGTGGCTTCGCGAAACGCGCGTTATACGCCGCCATGAAGGCGGGCGCCCACGCACTGGCCGCTTCCATGCCCTGGATCCCGCGCAGCCGCAATTCCTTCACCAGGCGGTCCTGCAGCGTCAGGTGCGCGCGCTCCACGCGTCCTTTGGCGGGGCTCGAGTTCGCGCAGAAGGTGTCGATGTTCAGCTCATACATCGCCCGGCCGAACTGCGTGACGCCTTGGCCTGCTGTTTGCGCGCGGCGGTTCACGTAAAAGACGCTGGCGCGGTCGCTGTAGAACGCCACGGGCTTGCCATGGCGCTCCAGATACGCACGCGTGGCCTCGAAATAGCTGAACGTCGATTCGGTCGGCGTGAAGTGCAGGTGCATCAGCCGGCTCGTCGCGTCGTCGACATACACCAGCAGCGTGCAGGCCGGCGCGCGCTCCTCGAACCAGCGGAGGTCGCTGCCGTCGATCTGGATGAGCTCGCCGAAACACGCGCGCCGTGCACGTGGCTGATGGATCCCAGGCAGGCGCTGTTTGCGCGGCACCCAGAGTCCTGCGTCCGTCATCAGGTGCCGCACGGTTTCCTTTGACAGCACGAGGCCATGGCATTCGCGCAGCTTCTCGCAGGCCAGAGTGGGCCCGAAATCGGCGTAGCGCTCGCGAATGGTGGTCAGCGCACGCAGCGCCAAGCCTTCATCGAGCTTCCGATTGCCAGGCGCCTTGCGCTTGCGTGAGGCCAGTCCTGCCGCGTCGGATTCACGATACCGCGCCACCAGCCGTTCGACCTGACGCACCGTCAGGCCAAGTCGCTCGGCGGCGCGCCCGGGCTTGAGCCCGAGGTCCACCACGGCCTGGATCACCTTCAGACGGTCGAGTTCGCGCATGTTCAATGTCACCAGTGCGGCTGGGCTCATAACTGGCTCCTGCGATCACGCAGCAAACTGCCAGCTTGCCAGCCACGGTAAAACGCGACATTTGTATCTTGCTAGAACACGACATTCTCATATTGCTTCTACAACAAAAACTGCGATAATTTGCATTATGTTAAATATCCTTCTCGATGAAACCTACGCCACAACCTGATCGAGTCCAGAGCCCGGTCGAACCGCTCGCCAAACACGAGGTGCCACTCATCGAGGCCGATGCTTACGGCGAACTGCATTTTTCCCCGTCACACATTTGTCCCGTGACTTCAGCGGGGCTGCCTACTGGCCAACCAGGTAACGGTCTTTCGGAGGGGCCGGCTGAGCCTACGCAGCGGCAATGCCTTTGTAGCCGATGAGCCACAAAATAGACCAGTCCTCCAATTTTTGTAGCCTAAGGGACACTAGCCCGCTTTGCTGACTCGTAGCCCTTGATCTGTTATGTGGTGCACCACATAATCAGTTCAATGAGCATTACACAATGCGGGTGCTCGCAAGGCTCGACGTCGCTCGAGTGGCAAAAACAACCATGTCTGACGACGGGCGTGTGCTGGTCGTCGACCGCTTCGATGTCGATGAAAATGGCATGCCTGCATACGGCGTCGAGGACGCATGCAGTCTCCTCGGTCTCCCACCGCATGAGAAGTATCGGCCCTCGACTGAGCAGGTGCTGAACGCAACGAAGCCCTACATCAGCGGCGCGAACTGGAGACAGCAGGCCGAACATTTTGGCTGGCTGATACTGACCAACTACGTTGTTCGCAACGCGGACTGCCACTCGAAGAACGTTGCTCTTCTCTACTCGAACATCGACGACGTCGTGTACACACCCGTGTACGACATCGTGACCACCCAGGCTTACCCTCGCTTTGCCGGCAATCCACCCGGGCTTAGCGTCGACGGGCGCAAGACCTGGGCGCCGGGCAAAACGCTGGAGCGATTCTTCAACACGCGGCTGGGCATCCCGCCGCGGCGCTATCGCGAAATGGTCGAGGTACTCTGCGATTCGGCCGTGTCGACAGGGAAAGAGGTTATCGAAGCCGCGAAGAACGAATCTCGATGGCACTGGATAGCGAAGCAGATGCTGCACGCGTGGAACGAGGGCATGGCGACGGTGCGAAGCGCCAGGCTACAAGCAGAGCTCAAGGGCCTCACGCCCATTCTTGAGGCGGCCGGATTCTCGGATTCAGACAAGCCGGGGAGCACGAGAGACGTGATTGCACGTTCCGAGCTTCTCGCTCCTGCGAGAAAGAGCTGACCCCTGCAGGTCCGGGTTCTGCACCCCACCTACCGACCAACGATTGTAGTGGCCAGGCACCTAGCTCACGACCGGGTTGACGACCTCCCGCGCCTGGCCCGTGATGCTGCTCTTTGCGTTCTGGAAGGCCAGCTAGCTGCCGAGCACATGCTCGCAATACGCGAACGTCGCATAGAGGTTCGGCAAGACGCCGAGACCCGACTTGAGCTTGTCGAAGATGGACTGATTGGCGGGCGAGACGGTTTCGCGGGTGGGCACGTTGAACGTGCTCCTTAAGCTTTCTCCTGATGGCAAGGGTGACTTGTCGACGGTGCGACGTTGACCGAAGTGGCATCGTTTTGTCTTGGGTCGGCGGCGCCGCGGTGGAGGTGAAAATCAGCGATTCCTGGCGGGTATGCCGGACTGGCCGAACACCCATGCCCTGGAGGAATGACTGCTATCGCCACCACCTGTCTTCTTGCCCGATGCGGTTGCGGCGAGCATGGCGTCACCCCATTCCTCCAGGCAAGGGCCCAAATGAAGCTGTTCAGTCAAATCCGCGTCGGATCGCTCGCTCTCAAGCATCGCGTCGTGCCCCCGCCGCTCACCCGCATGCGAACGGAGCCCGGCAACGTGCCCGGCGATCTGATGGTCGAGTACTACACCCAGCGGGTGTCCGAAGGCGGTCTGCTCATTACGGACGCAACGGCGGTCACGCCACGTGGCATCGCCTATGTGGACGCGCCGGGCATGTGGACGCGCGAGCAGGTTGCCGGCTGGAAACCCTCGAAATACGCAGGTGTGCCTACCACGAGCCGCGGGCTGCGGCCGATGCGCCGCGCGGTCATGCCGGAATCGTCGAGGCTGCCCATGCGCAGGGACACATCCATGCCCTCCTCCAGCAGATCGATGTTGCGGTCGTCCAGCACGATATCGATCTCGAGTTGCGGATGCTGGTCGAGAAAGCGCTTGAGCGCCGGCATGACGTGCAGGCGCGCGCACGTCGGCGCCGCCGAAACGCGCAGCCGCCCGGACACGCTCTCCGAAGACTCCTTCGCGGCGTTTTCCGCCTCGTCCGCCTCCTCGATGGCGAGCCGCGCGTGCTCGTAGAAGCGCTGGCCGGCATCGGTCGTATTGAGGCCACGCGTCGAGCGCAGCAGCAAGCGCGTGCCCAGCCGTTCCTCGAGTTGCGCGACCGACTTGGAGACGGCGGGTTGCCCCACGTTCAGGCGCCTCGCCGCGACAGAAAAGGAGCCAGACTCAACGACGGCAATGAAGGTCTCCATGGCTGTCATACGATCCATCGCTAATCCTCTTTTGGCATGATTCGAATCGAGGCCTTGCAAGCCATGCGACCAGGAAGAACACCATGACTAGCTCGAGCTGCTCGCGGACATAGCGCCTGTCATCGGGAGACGCGCCACCAAAGCCACCCGCTGCCGGTGCAAATGCGTGGCTCATGACCGAAGCGGGCCGGCTACGGCGGAGGCGCCTGGGGCGACAGTCGGCCACAAACAGTCAGTCGACGAATCGACATCGATCGTTGACAATGAGACTTGTTCGGCAGCTCACGCCGTGGCCGAATTAACATAAGAGCGAACGAATCTCCTCAGTCATAGTCCTGCGTAAAACATGTTGAATCACGTTTCCGTGAAGATTATTCGCGTCGTCTTCATCTTGTGTGCGAGCCTCGCCGCAACGTACTCGCTGGCTGCAGTGGACTGCGCGAAACTCGGCAAGGCCACCGGTGGCCCTGACGACAATTTCAGGCCGCCGGTTATGGCAACGGTAACCGGTATTGGACGCGCCTATTTCCATTCTGCGCCCGAGTCAGAGTGCATAACCAAGCGTCTGTTCATCATTCCGGGCGACAACGTGACGGTCTACAAGCCATACAAGAGCTGGTACCAGGTCATGTATGTCAACCGCAAAACTGGCGAGGATTTCGAGGGCTGGATCGAGGATCGTCGCCTGCGGCTCGGAGGTCCGGTGGGCGGCGACGGCGATCAATGATCGAGTCCCCAAATCTGGCGATTCGCATGAGTCGAGATACGGCCAGTTCCTGCCGTTCACGCGCATCCCCTCGCAGACACTAGAGCGTCGTCTATTCACTCGAAAGCGGCATCAGTTCAAGTATCAGGCGCCCGACACCTCTCTCACGCCGTTGATACTGAGGCCAAGTTTGCAGGACCCAGGTCGAAGACTGGCGTCCAGCCTTGTGTCGCCTGCCAATGTGCGAATCGTCATCACACTCGTTGCCTTGCTGATGCGTATCAGGCGACCTGCGATTCCCGCGCGAAGCAGCCCGTCCCCGTAGCCCTAAGCCCCTTACCCTCGCGTACAAGGAAAAGTGCATCCAATCCTTTTCGGCGAGCGAACTGTACCCCGCGTTCATCCCCTAACACCATAAGCGCAGTTGCATACGCGTCGGCGTTCATGCACGTAGCCGCGAGCACAGTCACTGAGGCAACCCCGTTACTCAGAGGCGCACCTGTGCGCGGGTCCATCGTGTGTGATATTCGCATGCCCTGGTATTCACTCCAGTGCCGGTAGTCGCCCGAAGTCGCAATCGCAACGTCGGTAATTTCAATCACGGCGAACGCGTCCCTGCAGTCGTACTCCGGCCGTTCGATTGCGAGTGTCCACGAAGCCCCCAACGGCTTCGTTCCCTTCGCGCGCATCTCACCGTCGATTCCGACGAGCCACGAACGAATGCCGCTGCGATCCATGACGCGGCCCAGTTCGTCAACGCCAAATCCCTTGGCAATGCCGCACAGGTCGAGCGCCAGCGGCGCGCGCTTGCGTGCGCGACTTCGTGCGATATCGATCTCGAGCATTTCGCCGACTGGCATACGCGTCCTTCGTGACGACAGGTCCGACATGTCCGGCTGACCAGTGCCTTGTGGACCGAACCCCCATTGGTCGACCAGGTCACCCACGCCGACGTTGAACGCGTTCCCGGTCTCACAGCCGATCTCGGCTGCACGAGCAAGCACGGTTGCGAGGTTGCCGGGTATCGGCACCCACACGTCGACCGGCGCGTTGTTCAGGCGGGTCAGGTCCGAGTTCGCCTTCCAGTTTGACATCTCCTGGTCGACTCCCTGTACCGCCATTTCGAGTTCGGCGGCAAGCGGCGAGGGATCAAGGTCTCGCTCTGCGTAACATTGCGCATTGTAGCGAGTCCCCATTGTTTCGCCGTTGAATGTATAGCGGCGAAGATCACCTTGTCCCTTTTTCTCAATAGACATCTTCGACATAACTTCCCCTCAATTTCAGGTCAGCCACCGTCTTGCCCGACCCGGTTAGAATCCTCTCCCATACTGCTGCGACGCTTCGTGCCATGTCCCTGCTCCCGCACACCATGATTCGTGCTCCATGCGCGACGAGCGCACGAAGCATCACGGCATCCCGAAGGAGTCGATCCTGCACGTACGTTTTCTCCACCGGACTCGACAAGGCGGTCGTGAGCGTGGTCAGCCGGCGCGTGCCCACGAGGCTACGTAACTCCTCGTCGTAAAGGAACGAATCACCGGACCGCCGGGCGCCGAAGTACAGGTGCATCGGGCGCCTCGTCTCGTTCCGCCGGATGAATCCCACAAACGGGCCGATGCCAGTACCGGCACCAACGAGGATGAGCGGGACAGCATTTGGAGTCGGTCTGAAACCGGGATTGGTGCGGATGAATGCGTTGACTGGGTCACCTTGTTTCAGACTCGTCAGGTACCCCGAACACAACCCGTTTGGATGCCTGCGCACACAGATCTCGACAAAGCCGTCCTGCGAGTCACTCGCCAACGAATAGAATCTCGGCACAATGCTCCCCGGCGGCACAATGCCGAGCAGATCTCCGGCCTCGAACGTCGGAAGTGAGGTGCCCATCAGTCTTTGCCATACCGAATCCGCCTTCGGCATGGGAACAAAGCGCAATACGGAGGTCAACGTCTCGGACCCGGCCCCATAATCTTTGCGCTCGATCAGTTGAAGCGCGATGGTCCGAGGCAACGATGGCTGGTATTGAACCTCGATCTCGGCGTCCAGCGCGGCGCCCAATTTGCCGGCCCATTCCCGGAACGCACTTTCTGACTGACGATCCACCATCCCGATATCCATTAGCGGACTCATCTTTCTTTCGCACAGCGCCTCATGGACCTTCTGCGCAAAGCCGCAGAAGTTCGGGAACTGGCGGTCGCCAAAACCGAGAACGGCAAACTGCATTTGCGGGGGGACGTTCATCCGGGCCAGTTTCTTAAGGAAGTGCGTCGCGTTCGATGGCGCGTCTCCGTCGCCGTAGGTCGAGGTTAGAATAATCAGCCGCTTCGCCGCGCCGTGGCGCGATGAAAGATCGTTCATCGAAGCGACATGCGCCCTGAAATTCACCCGGGTCAGCGCTTGATGAATGGCCGCCGCGAACCCCCAGGTAGCGTTCGACTCGCTGCCCACAAGGATGACCGTATCCGCCCGCCGCACGCTCACATTGCAGGTGAACCTGGGCATCGCGCGACGGCGGCGAGCCCACAGCCAGATTCCGCTCATGGCGAGTGCCGGAATCGAAGCGCTCGTTACGCCAAGCAACAGCGCCAGCCACCAGATCCCTTCACCTGTGTGCAACATCAGCACGGTTTCATGGACACGCTGCCATGCATCGGAGTCCTGCCAGGCGAGCCACGTTCCGGTGGCCGGATCGATATATCCGGTACCCTTCGAAGTGGTTAGCGCATAGACATCGTGTGGGTTTTGAGGGGCTGGGAAGGCGAGTTCACGCAAGGCTGTCGCGTCCACCGCCCTGAGTGCGGCCAGCCCGGCCACGGGAAGCGGTGCATGTACGCCCACATAATCCGGATAGGCAAGCTCCGCCGTGTGCCTATCGGGAACGATCCCGAAGGTCGTCAGGGACATGATCAGTCCCGTGGTCGCTGAAAGCGCCAGTCCAATGAGAGCGACGCGCGCGATTTCGTTATGTACGCGTTGAAGACCGCTCCCCCGGATTCGCCCCGCCAGATGGCGCCATCCTCCCATGCGCCGGGCAAGAAGCACGAGGCCCGACGCGCCCAGCAGCAACATGAAGCCTGCCGCAATGCCTGCCGCAATGCGGCCTGCGTCGCCAAGCAGCAATTTTCGATGCAGGTTCGTGACCCAGCGTATGGTGGGCGACGGCGTATAGGGCCCGACGCCCGCGCCAGTCGACGGATCGATTCGGGAAGCTCGTAACTCGCCACCGGATTCATAATGGGCGATGATTTCGCCCGATGGCCTGCGCACGATCTTGTCTAGCGAAGGGTACTGCGCGTTCACCCGTGCGGCGAGCGTGGCGACGTCCAGCGTCCCCGGGGCGAGCGCGGGTGTCCGCGCAAGCTCGACCGCAGGGTTGATCGACAGCACTGTGCCCGAAAGCGCCATGATCGTAAGCACGATCGCCGCAATTAATCCGGGCACTGAATGAAGCTTGCGAAGCATTTCGATTCTCAGAAGGTATAACGGAACGATTTCACATAGCCGCGGCCTTTGACCGGCTTCCCAACCCCGGACGTCGCGAGGGGAACGACGACCTCGGACGGGTTCTCGTTCATCTTTTCCACCGCCGTGTCGATGTGGATTTCATATCCGGCGTCGACAAGCGCGTCGGCAATGTCCAGCGTTGCCCGCATCGTTCTGCCGGCGCCCACGCTGGCTCCCGTCACGCCGTCGAGCGTGGCCCGCCCGCCCGACATTCGATACCAGTCCCGAAGGTGCCTGTAGTATTTGGCGTTGTCCCCGGCCATCCACAACGTTCCCTGATAGCGCCCGGCCCGGTCGGTTACATACATGACGACGTACGCGCCGTCTCCGCCGTAGCTGCTCAATTGCGTCTCGAACGTGACCGGGCGCGCCGAGGCCGTCAACGGAATCGCGAGTACGCCGGCGATAGCTGCAAGAGGTAGTGCAAACTTGATGCTCATGACCTGACCTTTCGATAGTGAGAATACTGGCTCCAAAACTGGAACACCTTGGGCAACCGCATCACGCCGCTACTGAATCTGAACCTGTGGTCGTGTTCCAGGTGTCAGAATCCCTCCCGGAGGCGCAGCGGTGCTTGCGGGATTGCCGTGCGCACTGTTCGGCGTCCCTGGCTTTGCGTCGCCTGCATCGCCTGCATCGCCGGCGTGACGACCTTCGTGCTCGCCACGCCCCTCATGGGATCGATCGTCGCCATCGGTCTTCATCCGGACGATGGCGAGTGTGGCGGGGTTCAGCTTTGCCTTGAAGCGTCGGCCCTGACGGTCCGTGCCGCGGACTTCGTAGCAGCCGTCATCGGCCTTGATCCTGGTGACGTTCCAGCCCCGCGCGCTGGCAAAGGCATCGAGCTCCTTGAGCGGCTTCCAGTCGGAGAGCGGCACATTGCAGGCATCTTCGGCCGCCGCCATACCGGCACTCCCTGCGCAGACTGTGACAAGGGATATGACTGCAAGGCTGTTGAGAAGTGAGCGGCGCATCATGCGGGTCTCCGGTGTATCGTGACAGTCGATACGATGCAACCGGAACCTGAAGCGAACCTTGCGATCGCAAGGAATTTTCTTCATTCTGGCGTAAGCTTGACGAGGCAGACTTAGGATCAACTCCACCAGGAAGAAAGCATGAGAGTGCTGCTTGTCGAAGACGACAATCTGCTCGGAGAGGCGGTCAATGAGCAAATCACGCATGATGGACACTCCACCGACCATGTGACGACGCTCCGTGACGCCCGACGCTATGTTGATTCCGCGAACTACGATCTGATTCTGCTGGACCTGCTGCTGCCGGACGGCAAAGGGATCGACTTTCTGCGCGAATTGCGCGTGGGTGGTTCGTCTGTTCCAGTCATCATCCTCACCGCGCTTGACCAGGTTGCGGACCGTATTGCTGGATTGAATGCCGGCGCGGACGATTACCTGGTCAAACCGTTCGACCTTTCTGAGCTGTCCGCGCGCGTGCATGCGGTGGCGCGACGATATGCGGGTAATCCCAATCCGCTGGTGACGTTGGGCGATCTCGAGCTGGATCTGGCTGCACACAGTATCGCCCGAGCCGGCCGTCACGTTGCTCTCACTGCCAGCGAATGGGCATTGCTCGAGGCATTGGTTCGGCATCCTAATGCGATTCTTTCCAGGGCACAACTTGAGGAGCGTCTTTATTCGTTTAGCGACGAGATCGGCAGCAACACGATCGAGGTGCATATGAGCCGATTGCGCAAGAAGCTTGGAGGCGACCTCATCGAGACGGTGCGCGGGCTCGGATACAAGCTAAGGCCATCCTCGTGATCCTCCACAGCCTTCAGGCGCGCCTGGCCGCGATGCTGGCCATTGGCCTCGCCGTGCTTTCCCTCATCGCCGCAACAGCGGCGTTTCGGGTGTTGCGTGAAGAGATCGATCGGATGTCTGATAGTGCGTTGCAGGAGACCGCACAGCGCATCGTGCCGCTTGCGGTGAAGGATATCCTCGACCGTGAGCAACAGAACTCTACCGAGCGCATCGCGGGCGTGCGACCGCACGGCGAATTGCTGACGTATATCGTTCGCGATCAGAAAGGCGCGACCCTACTCCAGTCTCACGATGCGAACCCGGCCATCTTTCCGCCCGCGCTGAAACCCGGATTTACGTCCACCCGTACGCATCGGCTTTACACGGAGACGGTACTTCAGGGAACGGTGTCGCTCACCATTGCCGAGGCGTTAGAGGCCCGCCACCGCGCCGGGATCGAAGCCGCACTTGCTGTCGTGAAGCCGCTCCTGCTTGTTGTTCCGCTGGGCGTTATCGGCGCGTGGCTCGTGGTCCGTTCTGGACTGCGCCCCATACGCCTGTTTTGCGATGGCATAGCCGCAAGAGGACGCGACGACCTTAGTCCGCTGGGCAAGGCGGGGATGGTTGCCGAAATTGAGCCCATTGCCGACTCGGTCAATGATTTGATGCAGCGACTGGACCGGGCTCTGACCGCCGAACGCAGTTTCACTGCGAATAGCGCGCATGAACTTCGTACGCCCATTGCCGCGGCCCTTGCTCAAACACAGCGCCTGATATCCGAAACAAGAGGGACATCGATCGAAACGCGCGCGCAGAACGTCGAGGCGGCGTTGCACACACTCGCACGCCTGAGCGAAAAGCTCATGCAGCTGGCCCGGGCAGAGGGCGGCAGCATTCTTTCAGAGGCAACGCAGGACTTGCGGCCAATTCTTCAGATGGTGGTCGAAGACATCGGGCGCGCCGAGCGCTCCAGCGAGCTTCGCCTGACGTTGCCAGAACAGGCCGTGCACTCGCGCATCGACCCGGATGCGTTCGCGATACTCGCGCGCAATCTCATCGAGAATGCGATCAGGCACGGTACGACGGCGGAGGCGATCCGTATCGCGCTTTCCAGCGAAGGCCGCTTGAGCGTCACAAATCACGGCCCCATCGTGGCCACCGACAAACTTTCTCGTTTGATCCAGCCATTCGAGCGCGGTGTGACAACAGCCAGGGGTAGCGGCCTCGGGCTGGCAATCGCGAATGCAATCGCTCAGGCGGCAGGGGCGCGTCTAACCCTGCACTCGCCCCCTCCTGGAATGACGGATGGTTTTGAGGCGCTTGTCGAAAACTTGAGAGACAGCGAATCCCATCACGGCCCGTCCACGTGAACAGCAGCACGAACGTTGGGCGCGTATGCGACCTGCGTGGTGCTTTCATCAAAAAGCGCAACGAGGAGCCGGGACACCTGGGCGATGAAGGAATTGTCTTCGGCTGCTTTGTTCTTTGTCCACGCGCAGAATCGTCGGACGAGGGCGCTCATGGGTCATGAGGTATCGTCACCGCCCGCATCCGGGCAAAGAGGCGAAGCGGTATCAGGTCGAAGACCTATCCGATATCGATCGATGTTTATTCACTACTGCCGCTCTGCCCGCTGATCGCCCTTCACCGCGACTTGTGGTGCGGTAGCGCGCATAGAGATCACGCTATACGCGGGCCCTGACATGCTCCGGTTTCGGTATTCCGATTTCGCGGACAAAACCCATTCGCGGGCATCATCTTCGCTGTATGCGAGATGCACGAGCGCATGGCCATCCGTGACGCCCCACACCTCGAACGCCGCGCGCTCGTCGGGCTGCGCTGCATTGCGTTTGCACGTCGGGTCCAGCACATTGCACGACGTTTCCAACGAATAGCCGCACGCGCACGTATCGCCCGGTGCTCCCGACCCGCGAGAGAGTCGAGAACCACCGTAGCGATGGGCCGGCGCTCGTCTTTGTGGCAAGCATCGGCCCCCTGCGTTCATTGCGGCACCTGCGCAACGGGTTGCGCCGTAGCGGGCTGCGCCGGCATCGGGCCGCTTGCCGGCTGCGGCACGCTCATCTGCTCCGCCTGTACGACCCAGCCGCCGCCCATCGCCATATAGAGGTTGACGAGATTCGTCAGCGTCGCGGCCCGGGTCTGTGTCTGCTGCAGTTCCGCGTTGAACAGATTGCGTTCGGCATCGAGCACCTCCAGATAGCTCGTATAGCCGCCCTCGTAGCGCAGCCGCGCAAGCCGCAGATACCTGCGCAGCGATTCGACCTGCTGGCTCTGAATCTCAAACTGCTCGCGTGACTTTTGCACGGAGATCAGCGCGTCGTCGACCTGCTGGAACGCAACCTTGATCGCATTTTCGTAGGCGAACAGCGCCTCCTGCTGACGCGCGTCGGCCTGCCGGTTCTGGCCGTAAATGTTGCCGCCCGTAAACAGCGGCATCGCCGCCGAGCCGGCAAACGACCATACCCGCGCAGGTCCCGTGAAGAGACTCGAGAACTGCGTACTCACTGATCCGAACAGCCCCGTGAGCGAGATTTGCGGGAAATACAGTGCGCGCGCCGCGCCAATCAGCGCATTTTGCGCGACCAGGTTCTGCTCGGCCTGCAGCAGGTCCGGCCGGCGTTCGAGCAGGTCCGAAGGCATGCCCTGAGGCACGGCAGGCGTCGAGAGATCCACCAGTGCGCGGCCGCGCAGGATCGGCTCCGGATTGCTGCCGAGCAGCACCGAGAGCGCGTCTTCCTGCTGCGCGATCTGTTGTTCGAATTGCGGGATGGTCGCCTTCGTCGCCGCATAGTCGGACTGGCTCTGGGCAAGCTCCATATCCGAGGTCTGTCCGAACTGCTGGCGCAGCGTGAACACATGCACGGAATCGGCCCGGCTCACGGTTGTGCTCTGCGCGATTTCGAGTTGCGCGTCGAGGCTGCGCAGCGTGATATAGGACGTCGCCACCGATGCGACGAGCGTCAGGATCGTCGCGCGGCGGCTCTGTTCGGCGGCGTTCACGTTGGCCCGCGCCGCCTCGGTTTCGCGCCGTACCTGGCCAAACAGGTCGATGGTCCAGAATGCCGACAAGCTCGCCTGGAACTCGTTGAAGACCGGCGAGACGCCGGCCGGTATCGGCGTCGGCCCGTTCTGCGACGCGCGCTCGCGCGCCGCGCTGAAACCGGCGCTCGCCTGCGGGAACAGCGCCGAGCGCGTGCTCACGAACTGGCCCATGAACTCGTCGACACGCGCGGCCGCCTGCTTCACATTGAGGTTGTTCTCGAGCGCGGTCTTCACCAGATCGTTCAGCACCGGGTCGTCGAACTGCTCCCACCACGCGGTATTGGCAACGTCCGCGGCGTCCGGGTACGCGAACCGGTACGTTGCCGGCACGGCCACTTTCGGCCGCTCGTAGTTGGGGCCAAGCAGGCAGCCGTTCAGCAACCCGATGAGCAGGACCGGCGCGGCGACACGCGCGAAGGCTGCGGCGCGCATGTCAGTCGTCCTCATGCCGCGCGGACGGCGTGACGGTCGGTGATCCCGAGCCGCCTGATGCGGGCGGCGGCGTCCCGCTGCCAGGCACGGGTGTGTCCTTGCCGCCGCCCTTGCGCGAGCCGAGCGACTCGATTCCCCAGTAGAACATCGGAATGAAGAACACGGCGATCGCGGTTGCACCCAGCATCCCGCCGATCACGCCTGTGCCGATCGAATGACGGCTGTTTTGCGAGGCGCCCAGCGCGATGGCGAGCGGCACACAGCCGAGGATGAATGCCAGCGAAGTCATTACGATCGGTCGCAGGCGCTCTTCCGCGGCGGTCAGCGCGGCGTCGTACGGCGACTTGCCTTGCTCGCGGTTCAGCACCGCGAACTCGAAGATCAGGATCGCATTCTTCGCGGCGAGCGCGATCAGCATGGTCAGCCCGATCTGGAAGTACACGTCGTTGTTCAATCCGCGCAGCAGGATCGCGAGCAGTGCGCCGAAAAGGGCAAACGGCACCGCCATGAGCACGCCGAGTGGCAGCGACCACTTCTCGTATTGTGCGGCGAGGATCAGGAACACCATGATGATCCCGAACACGAACACGAGCCCGCCCGTCGAGCCTGACTTGATCTCCTCGAACGCCTCGCCGCTCCACCCAACGGCGTAGCCCGGCGGCATCTGCGCAGCGAGTTCCTTCAAGGTCCCGATCACCTGGCCCGAGCTATAACCCGGCGCCGCGTTCGCGGTAATCTTCACCGCCGGGAAGTTGTTGAAGCGCGTGATCAGGTCGGGACCCGTGACGTACTTGTAGGTCATCACCGCCTTGATCGGCACCATGTTGTTCGAGCGGCTGCGCACGTAGATCTGGTTGAGGTCGGTGGGCGTGAGCCGGTAGCGCGGATCGGCCTGAACGATTACCTGCCAGAGCCGCGAGTCCTTGTTGAACTGCGACACGTAAAGCGAGCCGAACATCGTCTGCATCGCGCTGTACACCTCTTCGACCGGCACGCCGAGCGTCTCCGCCTGGTCGCGGTCGACGTTCACGAGCAACTGCTGCGAACTCGCGTTGAACGTCGTGGTCACGCCGGTCAGCTCGGGGCGCGCCCTCGCCTTCGCCATGAAGTCCTGCACGACGCCCGCAAGCTGCTGAATCGAGCTGTCTCCGTGACTTTCGATCCACATCTCGCTGCCGCCCGTCGTACCGAGGCCCGGAATGGACGGCGGATTCACCGGGACGACGATGCCCTCCTGAATCTTCGAGAGCGTTTCGTAAGCCTTGATCAGCACGGCGCGCGCGTTTTGTTCCCGGATGTTCGAGAACTTGTACCGTTCGTCGAAACCCCGCAGACCCACGAAGAACGTGCCCGCGTTGTTCTTGTTCTGGCTGTCGAGCAGGCTGAAGCCGTTCACGATCGTGATGCTGCTGACCGCGGCCTGCTTCATGAAATAGTCGGTGACCTTGTCGCCCACCGCCGCGGTACGGTCAAGGCTCGCCGCGTCGGGCATGATGATCGCACCGAGCAGATAGCCCTGGTCCTCGGGCGGCAGGAAAGCGCCGGGGATCGACTTCCCCATCATGACCGCGAGCACGATGACTGCGCCGAAAACAAGCAGGCCCAGCACGTAACGCCGGATCATGAACTGCACGGCGCGTCCGTAGCCGGCCGTCATCCGCTCGAACTGGCGGTCGAACCAGCGAAAGAAGCCCTTTTTCTCATGGTGCGTGGGCTTGAGCAGGATGGCGGCCAGCGCGGGCGACAGCGTGAGCGCCACGACGCCCGAGAACACCACCGAGATCGCGATCGTGATCGCGAACTGCTTGTACAACTGTCCGGTGATGCCGCCAAGGAACGCAACCGGCACGAACACGGCGCACATGACGAGGACGATCGCGACAACCGGGCCCGACACCTCGTCCATCGCCCGCTTGGCCGCGTCTTTCGGGCTGAGCTTGAACACGGTCATGTTGCGCTCGACGTTCTCGATCACGACAATTGCGTCGTCCACGACGATGCCGATGGCGAGCACCATGCCGAATAACGTCAGCATGTTGATCGAAAAGCCCAGCGCCGCCATTCCCATGGCCGTGCCGACGATCGACACGGGTACGGCCAGCACCGGAATGAGTGTCGCGCGAAGGCTCTGCAGGAACGCGTACACTACGATCACCACCAGTACGAGCGCCTCGAAGAACGTATGGATCACGTCGGCGATCGATGCACGCGTGAAATCCGTCGTGTCCATCGCGATCTGATAGTCGAGCCCTTCAGGAAACGCCGTCTTGAGCTGCGCGAGGGTCTCGTGTACCTGCTTCGAGACGTCGAGCGCGTTCGCCCCAGGCTGCTGGTAGACCGCTATGATCGTCGCGGGCTTGCCCTGGTAGGTGGTGCGATTCGAATAACTCTTCTGCCCCAGCTCGGCCCGGCCGATGTCTTTCAGGCGGACGATCGCCGCGCCGTTGCTCGCCGCGCGAATGATGACGTTGTCGAACTCGGCGGGCGTCGCGAGCCGTCCGGTGGTCGTCACCGCGAACGACTGCTCGACCGGGTTGCCGGTGGGCGCCTGGCCGACGGTGCCGACCGCGAATTGCTGGTTCTGGGCGCGCACGGCGTTCTGCACGTCGCCTGCCGTGATGCCGAGCTGGGCCATGCGATCGGGCTTCAGCCAGATCCGCATCGCGTAATCTGGAGTGCCGAAGATAGACGACTGGTTCGCACCCGGAATCCGCTTGAGCGTGTCGAGCACGTACACATTCGCGTAGTTGGCGATATAGGTCGGATCGAAGCGATCGTCCGGCGAGTAGATCGCGATCACCATCATGAACGCGTTCGACTTCTTCTGGACCTGGACGCCCTGCGATTGGACCTGCTGCGGCAGCTGCGGCAATGCAAGGTTCACGCGGTTCTGCACGTCGACCTGGGCCAGTTCCGGATTGGTGCCGATACCGAAGAAGACGTTGAGCGTGTAGTTGCCCGTGGACGAGCCGGACGAATACATGTAGATCATGTTGTCCGCACCGTTGACCTGCTGCTCGATCGGCGCGGCCACATTGTTCGCCACGACGTCCGCGCTTGCGCCCGGGTAGGTCGCGGAGACGGTGATCTGTGGCGGTGTGACGTCCGGATACTGCGCGATGGGCAGCGAGAACAACGTCAACGCGCCGCCAAGCGTGATCACGATCGAGATGACGGACGCGAAGATGGGCCGGTCGATGCAGAAGTGCGAGATATTCATCGCGCTGCCCCTTACTGCGAAGCGCCGCTGGTCGCGGCCGGCGCCATGGCTCGCGCGCCCTCGCCCGCCGGCGGCGCCGACGCGCCGCCCTTCTCGACGATCGCCTTGCCGCCGGTCTGCGTAGAGGGGAGCGTTGCGGCAATCTTGAGCGGCACGTCGGGCACGACGCGAATTGCGCCATCCACCACGATACGCTCGCCGGCCTTCAGTCCATCGTTGATGAACCAGTTGTCGCCGTTCCAGTCACCGACTTCGACCACTCGCTGCCTGGCCTTCGACTCATTGTCCACCACCCATACGAAGTGGCTCTTTGCGCCCTGCAGCACCGCCCGTTGCGGCACGAGGATGGCATTCGGCCGCGTGGCACCCGACACGCGCGCGCGCACGAACTGCCCAGGCCGCAACGTCCCCTTCGGGTTCGCGAGCGTGGCCCGCACGAGGAACGTGCCGGTGTCGGTGTTGAACGCCGGATTGGCGAAACTGATGGTGCCGTGCTGCGGAAATTCCGTGCCGTCAGCGAGTATCACCGCTACGACAAACTCGCTGTTCGGCGGGAATTGCAGCTTGCCTGCCGAAATCTCGTCCTGGAAGTGGAGCATTTCGTTTTCGGAAATGCTGAAGTTCACCCAGACCGGATCGAGCTGATAGACGTAGGTTAGGAGGCCAGATGAATTGGCGATCAGATAGCTGCCGTCCTGCTGTCTTGCATAGCTCGCGAGGCCGTCCAGGGGTGACTTGATCGTCGTATAACCCAGATTTAGCTCCGCGGTCTCCACCTGCCCTTGCGCGGAAATCACCGCGGCCCGGGCCTGCTTCTCGTTGCCAACCGCGTCGTCGAGATCCTTCTGGCTCAATGCCCGTTGCGCCGCGAGCGGCTTGACCCGGCCGAGATTCTGCTGCGCCACCGTGAGGCGCGCCTGCTGCTGCGCAAGCTCGCCGCGCGCGGTCTGCAGCGCGGCCTGAAACGGCTTCGGATCCATCAGGAACATCGTCTGGCCGGCCTTCACCTTGTCGCCTTCGGAATACGTCCGCCGGTCGAGAAAGCCGTCCACGCGAGCACGAATTTCGACTTCACGCGAACTCTGCGTCTGTGCAGTGAACTCGAGCTGGACCGGGGTGTCCCGAGCCGTGACCGTCATCACCGTGACTTCCGGGGCGCCGGGCGCCGGCGGCCCCGATGCCTTCTTGCAGCCGGCGAAGAGCGTCAGCACAACGGCGACGAGGATTAGCGGCAGGCCGCTTCGGCGCGACGCAACCCGGAGAAACGGGGGATGCTCGGGAAAAAACGGTCCGCTCATGAATGGCCTCCCGCAACGCGCCGGACCTGCGCATCGCCCCAGTGCGCGCGCCGTGGTCGCCTTTTCGTTGCCCGCTTACTGTTCGCGATCCGGACCGGCACGGATCCGTACCCTGCACTGGATGTGACGCCGGCCAGAACAGGACGGGGCCCGCCGGCTTGCCGCTGCCGAACGAAATGCCCATGCCGGTTATGACTTTCTCGATACATCGCGCCCGTTGCTTACGCAATGACTGGCATGACTTTTTTGTCCTCTGGTTGCGGTGCCAGGCATCGGGTGCGCTCGAAAGCGCCACCGGAGCCGCTCAGCGCCCGGGTATCGGCGCCGCGTTGTCACGGCGCTCGTAGTCGTGAAGTTTGGTAGCCGTCCGCGGCAAAAACAATGGGACTTTGGTCCGATATCCTGTTGCGCATGCCTTCTGCTGTTCACGGCACAACGAACAGCGGGTCGCCGCCACCGTGCTGGCCAATGCGATGGAATGGGTCGACTTCACCGTCTTCGCAGCGATGACGCCGATCACGGGCTCGCCGCTGGTGCCGGTGCTCTATGTGATGATCGGCATCGCACTCAGTCTCGTGGCCGTGGTGGCCCTGAAGCCGGGTCATTTCAGGCGGAGCAGCGCAAACGCCGCTCAGACTACCGGGCGAGGCAGCGGGCTTGTTCGGGGGTGGGGGGCGTGAAGTCGAAGACGTGGCGACTGGCGCATGCCTTGACGCGCCCCCTCACGTCACCTGCCTGTCGTCAGGATGCCGTCGCCGTCCGACGCCGTCTGTGCGTTCGGCGTGTTCCCTACACGTTCGATCTGCACCTGCATTGACCGTGCGTCTGTCAACCCCAGCGCTTTCGCCGCGGCGTATGAGAGATCGATGATTCGGCCTTTCACGTAGGGTCCGCGATCGTTGATGCGCACCACAACCGACTTGCCGGTCGCCACGGATCTGACGCGCACATAGCTGCCGAGCGGCAAGGTTCGATGGGCAGCCGTGAATGCGCCGGTATTGAAGCGTTCTCCGTTTGCGGTCTCACGTCCCTGGAACTTCTGCGCATACCAGGATGCCTCGCCGGATTGCACCATCTCGTGCCGCAGATGGCAGGACTCCCCCCTGCACGCCGCTTGCCGGGACGCCATCTGTCCGCACGCTGTGAACAATGCACAGATTGCGAAAACGCTCAAATAGCGCAGTGATGGCATCGTGGACCACATGTCAGTCAATGAGCGATGGCTCAACGTTCTCAAAGGTGCCGAGCATACCGCGTTCCCGGCCGACACAAAATGCTGGCAACCTTTCAGGTTTCACGCAATGGGCTCGTAAGAATGGGCTCGTAAGTCCGACCCTCATTTCGTGGCAGGTTCTCGGAAAGAGCCCCCTCGATGCGAGGAAGGGGCTCGTCAACACCATCGCTTACTGACCGAAGTAAACCGGCTTCATGCTGTCACCGGCGGCGGGTGCACCAGAGGCCGACGTACTGCCTGCCATCCCGCCGTAACTGCTCGCGCCGTTCTGTGCCGCGACGCGTGCTTCGGCCGCCTGGATATCGGCTGGGTAGCTGGTGTTGTCGCCGTCACCCGGGTGGTAGCCCGCCTGTTCGAGCTGGACAAGCTCGGCGCGGACCTGCTCAGGCGTCACGGCGCTGTTCGATTGTGCGAACGAGGCAGCAGGGGCAGCCATAATGCTAAGGATAGCGAATGTTTTACCAAGGGATTTCATGATGAGATTCCTCTAACGATTGCCACGTAGGGTGCGAAAAACGTGAACCGATACGCAGGTTCAATACGCTATCGCAAATTTTCCCGCGCCCCCGCGGACCTCCATCACTTGACGGAGGCCTGATTCCCCGTTCGTTGTGTCCGCCACGTTTTTGTTTGCGCTGCCCAGCGGCCTGCGCCGACGCCACCTGAAGCGCAGGCTGCACCGTGGGTGCGTTGCCACCATGCGTGATGATCGAAATTGCGCAGATAATCGGCGCGGCGACGCTCACGGAAGTAGTGCGCCGCCACGCCGGCCACAGCGATCGCAAGTACGATCGTGCCGGTAGCGATGCCCAGCCAGGTTGGGTCCACGTCGGCCTCCCCGGTTACGCCGCGGCGCTTGCGCACTTCATGTGCCGTTGGACGCTCAGCCGTGGTAGTAGCCGTCGCCGACGGAGTTTTGCAGCACGCCGTCGACATATACGCCAACGGGATCGCCATCGGCGGACGTGAGCAGTGAGCCGGGGTGCTGGCCGATGATCTTGATCCGGCCGCCCTGGCAACTGGCCATTTTCCGGTGATCGAGTTCAACCGACGTTTGAAGATCGCGGATGGTGAGCGTGGTCATGGTGGGTCTCCTTGAGCAGGACGGTTGCAGGAACAGTCAAGCGGCAAGCCGCTTGCAGCACGCCATGCAGATGTCATGCCATCCGGGTGCGATCCGCGCGGCGCCCGTCCCCACGTGCATCGCGATCATGCGAGTCTGGGCGCGGCCGTCATCTGGCCGGACGATGTTGGGCAATCGCCAACAGGCCGGCTCAGTCCATCGAGGCTTCAAGCTGACTCGCAAGCTCGTTTAAATCGTTCGCCATGAAGTCCCACGCCTGCTCCGCCTTCAGGTCTGTTGTCTGATCGGGACCGTGCTCAGTCGGCCGCACGACGAAAGCGGTCGAAAGGCCGAGCCGGCGCGCCGCGGCAAGGTCGCCGTTATGCGCCGCGACGAGGCACAGTTCGGCGGGCGCGAGGCCCAGAATGTCCGCCGTTTCGGTGTACACCTGCGGCGAGGGCTTGTAAGCGCGCACCACTTCGGCGCCGAGAATGGCGTCCCATGGCAGGCCAGCGCGCCTCGCGATATCCACCATGAGCCGGATGTTGCCGTTCGACAAGGGGGCGATGATGAAGCGGCGTTTGAGGCGATTCAGTGCCCCGAGCGCATCCGGCCATGGATCGAGACGATGCCAGGCCAGGTTGAGTTCGTCGATCCCGGCGTCCGTCACGCCGGCAATACCGCTATGCGCCAGCACCTTCAGGAGGTTCTCACGATGCAGAACGTCGAGGCGCACGTAGGGCCGGCGGCCACTGCGGATTGCCTCCATGGCAGGCGAATACTCGCGTCGCCAGGCGTCGGCGAACTCGAAAGCGTCGAGATGCGGTGCATGGCGCTGCAAGAAAACGGCGGCTTCCCTCGCGACGCCGCTTCGCCAGTCCACGACGGTGCCGAATACGTCGAATACAAGCGCCTTGATTTCGGTACGGTTCGTCATAGCGGTCAGGATGAGCAGTGGATCGAAGCACGACATGGTGAAACGCCTGGGCCAACCGGCAGAGGCGTAGCAAAGTACATTGAAGCACTCGAACAGGATTCTTGCTCATTGTCGACAGGGGTGGCGCGATCGTCCAGCCAGTTGGACAAAGAGATGTTCCTTTGGACGCGCACGCGCATCCGCCCTACGATGCGTGTCGCCACGCTCACTCCGAAACGCCCGCCATGTCCTCAACATCCGCTTATCTCCCGCACGATCTCGATAGTGCGCTGCTCGTCGGGCGTGTCTGGCGGCCCACCCCGGAGGGCGATGGGCCCTGCGTGGTCGCCGTGCGCGGCGGCATGGTCTTCGATATTTCGGAAGTGGCCCCGACCACGGCCGACTTGTTCGATTACGACGATCTGCTCGATGTCGTGCAGCATACGGCCGGCGTGCCGCTCGGCACGGTGGAGGCGCTGCTCGAGCACAGCTTCGCGGGCGATCGCCCCGCGGATCGCCCCTGGCTGCTCGCGCCGTGTGACCTGCAGGCCATCAAGGCCTGCGGCGTGACGTTCGCGGTGAGTCTTCTGGAACGCGTGATCGAAGAACAGGCCGGCGGCGATCCCGCCAAAGCCCAGGACGTGCGCACCGAAATCACGAAGCTGATCGGCGCCGATCTTTCGAAGATCAAGCCGGGTTCCGAGGCCGCGAGCAAGCTGAAGGAAGCACTTCAGCGCCGTGGCGCGTGGTCGCAATACATGGAGGTCGGCATCGGTCCGGACGCCGAAGTGTTCTCGAAATCCCAGCCGATGTCCGCGGTGGGCTTTGGCGCCGATATCGGCCTGCATCCCGCCTCGGCGTGGAATAACCCCGAGCCCGAGGTTGTCCTCGCGGTCAACAGCCGGGGCGAGGTGGTCGGGGCGACGCTCGGCAACGACGTCAATCTGCGCGATATCGAAGGCCGCTCGGCCCTGCTGCTCGGCAAATGCAAGGACAATAACGGCTCGTGCGCGATCGGTCCGTTCATTCGTCTATTCGACGAACACTTCACGCTCGACACGGTTCGCGCCACCAGCGTCTCGCTGCGCGTGGAAGGCACCGACGACAACTTCCTGCTCGAAGGCGTGAGCCATATGCAGGAAATCAGCCGCGATCCGCTCGATCTCGTTTCGCAGGCGTGGGGCCGCCACCATCAGTATCCGGACGGTTTCATGCTGTTCCTCGGCACGATGTTCTCGCCGATCAAGGACCGCGATGCGCCCGGCGGCGGCTTCACACATCACCTCGGCGACCGCGTCACGATCAGCGCGCCGCCGCTTGGCGCCATCGTCAACACCGTGCGCCTTTGCACCGAAATCGAACCGTGGACGTTCGGCGTGCGCGCCCTTTATGCCAATCTCGCCGAGCGCGGTCTTTTTTAATCTGGAATGGATTCCGTAATGCAGACAGAAAACAACGTGACGTTCGCGCGTATCGACGAAGCCGCCGCGCTCGCACACGAAGCCCAGGCCCTTTACGGCGCCGCTTCGCGCGCCGTGCGCAGCGCCCTGCTGCGTGGCCTCGCCGACGCGCTCGAACGCGACGCCGCCCAGCTCGTCGCCCTCGCCGACGAAGAAACGTCGCTTGGCGCCGCACGCTTGAATGGCGAACTCGCGCGCACCGCGTTTCAGCTGCGCGGCTTTGCCGAGCGCGTGGAAGCGGGCATCGCCAACCGCCACGTCGACGACGCAGCCGTGCCCGGCGCGCCGCCCGCAGGCCGCCCTCACCTCACGCGCGTCCAACTGCCCCTGGGACCTGTCGCCATGTTCTCGGCGAGCAATTTCCCGTTTGCGTTCTCGGTGCTCGGCGGCGACACGGCTTCGGCGCTCGCTGCGGGTTGCACGGTGATCGTCAAGCCGCACCCGGGCCATCCCGAACTGTCGCGCCGCGTGCATGCGCTCGCCGCGCGCGTGCTGCGCGAACAGGGCCTGCCGGAAGGCGTGATCGCGTTCGTCGACCAGGCTTCGCGCGAAGCGGCCGTGCACCTCGTCGGTCATGCCGATGTCGCGGCAGTGGCGTTCACGGGCTCGTATCAGGGCGGCGTGGCCCTGTGGCGCGCGGCCAATGCGCGTCGCCGGCCGATTCCGTTTTATGGCGAACTCGGCTCGATCAATCCGCTCGTCGTGCTGCCGCAAGCTCTTGCGGACGGCGTCGACACGCCTGCCGCTACCCTCGCCGCCTCGATCACGATGGGTTGCGGGCAGTTCTGCACGAGCCCCGGGGTGATCGTCGTGCGCGACGACGCCGATGGTGAGCGCTTTGCACATGCGCTGGCACAAGCGTTGTCCGCGCAAAAGCCGCACGCCATGCTCACGGCCACGATGCGTCACGGTTTCGAAAATGCCGCCGCGCATATCGCGAGCCAGGCGGGCGTGCGCGTGCGTCTCGCCGCGCCGGCACACGACGAAGAAGCCGCTGCGCCCGCGCCGCGTCTGTTCGAAACCGACGCGCAGACGTTCATCGCCAACGCGGCGCTGCACGAAGAAATGTTCGGCCCGGCCGCCCTGATCGTGAAGGTGCGCGACGAAGCGCAGACGCTCGACGTGCTCGGTGCGGTGGAAGGTTCGCTCACGGTCACGTTGTGGGGCGCGCAGGCCGATACGCCGGGCAATCGCGCGCTCGCAACCGCTGCGCAACGTATTGCAGGGCGCGTGCTGTTCGGCGGTGTGCCAACGGGCGTTGCCGTGTGCGATGCGCAGCAGCACGGCGGCCCGTGGCCCGCTTCGACGCAACCGCAAACCACCTCCGTGGGCTATGCGGCGATCGAGCGTTTCCTGCGCCCCGTTGCGTTGCAGGATGCACCGCAGTGGGCCGTTGCCGCGACGAGTGGAACGGCAACGGCATAAGGCAGCGCAAGCAGGATCGAAACGTCAAAAGAAACGGAGACCGGAGGTCGAATCCGGTCTCCTTTCAGCGTCGGGCCTTTATCTTTCCCGGCGACGCCGATCTTTGCGCATGACCCACACCACTACCAATCAGTCGTAAAGCACCGCCGCGATCTTCGGGTCGGTCATATTGGTCTTGTCGTACCAGTAAAAGCCCGTGTCGATTTTCTTCGGCAGCGTTTCGCCCTTCAACGCCTTCGCCGCGGAATCGACGACGCACTTGCCGATGCCGACCGGATTCTGCGTGATCGCGCCCGCCATCAGGCCGGACATGATGGCTTCCTTCTGCTCCTTGCCCGAGTCGAAGCCAATCAGCACCAGCTTCTTGCCCGACTCCTTCACACCGATCGCCGCGCCTTCCGCCGAGCCTTCATTGGCGCCGAAAATGCCCTTGAGGTTCGGATTCGCCTGAATCATGGCCTTGGCGATTTCCGCCGACTTCAGGTGGTCGCCTGCGCCGTACTGCACGGAAACGATCTTGATGCCCGGGTGCTTCGTCTTCATCTCGTTGAGAAAGCCGTCGCGCCGGTCGATACCCGTGCGGCTCGTCTGGTCGTGCACGATCACGCCGACTTCGCCGGAATTGCCGATCATCCCCGCCATCTTGTCGGCGGCGAGCGCGGCGGCGGCGAGATTGTCCGTGGCGCAGGTCGTGAGCGGAATATCGCTGTCGACGCCCGAGTCGAATGCAATCACAGGAATCTTGCTGGACTGCGCGCGTTTGAGCAGCGGAATGGCGGCCTTGCTGTCGAGCGCGGCAATGCCGAGCGCCTGCGGCTTCTTGGCGAGCGCGGCCGAAAGCATGTCGATCTGCTTGTCGACCATGGCCTCGGTTTCAGGACCTTCAAACGTGATCCTGACGTTGTTCGCCTTCGCCGACTGTTCCGCGCCGGATTTCACGGCTTGCCAGAACTGATGCTGAAATCCCTTCGATATGATCGGAATGTAGGGTTCCTCAGCATAGGTCAGGCTGGACGCGCCCACGAGCGCGCCCACTCCGATCACGGCACTGATCAGTTTTCTTTTCAACATGACATTTCTCCTCCTAAGGTAGGCCATAGACCTCCAGCCGTTGAGGGAGCCTTGTTCGACTCCCCGTTCTTTTCGTGCCCCTGCCGTCTCCTCTGCTAACGCTTCTTGCGGCGCAGGATATCCGCGTACACCGCGAGAATGATGATGAGACCCGTCACCACGATCTGCCATTCCTGCGCGACCGACATGATGCGCAGGCCGTTGGTCAGCACGCTCATGATGAACGCGCCGATGATGGTGCCGAGTATCGTGCCCGAGCCGCCGCTCAGCGACGTGCCGCCGATCACCACCGCCGCGATGGCTTCCAGCTCGTAGCCCTGGCCAAGCGCCGGTTGCGCCGAGTTCAGGCGCGAAGCGATCAGGAGCCCTGCAATGCCGCAAATCGCGCCGCCGAGACCATAAATCGCAATCTTCCAGCGATCGACATTCACGCCGGAAAGGCGTACGGCTTCTTCGTTGCTGCCGAGCGCGAACGTATAGCGGCCGAGCGCCGTGCGGTTCAGCGTGATCGAACTCACAATGGCGAGCACGAACAGGATCAGCACGGCATTCGGCACGGGCACGCTGGGCAGGAAATAACCGATCAGCGAGTCCTGTGAAATCATGTAGAAGTTTTCGGTGTCGGTGAAATAGATGGGCTTGTCGGACGAGACGACGAGCGAGAGCCCTTTGAGCAGCAGCATCATGCCAAGCGTGGCGATGAACGGCGGGATTTTCATCTTCGCCGTCAGCGTGCCGGAAATGGTTCCGCACACCGCTCCCGTGCCGATTGCGGCGAGCACGCCGATCCACATCGGCAAATGCCAGTAGGTCAGAAACACGCCGCAAATCACGGCCGTAAAGGTCATCAGCGTACCGACCGACAAATCGATGCCGCCCGTGATGATGACGAAGGTGCTCGCAATGGCGAGCACGCCGTTCACGGCGGTTGCCTGCAGAATGCCGAGGATGTTGTCCATCTGCATGAAGGCAGGCGAAGCGAAGCTGAAAAAGATCAGCAGCAGGATCAGGCTGGCGAAGGCGAGCATTTTCTGCAGCGCAGTGGGCGAGAAAATGCGCGCCTTCAACCCGGACGACCGTTTCTGGTCGGCCAGCGCCGCAGTATCCGGTTGCATAGTCATGGATTCGACCTCTTGAGGCTCATGCCGCTTGCAGGGTTTCGCGCTGGGTCGCGAGATGCATGATGCGCTCCTGGGTCGCCTCGCCGGCGGAAAGCTCGCCAGTGATACGGCCTTCGCACATCACCACGATCCGGTCGCTCATGCGCAGGATTTCCGGAAGTTCCGACGAGATCATCACGATCGCCTTGCCTTGCTCGGCGAGCGCGCGCAGCAGCTTGTAGATCTCGCTTTTCGCGCCGACGTCGATGCCGCGCGTGGGCTCGTCGAAGAAAAGCACGTCGCAGTCGCGCTCCAGCCACTTCGCAATGACGATCTTCTGCTGGTTGCCGCCCGAAAGCAGACGTACCGGCTGCGTTGCGGAAGGCGTGCGAATGGCGAGCAGACTGATGAAATGCGCCGCCGTCTTGCGGATCTGCATGCGGCGCAGGAACACGTTCAGCGAGAGGAATTTGCCGAGATTGGACATCACGATGTTCGATTCGACATCCATGCCGGTCGCGAGACCAAAGCGCTTGCGGTCCTCGGAGAGATACCCGATGCTGTGCGCGACCGCGTCGCTCGGCGTTTTGATCGATGCCTTGGCGCCTTTCACGAAGATGTCGCCGGATTCGACCGGGTCCGCGCCGAACACGGCGCGCGCGACCTCGGTGCGGCCCGCGCCCATGAGTCCCGCAAAGCCGAGTATTTCGCCTTTGCGCAACGCGAAGCTCACATCCCTCACGAGCGGGCCTGCGTTCAGATGCTTCACTTCGAGCGCGACTTCGCCCTGGTGCGCCGGACCCTGATACGGTGCGACATCGGCGAGCGTTCTGCCGACCATCATGCCGATGACGGCCTGCACGCTCGTGTCGGCGGCGGCGACGGTGGCGACGTACTCGCCATCGCGCAGCACGGTGACGCGATCGGCAATCTGCTTGAGTTCGTCCATCTTGTGCGAGATGTAGACGATCGCCACGCCCCGCTCTTTCAGCTGGCGAATGATGCGGAAAAGCTCGGCGATTTCCGCGTCGTTGAGCGCGGAAGTCGGCTCGTCCATGATGAGCACGCGCGAATCGAACGACAGCGCCTTGGCGATTTCGACCATCTGCTGGCTTGCGACCGTGAGCGAGCCGACCACGGTGCGCGGGTCGAGCTGCACGTGCATGCGGGCGAGAATCGCGCGCGCCTGCGCATTGAGTTTGTCTTCGTCGAGAAAAAGCCCGAGACGCCCGCGCGGTTCGCGGCCGATGAACATGTTCTGCGCGACGGTCAAATGATTCATCAGCTGGAGTTCCTGATGAATGATGCCGACGCCCGCGGCCTGGGCCTCGCCCGGACTCGCGAACGCGACAGGCTGGCCATCGTGGAGAATGTCGCCCGAATCGCGCGTATAGACGCCCGCGAGAATCTTCATCAAGGTCGACTTGCCCGCGCCGTTCTCGCCCATCAGCGCGTGCACCTCGCCCGCCATGAGCTCGAATTGCACTTCGTGAAGCGCTCTCACGCCGGGAAAGCGCTTGCTCAGCTTGTTGACGGAAATGAGCGGCGTCATGGCGCTAACCCGCGAAGAAAAGCCAGACACATTACCGGGGCCTCCTGATTGCGTGCGCGGCGTGGCTTGCAGCGCCGCACGAAGGGGGTTGAAGGGCGGGCGTTGGCTGGCGTGCTCAAGGTGCAAAGAGATCTGGCCGTTCTTTCGCGGACCGGTGCAATTCCTCGATCACCTGATCGAGATGGTCGTGCATCGCTTTTGCCGCCGCGTCGGCACGGCCGGCGCGAATGGCCGCGAAAATCCGTTCGTGCTCGTCGAGCGTGTGCACGAGACGCTCGGGACTTGCCAGCAATTGCCTCGCGCGGTCCAGCGCGTTGCGCGACACCGCGACGATCTCTTTCACGCGAGGCAGCTTCACCGCGTCGAGCAGGATTTCATGAAACGCCAGATCGAGCGCATGAAATTCGATACGCTGGCCATTGCCGGCGATCTTGCGCTGCTCATCTAGATTGGCTGCCAGTGCGTCGATGGTGGCGCTGTCCTTCATGCGAGCGACACCGCGTACCGTTTCGACTTCGAGCGCACTGCGAATGAACAGATGCTGGCGAATATCGTCGAGCGCGATCGGCTTGACGCGCGTTCCGCGCTGCGGCAAAACTTCGACGAGACCCGCATGCGCGAGCTTCGCCAGCGCAGCGGAAACCGGAAAGCGCGACACGCCCATGCGTTCGCAGACCGCCATTTTGTCGATCATCATTCCGGGTTCGAGCGCAAGCGTCACGATCGCTTCTCTCAGTGCCTGCTCCACTGCATCGGTCAGGCTGCCGCGCTCATTGCCGCCGATCTTTTGCAGTGCGACATAAGGACTGCCGGCGACACTCGCTACTTCTGATGAAGAGTTCACGGCGCGCTTGATTTTGAGAAGACATGCTAGCATGCTAGGTAGCGGATTCAGCGTTGTCAACGCGTGCAAACGCCTGGTTTTCCCTACCCGAAAGCCGTCCCTTCCAGAGGGAGTTCGAATGACCACGATCAGCAGTCTGTCCGTTCGCGATATCCGTTTTCCCACTTCGCGTTCGCTCGACGGTTCCGACGCCATGAATGCCGCGCCGGACTATTCCGCGACTTATGTCACGCTCGAAACCGATTCTCCAGACAAACTCACGGGGCACGGCCTCACGTTCACCATCGGGCGCGGCAATGAGATCTGCGTGACGGCGGTCAACGCACTGGCGCCTCTCATCGTCGGCAAACGGCTCGAAGACATTACCGCGGACATGGGCGCATTCTGGCGCGCATTCACTTCGGATAGCCAATTACGCTGGATCGGCCCTGATAAAGGCGCGATTCATCTGGCTACGGCGGCAGTCGTGAATGCGGTGTGGGACCTGTGGGCGAAATCGGTTGGCAAGCCCGTATGGAAACTGCTTGCGGACATGAGCCCCGAGGCACTCGTGCGCTGTCTGGATTTTCGCTACGTGACCGATGCGATCACGCCGTATGAAGCGTTGGCCATCCTGCACCGCCACGCGAAGACCAAGGGCGTGCGCGAAGCGGAAATGCTCGCGCAGGGCTACCCCGCCTATACGACCTCGGCTGGCTGGCTGGGCTACGACGACGACAAGATCCGGCGCCTCGCGCGGGAGGGCGTCGCGCTGGGCTGGACGCATTTCAAGCAGAAGGTGGGCGGCAATCTCGACGAAGACGTGCGGCGCGCGCGCATTCTGCGCGAGGAGATCGGCGAGAACCTGAAGCTGATGATGGACGCCAACCAGGTGTGGGACGTGGACGAAGCGGTGGCGAACATGCGGCGGCTTGCGGAGTTCGATCCATGGTGGATCGAGGAGCCTACGAGCCCCGACGATATTCTCGGCCATGCGGAGATTCGCCGGCGTTTGGGGTCGATCGGAGTTGCCACGGGCGAGCACTGTCACAATCGCGTGATGTTCAAGCAGTTGCTGCAGGCGCAGGCCATCGATTTTTGTCAGGTGGATGCCTGTCGGTTAGGTGGACTCAACGAAGTGATCGTCGTGTTGTTGATGGCGGCGAAGTTCGGTGTGCCAGTTTGTCCGCATGCGGGTGGCGTTGGGCTGTGCGAGTACGTGCAGCACATTTCGCTGTTCGATTATTTGTGCGTTTCGGCTTCGCTCGAGAATCGTGTGCTCGAGTATGTCGATCATTTGCATGAGCATTTTGTTGATCCTGTTGTCATTCGTAATGGGCGGTATATGCCGCCGCAGAGGCCTGGGTATAGCATCGAGATGATGGCTGAATCGCTTGGTCGATATCATTTTCCTGAGGGAGAGGCCTGGAGGAGTTAAGGGATGGATTTTTTTGCGGTTCCCCGCGGGTTGGTTGTAGCTTGAATTCGCGTCCCGACGCGAATTCAAGGAAATGCCAAAAAAAAGTCCAAACAGGCAGGCACCAAAACGCGCCAACGTTTACTCACTCTCAGGCAGCAACCCAAGCGCCGCCCCCAACGCCCTGCCGCGCTCACCGGCCGTCAACTCGGCCAGCAGTTCCGGCAACGGCTTGCCCCCCCAATCAAGCGCACGCTTGAGCATATAAGGCACAGGACTATGCGGCTCATAGCGCATGAGATAGTCCGCCACGCTAGCGAGCAACCGATACGCCTCATCGCGCGACTGAGGCGCGTCCAGCCTCCGCGGGCCAACCGGCTCCTGCACCGCGCCCGCCGCGGCAACCTGAACCGCTGCAGGTTCAGCCACCGCCTGTTCCGAAATCGTTGCGCCATCAACCATCGATACGTCCTCCCACTCGGGATGCGTCGTAAGCCAGTCGCGCAACACGCTCTCCATGCGCTCCAGCGTCTCCAGCAGCGCTCCGAACGATGGCGCCTCCATGCCGAGCCGCTGCGTGCACCAGGCATCGAGTTTCACGATGGGCGCGCGTGCCGCGCGCAGCGCCTGTAACTGGTCGCGCAACACGGCAGGCTCCGCCGCATGCGCGGCCTGAGTCAACGCCTGCGCCACGCGTGCGGCCTCCTCGCGCTTCGCGGCCGGCACATCTTTGCGGTCCTTCAACGCAACCGCCTCGCGCTGTGCGGCCTGCCAACGCGCAAGCGTCAGAGCGGATCCTTCAGGCCCCGCGCACAACGCGATCCGGCCACCGAGCAAGACCGGATACTGTTGGGCAACCCACGCGAGCGGCGCGGCCCGAAAGCCCAGATCGCCATCGCGCGGCAACGGATGAATGTCGTCCCAATAGCGCGCACACAATTCGCTCAGCAAGACGAAGCTGTCGGGCAAGGCAATACATCCGTATCGATGCAGCCAGCTCTCGCCCAGCCATGCTGCGAGCGTCAAGTCTTTGCTGCGGCATGCGAGGAGGTCCTCGCAGCCCGCTTCGACGGCGGCCCAGTCGGCGACCTTGAGCGCGGTTTGCCAGATGCCGGCCGGCAATGCCGGATCGTCCTCGCGCCGCGCCGCCTTGATCGCGTCGAAGGCGGCATCGTGCAGGAGGGAGACGCCGGCCGGCGCGCCACCCGGTATCGGTTGAACGAGTGCCTCGATGTCGAATGCCGGGTTCATCCGCGCCCCGCTTGTGTGTTCGACGGATACGGTCCGTAGGTGACCGCAGGGGCGCCGTATGCGCTGTAGCCCGGCGCCGCGTACGGCAGGTCGGGCCACGCGAGCGCCGTTTTCGAGGCGCCCGTCATCCCCACGCGCATGAACATGCGCGCCGTTTGCGTGCCGCCGTTGCGGTCGCGCACCGGTACGCTCAGCACCATGCGCGCGTTGCCCGCACCCGTGCCGCTATCCGCGCCGTCGTCCGGCACCGCGTGCAGGCGCACGAGGCGCAATAGCGACCACGTGTCGTTTGCCGCCCATGTGGCCGCTTCGCCGTCGACCGAGAGCGTCGGCTGCAAAGCGTCCTGCATGGGCCGCCACGGGCCGTCTTTCGCCCAGCGCAGGCTCAGCGCGGCAGGCTGGCCCGGCGCCCAGCGCAGCGGCGCGCCAGCCGCGGCGGGCCAGGCGAGCGTCTGGCTGCCGCTCGCGAGCGACCATTGGATGACCTGGTCCGCACCGGCTTCGTCGGCGCGATCGATACGCCAATCCACCGCCACGTCCACGCCCACGAGTGCGCCGTCCGCGCCGCGCGCCACCAGCGCGTCGAGCCAGGGCTTCGCGCGCGCGAGCTTCGCCAGGAATTGCTGCGCGAGCGCTTGCGTGCCGCCGCTCGCCGCCGCGGCGCTCATGCCGCGTTGCGCGTCCGCGAGCTTCGCGTCGAGCAGCGCCACGAAGGCCGCCGTCTGGCGCAGGTCGGCGGCCTGCGCGTTCGCATCCGCGGAGAACGGGAAGCGGCCGGCAAGATAGCGCGCGAAATAGCTGCGCAGCTGTTCGTAGGCCTCCCCGCCGGTGCCGATCTGCAGCCGGTAGCAGCGCTCGCGCGCGGACGATACGAGCCGCATACCCGCGCTCGCGACAATGTCGCCCGAGCCCGGCACGTCCACCTGCGCGAGCGAGGCGCCGCACGTGTCGAGGTCCATCTTGTCGAGCTGGTTGGAGATGATCGACGGCACCGCCACCAGCGCGCTCGCCGGGCTGCGGGCGCGGTATTGCGCGAGGTCCGCGAAGAGCGCTTTCCAGCGCGCCACGAGGCGCGCGTCCGCGGTGGAAAGCGGCGGATTCTGCGTAGTCAGCCAGTCGAGCGCGCTCGACGCGAGCGTGGCCGTATCCGCCACCGCACTCGACTGCGCGGCAAGGTAGGTTTGCAGCGCTTCAGGCGTGGCGGCGCCGAATGCGCGCATCGAGCCGCCGGCGTTGCCGTTCCACGCCGAGAAGTCGCCGCGCAGCGGTCGAAACGGTTCGAGCGATTGCAGTTGCCCATCGGTCGAGCGCAGCACGTCCAGCGCGGCGTCGCTCACGCGCAGGGCAACCGCTTGCGCAAGATCGGCGCGGCCGAGCGAGTCGAACGCTTCCACGAGATCGGTCGCGTTCTTGCGCAGGATGTCGAAGGATGCGCCCTGCGTCTGCGGCGCGTAGGCGACATTGCGCGCGCCTGCTGCCGGCATCCCCGTCGTTGCCGTTGTTGCAACCGGTGCCGAAAGCGCGGCCACCATGCTGTGCACGGTCGCGTTACCCGCCGCGGCGAGCAGCGCGCCGCGCCACGCTTCGGGCGCCTGGGCGAGAAGACCGGCGGAGTATTGCTTGTAGGCCGGCAGGATCGCCAGCGCGCGCTGTGCCGAGTCGGCATCCACGCCGCGAATTTCGGCCGACGCGCTGCCCTCGCCCGCGACGAACGACTGGCCGAGCAGTGTGCGCAACGCGTCGCGCAGCGGCAGCAGGTCCGGCGCCAGTTGCAGTCCTGTGGCGGGATTGGAGGCCAGCACGCCAGGCAGGTTGCCGCTTGCGAGCCAGCGCGCCGCAAACGCGCTTTGTTCGCTCTGTTCGTGCTCCAGCACGCTCGCCACGGGCGTCGCGCCGATCAGGCGCAGCCCCTTTGCGGTGTCGAAGGTCGCCGTGAGTCCCGGCACGAGTTCCTGCCCGTGCGTGCCCGCCCAGCCGTGGTCCGCGGTGTCGACCTGAGTCGCGAGCGTGTCGATGCGCGTGGCCAGTTCGGAGAGCGAAGCGGTGGTCGGCACGGCGCCGGGCGCCTTGAGATCGGCGAGCATGGCCTGGATTTGCGCGGCGTTCGTGGTGAGCGAGGAGTCCTGATAAATATCGTCGAACCAGCGATCGAAGGTGTCCTCGAAGCACACGCTCGCCCGCGCCTGGGCGGCGCGCGCCTCGGTGCCGTCGAACGACAGCTCGCCGCCCTCCACCGCGGTCGCGCGAACGGCGTCGTCCAGCCCCGCGCGGTCGGCCACATGATCGGGCGAAAAGCTCACGCCCACCGCGCCGCGCATGAGCTGCGCGAGCATGACGGTGTTGCCCGAATCGCGTTCCACCAGTTCGTTGTAGTTCGTGATCAGCCGCTCGGTCTGCGCCGCATTCGTGACGAGCCGCGTGCCCCGCGCGTACTCGGGCAGGTCCTGGGGACGCCGCGCGGCCGCCGCGAGGCTCGCGTTCTCGCCCGAGCCGATGACGCCGTCGCAGTTCAGATCGGCGAGACGGCTGAGGAGCCGTGCGTGCAACGGCGTGAACACGAGCCCGCTCAGTACGTGGTATTGCGCCTCGTCGAGCCGGTGGCGCAGGCCGAAATACGATAGCGGCATGAAGGGCGTGGCGAGCTGCCAGCGCGGCACCTTGACGAAGGCGTCCGCGGCGCTGCCCAGCGCGTTCGCCGCCGCTGTTTCGCTGCTGCTCGCGCCCGCTTCGTGCCAGGCGACGCTGGCGAGCGCGAGCGCGTCATAGCTGCCCGCGAGCAAGCGCGCATCGCTGCGCACGTGCCACGTGGCGACGCCGAGGCCCACGCACCAGCACACGCCGAGCGCGAGCGCGGCGAACGTGGCAATACGGTACCGCCGCATGCGCAGCGCGAGCACGCGCGGAATGGCGAGCGCGAGGCCCTGCCCCGGCATCAGCAAGTCGTGCCAGAGACGCGACGCGAAGGCCGGCGCCGCCGCCGCGCGCGCCTCGCCGCGCGCGGTATTCGTGATGGCGGGTTCCGCGCGCTCCTGCGCCTGCGGCATCGCGCCCACGCACCAGATGCCGCGCAGGAGCGGTGCGGTGCCGTCGGCGGCGCCGCGCAAGGTGGGCTCGATGTACTCGCGCAACGGCTCGCGCAGTGTGTCGAGGCGCTGCGGCAGCAGGAACACGTCACCGTCCAGGGCGCCGTCGAGCGTGCCCATTTCCGTGACCGTCGCCGCGAGCGCCCGGCTCATGTCGGCGAAGGCTTCGTCCATCCATGCGGGTTCGAAGGCGCGCCGCGGCGCATACGGCGAGGCCCAGCCTAGCGGCGTTTCGATGCGCTCGCGGCGCAGGCGTGCTGCGAGCGCATCGAAGCCCGGCAGCGCATCGCAGCCCGTCACCACCACGTAGAGCGGCAGCATCTGACCCAGTTGACGTTGCAGCGCGAGCACCGTGCGCGAGGCTTCGAGCGCCGCGTCGGTATCCGTGCGCGCGCTCCCGCTTTCGTCGATGAGCGTATCGAGCGCGATCACCCACACGAGCGCGTCGAGCGGCCGGCCCGGCCGGTTGCGCAGCAGGCCGCGCAGCAAACGCCCGCCGGTCGAGCCGCGCCGGCGCTCGGCGGCCGCACGCGCGCCGAGCGAGTCCCCGGGCTCCGCGATCAGAATGCCTTCGGCGTCGTGCCAGAGCCTGCCGAACCAGGCCGGCTCGCCGACGGGCGAGAGGCGCCAGCCAAGCGCCAGCGCGTCGAGCGCGGCGGGTGCGCCCGTGGCGAGCACGCGCGGCACCGAGTACGGATCGCGCACGCCCATCGCGTTGTGCGCCGCACGCATCATGGCGGAGAAGTTGCGCAGTGGCCTGCGTTCGTCGCGCCCGCGCACCCAGCGCACCACGAGCACGGCCGCGAGCCCCACGATCAACAGCGCGATGAGGACGATCAGGACGACTATCAGTGTGGTCGTCATGGCCGTGTTCCGCGTGGCATGGCGTCCGCGCTGTCTTCGCCGCCTTCGGCGGCGTCCTGCGCGCTCACCGTGACGATGCGCCGTGCCGCAAGCGCAAGCGTGTCGGGCGCCGTCGTGGAAACCGTCGGCGCCGCGGCGATGTCCTGAGTTTGCAGCATGCTCCGAACATCGGCAGGCGCCGCCGCCCGCAGTCTGCGCACCGTGCGTGCGTGCGGCAGCACCCTGCCCGTGGTGCTCGTATGGCTCGCCTGCGCCGGACGCCCTTGCGCCATCGACACGGTTTCGAACTGTTCGAGCGACGGCCGCACGGGTGCTGTCGCGTAGAGCCACAGCAGTTGCGACACGCCGAGCAGCACGGCGAAACCGCCGCCCACGAACAGCGCGAGGCGGGCGCGGTCGGGAAACATCTGTGTGAGCGGACGTGTTTCGCGCGGCGCCAGCGCGGCACGTTCGAGCGGCGCGCCGAGCCGGTCGGGTTCGGGGTCGCGCTGCATGGCGAACGCGAACAGCGCGTGGCGCAACTGGTCGTGACGCAAGGCGCCCGCCTCGCCGCGCAGACGGCCGCGAAAGCCTAGCGTGAGGCAGGCGAGATAGACGTTGGCGAGATCGCGCTGCGCCGGATCGCGTTGCGCGAGCAAGGTTTCGATGGCAGCCGGAATACGCTCGCCGGCCGCACGCGTGCCGAAAATGCGCGCTTCGAGCGGATACGTTTCCCACGCACTCGCGCCATTCCACGCCGAAAACAGCAGCAATTCGTCGAGCAGCGCGACATAGGCGTATTGCGCGGCGGCAATGTCCGCTTCGCCCGCCGCGCCGGTCCAGGCCATCGCGTCGCGCGCGAGCTTGCGTGTGGCGGACTGCAGCTGCGTGGCGAGCGCGTCGGCATCGCGCTGGGGATCGACGGGCGCCTCGGCGCTCGCGGCGTTCGCCGCGCTGGCTGCATTCGCCGCCTGCGCGACCGCACCCAGGCGCGCGTTCTCCGCGAACGCGAATGCCACGACGAACGCACGCATGAGCGGCAGGCGCTCGTCGCTTTGGTCGCTGGCATCAAGCATGATCGGCTCCCGCCGGGGGTGCGTCGTCGGCGGCGTCCGTGGGCGTGAAGAGTTGCACGGCCCAGGGCGCGCGGCCCGGCACGTTCGTGCGGACCTCGATGCACAGCGGCTGCGCGCGGTCGAACCACGCATCCTCCACGGCCACCGCGAAGAGCGTCGTGTCGTCGCCCGTCGCGTAGGCCGCGCGCTCCTCGCGCGCGAGCCGCCGGCGCGCGAGGCCGCGCATCCGCTGGCGCGCGAGCGTGGGCACATAGGGCCGCGACGCGACGACGGCATGATCGAGCCACGCGCTTGCGTCGTGCTCGCCCGCGTCGGGCGGCATGCGCAACCCGATCACCAGTTCGCGCGCCACGTTGCCGCCGCTTTCGAACGGCGGCGCGATCCAGAAGCTGCCGCCCTCCTCGGTGAACGCACGCACGCGATACCCCTGGCGGATCGTCGCGAGCGCTTCGTCCGCCCAGGCGAGCAGCGGATCGAACGACGCGAGCAGCGCCATGTAATCGAACGTCGCGAAGGCGGGCACGCCACGCGCGGGACGCAGCGCCGCGAGCGCGCCCGTCATGCCGGCGACGGCGCAATACAGCTCGGCGGGATGCGCGATGCCGGTGACGAGCGTCGCCTCCACTTCGGGCAGGCGGCTCCAGAGCGCGCAAAGCTGGCGCTCGATCTGGCCCGCGTCGTCGCGCTCTTCCGCGCGTTGCGCCGCTTGCAGACGCCCGGCCAGGAACACGCATTTTTCGCGCACGCGCAGCAGCAGCTGCATCACGCGCTGACCGAGCAACGAGTCGGCGCGCACGAACGGACAAGGCGGCGCATAGTCCGCAATCGCCACGCCGCCGCCCTGCTGTCTCACGCGCATGAGCGGCAAGCGGTCGAATTCGTGACGGCCGAGATCCGTCATGAGATGCAGGCGCGGCGTCCACGTCGTGATCGAAGCCGGCTCGCCGCCCGAGACAAGGTCGGGAACGTCCGGACTCTCGCGCTGGGTGTAGCGCCCGGCCTGCGGATCGAGCTGGCCGCTGCGATACAACGGCGGCACCGCGAGATAGATCGTGACTTCCTCGTCCGGCGCGCTGAATGCGTGGCTCACATCGATCTCCAGGACGGGATCGTGCGGCGTGTGGCGGACGGCGAGGCCATCGGCCAGTATCGCCTCCAGCGCGCTGATGCGCACGAGCCCCTGGGCGAGCCCCGCGGCGTCGTGCTCGAGCGTTAGCACGCCCCAGTAATGCGCCCGCGCGGCGCCCGCGAGCAAGGCGGCATGCCCCGCCGCGTGCAGCGCCTGGGTCTGGAAATGCTGCGGCAGCAAGGGCATGCCGTCGAACCAGCAGACCGGATCGGGAAACGAAGTTCGCATGATGTGTTTGCTTTCTATTGCTAAGCGTTTCGTCGTTCAGTGTTGCCGCGCCGTCGTATGACATCGTCGTGTGACACCGTTGCGTCACACAGTTTCGTTACTCAATGCGCGGCCTGCACGCTCAGGTCCTGGTCGCCGAGCAGCAGCAACGCGTGAGCGGGCCCCGTGTCGAGCCTCACGCGGTGCGCACCCGGTGTCTGGTAGTCGGCAAACACCA
Source organism: Paraburkholderia heleia NBRC 101817 (assembly GCF_000739775.1). Taxonomy (GTDB): domain Bacteria; phylum Pseudomonadota; class Gammaproteobacteria; order Burkholderiales; family Burkholderiaceae; genus Paraburkholderia; species Paraburkholderia heleia. The sequence goes on along the minus strand of NZ_BBJH01000003.1, from coordinate 231,067 downwards.
CCACGCCTGCGCCCCGCTTGCCGCCAAACGGAAACGGGGCCGCGGCGATCTGCTGGCCCGGCACGACTTCGAACGACACGACCGTGATGTCCTCGGGATGATCGCGGCGCCATTGATCGCGCTGCACGAACCACTTCGCCGAAGGCAGGCCGAGCAAGGCGTCGAGCAGCTGCTGGTTGCGCACGAGCACGGCGTCCACGGCAATGGGCGTGTCCTGATTCGCTTGAGTGGAAACGGCAATGGCCAGGGTATCTACCTGGACCTTGGGCAGCGACGAACACGCCGCGAGCCCCTGCGCGAGCGCGAACGCCAGCGTGGCGGCACGCCAGCCGTACGGCTTCGCTGCGCGCGAAGCGCCGGCGAATAACGTGGTGATCACTGCGCAATCCCCATTGTGTGCGTCGCCTCTTGTCTGCGATGCCTCCTGCCCGCGCGCAGGAGAATTCATGCTAGTTCGTATTTCTAATCAAGACGCATGGTTGCCCTGCGCAAGCTGTTTCGCGCGTAGTCTACAAGCGCCCCGTGCGACATTGCAATAACGATTTTTATCGATCAATTCAAAAAACAATTCGTAAATAAACTTGAAAGGAGATGGATCTATGCGCCGTAAATATACTTTGAAATTCCCCGTTTACTGTCCTAAAGTCGTGACCGTCCATCTTCACGACGCGCGCGACGAAGGACAAGTTGAAGAACCGATCAGCGCGAACGCCTGACGCCGTGAATGCTCTCGTCTGACGAATCCGGGGCATGCTTTAGCAGTGTTTTTTCTGAAGGACCGGGAATGCACGTGGCAATCGTTTAATTACGTTTTGCGGGGCATTGTCGTCCTGAAGAAAATGCATCATGAAAAGGGCAGATTGACGAAAAGCGCGCATCTCTCCCGTTACACAATGCAATAAGAACGACCGCCACCGAGGTGACCATGGCCGACAGTACCCAGCACTGGTTCGAACGGAACCGACCGCCGCGTGTCCAGATCACGTACGACGTCGAAACGGGCAATGCCATCGAAAAACGCGAGCTGCCGCTCGTCGTGGGCATCCTTGCCGACCTGTCCGGCAAACCTGTCGAGCCGTTGCCGAAAATGACGGAGCGCCGCTTCGTCGACATCGACCGCGACAATTTCAACGACGTGATGAAGTCGATCGGGCCACGCGTGACGCTGCAGGTCGACAACACGCTCGCCGCGGACGGCAGCAAGATCAACGTCGAGCTGAAGTTCGCGCATATCGACGACTTCGATCCCGTGAGCATCGTTCAGCAGATCGGCCCGCTCAAACAGCTCTACGACGCGCGGCTGCGCCTGCGCGACCTCCTCACCAAGCTCGACGGCAACGACGAACTGGACAAGCTTCTCCAGGAAGTGGTGCATGACCCGAAGGGGTTGAGCGAAATCCGTTCAGCGCACCCGCAGGACACGCCGACTGCGCAGCTGCCGCCGCCCGCGGGCGAGGCCCCTGCACCCGCCAGCCCTTCCAGTGACACGCCGGCCAGCTAAGCCCAACGCGAGGAGACGATCATGTCCGACATTCAGGCCGCCGCGACCGCGCAGGCGGGTACGGTCACGCTGCTCGACCGCATCGTGCACGAAGGACGCATGGCGCAATACGAAGAGCAGCAACAGCATGCGCGCGAGCTGCTCGCCGAGTTCGCGCTGCAGGTGCTCGACAAGAACATGACCATCGGCCGCGACACGGTGGCGATGATCAACGACCACATCCGCAAGATCGACGAGCTGATCAGCGAGCAGCTCAACGAGGTGCTGCACCATCCCGACATGCAGGCGCTGGAGTCGTCGTGGCGCGGGCTGCACTTTCTGGTGAAAGGCTCCGAAACGGGCACGCGCCTGAAACTGCGCCTCCTGAACGCTTCGAAGAAAGACCTGCAGAACGATCTCGAGAAGGCGATCGACGTCGACACGAGCGCGCTCTTCAAGAAGATTTACGAAGAGGAATACGGCACGTTCGGCGGTTTTCCATTCAGCGTGCTGGTGGGCGACTACTACTTCACGCGCCAGACGCCCGACGTGAGCCTGCTCGAAAAGCTCGCCTCGGTCGCCGCCGCCGCGCACGCGCCGTTCATTTCGGCGGCGCACCCGCAGCTGTTCGACATGTCGAGCTTCACGGAGCTGGGCGTGCCGCGCGACCTCTCCAAGGTCTTCGAGACGATCGACATGGCCCGCTGGCGCGAATTCCGCAAGAGCGAAGACTCGCGCTATGTCGCGCTCACGCTCCCGCACGTTCTGATGCGGCGTCCTTATCATCCGGACAGCAATCCGGTGGAGGGCATGAACTTTTTCGAGGATGTGGACGGCACCGACCACTCGAAGTATCTATGGGGCAACTCCGCCTACGCCCTCGCGCAGCGCATTACCAACGCGTTCGCGCAGTACAGCTGGTGCGCGGCGATTCGCGGCGTGGAAGGCGGCGGCGCGGTCGAACGCCTGCCGGACCATATCTTCCAGACGGCTTCGGGCGACAAGGCCATGAAGTGTCCCACGGAAGTGGCGATCACCGACCGCCGCGAAAAGGAGCTCGACTCGCTCGGCTTCATTGCGCTCGTGCACAAGAAAAACGAAGGGCTTGCGGTGTTCTTCGGCGGCCAGACCGCCTGCAAGCCGGCGCTCTACAACACGCCCGAGGCCACGGCGAACGCGCGCATTTCGGCCATGCTGCCGTATATCCTCGCGGCGTCGCGCTTTGCGCACTACATCAAGGCGATCATGCGCGACAAGGTCGGCAGCTTCATGACGCGCGAGAATGTGCGCAGCTATCTCAACACGTGGATTGCCGACTACGTGCTCGTCAACGACAACGCGCCGCAGGAAATCAAGGCCCAGTATCCGCTGCGCGAGGCACGCGTGGACGTGACCGAGGTGCCGGGCAAACCCGGCGCGTACCGCGCGACGGTGTTTCTGAGGCCGCACTTCCAGCTCGAGGAACTCACGGCGTCGATCCGGCTCGTGGCGACGCTGCCGCCGCCGGCGGCCGCCTGATCCATCTGCGGAAAAAAGCAATTTTATTGAAGAGACGACGGCCAGGCGGCGCATGAGCGCCCCTGGTCCCTGAACGCGCCTCGCGCCGCATGCGCGGCCCGCGCGATTCTTTACTGCTTCGGGAGCAGCAAACCATGGATTCGATCATTCTCGACCTGGGCAGCGACATCAAAGGCGAGTGCACGCTGGAAGGTTATACCGACAAGATCGAGTTGATGTCGTACAGCCACAACGTGGCGATGCAGGTCACCAATGACGTCAGCAACTCGGAGCGCACGTCGGGCAAGCCCCATATCGGCGAATTCACCGTGACGAAGTTCGTCGATGTCGCCACGCCCACGCTCAACGAATATTGCTGCTCCGGCAAGGCCATTGCGAGCGCGACCGTCGTGGTGGGCCGCAACGCCGCCGAAAGCGACGGCAAGATCATGCCGTTCATTACCTATACGCTGAACAATGTCGTGCTGAGCAACGTGAGCGTGTCGGGCGGCGCAGGTGGCAAACCCGTGGAAACGCTCTCGATAAACTTCACGAAGATCAAGTGGGAATTCACGGCGCAGAAGGACGACGCCACCAAGGAAGGCACGGCGGCCACCACGTGGGACCTGGCCGCGAACAAGGTCGTGAAGGCGAGCTAGCGCGCAGCGCCTATGGCGAACGCCCGCGCCTTTATCGCCGTCGCGCCGATGCCGCTCTTCGAGCGGCTGGCCGACGACGCGCCCTTCGATGCGCATGAGTCCGTCGACGAACTCGCCGCGCGCACCCTCGACGCGGCAGGCTTGCGCGCGTCGGTGCGCGCGGAGTTGCTGCGCCTTCTCAACACGCGCCGCGGTACGCCCCGCATGCCGCGCGCGCCGGACGTCCTGCTTTACGGCCTGCCCGACTGGAGCGGCCAAAGCGCGGCGCGTGCGGAAGACCGGGCGGTGATCGAGCGCGAAGTGGCTGAGGCCATCCGCGCGTTCGAGCCGCGCCTTCGCGAGCCGCGCGTGAAGATCGAATCGGACGCCGCCGCGCCCTGGCGCCTATGCTTGCGCATTCGGGGAACGCTGCGGGGCAGCGACGGCGTGGAGCACGTCGTCACCTACGTCGCCGGGCAGGACGGCGAAACGCAGTCCATCGGGATCGTCGATGAACGACTCGCTTGATGCGCAACTGCTCGACTACTACCAGCGCGAGCTGACTTATCTGCGCCGCGCGAGCGAAGGCTTTGCGCAGCGTTATCCGAAGATCGCGCGTCGGCTCGAACTCGGCCCCGGCGAGAGCGCCGATCCGAACGTCGAACGCCTGATCGAAAGCTTCGCGGTGCTCACCGCTCGCATCCAGCGCACGCTCGACGACGAATACACCACGCTCACGGACGGCCTGCTCGAACAGTTTTATCCCTACGCGTCGCGGCCCGTGCCCTCCATGACGATCGTGCAGTTCGAGCCGGACCCCACGCAAGGCAGCATCGCGGCGGGGTATCGCGTGCCGCGCGACACGCCCCTCATGCACGTGGACGCGAGCGGCGCGACTATCCACTGGCGCACGAGCAGCGAGGTCACGCTCTGGCCGGTCACCCTCGCCGCAGCCCAGTTGCTCGACGCCGAGGAAGCCCAGGCGCTCACCGGCAATGCGTCGCTGCAATCCGCGCTGCGGCTCACGCTGCAGGGCAGCGGGCCGCACAAGCTGGGCGCGCTGCCGATCGAGCGCTTGCGGGTGCGCCTCGCGGGGTCGCCCGTCACTTCCGCCGCGCTCTACGATCTGCTCGGCGCGCACAGCGCCGCCACCTGGCTGCAGATGCCCGAGGGGGCGCTGCACGCGCAACGCGGACTGCCCTCCCCGGTGGGCTTCGACGAGCCAGACGCGTTGCTGCCGCTCGAAGACGGCGCGCATCCGGCCTGCCGTCTGCTGGTCGAGTACTTCGCATTTCCCGAGAAGTTCGCGTTCTTCGATCTGCCGTTCAAACCGCCCTCCGATGCGCTCGACAGCCTCGATCTCGTGATCGGCTTCACGGCGGCCCCGCGCGGGCGCTTCACGTTCCATAGGGACGATATCCAGCTTGGCTGCGCCCCCGCACTCAATTTGTTCGCGCGCACCTCCGAACCGTTGCGGCCCGACGGCACGGCGCGCGAAATGCGCGTGAGTCCCGACGCGCATCGTGAATCGGGCACCGAGATCTACGCCGTGCGCAACGTGCGCGCCGTGGCGGGCCGCACGGTGACGGACGTGCCGCCCTGGTACGGCTCCATGCACGGCGCGGATTCGGCTGTTTACTGGTACGCGCGGCGCGTAAGCGGGCTGCACGCGTCGCGTCCCGGCAGCGACATCATGCTCACGTTCGTCGATACACGCTTCAATCCCGCCGCACCCGCGGCGCGCACGCTCACTGCGGACCTGTTGTGCACCAACCGCCATCTGGCCCACCGGCTCGCACCGGGCGCCGCGCTATCGTTCGAAGTGCCGGGCCCGGTGGCAAGCGTGCGCATTGCGCACCGGCCCACGCCGCAGATCGTGGCCGCGCTCGACGGCACTTCGCGCTGGCGCCTCGTCTCGCAACTCGTGCTCAATCACACGTCGATCGTGGAAGGCCCGCAAGCGCTGCAGTCGCTGCGCGAAATGCTCATGCTCCACAATCTCGGCGCACATGCCCCCTCGCAGCGCCAGATCGCGGGACTCGCAGCGGTGTCGAGCGAACCGATCGTCGCGCACGTCGGAGCGGACCGCTGGCGCGGCTGGCGCAATGGACTCGGCGTGCGGATCGAACTCGACGAAGCGAGTTTCGTGGGCGCGAGCACCGTGCTCTTTTCCGGCGTGCTCGCGCAATTCTTTTCGCTCTATGCGAGCGTCAACCGTTTCGTACAGACCTCGCTCGTGCGCGACGGTCGGGAGATCCGCACATGGCGGCCGACGATGGGCAGCCCCCTCGTTCTCTGACGCAGCGGCTGTTCGACGAACCGCACGCGTTCGAATTCACCCAGGCCGTGCGCCTGCTCGAGTTGTTGCAGCCGCATGCACAGCCGCTCGGCACCGCGCTCGACCCAAGCCAGGAAGCGCTTGCGTTGAGCGGCAACCTTTCTCCCGCGTTTCCGGCGAGCGCGCTCGGGCCATTGCGGCGCGGCTTGCCGCGCTCGCTCGCGTTTGCGCCTGAGGCGGGCGAAGAACCATCCGCACAATCCGCCCATGCGGGCCCCCCGCAGCTCCAGGTCAACGCATTCGCGCTGGGCGGCCCGAACGGCCCGTTGCCTGGCGCATGGCAGGAATGGCTGCAGGACCGTCTGCGCCGCAAGGACCGCTCGGCGGCAGCGTTTCTCGACATCTTCCAGCATCGGCTGCTGTCGCTGCTCTATCGCGCGCAGCGCAAGTACCGCAGCGCCGAGCCGTTGCCCGCCACTGCGCAGCGCTCGGCCGATGTCGTGCTGCGCGCGCTCACGGGCAATGCCTCACTGGGTTCGCTCGCCTGGCATAAGCGGGGGGCGCAGGAAGCCGCGGCACCGCAGGAGCCGCTCGATATGCGCGCCGTGCTGGCGCGCGCGGGCCTCTTCGCGAACCGCCGGCGTTCGCTCGCGGGTTTCGACGTCATGGTGCTCCATCATTTCCGCGTCCACGTGCGCTCCACGCCGTTTGCGGGCGGCTGGCGCACGCTGCCCCCGGCGAGCCGCACGGCGATCGGCTCCGGCGGCCGCAACCGGCGGCTCGGCCAGGATGCCGTCGCGGGCACGAGGATCTGGGACGAACACCAGGGCATCCGCGTGCGCCTCGGGCCACTCAGGCGTGAGCAGTACGAAGCGTTCCTGCCGGGCGCGCCCGCCCACGAAGCGCTGCAAACGCTCGCCGCCGACTGGTTCGGCGCCGAACTCAAGGTGCATCTCGAACTGCAACTCGCCGCGGGCGAATTGCCGCGCGCACGCCTCTCGCGGCACGCGCCGTTGAGGCTCGGCTGGACCGCCTGGGCCGGCGCGGCGGAATCGGCGCCCGCGCGTCTCACGTGCCTCGCGCCCGACGAGGATCAGGGGCGTAACGGGCCGTGACGCTCGATCTCAAGACGCTTGTTGCGCGCCTCGAGCGCGAACCGCGCGAAGCCCTCGAACGCGCCGCGCAGCAATGCCTGCGCGAAACGCATTTCGTGGTCGAAATCGAGCACTGGCTGCTCGCGCTCGCCGAACCCGAGGGCGGCGATTTCGCGTGCGTGCTGCCGCACTTCGGCGTGGACCGCGCCGCGCTCAGCGCCGAAATCCGCATGGCTATCGCGCGCTTCAAGCGCGGCAACACGGGCATGCCGTCGTTCTCGCCCGACCTGCTCGTGTGGCTCCAGGACGCGCTCGTGCAATCCACCGTCGTGCTCCAGCAGCCGCGCGTGCGCGCGGCGACGCTGCTCATCGCGCTGCTCGAAAACGAGGCGCTGCGCGCACGCGCCGTTCATGCGGTACCCACGCTGCTGCGCGTGGCGAGCGCCGCGCTGCGCGCCAACTTCGCCGTCTGGCTCGCGCCGGTCGACGCAGCGGCGCCGCTCGCATCGACACCGCCGATCGCCACGCTGGAAACCGTCATGGACAACGGCGCGAGCGTGCCTCCACTGACCGGCGCCATGGAGCCCGCCACCCCATCGGCCGCCCTGCTCGACCAATACACGCTCGACCTCACCGCTGAAGCGCGGGCCGGACGCATCGACCCGATCATCGGACGCAATGCGGAGATCCGCCAGACGCTCGACATCCTGTTGCGGCGGCGGCAGAACAACCCCTTGCTCGTGGGCGCGCCGGGCGTGGGCAAAACGGCCGTGGTCGAAGGTCTAGCGCTGCGCATCGCAACCGGCGACGTGCCGCCGCCGCTTGCCGAGGTCTCGCTGCGCATGCTCGACCTCGCGCTGCTGCAGGCGGGCGCGGGCCTGAAAGGCGAGTTCGAGCGGCGCCTGCGCGCGGTGATCGACGAGGCGCGGCACTCGCCACGGCCCGTGGTGCTCTTCATCGACGAGGCCCATACGATGATCGGCGCGGGCGGCACGGAAGGCGGCAGCGACGCCGCGAACCTGCTCAAGCCCGCCCTTGCGCGCGGCGAGCTGCGCACGATCGCCGCCACGACATGGCTCGAATACAAAAAGTACTTCGAGCGCGACCCGGCGCTCGCGCGGCGCTTCCAGCTCGTGCAGATCGAAGCGCCCGACGAGCCCATGGCTATCGCCATGCTGCGCGCGCTGGCGCAAAAGTTCGAGACGCATCACAACGTGACGATCCTCGACGCCGCTATCGTCGATGCGGTGAAACTCTCGCACCGTTACATCTCCGCGCGCCAGTTGCCCGACAAGGCAATCGCCGTGCTCGACACCGCGTGCGCACGCGTGGCGCTCGCGCAGCACGACACGCCACCGCAACTGGAAGCCGCCAGGCACCGGCTGCGCGCGCTCGACGACGAACTGCTGCGCCTGCGCACGGAAGCGGTGCTCGGTGCGAACCACACGCAGCGCCTCGCTACGCTCGACGCCGAACATGCGCACAACGCCGCGCTCGTCGAGACGCTGGAGGCACGCTGGCGCGACGAGGCCGCTGCCGTGCGCGAGATTCTCGCGGTACGCGCGCGCCTGGCCGCCCTCGACGCAGCGCCTCGCGATGGCAACGGCGAGCAAGAACCGCCGGACAGCGCGGAAGCGAACGAGACCAACGAGGCGGTCGACCCGCGCGAAGACCTCGCCGCCGAACTGGCGCGCCTCGAAAGCGGCCTCGAGGCGATACGCGACGACGACCCCATGGTCCCGGTTTGCGTGGATTCGAAAGCCATCGCTGCCGTGATCGCGAGCTGGACCGGCATTCCGGTAGGCAAGATGCTCGCCGACGAAGCCCACGCCGTGCGTACGCTCAAGGGCCGTCTCGCGCAGCGCATTGTGGGGCAAGACGCGGCGCTCGAGCGCATCGCCATGCGCATCCAGGCCTGGCGCGCGGGACTGGCCGACCCGTTGCGCCCGGTAGGCGTGTTCCTGCTCGTGGGGCCGACGGGCGTGGGCAAGACCGAGACGGCCTACGCGCTTGCGGATGCGCTGTACGGCGGCGAGCGCAATCTCATCGTGATCGACCTCGCCGCGTATCAGGAAGCGCACGCCGTCTCGCAGCTGCGCGGCGCGCCGCCGGGCTATGTGGGCTATGCGAGCGGCGGCCAGCTCACCGAAGCCGTGCGCAGGCGTCCTTATAGCGTCGTGCTGCTCGACGAAATCGAAAAAGCGCATGTCGACGTGCTCGAAGCGTTCTACAACGTCTTCGACAAGGGCGTGATGGAAGACGGCACCGGCCTCGTGGTGGATTTTCGCAACACGGTGATCCTCGCCACCAGCAACGTCGGCGCCGAGCTGCTGCTCAATACGCCCGCCGCAACGATCGCCACCGACGCCTTCGCGCGGCGGCTCCACGAAGAGCTGCTGCACGCGTTTCGCCCGGCGTTTCTCGCGCGCATGACCGCCGTGCCTTATGCCGCGCTCGACGATGCGGTGCTGCGCGCCATCATCGAAAAGAAGCTCGAACAACTGCGCATGCGCTACCGCGACGCCACGGGCAAGCAGTTCGCCTTCGACAGCAGGATCATCGACGCCGTGCTCGCACGCTGCCGCGCCGCGGGCGGTGCGCGCGAGATCGACAACGTGCTCATGAACGAACTGGTCGGCACGCTCGCGCAGTGGGCGCTCGAATGACGATGCAAGGGCCTCGCCACTCCGTATAACTCAACCCTGTTCCCGCGATGAACCGCCCCATCTCCGCCGACACCGATGCGCGCATCAGCCTCACCGGCAGCGCGTTCAGCACGCTCTTTCCCGCCCGCTTCGATGCGCGCGAGGCGCTGGACGCGCCCGCCACGTTGACGCTCCACGCTCATGGCGGATTGCCGCCGCCGGCGCCCTCGGGCATGACGGGCAACCATGCAACGCTCTCGCTTGCGTGGGGCGAGTCGCCGCGCCTCATCGACGCCGTTTGCACGCGTGCCGCGCAGCTGCCCTCGACGATAGACGCCAGCCACTTCACCCTGGAACTGCGTTCATGGTTGTGGCTGCTCACGCTCTCGCGAAACAACCGTATATTTCAGGGCAAAAACGCGCAGGAGATCATACAGGCCGTATTCGGGGGGCACGGTTTGACAGACTATGCCTTCTCCGTCACGGGCACGGCCGCGACGCGCGAATGGTGCGTGCAGTACGCGGAGTCCGACTTCGCGTTCGTGAGCCGCCTTTGTGAAGAGGAAGGCTGGTTCTATTTCTTCCGCCACGATACGGGTAGCCATACGCTCGTCATTGCCGACAGCAACGACGCCTTCACGCCCTTGCCCGGCGACGCGACACTGCATTACACAGGCGGCACGACCGGCACGCGCGAGTCGACGCAGATTGTCCATTGCGAGGTCGTCGAAGAGACGGCCAGCGGCCTCTTCTCGCATACCGACTACGCGTGGGAGACGCCGGCCGCACAACTCTATTCGCAGGCACAGGCGGCATCGAACGGACACAGCGTGTACGAGTATCCGGGGCGCTACGCCAGCAGCAGCGATGGCTCCACGCTCTCCAGGCACCGGGTGGACGCGCTGCGTGCGCCCACCCGGACCCTCATTGGCGAAAGCGATTGCCGCGCGCTCGCGCCAGGCTGCCGCTTTACGCTGGCCGATCACGAATCCGGCGACGCCAACGTCGAATGGGTCGTGCGCAGCGTGATTCACGAAGCCGATCACAACCGCTATCGCAACCGCTTCGAAGCGTTCCCGTTCGCGACGACCTGGCGCCCCGCGCGCACGACGCCGCGCCCCTTCATGCCCACGCAGACCGCGACGGTGGTGGGCAAGAGCGGCGAGGAATTGTGGACCGATCAGTATGGCCGCGTGAAGGTCCAGTTTCACTGGGACCGCGACGGCCAGAACGACGAACAGAGTTCGTGCTGGATTCGCGTGGCGCAGCCCTGGGCGAGCAAACGCTTTGGCATGCAGTTCATGCCGCGCGTGGGCGACGAAGTCGTGGTGACCTTCATCGACGGCGACCCCGACCGGCCGCTCATCACGGGCAGCGTGTATAACGGCGCGAACCTGCCGCCCTATACGCTGCCCGACAACCAGACGCAGTCCGGCATCAAGACGAATACCTCCAAAGGCGGCAACGGCTTCAACGAACTGCGCTTCGAAGACAAGCAGGACAGCGAGGAAATCTTCCTGCAGGCGCAAAAGGACCTGAACGCCAAGGTGATCAACGACGCCACGTGGACCATAGACCACAACGAAACGAGCACGATCAAGAACGACCGCGCGCATACGATCAAGGAAGGCAACGATACGCTCACGGTCGAACAGGGCAATCGCACCACGACGGTCAAGACGGGCGACGAAACCGTCGACATCAAAGGCGCACGCACCGTGAAAGCCGGCGGCAACGAGACGCGCACGGTAGGCGGCAACCTCGAACAGACGGTGACGGGCAACATGACGCTCACCGTGGACGGCAACCTCACCATCAAGGTGAGCGGCACGCTGACGCTGCAAAGCACGGGCAATCTCATGGCGAAGAGCGATGCATCGCTCACGAATCAGGCCGGTATGTCGCTCACGAATCAGGCCGGGACGTCGCTCACCAACAAGTCGGACGGCACGCTCTCGAACGAAGCGCAAAGCGTGACGAACAAGGGCGCCGTACAGCAAACGGTGGACGGCGGCGGCATGCTGGTGGTCAAGGGCGGCATTGTGAAGATCAACTGAGGCGAGCATGGAGACGATTCAGCCGGTCACGATAGAACGCGACGACACGCGTATAGAGGGCGCGACGCTGGGCGGCGCGCTGCACGGCCCCGTGCGCATCGAGTCGGAAGGACGCCCCGTTGCGACGATGCGTTACGCGAATGGCACGCTCAACGGCCCGGCGACCTATTTCCATGCGGAGGGCAACCCCTCGGCGCAGGTGCAGTATGCGAACGGAAAGCTCGACGACAAGGCGCGCTTCTACTTCCCCGATGGAAAAATCCAGCGCGAGGCGCATTACGCGCACGGCGTGCTGCACGGCGTTTCGCGCACCTGGCTGGCCGACGGCACGCTGCTCGAAGAAGCGCACTACCGCAACGGCAAACTGCATGGCGTCTTGCAGCGCTTCCATCCGAACGGCTGCCTGGCGCTACGGCAACCGTTCAGCGCGGGAAAGCCGCTCGAAGCGGCGCAACGCTATACCGACGACCGCCGCCCGATAGCGGCGGACGGCAAGCCGCTGCCGCGCTGGAAGCAATGGTGGCAATCGCTCGCTAATCCGTCTTCGGCCTGATCCTGCCGTGGGCAGCGCATAAGGAGAGACATCATGACCAGTCCGCAAGTCTGTGCCGGTGCCACACTGCAATGTTCCTTTGGCGGCGCGCCGGGCACGCTCAACGTTCTCCCCGTCAATCGCGTGCTCGTGAGCGGTGTGCCCGCCGCGACGATTGCCGATTCGATTCCGGTCGCCAATATCACGCCGTTCGCGCTATGCCAAAGTCCGTCGAACCCAACGGTGATCGCCGCGACTGCCGCGGCGCTGGGCGTATTCACGCCCATGCCCTGCGTTCCGGCCACACCGTCGCCGTGGATTCCGGGCGGTGCGCCAACCGTGACGCTGGGAGCGATGCCGGCGCTGGATGCTCAGGCTACCCTCGTTTGCATTTGGGGCGGCGTGATCAAGGTGGTGCAGCCGGGGCAGGTGTCTACGCTTGTTCCGTAGGCATCGTTCTTCAACGTGCCGCGCGGGGAGTGCGTTGCACGACGCGAAATGAGAGGCGCTACTAAACCTGCCGACCGGAGAAATAGCAACCCGCTGACTACCCGTCGGGGCTCGTGATGTCACGTGTTTGCGCCCTGACTGTTGTTTGATATCTGGAGCGCTTTTTAAAAAATCTCGATGTTTCCGACCAGCTCGAATGGAGGCTAATCATGCCAGGCAAGGCCGTAACCGATGACCAGATGACGCTGCTCAATACCGGCGATGACATCATCGCAACCGCAAAGCAGCTTCTGCCTTTTGGGAGTGGAAATCAGCAGGCCGCCGACCAGATGTTCCCGCTTGGGGAAAATCGGGTCCTCACGGGGCTCGCCTACAGCTTCTATAACCAGGCAAAACCGAGGCACACCGCTCTCGCCGCAGCAACGGCGGGCGCTGGAAACTGCGACCACTTCGGAGCGATAGCGTATGTCATGTGCAGAGAACGACTGCCGGCTCAGTTCCGCGTGGCGTGGGTGACCGGGCCCGGCCACAGCTTTGCGATTGTGGGAAAGTCCGGGTGGAACATCGGTCAATGTGTGGCGGTGGACCCATGGCCCATTCAAGCCCAGGCCGTGCTGTTTGAAGATCACTTCATGAGTGGGTCGACCCTCAACCACCTTGCCGAAAAGGATTGCAAAGGCCAGGCCTTCAATTCGGCAAAATATCAGGCATTCATCGGTGCGGTGCGGGGTCAAAGAAATGCGATTGAACAATCAAACTGGACAAATAACGTTCCTCCGCCCGGGCATACTTACGACCATCAATATTGCACGGCGAACGGCAGCTATATGAATTACTACGTTCCAATGGATGTCAGCTGAGCGTTGGCGCTGAAAGGCAGTCGCGTCCTGCGCGGCCTGTTCTGATTGGTGAGCGAGTATCGAATTACCGCGAAAAGTCCCGCGACGCGGTGACTTTTTTCGGCGGCACGCGCGGATCGCAGGCTTCCCGCCAGCGACGGCATTCCGTAGCTTGACGTCGAAGCCCCGAATGTGCGCCGCCGCACGTTCTCGCGCGACACTTGCGTACGTCGTTGCGCTCGCTCGTCTACTCTGCAGCAACCGGCTTTCACTTCGCACTCTCGCCTGCCAGGAGGCGTTCATTCCATGCATGAGTCAAGCGATATTGTTCGCGCGTTTATCGAGAAAGTCCTGAATCAAGGGCAGATCGACGCCGCAGGCCAGTTTTTCTGGGAGGACATGGTCGAGCAGGTGCCGTTCCCCGGCCAGGGTCCGGGTGTCGAGGGCCTTAAGGATGTCGTGCGAGGGATGCGAGCCGCGTTCCCTGACATGCATTGGCACGTCGAGGAACAACTCACGGAAGGCGACCGCGTGCTGACCCGCTTCGAGTGGACGGGCACGCACAGGGGAACGTTCCTGGGCGTGGACGCAACGGGGCGCTCCGTCAAGGTATGGGGCATGGTCATCGACCGCTTTCAGGATGCCAGGATCAAGGAAACCCGCCTCATCATGGATACGCTTGGGCTGATGATCCAGCTAGGCGCGGTTCGTCCACCGGGCCAGTGAAACCGCGAGAACCGGGTTGGTTCTGCGACCCGTCGCAGGACCAACCCGACATGCAGCCCTCAGCGCTCCCTACAACGACAGCTTGCACGCCTCATGCAGCGAAGTGAGCCTGCGCACCGGCTCCGCCACGTACGGGTTGCTCTCGTCCCACGCGTAGCCTGCCAGCACCGAGCTGATCATCCGGCGGATCAAGGGCGTCTGGCGCGGGTAGTAAATGATGTCCTGCAACTCGCCGGTGTACCAGCGCTCGACGAAGGCGCGGAACGTGTCGATACCCTTGCGCAACGGCACGTCGTATTCGGCTTGCCAGTCCACGACCGCACCGCCGAGTGCGCGCTCGAGCACCTTCACGGCCAGATGCGCCGAACGCAGCGCAATGGTGACGCCCGAAGAAAACACCGGATCGAGAAACTCGCCCGCGTTGCCGAGCAGCGCGAAGCCGGGCCCATGCAATCGTTCGACGTTGGCCGAATAGCCGCCGATCTGGTTCACGGGCATGAGAAAAGGCGCGTCGCCGATCAGGCGGTTCAGGGTCGGCTCCTCGCGAATGAGCGCGCGCAGCCGCGCCTCGCGCTGCGCCTGCGGCACGTCGAGGAAGGCGGCTTCGGCAACACAGCCCACCGACGAGCGGCCGCCCGCGAGCGGGATCATCCAGAACCACACGTCGCGGTGCCCGGGGTGCGTCGCGATGTAAATCTTGTTGCGATCGAAGGCGTCCAGCGGCAGCCCGTCGCGCACATGACTGAAGATTGCGGCACGCGTCGGCAGACCGGTGGGCGCCTCCAGATTCAGGAGGCGCGGCAGCACGCGGCCAAATCCGCTCGCGTCGAGCACGAAGCGCGCGTGCACTTCATAGCGCGCCTCGCTTTCGTCGATCACCTCCAGCACCGGCGCGTCGCCCGTGCGCATGCCCGTCACCGTGTGGCCGAAGCGCACTTCGGCGCCCTGCTGCGCGGCGCAGCCGATCAACAGCTCGTCGAACTTCGCGCGCTCCACCTGGTACGTCGTGCCCCAGCCCGCCGAATGCTTGTCGCGGAAGTCGTACGACGATGTCTCGTCGCGCCACACGAAATGCGCGCCATTTTTGTACTGAAAGCCGGCCTCCACCACTGCCTGCAGCATGCCGGCCTCTTCGAGGTACGCCATGCTTTGCGGCAAGAGGCTCTCGCCGATCGAAAAGCGCGGGAAATGCTGGCGCTCCAGCACCAGCACCGAGTGTCCGGCCTTGCGCAACAGGGCCGCGGCCACCGCGCCCGAGGGGCCCGCGCCGATGATCGCCACGTCGACGGCTTCGCGTCGAATGGATGGGGTCGTAACTGCTTCCTTAATCCTCTTTTCCATCGTCATTTCCTTCTCTGCGTCCTGACGCGCCCTGTTACGTCCTGTCACGTCCTGTTACGACTTGTATGCCCAATGCAAGCGCACCGCGCTGCGCGAAACCGTGATTTTGACACCCCTCGCTGCGCCCGTGCATTTACAATGCTCATTCTTGTCCCAGATCGCATTCGTAACGGATAAAAAAATATGTCGGTTTCCGAATCAAATGACGTCCCGTTCGTGCCGGAAACGGCCTTCGGCATCTGGTTTCTCCGCACGCATACGTGGGAGCACCACGTGCTGCGTGTGGCGATCAACGACCTCAGGCGCCTCGTGGACGTGCCTTTGCCCGACGCTCCCGAAATCGTCGATGTCGGCTGCGGACAGGGCAAATCGTTCCGCCTGCTGGCCGAGGCTTTCCACCCGCGCCGCATCGTCGGAGTCGACTATCACGAGGCATCGCTCGAATTGGCGGCGCGTGCCGCGCGCACATGCCAGGAAAAAATGCAGACGCAAACGGCGTTCGAGCTACTGCACGGCGACTGCGCGAGCCTGACGCTGCCCACGGCCAGCGCGGACATCGTCTTCTGCCACCAGACTTTCCATCATCTCGTCGAGCAGGAACGCGCGCTCGCGGAGTTCCACCGCGTGCTCAAACCGGGCGGCGTGCTGCTGTTCGCCGAATCCACCGAGGCTTATATCCGCTCGTGGGTCATCCGCCTGCTGTTCCGCCATCCCATGCACGTGCAGAAGAGCGCCAACGGCTACCTCGAGATGATTCGCGCGGCGGGTTTCCGCTTTTCGGAGCACAATGTTTCACTGCCCTATCTGTGGTGGAGCCGTGCGGCAGACTTCGGCCTCTTCGAGCGCCTCGGCCTGCATCGTCCCAAGCCCGGGAAGCGGCGCGAAACCCTGGTCAACGTTGCCGCCGTGAAGGCGGCATGACGGCGGCGTGAGCCGGGTCGCCCGCCGCCTGCTGCGGGCTACTTGCCGCCCTTGAGCGTCACCACGTCGCCGACGAGCGCCACGCCGGCGATCATCGCGCCCGCGCCACACGTAAATTCCGTGGCGCTCTCGCGCAGTTCGTTCTTGTAGTTGCTCTTGATGTTGATGACCGCGTTGCCGCCTTCCTTGCGCGCGCGCTCCTGCAACTCGGCCACGGCCGAAAGGAACACGTGCTGGCAGGCCGCTTCGTCGCTCTTGCCAAACGCGTTGGTCTTCTTGTTCGTCGAGAACTGGCCCAGCTCTTTTTTCACCGCAGGATGCGGCTGGCCTGCGAAGTACAGCGCAATGTCGTCGCTCACCTTGCCGGGCTCGCTCTTGAGCGCTGCATCCACGGGGTAGGTGTCGACCGTATTGCGCGCATAGGCGTGCGACGCCGCAAAGGCCGCGCACAGCGCGGCGAACAACCACAGTTTCTTCATCGATCTTCTCCGTTGGTTCAATTGGCCTGCAGCACCACGAGGTCGCCCGTGACGGCAATGGCCGCCGCGCTCGGGCTCACGCCGCAGGTGTACTCGGTGGCCGAGCCGGTCTCGGTGCCGTGAAAGCGCGTGGTTACGTTGATGACCGCGTTGGCGCCCTTGTTGCGGGCGTCCGCGCGCAGCTTGTCGAGCGCGGTGGCGAGCGCCCTGTTGCAGGTGGCCTCGGCGCCGTCGGTCGCGCGGGCGACACGCAGGGAATGCGATGCGTCACCCACGTGGCGCGCCACTTCCGGATGCGGCTGCGAGCCGAAATACACGGCGATTTTCGCGGTGGGGTCCGCGCCGGACCCGGCTTTTGCCGTCGAGAGGGAGGCTGCGGGCTGGATCGGCAGCGTGAGGCGCTGCGATCCGCAACCGGCCAACGTCAGGGTGACGATCGCGGCCGTGCTCAGCGTGAGGTAAGTCTTTTTCATTGGAATCCTCATTATCTTTAAAGTTGCCAAAAACTTCAGACTGCATTCCAGGCGCGAAACACCAGGCTGGCGCAACTGCCGCCGAACCCGAATGAAACCGACATCGCCGTTTCGATGCGTGCATCGCGCGTTTCACGCACGAGCGGCATGCCGGCCGCAGCCGCATCGAGCGCTTCGATGCCAACGGCGCCTGCAATCCGGCGATCGCGCATCATCAGCAAGGTGTAGATGGCCTCGTGCGCACCGCATGCACCGAGCGGATGACCGCTGAGCGCCTTCGTCGAGGAGAACGCGGGCACGTCGCCGCCAAACACGGCGCGCAACGCCAGCAGTTCCTCGATATCGCCCGAGGACGTCGAAGGCGCATGGGTGTTGATGTAGTCCGGGCGGCAGCCGGCCTCGCCGAGCGCCGCGCGCATCGCAAGCGCAATGCCGAGCGCCTGCGGCGCGACCATATGGGCGCCGTCGGTGCCCTGGCCGTAGCCGGTCAGCTCCGCGTAGATGCGCGCGTTGCGCGCTTGCGCATGCGCGAGCGATTCGAGCACGAGGATGCCTGCGCCCGAGCCGATCACGAAGCCGTCACGCTGCGCGTCGTAGGGCCTCGACGCCCGCTCCGGCGTGTCGTTGAAGCCCCGTGAAAGCGCGCCCATCGCGTCGAACATCAGTGTCATGTTGTCGTGCAGGCCCTCGGCGCCGCCCGCGAGGACGAGGTCCTGACGGCCCGTCTGGATCAGTTGCATGGCCTGGCCGATCGCGAGCGCGGAAGTCGTGCAGGCCGACGAGGGCGAATACGTCACGCCCTCCATTCCGAACACGTGCGCGAGATTGGCCGAGGTCGTGCTGCTCATCGCCTGCGGCACCGTATAGGGCGGCACGCGGTCGATACCGCGCGTGTTCGCGCTTTCCATGGCCGTGTCGTAGGCGGACATCGTGCCGACGCCGGAGCCCACCACCGCGCCGGCACGAGGTGTGCGCAGCGTATGCGCGTCGAGATTCGCATCGGCAATGGCGCTGCGCGCGGCGTGACAGGCGAAGCGTGCCGTGTCGCCCATGAAACGTTCGGCCCTGCGCTCGAACGGCGCTTCGCCTTCCACTGAAGCCACTGCCGCCACCTGGCTCGCAAAACCGCGTTCGCGCCACGCCTGAACGCGTGTGATGCCGCCGCGCCCGTCGCGCAGCCGCTCGGCGACGCGCTCGAGCGTATTGCCAAGGCACGAGACGATGCCCATGCCCGTCACGACGACGCGCTGCAAGCCGCCCGCTGATGTCGATGTCCGCATGCTCAACGCACGCGCCGGAAGATCAGCGACGTGTTCACGCCGCCAAACGCGAAGTTGTTGCTCATCACGTATTCGGCGTCTATCGTGCGCGGCTCGCCCTGGATGTAGTCGAGCGGCGCGCAGGCCGGATCGACCTGGGTCAGGTTGAGCGTGGGCGCGTACCAGTTGCGCTTCATCATCTCGATCGTCCACCAGGCCTCGATCGCGCCACAGGCGCCGAGCGTATGGCCGATATAGCTCTTGAGAGAACTAATCGGCATGCGCGCGCCGAAGGTCTCCGCCGTGGCCTGACTCTCGGCCACGTCGCCGCGGTCCGTGGACGTGCCGTGCGCATTCACATAGGCGATCGCTTCGGGGGCCAACTGCGCGTCGGCGAGTGCCTGACGCATGGCGATCGCCATCGTCGCCGCCGTGGGCTGCGTGATATGGGCGCCGTCCGAATTGCAGCCGAAGCCCACCACTTCCGCATGAATGCGCGCGCCGCGCGCCACGGCATGCCCGTATTCCTCGAGTACGAGCGTAGCCGCGCCCTCGCCCACCACGAGCCCGTCACGCGCGGCATCGAACGGACGCGGCGTGAGCTGGGGCGTATCGTTTCGCGTGCTCGTGGCGTAGAGCATGTCGAACACGGCCACGCCGGGCCCCGAGAGTTCCTCGGCGCCGCCGGCGAGCATCAGCGTCTGCTTGCCGTTCGCGATCATCTCGTAGGCGTAGCCAATGGCCTGGCTGCCCGAAGCACACGCGCACGAGGTCGGCACGATGCGTCCCTTGAGATCCCAGAAGAGGCTCACGTTCACGGCCGTGGTGTGCGGCATCATCTGGACGTAACTGTTCGACGTCACGTCGCTCATCGAACCCGTTTCGAGCATCTTGCCGAACGCGCGCACCGGCTCGACCGAACCCGACGATGACCCGTACGCCACGCCCATGCGGCCGTCCCTGATCGACGGCGCATCGAGCAGGCCCGCATCCGCCAGCGCGTGCTCGCTCGCGCGCACCGCGTAGAGCGAGACCGGCCCCATCGAACGCGTTTTCTTGCGCGGGTAATAGTCAGGTGTATTGAACGCCGGCAGCGGGCACGCAAGCCGCGTATGCAGCGACTCGATATAGTCCCAATCGTGCACACGCTTGACGGCGTTGACACCGCCCTTGAGCGCGGCTTCGACCTGCTCCCACTGATCGCCGAGCGCGGTCACGCCGCCCATGCCGGTAATGACGACGCGTTTCATCAGACCATCCCGCCGTTGACGCCAATGACCTGACGCGTGACATAGGACGCCGCGTCGGACATCAGAAAGCCGACCACAGCCGCGACTTCGGCGGGCTGCCCCACGCGATTCATCGGCACGGCCTTGAGCGCGTGCTCGAGCGGCACGTCGTCGAGCATGCCCGTATCGACGAGCCCGGGCGCGACGCTGTTGACGGTGATGCTGCGCGTGGCCAACTCCACCGCGAGCGCTTTCGTCGCGCCAATCAACCCGGCCTTGGCGGCGCTGTAATTGACCTGCCCGCGATTGCCCGTCACGCCCGACACCGAGGCTACCGTCACGATCCGGCCGCCCTTGCGCGCGCGCACCATCGGCATGACGAGCGGATGGACGACGTTGTAGAACGCGTCTAGGCCCGTTTCGAGCACGATGTCCCAGTCTTCGTCGGTCAGTGCCGGGAACGCGGCGTCGCGCGTCACGCCCGCGCAGCAGACGATGCCGTAGTAGGCGCCGTGCGCCGCCACGTCTTCTTCGAGCGCCGTGCGGCATGCGCTGCGCTCGCGCACGTCGAACTGCAGCACGCTGGCCGTGCCGCCCTGTGCGACGATGCCTGCCTTGACGGCATCCGCGTCGTTGCGGCCCGTGCGGCAATGCACGGTTACGGCAAAGCCGTCCGCGGCGAGATGATAGGCGATCGCGCGACCAATGCCGCGGCTCGCGCCGGTGACGAGAACACGCCGGCTCATGATCTGGAATTCTCCTCGATGAAAGTCTGAAAATCGCGCGGTTGATATACCTTCACGGTGGCCTCGGCCAATAGTTTGTCATCCTGACTGATTGTGCAGCCGTACGCGCCGTGGCCTTCTTCGCTGCGCAGCAGTTCGTTGACCGTCACGCTGAGCGGCGCGCCGCTTGCGAATGCGCCTTGCGCCGCCTGATAACGGCGCGTGCCGAGCAGTACGCCCGGGCGCGCGGGTTTGCCTTCGCGCATCGACAACAGGCCTACGTGGGCCGCGATCGCCTGCGCCATCAGCTCGATGCCGATCCACGCGGGCATCGCGCCCTGCTCGTCGGCATACCATGCATCGGCGTTCACACCGGCAAGCGCCGTGAGCGATTCGTCGCTGCATGCGGCAACCGAATCGAGCAGCAGCATCGTGCCACGATGCGGAATGATCGCCTCGATCGGCGGGAACGCGTCCGCCGATGATGAAGGAACGGAATGCATGGCCTCGATCATCGTCCGAGTATGAGTGAAACGTTGCTGCCGCCAAACGCGAATGAGTTGCTCATCACGTATTGGCGCACGCCGCTGCGCGGCAAATACCGCACGTCTTGAACCAGGTCGAGCGATGGCAGGGCCGGGTCCGCTTCTCCATCCCACAGATGGCGCGGCAACGCGACATCGTCGCGAGCGAGCGTGAGCCAGGCCAGCCCCAGTTCGCTCGCGCCCGCGGCGCCGAGCGCATGACCCGTGAGCGGTTTCGTGCCGCTCGCGGCCACGCCGTCGGGAAACACGCGCGCCATGAGATGCGCTTCCATCAGGTCGTTCTTGATGGTGGCCGTCGCGTGCAGGTTGACGTAGCCGATCGCCGACGCACCTATGCCCGCATCGCCAAGCGCCGCGCGCAATGCGAGTTCGCCGCCCGCGCCCGCCGGGTCGGGTGCGGAAATATGGTGGGCGTCGCTCGACTCGCCCGCCCCCGCGAGCATCACTGGCCCTTCCTCGCGGCTCATCAGGAACACCGCCGCGGCTTCGCCGATGTTGATGCCGCGACGCTGCGCGCTCATCGGGTTGGTTCGTACGGGGCTCGTCGATTCAAGCGAGGCGAATCCTTGCAGCGTGAGTTCGCAAAGCGAGTCGACGCCGCCTGCAACGACGGCATCGCACAGGTTCGCGCGCAGCAGACGGCGCGCGGCGACGATGGCCTTGGCGCTGGACGTGCATGCCGTGGAAATGGTGTACGCCGGGCCGCGCAGATCGAGCGCCGCAGCGGCGAACGGCGCGGCCGTGCCGATCTCCATCTGGCGGTAGTCGAACGTCGAAGCGGCGTCGTGCTGCACAGGCTGCGTGAACGTCATTTCCGCGGCGCCGATGCCCGACGTGCTCGTGCCCAGCACGACGCCGATCCGGCCCGCGCCAAAGCGTTCGCGCGCGGCTTCGATGGCGGCGCGGATGTGCGCCAGCGCGGCGAGCAGAAGCCGGTTATTGCGGCAATCGTAGTGGGCGAGCGAGGCAGGGGGCGCAAGGTCGAGCGGCGCCTTCACGCTGCCCGCGAACGCCGTCCCGGTGCGTGTCGCGACCGGCCCCATGCCGGGCGCCTCGCCGCGCGCGAGCGCTCCGACGATCGACGGCACGTCGTCGCCAAGCGCATTGACCATGCCGAGCGCGTGCAAATAGACAGGGAGCGCCATCAGGCCTTTCTCCGTTGATTCGTAGGCGTGCCCGAGGGAGTCCCCGAGGGAATCCCGATAGGCGCGAGCATGACGGACACCATGATGCCGAGCGAAAGGGTGGCGCCGAAGCTCTTGAGCGCGGGCATCGAACTCATGCCGAGCATGCCGAACGAGAGCAGCGTGGTCGCGGCGGATAGCAGCACCCCCGTCCATACCGCACCGCGATCGGTGGAAGCGCGCATCGCGCCTTCGCGCAGAAAGACGGCATAGTTCGCACCCACGCCGAGCACGAGCATCAGCGCCAGCAGGTTAAAGAGGTTGATGCGCACGTGCGCATAGCCGAAAGCGGCGAGCGTGACGCCGATGGCGAGCCACACCGGCAGCGCGACCGCGATGGCCCCGCGCCAGCCATAGCGGAACATCAGCAGTGCGAGCACGAGCGTGAGCGCGCCCGCGAGCCAGATCGCGCCGTCCTGCCGATACACGCCGAAGAGCCGCGACACGCTCGCCGCCTTGTCGACGAAGCTCACGCCGGGCAACGCGTGCGCGAGGTCGAATAGCGTGGGCTCGTTCGCAGCGGATACGCCCTGTGGAATCACGATCGCCGCGAATGCACCGGGTGTGCTCACGGAACGTCCGAGCCACAGATGGCGCAACGGCTGCGACCAGGGTTCGGCAAGCCAGTCGTCCACGTGCAGCACGGAAGCGCCCGAATGCGCCCAGGCATCGAGCCACGTTTGCGCCACCTCGTCACGAAATCCCGCCGCGCCCAGCAGCGAACGCAAGGTGGCGGGATCGGCGAACACTTGCTCGCCGAGCAACGCGCGATCGGCCCGCTGCCGCGCTTCGGACGGCACGAACGACGTCACCGACTGCCAGCCGCTCAGCACGGATGCGCCCGTGAGCGTGCCGAGCCGCGCGCACAGCGCCTCGGTGCGCTCGAGCACGACCTCCGGCGACGCACCGCGCACGACGAAGAACTGCGCGCTGTTGTCGGCCCCCACCGCGCTCGACACCGCACGCTCCTGCACGACGAGCGCCGGATCCCGCTGGATCAGCAGATGAATGTCGTCGTCGCTGCGCAGTTGCAGCCAACCCGGCACGGCGGCGACCACGAGCGCCAGCGCGACGCCCCATGCACGACGACCGCCGATCAGCGCCTGCCATTTCGCAAGCGAGGCCGCGGCCACCACGAAGAGCGTATGGGGGCTGCGTCGCGCGGGCTGCGTCATGAGGCTCGGCAGCAGCCAGACGACGGAAGCGAAAGCAGTGAAGATGCCGACGATAGCGAAGCACGCGATCTGCCTGAGCGCCGGAAACGGCGCAAACGTCAGAATGGCGTAGCCAAGCAGGCTCGTGCCGAGCGCGACCGTGAGCGCGGGCAACACTTCCCGCGCGCCGCGCCGCGAATCCCAGCCGTGCCGTGCGCCCAGGTAGACGACGAAGTACTGGATGGAGTAATCGACGGCTTCGCCGATCAGGCTCGCGCCGAACACGAGCGTAAGCAGATGCAGCTTGCCGAATACGAGCATCGTGGCCGCGAGCGCACATACGATGCCGAGCGCGGTGGAAACGAAGCCGAGCAGGATCAGCCGGGGCGAACGGAAGATCCAGAGCATGAGCAGCGCGATGCCCACCGCCGAAACGATGCCGATCACATGCACGTCGCGCTCGGAGGCGCGCCGTGCGGACTCGGCATAGAACACGGCGCCCGTGCGCGCGACGGTCACATCGGGCCAAGAAGCTTTGAGCGCAGCCTCACCGTGTGCGACGGCAAGCAGCACGCCCCGCTGAATATCGGATTCGTACGCCGATCCAGGCAGCGTGCCGATCACGAGCACGCTCGTGGTGTGACCGCGGTGCGCAGTGAGGAAACCGTCTTCGACGGTGAGATTCGACGCCGCGAGCGGCAGCCCCGCGAGCCAGTGCTGAAGCCAGCCAAAGGGGTCGTCGGTCAGAGACGTTGCGAGACCCGCGTCCGGCAGCCCGTAGAGGCGCTCGGCGAGCGCGCCGCGCAGCGTTTCGGTGCTACCGGAAGCAACCGCACGGTCTTGTGCCGTCAGCAAGCCAAAGCGGTACGGCAGGTAGAAGCGCGTAATGCGCCCGAGGTCGAACGGCGGGACTTGCGCCGTCACCGAGGCAAACGCGTGACTCGCGCTCAGCACCGCGCCCAGTCGCGCCGCCGCCGCTTTCGCGTGCGCGGCGTCGCTGCTCGACACGAGCAGCACGGCGCGGTTGCCGAGCGCGCCCGCAAGCTGGTCCACGGCCTCTTCGGCCACCGGGTCGGCCTCGGTTGGCGGCAGCAGTGCGAGCAGGTTCGTCTGCAAGGGCGTCGGCCCCGCAAAGCGCCAGGCGCAATAGAGCGCCGCCGCGAGCGCCAGCAGCAGCCACGCGGCGCGCAGCGTCCACTGCCGCCACGGCCGGGTTGCGGTACGAAGCTCGGAGGAACTCACTGGGGCGTTCCGAAGAGCTTCTGGTCGGCAGGCGCAAGTTCGGACACCTGCGCGCTGCCGCTGAAGTCGTACTGCGTGACGTCGCCGTTGGCGAAGGTGATGCGCAAGCCGTGCAGGAACTCACCGCCTTCCATCTCGATGCCGCGCAGCGCCTGTGCGAGCTGCGGCTGGCGCGGCACGAGGCGCATCTGCCATTGCGCAGGCGTGCCGCGCGCCGCTACGTCGAATTGCGAGTACAGGCCGCTCAGGTCACCGCCAAGCATCGAGCGCATCATCTTCGCGATCTCGGCCGCGCCGCGCGTGCCCCGCGCACCGCCGTTCCGGGCGCGCTGATCGGGTTGACCATCGGCATCGATCACGGTGAAGCCGCTGTCGCGCATGATCCACGTTTTCCTGTACGGCGTTTCGACCTGCCAGATCACGCCGCGCTCGCGAAAGAACAATAGCGAGCCTGTGCTGACGAGCGGCGCTTTCATCGCGGCAAGCGTCTGCGTTTGCGTGAAATGCGCACGCACGCCATTTGCGCGCGCGAGACGCGACGCGATTTGCGAGACGAGTGCCGCGTCGCCGGCGTTCGCGCTCGTGCTCACGCTCCCAGGCGCCGCCGCGGCGCGCGCCGGAAGCCACAGCGACTGAAGCGCAATCAGTGCGGCCACCGCCGCGCATCGGTTTAACGCGCCCATGCACGCTCCAGCTTTTCGAGCACGACAGGCGGCGAGACGAACTGCAGTTCCTGCGTGGCGGCGTTCACGGCGACCTGGATCGTGTAGCCCTTCGTGAGCCGTGCGCGCGATTCGCGATCGTAGATTTCGTAGCCGATCTTCAGGCGATTTTCGTACTCGATGAGGTGCGCGCACACCGCGAGCTGCTGCCCATAAACGGCGGGCCGCACATACTTGAGATGCGCTTCGACCACGGGCCACACGTAGCCCGACGCCTGCATCTCGCGATAGTCGTAGTCGAACGTGCGCAGCAGCGCCGCGCGGCCGAATTCGAAATACTTCAGATAGTGGCCGTGCCAGCAGACATTCATCGCATCCACGTCATGGAACGGCACTTCCACGTTCGCGCTCGCGCTCAATACCGGCGCCGCCTTGTGTGATTCGCTCATGGCCGGCCCTCCGCGCTACGCCCGACGAAGTCGCCGGTTGCGATGCGCTCCGTCATGGCGCGCAGTTCGTGTTCGAGCGCGCGGTCCTCGTCCACGAATGGCGACGTCGCGGCCACGTCCTCCATGAACGCGGCAAGCGGCCCGGGAATTACCGTCGCCGCGTTACCGCGCAGCCGCAGGCGCGCGGCCTGCACCGCGGCGAGCGCGTGGGCGGCCGCGACCTGCTCGGTGAGCTGCAGCACGCGCAGGCAGTCGCGCACGGCGATCGTGCCCATGCTCACCTTGTCCTGATTGTGCGCCTCGGTCGAGCGGGAGAACACGCTCGCGGGCATCGTGTGCTTGAGCGCTTCCGCCGTCCACGCCGACGCCGAAATCTGCACGGCCTTGAAACCGTGATTGATCGGAGCGCGAGCACTCGTCGCGCCCGTGAGGTTGCGCGGCAGGCCGTTGTTGAATTTGTCGTCGACGAGCAAGGCGAGCTGACGGTCCATCAGATCGGCAAGATTCGCCACGGCCGTCTTGAGTCCGTCCATGGCGAACGCGATATGGCCGCCGTAGAAGTTGCCGCCGTGCAGCACGCGCTCGCTGTCGGGATCAATCAGCGGATTGTCGTTGGCGCTGTTCAGTTCGTTCTCGATGTCGCGGCGCATCCACGCGAGCGCGTCGTTCGCGACACCGATCACGTGCGGCGCACAGCGGATCGAATAGCGGTCCTGCAGCCGGTGACCCGGCGTGTCCGGACGGCCGGCCAGGTCAGCGCGGATCCAGGCCGCCGCCTCGGCCTGCCCGGCATGCGGCTTGGCTTCGAAGATAAACGCGTCGAAATGCGCGGCGCGCCCGTCGAGTGCCACCGTTGCGAGCGCGGTGAGTCGTGCGGCGAGGCGCGCGAGCTGCGTCGCGCGCGCGAACGCGAGGCATGCGAGGCCCGTCATGACCGCCGTCCCGTTCATCAGCGCGAGGCCTTCCTTGGGCGCGAGCGTGAGCGGCTCGCGACCTAGCGCGAGCCACGCGTCGCGCGCCTCGCACGGCGCGCCGCGAAACTGCACGGCGCGCTCGCCGACCAGCGCCGCCGCGACGTAGGAAAGCGGCGTGAGGTCGCCGCTTGCGCCCACCGAGCCTTCGGCGGGAATACGCGGCAAGACGCGATGATTGACGAGATCGGCGAGGCGTTCGAGCAGCACCGGGCGCACGCCCGAAAGTCCGAACGCGAGCGAATTCAGCCGCGCCGCGATCACCGCGAGCGCCGAGGCATCGTCGAGATATTCGCCCATGCCGCAGCCGTGATAGCGCGTGAGCTGCAGCGGCAGGGCCTCGACGAGCGCCATCGGCACGTCGACGACGCACGCGTCCCCGTAGCCCGTATTGACGCCGTACACGGTCGCGCCGGCTGCGAGATGCCGACGCAAAAACTCCGCGCCGCGCGCGATGCGTTCGCGCCAGGCCGGGTCGTCGTTGAGCCGCACGGCAGCACCGCCTCGCGCCACCGCCACGACGTCCTCAATCGTCAAATGGCGGCCGCCGAATACCACGGCATCCACTTTCACTTCGGCATCCTTCAGGTCAGTTTCGGCCATCCGCTCCCCCACTGGGGCGCGCCCAGAAATCGTAGAAGTTGAACCATTGGTAAGGCGCTTTGCGGCAATAGTGTTCGAGGCGCGCCGCGAAGCGCTGCGCCCATGCCGCAATATGCTCGGCGCGGCCACGCCGCGGCAGATCGATGCGCTCGGCAAACGGCTCGAAGTAGAGCCGGTAACCCGCGCGCTCTTTCAGGCAGAACAACAGATAAACGGGGCACGCGAGCGCATGCGCCAATACATAGGGACCCTGGGCAAACGCGGCCGTCTCGCCAAGGAATTGCGCCTCGGTGGTGCGTCCGGTTTCGCGTGCGGGCGTGCGGTCGCCGACGATGACGAGCAGCTCGCCGCGCTCGATGCGCTCCTGCATCATCAACGCCGTTTGCGGGCCGAAGTCGGTCACCGGCACGAGATGCTGCGCGAAGTCGTGATGGGCGCAAGCCAGCACGCTGTTGAAGCGTTTCGCGTGCTCCGTGTAGACGATGGCCGTCACCTTCGTTTGCGCACCGCGCACGGCCAGCGCCCGCGCCATTTCGAGGTTGCCGTGGTGCGAGCCGATGACGAGCGCGCCGCGGCCGCTCGCGATCAACGCGTCGAACGCGCGTGGGTCGTCGACCTCCACGTCGGTCTGATCCACACGGCCCGTCCAGGCGGCCAGCTTGTCGAAGCCCGATTGGGCGAACGAGAGCATATGGCGGTAGGCCGTGAGCCAGCCGGGGCGCGGCGTCTCGCGTTGCGGCGAACACTGCCGCAGCCGGTCGAAATAGCGCCGCGAGGCTTCGCGTGCGGGACGGCCCGTTAGCAGGAAGTAGGCGACGATCGGGTGCAGCCAGAGCGCGGTAAAGCGCCGCCCGAACAGGCCGCAGCTCCAGGCGAGCAGCGCCATGCCGAGCCGGCTGCCGCGTTCGGCCGTGCGCCACCACGGGTCGTTGCCCTCGCCCGCAGCCGCCTTCCGTGCCGGAACCCGCGGCATGACCTTGTGCGCGAGCAGGAGCGGCAGACGCGCGAACATGCCCGCGACGAGCCGCGTATGACTGCGGCTGATGCGCACGTTGTCCCACAGCACGTCGAAATGCGAGACGCCGTCGGCCGCGTAGGTGACGGCGGTCGGAATCGACACGAACACCACGCGCCGCCAGTGCAGACGCACGAGAATCTCGATGTCGAAGTCCATGCGCCCGGGCAGCTTCACGCTGTCGATCAGCGCACACGCGAGGTCGAGCGGATAGAGACGGAAGCCGCACATCGAATCGCGAATCGTGAACGAGAGCGTCTCGATCCACACCCACACATGGGTCAGATAGCGCCCGTAGAGGCGCGCTTTCGGCACGCTCTCGTCGTACACGGGCTGGCCGATCACGACCGCGCGCGGATTCGCCTGCGCGGCGGCGAGAAAGCGCGGGACGTCCGCAGCGTCGTGCTGGCCGTCGGCGTCGATCTGCAGCGCGTGCGTATAGCCGGCGTCGCGCGCGGCGCGCAGCCCCGCCATCACCGCCGCGCCCTTGCCGCCGTTGACGGGCAGGCGCCGCAGCGTGAGTTTGCCGGCGTGGCGGCGCGCGAGGTCCGCCAGCACCTGCTGGGTGGCTTCGTCGCTGCCGTCGTCCACGACGATGAGCGGCAGGCCATGGACGATCAGGTTCGCCACGGTGCCGCCAATCGCGTCCTTGTGGTTGTAAATCGGAATGACGATACAGGCCGCGAGGCTCATGCGTGCTCCCTGTATACGAAGACGCCGGACGCGCAGTCGCGCTCGCCAACGCGCCACGCGAACGCTACGCGCCGGCGCGCAGCGTCATGCTCGAGATCGAGCTTGAGCAGCGCGCCCGGCGGTACGGGCATCGTGAATTTCAGTTGATCGACCGAGGCGAGCGAGCGCACGCCGGGCACCCAGTCGCGCGCAAAACGCATCGCCCAGTCCACCTGCACCACGCCCGGCAGAATCGGCAGCCCCGGAAAGTGGCCCGCGAAATGAACGAGCGTGTGCGGCACACGCAATTCGACCGTCCGCCCTTGCGCGTCGTCGAATTGCGCGAGCAACTCGAACCCTTCAACGCTTGCCGCGAACGCGCGGGCGACCGCTTGCGCCTGAATCTTGCCGCGCGAGTCGACTGGCAGCGCGCCGTGAATGCGCCAGTGACGCGGCAGAACGACCGCGTCGAACCAGGCGGCGAGGTGGCGGCGCAGCGCTTTCAGGAGCAGAGCGCGGCCATCGCGGCGCAGCGTTTGGCGGCCCTGCGCGGAGAGCACCACGAGCGCGCCGATGCGCTCGCGCGACGCGCCTTCGAGCAGCACGGTTCTCACTTCGGCAACGCCGGAATGGAGCAGCAGTTTGCTCTCCATCTCGCTGAGCGACACCCGCTTGCCGTGGACCTTGACAACGCGGTCGAGACGCCCTTGCAGCACGAAGCGGCCGTGCCCGTCGAACGCCGCCTTGTCGTCGGTGCGATGCCAGCCGTCGTGGCCGAGGTGCGGCGAACGCACTTCGAGCGCGCCGCCTTCTTCCGTTGCGCCCGCGCGCACGGCGACGCCCGGCATGGGCGTCCACGCCTGAACGTCGTTCTGGTTGCGCCAGGCGATGCCACCCGTCTCCGTGCTGCCGTAGATCTCCAGCGGCGCAGCGCCGAACGTGGCAGCGTATTGCTTCGCCGTGTCGAGCGGCAGCGGGCCGCCCGACGAGAAGAATGCGCGCGGCGCCGGACCGAGCGCCGCGAACCCTGGCAGATCGGGCCAGCGCGAGAGCTGCGCAGGTGTCGAGACGACGACCGTCGAGTCACGGTGCGCCGCACATTCGGCAATACGCGCCTGCAATTGCGCCGGGTCGGCACAGGTCGTGCGAGCGAACGGCCTGCCCGCGGCCAGTGGCCAGAAAACGCGGAACAGCAGCCCGTAAATGTGGTGATGCGGCACGCTCGCGAGCACGACCGCGTTGCCCAGCAGCGCGCCCCACGCGGCTTCCAGCGTATGCACTTCGGCGTCGAACTGTGCGAGCGTCTTGTGCACAGGCTTCGGCGTGCCGCTGCTGCCGGACGTGAAGAGCGTGAGCAATGCGTTCGCGTCGACCGTCATGCCGGGCTCGACGGGCTGAATCACAGGGGTATCGGCACACCACGCGGCAAGCGTGTGCTCGTCGAGGACCGTGTCGTACGCGTCGCCTAGTTCGGCGAGATAGCCAGGCGTCGCGTTCGCCGGAATCACCGGCACCTTGCCGGCCACGAGCAGTCCGAACAAAGCGCAGGCGAACGTATACAAGTTGTCGCTCCATAGCGCGAATCGCTGGCCCGGCCGCGTGCGCATGCGCGCCGCAATGCCAAGCGCATGCGCACGGAACGTAGCGAAATCCGTTGCGTTGGCGCCATCGACGCACACCACGCTGCGCGGCTCACGGCAACGCGTCACAAGCAGCTCGTGCAATGCGATCACGCCGCCTCCCGTCGCGCAGCACGCGGCAGCATGATCCATGTGCGCCAGACGAACTCGCCGGCGAGCAACGCGCCGATGATCACATAGGCGAGCATGCCGTTGTAGAGCGACCAGGTGCGAGCGGGCCAGGCAAGCGCCGTCCAGGCAGAAAACACGCTGTTCAAAGCGAAAAACACACACCAGAGCTGCGTAATGCGGCGCGTATAACGCACGATGTGCGCGGGCGGATCGGGATAGGTCAGGCGTGCGAATTTTTCGACCATCGACGGACCCTTCGCGAGGGTCGCGCCGAAGGCGGCGAGCAGCCCGAGGTTCACGAGCGAGGGATACAGGCGCACGAGCCGTTCGCTATTGGTGATGACGATGGCCACCGAGGCGACATTGAGCGTGACGGCCACGGCCCAGTCCACCGGCGTGAGCTTGCGCAGCGTTGCTGCGAGCGCGCCCGTGCCGGCCACGCGCTGCATCCAGAGCAGCACGAGCAGCAACAAGCCCACGCAGCGCGGCGAATCCCAGCGCCAGGCACAGAGGATCACGACCGGGTAGGCGACACCGGCAAGCAGTCTCCACTTGCTGCGTGCGCGGCCGCCTGCCATGTTGCTTTCGCCTGCCGCGGCAGGCTCAGCCGGGCCGTGCCCGCGAAGCACCGTCACGAATCGCCTCAAGCCGGCGTCACGAGCAGCGCCTCGACCGCGGTGATCACGTCGCCCACAGTGCGCACCTGCTTGAACTCTTCCGGCTTGATGCGGCGGCCCGTCATTTCCTGGAGTTTGATGGCCAGATCGACGGCGTCAATGCTGTCCAGATCCAGTTCCTCGAACAGGTGCGCCTCCGGCGTGACGCGCGCCGGATCGATATCGAAGTTCTCGTGAAAGATTTCGCGGATACGGTCGAGAATTTCAGCTTCGCTCATGGTTCAATCCCCCTTCCCTGCAGTGGCTTCCAGCGCCTTGTTTTCGTTTGCGTGGCCCGCGACGAGCGCCGCGAGCGTGTTAATCGAGCGAAAGTAGCCGCGCACGTTTTCGTCGTCGGCGTTGATGCCCAGTCGATAGTGCTGGCGCAGCACGATGCCGATCTCCAGCGCGTCGATCGAGTCGAGCCCCACACCGTCGGTGTCGAACAGCGGCGCGTCGTCGTCGATATCGGCGGGCGTGAGATGCTCGAGATCGAGCGCCTCGATCAGGAGACGCTTAATTTCCAGTTTTAAAGTATCCATAGTCAAACAGGTGCTGTGTGATTTGCGCCTCGATGGTGCGCGTGACGTTGCGCGCGGCGAGCGCGGAGGGCATGTCGCGCGGCGCGAGCGGCTGGACGCCGATGGGCGCCAGCACGTTCACGGTCATGCGGAAGGGGCGCTGCGGAACGTGATACCAGCGCATCTGCTTGGTGAAGACTGGCGGATCGCAGTGCATGAGCACGGGCAGAACCGGCGCGCCGGCCTCTAGCGCCGTATGCGCGAAGCCGCGCGAGAACGCGTGCAGGCGATTCGGCGCGGGGCTGCGCGAGCCTTCGGGAAAAATGATCATGCTGTAGCCGTTTGCGAGCTGGCGCGCGCAGTCCTGCACGAAGCCCGAGGGATCGGCGTTGCTCACGTACTCGGCCGCCCGCACGATGCCCCAGAGGCACGGGTTGCGCCAATGCGCGTTCTTCACGACGCAACAGGCCGATGGCGTGAGCGCGAGCAGCACCATCACGTCGAGGTAGGTGGGATGGTTCGCGACGACGATGGCCGGTGCGCCCGAGCGCAGTGCGTTCGCGCCGGCCACGTCGAGCTTCATGACGCCTGCGCGCTGCAACGCGGCCACGAGCGAGCGGAAAAACCAGTGAATGAGGGTGGTGACGGTGCGTTGCCGCGAAGCGCGACGCGGCCAGACCGAAGCCAGCGGAAAGACGATCACCGAGAAAAGCAACCCGCACGCGCCGAACAACGCGAAGCTGAAGCCAGTGGCGAAGAGCCGCCAGCCGTAATCAAGCCGGGCCGACATGCCAGCTCCATTGCCATGTTCCGCCGCTGCCCTGCCACGCAGCGCTTTCGCCGCCGCTCAGGCAGTGATGCAGCGCTTCGCTTTGCGTAGCGAATGCGCGTGCCTGTGCTGCCGAACCCTGTTTGCTTTCTGTGACAGAGCACGCGAGCCGGCCTTGCGGAGCCTCGCCCGCATCGATCAGCAGCGCGAACGCGCCGCGCTGCACTTCCTGCTCGACCGCGCCATAGCGCGCATCGGCGGGTTCGTCGGCGTAGACGACCAATACCGGACTGCCGGGGTCTTCGCTATGCAGCGCATGGCCTTCGAGCAGTGCGTAGCCCAGTGTCTGCGCGCCGGCCGAGAGGGCAGTAGCCGGCGAACGGTCGCCCCGCACGATGCCGAATAGCCCCGTCATCGCATTGAGCACGGAAAGGCTGAACGCGTTCGGCGAAACGGGCTTGTATGCCTCGATGTCGCGCAGAATGTCCGTCGTGCGGCGCAACTCGCCGTGGCGCGATGCGAAAATCACGCGTGCCCTGGTTTGCGCATCGACGCAGTCGCCCGCCACCTTCAGCGCCATCCGCGAAAGCGCGCTCAGGCGGCGGCGCATCATCGGATCGACGAACGCAACCTCAGGCAAACTATCCGATGCGGAAAACCAGAAGGACCAGCGCGCCACGGGCATGGTCCACGACAAATCGGGCATAGGGGTTGACGATAACGGCGGCCGCAGAGGGCGGGCTCTCGACCCCGAACGGCGTATGTTTATTTTTCCTCGGCCCGCAAATATTCTGGGCAAAGTTCTCGTGCGTACTTTAACGGCAGATGTCGCAAACTATTTAGGGTGAAGCACGAAATAATTCTGAATAATTTGATATGCATCAAGTGATGCATTGAAATCAATCATTTAGGCGCGTGACATAAGCACACATTTGCCACGGCAAATGCCGCTCTCGGCCCGACGAATATCGGTCGATAGTTTAGGGCGCCGGACGCGGTCGAAATAAGGATATACATCGGCGCAAGCCGTAGAATGCGGGCACCGCGGGGCAGTTTTAGTCACTGACTGCCATATCGCCCTACAGTCAGCTTCCAATAATCCGGCCCTCTATCTCCCTCCGCCCCCATGCTTTCCCATTCCACTATCTGGCTGATGGTCTCGGGCTGCGCGATCGTGCTGCTGATGCCGGGACCGACCAACACCCTGCTGGCCGCCGCCGGTTTGCGGCAGGGCCTGCGGCGCTCCGCGCATCTGACCGCAGCCGAACTGGCCGGCTACCTGGTGTCGATTACCCTCTGGGGGCTTTGCTTCACCCATGCGTCGCAATCGCTGGGCTGGCTGCCAAAGGTGCTGCGCGTGGCCAGCAGCCTCTATCTGGCGTGGCTCGCCTTGCGCCTTTGGTTCACGGCGAACTCGCTCGAAACGTCCGCCAGGGGCGTGGTCGGCACGCGCACGCTGTTCAGCGCCACGGTGCTCAATCCCAAGGCCATTTTGTTCGCCGGTTCGATTTTTCCGCCCGTGGCGTTCGCGAGCGTCATCACGTGGCTCCAGGCCATGGCGATCTTCGCGGTCTTGCTGATTCCCATTGGCCTGACGTGGATCGCCATTGGCGCGGCGCCGCGCAACGGCCGTGCGCCGTTCATTCGCCCTGCGCACTTCCAGCGCTGCGCGTCCGTCGTGGTGGGCGCCTTTTCCGTGTCGCTCATATGGACGCTCGCGCACTGATGGTACCGCCCCATTCCCGGGCTCAAGCGATTTGCGGCGGAACGAGTTCGGCAACGCTGAACCAGCGGCCGCCAGCGGTGCCAGCCAGGTGCCGCAGCGCCTCGGCGTCGTTCACGCCGCATTCCACCGGAAAGGACTTTGCCGCGTAAGCGGCTAGCCAGAGGGTCCGCATCACACCATCCGTAAATGCAACGTACGGTACGGCGGCGCTCGCCGGGCATCTGACTTCCGCAAGCGGCACGGGATCTTGCTCGCCGAAGCTGAAACTCTCGGCCGCCAGTTCGAAGCGCGGGTCGGCGCGCCAGGTCTGCGGCGTTCCGTTTGCGAGCCCGGCGTGCTCGCCGCGCGGCCCGTCCCGCCAGAGCTTCAAGAGGCGTGTGCAATCCACTTCGACCACGGCCCGTTCCTCGTTGCCGTAGTTCGAGCGGCTCACCGACATATACACGTCGGCGACCGCTGTGCGCACGCGAAAAAGCGCGGCACGCTGCCCGTTCAACGCGCTCGCCTGCAGCCCCAGGTAACTCTCCATCTCCGCTCCAGATTATCCACAGCCCCATGCTTGCCGAAGAAAAAAGCGGCGGATAGCAGGAATACGACAGCCAACGGGGAGAAAGCGACCTGCTTCATGTTGGCGATGCGTCCGCGCAGGCGTGTCGCCCGGTTGGCGAATTCATTCTCGCGATACAGCGCGTGGGTTCTATGTGCCGCGCGCCGATTGATGGCTTACTTGCGCCATCAAGCCAGCGCCGCGGCACGAAGCGCAAGTCGCAGCGGACGCACTACGACACGAGGAGAACGCGCATGCCCACAGACAACCCGCAGCACCGCTACGTGCTCACGCTGTCCTGCCCTGCCGCCGCCGGGCAGGTTGCCGCGGTCGCCGGCTTTCTCGACGCGCACCGCGGCTATATCGACGAACTCACGGTGTTCGACGACGACATCAGCACACGCTTCTTCCTGCGCTGCGTCTTTCACGAGGTCGTGCAGGCCGGCGCGGGCGAGCGCTTCGATCTCGCGGGCCTGAGGGACGAGTTCGCGAGCGTCGCGCGCAAGCATGAAATGACCTGGGCCATTCACGACCTGCGGGTGCGGCCCAAAGTGCTCATCATGGTGTCCAGGCTCGAACACTGCCTGGCCGACCTGCTGTTTCGCTGGCGCATGGGCGAGCTGCAGATGGACATCGTGGGCATTGCCTCGAATCACCGCGACTTCGAACCGCTCGCAAAGCAGCACGACCTGCCGTTTCACTACCTTCCCGTTACGCCTGAAACGCGGCGCGAACAGGAAAACGCCATCCTCGACCTGTTCGCCTCGACCGGTTCGGAGCTGCTGATTCTCGCGCGCTACATGCAGATTCTCTCCGATGAAACTAGCCAGAAGCTGGCCGGCCGCGCCATCAACATCCATCATTCGTTCCTGCCCGGCTTCAAGGGCGCGCGCCCGTATCACCAGGCGCACGTGCGCGGGGTCAAGCTGATCGGCGCAACGGCGCACTTCGTCACCGACGATCTCGACGAAGGCCCGATCATCGAGCAGGAGGTGCAGCGGGTCGACCACTCGCTGAACCCCGAGCGTCTGCTGGCCGTCGGGCGCGATGTCGAATGCGTGACGCTCGCGCGCGCCGTGCGGGTATTTCTCGAGCGCCGGGTCTTCATCAACGACGGCCGCACCGTCGTGCTGTGAGCGAGCGCGTAGGCATTCACGCCGCCATGCTGTGGCGGCGCTGCGCCTGCGCGACCAGCGCCGCGAACGCGCCCTCGCTCATCCTGCTCGCCACCCGCTCGGCATAGTCGTGATGCCGCCGCGCGAGCGGCGCGCCCACGCAACGCGCCTGCAGATAGCGCAGCAACCCGATACGCCCGTGCCCGCGCGCCATGCTCTGCTCCAGCAAGGCGAGCGCGGCTTCGGCATCGCCGTGACCGGCGCGTTTGTTGAGTTCGACAGTTGCGGTGCGCGGCATGACGGCAGGTCTCGTGGATGGGGGGCGGCGTGGGCCATGTGCCCACTGACGAGTTGACCAAAGCGGCGGCGGCGCTGCTAGAACGAACCCGCCAGGGCGGCGGAACCGCGCCGCCATGCGGCGTGTATTCCTTCGAGATTTCGCTTTTGCGAAGATCGATGGCGGAAAACGACAAGCGCCTCGGTGTCATATCGGGGAAGCTTGACTGAAACCGCATCGCCGCTATCCTGTGCCTCCATGTCCGACACACTCGCCACCGCCGTTTCCGTCGACGCCGCCCCCAAGGAGCGCATCCGCTTCGGCATCGTGCTGCTGCCGAACTTCACGCTGACCGCGTTTTCCGGTTTCGTCGACATGCTGCGCCTGTCCGCCGACGAAGGCGACTACAGCAAGCCCGTGCGCTGCTCGTGGCGCGTGATCGGCGAAACGCTCGCGCCCGTGCGTGCCAGCTGCGGCATCCAGATCGCACCGTGGGAAACCTTTGCCGATGCGGAACCGGTCGACTATCTCGTGGTCGTGGGCGGACTGCTCCATTCCGGCCCGCACGCAAGCGAAGCTACGCTGCAGTACGTCCGCCGCGCGGCCAGCGGCGAGACGACAGTCGTCGGAATCTGCACGGGTGTTTTCGCGCTGATGCGCGCCGGCGTGCTCGACGGTCATCGTATTTGCGTGAGCTGGTTCCACTATTGGGACTTCATCGAGCGCTTCCCCAACGTCAATGCCGACGCCATCGTGGCGGACCGTCTGTTCGCGATCGACCGCCGCCGCATTACCTGTTCGGGCGGGCGCGCGTCCATCGACGTCGCCGCCGCCATTTTGCTGCGCCATTTCGACCACGCGACGGTACAAAAGGCGCTGCGCATTTTACTGGTCGGCGAAATGCAGAAGGGCAATGCGCCCCAACCTCACCCGCCCGGCCTCGAGCCCGCCACGCATCCGAAGGTCAAGCGCGCCGTCCTGTTGATCGAGCAGCAAGTCGGGCGTAACGTGCCGCTGGAGGAACTGGCCTGCAAGCTGAACCTCTCGCCACGGCAGCTCGAACGCCTTTTCAAGGCGGAAACGGGCAAGAGTCCGCGCGCGTTCGCCAACGCCTTGCGCCTGCGCACAGCCGCCTGGCTGCTCACGAGTTCGGACCGCACCGTTGCCGATATTGCTTCGAGTTGCGGGTTTTCGGATGCTTCGCATCTTGGGCGTGAGTTTCGTAAGCAGTTCGGGATGCCGCCTGTTATGTTTCGCGCGCAGCGGAGTGGGCAGGATTCTGTGCAGTTGGCGGATCTTGATGCGCTATTGCGTAATGAGCCGCTTCTCGGCGGCCAGGAGGCGGAAGGGGGGACTGTCAGTACTTCGCTGCATTGATGGGGTGGTGCGGGTTTCTTTGTTTTTGCGGGTCCCCGCGGGTTGGGCTTTTCTTGTTTTCGCGGGGGTGTCAGTAATTTCGTGTTCAAGGCATATGATGCTCTCAAGGAGAGACTATGCCTCGCAACACGATATACTGCAGATCGTCCTGCACGGCTTCCAGTTCGTAATCGAAGAACTGACGCTTCGCCCTGAAGTACCCGAGTTGCAACGCCACGTGAACGGCAATGGGTACCGTGCGCGCCCGGATCGCGCGCGATTCCGGCTTGTCCAGCTCGAAGTACGTCAGACGATCTTCGTCGCTGAAACGCGGCAAACCGTAGAGATCGTCGATCTCCTGCCGGGTGAAGATCGACAGGCGGTGTGAACGGTCCGGCGTGTGAGTATCTGCTTCTGCCTGCATCCGGCAGTCCGGGGAAATGTGTGCGGACGGATTGCGAGGTCATGAGTTCTGCTTACGAAAACCCATTGCACCGGAAGCTCACGCGTCAAACAAGAGTGCTGATGGCTATTGAGCGGCGGGTGATGTCTTGCCCAAGGGTGGGTTTCGTTATTCACGCCTTCAATCTTTTCGTCTCAGCATGTAGAAACACAAAACAATTGCCAATACCGAGACAGCATCGACCACCGTCAATAGTGGTAACGGGCTGGACCATTTATCCATGTTCGTTGTTCGTGAATAATACGGGGGGCCACTGCCATAGGCTTCGCCAAAATTGATCACGTTGAATGTGATGACCAATCCCAGAAAAATAAGTAAGGCCGCTCCGCAAAGCACATGAACAGATCGATTTTTTGCCATATCAGTACTGAACAGTCAGGGGAATATAGCAATCTGGCGACCCAGCGGTTACGTCTTTCAAAACGCGAACAAAGTCTTCCATTCGGGCGTGCAGGTTGATGCAGCCTGCGCGTCCTGCATGAGTGCCGCCATGGATAAAAAATCCGCCACGACCATAGGTTTGCGTGCCTGGTAAAACGTGAATCGTGAGCCGGTGATCTCCCCATGCCGCAAGCGGCGCGAGGTTGTACCAGTGGTTCGTCCACATCTGCGACGGCTTAACCCAATACTGTCCCTCGGGAATTGGTCCTGTGCGGCTCTCGTGTTGTCTGGCAAGAGAATAATCAAACGCACCCCCGTCAGTGGGGCGACCTGAAACGGCAGCATAGGCTCGCCCTCCCGGACCAATCATGGTCAGGAACCGCCCGTTAAACCGTAACGAAATGCTCGACCTGGCACAAAGCGGAGCGCTCGGGATGCCCCGTTCCGCCGCGTATGGATTCGACATATTAACTATCGCTCATTCCAGTCATCGGTGAATTGGATATTGCCATCGGTATAATGCCATGTGATGCGATCGTACATCAGTGACACCAGTTCAATATGATTGGTTTGTGAGTCACTGGATTTTGCGTTCGCCATGCCGGGGTTAACGCCGGTAATCTTCACCCCCTTCGATCAGCATGATGAAGTACACTTCTTCCTGACTCGCGTGGTTAATCCTGTACCACTTCAGTTCAGCCGACTTCAGGGTCTGCCCTTTCGCTACGGCCTTGTATAGATAAGGGCTTGCGGCATCGAATTCTTTCTCAATGCGCATTGATGAATGAGAACGGGCTCCGGTAATTTTCCCGGTGCTACTATCGACGGGCAGATTCAGGCCATGGCTAAAACCAACCACTTCGATACTTCCCACACGTCCCTGAACAGTGACGGACCTTTGATATCGGAACCGCCATCGTCTTTAAGCCACATATAAGCCGGAATAGGCATTCTATTGATCCTTGGTCAGCGAGGATTGAACGAATGCGAAGCGCTGGCAAGCTTATCGCGCATGCGGGGTAAGCAGGTTGATGTGCCTCAACACGGCGGGTGTGTCGCTAAGTGTTATTAGCAATATGCACTTGTTTCCCGATAAAACTCACCTTTCGCAAATCGCGTCACACCCAGCCGGTTCACCGCGATCATTTCGTTGCCTGCAATGGCAGGATGCTGATCGATCCGGTTTCCCTGTCATTTCCTGCCCCTGCGAGCCTATCCGCATTGCGCGCGTGGTACGCAGGCGTCGACTCGCGCAAGGCCGTTCAGCGCTATTGTGCGCAGCCGCTTGAGGGCGGGCAGTCGGCGCGTGGCGTGATCGGCCGGATGCGTTGGCAGATCGTCGCGTTTGCCCTCAGCCGTCATCGCGGCGATCTCGCCATGCCGTTCCAGTGCAGTGCGGATGAGCGTACACGTCAGATCGAGCAGATCTTTACGCGACGCCAGTCGGCGTAAATGCCACCCGGATTGACCACGCTCCCAGCACGTCGAGACTCGCCACACGCACCGTCAAAGCCTTGTCTGGCAAAGGTTTGAGAGGGGATTTTCAGTTTATGGGCGTTGGGCAATTTTAGCCTTGCAGGCCCGGCCGCTGCGCGCGTAGCGAGCAGCGGGAACGGATGATCCCTTTGTCACTAACGAGAATGGTGCGAGGTGACAGACGCTCCGGAGCCACTGGCGATAACGGCCAGAGGTGAACTGTGGCAGGCGCTGGCGATGTGAGCGGCTTTCTTTTGCCTACTTTTCTTTGCCGCTGGCCGCCGCAAAGAAAGTAGGTGCCGCCCCGCACAGGGGCAACGCCCGCGTCCCGACGCAAATTCAAGAAAAGGCAAAAAAACAAAAAGCAAAAAACTCACTCCGAGCCACGCCGCTCATGACTCGGCGCATGCCCAAACTGCACCCGATACGCCTTACTAAAATGGCAAGGCGAATTAAACCCGCAAATAGCGGTCACACGCGAAATCGAAGTATCGGTCGTACGCAACAATTCCCGAGCGCGCTTCAGCCGCAACGTCAAGTAATAATGCGTAGGCGAAACGTTCAGATACGCCTTGAACATCCGCTGCAAATGCCGTTGCGAAAGCCGAACGAGCCGCGCGAGTTCTTCCAGCGACAGCGGCTCCTTGATATTCGCCTCCATCAACCGCACGACTTCCACCAGCTCCGCGCGCGAAAAACCCACGCGCGCATCCACGGGAATAGGCTGCAGATCGGTCGAGCCGCGAATCCGCTCGAGAATGAACTGTTCCGATACCTTGGCGGCAAGACTTTGCCCAAGGCGCGCGCCAACGAGTTCGAGCATCAGGTCGAGCGGCGCCGTGCCGCCCGTGCAGGTGAGCCGGTCGCGATCGACGACGAATAGTTCGTCGGCGAACCGCACGCGCGGAAACTCTTCGTGCAGGACCGTGAGATCTTCCCAATGCACGGCGCAGCGATAGCCGTCCAGCAACCCGCTGGCCATCAGCGCATAAGCTCCGGTGCAGATGCCGCCAAGCGGCACGCCCTGCTGCGCCACCATGGCGAGCGCGGCGCGCACGCCTTCGTTCATGATCTCGCGAATGCGAATGCCGCCGCACACAATCAGCACGTCGGGCAGACATGCCGGGTCCAGCGCCTGCGCGGGACGCACTGTGATGCCGTTGCTCGCGCGGGCCGGTGTACCGTCGAGCGAGTAGATCGACCAGCGGTAATGGTCCGCACGCCCCACGTAGTTCGCCATGCGCAGAACCTCGACCGCGCTGGAAAACGCGATCATCGAAAAGTTCTGCAACGTCAGGAAGCCGAAATGCCGGAGAGACGATGCCGTGCGCACTTCGGGCTCGGGCACGACGATGTCGGTCGTCACATTGCGCTCCTCGGGAACGGCGGTTGATGGTGCAATGACGACGCTTACGCCTCTACGACCGCGGGACGCACGCGCATCAGTTGCCTGAGCCCCGAGAACAGCGGCGCTTTCACCACGCCCGGCGCCCGGCCAAAGCTCTCAGTAATCCGGTCGAGGATGATGGCGAGCAGCACAACGGAAAGTCCGCTTTCGAAGCCGAGGCCAATATCCAGCCGCTGAATGCTCGCGAGCACGTCGTTGCCAAGTCCGCCCGCGCCCACCATCGAAGCGATGATGACCATGGAAAGCGCCATCATGATGGTCTGGTTCACGCCTTGCATGATGGACGGCAGCGCATTGGGAAACTGCACCTTGTACAGCAGTTGCCATGGCGTGCAGCCGAACGCCTGCCCCGCTTCGACGATCTCGCGGTTCACGTGCTTGATGCCGAGGCTCGTGAGGCGAACGGCAGGCGGCATGGCGAAGATCACGGTGGACAGAATGCCGGGCACGCGGCCGAGACCAAACAGCATCGCGGCAGGAATCAGATAGACGAAGGCCGGCATGGTCTGCATCAGGTCGAGAATGGGACGCACGATGGTTTGCACGAGCTTGCTCTTCGCCGTCCAGATGCCAAGCGGAATGCCGATCAAGAGGCTGATCACCGTTGACGAGAGCGTGAGGCCGAGCGTCACGACGGTCTGGTCCCAGAAGCCTGTTGCGTAGATCAGCAATAGCGAGCACGTGACGAAGATCGCGAAGCGCCAGCCCACACGCCACAGGCCGATTGCGATGAAGAACGCCATGAGCGCCCACATGGGAATGGCCTGCAAGCCGTGCTCGACGAGCGCGGCAAAACCCTCGATTGCCTTGCCGACGGCGTCGAAGCTGTTGGCATCGTGGTCGAGCAGATAATGAACCGACTGATCGACCCACTGGCCGATGGGAATGATCTCAGACATGAGCAGCACCTCGATTACGCGTAATGACCTTCAGGACGGCGGCCTGATCGATGGAGCCGCAATAGCGGCCTTCGTCGTCGACCACGGGCAGCGCCGTCGTGTTCGCGCACACGCGCGAGACCACTTGCTCCAGCGGCGTGCCAAGCGCAATGCATTCGACCTGCTTCAGCGATGGCTGCGCAGCGCCTATCGCATCGCGCGTGACGAAACCGCTGATGCGGCGCTGCGCGTCCA
The DNA here is from genome assembly GCF_000739775.1 of Paraburkholderia heleia NBRC 101817. GTDB lineage: Bacteria > Pseudomonadota > Gammaproteobacteria > Burkholderiales > Burkholderiaceae > Paraburkholderia > Paraburkholderia heleia. Next base: position 188,328 of record NZ_BBJH01000003.1, on the reverse strand, counting down.
GCACGAACGCGTAGTCGGCGCTGCCGTTGAGCGAAGAGGCCACGCTCTTTGCGTCGAGCGAGCGGATGAGCGGCACGGCTTCCCGCTGCATGAGGTCGCCGGCGGTGAGATAGCGGCTCGTATCCACGCCATCGAAGAACGCCCGCACATAGTCATCGGCAGGATTGCTGATGATTTCCTGCGGCGTGCCGATCTGTACGATGCGCCCGCCTTCCATGATCGCGATGCGGCTGCCAATGCGCAGCGCCTCTTCGAGGTCGTGCGAAACGAACATGATCGTGCGGCGCTGCTCCTTTTGCAGTTGCAGCAGCACGTTCTGCATTTCCTTGCGCTTGAGGGGATCGAGCGCGGAGAACGCTTCGTCCATGATCATGAGCGAAGGATTCACTGCGAGCGCGCGAGCGAGGCCCACGCGCTGCTGCATGCCGCCCGAAAGCTCGGCGGGCAGCTTCTGCGCAAACGCCGCGAGGCCCACCTGTTCCAGCACGGCCAGCGCGCGCCGCTCGCGCTCCTTGCGGCCCACGCCCGCCACTTCGAGTCCGAACGCGGCATTCGCGAGCACGCTGCGCTGCGGCATGAGCGCGAACGACTGGAACACCATGCTCATGTCGGTGCGGCGCAGCGAGACCAGTTCCGAACGCCGCACGGCCGCGATATCGCGCCCGTCGATGATGACCTTGCCGGCCGTCGGCTCCACGAGCCGGTTGATGAGCCGGATCAGCGTGGACTTGCCCGAGCCGGACAGCCCCATCAGCACGAAAATTTCGCCCTCGTGCACCTCGAACGAGGCATTGTTCACACCGAGCACATAGCCGGTCCTCGCGAACAGCTCGTCTTTCGTCGCGCCCTTTGCGAGCAGCTCACGTGCAAGCTTCGGGTTGGGTCCGAACACCTTGCATAATCCATCGACCACGATCTTGGGGGATTTCATCGACTCCGTCTCCTCGAACGGCAGGCGCCGGCCCGCACGGTACGTCTACATGGTTGCCAGAAAAAACCCTGCCGGGATGGCGAATTGCGACAGACGCTTGCGCAAAAGCGACACGGCGCCGCATCAGAAAAATGACATGCTGCATAAGCACAATCGCAGCGCGCGGCCCGTAGCGGGCACGGGTCTGGCGGGGCCGCTTCGGGCCCCCTGCCGTTGTTTGCCTGCGATTACTGCGTGCCTGCCCAGGCATTCACGCGATCGCCATGCGCGGCGATCCACGTGTCGGCCGCGGCATCGGGCTTCTCGCCGTTCTGGATCGCGAGCATCACGCTGTCGATCTCACCCGGCTTCCACTGGAAGCTCTTCAGGAACGCGACCACCTGCGGGGCCTTCTTTTCGAGTTCGGGGTTGGCCACGTTGTCCACGTGCTCCGCGGCGCCGTAGACGTTCTTCGGATCGTCGAGGAAGCGCAGCTTGTACTTGGCGAACATCCAGTGCGGCGTCCAGCCCGTGACGATCACCGGTTTCTTCGACCCCACCGAACGCGCCAGCTCAGCCGTCATCGCGCTGCCCGAACTCGGCATCACGCTGTAGCTGAGGTCGTATTGCTTGACGGCCTCGTCGGTCTTGCGCATCACGCCCGCGCCGGCGTCGATGCCGACGATGCGGCCGCCGAACGCCGACTTGTCCGCGTTGAGATCGGCGATACTCTTCGCGCTCACGTAGTCGGGCACCACGAGGCCGATCTTCGCGCCCGGGAAGTTCGTGCCGAGGTCGACCACCTTGTCCTTGAATTGCGCCCAGTACGCGCCCTGTGTGACGGGCAGCCAGGCGGAAAGCGTCGCGTCGAGGTCGCCGCGCGCCACGCCCTGCCACATGATGCCCGCGGCCACGGGCACGAGCTGCACCGGATAGCCATAGCGCTTCTCGATGATGCGCGCGGCCACGTTGGAGGTCGCGACGCTGTCGTCCCAGCCTTCGACATAACCGATCTTCAAGGTCGGCTTGCCGTCGGCAAACGCCGGGGCGCTCAAGCACATCATCGCCGATAACACACCGGTCCAAACAAGTTTTGCAGTCAGCTTCATGGTCGATCTCCTGTGATATGGGCAAGCGCCCCGTGCCTATGCAGATTCGCCCGCCACAATCTGCCGCTAACGTCGATTTACGACGTGTTCTTGTCGTTGCGCGACGCGCGCGCTATTTGTCGACGACGAGGTCGGACAGCGGTTTCGAGCAGCACAGCAGCGCCATGCCCTGATCGATTTCGCGCTGGCGTATGCCGCCGCTATGCTTCATATCCACCTGCCCCGAAACGAGCTTGACCTTGCAGGTTCCGCACATGCCCTGGCTGCACGAGGAAGCCAGGCGCACGCCAGCCTGGCGCGCGGCATCGAGCACGGTCTGGTGTGTGCCGCATTGAATCTCGCGGCGGCTCTTCGCGAAGGTGATCTTGAAGCTGGCCGTTTCGGCGGACGATTCCGCCGGCGGCTGCTCCACCGGCGCCTCGGCTTGCGTCGTAAGCGTTTCGAACGAAAAACTCTCTTCGTGGTAGCGTTCGCGCGCGAAGCCGGCTTCGTCGAGCAGATCGCGCACGGCTTTCATGTAGGGCGCGGGCCCACAGGTGAAGATCTCGCGCTCCATGAAGTCCGGGGCAATCAGCTTCAGCAGCGGCAGGGAGAGAAAGCCCGTCACGCCCGACCAGTCGGTGCGCGCGCCCACTCTTTCACAGACGAACGACGTGCGGAAATTCGCGCGGCTCGAAGCGATCAGTTCCAGTTCGCGCGCGAAGATGATGTCGTCGGGGGTGCGGGCGCTGTGCACGAAAACGATATCGCGGTCCTCCGCGAGATCGTGATGCGCGCGGCTCATCGACATCAGCGGCGTGACGCCGGACCCCGCGGAAAGAAACAGATACTTCGGTGCGGCGTGACGTGCACACGTGAATTCGCCGGCCGGCCCGAGCACACGCAGTGAAACGCCCGGGCGCAGGTTGTCGTGCAGCCAGTTCGACACCTTGCCGCCCGGCACGCGCTTGACCGTAATGGAAATGGTATGAGGCCGTGCGGGCGACGACGAAATCGTATAGCACCGGTTGATGGCCTCGCCGTCGATCTCGAGTTCGAGCGTAAGGAACTGCCCCGGCTCGAACGAGAATGTGCGGCCCTGCGGCGAGCGCAGGAAAAAGCTCTTCACGTCGTGCGTTTCCTGCCATACGTGGCAGCACACGAGGGTCTCCTCGACCTCGCTCGTCCACCGCTCGGGCAGCGCGCCCCAGAACGCCGGGCGCGTCACCCGGCTGTCACCGGGATCGAGTGGATTGAATTGGGCCGCGTCTCGCATCATGTCAAACTCCGCTCTCTTTGCCGCATTTTTTTCGCTTTGCGTGTGCGTTATGCGCCAATCTGCCTGGCGAGGCGGCCGATATACCAGGCCGAGAACTTTTCGACGAGCCCTTCCGTGTACGGCGAATACGGACCCGGTTCATACGCGCTGCTCGCCGCGCCGCGTTGCGAATACTCCACGAGCGTGCGGTCCTGGTTGTTGGTCGCGTTCCACACGGCGGTGAGGTTCTCCACGTCGTAATCGATGCCTTCGCGCGCGTCCTTGTGAACGAGCCAGCGCGTGCGCACGAGCGTTTCACCGGCGGAAAGCGGAATTACGGAAAACGACACGATGTGATCGCTCATGAAGTGATGCCACGAGTTCGGCTGCGTCCAGAACGAGAGGCCGCCGAGATCGGCGGTGCGAAACTCGCCGAGCAGCTTCTTCGAGGCGACCTTCGCGTCCAGCGTTTGCGACTCGCCACAACGGTCGAGCGGCAGGCGCTGCGTGCGAAAACCCGTGACGTCCAGAAGCTTTTCGATCTCGACCGATGGCAGGTCCATCGCTTCCCACTGCTTCGCGCGCTCGTTGCAGGTGCGCTCGAACGCGTCCATGCCTTCGGCGTTGGCTTCCGTGCGCGCGTAGCCGAAGCCGTACTCGTAGAGCGAAATCGTCAGCTCGGGATGATTCGCCACGCAGTGATAGCACTCGCGATTGTTTTCCATCACGAGCTTCCAGTTGCCTTTCTCGACGATGTCGACCTGCGCGGCGACCTTGCAGCCCGCCAGATCGTGCGGCAGCAAGTACGGCTCCATCTCGGCGCGCATGAGCGCGAAGTCGGCGGGCGGTTCTTCGGCGAGACACACGAAGATCAGGCCCGCGAGATTTTCCACGTGCACGCGCTTGAGACTGTGCTTGCAGCGGTCGAACTGCTCGCCCATGTGCTCGGCGAACATCAGCGCGCCGGTGAGGTTGTAGGTCCAGCTGTGATACGGGCAAACGATATTGCCCACCGACCCCTTCTCTTCGTTGCACAGGCGCGCGCCGCGGTGCCGGCAGACGTTGTGGAACGCGCGCACCTGCATGTCGTCGTCGCGCACGATCAGGATCGAGTCGCCCGCCAGATCGACGGTCACGTAGTCGCCCGGTTCGGGAATTTCCGCTTCCGTGGCGACCTCGATCCAGTGTTGCCGGAAAATCGTCTCCATATCGAGCGCGAAAATCTCCTCGCTCAGGTAGAAAGGCGCCTCCAGGCTGTAACCCGCTTGGCGGCGCTCGATCAGCGCGCGAATCTCTGCCGTTACTTTCATGTGTGCTCCGGATTTTTCATCCCAGTTCGTTGCCGACAGGCCAGCAAAATCAGTAATCGATGAGTTGATGCTCGCGCAAATACGCGAGGATCACTTGTGCTTTTTCGACCGAACTCCCTTCAATTACGACGTTGCCGCCCCGGCTTTCGGTCGTGGTCGCCGAAAGCATGCGCGCGTGGCCCGAGCGCTTCTCCGCCGCGGCCAGCCGCACGGGTTTACGCTCGATCGGGCCGACCGTCCATGCGCAGGCTTCGGTCGATTCGGCGCCGCTCGCGCGTGTTGCGCTTGCGGGCCGCACCGCGCCCGCGCGCAGCCGTGCACAGGCGTAACGGGGCTGGGCGTTCGCGAGCGGATGAACGGCGATCACTGCGGGCAGCGTGGTCTGCACGCGACGGCGCAGGCCTTTGGGCAGGAACTGCCGCACCACGGCGGCGCGCGTCGCGACGTCCACGTCGATGTCGACTGCGCCGCCCACGATCGGCGCGCCCAGCGCGGCCGCCACACGGTACGGCAGCATGCCGCTGTCGTGCGCGCCCTCGGCGCGCGTGCCGGTCAGCACGAGGTCGTAGCCGCGCACGCGCTCGGCGAGCATGCGCGCCGCGTCGCCGGACAGCGCGCAGGCCAGCACCTCCACTTCGTGCGCGCCTAGCGCGAGGTATTCGGCGAGCGCGGGGTCGGCGGCGTCGCCTGCGTGCAGCACGTCGAGACGCGCGTGATGCCGTTCGGCCAGCGTTCGCGCGAGCTCGAGCGCGAGCGCATCGTTGCGGCTGTAGCGCGGCGTGCCGCTCACGGGGTGACGCCCCGCCGAAACGAGCACGGCAATGCGCTCGATGCCGCGTTGAGGATCATGGCGTGCGTTCATGCGGCGACTCCTGCGGAATGCGTTTCGTCACGTACGGCGCTCGCCCCGCCAGGCTTTGCGCGTGCGGCTTGCACCTGCTCGATCAGCGCGGCGATCGTGCCTTGCGCGTCGCCGACCACGGTCAGGTTCGCGCGCTTCGCAATCGGCGCACTGCCGTCGAGATTCACGGCGATCACATGGCGGCAGTCCTTGATGCCCTGCAAGTGCTGCACGGCGCCCGAAATGCCGAACGCGATATACACACTCGCCTCGACCGTCTTGCCTGTTGCGCCCACCTGCTTGTCGCGCGTGAAGTGGCCGTTGTCCACCGCCACGCGGCTCGCGCCGATGGCAGCGCCGAATGCGCCCGCGAGCCGCCCGAACGCCGCAATGTCGGTTACGCCGTTGCCTGCGGAGACGATGAAATCGGCTTCTTCGAGCGCAACCTGTGCAGCATCGATGGATTCGAGGCCCAGGTCCTGGTATGGCGATGCGAGGTCGGTAGCCGGCCGGATGAAATCGCCCGCGAGGCGTTCGCCCGCGCCGACGAAGGGTAGCTTCGCCTCGACCGCGTTCGGCGCAAGGAGGATCACATCGGGCAGCGAGCGCACGGCCCATGCGCGCTTCGCCTGTTCATACACGCCCACATGCTTCGGATCGATCTCGACCACATGGGTCGCCACGCTCGCACCGGCGGCGGCCGCATAGCGGCGTCCGAGGTCGCCGTCGCCGCTGGCGTTGTCGGGCAGGAATACGTGCTTCGGCGCAAGCGCCGCCGCGCAGGCCTGCAGCGCGCGCAACGCGCTTTCAGGCGCGAACGTGCGGCGCTCGAACCCGGGCAGTTCGATCAGCTTGTCCACGCCGAGCGCCCCGGCATCGTCCTTCAGCTCACCGAACACCAGCAACGCCACTTCGGTTTGCGCATCGGCGAGCAGTGCGGCGGCGGCAACGGCCTGGCACGCGTGATCGTCGAGCGCGCCGCGTTCGGCGTGCGCGACCACGAGCAGAACATGATCTGGATGGCTCATCACGCGGCGTGGCTTCGCTGCGCTTGCGTGCGCGTGCTGCGCGAGCCATTGCGCGGCGCTCGCGTCCGCGCTGCCCTCCGCCCCCAGCGTGATGCGCTTGAGGCCCGCCGCCGTGACGACGAAGGGGCGGCGCGGATCGATTCGTTTAAGGGTATTCATCGATTCACTCCAGCGAGGCGGCCACGAGTTCGGCCACGTCGAGCACTTCGGGCCGCGGGCCGACCACGCCTTCGAGCATCGCCGTGCACTGCGGGCAGGCCACGGCGACCACCTCCGCATTGACTGCGCGCGCGTCGGCGATGCGGATGTCGGGAATGCGCTGCTTGCCCGGGATATCGGTGAGCGGCGCACCGCCGCCACCGCCGCAGCAGCGTGCGCGCATGCCGTTGCGGTCCATCTCCACGACCTTGATGCCAATGGTCTTGAGCAGCTTGCGCGGCGCTTCGGTCTCGCCGTTATAGCGGCCCAGGTAGCAGGGATCGTGATACGTCGTGCGCTTTTCCGTGAGCGCCTGCACGGCCTTGGGTGCGATGCGCCCGGTCGCGGCGAGTTCCGCGAGGTAAGTGGTGTGATGCAGCACTTCGTAACGCCCGCCAAGCGCGCGGTACTCGTTGCGCAGGCTGTGCATGACGTGCGGATCGGCAGTCACGATACGCGCGAAGTCCAGCGTGGCGAGCGTCGCCATCATCTCCCTGGCCATCTGCTGGAAAGTGGCTTCGTCGCCGAGGCGGCGCGCCACGTCGCCCGTGTCGGTTTCCCGCGCGCCCAGCACCGCGTAGTTCACGCCCGCCTTGTTGAGCACCTTCACGAGCGCGCGCAGCGTGCGCTGATAGCGCATGTCGAACGCACCCTCGCCCGCCACCACGAGTATGTCCACGCGCTTGCCCGGCTGCGCCACAGGCGCGTTGAGATCGACCGACCAGTCGTAGCGCGCCGCCTTGTCGTAGCCGCCCGCGGTACCCGTCTCGCGCAGATTCGCAAGCACCTCGGGGCCTTTGCCCGGCACTTCGCCGTGCACCAGCGTCTGGTTGCGGCGCATATCGACGATGGCATCCACGTGCTCGATCAGCATCGGGCACTCCTGCACGCAGGCGCGGCAGGTGGTGCAGGACCACAGCGTTTGCGCTTCGATCAGGCCCGAAACGATCGGCCCATGCGGCGCGCCGCCATGTTGACCGACCTTGATGCCGGGCGTGGGGCTGCCCGCATAGGCCGCATCGGTGCCGCCCGCCATGCCGACCACGAGATCCTGAATCAGCTTCTTGGGGTTGAGCGGCTGGCCGGAGGCGAACGCCGGGCACGCGGCCTCGCATTTGCCGCACTGCACGCAGGCGTCGAAGCTCAGCAGCTGGTTCCAGCGAAACTCGACGGGTTTCGCCACGCCGTATTCCTGCTTCTCTTCGATGTCGGGGAGCTTCAGCGCCGTGGGCGGCGTAGCCGTGCCGTTGCCGGTCCAACTCTCGCGCGTGGCCGCAAAGCGCTCCTGGCGCGGATGGAACGCGAGGTGCAACAGGCCCGCCACGGCATGCTTCATCGGGCCGCCGCGCGCTGCGCCGAACGTCATCGCGAACGCGCCCACTGCGATCAGCCCCGCGCAAAGTACCGCGAAGCCGCCCGACATGGCGCCTGCCGGCACGACCGTGAAGAGCGCCACGCCCAGCGCGAACGAACCGAGCAGCCAGGGCAACGTATTCCAGGGCCCGCGCGAGAGACGCGCCGGCACCGCTTTCGCGTGGCGGCGCCGCCACACGAACACCACGCCGGTCAGCATGGCGAGCGCCGCGAGAAAGATCAGCTTGTCGAGCCACGGCGAGTAGATCGCGAACCCGTAGTTGATGAACACGAGTGCGAGCGCCGCGATGGCGCCACCCGCGGTGGCGACGTGCGTTTTGGCGATGTACGGGTCGCGCGCCACCACGTGGTGCAGATCGACGAAATAACGCTTCGGGATACTGAACAGCTTGCCGACGCCGACGGAGCCGGGCGCAGCCGCGCGCCCCACCCGCCAGAAAGCGGCACGCTTCGCGAGTGCGAACGCGAGCCCCGCCATCGACACCCACAGCAGCGCGGTAATGAGCCAGGTCGGGTTCATGGTTCAGAAGTCCTTGGCGAGCCGCAGCGCGTCGTAAATCGCGCCGTGAATGTTATGCAAGGAAATACAGTCGCCCACGCGGAAGAGCAGGAAGCGGCCGTTGCCGAGTTCTTCGGCAAGGCACGGCTGCGCCTCGGCCGCGAAGAGCTTGTGCACGTCCACCTGCCCGCGGTTGACCGATTCGGGCTTGAGCGTCCAGTACAGGGCGTCGTTGGGCGTGCTGCCATTTTCGATCACCACCTGATCGACGGCGCGCTCTTCCTGTTCCTCCGTGTACTCGTTGCGCAGCACGGCGATCTTCTTGCCGTCTTCTTCATACACACGGTCGAGCCAGTAATTCGGCGTGTGAATCACGCCCTGCGCATAGAGCCGGCGATAGAAGATCGGGAACGTGGTGCCGCCCACGTCGTCGGCAACCTTCACGTCGGGTGTCACGATCTCGACCTTCGAGCCACGGCTCGAAATGAAATCGGCAACGCCGGCGCCCGCATGCGTGCTCACGCCGTCGTAGACAAGCACGTTCTGCTTCGGCTCGACCTTTCCGCTCAGGATGTCCCATGCGCTCACGGCGAGCCCCGCTTCCACGCCCCAGGCCGGAACCTGCTGCGTGAAGCTCGACCCGCCCGTGGCGAGCACGACGACGTCGGGCTTCTCCGCAAGAATGGTTTTCTCGTCGGCCGTCACGCCAAGGCGGCGATCCACGCCAAGGCGTTTCGTCTCCATGTCGAACCAGCGCACGATGCCCGCCATCTGCTCGCGCTGCGGCGCTTTCGCAGCCAGCAGAATCTGGCCGCCCACGGCGTCGCTCTTTTCGAACAGCACGACATCGTGGCCGCGCAGCCGCGCCACGCGTGCAGCCTCCAGGCCCGCCGGGCCCGCGCCGACCACCACGACCTTGCGCTTCGGCCCGCGCGATTTTTCGATGACGTGCGGCATGGTCGCTTCGCGCGAGGTTGCCGCGTTCTGCACGCACAGCACGTCGAGCCCGTTGTACTGGCGGTCGATGCAATAGTTCGCGCCCACGCACTGCTTGATCTCATCCTCGCGGCCATCGCGAATCTTGATGACCATGTGGGGGTCGGCGATCTGCGCGCGCGTCATGCCCACGAGATCGACCATGCCGCTCGCCAGCAGACGCTCGGCCTGGCCCGCGTCGCGAATGCTCTGCGCGTGCATGACCGGCAGCTTGACCACCGACTTGATGCCCGCCGCGAGATGCACGAACGGCTCCGGCGGCAGCGCCATGGGCGGCATGCAGTTCGCGAGCGTGTTGTGCGTATCCGCGCCGGAGCCGATCACGCCGAGATAATCGATGAGCCCCGTTTCCGACATCGCCTGCGCGATTTCCTTGAGCTGCTCGTGATCGAGGCCGTCTTCGTGGAATTCGTCGCCGCACATGCGCAAGCCGACGCAAAAGTCCTTGCCCACCGCTTCGCGCACGGCCTTGAGCACTTCCACGCCGAAGCGCAGACGATTTTCGAGCGAGCCGCCCCATTCGTCGGTGCGAAAGTTCGTGCGCGGGCTCCAGAACTGGTCGATCAGATGCTGGTGCGCGGCGGAGATTTCGATGCCGTCCATGCCGGCGTCCTTCACGCGCTTTGCCGCCGCCGCAAAGTCGCCGATGATGCGGCGGATCTCCTCCACCTCGATGATCTTCGCGTTGCCGCGGTGCACGGGCTCGCGCACGCCCGAAGGCGACATCAAATGCGGCCAGTGCTCGCCATGAAAGGCGGAGCGGCGGCCCATGTGCGTGGCCTGAATCATGATCTTCGCGCCATGGCGGTGCATCGCCTCGGCCAGACGCGCGAGCGGATCGATGATCTTGTCGGTGGCGAGGTTCACCGACTTCCACCAGCCCTGCGGGCTGTCGATCGACACCGGGCTCGAGCCGCCGCATACGGCGAGGCCCACGCCGCCCTTGGCCTTTTCTTCGTAATAGCGGATGTAGCGGTCGCCCGGCAAGCCGCCCGGTTCCGCGTAGACCTCGGCGTGGGCCGTGCTGACGATGCGGTTGCGCAGCGTGAGCTGATTGAGCGTCAAGGGTTTGAACAGATTGGGGTAGCGCATCGCTGACGACCTCTGGCGTTCGTGTCTTTCGGTATGTCCTGTGTTACGGAGGCGCGCGGTCGTTCAGGCGGCGATCGGCGAGACTTCGAATACGCAGTGCGCGTGGCCTTCGGCAGCGCACTGCACTTCTTTCGATTGCGAACGCGGCGCGTGCTTTCCGCCTTCCGTGGCGTCGTTCACCCAGTCCATCGCGCCCGCGAACCAGCCCGCGAACATGTAGCAAAGCTTGCCTTCCTTGCCGGGCTGCGCGAGCACGAACGACGAATGACGCAATTCGATCTTCGCGCGCGCGCTTGCCGGATCGGCCTCGCGTATCGTGAAGAGCCCCCAGCCGCGCTGCGAAAGACGCTTCAGGTAATGTTCGAACACGGCCATGCCGGCAATGCCGTGCTTTTCGGCTTCCTTTGCGCACCAGTGGTACGCCGACTTGTAGCCGGCCTTGTAGAGAATCTCGGCGTACGCATCGCGGCCAAGCGCCTCTTCCACGGCAGTGTGATTGTTGGTGAAAAAGTGACGCGGCACGTACAGCATCGGCAGCGCGTCCGTGGTCCAGACGCCGGTGGCGGGATCGACATCGATCGGCAATTGCGGTTGCATTTCGTGGGGCTCCAATGACTCGGTGAGCGTTTTTAGTTAGGGTTTCCAGGTATTCAAGGTGGCCTTTCCGTGTTGCACGGTCGGGCCTGGCGGTCAACCGCCCCAGACTTCGCCGAACACGCGCATCCAGTTCTCGCCCATGACCTTCTTGATGCGTGTCTCGCTCCAGCCGGCTTTTTGCATGGCGGCGGTCAGATTCGGAAATTCGCCGATCGTGCGGATGCCTTCCGGGTTCACGACCTTGCCGAAATTCGTGAGGCGGCGATAGCGACCCTTGTCGTGTGTGATCCAGTCGAAGAACTCGGTGCTGTAGCCTTGCGTGAAATCCGTGCCGATGCCCACGCGGTCCTCGCCGATCAGATCGACCACGTACTCGATCGCTTCGAGATAGTCCTCGACGGTCGAATCAGGGCCTTTCTTGAGGAACGGCGCGAACATCGTCACGCCGACGAAGCCGTTCGCGTCGGCAATCTCCTTCAGCTGCTCGTCGGTCTTGTTGCGCGGATGCTCCTTGAGACCCGCCGGGCAGCAATGCGAATAGGTCACCGGCTTCTTCGAGCATGCAATCGCGTCCGACGAAGTCTTTCCGCCCACATGCGAAAGATCGACGAGGATCCCCACGCGGTTCATTTCCTGGATCACTTCGCGCCCATAGCCGGAGAGCCCGCCGTCCGGCTCATAGCAGCCCGTGCCGACAAGGTTCTGCGTGTTGTAGCAAAGCTGCACGACATTCACGCCAAGTTCCTTGAACACCTCGATATAACCGAGGTTGTCCTCGAACGCATACGAGTTCTGGAAGCCGAAGATAATGCCCGTCTTGTTCTCTTTCTTCGCGCGCAGAATGTCGTCGGTCGTGCGTACGAGCGTGAGGATCTCGCTGTATTCGCGAATCTGCTGCTTCATCTGCGCAATGTTGTCGACAGTCTTCTGAAAGTCTTCCCAGACGGAAACCGTGCAGTTGACGGCCGTGACGCCGCCCTTGCGCATGTCTTCGAACACCGAGCGCTCGAACTTCGAAATGTTCAGGCCGTCGATGATGATGCTGTTGTCATGCAGAGTGCTCATTAGCCGCTCCGAAACTCGCGAATGAAATTGAAAGGCGGTAGTGTGAAGAATCAGGCTTGCGTGTAGATCGGGAAGCGCTCGCACAGCGCGAAGATCTCGCGGCGCACGCGCTGCTCGGTGGCGGCGTCGCCTTCGGGATGCGCGCGCAGCGCGTCGAACACTTCCAGAATCAGGCGGCCGATCTCGCGGAATTCGTCCACGCCGAAGCCGCGCGTCGTGCCCGCGGGCGTGCCGAGGCGAATGCCCGAAGTGACCGTGGGCTTTTCGGCGTCGAACGGAATGCCGTTCTTGTTGCAGGTGATGCCGGCGCGCTCCAGCGCCTGCTCGACCTGATTGCCCTTGAGCCCCTTGGGCCGCAGATCGACGAGCAGCAGATGGTTGTCGGTGCCGCCCGTCACGAGGTCGACGCCGCCCGCCTTCAGCACCTCGCCCAGCGCCTTCGCGTTGGCGAGCACGCTGTCGATATAGGTCTTGAAGCCCGGCTCGAGCGCTTCGCCGAACGCCACCGCCTTGCCCGCGATGACGTGCATGAGCGGGCCGCCCTGCAGGCCGGGGAACACGGCCGAGTTGATCTTTTTGGCGATTTCCTCGTCGTTGGTCAGCACGAAGCCGCCGCGCGGGCCGCGCAGCGTCTTGTGCGTGGTGGAGGTGACGACGTGCGCGTGCTCGACGGGGTTCTGATGACGCCCTGCCGCGATGATGCCTGCGATATGCGCCATATCGACCATCAGCTTCGCGCCGACCGAATCGGCGATGGCGCGAAAGCGGGCGAAGTCGAGCGCACGCGGATACGCAGAAAAGCCCGCGATGATGAGGCTCGGCTTGTGCTGCTGTGCGAGCTCCTCGACCTGGTCGTAGTCAATCAGCATGGTTTCGCGGTTCACGCCGTACTGCACGGCGTTGAACCACTTGCCGGAAAGCGCTGGCTTCGCGCCGTGCGTGAGGTGGCCGCCGGCGTCGAGCGACATGCCGAGCACCGTGTCGCCCGGCTTGGCGAGCGCGAGCATGACCGAGCCGTTGGCCTGGGCGCCCGAATGCGGCTGCACGTTGGCGAAGCCGGCATTGAACAGTTGCTTGATACGGCTGATGGCAAGCGCTTCCACCTCGTCGGCGAACTCGCAGCCGCCGTAATAGCGCTTGCCCGGATACCCTTCGGCGTACTTGTTGGTCAGCACCGAGCCCTGAGCCTCGAGAACGGCGCGCGACACGATGTTTTCCGACGCGATCATTTCGACCTGCGACTGTTGCCGTTCGAGTTCTTTCAGGATGCTGCTGCGAACCGCCGAATCGCGCTGCGCGAGCGTTTGCGAAAAGAAAGGTTGAGTGTTCGACATAGGGCTTCCGTGACGATGAATGAAGGACTTCCTGCAATGCTGGAGGCCCCGTCGCGACTGGCTCGAGAGCGGCTTTGAACCCGCTTGACCGGCTGGGGACCGACGGTTCTATTCTTGTCGTTCGAATTGGCGCTCAACGTCGAAATTCAGACGCGTTCTTTTCCTTTTCCGCCATCCGCGTCCAATTTTCACAAGTGGCTGCGCCTCGCGCCCGCTCACGGTGCGCCGTGCCCCATGTTTCCCGATCCGGATTATTTATCGTGCATCGCAGTGCACCAATCCCGCGCCCTTCGTTTTTTCCCGCGTCCGGCTTTTTTGTCCAGATGACTCAGGGTTTTGCCGCATGGCACACTGGACCCGCCAAATTCGAAAATTACGGTAGCGTAGCCGGCTTTCCGGCCTCACCGGGCCTGCACTGGACAGCAGGCAACCGAATTCAAGGAAATGTCCCCCATGCTGCCGGATCGCACAGCGTCGTTAGCGCATTTCGCTTTCATGCCGCTGCCCGACTTCACGATGATCGCGTTCACGAACGCCATCGAAGTTCTTCGTATGGCTAACTACCTGAGCGGGCAGCCGCTTTACAGGTGGTCGATCATTAGCCCGGAGGGCGGCCCGGTCGCGTCGAGCAATGGGCTTTCCATCGACACCGGTCCGGCCGAATGCGTGGGGCAGCCCGATATCGTGTTCGTCTGCGGCGGTATCGACGTGCAGCGCGCCACCACGCCCGCCCATCTCGCTGCGCTGCGCCGCTTCGCGCGCATGGGGGTTGCGCTTGGGAGTCTTTGCACGGGAACCTATGCGCTTGCGAAGTCCGGGCTGCTAGCCGGGTATGCTTGTGCGATTCACTGGGAGAACATGTCGGCGCTGAAAGAGGAGTTTCCGTCCACGCGTTTTCTCAAGGAGCTCTTCGTCATCGACCGCGACCGCGTGACCTGCACCGGCGGCGTCGCCCCGCTCGACATGATGCTGCACCTCATCACGGCGCGCGTGGGGACGGCGCGCGTAACGCAGATCGCCGAGCAGTTCGTGGTCGAGCATGTGCGCGATACGTCCGCTCAGCAGCGCATGCCGCTCGTCGCGCGGCTCGGGTCCGCGAACAAGTCGCTCTTCGAAGTGATCTCGCTCATGGAGAACAATATCGAGGAGCCGCTTTCGCGTGAGGAGTTAGCGCGGCTTGCGAATATGTCGCAACGGCAGCTGCAGCGGCTCTTTCATGAGCATCTCGGCATGACGCCGACTCATTATTATTTGACGCTGCGCTTGCGGCGTGCGCGGGAGTTGCTGCTGCAGACCGATATGTCGATTATGCAGATTACGATGGCTTGCGGGTTTCAGTCCGCTTGTCACTTTAGCAAGAGCTATCGGGATGCGTTTGGGAGTGCGCCTACCGGGGAACGGCGGAAGCGGATTGCGCCGCTTTCTGGTTTGGATGCGCCTCCTGCCGCGGTTCTTGCGCCTGCGACTGTTCACGTCTGAAACTTGTTTTCGCGTCGGCAACGCCTGCGTCCCGACGCGAATTCAAGATACAAACCAACCCGCGGAGGAACCGCAAAAAAATCAAGCCGCCAGCAACCCATGCGGATCAATCACAAACTTCCGCGGCGCCCCGCCATCGAACTTCTTATACCCTTCAGGCGCCTCATCAAGCGAAATAACCGACACATTAACGATCTTGGCAATCGGCAGCCGGTCGAACAAAATCGCCTGCATGAGGTTGCGGTTGTACTTGAGCACTGGCGTTTGCCCGGTATGGAACGTATGCGACTTGGCCCAGCCAAGGCCGAAGCGGATGCTCAGGCTGCCGTGCTGCGCGGCCACGTCGCGTGCGCCCGGATCGTCGGTCACGTACAGCCCCGGAATGCCGATCATGCCCGCGGGCCGCGTAATTTCCATCAGCGAATTGAGCACCGTGGCCGGCGCTTCCTCCGAGTGGCCCGAAGCGCCATGTCCGTGCGCTTCGAAGCCCACGCAATCCACGGCGCAATCGATTTCCGGTTTGCCGAGAATCTGCTCGATCTGCTCTCCGAGCGTCGCATCTTTCGAAAGATCGACCACTTCGAAGCCCATCGCCTTCGCATGCGCAAGACGCTCGGCATTGATGTCGCCGACAATCGTGCAGGCCGCGCCGAGCAGGCGCGCCGATGCCGCCGCCGCCATCCCCACCGGGCCCGCGCCCGCGATATAGACGGTCGATCCCGGCTTTACGCCCGCCGTGACGGCGCCGTGATAGCCCGTGGGTAGAATATCGGAGAGACACGTGAGATCGCGGATCTTCGACATGGCCTGGTCGCGGTCCGGGAACTTCAGCAGGTTGAAATCGGCATACGGCACGAGTACGTATTCGGCCTGGCCGCCAATCCAGCCGCCCATGTCCACATAGCCGTAAGCGCCGCCCGCGCGCGACGGATTCACGTTCAGGCAAACGCCGGTATGCTGCTCGCGGCACATCGCACAGCGCCCGCACGCCACGTTGAACGGCACCGAAACCAGGTCGCCGATCTTCAACGTTTCGACGTCGTTGCCCACCTCCACCACTTCGCCGGTGATTTCGTGCCCCAGCACGAGACCGACGGGCGCCGTCGTGCGCCCGCGCACCATATGCTGGTCGGAGCCGCAGATATTCGTGCTGACCACCTTCAAAATGACACCATGGCCGATCGAGCGCCCGCCCGGATCGACCATCTTCGGATACGCGATCTTCTGCACCTCGACCTTGCCCGGCCCTTGATACACGACGCCTCGATTACCGCTCATCTCGCTGTCTCCTGTTCGATGCAGCTCGCAACGCTGCTTGCTAGTGGCGTTGCCTCGCGCAAACGCCGCGCAAGACAACGATGCTTCGAGCGTAGCCTGCCCGCCGCATACGACGATGTGCAAAAAGCGACGCGCCCTTGCTTTACGCCGACATTCGGCTACGCGTCTTGTCTGCTACGCCTGCCCGCCTCCTTCTGCCCGCATCCATTGCCGATAGTCGGCGCGTGTCCAGTCGAGCGCCACGCCCACGCGCCGAGTACCCGGCCGGATCTTCGGCTTGTGCACCGCGAGCCTGAGCGTTTCCAGCGCCGGCCATTCGCGAAACGAAAACGCAGCCATGTCCGCCACCAGCGTTTCGAGCAGCCGCGTGTGCGGCTTGCGCCCGAGAAAGTCGGCAAGGCGCGTGCAGTAGCCGTCGTAGTCGATCCAGTCGCCGGCTTCGCCCGCCGCACGCTTTTCGCGCGGCATGCATCGATAACCCAGCTCTGCGTCGATCACGAGCGGCTGCGGGGAACCGTGCTCGTGCGGGTAGATGCCGATGCGCGCCGGCACACTCAACGCTTCGACGAATACGCTCCAGCCGCGTCCGCGCGGCTCGTCGTGAGCACCGAGCGCACCGATCGCGCCCAGCGCGCCGAGCGCCGGCTCGAACGCCGCATCGACGATCTTCATGGCGCGACCGACGCCGCGGCGTCGACCATGATGCGGCAGAAATAATCGGCGAAGCTGCGGCGCACGACCATTTCGAAGCGGTCGTCGCCCGTGGGAATGAGCACGATCGAAGCCTTGAAATACACGCTCTGCGCGCATTGACCCGGCTTGAAGAGGCGTGGATGCAGATCGAGCGGGCAGCCGCGCGAGAGCACGTCGCGCGCTCGCGTGCCGTCGATCTCGATCACCGTGTTGCCGCTGCCCACATCCACGGCCGCCGCATATGCGCCGCCGAGCACGGCGGTGAGCTTCGCTTCGAGCATGCCGGTTTGCACCGCAGCGAGCGAGCGCACGAGCCATTCGTCGGGTCCGAGCCAGAGCACGTCGTAGTGGTCGCTGCGCGCGACGGTGTTGGGCGCGGGCGGCGGCTCGCAGCCCACGACGCTTGCGAACGCCGCGACGAACGCCGGGTCGCTCAATTCGCCGCGCACGTTCACGAGGTCGCGGAACGGCAGCTCGCGCATGGCGAACGCCTTCGAGGCGCGCCCTTCCTGCGCCTTGATCAGATCCGTTGCGCCGACGAGCGGCGATTCCAGGCGCACGCCGACGACGCGCTCTGCGACCGGCAGGGGGTCTTTCATTTCATTCAACATGCTGACGCACTCCTTCCGTGTCGTAGAAAATCGGGCTGGCGATCTGCGCCCTCACCCGCCGGCCATCGGCCATGGGAATCACCACGTGCTCACCCATCTTGTTCAAACCGCCCTTCACCACCGCGAGCGCGATGGAGCGCTTGAGAATCGGACTGTAGTAGCTCGACGTCACGTGGCCGATCATCGGCGTCGTGCCGTCGGCGCGCGCTTGCGCATCGGGCGCGACGATCTGGCCGCCTTCAGGCAGCACGTACTGCGCGTCGTCGGTTAGCAGTCCGACGAACTGCTTGCGGTTTTCCTTCGCGGTGTCCGAGCGCTTGAGCGAGCGGCGGCCGAGGAAGTCCTTCGTCTGCGAGACGAGACCGCCCATGCCAAGATCGAAAGGCGTGACCGAGCCGTCCGTGTCCTGGCCCACGATGATGTAGCCCTTCTCCGCGCGCAGCACGTGCATTGTTTCCGTGCCGTACGGCGTGATGTCGAACCCGGCGCCGGCTTCCATCAGCGCTTCCCATACGGCGCGGCCCGCATTGGCCGGCACGTTCACTTCATAGGCCAGCTCGCCCGAGAAGCTGATACGCATGACGCGCGACTTCACGCCCGCGACCGTGCCGTTGCGATACGACATGAACGGGAACGCGGCATTGTCGAAGTCGATGTCCTTGCATACCTTCTGCAGTACCTTGCGGCTCTTCGGGCCGACCACGGCGAAAGTCGCCCAGTGGTCGGTGACGGAGGCAAGACGCACCTTCATGTCGGGCCACTCGGTCTGCAGCCAGCGTTCGAGCCACGTGAGCACGCGCGCCGCGCCGCCCGTGGTGGTGGTCATCATGTAGTGCTGCTCACCGAGGCGCACCGTCACGCCGTCGTCGAACACCATGCCGTTTTCGTCGAGCATCAGGCCGTAACGGCACTTGCCCACTTCGAGCTTGAGCCACGGGTTCGTATAGACCCAGTTGAGCAGCTTTGCCGCGTCGGGGCCTTGAATGTCGATCTTGCCCAGCGTGGATGCATCGAGAATGCCGACGCTGTTGCGCACGGCAAGACACTCGCGCTTCACGGCCGCATGCAGATTCTCCCCGCTCTTCGGGTAGTACCACGGGCGCTTCCAGTTGCCCACGTCCTCGAACTCTGCGCCATGCTGCACGTGCCACTCGTGAATGCAGGTCTTGCGGATGGGGTCGAGCATGTCACCCAGTTCGCGCCCCGCGAACGTGCCGAACGTGACGGGCGTGTAGTTCGGGCGGAACGTCGTCGTGCCTGTTTCGGGAATCGTCTTGCCGAGCGCGCCGGCGAGAATCGCCATGCCGTTGATATTGCCGAGCTTGCCCTGGTCGGTGCCGAAGCCCATGGCCGTATAGCGCTTCACGTGCTCGACCGACTCGAAGCCTTCGCGTGCCGCGAGCAGAATGTCCGCGGCCGAAACGTCGTTCTGGAAGTCGACGAATTGCTTCGGACCGCGCACCGCATCCTTGCGGTTGCCCACGAGCCACAGCGCCTGAAGCGGCGTTTCCTCGACCTCGGCGGCCCTCGGCACGACGGGCCGCTTGAGCGGGAAGCCGAGCGACTTCACCGCGTCGATGCCGCCGTCCACGCCCTGTGTGAGCGCGCGGGCCAGGCCGAATTCGCCCACCGCCGCGCCAACGCTCACTTCCTCCTGCATGCGCTTGCCCGGCATGAAGCACGCCTTCGCGTCGCTCCAGTGCGCCTTGCCGCCCGACTGCGCAAAGAGGTGCAGAACAGGGCTGAAGCCGCCCGACACGGCAACGAGATCGCAAGCGAGCGTAGCCTGCTGCGCGCCGGCTTGCCCGTTCGTGTAGCCGACTACATCGACCGAACTCACACGCTGCTTGCCGTGCGCACAGTTGATGGCCGCGTTGTACATCACCTTCACGCCCTGGCGGCGGGCGGCGGCCTGCAATGCGCCGTTGCCCTGGGTGCGCGCATCGACGACCGTGACGCTCGCACCGCACGCCTTCAGGTCGAGCGCACAACGGTAGCCCGCATCGTTGTTCGTGAACACGACCGCATTACGGCCCGGCAGCACGCCGTAGCGATGGATATACGTCGATACTGCCGATGCCAGCATGATGCCCGGCAGATCGTTGTTGCCGAACACGATGGGACGCTCGTGCGCACCCGTCGCGAGAATCACGCGTTTGGCGCGGATTTTCCACAACAGCTCGCGCGTACCCTGGCGCGTGGAAACCGGCAGATGCTCGGTCAAACGCTGCGTCACCGTCACGAGATTGTGATCCTGATAGCCGAACGCCGTGCTGCGCGACAGGATCTTCACATCGGGCATCTGCTTGAGTTCGGCCTCGATCTTCTCGACCCAGTGGAGCGCGGGGCGGCCATCGATATCGGCCTTGCACGACAGCAGGCTGCCGCCCAGTTCGCGCTGGTCGTCCACCAGGATCACGCGCGCGCCGGTTGCGCCGGCCGTATGCGCGGCCGCGAGACCGGCGGGCCCGCCGCCGATCACGAGCACGTCGCAATGCGCGAAGCATTTGTCGTAGCGGTCGGCGTCGCGCACTTCGGGCGCCTTGCCGAGACCTGCGGCGTCGCGAATCTTTTCCTCGTATTTCGGCCACCATTTGCGCGGCCACATGAAGGTCTTGTAATAGAAGCCCGCAGGCAGAAAGCGCGAGAACTTCTGGTTGATCGCCATGCGGTCGTTTTCCAGGCTGGGCTCGGCGTTCACGCTCGTAGCAATGAGGCCCTGGTACAACTCGACCTCGGTCGCGCGTGCATTGGGCACCGTATAGGCGCCGCGCTCCAGTTGCACGATAGCGTTCGGCTCGGCCACGTCCGCAGTCATGATGCCGCGCGGGCGGTGGTACTTGAAGCTGCGCGCCACGAAATGCACGTCGTTGGCGAGCAGCGCCGAGGCGAGCGTGTCGCCCTGGAAGCCCTGGTACGTGCGGCCGTTGAACGTAAAGTTAAGCGGAATCGCGCGGTTCACGCGCCCACCGGCGCCGAGGCGGTTCTTCTGGCTCATCGCTGCGTGCTCCCTTGCTTGTTGCCCTGCGCTTCGTTTGCCGCGCCGAAGGTCTCGTAACACTGAATCTCGTAGGTGACGGTGTCGCGCGTCGCCTTGAACCAGCGGCGGCAACCCTGCGCGTGCAGCCACTGCTCCTTGTGCACGCCGCGCGGGTTGTGACGCATGAAGAGGTAGTCGCCCCATTCCTCGTCGGTGAGCTTGTCGGTCTCGAGCGGGCGCGCAATGTCGGCTTCGCCGCCGCAGGTGAACTCGATTTCGGCGCGGGGACCGCACCACGGGCATTCAATGATTAACATGTCTGGATCTCCTCTCTCGACCAGAGCTGGCGCTTCGGCGCCTTACTCTGGTCCCATGCAACGAAGTTGCCTAGTGTGCGACAGCGGCTGCGCCGTGCTCGTCGATCAGATGGCCGGTATAGAAGCGGTCCAGCGAGAACGGCGCGTTGAGCGGATGCGGTTCGTCCTTCGCAATGGTGTGAGCGAACACCCAGCCCGAGCCCGGCGTCGCCTTGAAGCCGCCGGTACCCCAGCCGCAGTTGAAATAGAGACCTTTCACGTCGGTCTTGCTGATGATCGGGCAGGCGTCCGGCGAAACGTCGACGATGCCGCCCCACTGCCGGTTCATGCGCACGCGCGAGAACACCGGGAACATTTCGACGATGGCCTGCAACGTGCCCTCGATGATGTGGAAGCTGCCGCGCTGGCCAAAACCGGTGTACTGGTCCACGCCCGCGCCGATCACGAGGTCGCCCTTGTCGGACTGGCTGATATAGGCGTGCACCGCGTTCGACATGATCACGGTGTTCACAACCGGCTTGATCGGCTCCGACACCAGCGCCTGCAGCGGATGACTTTCCAGCGGCAGGCGCACGCCGGCCATGTCCGCGAGCGTCGTGGTGTTGCCCGCCGCCACCACGGCGACCTTCTTCGCCTTGATGAACCCCTTCGACGTATCCACCCCGGTCACGCGCGCGCCGTCGCGGCGAATCCCCGTCACCTGGCAGTTCTGGATGATGTCCACGCCGTGCTGGTCCGCGCCGCGCGCGAAGCCCCACGCCACCGCGTCGTGGCGCGCCACACCCGCGCGGCGCTGGATCGACGCGCCCAGCACGGGGTATCGGCTGTTCAGGTTGATGGTCGGCTCGATTTCCTTGATCTGCTCGGGCGTGAGGAATTCCGCGTCCACGCCGTTCAGGCGGTTCGCGTTCACGCGGCGCTCGGTATCGCGCACGTCCTGCAGCGTGTGCGCGAGATTCATCACGCCGCGCTGGCTGAACATCACGTTGTAGTTGAGGTCCTGCGAGAGCCCTTCCCAGAGCTTCATCGCTTTCTCATAGAGCGCCGCCGACTCGTCCCACAGATAGTTCGAGCGCACGATGGTCGTGTTGCGCGCCGTGTTGCCGCCGCCGATCCAGCCTTTCTCCAGAATCGCGACGTTCTTCACGCCGTGCTCTTTCGCGAGATAGTAGGCCGTTGCGAGACCATGCCCGCCGCCGCCGACGATCACCACGTCGTACTCCTTCTTCGGCTCCGGGCTTCTCCACTGTCGCTCCCAGTTCTCGTGATACGACAACCCGTTGCGGAACAGACTGAATATCGAATAGCGGCTCATCTCGCGGACCCCTTGTTGCGCGTTACCATTAGCTTCCGTTAGCACTCGATGACGTTCACGGCGAGACCACCGCGCGACGTCTCCTTGTATTTCGTCTTCATGTCGGCACCCGTTTCACGCATCGTCTTGATGACGTTGTCGAGCGTGACGTAATGCTCGCCGTTGCCCTTGAGCGCCATGCGCGCGGCATTGATCGCCTTGATTGCGCCCATTGCGTTGCGCTCGATGCACGGAATCTGCACGAGGCCGCCCACGGGGTCGCAGGTCATGCCGAGGTTGTGCTCCATGCCGATTTCGGCGGCGTTTTCCACCTGGCGCGGCGTACCGCCCATGACGGCGGCGAGCGCGGCAGCGGCCATCGAGCAGGCCACGCCCACCTCGCCCTGGCAGCCCACTTCCGCGCCCGAGATCGACGCGGTTTCCTTGTAGATGATGCCGATGGCCGCGGCGGTGAGCAGGAAGTCGGCAATGCCGTCTTCGTTTGCGCCCGCGACGAACTTCACGTAGTAGTGCAGCACCGCGGGAATCACGCCCGCCGCGCCGTTCGTGGGCGCCGTGACGACGCGGCCGCCCGCCGCGTTCTCTTCGTTCACGGCCATGGCGTAGAGATTGACCCAGTCGAGCATGGAGAGCGGATCGCGCAGCGACTCCTCGGAGCGTGAACGCAGATGCACCGAAAGATCGGCTGCGCGGCGCTTCACCTGCATCGGGCCGGGCAGCTCGCCGTGCATCTTGCAGCCGCGCTCCACGCAGGCGGCCATCGCGCGCCAGATCACGAGCAGCCCTTCGCGCACGTTTTCCGGCGAGCGTGCCGCGCACTCGTTCGCAAAGGTGACTTCTGCGATCGAGCGGCCGCTCTCGTTGCACACGCGCAGCAGGTCGTCGCCGGTACGGAACGGATACGGCACGTCGCGACCGCTGCGCACGCCGTTCACGCGATCGCCGTCGCGGTTCACGACAAAACCGCCGCCCACCGAGTAGTACTCTTTTTCGACGAGCAGCTGCCCGTTTTCGTCGAAGGCCTGAAAGCGCATGCCGTTCGGGTGCAGCGTACTGGCGCCGCCCATCGTCTTGCGAAAGAAGCCGACGCACTCCTTTTCGTCGAAGTGGATGGTCTGCTTGCCGAGCAGCACGAGCGTCTTCTCGCGGCGAATGGCGGCGAGGCGCGGCTCGATCTGGTCGGGATCGACCGAGTCGGGCAAGTTGCCTTCGAGGCCGAGCAGCACGGCCTTGTCGGTGCCGTGACCCTTGCCCGTCGCGCCGAGCGAGCCGTACAGCTCGACTTTGACGCGGCGTACAAAGGCGAGCAGATTGGCGTCCTCGACGTGGGACGCGAAACGGCACGCGGCGACCATCGGGCCGACCGTATGCGAACTGGACGGACCGATTCCGATCTTGAACAGGTCGAAAACGCTGACGTTCATCTGACTTCCCTTCGCGCTGAGCGCATGGATGAGCTTGGGTACAAGTAGACCAAAGAGGCCATGGCAGCCGATAGAACAAAAACGCCATCGCCGTTGGACGGCCGCGCCAGCGGGGGCTTGCGCCGACCCTGGCGGGCGCAACGCATGGCCTTTACCGCGGGTTTTCCCGAGGTGTTTGCGGCGAAGAAACGCTCTCCGCCCGCTCAGAACGAGTGGCGCAAGCCAATACGCACGTCGGCCTGCGTCGTGGTGGAAGACGGCGTGAAGCTGTAGCCGATCACTGCATCCACACCCTGCGAGGCCTTGAGCCAGTCGCCCGAGAGATAGACGTCCGTGGTTTTCGAAAGCAGGTAATGCAGCCCCGCCGAAATCTGGTTCCAGTGATGGCCGTCGAAGTGGGTGTACTGGTAGCCGCCCGCCACGCTGAACGCGGGCGTCACCTGCCAGTTCGCGCCGCCCTCGCCCACCTGCATGTGCTCGCTCTGGCCGAACGCCTTGATCTGCGTGTACGTGAAAGCGCCCATGAGCGTGACGTCGCCGATGGCGTAGCTCGCGCCCGCGCCGAAGGTGGCCTGCTTGTCCACGGGGAACGGTGTCTCCGAATAGAGCGAGCTCACCGCGCCCGTAGCAGGGTCGACGCTGACGGTCGGCCTGCCGAAGAACGTGCGCACGCCGATCATGTTGTACGGGTCGAACGCGTAAATGCCCGACGGGTTGTTCAGCTGTGTGTAGGCGGTGCCCATCGCGAACGGGCCGTTCTGGTACTGCGCGCCCACGCTCCAGGCGCTGCCGGTGTGGAAGTCGCCGGGCGTGTTGCTGAACGAGTACATGCCGCCGAACTGGAATCCGCCGAACGTGTTCGACATGAATTTCACGGCGTTCGGCAGATGGTCGCCGTTCATGCGGTCGAAGTCGCCCTGGTTGATCGCGTAGCCGCTCGCCCACGCCGTGACGTTGTAGAGGTAGACGAACTCCTGCGTCATGTCGGCCTGATTGCCGAACGTGAGCGTGCCCCAATCGTTCTGGAGTCCGACATAAGCCAGACGGCCGAAAAGCGAGCCGCCGTTGGCGAGCTGTCCGTTGCCGAGGTGAAAGCCGCTTTCCAGCTGGAACACGGCTTTCAGGCCGCCGCCGAGGTCCTCGGTGCCCTTGAGACCCCAGCGGTTCGCCTGCGCAATGCCATCGTCGAACTTCACTTGATGCGAGCCGCCCGCATTGCTCACGTAGGTCACGCCCGCGTCGACGATCCCGTACAGGGTGACGCTGCTTTGGGCGTGGCTTGCGGTCGAAACAGCGCTCAATGCCGCCGCAATGCCGCTCAGTGCCACCGCATTCAGTTTTCTCATGGTGTCGGGTCTCTCTGGTCTGGCGATACAGGTTGTCGGGCCGCGCCGGGAACGCATGGCGCCTTGCGCGGTGGATCAAAACGTACAAGTCCAAATCTCGCCCGACTTGCGCAGACACGACACGCGCTGGCGCTAACGCGACACGCCAGCGGCAGAAAAACCCCTGTAAAACAGGCGCAACCCGTTATCTGGCCGGGCTTCGTGGGGGTTCCGGAGACGCCATCATCGATAATCCGACGCGGACTTTGTAAAATCCGTCGATCCCGCCATTTCTACGTTTTTATTGATTGAACATTCAATAAAAAATACCTAGAGTGGAAACCTCCCCGAATCGTCCGGAATGACCATGCCCAAGATCGGAATGCGCGACGTGCGCCGCGCGCAACTCATCGACGCCACCCTGCAATCGATCGACGAGTCGGGTCTCTCCGGCACGACGCTCGCCACGGTCGCGCAACACGCGAAGATTTCCACGGGCATCGTCAGTCACTATTTCGGCGGCAAGGACGGTCTGCTCGAAGCCACCATGCGTCACGTGCTGCACGACCTCTGGGAGGCCACGGTGCGGCGTCGCCTCGCCGCGAAAGACGAACCGCGCGCGCGCTTGCGCGCCATCGTCGCGGCCAATTTCGACGTCTCGCAGGTGAACGCGCCCGTCATGAAGACGTGGCTCGCGTTCTGGACCGAGAGCATGCATCAGCCCGCGCTGCGGCGGCTGCAGCGCGTCAACACGCGGCGGCTCCATTCGAACCTCTGCGCGGAGTTCGAGAAGGTGTTGCCAGGCGCTGCGGCGCGGCGCGCCGCAAGCGGACTCGCCGCCCTGATCGACGGCCTCTGGCTGCGCGGCGCGCTCACGGGCGAACCGTTCGACACGAAGGCCGCGCTGCGCGTGGCCAACGACTACATCGACCTGCTGCTCGAGGCGCGCGCCAAGCCGCGCTCAGGCAAGTCGGCCAAATAACCCGGCCCGGAGCCAAGCGATGTCCCTCTTTCCCCTGCAACGCCTCTTCATCGGCGGCGCCTATCGCGACGCCACCAGCGGCGAGACGTTCGACACCTACGATCCCGCCACCTGCGCCAGGCTCGCCACGGTGCAGCAAGCGAGCGCCGCCGACATCGACCGCGCCGTTCAATCGGCGCGAGCCGGCCAGCGCGTGTGGGCCGCCATGACGGCCATGCAGCGCTCGCGCGTGCTGCGGCGCGCGGTCGAGCTGCTGCGCGAGCGCAACGACGAACTCGCGGCGCTCGAAACCCGCGACACGGGCAAGCCCATCGCCGAAACGCGCAGTGTGGACATCGCCACGGGCGCCGACGTGATCGAGTACTACGCGGGCCTCGCACCCGCGCTCGAGGGCCAGCAGATCCCGCTGCGCGAGAGCTCGTTCGTCTACACGCGGCGCGAGCCGCTGGGCGTCACGGCGGGCATCGGCGCATGGAACTATCCGTTGCAGATCGCCTGCTGGAAATCGGCGCCCGCGCTTGCCGCCGGCAACGCGATGATCTTCAAGCCGAGCGAGATCACCCCGCTTTCGGCCACGAAACTCGCGGAGATCTATATCGAGGCAGGCGTGCCGCCCGGCGTGTTCAACGTGGTCCATGGCGACGGCCGCGTGGGCGCCATGCTGAGCGTGCATCCCGGTATCGAGAAGATTTCGTTTACGGGCGGCGTCGAAACGGGCAAGAAGGTCATGGCGGCCGCGGGCGGTTCCACGCTCAAGGAAGTCACAATGGAACTGGGCGGCAAGTCGCCGCTCATCGTCTTCGAAGACGCCGACCTCGAGCGCGCCGCCGATATCGCCGTGACCGCCAACTTCTTCAGCGCCGGCCAGGTGTGCACCAACGGCACGCGCGTGTTCGTCCATCAATCGGTGATTGCCGCATTCGAGGCGCGGGTGCTCGAACGCGTGAAGCGCATCCGCGTAGGCAACCCCACCGATCCCGCCACCAACTTCGGACCGCTCGCGAGCGCCGCGCAGCTCGACAAGGTGCTCGGCTATATCGAAAGCGGCAAGCGCGAAGGCGCGCGGCTGATCGCGGGCGGCGCGCGCCTCACGCAGGGCGGTTTCGCGCACGGGCAGTACGTGCAGCCCACCGTATTTTCCGGTTGCCGCGACGACATGCGCATCGTGCAGGAGGAGATCTTCGGCCCGGTGATGAGCATTCTCGCCTTCGCTAACGAAGCCGAAGTGATCGCACGCGCCAACGAATCGCTGTACGGTCTGGCCGCCGGCGTCGTGACCGAAAGCCTCGCTCGCGCGCACCGCGTCATTCATCGGCTCGAAGCCGGCATTTGCTGGATCAACACGTGGGGCGAGTCGCCCGCCGAAATGCCCGTGGGCGGCTACAAGCAGTCGGGCGTGGGCCGCGAAAACGGCATCACCACGCTCGAGCACTACACGCGCCTCAAATCCGTCCAGGTGGAACTGGGACCGTATCAGCCCGTTTTCTGAGGGAGTCCTGCATGGCAGCGCAAGAGTACGACTACATCATCATCGGCGCGGGATCGGCGGGCAATGTGCTTGCCACGCGCCTCACCGAGGATCGCGACGCGACGGTGCTGCTGCTCGAAGCAGGCGGTCCCGACTACCGTTTCGATTTCCGCACGCAGATGCCCGCGGCGCTCGCCTACCCGTTGCAGGGCCGCCGCTACAACTGGGCCTACGAAACCGATCCCGAGCCGCACATGAACAACCGGCGCATGGAATGCGGGCGCGGCAAGGGCCTGGGCGGGTCGTCGCTCATTAACGGCATGTGCTATATCCGCGGCAACGCGCTCGACTACGACGGCTGGGCCGAACGCAAGGGGCTCGAAAACTGGAGCTATCTGGACTGCCTGCCCTATTTCCGCAAGGCCGAAACGCGCGACATCGGTGCGAACGACTATCACGGCGGCGAAGGTCCGGTTCACGTGAGCACAAGCAAGCCGGGCGTGAACCCGCTCTTCGAGGCGATGATCGAGGCGGGCGTGCAGGCGGGTTATCCGCGCACCGACGACCTCAATGGCTACCGCCAGGAAGGCTTCGGGCCGATGGATCGCACCGTGACGGCCAGGGGCCGGCGCGCGAGCACCGCACGCGGCTATCTGGATCAGGCCAGGCATCGGCCCAACATCGACATCGTCACGCACGCGGTAACGGACCGCATTCTGTTCAGCGGCAAGCGGGCGTGCGGCGTCGTCTTTCTCGACGGGCCCGCGCGCGTGACGCGCTACGCGCGCCGCGAAGTGCTGCTGTGCGGGGGCGCGATCGCCTCGCCGCAGATCCTGCAGCGCTCGGGCGTCGGCCCCGGCGCGTGGCTGCGCGAGCTCGACATTCCCGTTGTGCTCGATCTGCCGGGCGTCGGGCAGAATCTTCAGGATCACCTGGAGATGTACATGCAGTACGCGTGCAAGGAGCCCGTGTCGCTCTACCCCGCGCTCCTGATGCGCAATCAGCCGGCTATCGGCCTTGAATGGATGCTGCGCGGAACCGGCATTGGCGCGAGCAATCATTTCGAGGCGGGCGGCTTCATTCGCACGCGCGACGACGATCCGTGGCCAAACCTTCAATATCACTTCTTGCCCGTTGCGATCAATTACAACGGCAGCAATGCGATCAAGATGCATGGCTTCCAGGCGCACGTGGGCTCGATGCGCTCGCCGAGCCGCGGGCGTGTGAAGCTGCGCTCGCGCGACCCGCGCCAGCATCCGTCGATTCTCTTCAACTACATGGCCGAGGCGCTCGACTGGCGCGAGTTCCGCGACGCGATTCGCATGACCCGCGAGATCATCGCGCAGCCCGCGCTCGACCGGTTTCGCGGACGCGAGTTGAGCCCCGGCGCGGCGCTCGAGACCGACGCCGAGATCGATGCCTTCGTGCGCAACCGCGCGGAAACCGCCTATCACCCGTCGTGTTCCTGTGCGATGGGCTACGACGACATGGCCGTGGTGGATGGCGAAGGCCGCGTGCACGGACTCGACGGCCTGCGCGTGGTGGACGCGTCGATCATGCCGCGCATCATCACCGGCAACCTCAATGCGCCGACCATCATGATCGCGGAGAAGATCGCGGACCGCATACGCGGGCGTGAGGCGCTGGCGCGTTCGAATGCGCCGTATTTCGTGGCGCACGGGGCACCGGCGCGTGGGGCGGATTTTCCTGCACCGGATGGCGCGGCGCATAGGGAGAAAATCCGCGCGCACAGCGTGACGCTTTAAGCAACGCTGATGGGCCGGAGACGGCACGCAAGGATCCGCGGGCCGACTCCGGCTTTTTTTCGGTTTCGTCGAGCATTCAGCGCGCGATCAGTCCGACAAAAAGCACCTCGTCAGGCACACAAAAAAACGCGGCACCGCACGGGCAACCCGCCCGCACGATGCCGCCAACACCAACACTGAAGCCAACTCAGACCAAAGCGGCCAGCCAATGCGAAACCGCAACCGTCAGCGCCGCAGCAATGAGCGCGCCATAAGGCGCAAGATTCAGCCACCGGTTGCGCACCGGCACGCTCACTTCCATATCGAGCGCGCTGCCTGCCGGAAACCGCCCGCGATCCTGCCAGTAGTGCCGGAAAGCAAACACCGGCACGATCAGCAGCATGGCAATGAGGCCATTGCGCAGCGTCCCCTCGCCTTGCAGATTGGCGCCTGCGCCCACGAACACGAGATTCGCATACCCGCACAGCGCACCCAGCGCGAGCAGCCACGTCGGACAACGAAACGGCCGTGCCCACGCGCCGCGATCCATACGATGAATCCAGCCCGACTGCAAATTCAGGAAAACGAACAACATGTAGCAGACGTTCGAGATCGACAGGACCGTCATATAGTCCGACATCGCGAGCAGGATGAGATTGAAACCCAGATCGGTCCACATCGCCGCCGTCGGCGCGCCATGCTCGTTCACGCGCGAAAGGTAGCGCGGCAGCCAGCCGTCCACCGAAGCCTGGTAGAGCGTGCGCGACGAGCCCATCATCGACGTCATCACGATCAGCAAGATGGAGAGCATCAGCATCACCACCACGGCGTTGCCCACCCAGGCGCCGCCGCCCACCATCGCGGCCATCGCGGTGCCCACACCCGTGCCGTCGCCAATACGCGGATCGAGCATCATCGCCGTACCCAGCGAGCCCTGAAACGCGAGCGGAACGAGCGTCATGACGACGAGGCAAAGCGCGCCCGACCAGAATATCGCCCTCGCCGTATCGCGCCGTGGGTCGCGAAACTCGCGCGTATAGCACACCGCCGTTTCGAAGCCGTACGATGCCCATCCCGCCATGAACATCGCGCCCAGCGCCATGACCGCGCCCTGCCCGTTCCAGGCGCCGAACACCGCAGCGGTGAGATTGCCGTGCGCGTCATGCCCGAGCGGCAGCAGCGGAAAAAGATGCTTTGCGGGCACATCGCCCGTGACGAAGGGCACGAGCCCGACGATCAACAGCGGCGTGAGCGACGCAATGCCCAGAATCTTCTGCGTTTTCGCGGCCTTCGACGCGCCGCTGTGCTGAAGCCGGAAGGTGATGAGCAGGAATGCCGCGGCGATCAGGAACGTCGCGTTGATGCGCAGCGTGAGACCTGGCTTGATGAAGTCCAGGTTGGCAAGCGTCCAGTGCCACTGCAGGATCGCCGCTTCGGGCGCAAACAGTGTGGCAAGCGC
This sequence comes from Paraburkholderia heleia NBRC 101817, assembly GCF_000739775.1. GTDB lineage: Bacteria > Pseudomonadota > Gammaproteobacteria > Burkholderiales > Burkholderiaceae > Paraburkholderia > Paraburkholderia heleia. Next base: position 157,662 of record NZ_BBJH01000003.1, on the reverse strand, counting down.
ATAGTTCGCGGCGAGTCCGCAGCCCAGCGCCAGCATGGGCGACCACGCGAGCCAGTTGCACCATACGGAAACCGGCGCGATCAACTTACTGTAACGGACCCAGCCGATTGCTCCGTACACCGAAGCGCCGCCCGACTTGTGCGGAAAGAGCCCGGAGATCTCGGCGTAGGTGGCGCTTTGCACGAGGCCCATCGTAATCGACGCGATCCAGATGGCCCAGGCCGGCTGGCCGATGGTCGCGCAAACGCCGCCGATCGTGAACAGCACGCCCGCGGGCACGCCGCTCGTCACCCAGAATGCATCTCTCCATGTGAGGCCGCGCTGCAGCGCATGGCCATGACCGCCTCGTGCGGCGCTCTCCTGTGCGCCATGCGTACCGATTCCCGCTTGCTCCATCTGCCTCCTCCTCTTTTGAACGCTAATCAACCAATATTGCTGCGCAAATAGGGATGTACCGCAGGGATGTCCGCGGCCTTCGCCGCGGACCAGGGCGCGTCAGTGCACACCCAGCGAGGCGCGCACGGCAGGCAGGCCCGGCTTGCCATCCAGCGTGGTCACGCCGGCGAGCCAGTTGTCGAGCACCTGCGGGTTGCTGCGCAGCCAGTCGGCGGCGGCCTTGTTCGGGTCCTCCTTGTTGGCGATCGGCACCATCAAATGGTTCTCGATGGCGGTCGTGAACTGCAGGTTGGAAACGAATTTCGCCACGTTCGGGCAGCGCGCGGCGTAGTCGGGCGGTTCCGCGGTCAGCACACGCGCCGCGCCATAGTCAGGCCCGAACACCGCATCGCCGCCGGAGAGATAGTCGATCTTCATCTGCACGTTCATGGGATGCGGCTCCCAGCCGAGGAACACGATCCACTGCTTCTCGCGCACGGCACGGTTCACCTGCACGAGCATGCCCGCCTCGCTCGATTCGACGAGCTTGAATTTGCCGAGCCCGTACTGATTCGCGCCGATCATCTTCTGGATCAGCGCGTTGCCGTCGTTGCCGGGTTCGATGCCGTAGATGCGCCCTTGCAGCTTGTCCGCGTATTTCGCGATGTCCTGAAACGATTTGAGGCCGCCCTGATATACGTAATCGGGGACAGCAAGCGTATATTTCGCGCCCGTGAGATTCGGCGTCGCGAGCACCTTGATCGAGCCCGACTTCGTGAACGGCTCGATGATCGGGTCCATGGTCGGCGACCAGTAGCCGAGGAACACATCGATCTGCTTGCTCTTGAGCCCTGCAAACGTGATCGGCACCGAGGCGATCGTCTTGGTCGGCGTATAGCCGAGCGCGCCCAGGATCGTCGACGCCACGCCCGTGGTCGCCGCGATATCGGTCCAGCCGACGTCGGCGAAGCGCACGTCCTTGCACGCGGCGGGATCCGCCGCGTAGGCGCCGGTGCAGAGCATCGCGGCGCACGCGAGCGCGCCTGTCTTAAGCAGGGGGAATCGGCACATCGTCATCTCCTCAGGAATCGAACTGCGTCGCAGGGTCATGAAGCCTCATGACACATGGTTGTCCGGCAAAAAGCCGACCAACGTAGCAATTGCGACGAGCAATTGCGCAGAAGCGACAAACGATTCCAGCGAGCGCCGATGAATAGCGGCTTTAAGTTAATTGAACGATCAATATACGAACTTGCGTCGCGTTCCTTTCATTTTGGAAAGTCATCCGTTGCCGCGAGCGCGCGTGCACTGCGCGGCATCAGCCGCGCACGCGGGGCTGTGGCCAGACCGGGTCGCGTCAGACCGGGTCGCGCAAGACCGGGTCGCGCCAGACCGGGTCGCGCGCGAATTCGACGAAGGATTTCAGGTAGTCGACCACGGCGTCGCCTTCCCGCGTGCCGAGAAAGATCTGCTTCGCGATGCCCTGCTTGCCGAGCTTCACGATCGCAAGCGGCATGCGGTCTGCGTATTCCTCCGCGAGCCATCGCGGCAGCGCAGCCACGCCTCGGTGGCTCGCGACCATCTGCAGCATGATGTCGGTCGTTTCGATCGTCTTTTGACGGCGCGGCGTGATGCTCGCGGGCCGCAGAAACTGATTGTAGATATCGAGCCGGTCGGTATCCACGGGATACGTGATGAGCGTTTCGTCGATGAGGTGCTCGGGCTTCACGTAGCGCACGTTCGCCAGCGGATGGTTTTCCGCGACCACCAGCACCTGTTCGTAGTCGAACACCGGATCGAAGCGCAGTCCGGGCCGGTTGAGGGGATCGGGCGTGACCAGCACGTCGATGTCATAGCCGATCAACGCGCCGATGCCGCCAAACTGGAAACGCTGCTTCACGTCCACGTCGACGTCGGGCCAGCGCGCCAGATACGGCGAGACCACCTTGAGCAGCCACTGATAGCACGGAGCGCATTCCATGCCGATGCGCAAGGTGCCGCGCTCGCCCGCGGCGTACTGCTTCATGCGTTCTTCCGCGAGTTCGAACTGGGGCAAGAGCCGCTCGGCCAGCGAGAGCAGATATTGCCCCGCCTGCGTGAGGCGCAGGCTGCGGCCCTCGCGATCCCAGATTTGCGTACCGAGCTGCTGCTCGATTTTCTTGACCGTATGGCTCAACGCCGATTGCGTGAGAAAGAGGGACTCCGCCGCTGCGGTCAACGAGCCCTGCCGGGCGACTTCGCGGACGATGACGAGATGAACGCGTTCGAGCATCGGGTTTCAGATGAAAGAAACTAATGGATGAATGAAATAATGCCATTATTCTTCATCGACCGATACGTCTATCATCGCTGCCACTCTGGATCGTTTTCAGCACTTTCATTTCGGACGGCACCGCACATGGTCACGACGCACAATCTCGGCTTTCCGCGCATCGGCGCGAAACGCGAACTCAAATTCGGTCTGGAGCGCTACTGGAAGGGCGAATCCTCGCGCGACGAGCTGAAGGCGCTTGGCGCGCAATTGCGCGCGCGCCATTGGGAGAACCAGAAGGGTCTCGACCTCGTGCCCGCTGGCGACTTCGCGTTCTACGACCAGGTGCTCGACATGAGCTTCACGCTCGGCAACCTGCCCGAGCGCGTGCAGGACTTCCACGGCGACAAGCTCGACAACGCCTTTCGCGTGGCGCGTGGCCGCTCGGCCGTGGGCGCCGGGGATCATGCCGCTTGCTGCGGCGCAGTCGCGGCCGGCGAAATGACGAAGTGGTTCGACACGAACTATCACTACATCGTCCCGGAATTCACGGCCGATACGCAGTTCAACCTCGACACCTCGCGTCTTTGCGGGCAGCTGCGCGAAGCCCGCGAACTGGGCGTGAACGCCAAGCCGGTGATCATCGGGCCGCTCACGTACCTGTGGCTCGGCAAGGCCAGGGACGGCTCGGACAAGCTCGCGCTGCTGCCGCGCATCATGCCCGTGTATCGTGCGCTGCTCGACTACTTCCGCGTGATGGACGTCGAATGGGTGCAGATCGACGAGCCGATTCTCGTAACCGAACTCGATCCGGCCTGGCGTGCCGCGTTTGCGACGGCGTATGAAGGGTTCGAGCTGCGCAGCGTCAAGCTGCTGCTGGCCACCTACTTCGGCCAGTTGCAGGACAATCTCGACCTCGCGTGCTCGCTGCCCGTCGACGGTCTGCATATCGACGCGATCAACGCCCGCGCAGAAGTCGCGCTGGCCGCACAAAAGCTGCCGGAGAAGTGCGTGCTTTCGGTGGGCGCGATCAACGGCCGCAACATCTGGAAGACGGATCTGAACGCCACGCTCGACTGGCTCGAGCCGCTCGCGAAGCAACTGGGCGAGCGCCTGTGGATCGCGCCGTCGTGCTCGCTGCTGCACGTACCGGTGGATCTCGAGAGCGAAGTGAACCTCGACGTTGAAATCCGTTCGTGGCTCGCGTTTGCGCTGCAGAAGCTCGACGAGATGAAGGTGCTCGCCACGGCGCTGAATACCGGCCGCGGCCAGGTCGCGGCCGTTCTCGCGGCGAACGCCGCCGCCGTCCAGGCGCGCCGCCAGTCGCCGCGCGTGAACAACCCCGCCGTGAAGGCCGCGATCGCCCGCATCGACGCGCAGCTCGGCAATCGTCAGCACGCCTACGCCGAACGCGCCGCGAAGCAGGCCGCGCGCCTGAAGCTGCCCGCCTTCCCGACCACCACGATCGGCTCGTTCCCGCAGACGGCGCAAATTCGTCAGGCACGAAGCCAGTTCAGGCGCGGCGCGCTCGACGACGCGGGCTACCGGGCCGCCATGCGCGCCGAAATCGAACGCAGCGTGCGCGAACAGGAACAACTGGGGCTCGACGTGCTCGTACACGGGGAAGCCGAGCGCAACGACATGGTCGAATACTTCGGCGAGCAGCTCGACGGCTACGCGTTCAGCCAGTTCGGCTGGGTGCAGTCGTACGGCTCGCGTTGCGTGAAGCCGCCCATTCTGTTCGGCGACATCAGCCGCCCGAAGGCGATGACGGTGGAGTGGATCACCTACGCGCAGTCGCTCACGGACAAGCCCATGAAGGGCATGCTCACGGGCCCGGTGACGATCCTCAACTGGTCCTTCGCGCGTGACGACCAGCCGCGTTCGGTCTCGTGCTACCAGCTCGCGCTCGCCATTCGCGAAGAAGTGCTCGACCTGGAGAAGGCCGGCGTGGGCGTGATCCAGATCGACGAGGCCGCGCTGCGCGAGGGTCTGCCGCTGCGCCGCGCGCAGTGGGGCGAGTATCTGCGCTGGGCCGTGGAATCGTTCCGCATCACGGCGAACGGCGTGGCAGACGACACGCAGATCCACACGCACATGTGCTATTCGGAGTTCAACGACATCATGGCTTCGATCGCCGATATGGACGCGGACGTCATCACGATCGAGACCTCGCGCTCCGACATGGCACTGCTGGACGCATTCGACAATTTCAGGTATCCGAACGAAATCGGGCCTGGCGTGTACGACATTCACTCGCCGAACATCCCGACCGAAGCGCACATCGTGCACCTGATGCAGAAGGCCGCTGGGTGCATTCCTGCCGAACGCCTGTGGGTCAACCCGGATTGCGGTCTGAAGACGCGCCAGTGGGCCGAGGTGATTCCCGCACTGACCAACATGGTGGCTGCCGCGAAGACGCTGCGTAGCCAGGTGCAACAAGGCGCCGAGGCACGCATGACGTCGATGTGAATACGCGGATCGTTATTTCATTCGCATACCCTCTTACCAACCGTTACATAAGCGAGGCAATCGTTTCACCTGAACGGCGAGCGACTCCATAGAATGCGTCAGACCGTTGAGCAGCAAGGCGCCACGCCATGACGGTCGCGCGTAGGGCCGCACGGAAAACCGCATCACGTGCGGCCCAGCGCGCGCAATCGATACCAACTACGCAGAAAGGAGTTCACATGACTCGCCTCTCGCTTGCCTCGCTCATCGCGGCTTCCGCCGCCAGCCTTTGCGCCGTTACGCTGAGCGCCCATGCGCAGACCCCCGCGCCTGCAGCCACTGCGGCGGCTTCTGCCTCGACCCCGGCCGCACCCGGCAAGCTTCACGAAGCCGACAAGGCCTTCATCGCGGACGGTACGCAAACCGTCGCCACGCAGCGCGATGCCGCGCGCATTGCCGACTCGCGCTCGACCGACCGTGAAGTGAAGGCCTTCGCGGAAAAACTGGTGGCCGACTATTCGAAGCTGTCCGACTCGATGCGCGCGGCGAGCCCGCGCGGCGTGGACGTGCCGCGCAACGACCCGGATGCGGCGGTCATCAGCAGCATCAACACGCTGCGCGGCGCGGAGTTCGACAAGACGTACATCGAGCAGGTCGCGCTGGCCGGCCAGCAGAAAACGCTCTCGGCCTTCCAGGCGGAGATCGCCTCGGGCCGCGACGCGGGCCTCAAGAAGGCCGCCACGGAAGGCCTGCCTGTGATCCAGGCCGACTACGCCAAGGCTCAGGAACTCGCGAAGCGCAAGCACCTGGCAGGTTGATGACGATGTGATGCGCGAAGGGGCCGGCCGCATGCGCGCCGGCCCCTTCGCTGTCTACTCTTCCTTCTTTTCTCCGGCAGCGAGGGCGAGCCGCTCCATCCGCCGATCGGGCACGAGCCAAAGCAGCGCGACGATGAAGTAGAACATCGCACCGATGCGCGGATAGCCGAGCGCCGCAAGCGCGAATCCCGCCAGATAAAGCACCGGTGAGATCTTGCCCTTCACGTCGTTGCCCAGCGCGATGGCAAGCGGGCTTTGCGTGCCGTGATAGCGCACGAGCGTAAATTGCAGCACGACATAGGCCAGCGCGCAGAGCAACAGGTTGACGCCGTAGAGCGCGGTCGGCCAGCGCCCGAATTCGTTCTCGCCCATCCAGCCCGTGGTAAACGGCAGCAGCGAAAGCCAGAACAGCAGATGCAGGTTGGCCCAGAGCACCGAGCCGTTCACGCGGCGCGCCACCTGCAGCATGTGGTGGTGGTTGTTCCAGTAGATACCCACGTAGATGAAGCTCAACACGTAGCTCAGATAAACCGGCCAGAGCGGCGCGAGCGCAGCGAGATCGTCGCCATGCGGCACCTTGAGTTCCAGCACCATGATGGTGATGATGATGGCGAGCACGCCATCGCTGAATGCTTCGAGTCGGTTTTTTTCCATCTGCGCAATCGGCCTGCAAGGGATGTAAGGCAAGCGGCAAGTATGGCCGAAGTCGCCGCGCGACGCCACGTATGCGCCAGGGCATCGCCGTTGCGCAGATTGCGCCACACATGGCGTGCGTTCCTGACCTATGATGGCCTTGATCGCCCCGCCCGGCCGCCCGCCTCGAATCATGAACTCCACGACCTCCGCAACCCGCCGCCGCCCCGGGCATCCTGAGCGCCCCGAGCGCCGCGTGCCCGTCTGGGACCTGCCCACGCGTCTCTTTCACTGGCTGACCGTCGTGCTCGTGGCGGCCGCTTACGTCACGCAGCGCATGAACTGGATGCAGATGCACGTGCGCCTCGGCGAGACGCTGCTCGCGCTCGTGCTGTTTCGCATCCTGTGGGGATGCTTCGGCAGCGAGACCGCGCGCTTTTCACGCTTCGTCGCTTCGCCGCGCAAGACGATCGCGCATCTGCGCCATCTGCTGCGGCGCGAGCCCGACGTCCAGGTGGGCCACAACGCGGCCGGCGGCTGGATGGTTCTGCTGCTGCTCGCGCTGCTGCTGGTCGAAACGCTCACCGGTCTCTACGACAACAACGACATCGCCGACGAAGGCCCGCTCAGCGAAATCGTGCCCGCAAAGATCGCCAACGCGATAGCCGGCCTGCACGCGTGGGGCTGGGATCTGCTCGCGGCGGCGGTCGTGCTGCACATGTGTGCGATTGCCGTCTATGCGCTCGTGAAAGGCCACAATCTGGTCGGCCCGATGGTGAGCGGAAAAAAGCGACTGCCCGCTTCGGTGCGCGCGCCCGCGCGCGGGTCGCTGTGGCTCGCGGCCCTGCTGATGGGGCTGTCGTGCGTCGTGGTGGCGCTGCTCGCCGCGTATCTTTGATGCCGCTTGTGCGGGGTAAAGCCCACGCGAAGCCCGCACAACGCGTAAAATCAGCGGCTCTTTTTCACTCGACAAGAATCATCGATGGCTACCTACCGCGAATTGCTCGCCCAGAAGCGCGAACTCGACGAGCGCATCGAAGCGGCGCGCGCCGAAGCGGCGCACGAGGCACTGGCCAACGTGCGCGCGGCGATCGCCGAATTCGGCTTCACGCCCGACGAGGTGTTCGGCAAGCCGCGCCGCGAAAAGACCGCGCGCCGCGCCCGCAAGGCCGAAGGCAACGAAGGGAAAAAGCGCGAGCGCGCCAATCTGGACCTGTTCGGCGACAACAACTGATCGACCGCCCGCGCCCTTCACAGGCAAACCGGGCCGCGACGGCCCTCTCGCAAGCCATGCCGCGCCGGCTGGCACGAGCATGGCGCAAACTCCGCAAGCGTCACTGCGCGCCGAGCTTCTTGATGAGCGCGTCGAGCTGCGCCACTTCCTCTTGCGTGAGGTCGGTAAGCGGCGCGCGCACCGGGCCAGCGTCGCGGCCCACGAGCTTCGCGCCCGCCTTCACGATGCTGACCGCGTAGCCGGCGCGACGGTTGCGAATGGCGAGGTATGGCAGGAAGAATTCGTCGATCAGCCTGCCCACCGTCGCGTGGTCGTCCGAGGCGATCGCACGGTAGAACTGCATGGCGGTTTTCGGAATGAAGTTGAACACCGCCGACGAATACACGGGCACGCCCAACGCCTTGTATGCCGCCGCGTAGACTTCGGCCGTGGGCAGGCCGCCCAGGTACGCGAAGCGCTCGCCCAGACGGCGGCGGATCGTCACCATCGCCTCGATATCGCCCACGCCGTCCTTGAAGCCGATGAGGTTCTCGCAGCGGTTCGCGAGTGGCTCGAGCATGTCGGCGTTGAGCTTCGAATTGGCGCGGTTGTAGACGATCACGCCCATCTTCGGCACGGCCTTGCAGACCTGCTCCACGTGCGCGGCAATGCCTTCCTGCGACGCCTCCGTGAGGTAGTGCGGCATCAGCAGAATGCCTTGCGCGCCGTTGCGCTGCGCTTCCTGCGCGTACTCGATGGCCACGCGCGTCGCGCCGCCCGCGCCCGCGAGAATCGGCACCTTGCCCTTGCAGGTTTCGGTGGCCGTCTTGACGACCTGCGAGTATTCGCTCTTCGTGAGCGAGAAGAATTCGCCCGTGCCGCCCGCTGCGAACAGCGCGCTCGCGCCGTACGGGGCCAGCCATTCGAGGCGCCCGGCGTAGGTGCTCGCGCGGAAGTTGCCTTGCGCGTCGAAGTCGGTCACGGGGAACGAAAGCAGGCCTTCGGAGACGATTTGCTTGAGTTCTTGCGGCGTGGTCATGGTGTCGATCCTGTTGCGAAGTCAGTAAAAGCGTTCAGTCGAAGACGGCGTTCAGCGCACGAGGCACGGACGCTTGTTGTCGAATTTCCAGCCGGGAATGAGGTATTGCATGGCGATTGCGTCGTCGCGCGCGCCGAGGCCGTGCTCCTTGTAGAGCGCATGGGCCTTTTCCAGCTCGTCCATGTCGATCTCGATGCCGAGGCCCGGCTTTTGGGGCACCCGCACCTTGCCGCCCACGATCTGCAGCGGTTCCCGCGTGAGGCGCTGGCCGTCCTGCCAGATCCAGTGCGTGTCGATCGCCGTGATCTTGCCGGGCGCTGCGGCGGCCGCATGCGTGAACATGGCGAGCGAAATGTCGAAGTGGTTGTTCGAGTGCGAGCCCCACGTGAGGCCCCAGTCGTGACACATCTGCGCCACGCGCACCGAGCCCTGCATGGTCCAGAAGTGCGGGTCGGCGAGCGGAATGTCCACCGATTGCAGCTGAATGGCGTGGCCCATCTGGCGCCAGTCGGTCGCGATCATGTTCGTGGCCGTCGGCAGGCCGGTGGCGCGGCGGAATTCCGCCATCACTTCGCGGCCCGAATAGCCGTTCTCCGCGCCGCACGGGTCTTCCGCGTAAGCGAGCACATCGTGCTTGTCGCGGCACAGGCGGACGGCTTGCTCGAGCGACCACGCGCCGTTCGGGTCGAGCGTCACGCGGGCTTCGGGAAAGCGCTCGGCCAGCGCCGTGACCGCTTCCATTTCCGCGTCGCCCGCCAGCACGCCGCCCTTGAGCTTGAAGTCGTTGAAGCCGTAGCGCGCCTGCGCGGCTTCGGCGAGGCGCACGACCGCTTCCGGCGTCATCGCCTCTTCGGTGCGCAGGCGCTCCCAGTCGTCGCGGCCAGCGGCGCCGCTCGCGTAGGCGAGATCGGTCTTGTTGCGATCGCCGATGAAGAACAGGTAGCCGAGCATCGCCACTTCGCTGCGCTGCTGGCCTTCGCCGAGCAGCGCGGCAACAGGCACGTTCAAATGCTGGCCGAGCAGGTCGAGCAGCGCGGCTTCGAGCGCCGTGACCGCGTGAATCGTGGTGCGCAGGTCGAAGGTCTGCAGGCCGCGGCCGCCCGAGTCGCGATCGGCAAACTGCCTGCGCACGGCGTTGAGCACCGACTGCATGTTGCCGATGGACTGGCCGACCACGAACGCACGCGCGTCTTCGAGCGTCTTGCGGATCGCCTCGCCGCCCGGCACTTCGCCGATGCCGGTGTGGCCCGCGCTGTCGCGCAGCAGCACGACGTTGCGCGTGAAGAACGGACCGTGCGCGCCGGAGAGGTTCAGCAGCATGCTGTCGCGGCCCGCCACGGGCACGACGCGCAACTCGATCACGACGGGCGTGGCGTTCGGTTGAACGGTTTGTGTAGACATGAACAGAGTACCTGTAAAAGTGCGGCGCGCTGCGCCCTGACAATCGAAATGTTGGGTCGAACCGGTCAGGCGTCGGCGGCGACGATCTCCACCCAGTTCGCGCCGTTGCCGCCCTCGCCGCGCGAGAGGGGTGTGAGCGCGCCGCTCGCCGCGTCGATCGCGTAGACCGAGACGTGCTGCGATTTTTCCCCGCACGCCACGAGAAAACGGCCCGTCGGGTCGATGCGAAAACCGCGCGGCTGTGTTTCCGTCGCGCTCGCGCCCACGTATTCGAGCGCGCCATCCTGAGAGACACGCAGCGTGAGAATCTGGCTCGTCGTGCGCTCGGACACGTAGACGAAGCGCCCATCGGGCGACACGTGGAGATCGGCGGCCCAGACGAGCTTCGCGAGCACCGCCGGGTCGGGCTGCACGGGGTCCGTGGGGCTCGGGCGCGCAAAGCCGTCGTTCAGATGCGCGAGCACCGGAGCGCGCGGCGAGACGTGCCGCGCCGCGAGCATGCCCGTGGCGGCGTCGCGCGCGCAAGCCGCCACCGTCGCGCGGAATTCGCTCAGCACGTACAGCACGTCGCCGTTGGGCGAAAAGCGCAGATGCCGGGGACCGAAGCCCGCGCCGAGATCGACCGTGCCGATCTCGACGAGGCGCCCCGCGTCTTCCAGCGCGAAAGCGAACACGCGGTCGCTGTCGAGCGACGACGCATAGGCGAAGCGCCCGTCGGCGGAAACGATCACCGCGTGCGCGTGCTCGATGCCGCCGATCACCTGCAGTGGCGCGCCACGCCCGTCCTCGAGATCCTTCGCGCCATACAGGCTCACGCGATGCTCGCCGTACGAGGCGCCCAGCAGGAAACGCCCCTGCGGCTCGGCACACAGATACGCGAGGCTCGATTCGATCGGCGTCTGCACGCGCGGCGCGAGACGGCCGCCTGGCGCGTCGATGGCGTAGTCGTTGATGCGCTTGTCCGCGCCGCGCGTGGCGGCGTAAAGGCGGCGGCGATCGGGCGAGAGCGCCATCGGCATCACGTTGTCCTGCGCAGCCACGCGTGCTTGCGGCGTGAGCGCGCCACTGCGCGCATCGAGATGAAACACGCCAATGTCGCCGTCTTTTGAATTCGCGACGTAGACGAAGAAGCGTTCGGGGTTCGGCTGGCTCATGGTGCGGGTCTCCTTCTCGATTGAGGGCTGCGCTCGGGCTCAGTGCGCACCGCTGCGGACCGGATCGTCGGCGAAGGCGCGGCGCGACGGCTTGCTGCGGGCGAGAAACGCGGCGGCGGCGGCAATCAGCGAGGTCACGCCAAGTCCGTAGAGACCGCCCGCAATCGAGCCCGTATGCTGTTGAAGATAGCCGAAGGTGGCAGGCGCGAAGAATCCGCCCAGATTGCCGAGCGAATTGACGAGCGCGATCACGCCGGCGGCCACGCGGGTGTCGAGATAGCCTTGCGGTATCGGCCAGAACAGCGACGAAGCCGCCTTGAAGCCGATGGCCGAAAAGCAGATCGCCACGAACGAGAACACCGGGTCCGACGACGTGGAAGCAAACAGGCCGCAGGCCGCGATCACGAGCGCGATGGCGAGCCACGCCTGCTGGAAGCGGTACTTCGCCGAAAGCAGCGCGAAGCCGTACATCGCGACGATGGCGATCAGCCACGGAATGGCGTTGTAGAGGCCCACCTGGAAGTCGGTCAGGCCGCCCATCTTGCGGATGATCGTGGGCAGCCAGAACGTGGCCGCATAGATCGTGAGCTGGATGGCGAAGTACAGGAAGCAGAACAGCGCGATCTGCGGTTCCTTCAAGAGACGCAGCACCGGCACGTGCGCGCCCGTGGCGGCTTCGCGCCCGGCCTGCTCGCGCGCCAGGTACGTTTCGAGCGCGCCCTGTTCGTCGCTCGTGAGCCAGTGCGCGTCGCGGATGCGCGACTTCAGGAACACCCAGCTCACGCCGCACAGCACGATCGAGAAGCCGCCTTCTATCAGGAACATCCACTGCCAGCCCGCGAGACCGAGGCCGCGCACGGACAGCAGCGCGCCCGTGACCGGACCCGAGAGCACCGAGGCGAACGCTGAGCCCGCGAGAAACACGGCCGCCGCCTTGCCGCGTTCTTTCTGCGGCAGCCACTGCGCGAAGTAATAGATGACGCCGGGAAAGAAGCCTGCTTCGGCCACGCCTAGCAGAAAACGCAGCATGTAGAACGAGGTATCGTTGTGCACGAACGCCATGGCCGCGGCCACGACGCCCCACGTGCCCATGATGCGCGTGAGCCACGCGCGTGCGCCATACTTCTGCATGAGGATGTTGGACGGCACCTCGAAGATCGCATAGCCCACGAAGAACAGCCCCGCGCCGAACCCGTACGCCGCCGCCGAAAGACCGATATCGGCTTTCATGTGTGCACCGGCGAAGCCGACGTTCACACGGTCGATATAGTTCGCGATGAACATGATGAGGAAGAGCGGCAGCACGTGCCGCAGGACCTTGGCGCTGGCGGACTCCAGCAGGTCCTCATAATGGCTGACGGGGGCGGACATCGAGGTTGTCTCCTTTGGGCGCCGGCGGTGCGCGGACTGCATATGTCGTGGTACGTTGTCTGATGACATTCTAGGCTTGGCCGCCGAGGGAGCCAACGTCGCGTTTACCCTGCTCCGGAACGGAAATCGCGGCCATTTAGCCAGATTCTGCGCTCACAGACCGCTCTGAACGCCTGCCACGGATGTGCCGCGGCGACGAACTGGCGTACTATAGTTGTACGATGACTTAACTCACTGCAACGATGCTCGGAGACACTATGCAAATCACTGGCGACATGCTCATTGGAGGCCGCGCGGTACGCGGCCCGGAAAAGCCGCTCGCGGCTTTCAACCCCGCCACGGGCGAAGCCATCCCCGCACCGGCCTTCGGCAGCGGCACGGCCGCCGACGTCGACGCCGCCTGCCGGCTCGCCGCCGCGGCGTTCGACGCATACCGCACACTGCCGCTCGCCGTGCGTGCGGCGTTCCTCGAACGCATCGCCGACGGCATCGCCGCGCTCGGCGACGCGCTCACCGAACGCGCCCACGCGGAAACCGGCCTGCCCAAGGCGCGCCTCGAAGGCGAGCGCGGCCGCACCGTCGGTCAGCTCAAGCTGTTCGCGCAAGAAGTGCGTCAGGGACTGTGGCTCACGCCCACGCTCGACGCCGCCCTGCCCGAGCGCAAGCCGCTGCCGCGCGCCGATCTGCGTCTGCAGAAAATCGCGCTCGGTCCGGTGGCCGTGTTCGGCGCGAGCAACTTCCCGCTCGCGTTCTCGGTGGCGGGCGGCGACACGGCCGCGGCGCTGGCGGCGGGCTGCCCGGTCATCGTCAAGGCGCACGGCGCGCACCTCGGCACCTCGGAGATGGTGGGCCGCGTGATCCAGCAGGCCGTGCAGGAGATGGGGCTGCCCGAGGGCGTGTTCTCGCTCATCGTCGGCGCGGGGCGCACCGTGGGCGAAGCGCTCGTGGCGCATCCGGCCATCAAGGCCGTGGGCTTTACCGGCTCGCGCGCGGGCGGCATGGCGCTCGTGCGCATTGCCGCGAGCCGGCCCGAGCCCATTCCCGTCTACGCGGAAATGAGCAGCATCAATCCCGTGTTCCTGCTGCCCGAGGCGCTCGCGGCGCGCGGCGCGGCCATCGCGCAGGGCTTCGTCGATTCGCTCGTGCTCGGCGCGGGTCAGTTCTGCACGAACCCGGGTCTGGCGATCGGCATCGAGGGTCCGGCGCTCGACCAGTTCGCGCAGGCCGCGGCGCAGGCGCTGGGCGTCAAGCCCGCGCAGACCATGCTCACGACGGGTATCCATGCGGCCTATGAAGAAGGCGCGCGGCGTCTGGCCGAAACCCGGGGCGTCAGCGCGCTCGCGCAGGGCCAGCCCGCGAGCGGCCCGAACCAGGCGTTCGCCGCCCTCTTCGTGACCGACGCGCAAACCTTCCTCGCGCAGCCCGCCCTCGAAGACGAAGTGTTCGGCCCGGCCTCGACGCTCGTGCGCTGCAAGGACGAAGCCGAACTGCTCGCCGTGGCCGAGCACTTCGCAGGCCAGCTCACCGCGACGATCCAGATGGAGCGCACCGACCTGCCCGCCGCGATGCGCCTCGTGCCGATACTCGAACGCAAGGCCGGCCGCCTGCTCGTGAACGGCTTTCCGACCGGCGTGGAAGTCACGCACGCCATGGTGCACGGCGGCCCGTTCCCGGCCACGTCCGATAGCCGCGCGACCTCGGTGGGCACGAGCGCGATGGAGCGTTTCCTGCGGCCGGTGTGTTATCAGGACTTCCCGGCCGAGCTGCTGCCGCAGGCGCTGGCGGACGCCAATCCGCTCGGCCTCTGGCGGCGCAGGAACGGCGAGCTGATGCGCGGCTGAGTGGCGGCATCTGCGCATTTCACGCATCGCCAATGAAAACAGCGGCTGCCGTTCAACCTGCAGCCGCTGTTTTCCCATCCACGCTACGCGCCGGGACGCCTTACGCCTTTTCCCCCGACTCCGCCGCCGCGCGGCGCAGCCGCTCGCGGCTGCTCGACAGATGCATGCGCATTGCAGCGCGTGCGCCTTCGGGATCGTGACGGGCGATGGCGTCGAAAATGCTCTCGTGCTCGCGGTTCACCAGCTCGGCGTAAGCCTGCGGATCGCGATGCGCGATGCCAGCCGAGTCGACGCGACGGCGCGGGATCAACGCCGCGCCCATCTGCGTGAGGATGTCGACGAAATAGCGGTTGCCCGTGGCGCGCGCCACCGAGATGTGGAAGTCGAGGTCGGCGCCCGAGCTGTCGCCGCCCGTGCGAATGACGACGTCGAGTGTGTCGAGCGCGGCGCGCATGCCCGCCAGGTCGCGCTCGCCCGCACGCTGGGCGGCAAGGCCCGCAGCCTCCGTTTCGAGACTGATGCACAGCTCGAGCACGGCCAGCACATCGTCCAGCGTGCCGGCCGGGACGACGTCGAGATCGAGCGGCTCGCGGCGCGGCTCCAGCACGAAGCTGCCAATGCCGTGACGCGTTTCGATGACCGACATGGCTTGCAGACGCGAGATGGCCTCGCGCACCACCGTGCGGCTCACGCCCAGTTGCGTCATGAGACTGCTTTCGGTGGGCAGCTTGTCGCCGGGCTTGAGTGCGCGCGTGGCGATCTGGCCGCTGATGAAGTTGACGACCTGCCCGGCGAGATTGCGGCTACGCGCGGCGATGGGCGTGGCAAGCGACTCCGCCATGTGGATCTCCTCGGCTCGATATGCGTGCGTCAGTCTTATCGTTCCATTATACGTTGTCGGACAACCTCCGGAAAAGCGCGCACGCATGAGATTGAGGAGATCCGACGACCGCATGGTGGACGCCACCGGCTCAGGCTCCGGGACCACACGGAATCGCGCCGTGAACGATCCGTAATTTATTTCGCATTCCGATGCAACTCGCGCTGCTTCGAACGGCGGCGAGAAGTGCATGTCGTTGTGTTAGCAAACATATCGCGCAATCGCGATCCGGGCAAAATTATTTGTACAACCTGGCTGCACAAGTCGGCGTTCTCCGATAATCTCCTCGAAAAGGTGCGCGCCCGGCCGTTTTAGATAATGAGAATCCCCCCACGGACGACGCCTCAACTGATATCGAATCGCAACGCGTTTGTGTAGCTGCCATCCGCAACGAGGGAATCATTGAGAACCCGCATCGTCCTGCTCATCCTTGCGCTCGCGCTGCCATGGGCGCCGCTTTTCGCGGCGCCGCCCGCCGAGCCCGCGCCTGACACGATGCAGGCCCGCGTGATGGGTTGCGCGGCCTGTCACGGCGCACACGGCGAAGGCACCGACAACGACTACTTCCCGCGTCTCGCGGGCAAGCCGGCGGGGTATCTGTTCAACCAGCTCGTCGCCTTCCGCGACGGCGGCCGCAGCTACCCGCCCATGAACTATCTGCTGGCGTATCTGCCCGACGCCTACCTCAAGCAGATCGCCGAATTCTTCTCGCAGCAGCACCCGCCCTATCCGCCGCCCGCCAGGCCCACGGTCGACGCGGCCACGCTCGCGCTCGGCAAGACGCTCGTCATGAACGGCGACAGCAAGCGCAACGTGCCCGCCTGCGCGCTCTGCCACGGCGCCGCGCTCACGGGCATGCAGCCGGCCATTCCAGGCCTCGTGGGCCTGCATGCGAACTACCTCAGCGCACAGCTCGGCGCGTTCCGTTACGGTACGCGCCGAGCCGCTGCGCCCGACTGCATGCACGACATCGCCACCCGTCTCGCCGACCGCGACATCACCGCGATCGCGGCCTGGCTCTCGTCGCAACCCGCGCCCGCCGATACGACGCCGGCGGCGGCCTCGCCGCTGCCGCTCGCATGCGGCAGCGTCCATCACTAGCCGGGGCCTCGACGTGCGCAGACTTCGATCCCTTCTCCCGTCATCGTCAAGGCCGCTCGCGGCGCGCCTCTCGTTCGCGGCCGTCGCGCTCTGCATGGGCGCCGCAGTCGCGCTCGCGCAAACGGCCGCGCCCAGCGCGAACGCAGCGGACGCGGCGAGCGCCGCCGCGGCGGCGGCCGCGGCCAACGCGAAGCCGGTGGCGAGCAACGCCGCACTGATCGCGCGCGGCGAATATCTCGCGCGCGCCGGCGACTGCATTGCCTGCCACACGGTGCCTTCCGAGCAGATGTTCGGCGGCGGCCGTCCGATGGAAACGCCGTTCGGCACGCTCTACACGCCGAACATCTCGTCGGACAAGACGTTCGGCATCGGCGCGTGGACAGCCGACGAGTTCTACCGCATGCTGCACGAGGGCAAGTCGCGCGAGGGCACGCTGCTCTATCCGGCCATGCCGTTCGCGTCGTACACCAAGGTCACGCGCGCGGACTCGGACGCGATTTTCGCGTACCTGCTCTCCACGCAGCCCGTGCGCAAGGAGAACCGTCCGCACGACCTGCGCTTTCCGTATAACAAGCGCGCGCTGCTGCTCGGCTGGCGCACGTTGTTCTTCCGCCAGGGCGAGTTCAAGCCCGACCCGAAGCAGTCCGCCGAATGGAATCGCGGCGCGTATCTCGTGGAAGGACTCGGCCACTGCACGATGTGCCACACGGCGATCAACGCGCTCGGCGGCAACTCGGCTTCGAAGGAGTTCCAGGGCGGGCTGATTCCGGTGCAGAACTGGTATGCGCCTTCGCTCACCTCGAACAGGGAAGCGGGCCTCGGCGACTGGAGCATCGAGGACATCGTCGATCTGCTGCACGCAGGTGTTTCGAAACGCGGCGCCGTGTACGGGCCGATGGCCGAAGTGGTCTACGACAGCTTCCAGTACCTCACCGAAGACGACGTGCGCGCCGTGGCCGTGTATCTGAAGTCGCTGCCTGGCCACAACAACGAAGTCGACAAGTCGCCCAAGAGCACCTTCGTGACGGAGGAAGCCGCCCGCCTCGTGCCGCTCGGCAAGAAGATCTACGAGTCGCAGTGCGCGGTGTGCCACGCAGCCGAAGGCCAGGGCAAGCCGCCACACTTTCCGCCGCTCGCCGACAACCAGTCGATCCAGATGAACTCGGCCGTGAATCCGATCCGCATGGTGCTCAACGGCGGCTATGCGCCGGGCACCCGCAAGAACCCGATGCCCTATGGCATGCCGCCTTTCGCGCAGTCGCTCTCCGATGAAGAAGTGGCGGCCGTGGTCACGTATATCCGCACGGCGTGGGGCAATCACGGCACGCCGGTTTCCGAACACGAAGTGAACGCACTGCGTTCCGCGCCGCTTTTCTGAGGCTGCGATGATCGAAACTCCCGTACCCGAACAGCCGGGCGAGCGCCCGCAACACGAACAGGTCGACGAGATCGTGGCCGACGGCCCGGGCGGCGCGCTCGCGCTAGCGGGCATCGCCACGGCGATCGTGGCCGCGATCTGGTTCGTCTTCTACTTCGTCGTGTTCCTGCCGCGCGGCGTCATCCAATAGACCAGACAGACAAGAAAAGGCCGGCCTCATGTCGAATCCGCTCGATAACCATGCCAGTGCCGAAGTCGCCGCGCGCGTCGAGCGCCGCTGGGCGGCGCTCATGGTGGCGTTCGTCTCCCTGCTCGTGGCCGTGGTGGTGTTCACGGGCCTGCACTGGGCCATGATGCCGCCCTCGCGCGTGGAACTCGTCAATCCGCAAACGCTGCACGTATCCGGCGAATTCGTCGAGTCGAACCTCGGCAGCGCCGTCGAGACCGACGGCTCCGTGACGGTGCGCATTCTCGCGCAGCAATACTCGTTCACGCCGCAATGCATCCTCGTCCCGGCGAATACGCCCATTACGTTCCGCGCGACGAGCGCCGATGTCGTGCACGGCTTTCTCGTCACGGACACCAACCTGAACTCGATGGTCGAGCCGGGCTACATCTCGACGTTCCGCACGACCTTCGACAAACCCGCCGACCACCTCATGCCGTGCCACGAATACTGCGGCACGGGCCACCAGGGGATGTGGGCCCACGTGAAGGTCATCGACAAGGATGCCTTCATGCAGATGGCGAACCAGGCAGGCAATTCAGCGCGGAGACTCAGCTGTGTTAAATAACAAGCGACTCGTACTCGCCCACTTCTGGCTCGCGTTCATCGTCTTCGGCGTGGCGCTGCTGCTCGGCGCGTGGCAGATGTTCGTGCGCAGCCCGCTGCATCCGTGGCTAAACGACCCCGAGCTGTACTACCGCTCGGTCACCGAGCACGGCACCGTGATGGGTTATGTGTTTCCCACGCTCATTGCCATGGGCTTCGGCTACGCGGTCAGCGAACTGGCGCTCAAGCGCCCGCTCGTGGGCGTGAAGTGGGCCTGGCTCGGCTTCATCCTGCTCGCACTTGGCGCCGTCACGGCCTCGGTGCCCGTGGCGCTCGGCCTCGCCTCCGTGCTCTACACGTTCTACCCGCCGATGATCGGCAACGTGTTCTATTACCTGGGCGTCGTGCTCGTCGTGGTGGGCTCGTGGGTGTGGGTCGCGCTGATGGGCGTGAACACCGCGAAATGGAAGCGCGAGAATCGCGGCAAACCGCTGCCGCTCGCCATGTTCGCGACCACGGCGGGCGCGTATCTCTGGGGCTGGACCGCGGTGGGCGCCGCCATCGAAGTGCTGTTCCAGATCCTGCCCGTGGCCTTCGGCTGGCGCAATACGATCGACGCGGGGCTCGCGCGCGTGTTCTTCTCCTGGACCCTGCACGCCATCGTCTACTTCTGGCTCGTGCCCGCCTATATCGCCTACTACACAATCATCCCGCGCGCGATCGGCGGCCGGCTCTACAGCGACGTGATGGCGCGCATCTCGTTCATCCTGTTTCTCGTGGTGGCCATGCCGATCGGCCTGCACCACCTCTTCACCGATCCGCAGGTCGGCTCGGGCTTCAAGTTCGTGCAGTCGGTGTTCACGGCGCTCGTCTCGGTGCCCACGCTGCTCACCGTGTTCACGATCTGCGCGTCGGTCGAAATCGCCGGGCGGCTGCGCGGCGGCAAGGGCCCGTTTGGCTGGATCGCGAAGCTGCCGTGGCAGAACCCGCAAATGCTGGCCGTGGCGTTCTCGTTCGTCATGCTCGGCTTCGGCGGCGCGGGCGGTCTCATCAACATGAGCTACCAGCTCGACCAGTCCGTGCACAACACGCAGTGGATCACGGGCCACTTTCACCTGATCTATGGCGGCGCGATCGTCATCATGTACTTCGCCATCGCCTACGACCTGTGGCCGCAGATCACCGGCCGCGCGCTCCACAACTGGCGCCTCATGCGCTGGCAGTTGTGGCTGTGGTTCATCGGCATGATCGTGACGACCTTTCCGTGGCACCTGGTCGGCCTCATGGGCATGCCGCGCCGCATGGCCTATTACGACTACAGCGACCCGGCGCTCGCGGGCCAGGGCGCGCTCGTGGCGCTCTCGGCCTTTGGCGGGCTGATCCTCGTGATCTCGGCGGTGCTGTTCTTCATCGTCTTGCTGCAGGGGCATCGCAGCGAGGCGGCCGCGCCCGAGGAGTATCGCTTCAGCAAGCCGGTGCACGAGTCGGCCACGCTGCCGGCGGCGCTCAACAGCTTCGGGCTGTGGGTCGTGCTGATGATCGCCCTCACGGTCACCAACTATGGCTACCCGATCGCGCAACTGCTGGCGACGCCCGAAACGGCCGTGCCCGCGATCCCGATTGGAGCGCAGCGATGAGCGACGAACGCCTGTTCTCGTTTCGCAACGTGTGGTTCCGCGCGGGGGTCGGCACGGCGATCGTCGTGTTCGTCGTCTCCGTGCTGATCGGCTTCATCTGGCTGCCTTCCGCCAAAAGCGACCCGTATTTTCAGGGCATCTGGACGGCGATCTGCAGCGCGGCCGGCGTGCCGCGCGAGTGGCACCCGGTCGGCTCGGTGGTGCCGCCCGGCTACAAGCTGAGCCAGGTCGAACTCACGCCGCACATGCTCGATGGCGCGACGGCGCTCTCCGTCGGGCGCGGCGCGACGCTCGCCTTGCGCTGCACGATGTGCCATGGCCCGCGCGGCATCAGCATGGCCAATTCGCCGAATCTGGCGGGCCAGTTCGCCATCGTGGTCTTCAAGGAACTGCACGACTTCCAGACGGGCGCCCGCCAGAACGCGGTGATGTCGCCCATGGCGCGCGATCTGTCCGACGAGGACATGCGCGACCTCGCGGCCTACTACGCATCGCTGCAGCCAATCGCGCACCTGCGTGGCGGCGCGCCCGCCATCGTGGCGCACGGCGCGCCGCTGCGCAATATTCCCGCGTGCGCGTCCTGCCATGGCGGCGTGGACAGCAAGATCGGCAGCCCTTGGCTCGACGGCCTGCCAGCCGCGTATACCAAGGCGCAGTTGCTCGCGTTCGCGAACGGTACGCGCCATAACGACATTTCCGGGCAGATGCGCAACATCGCGCGCAACATGACGCCCGAGGAAATCGACGCGGCCGCAGCCTGGTACGCGGGCGAAACGCCGCCGAAGCAACCCTGAACCCAACCCCGAATTCATTCACGCGGGGTTTGCGGCGGTACGCAAATTGCGCGCCCTGCGTGTCCTTCACCCAACCTCGTTACCCAATCTCGCGGAGCGACATCATGCAAAAAACGGCATCGGCAAAATGGCACGGCGGCATCAAGGACGGACAGGGCACGATCTCGACGCAAACCGGCGTGCTCAAAGAAGCGCCTTATGGCTTCGCCTCGCGCTTCGAAGGCGGTCCCGGCACCAACCCCGAGGAGCTGATCGGCGCGGCGCACGCGGGCTGCTTCACGATGGCGTTCTCGCTCTTTCTCACCCAGGCAGGCTTCACGGCCGAAAGCATCGAAACGAAATCGACCGTCACGCTCGACAAGGTGGGCGAAGGCTTCGCCATCACGAGCTGCCAGCTCGACATGACCGCGAAGATTCCCGGCATCGATCAAGCGAAGTTCGACGAGCTTTCGAAGGGCGCCAAGGAGAACTGCCCGGTGTCGAAGCTCTTCGCCAACAACGCGAAGATCACGCTCAACGCGAAGCTCGTGTGAGAGGCTGTCATGGCCATCCCCCATGCCGCGCCGGGTGAGGTCTTCGACGTGCGTCCGCTAGGCGGCGCGCTCAAGAACGCGAAATCGACCACCCTGATCCGCGCGCAGCAACTCGAAGTCATGCGCATCGTGCTGCCGGCGGGCAAGCGCCTGCCCGAGCACAGCGTGCCCGGCGAGATCACGGTGCAGTGCGTGGAAGGCGTAATCCGTTTCTTCGTGAACGGCGATCCGCGCACCATGCACGCAGGCGACATGCTGCTGCTCGGCGGCGGCGAAACGCACGCGCTGGAAGCGCTCGACGATGCTTCCGTGATCGTCACGATTCATCTTGCGCATGGGGAGAAGTAAGGGCTGGCGCTGCATCCGTTACAAAAAATGGGCGTGTCCTGGCTTAAACCGGACACGCCCATTTTTCTTTCCGAAGACGGTTGCGCCGCCCCGCTCGCTGCTTCGACGGCACGGGGTCGTCGTTGAGCGTCTTGAAGAATGCGATGATGTCCTGTCGCTTTGCGTCATCGCGGGCTTGTCGCCGAACTTGCAGTCGAATGTGTCTTACATCGGAGCGAGCGCATTACAACATCGCAAGATGACTACACGGCGAACGTTTAATTTCCGAATGCTTTCGTCTAATTTCAGATTCGAAAGAATCGCGCCAAGGACTGTGTGTGCGGAGGTCTGGATTCGGCCCTGGATTCGGGCCGCGCGCGGGGCCGGGGTTCCGCTCATTGCACTCCGTGCGGCGCGAGCTATAACTGAAAGCACAGTGCGGATGTTCTCTGCGCGCCCGCTCGCCCCCTCTTCTTGCGCCGCGCCGCGCTGTGCCGCCCCCGAATGCGTGGGCGCGCTTCTTTCGTGAGCAGTGAGCTAAGACGTTCGGCAGCCGTGCGCTGCGCGCAGGCATCCCGACTTTCCAGATGAGTGTGCGGCTTCAGGCGTTGCCTCTCGCTCGCGCGCACCTTCGCCGCGGAGTCAATCCGCCGTTATCCGCAGTGACTTCGTCATTGCCGCGAAGGCGCACTCACGAACTCGAGAAAGGAGGTTGACATGACATTACGCCTGGCATTGATCGCCACATGCGTGGCGGCCGTGGCAGCCGTTGCGCCCGGCACGGCGCGCGCGGCGGACGACCCCGTCTCGCAACAGCGCGCACATCAGACAATGACCGATGACGCCGATGCTTCGGCCCAGGCCAGCACCGACATGTCATATGGTGGCACGCCCGATGCACGCAGCGCTTCGGGTCATCGCACGGGCAAGATGTGCTGGCCGCGTTCCGATTGCGACGTGTTTTTTGGTCAGTGAGATGGGGTTATTGTGGTTTGGTCACTGACCCGCGCCCGGTAGTCGATTTTAAGCGTCCGCCGCAGATGCGTGCGCAGCGCATCTGCGCTTATTGCACGACAGCCTGCAGCAGCCCCACCACGCGCTGCAGCGGCACGAGCACTTCGGCGTCGATGCCATAGAGCGGGCCGAGCGTTTGCGAGACGTCGCGATAGTCGAGCCGCGTATGCCCTTCGTTGTCTTCCCAGATCACCATGCGCAGCGGCAACTCCACCGCCGCGTGCGGATTGGCTGCCATGACGGGCGTACCGGCCTTCGGATTGCCGAACAGGATGAGGCGCGTGCGGCGCAGGCTGAGCCCGGCGGTCTCGGCGGCTTCGCGCTGGTCGACGTCGGCGAAGATATCCGCGCCCGCCTTGGCGAGCGCCGCCTTCAGGCGCGCGATCGTCGTGTCGAAGTCGTGGGCACTCTTGAGCGTCAGCACGGATGAGGGATGTTGCCCGTATTCGGCCATGACAAACTCCTCCTATGGCACACGGCCCGCGCGAATGCGCGATGCATGCAACGGCACTTTATCCCAGAATGCGCGGCGGATGATCCGGCGCGCGCGCGGGGAGAAGTCAGGCGCACGGCTTCCCGGCACGCGGCTTCTTCGCGCCACGCGACCCGGCGGCGTGCGAAGCATGGCGAGACCACGCGCGCCACCACGCCCACGCCGCGCCTGCCGAGAGCACGGCGGCGATCAGCAGATTTACGCGCATGCCCGCACCGATCGATGCGCGCCCCGCGATCGTGGCGCCCGCCACGGCCACGCCGAGCGCCGCACCCGTTTGCCGGGCGGCGTTGAGCACGCCGGCGGCGATGCCTGCGCGGCCCTGATCGACTGTCGCCATGAGTGCCGCCGTGGCCGCGGGCGTGATGAGACTCACGGCGAAACCGATGGCCGGCAGCGGCAGGGCCAGCAAGTCGTAGCGCGCGGTCGTTGCGCACGCCGCCGCGCCGAGGTAGCCCGCTGCCGCGAGCAGGCAAGCGAGCGCGACGAGCGCATGCGATCCGAGCCACGCTACCGCGCGCCGCGAAAGCAGACTGCCGGGCGGCACCACCACGGTGAGCGGCAGGAAGGCGAGGCCCGCGCGCAACGGCGCATAGCCGCGCTCCAGCTGCAAAAACAGGCTGAGTCCGAATAGCAGACCGTAGAACGTGAACGCCGAAATCATCGAGACCAGCACGGCTGCACTGAACACGGGCTCGCGAAAAAAGCCGAGCGGCAGCATCGGCTGTGCGCGGCGCGCTTCGAGCGCGACAAAGGCGAATGCCGCCACCACAGCCAGCACGAGACCGCCCGCTACGAGCGGTGCGCGCAAGCCGTGCGCTGGCGCTTCGATGATGGCCGCATTGAGCAGCGCCAGCGCCGCGATGGCCGCTGTCTGACCCGCGAGGTCGAGCCGGCGCGGCACGCGTGGGAGCGGCTGCGGCGCCACGCGCGCCGCCATGACGATGCCCGCCAGGCACACCGGCACGTTGAGCAGAAAGATGCTGCGCCAGCCGACGAGCCCGATCAGCACGCCGCCCAGCAACGGGCCCGCCGCCATCGCGACGCCGCCGAGCCCGGCCCACACGCCAAAAGCGGCGGCGCGCTCACGCGCGTTAGTGCACGCGCCATTGATGAGCGCCATTGATGCGGGCACGAGCAGTGCCGCGCCCATGCCTTGCAGCACGCGTCCGAGCGTGAGCAACGCGAGGCTCGGCGCGGCGCCGCACAACGCCGAAGCCGCGGTGAAGACCGCGAGCCCGGCCATATAAACCTGGCGCGCACCGAGCCGGTCGCCGAGCGTGCCGCCCGAAAGCAGCAGACTCGCGAACGTGAGCGTATAGGCGTTCACGACCCATTGCAGGCCGGCCACGCCGCCCGCAAGACTCGCGCCGATGCGCTCGAGCGCGACGTTGACGATCGAGGTGTCGAGGATCACCACGACATAGCTGATGCTCGTGGCCCAGAGCACCCGGCGCTGCTGTTCGCGGCTGTGCGTCTCTTGCGTCTCTTGCGTCTGCATAGGCTCTCCCGCTATGCCGGCGCACGTCGGGGCGCCGGCCACGAGCCCAGTATCGGATGCATGGCAGCGGCGATGCTTCGATGCGTATCGAAACATGCGACCCTGCTCTCGCGCTACGCTACGCGTATATCGTGGAGAAACACATGAACATGCAACCGGGAGTGTCCGCCACGGCCTTCCTGATCGCCGACCCCGCGCGGGCCGCAATGCTGATGGCGCTCGCCGATGGCCGCGCGCTGCCCGCCGGTGAACTGGCTTACGCGGCCGGCGTGACCGCGCAGACCGCGAGCAGCCATCTGGCGAAGCTGCTGGACGGCGGCCTGCTCGCCGTGGAAAAGGAAGGCCGCCACCGCTACTACCGGCTCGCGGACGCCCAGGTCGCAACCTTGCTCGAAAACCTCGCGACGGTTGGCGCGCGCACGCCGATGCGCCGCAAGCCGCTCGGCCGCGAGGCGCGGAACCTGCGCTTCGCGCGCTGCTGCTATGACCATCTCGCGGGCCAGGTGGGCGTGGCGATTACGGAGCGCCTCACGGATGCGGGGCTCATCACGGCGCAAGCGGACAAACGCTTCGCCGTGACGCCCGCCGGCGAGACGTGGTTCGGCGAACTCGGACTCGACGTCGCCGCGCTCAAGCCGGGACGTCACGGCATTGCGCGTCAATGCCTCGACTGGACCGAGCGCCAGCATCATCTGGCCGGGCCGCTCGGCGTGGCCTTGCTCGCGCTGCTGTGCGAACGCGGCTGGATGCGGCGTACACGTGCCTCGCGTGCGGTGCAGATCACGCCGAGCGGCTGGGTCGATCTGCGCGAGCGGCTGGGCCTGACGCCCGAACTGCTAGCCACCCGCACCGATGATTCGAATGACTAACTAATTGCGCCTCGTCACGCCACGAGAAACCGCTGGGCCAGACGCACCCAGCACGCCGCGCCGAGCGGCAGCACCTGGTCGTTGAAGTCATAGCCGGGGTTGTGCACCATGCAGCCACCGAACTCCCCTTCGCCGTTGCCGAGCAGCAGGTAGCAACCGGGCACCGCATCGAGCATCCAGGCGAAGTCTTCGCTGCCGTTCAAGCCCTTGGGTGCCTGCATGACCACGTTGTCCTCGCCGACCAGCTCCGCGCAGACCTGCTGCGCGAGCGTGGTTTCTTCCGGCGTATTGACCATCGGCGGCGTCAGCTGCCGATAGTCGATCAGCGCCTCCACGCCATGAGCCTGGGCGGTGAGCGCCACGATCTCGCGCACGCGTG
Source organism: Paraburkholderia heleia NBRC 101817 (assembly GCF_000739775.1). Classification (GTDB taxonomy): domain Bacteria; phylum Pseudomonadota; class Gammaproteobacteria; order Burkholderiales; family Burkholderiaceae; genus Paraburkholderia; species Paraburkholderia heleia. The sequence goes on along the minus strand of NZ_BBJH01000003.1, from coordinate 131,437 downwards.
CTTGCACGAGCGCACGCGTTTCGGCGCGCGCCGCCCGGATGTTCAGCCCGAGCGCGACCGTCTCCGGGATGACGTTGTGGGTCGCGCCGCCCCGAATGTAGCCGACGGATACCACCGCGGACTCGTCGGGCGCCACGTTGCGCGCCACGATGGTTTGCAGCGCCGTCACGAGCGCCGCCGCGGCCACGATGGGGTCCTTCACGCGGTGCGGCATCGCGCCGTGGCCACCCACGCCCTTGAGCGTCACGTCGGCCACATCCGACGAAAGACTCACCGCCCCCGGCAGCACGCGAAACGTCCCGGCCGGCACGCCCGGCATGTTGTGCAGCGCGTACACCGCGTCGCAAGGAAAGCGCTCGAACAGACCGTCTTCGATCATCGCCTTCGCGCCGCACAGGTTCTCTTCGTCGGGTTGGAAGATCAGGTTGAGCGTGCCGTCGAAATCGCGCCGCTCCGCCAGCGTTTTCGCGGCGGCGAGCAGGATCGCCGTGTGGCCGTCGTGGCCGCACGCGTGCATCTTGCCGGGCGTCTGGCTCGCGTATGGCAGACCCGTGTTCTCGACGATCGGCAGCGCGTCCATGTCGGCGCGAATGCCCAGGCGCCGCTTGCCGCTGCCCGCCTTGAGCTGCCCCACCACGCCGCTCTTGCCAATGCCCGTATGGACTTCGTAGCCCCACTTCTCCAGCAGCATGGCGACGAGCTTCGCAGTGGCGCCCACTTCGAACCCTAGTTCGGGCTGCGAATGAATCTGCCGGCGTATGCCGATGAACGTCTGCGCATCGATCTCGATCTCGGGCAGCAAGGTAGGCAGCAACTGGAACGGCGTGAGCGACGGTTCACGTTTCATGAGGACTCCGTTGTTCGTGTGAAGGATCGAAGGGCGAGAAGCGCTGCGCAACGCGTCGTCAGCCGACGCGACGCTCGCGAATCGCGCCGATGGCGCATAGCGAGATGAGCCCGCAAACGACAAGATAGACCGCAGGCGAAAGCGGATTACCGGTCTTCGCGAGCAGCCATGTGACGACGAACTGCGAGCTTCCGCCGAACACCGTCACGCCCACGCTATAGATAACCGAAAGACCGCTCGCGCGCACGCCGGCGGGAAGCATTTCCATGAGCATCAGCAGCATGGGCGTGGAGCCGAGATTCGCTGCGGCCGTGATCATGACCGAGAGCGCCAGCACGAGCGGCACGCTCGGCATGCGCGTCATCAGCCAGAACGCAGGCACGATGGCGACGATGTTGAAGAGCAGCGCACCGAGCACGAGCCGCTTGCGGCGCGCGAGGCGGTCGGCGAGACGCCCCGAGACGAGCGAGGCGACGAGCATCGTGAAGCCGGTGGCGCAGCCCGACAGCAGCGAGAGCGACGGCGGCATCTTGAGCACGCGGATCATGTAGGTCGGCATGAAGAACACCACGAGATACATGCCCACGGTGCCCGCCGTGATCGAGAGCATGCCGAGGCCCACTTTCGCCCCATGCTCGCGCATGAGCGTGCCGAGCGGGCTGGGCGCATCGGGCTCGGCCTCGTGCGTTTCGTCAAGCCTGGAGCGGATATAAAGGCCCACCGGCGCGATCAGCAGACCGCCCATGAACGGCAGACGCCAGCCCCAGCTCTCCAGCGCCTGCGGCGAGAGCGTGGCGTAGAGCACGGCGCCCGTGAGCGCTCCGACGAGCGCCGAGATGCCCTGGCTGCCCAGTTGCCAGCTCACGCGAAAGCCGCGCTGCCCCACTTCGCCGGACTCCATCAGCATGGCCGTGGACGCGCCGATTTCGCCGCCGAGCGAAAAACCCTGCAAGAGGCGCCCCGCAAGGATCACGAGCGAACCCAGCACGCCGGCCTGCGCATAGGTGGGCGCGAGCGAGATGCACAGCGTGCCCGCCACCATCAGCGCAATGGTCAGCGTCATGGCGGCCTTGCGCCCGCGCCGGTCGGCATAGCTGCCGATCACGAGCCCTCCCAGCGGCCGCATGACGAAACCGATGCCGAACGTCGCCACGGCCAGCAGCAGCGAGCCGTAAGGGCTGTCCGAGGGGAAAAAGAGCCGGCCGATCAGCAGCGCGAAAAAGCTGTAGACCGTGAAGTCGTACATTTCGAGCGCATTGCCGATCGAACAGGCGGCGATCAGGCGGAACTGGCTCTGGCGAGTGGCCGCGTGCGGCGCAATCGGGGCGGTGGCGCTGAGCGTTGCGTCATTCATGGCGGATCTCCGCGAGACGTGGGGCGGTGGGGACCGGAAGCGGCCGATCGATATTCAGGCAGGTCTCACTTTTGAAAGAAGTCACAAATTTTCATCTTGATAACCGGATGGAATCGCTGCGAAACGCAACGGCCATCGCGCGGCCATACTGCGCCCCGCTTCCAACATGACTAGACAAATCAAGGAGCCGCACCCTTGAGCAAGATCGCCGCCGGCGCGGCACCATCATGCCTCACGGCGAGCGCACGGATCTAGCGCCATTACAGGCGGCTTAACAGGGTTTTCCATGAGCCCGGATTTCTGAAATTCTCTTGCACGCAAATTCTTTTCTCGTCATGCTTGTCTATGCAAGTCACACAAACGAAAGAACGTACCCACGAGTCCACGGTACCCACCGACAAAGGAGCATGGTCATGCAGGCGAAGTACCCCCGGCTGGCAAAAGCGCTGATCGGCGCTGCACTCGGCGTCACGCTGCTTGGAAGCGGCAGTGCAGGCGCGAAGGAATGGAAAAGCGTGACGATCGCGCTCGACGGGAGCTATGCCCCCTGGAACCTGACACTGCCTGGCGGCAAGCTCGGCGGCTTCGAACCGGAACTGGTCGAAAACCTCTGTGCGCGTGCACAGATCCAGTGCAAACTCGTTGCCCAGGACTGGGACGGCATGATTCCGGGTCTGCAGGCCGGCAAGTTCGACGTGCTGATGGATGCCATCTCGATCACACCCGAGCGCGAGAAGATCATTGCGTTCTCGAAGCCCTATGCGGCCACGCCAGCCACGTTCGCCGTGGCCGATACGAAGATCCTGCCGAAGGGTGGCCCGAACACGCCGCCCCTGAAGCTCGACGCCGACGCGCGCAGCAACGCGCCCGCCATCGAGGCGATGCGCAAGGCACTGAAGGGCAAGACGATCGGCATCCAGTCGGGCACCGTCTATACGGGCTTCATCAACGCCAACTTCAAGGACGTGGCGTCAGTGCGCGTGTACAAGACCGCACCCGAGCGCGACCTCGATCTCACGAACGGCCGCATCGACGCCACCTTCGACGACGTGACCTACTACACCGCCAACGCCGACAAGTCGCCCGTGGTGATTGCCGGCACGATGATCTCGGGCCCGATCTGGGGACCCGGCGAAGGCCTCGCGTTCCGCAAGCAGGACGCCGACCTGAAGGCGAAGTTCGACACCGCGATCACGGCGGCGCTTGCCGACGGCACCGTGAAGAAGCTCGCCCTGAAGTGGTTCAAGACCGACGTGACGCCATAAGCGCTGCATCCTGGCCATACGCGCGCCGCAAGCGGCGCGCGCCTTTGCTTCCCGACCCGCGTGGATCCAAGCCATGTCTCTGTTATCGCTATTCAACACACTCGGCCTCGGGCCGGACGGCTGGGGTAGCGTGCTGCTTCTCGGCGCGTTGATGACCGTCGTGCTCACGCTTGCCGCATTGGCTATCGGCGCGGTGTTCGGTGCGCTCATTGCCGCCGCGAAACTCTCGCGCTGGCGCGTGCTGCGCGTATTCGGCGACTTCTACACGACCGTCTTTCGCGGCGTGCCCGAACTGCTCGTCATCTATCTGTTCTATTTCGGCGGCTCCTCGCTGGTCACCACCGTCGGCCAGTGGTTCGGCGCCGAAGGTTTCGTCGGCGTGCCGCCCTTCGCGGTCGGGGCGTTCGCGGTCGGCATGATTTCGGGCGCCTATCAGGCCGAGGTCTATCGCGCAGCCGTGCTCGCGGTCGCGCGCGGCGAACTCGAAGCCGCTCGCGCCATTGGCATGCCGACGCTGACGATGTTCCGCCGCATCCTGATCCCGCAGGTGCTGCGCTACGCGCTGCCCGGCATCGGCAATGTCTGGCAACTGAGCCTCAAGGATTCCGCGCTGATATCGGTCACGGGTCTCGCTGAACTGCTGCGCGCGAGCCAGATCGCGGCCGGCTCGACGCATCAGTACTTCCTCTTCTTCGTCGTTGGCGGCCTGCTCTATCTCGCCATGACGGGCGTTTCGAACCGTGTCTTCGCCCGCGCCGAAGCGGTCGTCGGCCGCTCATTCAAGCGCAACTTCGCGCGCAACTGATCGGAGAGCGCTCCATCATGACTATCGATTTCGCGTTCCTGCTCGACACGTTGCGCCAGCTCATCGGCGCGGTGCCGACTACGCTCGGTCTTTTCTTCGCCTCGCTCGTGCTGGGCGGTCTGCTCTCGCTCGTGATCGTCACGATGCGCGTCTCGCCGCACTGGCTGCCGAACCGGTTCGCGCGCGCGTACATCCTCGTATTTCGCGGCTCCCCGCTGCTCATCCAGATGTTCCTCGTCTATTACGGCCTCGGTCAGTTCGGCGTGATTCGCGAAAGCTTTCTGTGGCCGGTGCTGCGCGAACCCTATGTCTGCGCGGTCCTGTCGCTCGCGCTGTGCACGGCGGGATATACGGCCGAAATCATCCGCGGCGGCCTGATGGCGGTCCCCGTCGGGCAAATCGAAGCCGGATACTCGATCGGCCTTTCCGGTTTCGCCCTGCTGCGCCGCGTGATCGGGCCGATCGCGCTGCGCCAGTGCCTGCCCGCGTATTCGACGGAAGCCGTGCTGCTCGTCAAGTCGACGGCGCTGGCGAGCCTCGTCACCGTTTGGGAAGTGACGGGCGTCGCGCAGCAGATCATCCAGCAGACCTATCGCACCACCGAAGTGTTCACGTGCGCCGCGCTGATCTACCTGTTCCTGAACTTCGTCGTCGTGCGCGTAATCGGCTTCATCGAGCACCGGCTGTCGCGCCACCTGCGTGCGGCGCCGCCCGCCGTACGCAAGCCCGCCGCGCCGCTCGAAGCGCGCCGCGCCGCATCGTGACCCGCTGCCCCATCTGGAGAGTTTGATGAACCCATCTGCACCCGTTGCGCTGTCGGTGCGCAACATCCATAAATCGTTCGGCGACCATCACGTCCTGAAGGGCATTTCGCTCGACGCTCACGAGGGCGACGTCATTTCGATTCTCGGCGCGAGCGGCTCGGGCAAGAGCACGTTCCTGCGCTGCCTGAACCTGCTCGAGACGCCGGACGACGGCTCGGTCGCGCTCGCAGGCGAGGCGCTCAAGATGAAGCGCTGCCGCGACGGCAGGCTGCAGCCGGGCGACCGCCGCCAGGTCGACCGCGTGCGCTCGCAGCTCGGCATGGTGTTTCAGAATTTCAACCTGTGGTCGCACATGACCGTGCTGGAGAACCTGATCGAAGGGCCCATGCGCGTGCTCAAGCGCAGCCGCGCCGAGTCGGTCGAAGAAGCCGAAGCGCTGCTCGCCAAGGTCGGTCTCGCGGACAAGCGCGGCCACTATCCGGCCCATCTGTCGGGCGGTCAGCAGCAGCGCGTCGCGATTGCGCGCGCGCTCGCCATGCATCCCAAGGTGATGCTGTTCGACGAGCCGACGTCGGCGCTCGATCCCGAGCTGGTCGGCGAAGTGCTGCGCGTGATGCGCACGCTCGCCGCCGAAGGCCGCACGATGCTCGTCGTCACGCACGAGATGGGCTTCGCGCGCCACGTCTCGAATCGCGTGATGTTCCTGCATCAGGGCCAGGTGGATTCGGACGGCACGCCAGACGAGGTGTTCGGCGAACTGAAGTCGGACCGTTTCAGGCAGTTCGTTTCGAGTCACCAGGACCGCAACGCTCACTGAACCCGCGCAACGCACAAGCACTCTCATGACAATCGTACGTACCCAGGATCCGCTCGACTGGCGCGACATCGCAGCCATTGCAGCGGGTGAACCGCTGATGCTCAGCGCGCACGCACAGTCAAGCATTCGCGGCGCACGGGCGCTCGTCGAACAGATCGTCGCGCGCAGCATCCGCGCGTATGGCGTGAACACGGGCGTCGGCGCGCTGTGCGACGTAGTCGTCTCGCAAGACGAACAGCACGACCTCTCGCACAACATCCTGATGAGCCATGCGGTGGGCGTAGGCGAGGCGCTCGGCGCAGAGGAAACGCGCGCAATCATGGCTGCGGCCATCAACAACTTCGCACATGGGCATTCGGGTGTGCGACTCGAAGTCGTCGAGCGGCTCGCCACGCTGCTGGAGGCGAACTGCCTGCCCGAGGTGCCCGCGTTCGGTTCCGTCGGCTATCTGAGCCACATGGCGCACATCGCGCTCGTGTGCGTGGGCGCGGGACAGGTGCGCTGGAACGGCGAGCGCCTGAGCGGCGCGCAAGCCCTGCAGCGGCTCGGCCTGCAGCCCCTGTCGCTCGAGGCGAAGGAGGGATTGAGCCTCGTAAATGGCACGCCGTGCGTGACCGGGCTCGCCGCGCTCGCGCTTCAGCGCGCTCAGCGGCTGCTCGACTGGGCGGACGTCGTCGCCGCAATGAGTTTCGAGAATCTTGGCGGGCAGATCGCGGCGTTCGACACGCGTTCGCTCGCGTTTCGCATCTCGCCGGGCCTCGCCCGCGTTGGCGAGCGCCTGCGCGCGGCGCTCGCCGGCAGCTCGCTGCTCGAAAAGTCGCTCGGGCGGCACACGCAGGACCCGCTCAGCGTGCGCACGATTCCGCACGTGCACGGCGCGGCGCGAGACACGCTCGCCGCGACGGCCGAAGTCGTGAACCGCGAGCTTGCCTCGGTGACCGACAATCCGATCGTTGCGGGCACACCGGAAGCGCCGCAGGTCTACTCGCAGGCGCATGCGGTCGGCGCCTCGATCGCACTGGCGATGGACAGTCTCGCAACCGCGATTGCGCAGGTCGCGGCAATGGCAGAACGGCGCCTCGACCGCCTCGTGAACCCGCTTGTGAGCGGCCTGCCCGCCTTCCTCGCTCACGCGGGCGGCACGCGCTCGGGGTTCATGATCGCGCAGTACACGGCAGCATCGCTCGTCGCGCAGAACCGCCGTGAAGCGGCGCCCGCGAGTCTCGACGGCGGCGTGACCTCGGGGCTGCAGGAGGACCACCTGTGCCATGCGACGCCCGCCGCGCTCAAGGCGCTCACGATCATCGAGAACAGCAACCGGATCCTCGGCATCGAACTGCTCGCCGCGGCGCAAGCCTACGACCTGCAGCCGCTCGACGCGGCGCGCGCCCCATACACGGACGCGCTCTATGCCCGCGTGCGCGCCACGCTGCCGACCTATCGCGACGACCGCCCGCTCTCCGACGACATGACGTTCGCGTTTCGCCTCGTCGCCGACGGCGCCCCGCCGCCGCTTCCCGGCCCCGCACGAGACGGCGCGAGGCCCGCCCCGCAGGCAACGGAACGCGACACGCTGCCAAACGCGCGCAGCACGGCAACCCCGGCAAGCAACGACGCGCTTCCCGGCGCGATCGGCGTCTGAAGCGAGGTCAGACATGAACGCGCCATCTTCGCTCATCGACAATTCGACGCGTTCCGCGACAGCGCACAAGGTCGCTCCGGCGTATGAGCAGATCAAGCGCTACGTGGTCGACCGAATCGCGGACGGCACCTGGAAGCCGGGTGAAGCCATTCCGTCGGAAACGGAGCTTGTCAAGGAATTCGGCGTCGCGCGCATGACCGTATCGCGCGCGCTTCGCGAACTGTCGGCCGAGCATGTGCTCAGACGCGTCCAGGGCGCGGGAACGTTCGTCGCGTCGCGCGACGTCGAATCGACCGTGCTCGAGGTTCGCAATATCGCCGACGAAATCGCCGCGCGGGGCCACCGGCACAGCGCACGGGTGCTGACACTGGAAGCGAGCGCGAACGATCAGGCGATGGCCGCGCTCGAGCTTGCCGGCGGCTCCGCGTTCCATTCGCGTATCGTCCACTACGAGGAAGACGAACCGATCCTGTACGAGGACCGCTACGTCAACCCGCATGTGTTTCCGGCGTATCTGGAGCAGGACTTCACGCTGGAAACGCCGAACCACTACATGATGAGGCTCGCGCCGGTTCAACGGGCGGAGTTCCGGATCTACGCGCAAAAGCCGGACGCGGACATACGGCGCCATCTTTCGATGAATATTGGCGAGCCCTGCCTGCTGATGTGGCGGCGTACGTGGGTCGGCAGCGCGGTGGCGACGGCTGTCGAGCTTTGGCATCCGTCTTCGCGTTTTCATCTGGTCGGCAAGGTATCGACGTAACGCCGCGTATCCGCTCCCGTCTTCATGGCGTTGCGCAACGTTTAGAATCTCTTCCGACCGGAGTACACAGAAGCGCCACGCGCGGGGAGCACCACCGATGAAACTGCACCAGTTGCGCGTCCTGCTCGCGCTCGCGCAGCACGGCAGCATGCACGAGGCATCGCGCAGCCTGCACATCTCGCAGCCGGCGCTTTCCAAGGCGATTGCGGAACTGGAGCGCGAACTGGGCGTGACGCTCATGTCGCGTTCGGTGCGCGGCGTGAGCCTCACGAATTACGGGCGCGCGCTCGCGAGGCGCGCGAGCGTGGTCGAACAGGAGTTGCGCCACGCGCTGGAAGATATCGAAGGCATGCGCGGCCATGCCGAGGCGCAATTGAACATCGGTTTTTCCGCCGTGGCATCGAGCGGGCCGCTGCCCGAATCCATCGCGGCGTTTCGCGCGCGCTTTCCGGGCGTGGCGGTGCATGCCTATGAAATGCGGCCGCAGCAGATACTCGAAGGGTTGCGCGAAGGCCGCCTCGACCTCGCGCTTATCTCGACGAACAGCGGCCCCGGCACAAGCGCGTTTCAGTGGGAGCCGCTTTTCTCCGTGGGCATGGTGCTCGCCACGCGCCCCGGCCATCCGCTTGCGCGCGCCACGCGCCTGCGCGATCTGCTCGAGGCCGACTGGCTCACGCTCGACCCGCTGGACGATCCCGGCAGCCCGCTCGCGAGCCTCATGCGCGTCAATCGCCTCGACATGCCCAGGCGCGTCGTGCACAGCGTGTCGAACCTGCTCGGCCTGCAGCTCGCGACCTGCACGGATGTGATCAGCATGTGGTCGGATTTCGTGTTCTACGGCATGAACGGGCCGCTCGTCCTCCGGCGCGACGCGTTGCGCAGGCTCCCCATTCGCGACGAGCTGCCCGACTTCCACGTGTTCATGGTCTACCGGTCCACGGACCTGATGACCCAGGCGTGCACCGAGTTCAGCAAGGAGATTCGCCATCGCTGCCGCACGATGGTCTCGCCGCGCGCCGCCGCGTCTGCCGCGTCCACGACGCCCGGCGCGCCACGCACGCGCCGGACGGCGGGCGCGGCCACGAAGTAACCGTCCGAATACACTCGAAAAGCTAACGTGGCAAATTTCGCTATTTAGCCGCGCGGCGCGCCCGCCTCGCGCGAGCGCGCGAGCACGTCGAGATTGCCTTCGCCGAAACCGTGGTGGCCGCTGCGCTGCACGACTTCGAAAAAGATCTCGCCGGGATGGCGTTTGGCAAACGTCTGAAAAAAGAGCCGCGGCACGCCGTCTTCGCCCATCTCGCCGTCGATCAGCACATGACGCTTGCGCAGCGCCGCCAGGTCCACGCCGTGACCGGGCAAGCGCGCATCCACGGAGTCATAGTAAGCGGGCGGCGGTTCGACGAATTCCACGCCATTGGCCATGAGCGCGTCGACGCTCGCGAGGATGTCGCTGCTTGCCAGCGCGATGTGCTGCACGCCTTCGCCGGGATGCTCGGGCAGATAGTCGTGCAATAGCTGCGTGCGCCGCGTGCCTTCCTCATAAACAGGAATGCGCAGCTCGCCGTCGGGCGACACCATCACGCGAGACTCCTCGGACACGTGCCAGTTCGCGTTGATCTCGTGGATCTCGCGGAAATGCAGCAGGTCGCGATAGAAGTCGAGCCATTCCGCAATGCGCCCCGCCCCCACCGTTTGCGTAAGGTGATCGACGCGCGTGAGGCCGGTGCCGCCATGGTCGAGATCGGTATGCGCGGTGGCGACGTCGATGGGCCGGAAGTCGATGTCGAAGATCGAAATATCGCCCACGCCGCCGCGCTGGCCGCCGCGGCCGCGCCAGCGGTCGATGAAATAGAGGTGCGAATCGCCAATGCCCTGGATCGCGGGAATCTGCAGCTCCGCGGGCCCGAGGCGCTCGCCTTCGAACGCCCACGCGCCGAGCGAAATGGCGTGCTCGAACGCGCGCCTCGCATTGTCGACGCGCACGCCGATCGCGCAGATGCCCATGCCGTACTCCTGCGCGTAACGCGCGGCGAACGAGTCGGGCTCGGCATTCAGCAGGAAGTTCATCTCGCCCTGGCGGTAGAGCGTGACCGCCTTGCTCACGTGACGAGCGATCGCCTTGAACCCGAACTGTTCGAAACGGCGGCCAAGGTCGGCAGGCTCGGGCGCGGCGAACTCGACGAACTCGAGGCCGGCCATGCCGAGCGGATTGTCCGCCTGCGGCGGAGGATTAGCGGGGCTGGACATGCAGTAGGCTCCTGACGCAAGCGCTGAAACGGATACTTCACCGCCACGCCGCCAGCTTCGGGGCGCGCGATTCTGGCCAATGAGCTGGCAAACGAAGCAGGCCGATTTTAACCAGTTCGTTCATTTTGACGAAGACCGCCGTGCGCGGGCAGTCCACGCGCCATCTCGGTGCAAACCCGCAAAGCGTTCGATAATCGCACGCATCTGGGCGATAATCGCGCAAAACGGCGCCGCCGCGCATTGCCGGACTGTGCGCCCCGCCCTATGCTGCGTCTCACGTTTCGCGCATCTCGCAGCATGGCACATGCGCAAAAGTCTGGAGACAACTCATGACCCCAAGCCTCGGCACCACCGGCTCGCCCGAAGCCGCCCCTCTCGCCCCGTCACGCAGCCAGGCCCGCAAGGCGGCGCTCGGCAGTTTCGTCGGCGCGGTCGTCGACTGGTACGACTTCCTGCTCTACGGCATTGTCGCCGCGCTGGTGTTCAACGTGGCGTTCTTCCCGCAGGTCGGCCGGTCCATGGGCACGCTCGCCGCATTCGCGACCTTCGGCGTGGGCTTTCTCTTTCGGCCGCTCGGCGGCGTCGTGTTCGGCCACTTCGGCGACCGGCTCGGCCGCAAGCGCATGCTCGTCCTGACCGTCATGATGATGGGCCTTTCCACCGTTGCCATCGGTCTCTTGCCGACCTTTGCGACCATCGGCTGGTGGGCGCCCGTGCTGCTCGTCACGATGCGCGCGCTGCAAGGCTTCGCCGTGGGCGGCGAATGGGGCGGCGCGGCGCTCATGGCCGTGGAAAGCGCGCCGCGCGGCAAGAAGGCGTTCTATAGCAGCGGCGTGCAGGTCGGCTACGGCGTGGGCCTCGTGCTCGCTACCGGCCTCGTTGCGCTCCTGAGCCACCTGCTCGGCGACGCGGCGTTCCGTTCCTGGGGCTGGCGTCTGCCGTTCCTCTTCAGCGTCGTCCTCGTGCTCGTGGGCCTGTGGGTGCGCTCGAGCATGGACGAGTCGCGCGAGTTCGTCGAGAAGGTCGAGCACGGTCACCGCAAGCTCAAGATGCCGGTGCTCGAAGCGCTCACGCGTCACCCCAAGGCGTTTCTCTACATCGTCGCGCTTCGCCTTGCCGAACTCTTCACGATGTATATCGTGACCGCCTTCGCGCTGAGCTATTCGACCAGCAACCTCGGCATGTCGCGCGATCTCTTCCTCGGCATCGGCCTGTTCGTCGGCGCGCTCTCGTGCGTGACGATCCCCTGCTTCGCGTGGCTCGCCGATCGCCTCGGACTGCGCCGCATCTATCTGATCGGCGCGTTCATCGGCTTGTTGAGCGCCGTGCCGTTCTTCCTCGCGCTCGAAGCGCGGGCCACGGTCTGGATCGTGATCTTCTCCGTGATGCTCGCGAACATCGCCCACGACATGGTCGTGAGTGTGCAGCAACCGCTCTTCACCGAGCTGTTCGGCGCGGAGTACCGCTACAGCGGAGCGGGCGTGGGCTACCAGTTCGCGAGCGTGGTGGGCGGCGGCTTCACACCGTTCATCGCCGTCGCGCTGGTGGGCTTTGGCGGCGGTACGTGGCACCTCGTCGCCGCGTACCTGGCGACAGGCTGCCTGATCTCGCTGATCGTAGCGGCGCGCATGAAGCCGGCGTGAGCAGGAACGGATCGTTCGCTCGCAAGCCGCAGACGTTTGGCGCCTGCGGCTTTTTCCCTTGTTCAGGCCATCCTGTACCGGGTCTTGCACGCCGATGAAGAAACCGCCACTGGACCGGCGCGACTGGATCGCGGGGCTCGAAAAGGGCCTCGCGATTCTCGAAGCCTTCGACAGCGAACACGCGCGCATGACCCCCACCCAGGCGGCGGAACGCACGGGCCTCTCGCGCACCGCCGCGCGCCGTTATCTGCTCACGCTCGAGTCGCTGGGCTATGTGTACACGGACGGACGGCTGTACGGCCTCACGCCGCGCGTGCTGCGCGTAGGCTGGTCCTACTTCGATTCGGCGCGTCTGCCGCGCACCGTGCAGCCTTATCTGCAGCAGTTGAGCGCGACGCTCAACGAATCGGCCTATGTGAGCGTGCTCGACGACTGGGACCTCGTCGTGATTGCGCGCAATGGCGTCTCGCGCGTGATGACGACGGGCTTCGTGCTCGGCGCGCGCGTGCCCGCGCCGCTCATCTCGCCGGGCGTGGTGCTGCTCGCGCACGAGGCCGACCAGCAAGCGGTTTCGGCTTGGCTCGACACGGTCGAGCTGTCGCCCTTCACGCCGCATACCATCACGAGCGGCGCGCGTCTGCGCGAGAAGATCGTGAATGCGCGCGTGGATGGCTATGCGCTCATCGAGCAGCAGTTGCAGGTGGGCGTGCGCGGCATTGCCGTGCCGCTCAGGAATCGCAACGGCGAGGTGGTCGCTGCGCTCAGCACCAACATGCCGATGGGCGAAGAAAGCCCCGAGGCCGCTCTCCAGCGTGTCCTGCCGCATCTGCAGGAAAGCGCCCTCGCCATGCTCAACGTGCTCTAACGCGCTCGACGTGCCCTAACGCGCTCGGCATGCTCTGGCGTGACGTTTGAACCACGGCTCACGAGCGCGTGAGCGCTGCATGATCGCCCGTCGCGCGCGCGTTGCCCGCCACGGCGAGCCCCGCGGTGGCAAGCGCTTCGCGTGCATGTCCGCGTATATCGTCGACGGCGTATTGCACATCGGCGTTGCGCACCCATGCGCGCACCAGCAGGCGCGCGCCGCCGCCGGACGGGTAACTGTCCACGGCGACCGTCGGCGCGAGCGTCGTGCCGCCCTGCACACGCGGTTCGGCGCTAACCATCTCCTTGAGCTTGCCGATGGCCGCATCCACCTGGTCGCGCCGCGCGAGATCGACTGTGACGTCGATACGCTGCGTGCCGCCGCTGCTGTAGTTGACGACGGGATTGCTCCATATCTGGCTGTTCGGCACGAAGACGACATTGCCGTCGCCGCGCTCGATGCGCGTGGTGAACAGCCCCACTTCGCACACGATGCCCGCCGCCGCGCCGCTGCCTTCGATCACGTCGCCGGCGCGAAACGGGCGCAGCATCAGCAGCATGATGCCGGCGGCAATATTCTGCAGCGTGCCCTGCAGTGCGAGGCCGATGGCGAGGCCGGCGGCGCCCAGCGCGGCGAGCACGCTAGCCGTGGCGATGCCCACTTCGCTGAGCGCGGCGACGAGCGCAATCACGCGCACCGCCCACGCGGCCATGCCCGCGAGCATCGGCGCGAGCGTCGGATCGGCGTGCGAGCGCGCCAGCATGCTCGCGAACACGTGCGCCACGCGATGGGAAATCCACCAGCCGACCACCAGGATCAGCACGGCGACGATCACATTCATGACGTCGTGCGTCATCGTGGCGAGCAGCGAGGGTTGCAGATGGAACAAGCGGTTGAGGAAATCGTCCATGATCGGGGATCAAGCGGTTGCGATGGAGGCGAGGTGCGCGTATTGCGCACCCCACAGGACCAGGCAGCAGCCCGCATGCCCGTAAGCTTTGAAAGCATGGAATTCGCAAACCCCATCGATCCGGCACCGGTGCGCCCGCAACGATCTCGTCCCTCGACGCTAGAAGTCCACCGCGTCGCGAATGATCGGGCACGTCATGCAATGACCGCCGCCGCGCCCGCGCCCCAGTTCCGCGCCCACGATGCTCACGACCTCGATGCCGGCCTTGCGCAGCAGCGTGTTCGTATAGGTGTTGCGGTCGTAAGCGAACACCACGCCGGGCGAGGTGCACACGAGGTTCGCGCCGCTGTCCCATTGCGTGCGTTCGCGCTGGTAATCGTTGCCGCCCGCTTCCACCACGCGCATTTTCTTGATGCCGAGCGCCGCGCTCACCACCTCGACAAAGGACTTTTTCTCCTGATGCAGTTCCACACCCGCCGGATGATCGCTGGGCCGGTACGTGAATGTCCGGGTACGCGCGAGGAAATCCGGCGCGATCAGCACGCAGTCGCGATCGGCGAACGTGAAGACCGTGTCGAGGTGCATGGCCGCGCGTATTTTCGGCATCGCCGCCACGATCACCTGCTCGGCGGCGCCCTTCTCGAACAGCGTAGCGGCGAGCTGGCTGATCGCCTGGCGCGAGGTGCGCTCGCTCATGCCGATCAGCACCGTCTTGTTGCCGATGGGCATGACATCGCCGCCTTCGAGCGTCGCCATGCCGTGGTCCTGCGTGGGGTCGCCCCACCACACCTTGACCTTGCCCGCGAAGTCGGGATGGAACTGGTAAATCGCCGCGGCAAGAATCGTTTCCTCGTGCCGCGCGGGCCAGTACAGCGGATTGAGCGTCACGCCGCCGTAAATCCAGCAGGTGGTATCGCGCGTGTAGATCGTGTTCGGCAGCGGCGGCAGCAGATACTCCGTGGAGCCAGCCGCTTCGCGTACGACCTTGAGCGCCGCGCCGCCGTGCGCTTCCGGGAAATCGTGGATCGACAGGCCGCCCAGCAAGGTCTCGGCCAGCTTGCGATCGCCGAGCCCGTCCAGATAGCTGCGCAGTTCGTCGATGAACCCCAGCCCGACCTGGTTCGGCACGATCTGGTTGTCGAGTATCCATTTCTTGCCTTCCGGCACCGCAACGGTTTCGGCGAGCAGGTTGTGCATTTCCACGACTTCGACGCCGCGGTCGCGCATCTTCGTGACGAAATCGAAATGGTCGCGTTTCGCGTTGTCGACCCACAGCACGTCGTCGAACAGCAACTCGTCGCAATTGCTCGGCGTGAGGCGCGAGTGCGCCATGCCAGGCGCGCACACCATCACCTTGCGCAGTTGCCCGACCTCCGAGTACACACCCAACGCGCTCTCTTCCTTCGCCTTTACCTTGCCGCCCTTCGCGGCCTTGTCCGCCTTTTCCGGCTTCTCCACCTTCTCGCCCTTTTCATTCTTGCCACCGCCCTTCGCCTTGGACATATCGATCTCCGCTCGTTCCCGTTAGACCGCCATGGTGCCCGTGGCCAGCGCAACGACGCCTGCGATGGCCGCGACGGCCGCCACGATGAAAATGACCCAGTCGCTCGTCCGCTGGAAAACCTTCAGCTTGCGCTCGCGCCGTGCAATCAAATACAGCACGGTGCCCGGTGCGTAGAGAATCGCCGATAGCAAAATGAACTTGAGGCCGCCGGCAATAATCATGAACAACGTGTAGATCACCGCGACCGACGCCAGGGCGAGATCTCGCGTGCGTTCTTCGGGCCGTACTTCGTAGCTCTCGCCTCGTTTCGAGACAATCCACCCGTAGGCGGCGACGAACAGGTAGGGAATCAGCGACATCGCGCTCGTGAGATTGAGCATCAGGGCGAACGCGTCGTACGAAAAATAGGTACTTGCCACCAGGATTTGCACGACGATGTTCGTGATCCAGAGCGCATTGGCTGGCACGTTGTTGGCGTTTTCACGCGCGAACACGGCCGGCATGTCCTGATTGCGCGCCGCCGCGAACATCACCTCGGCGCAGATGAGCGACCAGGCCAGATACGCGCCGAGCACCGAGATGATCAGCCCGACGCTCACGAAAATCCCGCCCCACGGTCCGACCACGCTTTCGAGCACGGCCGCCATGGAGGGCTGGCGCATGCCCGCCACATCGCCGCGCGGCAGCACGGCGAAAGGCAGCATGGAAACGAGCACCATGAGCGTGGTCACGCCGGCAAAGCCGAAGATCGTTGCGCGCCCGACGTCCGCCCGCTCTTTCGCATAGCGCGAATACACGCTCGCCCCTTCGATGCCGATAAAGACGAATACGGTGACGAGCATGGTCGCGCGCACCTGACCAATGATGCCGCCCTCCTGCGCCGCGGACTCGATATTCAGGTGGAAAGTGCCGTACCTGAACACGAACAGCAGGATCACGATGAACACCACGATCGGAATGACCTTGGCGAACGTCACGATGGTGTTGATGACCGCGGCCTGCTTCACGCCGCGCAGAATGAGAAAGTGAAAGAGCCAGATGCCGATCGAAGCGACGACGATGGCCGTGACCGTATTGCCGTCGCCGAAAATCGGGAAAAACGCGCCCAGCGTGGACTTGATCAGTACCCAGTACGAAACGTTGCCAATGCAACTGCCGATCCAGTAACCGAACGCGGAAAGGAAGCCGGGGTAATCGCCAAAACCCTCTTTGGCATAGACGAACACACCGGCGTCGAGGTTCGGCTTGCGCTCCGCGAGCGCCTGAAACACGCGTGCGAGCGTATACATGCCCACGCCCGCCACGAGCCACGCTATCGCCGCGCCGACCGGCCCCGTTGCGCTGGCGAAGGTTCGCGGCAGAGAAAAGATGCCGGCGCCCACCATGCCCCCAACTACCATCGCGGTCAACTGCACGCGACTCATCTTCTGCTCGGTATCGGCCATCGGTTTCCTCACTTGTTGTCCGGAAATTCGCTTTATCGGGCGGCCGGCGCGCCGCCGCTCAGACTTCAGGGACCGGCAGGGTCACCGCGTCACGCGCACCGAGTTGTTGCCGAGCAGCACGCGTACGCGGTCGCCCGGAACGAACTGCTGATCCGCATCCTGGACCACCGACATGAGTTGCCCCGAATCCAGACGCACGACGATTTCAAGCCCTTGCCGCTGCGTGACGCGCTGCTCGACAGCATTGCCTGCTGCGCCGCCCAGCACGGCGCCGCCGATGCCCGCCGCAACGGAACCCGTGCCGCGCCCGATGTTGCTGCCAGCCGCAATGCCGCCTAGCGCGCCACCGGTTATCGCGCCGATGCCCGTTGGACCCGGCTGAATCGTGACGGGCCGCACGGTTTCGACGGTACCGAGTTCGATCACGAACACCTGCTGAGCCTGGGCCGGCGTGAAGACAGAGCCTGAAGTCGGCGCCTCACAGCCGGAAAGCGCGACCGAGACAACCACGGAGCCAAGAAGCGTTGCGGCGAGATATCGCATGACATTCCCCCTTAATGCGGCGCGTTGCTGGTTCGCTAATTCATTCGGCCGGTTTGCTAACGCTTGCACGGATATTCATTAGCGAACATTTAACCGATACGTATCCGGTGAATTACCGTTTGCCATCCATCCTCCGGACACCTGAAGAACATTATGGAATACGATTCGCAAATGATGCATTCAACGTGACATTCGTTCGAGAATAGTTCAGCAATTCAATGTGGCGCGCATTTTTTTCGCGATTTCCCGCACTCGCATTAGACCGCTCAAAGATCAGAAAAAGGCGCGAACATGAAATCGACGGATGACCAGAAATTGTCGCTGCCGGTGCTGACGGCCATGGTCGTGGGATCCATGGTCGGCGCCGGCATTTATTCGCTGCCGCGCAACTTCGCACTCGCAGCGGGCCCGGCGGCCGCCGTCATCTCATGGTGCATTGCGGGAGGCGGCATGTATATGCTGGCCCGCGTATTCCAGCTACTCGCCGAAATCCGGCCCGACCTCGACTCCGGCATCTTTGCCTATGCACGCGACGGCTTTGGCGGCTACGCCGGCTTTCTTTCTGCGTTCGGGTACTGGATGGCCGGTTGCTTCGGCAATGTCTCTTATTGGGTGCTGATCAAATCCACGCTCGGCGCATTCGTGCCGGCATTTGGAAACGGCAATACGCCGATTGCCATTGCGGTTTCGTCCGTCGGCATATGGGCATTTCACTGGATGCTGCTGCGGGGCATTCGGCAGGCCACCCTCATCAATGCGATTCTCACGGTCGTCAAGATTGTGCCCATTTTCGTTTTTATCGGCATCCTGAGCGTCTATGCCAGTGCGGAGCCATTTACGGACAATCTCGCTCAAAGCGCTAGCGGGCTTGCCTCGCAGGTCAAAGGAACCATGCTCGTGACAGTCTTCGTGTTTCTCGGCATCGAAGGGGCGAGCGTGTATTCGCGCTATGCGAAAAAGCGCTCGGACGTGGGTGCCGCCACGGTACTCGGCTTCGCCTTCGTGCTGTTGCTGCTCGTGCTCGTGACACTGCTGCCCTACGCGCATCTCATGCGCGCGGACCTCGCCGCCATGCGGCAACCTTCGATGGCGTCGGTGCTGGGCGCCGTCATCGGTCCGCCAGGTGCGGTGTTCATCGGCGGCGCGCTGATCGTCTCCGTGCTCGGCGCTTACCTCGCATGGTCGCTGATCTGCGCGGAAGTGCTGTATGCCAGCGCGAAAGCGGACGCCATGCCAGCCATCTTCGCGCGCCGCAACGCGCGGCAGCTTCCCACTGCCGCGATCTGGCTCACGAGCGGCGTGGTGCAGGCCTTCGTCATCAGCACGTACTGGTCTACCGACGCGTTCTCGCTCATGCTGCGCCTCACGAGCGCCATGGCGCTCATCCCCTACTTCTTCGTGGCGACCTTCGGGCTCAAGGCCATCCGCGCACTGCCGCAGTCGGCCATGAGCGCGCGAACGCGCACGCAGCGTTATGCCACTGCGGGTATCGCCACGGTTTATACACTGTTCCTCCTTTACGCTTGCGGGGTGGAACTGCTCGTCATGTCCGCGCTGCTCTATGGCCCCGGCAGCCTGCTGTACATCTGGGCGCGGCGCGAGCGTGGGCAGGCGTTTTTTTCCCGGCCCGAGTGGTGCGCGTTTATCGTGGTGATGGGCGGCGGACTCGTCGCGATCTTCGGGCTGAGCTCCTCCGCATGGCGTTAGCCGCGCGCCATTGCGCCCGCCCGCATCCATCGGCCTTGCGACCGTATTTCGCCTCATCGCCGCCATTGCGGCATCCCAACGTTCGACAGCGAGGAACCATGCCTATCAGCTACGCTTTGCGCAAGGCGCAGCTTGCAGCGGTCGAGCAGCGCGCGATGAAGATTTCCATCTACGTCGTGTGCCTCGGTTTCGCGGCCAACGTCGGTTATGGCTTCATCGTGCAATCCGATACGCTGCTGCTGACCGCCATTTTCTATCTGCTCAATCTCGTGAGTTCCGCGCTTGGATTGCTCGCAGCCACCGTGGTCGGCCGGCCGGCGACGACGCGCTTCGAATATGGGTACTGGTTCCTTGAGCCGCTAGTGAATGGCATCAACGGTCTCATGATGCTGCTGGTCTGCGTGTATGGCTTCGTGAACGGGCTTGAAGGGATACGGTCCGGCGGCCACGTGGTCGATGCACACGGCGTGATCCTGATCAGCATCGCGAGTAGCGTGATCTGCTTCGCCATGGTGGTCTACAAGAAGCGTGCGGCCGCGCAGATCAATTCCAAGCTGCTCAAAACCGACGGCTGGAAATGGATCATGAAATTCTCGTTCAGCGCGGCCACGCTGCTCGGCTTTTTCGTCTATTCCTTATTGCCCGAAAGCTTTCAGGATCTATGGGCGCGCTATGTCGACAGTGCCATGACTGCAGGGCTCTCGTTGATATTTCTCTCGGCGCCCGTGAAGATCGTGCGCACCAGCTTTGCCGAATTGCTGCATATGAGCCCCGAAGAGAACAATCCGCGCGGCGAGATCGAGCAAGCCCTGTCGAAGCTCGAACACGAGCTTGGCATTCTGCGCCATCACACGCATGTCATTCAGGCGGGCCGGCGCAATTTTGTCGAGGTCAGCATGCTGGTCGGCGCGGCGTCCGCGTTAAACGACCTCGCCTCGCAGGACAGATTGCGCGAACGCATCTGGGAAGCGCTCAGCGCGAACCCGCTGGAAAATCGCCTCACCGTGCAGATTACCGCGGACCCGCGCTGGGAGGATGGGCGCCAGCCGGGATGACACGGGCCTCACCAGAGCGCGCTCAGCGAGGGCGACAGTTCCAGCGGCGTACCCGTTTTTTCCCAGCCGCCGCCCATCGCTCTAAAGAGCGCGATCTGCGCGCTCAGCTCGCCGACCCGCTCGCGCACGAGCGCCGCCTCGCTGTCCGCGAGCGCGAGCTGCGCGCGATCGACATCCATGCGCCCCACCTCGCCCACGCGCAGCTGCGTTTGCACCTTCCCCAGCAGCGTGCGGCGCTGCACCACCTCTTCATTGCGCGCGGCCTGCAGTTGCGTTTGCCGCGACAGCCGCGTGAGCGCCTGCTCGACGTCGAACAGGGCCCCGCTAGCCGCCTTCTCATAGGCGATTTCCGCTGCGCGCGCCTGGGCGTCGGTTGCCTGCACGCGCGACTCGCGCGCGCCGAAGTCGATGAGCGGCATCACCGCCGCCGCGCCGAACAGCCATAACGTGCTCGTCCCGAGCGACTGCCCGGCGATTTCCCAGCCATTGCGGGCGAGCACGGCGCTCAGCGAGAACGTCGGCCAGTAGTTCAGGCGCGCGACGTCGGCCTGACGCAGGCTCGCGAACAGGCGGTCGCGCGCGGCAATCAGGTCCGGACGCCGTTCGAGCAAATCGACCGGCTGCCCCGGCGCGATGGCGGACAGCGCGTGCGGCAGGCCCGTGGTCTCGTCGAGCACGTCCGCCAGTTCGCCTGGCCTCGCCGCGCAAATCTGCTCGATGGCTAGCCGCGCCGCCACGATTGCGCTATTGACCTCCTGTTCGCGCGCCTGAATCTGCGCCAGCGCCGCGCGCGCCGCATCGATATCGGTGCTCAACACCACGCCGGCCACGAAACTGTGCTGCGCAATCACGACGAAGTCCGCTGCGATCTCGCGGCTTTGCACAATCAAGCGGCGCTGCTCGATCAATCCGCGGTAGGTCACGTAGGCGTCGGCCACGGTGGCGACCACGGCGAGCCGCGCGGCCTGCGCATCGCCCGCCGCCGCGAGCGTCATCGCGCGCGCGGCGGCAAGACGCGCGCGCCCGCGGCCGAATACGTCGATTTCCCACTGCGTCTGCAAGCCCACGCGCCAGAATTGCGCATCGAGATCGGTGATGCCGAGAAACTGCGCAAATTCGAGCTGCGTTTCGCCGCCGTGGAATCGGGCGGCCTCCACGCCCACGCCGACGGTGGGCAGCAACGCCGAGCGGGCCGCGAGGATGTTCGAATGCGCGTCGTCGACGCGCGTAGCCGCGAGCGCCAGGTCGTAGTTGTGCGCCAGCGCGCGTTGAACCAGCGTGTTGAGCGCCGGGTCGTCGTACTGAAGCCACCAGTTCGCGAGCTGGGTTTCGTCGAATGACTGCGCGTTCGCGGTATCGGCTTCGTTCGACTGATATTGCGCGGGCAGATCGGGGGGGCGATCCAGTTTCAGCGAGCCGCTGCATCCGGCGAACACGGCCAGCAGCACGGGGGCGATGCGTCGCACGATCTGCCGCGCGCCCGGCGTTGCATTCGCCACATATGGAACCTCATCGCGTTTCATGATGGGCTCCGTCCGCACCGTTCGAATTGCGCGGCGCTATCTCGTCGCTGCGGATCGAGAAGAACTGCACGTAGAGTGCGGGTACCGCCGCCATGGTCAGCACCGTCGCGAACGCGAGGCCCGCCATCATCGTGATCGCCATATCCTTGAAGAACGGGTCCCAAAGCAGCGGCACCATGCCGAGTATCGTCGTGCCCGCCGCGAGCGCGACCGGGCGCAGTCGGCTCTTGGAGCCGTCGATCACGGCCCGCATGCGCGGCACGCCGGCAGCGATCTGCAGATCGATTTCGTCGACGAGCACGACACCGTTCTTGATCAGCATGCCGATGAGGCTGAGCAGCCCGAGCAGCGACATGAAGCCGAACGCGCCGCGAAACAGCAGCAGCCCGATCGTCACGCCGCAGATCGACATCGGCACGACGAGCAGCACGATGAGCGCGGGCTTGAGCCGCCCGAACATGAACAACACGAGCAGCAGCATGCCGGCAAAGCCAATCGGCAATTGGCGGAACAGGCTTTCCTTCGCCTTGTTCGACGACTCGTACTCGCCACCCCACTCGAGCCGGTAACCGGGCGGCAACGGGATCGCCTCGACCGGCGCGCGAATGCGATCGAATGCCGCCACGCTGTTTTCGCCATAGAGTGTGCCCGCCGATACGGTCAGTGTGCGAATGCGGTCGCGCCTCGAGATCAGGCCGTCTTCGGTACCGTACGTGATACCGGTCAGCACGTCGGCCATGGGAACGTAGCGCCGTTGGCCGAGGCTGAAGATCTGCAGGCCCGCCATGCGTTCGATGCCGCTTTCGCTGGAAGGCTCGTTGAGCACGATCGGCAGCAGCAGGTCGTTGTCGCGGAAGATCCCCACACGCAGGCCTTCCGTGGCGTACGCGAGCGTGTCGTTGAGCTGCCGCCGCGTCACGCCGAGCGCGCGGGCACGCGTGTCGTCGAATACCGGCCGCACCACGTTGACCGGGTTTTCCCAGTCGTTGCGTATCGACTGCAGGCCTGCGTCCCTGTGCAGCACGGCCTCGGCCTGTGCGCCCAGCGAGCGCAATACCGCGGGATCGGGACCGAGAAAGCGCGCCTGGATCGGCAGCCCGCTGGAAGGCCCGAAGTTCGGGCGCGTGACCGACCAGCTCATGTCGGGAAAGCGCTCGCGCAGTTCGCTATCGAGCTTGGGGATCATGCCGTCGATGCGCGAAGCGTCGTCCACCGTCACGATGAACTGCGCGTACGACGGGTCCTGGGTCTCGGGGTCGTAGACCAGAATGAAACGCGTCGCCCCGCCGCCGATGTATGTCCCGACGTTCACCACACCGGGTTGCGCAAGCAGCAGTTTCTCGGGGCCTTTGGTGCGCTCCATCACCGTGCGAATGTCGGCGCCGCGCGGCAGACGCATATCGACGTAGAAAATCGGATTGGTGGACGCCGGAAAGAAACTCTGCTCGACGAACCGGAAGCCCCAGACGCAAACGGCGAACAGCACCACCATCGAGGCGATGACCCACACGCGCCGGCGCTCGACCCATCCCAGCAGCCGCCCATACCGGCGATACAGTGGCGCATCGAACGGGTCCTTCTGCTCTCCTTCCGCTTTGCGGAAGAAATAGTAGCCCAGCAAGGGCGTGAGCGCGATTGCGATGACCCAGCTCAGCAGCAGCGAGATCGCCGCGACCGCAAAGAGCGAGGCACAGAACTCGCCTACCGCATCGGGCGACATGCCGATGCCCGAAAACGCGAGGATGCCGACAACCGTCGAAGCCAGCAGCAGCCACTGCCCCTGCTTGAGCACCTGCGCCGCGGCCTCGACATGCGAAAGGCCCTTTTGCACGCGCACGAGCATGCCTTCGCACACGACAATGGAGTTGTCGGTCAGCATCCCCATCACGATGATCAGCGCGCCGAGCGAAATACGCTGCAATTCGATACCCGCCGCGTACATCAC
The DNA here is from genome assembly GCF_000739775.1 of Paraburkholderia heleia NBRC 101817. GTDB lineage: Bacteria > Pseudomonadota > Gammaproteobacteria > Burkholderiales > Burkholderiaceae > Paraburkholderia > Paraburkholderia heleia. Next base: position 107,790 of record NZ_BBJH01000003.1, on the reverse strand, counting down.
GAACAGCGTGCCGAGAATCGAGAGGAACAGCTCGATGCCGAGCACCACACCGGCGCGCCATCCCAGTCCGATACCGAGTGCCACCGACACGATGCCGACGGAGAGCATGACGTCGAACACGAAGCCGCGCACGGCCGCATCGACGGCTTCGGGCTGATCGTAAAGCACATGCAACTCGATGCCGAGCGGCCTCGCGCGTTCGAGCGCCTGCATTTTGGCCTTCACTTCCTCGCCGACCTTCACGACGTTCACGCCCGAGCGCGCGCTAATGCCGATTGTCAAGGCATCCTGACCGTTATAACGGATCGCCTGGGTGGGCACGCTCGCGTAGCCGAAATGGACGCGGGCCACGTCGCCGAGCAGCAGCTCGCCTGGTGTCGTTCCGACCGGCAACGCGCGAACGGCCGCGAGCGTGTCGAGCGTGCCGGTGGGGGAAAGACGCATGAGCTGGTCGCCCACGCGCTCGCGTCCCGCACTGCGGATTTCGTTCTGCACGCCGAGCGCCTGCGCAACGTCGTCCGACGAAAGATTGTTTGCGACCAGCAGGGACTGGTCCGCCGTGATCGTGACCTGCTCCTGCTGATTGCCGGCGATGACGATATCGGCCACGTCCGGAATGGTGAGCAACTCCTTGCGCAGGTCGCGAGCGTAGTCGAACAACTGCGACGGCGAATAGCCCTTGCCCGTGATGGCATAGAACATTCCGTACACGTCGCCGAAGCGGTCGAACACGATAGGCGGCCCCGCTCCCGGCGGCAGACGCGGCGTCACGTCGTTCACCTGGCGGCGCAACTGCTCCCAGACCTGCTGCAACACGTTCGACGCATACTGGTCGCGAATCTGCACCCGGACTTCCGAGTAGCCCGCCATCGAACGCGACCGGATGAAATCCACCTGCTCCAGTTGCTGAACGGCGCTTTCCATGCGGTCGGTCACCTCGCTTTCGACCTGCCTCGCGCTCGCGCCCGGATACAGCGTCACCACCACGGCGGTCTTGATCGTAAACTTCGGGTCTTCGAGCCGCCCGATGTCGATGTACGCAATGATGCCGCCGATCAACGACACCAGCGCAATGGTCCAGGCAATGAGCGGTTTTTCGATGAGTGCTCGCGCCAGATTCATGGGTTCGCTTCCAGTGGGCGAACTTCTTCGCCTTCGGACACGAACTGCGACCCGGCGGCCACTACCCGATCGCCTGCGCGCAATGCGCCGCTCACCACGGCGTCGTTCTGCCGGATCTCGTGCAGCTCGACTGCGGTGCGCTGCACGCGATGCGTTTGCGCGTCGTATTTCCAGACCGCACGGCTGCCGTCCGCGGCAACCGTCAACGCGTTCACCGGCACGGTCAAGGACGACTGCGCAGCGGCCGGGGCCGGCACGTCGATGCTCACGCGCAACGCCATGCCGGGCAGCAGCGTGATCTGCTCGGGCCGCGCAAGCGAAAACAGCAGGCGATACACACTGCCCGCGGGCGTCGAAACGGTGGAGTGCTCGCGATACACGAGCGGAAAAATCGTCGATGGCCGATCGGGCGGCCACGCCCGCGCCCGCAGCGCGCTGCCGAACGGAAGCGATTCGGCGACGTTCTGCGGCAGCGCCACGCCCACTTCCAGCCGCGAAGTCGCTTCGAGCGTGAAGACGGGTGCGCCTGCCTGCACCACCTGCTGTGTTTCGATAGTCCGCCGCGCGATGCGGCCGTCGAACGGCGCGAGAAGCTGGGTGTTGCGCAGGTCGCGGCGCGCGAGGTCGCGTTGCGCGCGCGCCATCTCGACCGCGGCCTTCAACTGGTCGTAGGCCGCACCGGAGAGAATGTTTTCGTCGTGCAGCGTGGACTTGCGCTTGAGGTCTTCGGCCAGCTGATTGTATTGGGCGTCCGCGCGCTGCACCTGGAGCCGGTAGGGCTCGTCGTCCACGCGGGCGAGCAGCTGGCCTTGCCGTACGCGCGCGCCGTCGAGCACTGCGATCTGCACGACGCGTCCCGGTACTTCGAACGCGATGGCGGAAACATTGGTCGTCTCGACCTGACCGGAGAACACGCGCAATGCGCTCGCGGCGCTCGTGCCGACGCTGACCAGTTCGACCATGCGCGGCTCGCGCGCCTGCTCGGGCGGCGTGTGCCTTCCGCAGGCAACCAGCGCCGCGGCGAAAAGCACGGCGCACGAGAAGCGGCGAGCATGCGCGGCCCGCTGCATCCCCGGTCTTGCGTTTGCGACTGAATCTGAAAAGGCATCCTGACCGCTCATTCGTGCCCTCGCAATCAGTTGTCTCGTCATCGGCCGGCCGAGTGCGCATGCATGCGTTAGCTAACGTGGCACAGCGAATGACCGATGCAAAAGTCAAACGATCTGACGCGAAGTGAGCATAACGGATTCTCTCGCGGCGAAATTCGAACGCGTCCGGAAGCACCTTGCCATCGCGCCCTAATCCGTACTGTTCAGCGTCCTCAGAACTGTATCGGTACTGTACCGAGAACTGTCGATAAACTGGTTCCGTCGATTCTGTTTTCTCTTTCCGGAGCCCCTCGCATCATGCTGCCCGAAATGCTCAGCGCGCTGCCCGCCGGCATGCTCTTCGTCGTCGTCACGAGCATCACGCCCGGCCCCAATAACACCATGCTGCTCGCTTCCGGCGTCAACTTCGGTTTTCGTCGCACGGTGCCGCACATTCTCGGCATTAGCGCGGGCGTAGTCGTGCTCATGCTCTCGGTGGGCTTCGGGCTTGGCGAGGTGTTCCGGCATGTCCCGTCGCTCTATACGGTGCTGGAGATCGCGAGCATTGCCTACCTGCTCTATCTCGCGTGGAAAATCGGCACCTCGGGCGACATCAAGGTGAAGAGCGGCGAGCACCGGCCCATGCGCTTTCATGAAGCCATCGCGTTCCAGTGGGTCAATCCCAAGGCGTGGATGATGGTGCTCACGGCCGCCACCACGATCCGCCTTTCCGCGAACTTCGGCACCAATACGATGGCGATGGCCTTCCTGTTCTATGTGATCGGCCTGCCGTGCATCTGCATCTGGGCCGCGTTCGGCACGAGCATGCGGCGCTTTCTGTCGAATCCGCGGCGGCTGCGCGCTTTCAATCTCTTCATGGCGCTTTCGCTGCTCGTTTCGCTTTACCCGATGTTCGTGCACCTGCTGCAACATTAAGACGGCCCGCCGCCCTTCCCCGGTTCAAATACCGCTTCAACCGCTACAATCGCAACCGGGAAACATGGGCGGCGGAGTCACACTTTGTCTGAGTTTGAAGCGGGTTTTATTCTCACCCGCCATTGGCGCGATACGGGCGAACACACCGAGGTCGACTTCTGGCTCGCGACCGACGCGGGGCCGCGCCAGCTGCGCCTGCGCCCCCAGCCCTCTGTCGCATTCGTGCCGGCCGCCCAGGAAGCGGCGGCCCGCGCCGCGCTGAAAGGCGACGCGCGCACCGAGCTACGCCCGCTGAATCTGTGCGACTTCCAGCGCCGCCCGGTGCTGGGGCTTTATTCGCCGCAATACCGCGCCCTGACCGGGCACGCGAAGCGCCTCGCGAAGGCGGGCATCGACGTCTACGAAGCCGACATCCAGCCGCCGGAGCGCTACATGATGGAGCGCTTCATCACGGCGCCCGTGCTGTTTCGCGGCGATGCGGGTAGCCCGCACGAAGGCGGCGTGCTGCTCGACGGCGAAATGAAACCCGCCAACGGTTATCGCCCGCAGTTGAAACTGGTATCGCTCGACATCGAAACCAGCGCCCAGGGCGAGCTCTATTCCATTGCGCTCGAAGGCTGCGGGCAACGCCAGGTTTATATGCTCGGCCCCGCCAATGGGCAAGCGAGCCAGATCGACTTCGACTTCGAATACTGCGAAAGCCGCGCGCAGATGCTCGAACGCCTGAACGCATGGATGGCGAAGCACGATCCCGACGCGATCATCGGCTGGAATCTCGTGCAGTTCGATTTGCGCGTGTTGCACGCGCACGCCCAGCAAACCGGCGTGCCCCTGCGTCTTGGGCGCGGCGGCGAAGTCATGGAGTGGCGCGAGCACGGCATGCGGGAGAATCACTTCTTCGCAGGCGCCGCGGGCCGCCTCATTATCGACGGCATCGAGGCGCTGCGCTCGGCCACCTGGAGCTTTCCGTCGTTCAGCCTCGAATACGTCGCGCAGGCGCTGCTCGGCGAGGGCAAGTCGATCGACAATCCGTATCAGCGCATGGACGAGATCCAGCGCCGCTTCGACGAAGACAAACCCGCGCTGGCCACCTACAACCTCAAGGACTGCGAGCTGGTGACGCGCGTCTTCGAGAAAACCGGGCTGATGGCCTTTCTGCTCGAGCGCGCGTCCGTCACGGGGCTTCCCGTGGATCGCAGCGGCGGCTCGGTGGCCGCGTTCACGCATCTGTATCTGCCGAAAATGCATCGGCTCGGCTACGTCGCGCCGAATCTCGGCGACGTGGCGGGCGAAAACAGCCCCGGCGGCTTCGTCATGGACTCGCGCCCCGGCATCTACGACTCGGTGCTCGTGCTCGATTACAAGAGCCTCTACCCCTCGATCATCCGCACCTTCCTGATCGATCCCGTCGGGCTCATCGAAGGTCTGGGCGACCCCGGCGACGAAGCGTCCGTGCCCGGCTTTCTCGGCGCGCGCTTCTCCCGCGAGAAGCACTGTCTGCCGGAAATCGTGCGTCAGGTCTGGGAGGGGCGCGAACAGGCGAAGCGGCAACACAACGCCCCGCTTTCCCAGGCGCTCAAGATCATCATGAACGCGTTTTACGGCGTACTCGGATCAACGGGCTGCCGCTTCTTCGACCCGCGCCTCGCCTCTTCGATCACGATGCGCGGACACGAGATCATGCGCAGAACCCGTCAGCTCATCGAGGCGCAAGGCTACGACGTGATCTACGGCGACACCGACTCGACCTTCGTCTGGCTCAGGCACGCGCACAGCGAAGCCGACGCCACGCGAACCGGCAAGCAACTCGTCGAGCACGTCAATGCCTGGTGGAAGACCGAACTGCAGGAACGCTTCGGTCTCCAAAGCGCTCTGGAACTGCAGTTCGAACGCCATTACTCGCGCTTTCTCATGCCCACGGTGCGCGGCGCGGAAGAAGGCAGCAAGAAGCGCTACGCCGGCCTCACGCTTGCGAAAAACGGCGGCGTAGAAGTCGTGTTCAAGGGCCTCGAAACCGTGCGCACCGACTGGACGCCGCTCGCGCAGGTATTCCAGCGCGAACTGTACCGGCGCATTTTCCAGCGCGAGCCTTACGCGGATTACATCCGCGACTATGTGCGGCGCACGCTCGATGGCGAACTGGACGACCAGCTCGTCTACCGCAAGCGCTTGCGGCGGCCGCTCGTCGAGTACCAGCGCAACGTGCCGCCGCACGTGCGGGCGGCGCGCGTCGCGGACGAGTTCAATCGCGCGCAAGGCCGTCCGCTCCAGTATCAGAACGGCGGCTGGGTCAGCTACGTGATGACGACGGCCGGACCCGAGCCGCTAGAAACGCTGAGTTCGCCGCTCGACTACGCGTTCTATGTGAGCCGCCAGCTACAGCCCGTTGCGGACGCGATTCTGCCTTTCCTGCGCGAGGATTTCGATACGTTGATGTCGGGGCAGCAGAGTCTGTTTTGAACGCACGCCCTAGCGCGCGCGCTCGATAAACCGCCACAGCGCGTCGTCCGTCGAATACGGCGCGTTGAAGCGAAACCACGCGCTCGGTTCGTCGTCGGGCCGGAAATAGGAGCCGGGCGCGAGCCAGATGCCGTCGCGCAGCGCCGCCGTGGCGATCGCGCCGGCCCGTTCGGGTTCGATGGCAAGGCGCGCCCACACGAAGAGGCCCGCGCGCGGCCGGTGGAATATCTCGAGCCCCAGCGCGTCGAGCCGCTCCTCCACGCATGCATGCGCGGCCTTTAGCCGTTCGTTGACGAGTTCGACATGGCGCGCGTGGCGCCCTTCGAGCAAGACCTTGTCGACGATGCGCTCGATGGTCGCCGACGAGGTGAGCCCCACCGCCATCTTCGCGCGCGCCAGCTCGCGCAGCACATCGCGCTCGGCGACCACATAGCCGCAACGCAGCGAAGGCGTGACCGTCTTCGAAAAGCCGCTGACGTACACCACGCGCTGCAAGCCTTCCATCGCCGCGAGCAGCGGCGCGCCGGCCGGCGCAAGCTCGCGGCTCACATCGTCCTCGACGACCCACATGCGCTGGCGCTCGGCGATCTGCAGCAAGCGGAAGGCGTTGGACATCGCATACGTCGCCCCGGTGGGATTCTGCAGCGTCGTGTTCACGAAGATCGCCTTCGGCTGGTGCGCCGCCACCCGGCGCTCGAGCGCCTCGATGTCGAGCCCGGCGGGCGTGCGCGGCACGCCGTGCACCGCGAGCCCCGCGAGCTTGAGTATCTGCAGCAGATTGCAGTAGCCGGGGTCTTCCACGAGCACCGTGTCGCCGGGCCGCAGCAGCGTCCGCACGATGAGGTCGAGCCCCTGCGTCGCGCCCTGCGTGAGCAGGACGTTCGACACCTCGACAGGCAGCCCCTGCCGGTCCAGCTGCGCCGCGATGCGCTCGCGCAGCGGCGCGTAGCCGTACGGGTGCCCATAGTCGCCAAGCCGCACGGCCGGCACCCGGCTCATGGCGCGCAAGGCGTGCTGCAGGCCGCTTTCGTTGATCCATTCGCCCGGCACCCAGCCGCAGCCCGCCTTGATCGGCACGGAATGGTCGGCGAACACGTCGGAGAGCAGCCACGTCGCCGTCAGCGTGGGCGGCTGCCAGAGCGTCGCGCTCGCCCGCGCCGACTCGTTGCGGGGCGCCACGCGGTAGCCCGAGCCGCGCCGCGCGACGACGTAGCCCATCGAAACGAGGCGGTTGTATGCCTCGGTCACTGTATAGGTCGATAGCTCGTGCGTTTGCGCGAGCTGCCGCACCGAGGGCAGCAGCGCCCCGGCGCGCAGCGTTTGCGCTTCGATCGCGCGCGTGAAGCCCTGCACGAGTTGCTCGACAAGCGTCGTCGAGACGCCGCGGCCGCGCTCCAGTTCGAGTTCGATCATGGAAAAAGCAAGCGTATAGTGCGAGGGAAAACCCGCACGATTCGAAAGCGCCGACCAATACAGTTGGCGAGAATTGTCCAGCACGGTTTGCAGATCAGTATAGAGACTGTCTATGCCGTCGTTCAAGCCTCGGCGCTACAGTTGAGCCAAACCCACCTGAGGAGAAGCACGCATGACTTCGCGCCCCGTCATCGACGATCTCTCGTCGTTCTGGATGCCCTTCACCGCCAATCGCCAGTTCAAGGCCGCGCCGCGCCTGCTCGAATCGGCGAAAGGCATGTACTACCGCACGACCGATGGCCGCGAAGTGCTGGACGGCAGCGCGGGCCTCTGGTGCGTGAACGCGGGCCATGCGCGCGAGGAAATCGTCGCGGCCATCGCCCAGCAGGCCGCGACGCTCGACTTCGCCCCCACGTTCCAGATGGGCCACCCGCTCGCGTTCGAGGCGGCCAAAAAGATCGCCGAAATCATGCCGGCCGGGCTCGACCGCGTGTTCTTCACGAATTCCGGCTCGGAGTCGGTCGATACCGCCCTGAAGATCGCGCTCGCCTACCACCGCGCACGCGGCGAAGGCCAGCGCACCAGGCTGATCGGCCGCGAGCGCGGCTACCACGGCGTGGGCTTCGGCGGCATCTCGGTGGGCGGCATCGCGCCGAATCGCAAGGCGTTCTCGGGCCAGTTGCTGCCGGCCGTCGACCATCTGCCGCACACGCATGATCTCGCGCACAACGCGTTCTCGAAGGGCCAGCCGGCCTGGGGCGCTCATCTCGCTGACGACCTCGAGCGCATCGTCGCGCTGCACGACGCCTCGACCATCGCCGCCGTGATCGTCGAGCCCGTGGCGGGCTCGACCGGCGTGCTGATTCCGCCACAGGGCTATCTGCAACGTCTGCGCGAGATCTGCACGAAGCACGGCATCCTGCTGATTTTCGACGAGGTCATCACGGGCTTCGGCCGCCTCGGCAAGGCCACGGCCAGCGAGTATTTCGGCGTGACGCCCGACATCCTCACCATGGCCAAGGCGATCAACAACGCCGCCGTGCCGATGGGCGGCGTGGCCGCGAGCCGCACGGTCCACGACACGATCGTCAACAGCGGCGCGCAGGGCGCAATCGAGCTGTTCCACGGCTACACCTATTCGGCGCACCCGCTCGCCGCCGCCGCCGCGATCGCGACGCAGGACCTGTATCGCCGCGAGGGCCTGTTCGAGCGCGCCGCAGCGCTCGCGCCGAAGTTCGAGGCCGCCGCGCATGCGCTGCGCGGCGAGAAGCACGTGAAGGATGTGCGTAATCTCGGCCTCGTTGCCGGCGTCGAACTCGACTCGCGCGACGGCGCGCCGGGCGCGCGCGCTTACGAGGTTTTCGTGAAGTGCTTCGAGGCGGGCGTGCTGATCCGCTTCACGGGCGACATTCTGGCGTTCTCGCCGCCCCTCATCGCGACTGAAGAGGAAATCGCGCGCCTGTTCGGCACGGTGCGCGACGTGCTCGCCACGGTGCAGTAACACGCGAGGCGTGAGCAACCCCATACTCGCGCCTGCTTTCATTTGGTAATCCGCCGCAAGGGCGGCCCGGAGTTCGGGCCGCCTTTTCCTTTTTGCACTGCTGGACCCGCGCAGTGCCCGGGCAGCGGGATTGCGCCGCCGTACGCGCGAGGACCGGGTTCAAGCACGGAACGCCCCATCGGCGTATCGTTGCCCTATCCGCCATGACAAACGCGATTGCGGCGAGCGCGCATCGACCGGGTGCGCTGGCCAGGAGGGAATCTCATGAAGATGCCAGTCCGCGTCGGCACGCATATCGAGGGCATCCACTGGATCGCCGAGTATGGGGATGCGACCCGTCAAATCCGTGTGATCCGTGACGGCCGCGTGGTCGACACGATCCCTGCGCCCGCGGCCATGTTCGGCGAAGAGCGCGACGCGGGTTCGGCCAGCGACGAGGCGAGCCGCGCCGAGGAAGCCGCGCTGCTCGCCTGCCTGCGCCGCTACGTAGCCGACGTGCAGCCGGAAGAATAGGATTCTTGATCTCCGCGGGTTGCCGCCATACGATCAGCCCTGCCCGGCGTCCTGCTCGCGGAAGATGCGGTCGGCGAGATGGAACGCCGAGTTCGCCGCGGGCACGCCGCAGTAAATCGCCGTTTGCAGCAGCACTTCCTTGATCTCGTCGCGCGTGACGCCGTTGTTGCGCGCGGCGCGCAGATGCAGCGCGAGTTCTTCGCTGCGGTTGAGCGCAACCATCATCGCGATCGTCAGCAGGCTGCGCGTGTGGCGCGGCAAGCCATCGCGCGTCCAGATTTCGCCCCACGCGTAGCGCGAGATGAAGTTCTGGAATTCCTCCGTCACTTCGGTGCGGTTGGCAAGCGAGCGATCGACGTGCGCGTCGCCCAGCACCGCGCGGCGCACCTTCATACCGGCTTCGTAGCGGTCTTCGTCGTTCATCACGCCCCCAGCAGGAAATCGGTCACGATCTTGTTGTACTCGTCCGCCAGCTCGACGTTCGAGATGTGCGCCGCGTTCAGTTCGACATAGCGTGCGCCCGGCACCGATTCGGCCAGCTCGCGCCCTTGTGCGGGCGTCGCGGCCACATCGTGCGTGCCCGAAATCACGAGCGTGCGCGCCTTGATCGACGGCGCCTCGCCGCGCAGGTCGGCGGCATTGATCGCTTCGCAGTTCGAAGCATAGCCGTCCTTGTCCGTATGCACGAACACGTCGCGCACCTGCGACATCACGAGCGCATGGTTCGCAATGAATTCAGGCGTGTACCAGCGCGGCAGCACCGCCTCGGCGAGCGCGAGCATGCCTTCGCTGCGAGCCTTCGCCGCGCGCGGCACCCACACCTCCGGCGAGCCGATCTTCGCTGCCGTATTGCACAGCACGAGGCGATCGATGCGGTTGGCGTAACGCGCGCCGAGGCCGACGCCGGTCAGGCCGCCCATCGACACGCCGACAAAATGCGCGCGCTCGATGCCGAGCTGGTCCATCAGGCCGATCACGTCGCCGGTGAGCTGCTCGATGGTGTACGGGCCTTGCGGCGCCGCCGAGTGGCCGTGGCCGCGCGTGTCGTAGCGCAGTACGCGGAAATGCTTCGTGAACTCGACGATCTGCGGCGTCCACATCGACACGTCGCTACCGAGCGAATTCGAAAAAACCACCCATGGCGCCGTGCGGTTCTCCGTACCGTCGATGCGGTAGTACAAATGCGTGTCGTTGACGGCTGCGTATGGCATGCGTGTGACTCCTCGTGTGTCTTCGATGATCAATGGGACGTGCGCTGCCCGGCGTTCGCTTCATACGCCGCGAGCACCGCGTCGACGAACGCGTGCGCCTGTCCCACGTAATTGGCCGGATCGAGCAGCGCCTCGAGGCGCGCTTCGTCCAGGTGCCTCGTCACGGCGGGATCCGCCGCGAGGACTTCGTACAGCGTGCGGCCGCTTTGCACCGCGGATTTCGATGCGTGCTCAACGAGATGATGCGCGTCCAGACGCCCGATCCGGTCGCCGAGCGCGAGCATCACGGCCTCGCCGAGAATGAGGCCGTGCGTGATGTCGAGATTCGCCGCGAGCCGTTCGGGTCGCACTTCGAGTCCCGCCGTGATCTGTTGGGTCTGCGCGAGCGCGCCGCCAGCGAGGCGCGCGAGATCGGGCAGCGCATCCCACTCGGCCTGCCAGCCGCCGAGCGCGCGTTCGTGTTCCTGAACCATGCCCGCGAACACGGTTGCGACGAGGCCCGGCGCGCGCGTGGCGGCCGTCAGGACGGCTGCGCAACCCACGGGATTGCGCTTGTGCGGCATGGTCGAGGAACCGCCCTTGCCCGCCGCCGCCGGTTCGCCCAGCTCGCCGATTTCGGTCTGCATCTGCAGGGAGATGTCGCGCGCGATCTTGCCGAGCGTGCCGATGAGCATGCCGAAAAACGCTGCGGCTTCGGCAATGCGGTCGCGCTGCGTGTGCCACGGCAAGGCAGGCAGCACGAGACCGAGTTCCTGCGCGAGCACGGCGCTCACCGCCGGGGCGGCGTCGCGCAAGCTCGCGAGCGTGCCGGCCGCGCCGCCGAACTGCAGCACGAGCGAGCGCTCGCGCAGCACGACGAGGCGTTCGCGATGGCGCAGCATCGCGTCGAGCCACTGCGCGAACTTCAACCCGAGCGTGATCGGCAGCGCCTGCTGCAGCCACGTGCGCCCGATCGCCGGCGTCGCGCGATGCGTGCGCGCGAGGTCCGCCAGCGTCGCGCACAGCGCGTCGATGCCGCGCTCGATCAGCGCGAGCGCGTCGCGCAGCTGCAGCACGGTGGCCGTGTCGATGATGTCCTGGCTCGTGGCGCCCCAGTGAACGTACTTCGCGGCTTCGGGGTCGGCGGCCTTCACACGCGCCGTGAGCTGCTTGACGAGCGGGATCGCCAGATTGCCGCCCAGCGCGGCGTCGCGCGCAAGCGCCGGCGCGTCGAGCTGATCCGCCGCGCAGGCCTCGACGATCGCGGCCACGGCCGACTGCGGAATCACGCCATGCGCGGCGCAGGCGCGCGCCAGCGCCGCTTCGACATCGAGCATGCGTTGCAGCGTGGCATCGGGAGACCAGACCGCATTCATCGGCTCGGTCCCGCAGATCAGGCTCGTGAGGCGTTCAATCATGGAATGTGGCGCGTAGAAAAATGCAGGCGTTCAGGGCGTACCGATGGAACGAAGCGGGCGCGGCAACCATCGACGAATGCCGACGGCTGCCGCGCCGTTCACGTGCGCACGATGCGCACGTCTATGGACAGTTTACGCTGCGCGACGGTTTTGCGTCGCGTCGATCAGCGGCACGCCGGCGAGCTTCTGCAGCGCGTCGAAATCGATGTCCGAATAGATCTCGCGCACGGCGAGGCCTTCGGGCGTGACGTCGAACGCGGCGAGGTCGGTATAGATGCGGCCCACGCAGCCCACGCCCGTCACCGGGTACGAGCATTCGCTCACGAGCTTGCTTTCGCCCTGCTTCGTGAGCAGTTCCATCATCACGAACACCTGCTTGGCGCCGAGTGCGAGGTCCATTGCGCCGCCCACGGCCGGAATCGCGTCGGGCGCGCCGGTGTGCCAGTTCGCGAGGTCGCCGTTCACCGACACCTGGAACGCGCCGAGCACGCAGTAGTCAAGGTGGCCGCCGCGCATCATCGCGAACGAGTCGGCGTGGTGGAAGAAGGCGCCGCCGGTGAGCAGCGTGACGTGCTGCTTGCCCGCGTTGATGAGCTCGTCGTCTTCCTCGCCGGGCGCGGGCGCCGGGCCCATGCCGAGGAGGCCGTTCTCGCTGTGCAGGAAGATTTCCTTGCTCGGATCGAGGTGGTTGGCCACCAGCGTCGGAACGCCGATGCCGAGATTCACATACGCGCCTTCGGGAATGTCCGCGGCCACGCGCTTGGCCATTTCATCGCGATTCAGTCGTTTCATTGCCTCTCTCCGTTCCTTCAGGCTGCCTGGCCGCTTTGGCCGACGTGCGCTTGATGCGCCGCTTGCGGCACTTCCACGACGCGTTGCACGAAGATGCCGGGCGTCACGATGTTTTCCGGATCGAGCTGACCGAGTTCGACAACTTCCGAAACCTGCGCAATGGCGACCTTCGCCGCGCTCGCCATGATCGGGCCGAAGTTGCGCGCCGTCTTGCGATAGACGAGGTTGCCCCAGCGATCGCCCTTATACGCCTTGATGAGCGCGAAGTCGGCGTGCAGCGGCGCCTCGAGCACATAGTGCCGACCGTCGATCAGGCGCGTTTCCTTGCCTTCGGCCAGCTTCGTGCCGTAGCCCGTGGGCGTGAAGAAGCCGCCAATGCCGGCGCCCGCGGCGCGGATGCGCTCGGCCAGGTTGCCCTGCGGCACGAGTTCGAGTTCGATTTCGCCGGCGCGATAGAGTGCGTCGAACACATACGAGTCGGTCTGGCGCGGGAACGAGCAGATGATCTTGCGCACACGCTTCGCCTTGAGCAAGGCGGCCAAGCCGATGTCGCCGTTGCCTGCGTTGTTGTTGACGATGGTGAGGTCGCGCGCGCCCTGCTCGATGAGCGCGTCGATCAGTTCGGCGGGCATACCGGCCGTGCCGAAGCCGCCGATCATCACCGTGGCGCCGTCATGCACGTCGGCCACAGCGGCTTGAAGCGAGTCGAAAATCTTGTTGATCATGCCTGTTCCTGAAAGCGATGCGCATCGCGGAAGGTCCACGTCACCCGATCGCGAAAAGTTCTATATACGAACACCGATTCGTTTAGCGAACGTCCAGCGCATTATCGGAGCGTATTCAACGGCTTGTCAAGGCGGGTCTACCCACACAGGCCATCGACGTCATGCCGGCGCCGATGCGCGCCGGATCGCACGCGCTGCCCGCCCGTCAAGCCGGGCGCGTTCGTGGGCACATACCCCAATATCCGGAATTGCGATTCATCGACTAGTCTTTATCCGATTTCGACATAGTCAGCGCCGCTGCCCCGCCTGGATGCAAGACCTCGATCTGAATCTCATCCCCTTTCTCGTGGCCATGGAGGAAACGCGCAACGTGAGCCGCGCCGCCGAACGGCTCGGCGTGAGCCAGCCGCGCGTGAGCACGGCGCTCGGCAAGTTGCGCGAGTTCTTCGGCGACCCGCTCTTCGTGCGCACCTCACGCGGCATGGAGCCCACGCCGCGCGCGCTCGGCCTCATTCCCGCCGCGCGCGACGCGCTGGTGCGCATCGAGAAAGGCATGCTGCAGGCGCAGGACTTCGATCCCGCCACGAGCACGCACACGTTCTCCATCGCGCTCTCCGACGTCGGCGAGATCGTGTTTCTTCCGCGCCTCCTGCAGGTGTTCGCGAGGCGAGCGCCCAACGCGAACCTGCGGTCGGTGTCGCTGCCGCCAAACCAGGTCGAGCGCGGCCTCGAATCGGGCGACATCGATCTCGCGGTCGGTTATTTTCCCGACCTCGGCGGCAACAACTTCTTCCAGCAGCGCCTGTTCACGCACCGCTTCATCTGCATGATGCGCAGCGGCCATCCGCTCGCGGGCAAGCCCATGACGATCGAGCAGTTTCTCGCCATGGGCCATGCCGTCGTGCGCGCCGAGGGGCGCAGCCAGGAAGTGCTGGAACAGTATCTGGAGAAAAGACGCATGCGCCGCCGCGCCGTGCTCGAAACGCCTCACTTCATGAGCCTGCCCTTCATTCTCACGCGCTCCGACCTCATCGCGACCGTGCCGCATGCAATCGGCTTCGCCTATGTGTCCGAGCATGCATCGATCACGCTAGTCGAACCGCCGCTGCAGTTGCCGCGTTTCGATCTCAAGCAGCACTGGCATCGCAAGTATCACAATGCGCCGCGCGGCGAATGGCTGCGCAGCATCGTGGCGGAACTGTTCAACGACGCCATGGACGAATGGCCCAAATGACCCCCTCGCGCCAGGCACGGCAAAACATGAAACAATGTGCGTTCGTGGTGCACGCCAAAGCGGCGTCCTCCCACAAGACAGGAGCCCATGCATGAGCGAAGAAAAAAAGGCCGGGAAATCCAGGCAAGGCGCGAGCCAGAGTGCAAAGCCACGCAAGAGCGCAACCCGCGCGACCGTCGTGCGTCCGTCACGCGCCGAAGCCGAGGACGCCGTGCGCGTGCTGTTGCGCTGGGCCGGGGACGACCCTGCTCGCGAAGGACTGATCGATACGCCTGCGCGCGTCACGCGCGCCTACGAGGAGTTCTTCGCAGGCTATCAGGTCGATCCGCGCGAAATCCTGTCGCGCACCTTCTCGGAGGTGGACGGCTACGACGAAATGATCGTGTTGAAGGACATCCGCTTCGAGAGCTACTGCGAGCACCACATGGTGCCGATCATCGGGCGCGCGCACGTGGCGTATTTGCCCGAGCATCGCGTGGTGGGCATCTCGAAGCTCGCGCGTCTCGTCGACGCATTCGCGAAGCGCCTGCAGATTCAGGAGAAGATGACCGCGCAGATCGCCGACACGCTCAATGAAATCCTCCAGCCCAAGGGCGTGGGCGTGATACTCGAAGCGGCGCATCAATGCATGTCCACCCGCGGGGTGCACAAGGCGGGCGTGTCGATGGTGACGTCGCGCATGCTCGGCACGTTCCGCTCCGATCCTTCCACGCGCCGCGAGTTTCTCGCGATCGTCGGCAATCCGGGCGCAATGAGCGTCGCGAATACCTGAACGGAACCTGCAGAAAAAGAACGGGATGGCGTGTCCCGTTCCCCTCCTTACTTCATCGGGCTTTCATCGCCCCGCTCGATCTCGCGAATCTTGCCCTGGCGCACGCTGCTGCCCGGCGGCACACTATGCGTGAGCCACACGTTCCCGCCAATGACGGAGCCGCGCCCGATCGTCACGCGGCCGAGGATCGTCGCGCCCGCGTAGATCACCACGTCGTCCTCGACGATCGGATGGCGCGCATTGCCCTTCACGAGCGTCCCGTCGAGGTCGGCCGCGAAACTCTTCGCGCCGAGCGTCACGGCCTGATACACGCGCACGCGCTCGCCGATGATCGCCGTCTCGCCGATCACGACGCCCGTGCCGTGGTCGATGAAAAAGCTCGAACCGATCTGTGCGCCCGGGTGAATGTCGATGCCCGTTGCCGAATGCGCGATCTCGTTGATGAAGCGCGCGAGCAGCGGCACGCCGAGACGGTGCAGTGCATGCGCGAGCCGGTGATGCGTCATGGCCCAGACGCCCGGGTAGCACAGCAGGATCTCGGTGATGTGCTGTGCGGCCGGGTCGCCCGTGAACGCCGCCTGAATGTCGCTCACGAGCAGCGCGCGAATCTCGGGCAGTTGCCGGCCGAACTCGCGCGCCACGTCGAAGGCGCGCGCGCGCAATTCGTCGTCGCTCGCCTGCGAGCTTTCCGGCAGGAAGCGCAACGCGCGGCGAACCTGCTCGGCAAGCAGCCGCAAGGTGCTGTCGAGCGTATGGCCCACGTAGTAGTCGATGCTCTCGTCGGTCAGGTCGGGCGCCCCGTAATGCGTCGGAAAGAGCGCCGCGCGCAGGCCGGCGACGATGTTGACGACCGCATCGCGCGACGGCAGTTCGCGGATACCGAGTGGATGGCGCGTGCGGTGCCGCTCTTCACGCGACGCACGCAGATCGGCGACGATCTGTTCGAGGCCCCAGTCGGGGGAAGCAGTTTTGGACATGGTAATGCGGCAGCGGACGCAGGGGCCGTGCGGGAGTCAGTGTATCGACCCCAGAGATTACCGCGTTTTGCGGGAGTTCGCCGAAGCGCCCGCGGAGACGGGCGAGGCCCGCGTGGCGCACGCGCTCACAGCGTGACCGTGCTGGCGTCGATCCACCGCACGGCCCAGTCGCGCGCATGGGCGATGGCGGCCGCCTCATCGGAAAAACGCAATTCGGCAGGGAAAAATCGATTGGCAACCAGTTCGCCGTCGCTCGAGCGCGAAATCACCACATACGGTTGATACGTGCCGTCACCGGCACGCGCCGGTGCGCAATTCAGCAAATAGCCACGATGCGTAAATGCAGCGTCGAAGTGCATGTGTGTCACCCGCCCCTGACTGCCTCGTCCATTTTTTTTGGCGCGTGCATTCAGGATCGTGCGGCAAAGCCACAGCATGAGCCCTCGCCCGGCCCATTAATCGAAAGCGCGCCAACTCGTTGAAAGAGGATCATACTCCTGGGAAAAAGCCCAAACCAACGAAAAAAATGCAACATCGCTGGAGGCGTTCTCCTGGCGAACCGGCTTGCTTTCACCCCGATTCAAGGGTGCGGCGCTGCAGCGGAACGGCGCTTGCGGAATGGCCTGCTGAATGCAGGCACCCAGATCTTCCAAGGAGGAAGCATCATGAATCGTCCCGACGACATGCAAACTGCGAATGCGGGAGATGTGAGCGCGTCGCCGTCGCGCCCGCGCAGCGCCGAACTCCACAACGACCGTACGCACGACAGCTCGGTCGATACCGACGGCAAGAACCGCGAGGCGGCGCGCCTGGCGGGCGAAGGCTACATCGGCCCCGACGAAGTGACGACCAGCAACGCGACGCTCGTCAACAGCGTGGCCGAAGCGAATGACGGCCTGGCGGGCTTCGACAGCCGCAAGGGTGTGCACCGGCTGCCGATCGCACTGGAGTCCGGATATGAGGTCGTCGACCTCGGCATGAGCGCGCCCGAAGAGCCCGACGACGTCGAGGGGCAGCGGAACGCCGCGCGCGAAGCGGGCGCGCGCCGCAGCCCGGGACGTCTGCACTTCGCCCTCAACCATCTGCGGCCGACGCGCGTGATCGAGTTGCTGCGCAAGCCCTGAACAACGAATCGCCGCTCACCAGGCGGCGAATCGTTTGCGATTATCCAGGCGATATCGCAGCAATGGCGGATACAGACAGTCTCCAGTCGAGTGCGGTTAAAACTCGAAATGAAAAGCCTGAAAATTAATGAAAGCCGATAAATCGCCGGCATTATCCGTCGAGTTGCGCGCTTTTGCCGCTTTCGAAGTGGCGTCCGGCTTTATTTCGTCTGCGGCGCAATGCACTGCTCTCGTGCGGACCCGCGCTTGTTCAGGAGACGCAGAATTCACTCCGATGTCACCGAAATCTGACAGAAATGACCCTACAAAGCGGGAGGATTGCAGACGAGGGGGGATCAGACAGGAATTTAGTGATAAATTCTTACATCATAAGAAGCGAGGAGCGAGTGTCTGAGGGCCTGCCCCGCGATCTCGCCCAGCGCCGATGGAGAGTGTTGAACGTGCCTCTACATTTTATTGAGCAGATGTCGCCCGTGCTCGAGGCGCCCGAAGAGGCGTCGTGGTTCGACGCGGTGGCGAAGCTCGCCAGTTCGTGGGGATTCAGCCAGATCATGCTGGCAATCCTGCCGCGCCCGGGCATGAGGCTCGAGGATGCGTTCATCCGCACGAACTACTCGGCCGCCTGGCGGCAGAGGTACAACGACCACGGTATGGCCTACTTCGACCCGACCGTGTCGCATTGCACCACGCGCTCGGCGCCGCTCATCTGGTCGCCGGAGCTTTTCGCGACCGAGCAGCAGCAATCGATGTATGAGGAGGCCCGCTCGTACGGGCTGCGCGCAGGCATCACCCTGCCGATCCATGGCCCGCGCCAGGAAATCGGCATGCTCTGCTTCGTCAACGACGCGAATCCCACGGACAAGTTCTGGGACGACGTGAACCGCGCGCTGCCGAATCTCGTCCTGCTGCGCGATCTCGTGCTGGACACGAGCCAGCGGCACCTGAACGACCATGCCCAGTCGCTGATTCCCAAGCTCACGCCACGGGAAAAGGAATGCCTCAAGTGGACTGCGCTAGGCAAGTCCACCTGGGAAATTTCTCACATCCTGAATTGCTCTGAAGCCGTCGTGAACTTCCACATGAAGAACATTCGCGGGAAGTTCGGCGTGAACTCACGGCGAGCGGCAGCCGTGATTGCGACCCAGATGGGTCTTATTGACCCGGGCTAAGCACCATCGGTGCCTCGCCGCGCAGCACGCGCTCGGCACGGCCAAGGTCGCCGTCCGAAATCGTCTTGTTGAAATACAGCCCGAGCAGAATCGACACCGGCGGCGGAATCTCCGCGCCCGACTCGAACCGGCTGCCGCGCGACTGCGTCACGCCGAAACGCGCCCAGAAGCGGCGCTGGCTCTCTTTCTTCTTCTTCCGATACGCAATGATCAGGACGCGGTCGACGACCGAGGACAGATCCCCCGGGGACGACGTGGTATTCGCACCCGAGTGCCATTGATTGCCCATAAGTTCCATGATGACTCTCGCTGTCAGATATGCCTGATGAGTGACTGCCGCGGAAGTGATTCTGCTTGTGAGGCCCTATCTGCGCACCTACCTATCTAGATAGGTGTTTTTTTATATTCATAACGCATAGCTTTCGAACCGTACTGCCGCGCTTCCACACAAATCGGGAGAGTTGTCATGCAAGCTGCGATACGGATCGGACTGAGACAGGACTTCGACAACGAGGACATCAATGAAATGTACCGGCTGCGCGCGCGCGTGTTCCGCGACCGCCTGGGCTGGGACATTCCCACCATCGCGGGGATGGAAATCGACGGCTACGATGCGCTCGGGCCCCATTACATGCTGATCCAGGACGGCGCAGGGCAGGTGCGCGGCTGCTGGCGCCTGATGCCCACCGAAGGCCCCAACATGCTGCGCGACACCTTCCCGCAACTGCTGCAGGGCAAGGCTGCGCCCACCGCCCGCAACATCTGGGAACTGAGCCGCTTCGCCATCGAGTCGGGCAACGACCAGGCATTCGGCTTCGCCGACGTGACCATGAGCGCGATGCGTGCGGTCGTCTCGTTCGCCGACCGCACGGGCATCAACAGCTATGTGACGGTGACCACGACGCCGATGGAACGCCTGCTGCGCCGCACGGGCATCGAACTGACGCGCCTTGGCGCGCCGATGCGCATCGGGGTGGAGAATGCCGTCGCGCTGGAAATCGCGATGAGCCAGCAAACGCACCACGCGCTGTTCGGGGCGATGGCCCACGCCGCCTGAGGTGACGCCGCGCAGGCACAGATACGCGCCGGCTGGATGTGGCGGCCTCTCCCGCTCAGCCAGGCGCACCGGTGTTTTTGTCAGACAAATACAGCCCAAACACCTGCGCCGGCCGCCTACACCCGAACGCGGCCGGCCCTAGTCGGCCTTGACTTCGGGGGCGCGCGCCTGCGCGCTTTTCTGCGCCGCCGAGGCACTGCGGCTGAAGCGGATGTGGGAAATCCGCCCCACGCACAGCGCCGCCGCGAGCGCCGCGCAGCCCGTCAGGCCGATGCCCAGATGAATCGCATCCACCAGTACGTGGCGCACTGCATCGATCAGCGCCGCGCCATCGAGCCCCGCCGCCTTCATCTGCGCGACGAGGCCCTCGCGCAGCGACGGGTCGATCAGCACGCGCGGATCGGCGAGCTGGGGTTGCCAGCGCTGCTGCAGCGGCGCGCCGATCACCGCCAGCGCGTCCCCCACCCCGGCCGCATAGCGATGGTTGACGATGGTCGCCACGACACTGGTGCCGAGCATGCCGCCCACCATGCGCGTGGATTGCAGCAAGGCGGTCGTGATGCCGAAGCGCTCCCGCCCGGCAATTTCCTGGCCGAAGATATTCAGGTTGTTCAGAATGAAGCCGAGCCCGATACCCACCGCCGACATCGCCAGTTCGAGCCAGAGATGCGCCGTATGCCGGGACGCGAAGGCAAGACCGGCGCAAGCCGCGACCAGCAGGCTGAAGCCGGCCGTGAGTATCGTCGTGGGCTTGCGCAGCCGGATCACGATGCGCGTGTTGATCAGGCTGCCTAGCGCGATACAGGCGGCGATCGGCGTGGCGAGCAGCCCCGCCTCCTGGGGCGACAGCCCGAAGCCGCCCTGCAGCAGGAGCGGCGCAAAAAAGATCAGCGAGAACATCACGAAGCCCGAAAGCGTCGAGAGCGTAAATAACGTGACGATCTGCGGGTCGCGAAACAGGTCGAGCGGGATGATCGGGTGCGTCGCGCGGCGCTCGCAGGCCAGCAGTGCCGCCGCGCCGGCGAGTACCGCCAGCGCGAGCGCGGCGTTGCCGGTCGTCAGGCCGCTCCCCGGCACCGCCTCGATCAGCGTCTGGAAACCGCCCAGCACCAGCGCGACGAGCGCGGCGCCCGGCCAGTCGATACGCACCTCGCCGGTGCGCGCCGGCTGGTAGCGCGGCAGATGCGCCCAGATAAAATAAAGCGCAAGCGCGCCGACCGGCAGATTGACGAGAAAGGTCGAGCGCCAGCCAAAGTGCTCGCTGAGCCAGCCGCCCAGTGAAGGCCCCGCAGCCGTGCCGATGCCGTAGGCGGCCGCCATGACGACCTGCCAGCGCACCCGCGCACGCGGGTCGGGAAAGAGATCGGGAATCGAGGCGAAGGCCGTGCCCACCATCATCCCGCCGCCAACGCCCTGCAGCGCGCGCGCCGCTGCCAGAAAACGCATGTCGGTCGCGAGCCCGCACAGCACGGAGGCCACCGTAAACACGATCACTGCGGCGATCACGAAGCGCTTGCGGCCAAAATAGTCGCCGAGCCGGCCGAACACGGGCACTGTCACGACCGAGGCCAGCAGGTAGGCGCTCGCGATCCACGCGTAGAACGCGAAACCGTGCAGTTCGGCGACGATCGAGGGTAAAGCGGTGCTGACGACGGTCTGATCGAGTGCGACGAGCATGTTGACGAGGCCGATGCCGAGCATGGCCAGCAGCGCGTCGCGAAACGGCAGGTTAGCGGAGGAAGGTTTCACGGGAGGGCAGACTGCGCGGAGCGAAAAAGAGGCAACGATAGCGATATGCGGCTGCGCGTGCAACATAACGACATAGCAAACAAAATCGGGCGGCGCTGCGATATACCGACGCAACGTACTTGATCTTCCTTCCTGTACCTTCCACATTTCATACAGTCCGGCTGCGTGTTCACTTGCGATCCATTAAGCTTCTCGCCAGTCACGACACGCCGCGCCGCCTCGTTCCCGCATCGCCCGGGGCCGCGCGATTCTCGATCCCACTCAATGAGGAGGTCTTATGTACCAACGCATCCTTGTCGCCGTCGACGGCAGCGCCACGTCGCGCCGCGCCTTCGAAGCCGCGCTCGACCTGGCGAAGGCAATGGGCGCGACGCTGCAGCCGTATTACGTGATTGAGAACACGCCCATGTATTTCGACGCGCCGGGCTACGACCCGTCGATCCTGCGCAACCAGATGATCGCGCAGGGCAACGAACTCGGGGAAGAAATGAACAAGGCGATGGGCGAGCGTGGCGTGCAAGGCGCCATGCTCACGGGCGAAGCCTCCTCGCTCGACGACGTGCCGACGCTAGTGCTCAACGCAGCGAGGACCGCAGGCGCGGACCTGATCGTGATGGGCACGCACGGCCGCCGGGGCTTCCAGCGCCTCATCCTCGGCAGCGTGGCCGAACGCTGCGTGCGGCAGTCCACGCTGCCCGTCCTCCTCATCCCGTCGGCCGCCGGAAGTGCCGGGCAGTAGTCGCGCTGAGTACAGGCAGTTTTCTCGTTATTGGAAAGTCGCTTGCGCGCCGTCAGACGCCGCGTGAGCGGCTTCTGACGAGCCTCAAAGCAATTCATCTTAAATACGCGTCGCTTTGCCACTAATTTGAGATTGGCCCCCGGTAGACAATGCCTGGACAGAAATCAAAGGAGCATTGTCCATGCTGAACCATACCGCTGCTTCTCATACCACTGTGCGTCGCAGCAATCGCACGCCCCCGAACGCGCCGCGCACATCCACGCGCTGTTCGGCTTGCGCCCTGCGGCACCTGTGCATGCCACGGGGGCTCTCGCTCGACGACCTGCCAAAGCTCGAAGCCTTGATCTGCTCCGCGCGCAGTGTGCGGCGCGGCGAAGCCCTGTACCGCGTCGGCGACGCATTCGACAACCTCTACGTCGCGCGCTCCGGCTCGCTCAAGACGGCCATGGCGCACCGCGACGGCCGCGAGCAGGTCACCAGCCTGCGCCTGGCCGGCGACCCGCTCGGCCTCGACGGCATCAGCACCGGCTTCCACACCTGCAGCGCCGTGGCGCTCGAAGACAGCTCGGTCTGCCTCATTCCCTACTCGGCCCTCAAGTATTTGTGCCGCGAAACTGGCGCCATGCAAGACCGGCTGCATCGCCTCATGAGTGAGCAACTGATCCGCGAATCGTTCCAAATGATGGTGCTCGGCTCGCTCTCCGCCGACGAACGCGTCGCCTCGTTCCTGCTGGACGTTTCCGAACGCAACGGCCAGCGCGGCTATTCGCACGCGGAGTTCAATCTGCGCATGACGCGTGAGGACATGGGCAGCTATCTCGGCATGACGCTCGAAACGGTGAGCCGCACCCTGTCGAGATTTCAAAAGCGCGGCCTGATCGACGCACAGGGCAAGCTGATCCGCATCATCGACATCGAAGGTCTGCGGCATCTGTAATTCGCGGCAAACCCCGGCCGGGCGTCCGGCCCCGGGTGGCCGCGCCGCGCCGCGTTGGCACGGCAACTCCGTTGGCACAACTCCTGCGCAGGGTTAAAGTTTCGTACTACGCCCACACCAGGAGAATCGCCGAGATGCCTCTCCCGCAATCCCCCACGCTCACCGCGCGCCTCGAAGCGGCGCGCAGCGCCAGCGACGCGCTCTTCCACGTCGTCAAGCCCGAGTTTCTGTACGAGCGGCCCATTCGCGAGCGGCACCGCATCGTGTTCTATATCGGTCATCTTGAAGCATTTGACCGTAACCTCTTCGACAAGCGCCTGTTCGACCTGCCCTCCACCGATGCGCGCCTCGACCAGCTGTTTGCGTTCGGCATCGACCCTGTCGATGGCGGCCTGCCGACCGATGTGCCCGCCGACTGGCCAGAACTCGCCGAAGTGCTCGCCTACGGACGCGATGCACGCAGCCGCATCGACGCGCAGCTCTCGACGCTCCACCTGCCGCCCGATGCCTCGAATCACGACACGCCAGGGCAGTTGCTGAACGTCGCGATCGAACATCGGCTCATGCATGTCGAAACGCTCGCCTACATGCTCCATCAGATGCCGTTCGGGCAAAAGCAGGCGCCCGCCGCAACGCTCGCGCGCGTCGACCCGCTCCATACGGTCAAGGCAGGAACCGTGCAGGTGCCCGCGGGCCGCGCGGAACTCGGCATGACCGCCGAGCGTGGCCTGTTCGGCTGGGACAACGAGTTCGGAGAACAGCAGGTCGACGTGCCGGCCTTCGAGATCGACCGCTATATGGTGACGAACGGCGCGTTTCTCGAATTTATCGAGGACGGCGGCTACAGGAAGCGCGAACTCTGGAACGACGCGGACTGGGCCTGGAGGGAAAGCGCGCACGTGGAGCACCCCGTATTCTGGTCGCGCGGCCCCGAAGGGTGGACACTGCGCACGATGTTCGAAGACATCGCATTGCCGCTTGCATGGCCCGTGTATGTGAGCCACGCCGAAGCCAGCGCCTTTGCGCGCTGGCGCGGCATGGCGCTGCCAAGCGAGGCGCAATGGCAGCGCGCGGCGCACGGCGCGCTGCCTGGCCGCAGCGACAACTTCGATTTCCGCGACTGGAACCCGGTGGCCGTCGACGCCACGCCAGACAGCGCCAGCACGTGGGGCGTGGAAGGCCTGTACGGCAACGGCTGGGAATGGACCTCCACGCTCTTCGGTCCGCTGCCGGGCTTCAAGGCGTTCCCGTTCTATGAAGGGTATTCGGCCAACTTCTTCGACGGTCAGCACTACGCAATGAAAGGCGGCTCGCCGCGCACGGCCCAATGCATGTTGCGGCCAACGTTCCGCAACTGGTTTCAGCCGCGTTATCAGTATGTTTATGCGGGATTCCGGTGCGTGTGGGGGGGGTAAATAAGGCATATGTTGACCGCTAAAACGTCCTTATGCTTTATTGCGACTACTAGCAGACTTATGCTTTATTACCTAAATCGAATACTGAGGCGAACAGAAAACGTGTGTATTGTGTCTCGGGACGATTATGACTTCCCCAACCCTTTAGCGATCGTATGCATCAACTCAATGCCGCCGGGCAGTATGCGCATCGGAAATCCTTGAAGCCCATCGTTGGCCGCGTCCGACGTTTGATCGCACGATGATCGTGTTCCACGATATTGTCCAGGTACTTCGCTTGACTGAGGTCGGTCGGAATCGGTGGAGGCAAACGCGTTAAGCTGCGGTACGATCCAGATAGAATCGCTGTGTAAATGCGGCAGGCGACAGGTAGTCCAGACGGGCCTGCGTGCGCTGCCGGTTGTAAAACATTTCGATGTATTCGCTGATCGCGAGTCTAGCCTGCTCGCGTGTAGTGAATCGCCGATGGTAGATCAGCTCGCTCTTCAAAGAACCCCAGAGCGATTCGATCGGCGCGTTATCGTAGCAGTTGCCGGGCTCATCGACGCGCGCATGCCGACTGCCTGACGATTTTCTCGTAGGCTCTGTCGCGCTAACGTGGTCAAGTAGAATCTGTCAGACCGCAACGCATGACGAGCACGATGGCAAAGACGAAGACGCCGCGCAAGGCGCGGCCCGCTGGCATTGGATAGGTACTGAAGCGGCTGCATTATCCACTGGATGTGGTCCTGTTGTGCGTCCGATGGTATGTGGCGTATTCGCTGAGCTTGCGCAACTGAGCGGCGAAGCGGCGTCCGTGGGAGTCGGGCTCATCAATACGATCGGCACGCTTGCCGGATTCCCTGGGCCCTATGCAACGAGCTGGCTGCGCGACGCCACGGGATCGTATCAGGCGCCCATGCTGCTCGTTGCAGCATTGATGTTTATCTCCGCGATCGTGGTGGTGCTCGTCGAACGCTCGGCTCGCACAGCCTCGAGGCTCGACACGAGGCCTTCTGGCACCCCGTCATGAAATCGCGCTCCCGTCTCAGGCACCATTTCGTCATGCAGATTGTTGAGCGAACAGGCAATTCAACGCTCACGTGCCATGCCTGCAGCACGTTCTCGCGGCTTGTATGATGATGGCTCCGGTGTCGCGGCAACGTAGTCTCGCGTCGTCGCCGGCCATCTCCCTGAAATGCTTGTTGACTTGTCGGTAATTTTGATGAAACGGTCATTCAGTACCCGTCATTCTGCTTCCGCTTTCATTTCAATCGCGGTCGCTTTCATGATCAATATGATGGGCACGACACTTCCCACGCCCATTTATCGGTTTTACCAGCAACAATACGGCTTCACACCGACGTTGATTACCGTAATCTACGCGTGCTATGCCGTTGGCGTTCTGGGCGCACTGCTCACGGTCGGCAACTGGTCTGACCAACTCGGTCGCCGGAAGATGTTGTTTGCGGGACTGTGTGCCTCCGCTGCTTCTGCCATCGCATTCGTCACCAGCCACGGGGCAACCGGTTTGATGGTGGGGCGTTTGCTGTCCGGGCTTTCCGCAGGCATATTCACCAGCACGGCCACCGTCGCCGTGATCGAGCTCGCGCCCCCCCATGGCAGCCGCAGGCGACGCTGGCAGCAACCGCCTCGAACATGCTGGGACTTGGATTCGGTCCATTGCTGAGCGGCATACTCGTCGCCCTGCTCCCGCAGCCGACCATCGTGCCTTACGCCGTCCATCTTGCATTGGTGTCTCTCGCGCTCATCGCCGTCTGGCGCGCGCCCGAAACTGCGCGCCCTGCTGCGTGCACGAAGCTGCGGTTTCAGCGCATTTCATTGCCCGTGGAAGTGCGCGACGCATTTATTCCCGCTGCGCTCGCCGGCTTTGCAGGATTCGTCGTGGTCGGCTTCTTCGCTGCCGTGGTTCCGCAATTGATCAGTGCGCTGCTCGGATATCACAGCAGCGTGCTGATCGGCGCACTCGTTTTCCTGCTTTTCGCCTGCTCGGCCATTGGGCAGATCATTCAGGCACGCATCGCCGCGCAGCATCGCCTCACAGCGGGCTGCATCGGTCTCGCGGTGGGACTGACCGCGATCGCATTCTGCGTCCTGGACCGATCGCTGACGACGCTTGTCGTCGGCACGATGATCGCAGGCATCGGCCAAGGCGTGAGCTTCAGAGCGAGTCTCGGCGATCTGGCTGCGAAATGTCCGTCGAATCGGCGCGCGGAGGTGACCTCGAGCTTCTTCGTGGTGCTGTATATCGCAATCTCCCTGCCGGTTATCGGGCTAGGTTTCGCCGTACAGCGAATCGGCATTGCGCACGCCACTTTGCTATTCGCGATTCTGACGACACTGACCGTGCTAATCGCACTGTGGCTCATCGTGCATCGTCAGCGGAACCCGATCGAATCTGCGGCGGGGCGCTGACGGCGATTTCTCGACCGAAGTCTGCGCCCCTGTGTGCCGCCGCGATGTCGCCGCCGTTCGACCGCATCGAGCACGAAGCGCAAGGCTACGTGCGTACGCAATCCCGACGAGGCAGGCGGCAGCCCACGTCTTCGGTCTGGTGAAGGCGGACGTCGCCTCGACCAGCACGGCTCTCGGGTGCGGGTTCGGCGTCCGCACCATACTTGCCGGTCAGCACCCCGCGGGCAAGCGGGCTGTACGCGATCACGCCGAGGCCATATCGGTGAGCCGCAGTCAGTTGTTCGGCTTCGGCCTGCCGATTCGCGATGTTATAAAGCGGCTGGCTGGCGGCTGGCGCTTCGAGACCGAGCGCCTATGCGGTATGTGCAAACTCAGCGATCCTCCAGCCGCGATGATTCGAGAGGCCGTAATACCGGAGCTTGCCTGCGGCCACGAGATCGTTGAGTGCACGCACAGTCTCGTCGACCGGCGTTTTCGGGTCTTCCGCATGCAAATAGAGAAGGTCGATAGAGTCGGTATTCAAGGGCTTCAGGCTGGCTTCGACGGACCGCACGACATGCTTGCGCGAAGCGCCCCTGCCATTGACGTCACCGTCGCCGATTGGATTGACGAACTTTGTTGCAAGCACCCATCGGTCGCGGCGGCTGGCGATGCAGCGACCCACCACACGCCCGGATTCGCCGCGCGAACAGCGTCGGCGGTATCTATCGAATTGACGCCCTGCTCAAATGCTTTGTCTACAATGCGCGCCGCGGTCACGTCGTCGGTGGACTCGCCGAACATCATTGTGCCTAACGTCAGCGCAGACACCTTGATGCCGCTACGTCCAGGCTGTCGATATTCCATCATTGATTGCCGTCCCGGAATTCAGCACCTCCCGGCCCCGAGCAGGCGGCACCGCCGTCGAAGACCGGACAATAATTCGTGGAGTTGCCGCGTACTAAACGAAGCCATGACGCATGACGTCGGGGGCGGCCGGCGCCCATACGTGCGCCGTATGGCAAACCGGCTCACCGCTCGTACTTCTCGACGAACTCTTCTGCAGTGAGGCTACGAAAGTCGGCTAGCGCCGCGTCGATCCGATCATGGCGCCAGTCCCACCATGCGATGCATTGAAGCGCGGGCGCAGGACGCGCGCAGGCACGCCGACAACGATCGCATAAGGCTGCACGTCCTTCGCACGACGGCCGCGGAACCGATCGCGGCCCCTGTTCCAATGAACTCGCTTCTACGAACCACTGACGTAGGATGAATCTCCGGGTGTTTACTCATCCAGATTACTACGAATATGTGTACGTCACCCAAACCACACTCGAAGCAACACTTTAGCTAACGTGGCAGGGTCGACAAGTACGCGGCAGCGTCCACGATTTGTGCCTCGGACAGGTGCGCAGCCACGGCTGTCATCGTCCCGGGCTTCGCGCCGCCCTGCGCTGCGCGTGCCTGGAATTCGTGGAGACGCGCGACCGTGAAGCTGGCCGGTTGCCCCGCAATACTGGGAAAACGTGCACCGTTCCCCCTGCCCCCCGCTGCGTGGCAACTGAAGCAGGCCGCAACACCCGTTCCATCGCCGAACTGCGCAAGCTGTGCGCCGGCACGTGCTTCATCGCCTTGCGGCTGTTCCTGGGCAACGACGGGAGGATGTTGGGCCGCGAAGTAACCGGCCACGGCTTGCATGTCCGCGTCGGAAAGCGTGCGCGCAACCGGTTGCATGATCGAACTTGCGCGCGTGCCTGCCTTGAACATGAACAGTGCGTGGGCCAGGTATTCTGCATCCTGCCCGGCGAGCCGGGGCGCCGCAACCGCCATGGAACCTTCGCCCCTCGCGCCGTGACAAGCGGCACAGGTAGCGATCAGCCCATCACGCGGAGTGGCCGCTGCAGGATCGGCAATTGCCGGAGTAACACGAAAGAGCGCGCCAATCGCCAATACCAGCACATACGCAACCCGGGTGGTGAAATGAGCCGTGTCGAAGGCGACAGCTTTTCGGCCATGCGGTTGATTGCGTGTCGCTGCGAACATCTCACGCTGCCTGCGACGCGATTGTCGTGCTTGCAGAGATTGCAATGCGAAGGACTTTGACATGGTTTGCGCCAACCTATTTTCAACGAGAGGAAATTATTGAGCGCACCAGACTCCCTCGCAAATAGGCACTTCGAATCGTCGCGATATACCCTGACTATGACGCCGCCGCAATCGCCGCGTTCAAAGGGCAACGCCCGTGTGCAGACGCCTTCTCGGGATGATGTCCACTTTTTTGCGTATTGGACCCGCATCGCGATGCCACTGGAAACATGACGGATTTGTAATCAGCCTGCCATCTTGCGGTTATCCTCAGCGAACGTAAATACGAGGTATTTGAGTAACGCCGTTCGCCCCGACCGTATTCGCATTGCGCTCTGGCCAGATCGTATCTACGACGATGGATGTCGTTGGTGCTGAAGCTGCGGTCTCGCGAATAATTTTTATGATTGGTAAGGTTTACAAAATATGAGATCTGAGCTTGCACCGACTGCATGCGCCACGCGCCAATGCTCACAGCTGCGCATCAACCGCGAGCATCGTTCGTAATTTGAAATCACTGCAGGCATGCTCCTCCCATCTCTTCTCTACCTCGCTGCGAGACCACACAGTCCTGGTCGCCTCACTTGTTTGCACTGGCACGATTCTGGCTCCTTTCAACCATGACGTATGTCGGATACGCCTGCCAGCAACAACGAGGTCCTCACCTTTCTGCAGTGTTGTTCGACGAACCCGATAGTTTTCATGCCATCGCCTGGCGGCCGCGACCCAGTAGTAACCGACCTCTGGCTCGCAAGAACAGCGA
Source organism: Paraburkholderia heleia NBRC 101817 (assembly GCF_000739775.1). Taxonomy (GTDB): domain Bacteria; phylum Pseudomonadota; class Gammaproteobacteria; order Burkholderiales; family Burkholderiaceae; genus Paraburkholderia; species Paraburkholderia heleia. The sequence goes on along the minus strand of NZ_BBJH01000003.1, from coordinate 78,217 downwards.
GCCGGCCATTACGACCTGCCAGCGCATTCGAACGCGTGGATCGGGGAATAGATCGGGGATCGCCGCGAATGCCGTGCCTACCATCATGCCGCCGCCGATCCCCTGCAGTGCCCCTGCGAATACGAGGCCCCTACGTTCGGCGCGAGCTCGCAGAGCGCGGAAGCGCCTGTAAGATAGCTACAGAGACGATCGATGCAAGCAAATAGATGCTTGCGATCCAGGCGTAGTACTGTGCGCCCTTGAGATCCGCGACGTTGGAGGGCAGCGCGGTACTGACGACGGTCTGATCGAGGGCAACGAGCATGTTGACGAGACCGATCCCGAGCATAGCCAACAGCGATTCACGGAATGGCCGACTCGCCGCCTTGTCATGTGGCTACGCATGGCGGCCCTCACCACGCCGCATGCGCGCCCCCCTCATTCTCATCGACTTCCCGCGCCAGGTGAATCGCCCGGCATCTCATCTTACTTCGGTCCACTTACCACATTTCGCCACCGCATCGTCATCGAACGAGAACCCCAACCCAGGTTCTTGATGCAGTGCAATCCGGCCGCCCTTTTGCGTCAACTGGCGATCGATAAGGCGGCGGAAATTCAACACCTGATCGTCCCAGAAGAACTCAACATAGCGCGCGGTCGGCGTTGCTGCAACGAGTGGCGCGTGCACGTCATGAAACCAATGCGGACACATGACGACACCGTAGCTGGCCGCGGTCGCAGCAATGCGCCGCCACTCCGAGATGCCTCCGCATACCAGCGCGTCGGTCTGAAGAATCGCCGCTGCCTCTTTGTCCAGCAATTCCTTGTGATACCACCGGCCATAACCGATCTCGCCCGTTGCGATCGGCACGCGTGTCTGCTTCGCGAGACGCGCATGGTTATCCACGTCGTCGGGCGAGAATGGCTCCTCGATAAAGTACGGATCGTATTGTTCGAATCGGCGCACGAACTGAAGCGCCTCCGTGACATCACGCCATCCGTTGTTGATATCAATCATAAGTTCGACGTCCGGACCGATCGCTTCGCGTGCCGCACGCACACGGGCTTCGTCCTCGGCTGGCGACAAGCGACCAGCCTTCATCTTCACCGCCCTGAACCCCATCTCCACATAACTCGCCATTTCGTCGCCGAGCATCTGCGGCGTCTTGGCGTCGAGGTAATAGCCACCGCTTGCATAGGCGGGAACCGTATCGAGTTCCACAGCGCCCAGGTATTTGTGAATCGGCAAGCCGTGCGTGCGAGCATTGAGATCCCAGAGTGCAGTGTCCAGAATGCTGATTGCGCGCATGACCGTGCCCGATCGGCCTTGCAGGAGCGATTCCCGATACATTGCCTGCCACAAGCCTTCGACGGCATACGAGTCCTGCCCGATCAGCACGGGAGCGAGCAATTGCTCGACCGCCACGCGTAGAAGTTCGCCTGCTGCGCTGCCGACATAGCAGAACCCGATGCCTTCGACACCATCGCTCGAGCGGACCTTGACCAGACCGTACTCGCGCTTCGACACGGTGCGTGTAGCGAACGATGTCACCCGGTCCAGCGGAACGACGGCCGCGCAGATGGAAATCGACTCGATTCGTGGCATGTCGGCACTTCCTTTTTGAAAGGCGAACGCGTTGTCCAATTCACCGCTATACGCAATCGAGTGTGCTGGTCCCAGACCATAAAAAACAGTATCCTTTACCTTCTTCACAAGATAAAACTTTTTATTGATGGACTCGCGCTATCTTCAGAGCTTTGTCTACGTCGTTGAACTCGGATCGATCGCAGAAGCTGCGCGGCGGCTCGACCTGACGCCGGCCGCCGTAGCCCAGCGCGTCAAGATGCTCGAAAATGAACTGGGGATGAAACTCGTGCGCCGCTCCGGGCGCACCGTCGGAACGACTGAAGCCGGCGAGCGTATTCTTGGCCGCGCACGCACCGTGCTTCATGAAATACGCGACCTGAAGTCCGACCTGAACGATTCGGCGACACTGGCTGGCCAATTGCGCCTCGGCGGTACGCCCACGATGATGACGAGTCTGATCCCTGACGTCCTCGCCAACCTGTTGACTCGTCACCTGCAAATAGACATCTACCTGGAACCCGGCACTTCGACGGAGTTGTACCGCAAGGTCGTGAATGGCCATCTCGACGCCGCAGTCCTCGTGCGTCCGCTTTTCGAGCTTCCAAAAAACTGTGAATGGCACACGTTCCGTGAGGAACCGCTAGTGCTGTTGACGCCCGCCTCGATGCAGGTCACCGATGTCCACCATACGCTGCGAACGCAGCCATTTTTGCGTTACGACCGGAACGTCGTTGGAGGCCAGCTCGCCGACGCCTATTTGCGGCAGCACGGCATCTTGCCGCGTCAGCGCTGTGAACTCGACGGGTTGGACGCGCTCGCCGTCCTGACCGATCGAGGGCTTGGCGTGACGCTCGTTCCCGATTGGCGCATGGCACCGTTTTCGGGTCTTTCGCTGAAAAAATGGCCGTTGCCATATCCATTCCCCAAGCGGGTCGTTGGGCTGTTGTGGAACCGTTCGTCTGCTCGCGTTCGGCTCGTTCATGTATTTCGTGAAATGGCCGTTGAACAACTGCGTGGCGCCGAGACGAGGAAAGGGCAAACCGGTCCTTCGTCTGGCGAGACGCAAAAATAACTGTTGTCTATAGCAACGAGCAACCGCTTCCTCGATGAGAGGCGTCACGCGATACTGCGCTCGCCGCCACCGCGTGACCCTTGCGGATCACTTGTACACTACCTCGAACTACGGGGCGGGCAAGGAGACACCATGTTCGTCCGCACCCCGATTGATCAAGCGTTCGGTGCCACCGAAGCCGACTCGCTTTTCAGGCGCGTCGCGTGGCGATTCATGCCGCTGCTGTTCGTCGGCTACGTGATTGCCTATCTCGACCGCGTGAACGTGGGTTTCGCAAAGCTGCAGATGGTCAATGCGCTGCACTTCAGCGAGGCAGCGTATGGACTCGGCGCCGGGCTTTTCTTCATCGGTTACTTCTTTTTCGAGGTGCCGAGCAACATGCTGATGCACCGGCTGGGCGCCCGGCGCTGGATTGCGCGCATCATGGTAACGTGGGGTGCATTGTCGATCGCCACGGCTTTTGTCCGTACGCCGACGATGTTTTACGTCATGCGCTTTATGCTCGGCATTGCGGAAGCGGGCTTCTTCCCCGGCATGGTTCTTTACCTGACCTACTGGTTTCCCTCCCACCGGCGGGGCAAGATGGTCGCGCTGCTGATGGCTGGCAATCCGGTCTCTGGATTGTTTGGAGGTCCGCTTTCCGGCTACATCATGTACGCCATGCACGGTACGCTGGGCATGGGCGGATGGCAATGGCTCTTCATCATCGAAGCCTTACCCGCAATCGCGCTTGGCGTTGTGATCTTTCTCTTTCTCGACGACCGGGTCGCCGACGCGCACTGGCTCGGCACCGAGGACAAGCGCTTGATCCAGGATGAGATCAATGCGGACGCCTCGACGCACACGCACAGTTCGGTGCGGACGGTGTTCACCTCGTTGCGCGTCTGGCTGCTGTGCCTGATTCTTTTTGGCATCGTGATGGGTTCTTACGCGATCGGCTTCTGGCAGCCCACGATCATTCGCGGCACCGGTATTCACGATCCGCTCACGATCGGCCTGCTGACGATGGTCCCGTACGCGGCAGCGCTGGTCGCGATGATCGCGACTGGCCGGAGCGCAGATCGCACACGCGAGCGGCGGCTTCACGTTGCCATACCTGCCGTTGTCGCCGCACTCGGCTTCGCGATCTGCGCGTTCAACGGCGACCATGCGCTGCTGTCGATGATCGGCCTCACGCTTGCCGCGGGCGGAGTGGTCACGGCGCTGCCGATGTTCTGGGCTCTGCCCACCTCATTCCTTGGCGGCATGGGAGCGGCAGCCGGTATCGCACTGATCAACTGCACGGGCAATCTCGCGGGGTTCATCAGCCCAGCCATTATTGGATGGCTGAAGACCGCTACACATACCTTGACGTCAGGGCTGCTCGTCGTCGCGGCTTCGCTGGCGCTGTCCGCAATACTGATTCTGGTGCTGATTCCCGCCAGGCTGGTCAACAAGTGACTTTCCACAAACGCCGGCGCGACTGAATCGCGCCGGCCATCCCTCAGTTCAACTCCCGCAGCCTCCTCGTTTGACGCGTCACCAGGCGCTCAACGTCTGCGACATCGGCGGAAGACAGCCGGGGGCCGGGTCTACGCAATGTCGGTGATGCGATCACGCCGCGTCGCGCCATGAGATACTTCCTCACGGCAAGACCGATGTTCGACTGCTGCTCATAGCGGGCAAGCGGCAGATAGGCGTCGAAAATGTCATGTGCCCGCTCGACGTCGCCGCTCGCATGAGCCGTGCACACACCTATCATCATCTCGGGGTAGGCGAAGCCCGTCATCGCACCGTCGGCGCCGCGTGAAAGCTCCTCCGGCAGGAATAATCCGCCTCCGTTGCCGGTCAATATCGAAACCCGTCTGACATCGCCATTTTCGCTTGCCGCGCGGATGGCGGACAGCTTGGCCAGTCCAGGCGAGTCCTCATGCTTCAGCATTACGCAGGTTGGCGAATTCTTCATGATTCGCAGTACCACCGAGGTGGACATCTGCACGCCCGTCGACGTGGGATGGTCCTGGAGGACCCACGGACAGCTCTCGCCAAGCGTTGCAGTCACCATGTCGAAATAAGCGACGATCTGCTCGTCGGTGCGCAAGGTCGACGCCGGCGCGACCATGACCCCGGAAGCGCCCATATCCATGACGTCTGACGCTAATTCGCGCATGGGCGCAAACCCCGGCGCCGACGCACCGACCACGACGGGCACCCGCCCTGCCACCCTCTCCAATACGCGCTTGACGAATGTGCGCGATTCGAGCGCCGTGAGCTTCGTCGCCTCCCCCAGAATGCCAAGAATCGTGAGCCCAGTCGCGCCCACTTCGAGGTAGAAGTCCACCATGCGATCCGTGCTTGCCGGATCGAGCGTGCCGTCGTCGGTAAATGGCGTCACCGCAAGCACATATACGCCTTTCGCACTTTCATCCAATAGCCTGGTCACAGTACACTCCTGAATGATCGAGTATGCGGCGGGATGCTAACGCCCTCTTGCAGCCGCCGCGCTTGTCAGCTCATGATGCCGATCTGCCACGGTACGAATTCGTGATCGCCGAGCCCCAGCAATTCGCTACGCGTGCGCTCGCCCGAAGCAACACGCAGCAGTGTGTCGAAAATCAGCTGCCCCATGGACTCGATCGTGGCATCGCCGTCGAGTATGGCGCCACAATTCAGGTCCATATCTTCCGTGAGCCGCTGGTACATTGGCGTATTCGTTGCGAGCTTGAGCGATGGCACCGGCTTCGCGCCGAACATCGATCCGCGACCGGTGGTGAACGCAATCAGATTCGCGCCACCTGCGATCTGGCCTGTCGCGGAAACGGGATCGAATCCAGGTGTATCCATAAAGACCAGGCCCTTCGCGAGCACAGGCTCTGCATAACGATACACTTCCATCAAGGGACCTGTCCCCCCCTTCATCGACGATCCCAACGACTTCTCGAAGATGTTTGCGAGGCCGCCCATCTGATTGCCTGGACTCACGTTGCCGTTGATCTGCACATCGCGGCCGACCGAGTACTCCTCTTTCCACCAGCGGACTCGCTCGATCAGCTTTTCACCAATTTCGCGGCTGACCGCACGGCGTGTGAGCGTATGCTCGACGCCGTAGATCTCCGGCGTCTCCGAGAGAATCGCGGTGCCCCCATGGCGCGTCAGCAGGTCCATTGCGGCACCAAGTGCCGGGTTCGCCGTGATCGACGAAAAACCGTCTGAACCACCGCATTGCAAGCCGATCTTGAGATGTTCTGCGCCCACTGTCTGACGCTTCGCGCGGTTCGCCTCAGGCAACAGCGCCAGCACCGCTTCGATGCCTGCCTCGATCGTCTTGCGCGTGCCGCCACTTTCCTGCATGACGAACGTGTGCAATCGCTCGTCCGCTTGTAACGCTTCGTCAGCCATGAGCCCGGCAAGCTGGTTGCGCTCGCAGCCGAGGCCCACAATCAACGCAGCCGCCAGATTGGCGTGGCGCGCGTAGCCGGCCATCGTTCGCCGCAGCAAGGCCATGGGCTCGCCGCTCATTTCCATGCCGCAACCTGAGCCGTGTGTGAATGCGACGACGCCATCGATGTTCGGGTAGGCGGCTAGTCGCTCCGCGGTGAACCAGGCCGCTATCTTGTGCGCGACCGTTGCCGAACAATTGACGGTAGAAAGAATGCCGATGAAGTTGCGCGTGCCGACCTGGCCGTTTGCGCGCACGTACCCTTCGAAGCTCGCACGTTGCGCCGCCGGCACCCGCTCCAGCGCCCGATATTCGCTCGCATGGGCATAGTCGCGCTCGAACTCGCGGAACGTCGTGTTATGGGTGTGCACGAGTGCGCCTGGGGCGATGTCCGTTGCCGCGAAGCCGACGACGACGTTGTACTTGCGGATCGGCTCTCCAGCAGCAATCGGCGAGGAAGCAATCTTGTATCCGGCCGGCACCTGACTGCGGCAGAACAGTTGCGTCACCCCCAACTTCGCTCCGATCGCAACGTCGGTGCGGGCAATCACCACATTGTCGTCGGGATGCAGGCGAATTACGGGACCATCAATCACCTTGTCGGATGGTTTATTCACAATACCTCGAAGCAGGGATCATTCGATACCAGGTTGAATCATTGCGTCGCGTGGGAGAAATGAAAGGGCCTCCGCATGCAAAGTGCGGCGGACCTCTTGCCAAAACGCAATCGTTTATTGCTGACGTCGTTTAGCCGCCTCGTAACGCGCCTTGTTTTCCTCGTTGGGCGGATAGAGTCCCGGCAACGATGCGCCCTGCTCGACTTGCTCCATGATCCACGCTTCGAGCCGTTCCTGTTCGGGCGCAGCGGCGACGATCTCGTCGACGAGCGCTGCAGGAATCACCACCGCCCCGTCCGCATCGACGACGATCAGGTCATTGGGGAAGACCGCTACGCCGCCGCAGCCAACGGGCTCCTGCCAGTTGGCGAAAGTCAGACCCGCGACTGACGGGGGTGCGGCAGCACCTCTGCTCCAGACGGGCAGTTGAGTGCCGAGCACGCCGCCGATGTCGCGCACGACGCCATCCGTCACGAGCGCCGCAACGCCCCGCTTTTGCATGCGAGCGCAGAGAATGTCGCCGAAGATACCGGCGTCCGTCACGCCCATCGCATCCACCACGGCCACGCACCCCTCGGGCATTGCTTCAATGGCAGCACGAGTCGAGCGCGGCGAAGACCAGGATTCCGGCGTGGCGAGATCTTCCCGGGCAGGTACGAAGCGCAGCGTGAATGCGCGCCCGACGATTCGCGGCAGGCCTTCCCTGATTGGCCGCGCACCCCGAATCCATACGTTGCGCAGGCCCTTCTTCAGCAGCAGCGTGGTCAGCGTCGCCGTCGTGACGCCCGACAAGGTATCGATAATTTCTTGATCAACTGACATGGAAGTCTCTCATGCAAAGATAATTGCCAGACTGGTCGTCCGGCGAATCAGATACTCGCGATCAGGCCGCCGTCTACACGCACGACGCCCCCGGTCATGTACGACGCGCGTTCGCTCGCAAGAAACGTAACGACGTCCGCATACTCCTTCGGCTCGCCATACCGCCCGGCAGGAATCGACGATGTGCTCTCGGCCGCAACGGCCTCGACCGTCCGGCCTTCGCGTTTAGCCTTCGATTCATCGAGGAAACGAATGCGATCGGTCGCCACGCGCCCGGGCACGACGACATTCGCGGTTACGCCATCACGTGCAACCTCACGCGCCAGCGTCTTCGACCAGCCGACGAGCGACATGCGCAATGCATTGGACATGCCGAGATTCGGGATCGGCGCAATGACGCCCGATGACGCGCTCGTAATGACGCGGCCCCACTTGCGCTCGCGCATTCCCGGAAGCACTCTGTCCGTGATCGCGATCACGGAGAGCACCATCAAGCCGAAATATTTTTGCCAGGCGTCGGCGGGTTGCCCCGACGCCGGCGTCGGCGGCGGGCCGCCCGTATTGTTGACGAGTACATCGACCCCTGCGAATTGGGCCTCGATCGTGGCGACGTGCTTCTCGATTGAAGCCAGGTCGCCGAGATCCCATTGCAGTGACAACGCGCGCGCACCGGCTTCTTCTACGCGCTGTGCCGAGCGCTGCAGCGCGGCCTCGTCAACGTCAGCGAGAACGATGTTCGCTCCCTCACGCGCAAGCGATACCGCAATCGCTTGTCCCAAACCACCGCCTGCGCCCATCAGCAGCGCGGTCTTGTTACGCAAACCCAGATCCATCCTTCACTCCCGGCCTGACAGCCATTTCAGTGTTGATCAGATGCGCGGCTCAACCGCCGCTTCGTTCATTCGTTACGTCATTGCGCCCGAGGCCGCCGAGCGCGCGCCGGTGCGGCTACGCACCACGAACGTCATGGCGAGCACACCAATCAGATCGATCGTCGCGCCCAGTGCGAACCCGGTGCTATAACCGCCAAAATATTCGACCGCGAGGCCTGTGACCGTCGGACCGATGATTCCTGAGATATTCGCCATCAGATGCACGAAGCCACTGACGCCGCCGAGATGCCGGCTCGGAACAAGCTCGTGGACCACTGCCCACACTGCCTGTGACGAAGCCGTAAGAAACAGCACCGCTGCCGCGACCAATGCGACGGCCGGCGCCGTGGAACTGACGAAGCTCACCGCCAGCATGGCGAGGCCGGAGAGCGCAAGCGGCAAGACCGCCGCGATCTTTCGCGCCAGCAACTTGTTATCCATGCGCCGGAACAGCACGTCCGCAGCGAGCCCCCCGCCGAAATAGCCGATTGCGCCGCATGCCCAGGGAATCGCCGTCATCAAGCTCATCTGCGTAAGGTCGAGATGCAGTGCGTTCGTGAAGTAGCTCGGTAGCCACGAAATGAAGATGAAAAGCGTGTAGTTCACCGCGAAGAGACCGACACCCAGTGCGAGCGTGCTCGGCCGAACCAGGTAGGCACGCAGCGTCAAGCCGTCGTCGCCCTCTTCGGCGGGATGCGCCGCGTTGCGGCTGCGCTCGATGAGTTCGCGCTCCTGCACGCCCACACGCCGGTTCTGCGCAGGCGTGTCGGTGACGAACAACCGCCAGACGGCAATCCACAGGAATCCCAGCAGCGCGACGATCACGAACGACACGCGCCAGCCGAAGGCGACCGCCACGAGCCCGACCAGCGGACCCGCCACCGCATTGCCGAAGGTTTGCCCAGAGAACGTAAAGCCGATCATGGTTGCGGTCTCGTCGCGCGGAAACCAGTTCGTGATCGCGCGGTTCGTGGTCGAATTCATCGGACCCTCGCCAAAACCGAAGAGCGCTCGCAGGATGAACAGAGAGACGAAACCCGTGGCAGCCACGGTCATGCCACATAGCAGCGACCACGCTCCCATCGCCCACGTAAACACGCGTGTCGGTCCAAACCTGTCCGCGAGATGGCCGCCGACGAACGAAAAGATCGAGTAGCCGAAGAAGAAACTGCTGAAGATCACGCCAAGCTGCGACGGCGTCAGGCTCAGGTCCTTGCTGATGATCGGCGCGACCACGCCTAGCGCCGCCCGGTCCATGTAGTTGATCATGCCCGCGGCGAACAACAGTCCCGCCACGGTATATCGATACCTGCCGTGCATCTTCGTCTCCATTTAATTCGGTTTACTAATTGATTTTCAAACACCTGTATATTCAATTTCAAATCGATTGCACCACCAACGCTTCAGCCTGAGGTCGTGAGCATGGCCACGACGCGGTGCCGCTCACATACAAACACCTCGTGCGCGCCGTAATTCCATGGCCTGCGGATTGACGGTCGTCGACACGTGGCGCCCCTCCAGCGCCGCGATCAGATTCTCCGCGGCGCGGCGCGCCATGGCTTCGCGTGTGGCCCGGGTTGCGGAGCCGATATGTGGGAGCGCAACGACGTTCGGCAGCGCATAGAGCGGCGAATCTTGCGGGAGCGGCTCGCGCTCGAACACGTCGAGCCCGGCGCCGCGTATTTGCCCCGACTCCAGCGCAACGATGAGCGCAGCCTCGTCGACGACCGGCCCTCGCGATGCGTTGATCAGGATCGCGTCGCGCTTCATTAGTCCGAGCTCGCGCGCGCCGATCAGGTGATGGGTTTCGCTCGACAGCGGCACCATCGCGCAAACGAAGTCGGATTGCGCCAGCAGCGCGTCGAGTTCGCAGCGTTGCGCTCCCCAGGTCGACTCCGCATGCAAGTCAGGCCGCCGCTTCGTGTAGAGAATGCGCATGCCAAAGCCCTGCGCGGCCCGCCGGGCCACCGCCGCGCCGATGCGGCCGAGCCCCACGATGCCGAGCGTGCGTCCGTGCACGTCCATGCCAAAGTAATGCTCGCTCACGCCGCCCCGCCACTCGCCTGCGCGGGCCCAGTTCGCGAGTTCGACCACGCGGCGCGCGCTCGAAAGCAACAGCGCGAAGACGAGATCGGCCGTGGTTTCCGTCACCTCGTCGGGCGTGTTCGTGAGCACGACGCCCCGGCGCGTGAGCGCTTCGACGTCGAATGCGTCGTAGCCCGCGGAAATCGTCGAGGCCACTTCCAGCTCGGGCGCCGCGTCCAGCAGCGCGGCAGTGATCTTCAGGGTGTTGCCCATGATGCCGTGCGCCGAGCCCAGTGCCTGAACGAACTGCGGCCGATTCGTTTCGGTTACCTCATCGAAGGCGGTCACGTCGAAGCGCGCACGCAAACTTTCGAGCACGTCCGCCGGCACCGGCCGATACAGCACAACACGCCTTCTCTTCATGAATCATTCCCTTTCGAACTGGCTCCGGCACCGTGCGCCGGCAGGTGACTTGCAGCCCAATATAAAAGTAGATAAGATGGGCGTCAAGGATTATTGATAATCTCATCGATGACATTATGGACAAAAAACCCGTACAATCCGGACTGAAAAAAGGGCTCACCAACTACGGTGACGAAGGCTTCTCGCTGTTCTTGCGCAAGGCGTTCATCAAGGGGGCGGGCTACACCGACGACGCGCTGTCGCGGCCTATCGTCGGCATCGCGAACACGGGCAGCGGCTATAACCCCTGCCACGGCAACGCTCCGCAACTGATCGAGGCGGTCAAGCGCGGCGTGATGCTCGCGGGCGGCCTGCCCATCGAGTTTCCGACGATCTCGATCGCGGAGAGCTTCTCGCATCCGACGAGCATGTATTTGCGCAATCTGATGTCGATGGACACTGAAGAGATGATCCGCGCGCAGCCCATGGACGCGGTCGTGCTCATCGGCGGCTGCGACAAGACAGTGCCGGCTCAACTGATGGGCGCAGCGGCGGCCGGCGTGCCGGCGATCCAGCTTGTCACGGGCGCGATGCTCACCGGCTCCCACCGCGGCGAGCGCGTTGGCGCCTGCACCGATTGCCGCCGGTTCTGGGCGCGATTCCGCGGCGAGGAAATCGACGCGCACGAAATCGACGAAGTCAACAACCAGCTCGTCCCGACGGTCGGCACCTGCTCGGTCATGGGCACGGCGAGCACGATGGCCTGCATCGCCGAGGCGCTTGGCATCATGCTGCCCGGCGGCGCAAGCGCGCCCGCCGTCACGGCGGATCGCATCCGCATCGCGGAGCACACGGGCGCGACAGCGGTCGCCATGATCGGGCAGCAGCTCACACCCGAGCGCATCCTCACGCCAGATGCCTTCGAAAACGCGTTGCGCGTGCTGCTCGCCATCGGCGGGTCGACCAACGGCATCATCCATCTCACGGCCATTGCCGGACGGCTAGGCGTGAAGATCGATCTCGGCGAAGTTGACCGCATGGCGCGCGAAACGCCGGTGCTCGTCGATCTGAAGCCATCGGGCAAACACTACATGGAGGACCTGCACAAGGCCGGCGGTCTCACCACGGTGCTGCGCGAGATCAGGCCGCTCCTGCACCTGGACACCCTCACGGTCACAGGCAGAACGCTCGGCGAAGAACTCGATGCGGCGCCTGCAAGCTTCGCCCAGGAGGTGGTGCGTCCGTTCGACAAACCGATCTATCCGCAAGGCGGCGTTGCCGTGCTGTACGGCAATCTGGCGCCCGGCGGCGCGATCATCAAGCAGTCGGCGGCCAATCCTGCATTGATGGAGCACGAGGCGCGCGCCGTGGTATTCGAGAACGCCGAGGACCTCGCCCGGCGCATCGACGATCCCGAACTCGATGTCGAGGCTGACGACGTGCTCGTGCTCAAGGGCATCGGTCCGATCGGCGCGCCGGGCATGCCGGAAGCGGGCTACATTCCGATCCCGAAGAAGCTCGCGAAGCTCGGCGTCAAGGATATCGTGCGTGTGTCGGACGGCCGCATGAGCGGTACGGCGGCAGGCACAATCGTGCTGCACGTGACCCCCGAGTCCGCGATCGGCGGCCCGCTTGCACTCGTCCAGAGCGGCGACCGGATCCGCCTGAGCGTCGCGAATCGCTCGATAGATGTGCTCGTGAGCGAGGAGGAACTCGCGCGGCGCGCGCAAAGTCTGGCGCCCCGCACGCAGGATCCGGCGGCGCGCGGCTACCGCAAGCTGTTCCTCACCTCGATCACGCAAGCGGACCAGGGCTGCGACTTCGACTTCCTCGCGGCGGCGGAAATGACGGCGAAAGTACCGAAGCCACGGGGCTGATGACGCAATGCGACTCCACCATCGATTGCGCGGTGCGGCGCGCATACCTGGCGCGCCGCACGCGAGGATCCGTGGGCGAAATTGCCGATATACTGCTCGCCTCCTGCGAGTTCACCCGGGTTCCGTTACCGAATCTGCCGACATGAAAAGCGTCTCTACTCCCCAGAAAACCCCTGCGCAAGCGCAGCCTGCCATGCGCGACCGCGATATCGACATGAACGTTGCGCGCGCCGCCGACACGCTCGAAGAGGAAATCGTGCTTGGCGTGCTGCATCCGCGCGAACGGCTCGTGGAAGACGAATTGTGCGAGCGCTTCGCGCTCAAGCGGCACGTTGCGCGCCTCGTGCTCGCCGAACTCGAGCAGCGCGGTCTCATCGAACGCCGCAAGAACGTGGGCGCGCTCGTGAAGTCGTACTCGCCGCGCGAAGTGATGGAGCTGTATTCGGTTCGCGAAATACTCGAGACGAATGCGGCGCAACGCATCGCGCTGCCGGTCGCGCCTGAGCAACTGGCCGAACTCGTCGAAATCCAGAAGACGCACGATACGGCAGCACAAGCCGGTAACCTCCGCGCCGTGTTCCGCGCGAATATGGATTTTCACCACGCCCTGTTTGCGCTTTCCGACAACCAGGCGCTGACCGAGGCGATACGCGAGTACGAGCGACGCACGCACCCCATTCGTTCGGCTTCGCTGCTTTTTCCGCACTACCTCGAAAAGGCACGCAGCGAGCACCATGCAATGCTCGAAGCGCTCGCAGGCCGGGACCAGCTCAGGCTAGTCGAGCTTTGCCGCGAGCATCTGGTCCCCGCTCGTGACGCTTACCTCGAGGCCTATCACCGCCGCAACGGCGCTACTGTCGGCGCGAAAGAGAAGCAATAAGCCTCGCGGCAGCCAATCTTCAAGTACGTGTTGCGCAGTAGACCGACGCAATCACAGCAACGCCATTGAGTCAGGAGAGTTGATATGAAGCGAGTGTTAATTACGGGTGCGGCCGGGCACATCGGCCGCGCGTTGCGAGAGGGACTGAAGAACCGCTACTCGCTCATCAGGCTTGCCGACATCGCCGCACAAGCACCCGCACAAGCCGGCGAGGAAATCGTGAAGGTTGACATTACCGACCCTGCTCAGCTCGCGCATGCGATGGAAGGCATCGACTGTGTCGTTCACCTCGCCGGTATCGCCGATGAAGACACGTGGGAGCGTATCCACCGGATGAACATCGAAGGCTGCTACAACGTCTTCGAAGCGGCCCGCGTTGCCGGCGTGAAGCGCGTCATTTTCGCAAGCTCGAATCACGCCGTGGGATTTCACCGTCGCGACCGCATGATCGACGATCAGGTCACGGCCCGCCCCGACAGCCGGTACGGCGTCTCGAAGGTTTTCGGCGAGGCGGTCGGACGACTCTATGCGGACAAGTACGGGCTTTCGGTCGCCTGCCTGCGTATTGGGTCGTTCCGCCCGGACGACAAACCCACCGCGCCGCGCCACCTCTACACCTGGATCAGCCACCGCGATACGGCCCAGCTCGTGCAGCGCGCAATCGACCACCCGGACTATCACTTCGTTGTCGCCTACGGCGTCTCCAACAACGCGCGCAATCGTTGGGACAACTCGAACGCGCGCTTGCTTGGCTACCAGCCTCAGGACGACGCAGAGCGCTATGCAAGCGAGATCTTCTCGACAGGCGCGAAGGAAGATGAGCGCGAAGCGCTCTTCCACGGCGGCTTCGGCTGTCTCGTGGAATTCGCTGGACAGGTAGAAGAAATCGACTGATAGCGGATTCGCGCTATCGGCTGCTATCGGGTGGCTGCAGGCGGACACCCACACATAGAGCGTCAAGAACATGCTGGAAAACTGCATCGCACTAGTCTCGAACTCGGAAGACGCCGACATTGCGACCTACGGGTTCGGTGCTTCAGCACCTACCTTGCGCGCTGGCGAACGGCATCGGGTCGGCGCTCACGTCATGCCGCTCGCGATAAGCGCCGGACGACAAACCGTTTTCGCGGCTACGCGCGGCGCTGCGCCATCGCTCGTGAAATGCACGCTCGACTCGCTCGCCGGCCGTCTCACGACGGACTATCGGGTCGCGATCGATGCGAGCCTCGTTGCGCTCGCGGTCGACCGCACTGACCGCTTCTTGTTCGGCGCCGCATACGGCAGCCATGAAGTCGTTGTGTATAGCGTCGAACGCCTCGATCGCGGCGATCCGAAGCCGGTGCAAACACTACGCGGCGTGCGCAATGCACACTCGGTGGTCGTGACGGACGATAATCGCTTCGCCTATGTCACCTCGCTGGCAAACGACGAAATCCTGTGCTGCACGATCGACGGGAACGCGGCACAACCGCTTGGCGTGATCGAGACAGTAACGCTCGACCAAGGCTTCGGCCCGCGTCATATGCGTCTTTCTCCGGACGGTAACTGGCTCTATGTTCTGAGCGAATTTCGCGCAACCGTCGCCGTGTTCCGGCGCATTGGCGATAGCGGAAAGCTGATGCTGCACAGCGTATCTGCGCGACCGGATGCGCTCGCAGGCATGTTCGACGGCTTTGTCCGCCCTCCAGCTACCTGCCCACAACCCGATCCTGCAACACTCACTTCGTTGATCTGGGCCGCCGACATTCATGTACGGCCCGACGGACAATTCGTCTACATTTCGGAGCGCACGACCAACCGCATCTTCGCTTTGCGTGTCACGCCCAATGGCGCACTAGAGCAAACTGGCGACTTCGAAACGGAGGCGCAACCTCGCGGCTTCTCCATCGACCCTTCCGGGCGCTTTCTTCTTGTATGTGGAGAGAAGTCCACGCAAGTCTCGCTTTATGGCATCGATGCGAAGTCTGGCGCGCTGACACTGCACTCGCGCACTCGCGGAGGAAGCGGCGCGAACTGGATTGAGATCGTGCCTCGCGACTAGAGCGCGACGCCGCGTACTACCGGTGCAACAGCATGATGCAGATATTCCTCGTACCAGCATGTCGTTCAGCCGTAGTGAACCCATGCATATGAAGGGTTGAAGGCTTTGCGATACGCCACGGAAACACATTGCCACGACACGCCTCTCGCGAATAGCGATTCCCGGCAGAAAACCGACGATCTCGCGCGTGCGCTGATCGAGCAAATTGCCGACAAGTGGACCATTCTCGTGATCGATGCGTTGGGAACGCGCGGCACGATGCGCTTTTCGGAGCTACGAGACGGCATTCCCGGAATCAGCCCAAAAATGCTGACAAAGACGTTGCGCCAACTCGAGAGTACCGGCCTCCTTTCACGCCACGTTCACCCGGTCATACCGCCACACGTCGACTACATCCTGACTCCGCTTGGCGGGAGCCTTCTGGAAAAGATCTGCGGAATCTGGGACTGGGTCGAAACGCATATGGAAGAACTCGAGCAGGCGCGGCAACGATTCGCATCGTAGTCCTCCTTGATGCCGGGGCCGTCCGCCCGCGCGCGTTGAACTACCCGCGCGGGCGTGACTGCAACGATCCCATGGCGTAGTTCACGACGGCACTATCCGCGGCCGTGGCCACCATGCATGTCCGCGCTCACATGCCCGCCCGCAAAATGACCCATGGCGCTGAAGTCCGAACGCGCCGCACCGAATCCCGCGTGACCGAAGCCTGCGTGACCGACACCCCCAAAGCGGCCGAGGCCAGCCCCCAGGTTCGCGTGGGGTTGGACGCCCACCTGCAATGGCGCCGAACTAACATGCGTGTCTGGCATCCCGAAGGATTCGCGCTGGGAGAACGCGCCATGCTCGCCGGAAGGACCATGCTGGGCATATGCGCCGTGTTCCCCGAATGATCCCTGCTGACCCAGTGAATCCATGGGGCGATTGGAACTGTCGCGGCTATGTAACTCATGCTCGACGTCCGCGAGACTGCGATCGTGCCATACATATGGGGAGTGATTGTACGTCACCGCTCGGCGATGCCAGTCCGGCCTCCAGTGATGCCAGCCCCATCCGTAGCCGCCGAAGTAACCCATTTCGAGTCCGATGCCGAAAACGATTCCCGGGCCACCCAGGTAGAGGCTCGTGTCCGGATACCAGCCCGGCCATGCCGCCACCGGCGCACCATAGACAAGCGTTGGGTCGTATTCGGGTACGTACACGACGTCCGGTGCAGCCGGCGCGATGCTGACCAGGTCGCCTTCGGACGTGACCGTTTGCTGTGCGTTGGCCTGAAGGTTGCCCGCCGCCAGCGCCCGCTGACGCAACGCCTGTATGGCAGCCATCACCTGCTGAGGCTGGCTCAGGTACGCGTCGCCAAGCGACGACGTCCAGACCACGTTCTCATCCATGTTGCTCAGAACCGCCGGAAATTCGGTGAGCGCCTTGACGCTGGCATCCCAGTACTGCTGATCCACCTGAGCAGCCAGCGCGTCGCCTTTCAGTTGCGGATGCGCTTGCATCCAGCGGTTCGCCGAAACCACCTCCGCGAGATGAGTTGCGCCTGCAAGGATCTGAGCGACCAGCGTATCGGGATAGAGCGCTATGGGCGCGACAAGCTGCTGCAACGCTTCGGGGCTGCGCTGCATCGCGGTGGATAACGAGTTCGGTGCCGGATTGTTCTGATCCGCAAACGCATGACCCATTGTTCCGAGGGTGATGCACGGAGTTAAGAGGAACGACACGATTCGCTTGGGAAACCTCATGAAATCTGTTCTCGAAATGCGGTCCGGTATATCCATCATAGGTGAGCGTCCTGTCGGATATCTGAACTTCTGATGACGATTCAGTCATCTATTTCCTCACTCGTAGTGAGGGAAAAGGCAGACCGGCGCCTTGACATGGAAGTTCTGATTCCTGCAGGGCTTTCCCGCGTAATCGACCAGAACTCCCGTCGACGAATGTTCGTGTGAGCGGGCACTCAGCGCTTGCGCTTCGCTCGCGCACGCACTCAGTGAGGTTGAAAGCATCAGGGCGAGCAAGAGTCGTTTCATGGCAGTGGTTGTTACTGGCAGAAGAAGTCATTTGCGATGGCCGGACACGTCTGCGGCAACCATAGGATCCGCGCGATTCCACCAGCCGCCGCCCGCCGCCTGAAACAACGCCACAGTGTCGGCCAGGCGCGCCGCACGGGCATGGATCGAGGCAATTCGCGCCGCCTCCCACGTTTGCTCGGCGGCGAGCACCGAGAGGTAAGCCGCCTCGCCCGCACGCTGCTCTTCCTGGGCGATCGCGAGACTGTGCGAAGCGGCCGACTCGGCGGCTGTGGCCGCCTGCAGCGTCTGTGCGTCTGCCTGTACGCTGTGGAGTACGTCGGCAACGTTCTGGAATGCGTTGATGACCGTCGAACGGTATTGCGCCGATGCCTGCTGGAGTGAGGCTTCGGCTGCCCGCTGTCGATGCAGCAGCGCGCCGCCCTGAAAAAGCGGCTGGGCAACCTTGCCCACCACATTGAAGAACTGGTTATATGGCGTGAATGCGTTGGCGATCGCGCTGGGCGACGTACCCAATGCGGCGGTCAAAGAGATCTGCGGGAGCCGATTGGCGATCGCCACGCCAACCTGCGCACTGGCTACGTGCAACGCAGCGGCCGCCGCCAGCACGTCGGGCCGTTGCTCGACGAGGCTTGCGGGCAAGCTCACGGGAAGGTCTTCGGGCAAATGCAACGAGGAAAGGTCGAAGTCGTCGGCGAGCGGTTCATTCGGGAACCCGCCCACCAGCGCGCTCAACGCATCGTGTTGCAGCGCCAACTGCTTTTGCAGGGGGGGCAGCGCAGCCCGCGCGGCGGCCAGCGCTGCTTGCTGCTGCAGCCAGTCCGCCTCGGAGGCCTCGCCCAACTCGCGTTCACGCTCGAGAATATCTCCAAGCGTGGTGTTTGCCCTGATCGTTTCCTCCTGCGCGTCGATCTGGGCGCGCAATGAGGCCACGTTGACCGCAGACAGCACGACATTGCTGCTCAACGTAAGTCTGGCGGCTTCGAACTCAAAGCGCTGATTGTCTGCTTGCGCCGATGCCGATTCGATCATGCGTCGATTCAACCCGAACGCATCGAGCGAATAAGACACGGTTAGCTCGCCAGTATAGAGCGAGTAGATGCGCTGATTGTTCGCGGCGACCGGCGCGAGGCTGCCTGTCGGCGTGGCATTGCGGCTGCCCGATGCGTCGGCGCCAATGCTCGGGAATAACGAACCCCTCTGCGCAAGCATGTTTTCGCGGGCGACCGCGAGTGCCGCCTGCGCGGCTGCAATGTCGGGGCTCTCCTTGAACGCGTGGTCGATCAGTTCATTGAGTTGAACAGATTGAAAGAGCGTCCACCACTGGCCCGGAATATCCTCGCCTACGTTCAATTGCTGCGCGCTTCCAAGTGCACCGGGAGCGCTTGCCGTTTTCTGCGGCAGCGCCGTTTGCATGTAGCCGGCGCCGCTTTGGAGAGCAGGCTGATGAAAGTCGGGGCCAACCGCGCAGCCCACGAGCAGCAACGGCACCAGGTATGCGGAAGAACGTTTGAAATTGATCACATTGGCACCGGCTTTTTAACTTGCGAATTCCGCTTCAGTCTCGCGCGGCTGCTCGCCGTGCGCCGCGCGCTTGCGGCGATCGAACCACGGATACACCGAAGGCAGAACCAAAAGGGTCAACAGCGTTGCAGAAACCAGTCCGCCGATCACGACCGTTGCGAGCGGACGTTGCACCTCGGCGCCGGAACTCGTCGAAAAGGCCATGGGCAAAAAGCCGAGGCTCGCCACCGTCGCCGTCATCAGCACGGGCCGCAGCCGGCTGGATGCCGCCTGTCTTGCTGCCTCGATGGCACAAAGCCCGCTGGCTCGCTTCTCGACGATATAGCTCACGAGCACGACCCCATTGAGCACAGCGATGCCGCATAGCGCAATAAAGCCGACCGCCGCGGAAATGCTGAACGGCAGCCCCCGTATCCAGAGCGCGAAGATGCCGCCAATCGCGGCGAACGGCACGTTACAGAAGATGAGCGCCGCAAGACTTGCGCTGCCGAACATGAGATAGAGCAATGTGAAGATCACCGCGAGCGTGATCGGCACGACGATATAAAGACGCGCCATGGCATCCTGCAGATTCTTGAAACTGCCGCCCCACGTAACCGTGTAGCCAGGCGCCAGCTTGACCTGTGTCTGCACGGCGTGCCGCGCCGCGGCGACGAAACTCGCCAGATCGCGCCCGCGCACATTGGCCTGCACGAGAATCACGCGCCGGCCCTGCTGGCGCTCGATCGTCGAGGGGCCGGGTTCCATGCGGATGTCGGCGACCTGCGCGAGCGGCACCGCGCGGCCCGCGCCGTCGCTCACGCGCAGCGCCCCGATCCGGGCAATGTCGTCACGATCGTCCGAACGCATGCGCACCCGGATATCAAACCGCCCGTCGCCGTCGACGATTGTGCCCACCGTGCGCCCGCCCAGCGACTGCACGAGATCGAGCACCTGGCTTGCGTTGAGCCCGTATCGGGACACCGCGTCGCGATCGACGATAACCCGCAGGTAGGGTTGACCGATCGTTTGCTCCGCTTCGACATCGGCGGCGCCAGGTACGCGCGAGATGACCGCTGCGACGCGCCCGGCCGTGTCGTGCAGGGTCTGCAAGTCATTGCCGTGGATTACGACAGCGACGTCGGCCTGCACGCCGGCGAGCATGTCATCCATGCGCATCTGGACCGGTTGCGCCCAGTCGAGCGTCAAGCCGGGTACAGCTCGCTCGAGCGCGGCCGAGTACTGCTCGACGAGTCCATCCTGCGTTGCCGCGGTCTTCCACTCTGCGCGCGGCTTGAGCATGATGAAGGTATCACTCTGCTCCACCCCCATCGGATCGGTCGGAATCTCCGAACTGCCACCCAGGGTGACAGCCGACTGCACTTCTGGAAAGTGCAGCAGCGTGCGCTCGACCATGGTCTGCGATTGAACCGCGGACGCAACGGAAATCCCGGGCAGCCTGGTCGTCGTGACGGTCAGCGCTCCTTCTTCGAGACGCGGCAGGAACTCCGCTCCCAGGCGCATGCCGATGAAAGCGGCCACGACGAACAGCATGACGGCGAGCCCCATCGTCGTTGCGGGTTGCCGCGTGGTGCGCGCGAGGATCGGTTCATAGCGGCGCCTGATCCACTGCACGATGCGGCTCTCGTGCCCAGCGATCGTTCCGCGCAACAGCAGCGTCGAGAGGACCGGCATCACCGTCAGCGTGAGGACAAGCGAGGCAACCAGCGCGAAGATCACGGTCATTGCCATTGGCCGAAACATTTTCCCTTCGACGCCTTGCAGGCTGAGTATCGGCAGATACACTGCGGCAATGATCAGGATAGCGAACGTGATTGGCCGGGCCACTTCTCTTGCCGCATCGCGCACAAGCGGCAACATTGACTGTGCAGGTGCCGCAGCGCGGCGCCGAACGACATTTTCGATCATCACGACGGCGCCATCGACGAGCAAGCCGAAGTCGATCGCTCCAAGACTCATGAGATTGCCCGACATCCCCGCGCCATACATGGCAATAACGGCCGCCAGCATCGAAAGCGGAATCGCCGCCGCGACAATGATGCCAGCCCGAAAATTGCCGAGTAGCAACAGCAGCACGGCGATCACGAGCACGGCGCCTTCCACCATGTTGTGGGCCACGGTGTGCAACACGCGGTTCATCAGGTCGGCACGGTTGTAGTACGGCGCGATTTCCACACCGGACGGCAGCGTGGAATTGATCTGCCTGATCGCTTGTTCCACACGCTTTGCGACCACGCGCGTGTTTTGCCCGAGGCCCATCAGCACGACGCCGACCACGGCTTCGCCTTTGCCGTCGCGCGTCACCGCGCCGAGCCGCGGCATGGGCGCCTCGGCTACGCGGGCAACATCACGCACCAAGAGCGGTGCACCGCCCTGCCCCGTGCGCAGCACGATATCGCCGATATCGGTCGTATTGCGCAGCAGCCCTTCGCCACGGATGATCGACGCACCGCCGTTATGCTCGATCGTCGCGCCACCCGTGGCGCCATTGTTCATCTGAACGGCATTGAAGATGTCGCTCACCGAGAGACCGTAGTGAGTGAGCGCGTCGTCGTCCACTTGCACTTCATAGGTCTTGAGCAATCCGCCGTTCACGTTCACGTCGACCACGCCCGGCACCTGACGCAGCTTCGGTGCGATCTGCCAGTCCAGCAGCGTGCGCAAGGCCATCTGCGACTGCCCGTGCCCGCGCACCTGGAACTGGTAGATCTCGCTCAGACCGTCCGAAAGCGGGCCCAACTGCGGCGCACTCGTGCCGGGGGGAAGTTGCACTGTCTGCAGCCGCTCGGAAACGAGATTGCGGTCTAGATAGATATTCGTGCCATCGGCAAAGCGGACGTAAATGACCGAGAGGCCATAGCGGGAGATAGAACGCAGATTCTGCATGCCCGTCAAACCTTGCAGCGCCAGTTCGACGGGCGCCGTGATCGACCGCTCGACGTCGACGGGCGCGAGGCCCGGCGCCTGCGTCGTGACCAGCACCTGATTCGGCGAGATGTCCGGCTCGGCGTCGAAAGGCAGACGCTGCATGCTGAAGAGCCCGGTGATGATCAGCACAACGACGAGTATCAACACGACGGCGCGGTTTCGCAGAGCCGTCTCTATGAGCTTGATGATCATGTCGGCGCTCCTGAGCCTATTCGTTGGGTATGGCGCTTGTCATGACAGCGGCCTTAAGCCAGTAGCTGCCTTCGGCAACGACGGGCGCACCGGCGGACAGGCCGCTCACTATCTCGGTCATACCTTGCGAGGCATAGCCGGTATGAACAGCATGCCAGGCGAAGCGGCCGTTTCCCGATGGCGTAAACACCGCCGTCTGCCCGTTTACGTCCTGGAGCGCAGAGTCGGGCACGAGCACTGCCTCGCGGCCGAGCGGCACATCGATATCGACACTCGCGAACAGGTTTGCGCGCAGTGCGCCGTCGCTGTTCGGCACCTCACATCGGACCGCGACGGTGCCCGTATTCGGGTCGGCCTGCGTGGCCACATCGATGACGCGGGCGGTGAACACGCGCCCCGGATATGCGTCGATGCGTACGGCCGCGGCTTGTCCGGGACGCACCTCGGAAGCGTCGCGCTCCGGGACGTTCGCCTGCACCCACATCGTCGACAGATCAGCGATCGTCACGACAGGCGTCGATACCTCCACCATGTCGCCTTCGGCTGCATTAACGCTGTTGACGACGCCGTCGAACGGCGCGACAAGCGCGCCGAGGGTATCGTGCGGACTCAAGCGGGCGAGCGGCGCAACATCGCGGCCGTGCTGGCCCGTTAGGCCAATGGGCATCAACCGATCCCGCATGCCGAGCCACTTTTGCAAGTCGGCTCGCCGCGCATCGAGCGCCGCCTGCGCATCGGCCGCAGCCACGCGGCGGCGGTCGAGTTCGCTTTGCGCGATGCCCCCCGTCGCGAGCAATTCTGCGCCGCGCTGTAAAGCCGCATTCGCTGCCTCGGCGCTCGTTCGCGCGTCGGACATAGCAGCGGAAGCAGTCGCGACCTGGTTGCGCACGTCGCCGAGATCGAAGTCGTCGAGCGTGGCGAGGCGTTGACCTGCGCGCAC
Source organism: Paraburkholderia heleia NBRC 101817 (assembly GCF_000739775.1). Classification (GTDB taxonomy): domain Bacteria; phylum Pseudomonadota; class Gammaproteobacteria; order Burkholderiales; family Burkholderiaceae; genus Paraburkholderia; species Paraburkholderia heleia. Next base: position 55,010 of record NZ_BBJH01000003.1, on the reverse strand, counting down.
GCGATCGCCAGTGGTAACGTCGATCGAGATGACCCGGCCCTTTGAAGGCGACCCCAGTTGAGCAAGCCGCTTCGCGTTGAATGCCACCACGCCAGTTGCAGCGATCGTATGCATCGCAGGCCGAAGTTCGGCCTTCGCATAGTGCAACTGGACGTTTGCGAGCGCCTGCGCGGACATATCGATGCTCGTGGGGGACACAGGCGTTTGACCGGCTGCCGAAGCCGCAAGAGTGGATTGTACGGTTGCCGGCGAAGGTCGCGCATGCAGTGCGAGGAAACCGCCGACAAGCGCGACGACGGCGATGCCTCCGAGCGATAGTTGAAGACGTGTGCGGTAAACGGTGTTCACGAGAAAGCCCCCGATGGACGATTGGACGTCGACGATCTCGCGGAGCCGAACGCCCCGTTTCCCTGATCGTCCGGGGGCTATTTTGCAAAGCTGCGACTGATTGTGAGATGGCTGTCACATGTCATTTTCGACATGCGGCTGCCTATTGCTCCAATAGCTTTAGTGGTGCAATAGCACAGGAAAAAGAAGCGTAAATGTTGTAATTCCGCCGCGACTTACGACATCGACCGCCCCTCGATGCTGCTCCATGATTGACTTCACGATTGCGAGCCCGAGACCCATGTTCTTTGCAGAGCCCTTGCGCGCGGCGTTAATGCGATAAAAGCGATCGAATATCTTGCCAATATGTTCCGGTGCAATGCCAGGTCCTACGTTCGTCACGGCCACTGCAATGCTGTCGCCGGACCGATAAGTGCGTAGCGCCACTTCGGATCCCGGTTCGGCGTAATTAAGCGCGTTCGATACGAGATTGCTGAGCGCACGTAAAAACATCGTAGGATCGGCACGCACGCTTTGCGCGCCCTCCACCACGAAGCGGACGCCCTTGTTGTCGGCAACACCCTCGAAAAACGAGGTGAGCCTCGCAAATTCGGTTTCGCAGTCGAGATCGGAGAGTCTCAGCGGTTCCTTCGCATGCTCGGCTCGCGCGAGGAACAGCATCGTCTCGATCATGCGCTGGAGCCGTTCGCATTCTTCGATATTGGAGTCGATAAGTGTTTCGTATTCCTCAATCGTTCTTTCGCGCGACAAGGTAACCTGCGATGCGCTGATGATATTGGCGAGCGGCGTTCGCATATCGTGCGCGAGATCGGATGAGAACTGCGAGAGACGCGCAAACGCACGCTCGATCCTGTCGAGCATGCGGTTCACCGGCACCGCGATGTCGCGCAGTTCAACGGGACCGCCACCTATGTCGAGCCGCTCCCCAAGGTTATGGGCCTCGATGCGCGAAATGCGACGGCCTATTGTCTTCACCGGCCTCAATCCCCGCCTGGCTATCAGATAGCCTAGTAGGCCCATTAAAACGGAACCCGCCTGCAGCACGCCCCAAACGTCACCTTGATACTGTCCAAGCAAGTCGTTTCTTTCCGAGGCTCCGTGCACAAGCAGCACGCGAATCGTCTCGCCTGAAGGCAGCACGCTGTCGCCGTACACGCAGCGCGCGGCACCTATGGATGGCGGACTGCACGACCAGGGCTCGCCTTGCCCGGGTGCGCCGGGTCCTGGCGACGTCAGGCGCTGCGAAGGGCGGCCGGAATCGGCCAGTACGCCGCCGTGACCATCCAGGATCGCGAATGTGATGGCGGGGTGCGAAAGCATTTCGTCACGAAAGAGACCACTCATATGTGCCACTTCTGAGGTCGAACCGAACTCGTGCGCCTCGATGAGCAATTCGCGAAGCTTGACCGTAATCTCGTTGTCGTCGCGTTGCCTGAGATCACGCGACAGCGCGTGGTAAAGCAGCCCTCCTGCCAGTGAAAGCACAACGATGGCGACGGCAGTGAAGGCGAAGCTTAGCCGCCGGAGCAGCGAATATGCCCTTGTTTCGGCACTCATGATCGCCATTCCATTACGTACCCCATGCCTCTCACCGTATGCAACAGTTTATTCCCGAACGGATTGTCGATCTTCGCGCGCAAGCGTTTGATGGCGACGTCAACAACGTTTGTGTCGCTGTCGAAATTCATGTCCCATACTTGCGAAGTGACGAAAGTGCGCGTGAGCACCTCGCCTTTGCGCTCCGCGAAGAGTTTCAAGAGCGAGAACTCCTGCGCCGTCAACTCGATGCGCGCACTGCCGCGACGAACTCTCCGCTTGACGAGATCAACTTCCATATCGCCGATCGTCAGGACAGTTCCGACCGACTGCGCGGGCCTTCTCAGCAACGCCCGGATTCGGGCCAGAAACTCCGCATACGCGAATGGCTTTGACAGATAGTCATCGGCACCCGACTCAAGTCCGAAAACCTTGTCTTCAACGGCATCGCGCGCCGTCAGCAATAACACTGGCGTGCGCTTTTGCTCGCGCAAGCGTTTGAGGACTTCAAGACCGTCGAGTTCGGGCAGCATGACATCCAGCACGATTGCATCGTAGTCCTCGTGCAAGGCGAGAAATAGCCCTTCTTTGCCTTCGAGCGCAATGTCGACGCGAAAGCTGGCTTCCAGCAAGCCCTTGCGAAGGTAGGACGCCATCTTTGGCTCATCTTCGACGATCAGTATGCGCATGATAAGAACCCTATTTCCGACATCCGGCGTGACGGCTTCTGATGATAATTGACGCTCGGAGATCTTGCAGGCGCGACCGCCTGGGTCGCAAAAAAATGGCGACAAACGTAGTACCAGGAACAGTCAGCAACAAACGCATTCTGCAATTCTCTTTCCGACTGCAATCTGTCTCGTGGATTACAAATTCGTCATTTTCAATGTCATTTTCGAGTGCATTTCACATTCGATGCAAGCACAACTATCGACGTCATTTCCATTTTCAATTGGACTCGAATTAGCAGCTTTCGTCTAATCGACCTGCGTTCTGAGTAGTCAATCTTTCAAGCCGGAGAGAAATCGAAATGTCAGTAAAAGCGAAGCGAATGGCAAAGGGCCTCATAGCAGCAACTTGTGCCGCGATGATGTCGACTCCTTACGCCGCGGATATGACGCGCGACAATGGTTCGCCGGTCGGCGACAACCAGAATTCACAAACTGCGGGCCCGGAAGGTCCGACGTTACTGCAAGACTCCCAGCTGATCGAAAAATTGCAGCGTTTCGATCGCGAACGCATTCCCGAGCGCGTCGTGCACGCGCGCGGCACCGGCGCTTTTGGCGACTTCGTGAGCACCGCCGATATCAGTGACCTGACGATGGCGCAAGTGTTCAAGCCTGGCTCGAAAACTCCGGTTTTTGTCCGTTTTTCTACGGTGATGGGCTATCGCGGCTCGCCTGAGCAGGCGCGCGATCCGCGCGGCTTCGCGATCAAGTTCTACACGACCCAGGGCAACTGGGACATCGTGGGCATCAACTGGCCGATCTTCTTTATCCGCGACGCGATCAAGTTTCCCGACTTTGTCCATGCGAACAAACCCAGCGCGGTAACAGGTGTCCAGGATGCCAATCTCGCCTTCGACTTCTTCGCGCATACGCCCGAAGCGACCAACATGCTCACACATCTCTACACGGATGAAGGCATGCCCGACTCGTACCGCCATATGGACGGTTTTGGCGTACATGCGTTCAAGTTCGTCAACGCGCAGGGTCAGGTTCATTACGTGAAGTTTCACTTCAGGAGTGAGCAAGGGGTGCATGGCATTCGTCCCCAGGATATCCCAGGCTCGATCGGCGCGGACTGGAATCTCATGACCGACGATCTCTACAAAGCATTGAGAGCAGGCGATGATCCGAAGTGGGATCTCTATATCCAGGTGCTGAATCCGCAGGATCTGAACAAGTTCGACTACGACGCGCTCGATGATACGAAGGTTTGGGACAGCGTGCCTGAACGCAAGATCGGTACGCTCACGCTCAACCGCGTTCCGGATAACTACTTCGAGAGCACCGAGGAGTCAGCGTTCGCGCCTTCGCGCCTGGTGCCGGGCATCGAACCGTCTGAAGACCGCATGCTGCAGGGCCGCATGTTCGCCTATGCCGACACGCAGATGTACCGACTCGGCCCGAACTTCAATAGCTTGCCGATCAATCGGCCGCGCGTGCAGGTTGTGAACAACAACCAGGACGGCATGATGAATTTCGGCGACCGCAAGGGCGAGGTGAACTATGAGCCGTCTACTATGGGCGAAATCCCACAGGATCCGCGCTACAAATATGTCCAGACGCCCCTGTCCGGCACGACTCAGCAAATGGCGATCCATAAGACGCTCGATTTCCGCCAGGCGGGCGAGTATTACCGCAGCCTGTCCGAGCAGGACAAGCAGGACCTCGTGACCGCGCTGTCCGGCGACCTCAATCACGTGACCAACGACGCGAACAAGTACACAATGCTCTCGTACTTCTATAAGGCCGATGCTGATTACGGCACGCGTCTCACAGGCGCAACGCACGCCGATTTGTCCCGCGTGAAAACGCTTTCCTCTAAACTTCCGGATAACTAATAAGCAGGCGTTGGCGGCCATCTGGCCGCCGGGCGGCTTGCCGTGTTCTCCAAACTCTTGCGCAGGAGCGAGACGATGAAACGATTGCGCCCCGTCCTCTGGCGCGCACTTTGCGTAACTGCACTGGCTGGCGTGGCGGCTGCGGCAGCTGGTTGTGCGTCGAGCGTGCTGCCTGCAACTTTGGCCGTCAATGCGGGGGCGCAGCAGGATCTGCGCCGTTATGACGATGACTGGTTCGACGCGGCACGCGTAGGCCGCGTCGACATTCTGCAGGGGCTCGTCGCGGCGGGCTATCCGATCGACGCCACGACCCGCGAAGGCTATACGGCGCTCATCCTCGCGGCCTATCGGCATCAAGGTGCCGCGCTCGACTATCTGCTGCACGCCGGAGCGAATCCGTGCATCGGTGACCAGCACGGCAATACCGCACTGATGGGCGTGATCTTCAAGGGCGATACTGCGCTGTCTGAACGCCTGATGAAAACGCGCTGCCCGATCGACGAGACGAACAATGCCGGCGAAACGGCGCTTTCATTTGTGGCGCTGTTCGGACGGGCCGATCTGGTGCCGCCACTCATTGCCCGAGGAGCGAATCCCGAGCATGTCGACGCGCTCGGGAGAACTGCGCTGCAGGTCGCAGTCCAAGAAGGTAATGCGTCGACCATCGCAGCGCTCGAAAAGGCCGGGGCGCAGCGCGTTGTTGACGCCACGCTGTACAAGCAGCCTTAAGCGTGGTTTCACTTAACGCAACGGGCCTGAACATGCAAACACACGCGTGCTTGCCGGACTGTGCCGCCGGCAGCACGCGAGGTCTTCAGCGCGCGAAATGATTGTCGATCGGTTTGATCGCGGCGATCATCTTCTCGATGGGCAGCGTGCCGTCCGCGGCATTCTCGATCGGCAGCGGCTGAATGCTGCCCAACACTGCCGCACCGCCGCCTTCGTACTTGTATGTATGGGCAAGTTGGCCGACGATGTACTCATCGCCGCGCTCGCTCGCAATGCGCCATCAACGCGGCGAGATTGGCCTGCGTACCGCCCGGAAAGAACAGGGCCGCTTTCCTTGCCGGCGCGTTCGGCGACGGCGGCTTGCAGGCGCAGGACAGTCGGGTCGTCGCCCCACACGTCGTCGCCGGTATCGGCAGCACTCATGGCAGCCAGCATGGCCGGGCTGGGACGAGTGACGATATCACTACGCAGGTCAATCACTTAAAATTTCCTCTGAAAATTCGCAGCCGTTCGTCTCGGAACGCTGAGCAAGCGCCGCCGCTACTCTTTCGGCGCCAACGGCCTTCGTACGGTCAACCGTCCTGGGTCAACGGCCGAGCCCCGCATCGAGCTGCGCGCAGAGTCCAACCGTAGCCCAGTCATGCTCCGCTCCATAGCCCCGCGCGCGCAAGGTGATGAAGCGATCGTGAACGAGGTTGGCAAGGGGCATCGGGACACCGAGTGCCTCCGCGGCAGCCATGATCAGACGATTGTCTTTCTGACCAAGTGGCAGCGCGAAAGCCGGTGGCTGAAATTGCCGTTTCGCGATCAACGACCCGTAAATCCTGAACGCTGGCGAATTGAAGATCGTCGTGGTCAGCAACCCAACGAGGTGCGACGGTTCGATGCCGGCCTTGCCCGCAACCGCACACGCCTCCCCAAGCATTTCGATGACGCCTGACAGCATGAAGTTGCCGATCAGCTTCACCAGATTCGCGTGAGACGGGTCGGTGCCGACAATCCCCACCGACTGGCCGAGCTGATCGAGCAATGGCACCACGACCTTCAGATGCTCGTCGGCGCCCGCCGCCATGATGAAAAGCATTCGCGCCGCAGCCGCATCTGGCCGGCCGAAAACAGGAGCCGAGACGAACCCGAAACCTGCCTCGCGATGAAAATCGGCAAGCTCGCGCGCTGCTGCCACGCTGATCGTGCTCATCGAGACATGCACGGCACCAGCCGGCATTCCCGAGACAATGCCTGTCTCGCCGCGAGTGACGGCGGTGAGCGCCGCATCGTCGGCCACCATGGAAAACACGACATCCGCCGAGTCAGCTGCTTGCGCAGGCGAGGCCGCGAGGATGGCGCCGGCTTGACGCAATGGCTCGGCGCGTTCGGGACTCCTGTTATATACGCGCACGTCATGCCCGGATTCGAGGAGGTTCTTCGCAAGCGCGGAACCCATCAATCCAAGGCCAATAAATCCAATTCTCATGACAAGTCCAGTAATCGGTTAAACAATGAGTGGAACCTTTACACTGCGAGCTGGTAGACCCGTCGACTTACGTCCGGTGTGATATCTCCGTGCTCGCCCAGCGCCGTCATGCCATGCTCCATCAGCTTGGCGAGCAGGGGTTCGACCGAACTGCTGTCAATCTGGTAATCGCTCAAGTGCGTCTTGACGGTCATGCGTTCAAAGAACTCCCGTGTCGCGTCAATCGCCGCGGTGATGCGGTCGTCCTCACTCCCGTCCCTGATGTTCCAGACACGCTCCGCGTACTGGAGCAGCTTGTACCGTTTCTCCTCCCTGCGCACCTCGAGCATGGCCGGCAGCACGATCGCCAGCGTTTGCGCGTGGTCGAGCCCGTGCAGCGCCGTGATTTCGTGACCCAGCATGTGCGTAGCCCAGTCCTGCGGTACGCCGGCTCCGATCAGACCGTTCAGTGCCAGCGTGGCTGCCCACATGACATTGGCGCGCACGTCGTAGTCGTGAGGATTCGCCATCGCCCCGGGGCCGACCTCCGTCAGCGTGAGCAGCAGCCCTTCGGCAAAGCGATCCTGCACCTTCGCATGAGCCGGATAGGTAAGGTATTGCTCGACGACGTGGACGAACGCATCCACCACGCCGTTCGCAATCTGCCTGGGCGGCAGCGAAAAGGTCGTCGTCGGGTCGAGTACCGAAAAGCGCGGATAGGTCGCCTCGCTGCGAAACGGCAGCTTGTCCCCTTTCGCGCGATGGCTGATCACGCCTCCGTTGTTCATTTCGGAGCCTGTGGCCGGCAGCGTCAAGACAGTGCCGAACGGCACCGCATCGCGTACCTGTACCTGCTTCGTAAGGATGTCCCAAGGTTCGCCGTCGAACTTGAGCGCCGCGGCAATGAACTTCGTGCCGTCGATAACCGAGCCGCCGCCCACCGCGAGCAGGAAATCGACCTTCTTTTCGCGGGCGAGCGCGACGGCTTTCATGAGCGTTTCATACGTGGGGTTCGGCTCGATACCTTCGAATACGAAGTACTCGCGCTCACCGAGTGCGGCTTCGACTTCCTCGAGGACGCCGTTGCGTTTGATGCTGCCGCCACCACTCGTAATCAGCACGATTGCGTCGCGCGCGATTTCCGCGTCGAGCGCAGCAATCTGGCCTTCGCCAAAAATGATTCTCGTCGGGTTGTGGTAAGTAAAATGTTCCATTGATTCACTGATCCTTAAATCGAATTGACTGCTTTTACACGCAGCGCAGCGCTTCATGCCGCGTCGGCAAACCCGTCGGCAAACCCCTTGACGACGTTGACCCACAAGGTACGTGCGATCAACGGCAGCTGGGCCGCCGGATCCGCATTCGCCATGCTCCCGCCGAGCGTGCCCCTCTGGCGGATCGCGAAGTGACCGATCGTGCCCGCGGCTCGCGCAGGAAGTGGACAGCCGTCTCGCACTAGCAGGCTCGTCGCCAGTTCGTGATGGCGAGTCGGCGCGCCGATCGACAGCTTGCCAGCGGAGCGCGCGATGCCCGTGAGTTCCTCACGCGCGTTAAGGTCAATAACGTGCGCCGGTTGCGCGAGGCGCATGTTCATCATCGGCACAAGCGACTAGCCGGAACCGACATACGCCTTTCGAAAAGCAAATCGTCATGTGACGATAACTTTCCTATAGCCTTTCATGCAGTTACGAAGGCGGATTTGCCGCATAAATCCTTATCGATGCTTCGAATGAACAATATTCCGAATTCACCAAGTCGTCAACTGACGACTTAAGAGGCACGCAACTGCGCGCGTGTCAGGATCGCAAAGACCGCGACCTGAGCGCGAAAGGGCGCGCGCTCGCACGCCCTGAAGGAGACGGGTAGTTTGTTTAGTGCCGCAGCCGGTCGTGCGGAAGAACGACACTGAATCACCGGCGCCGTTCTTGTTTCAGGCGTCAGGCAGGCGAAAGCGGCGGAAGAAGTGCCGGAACGCTCGCCAGAAATGCGCGCACCGTCATTGCAATAACGTCTTCCACCGGCATTGCGTCGTCGTGACCATAGATGCGGCGACGGATCGCAAGGTGCGAAATGGCGCCGTGCAGGATCCAGCCGACCTCCTTGAGCCCGTCGGAAGTTGGCGGAAGTGATCGTCCTGCTTCATGAGCAGCCTCTGTCACGACAATCTCGAGCGCGTGGGAAATGACTGCGTTCGAGTATGTCGGCGCCATGCTCAGGCCCGCCAGCGACGAGAAGAGGAACAGCCGCAACCATCGGCGCGTGAGCAGCGTCTCATAATATTCGCGGTAGAAAGCAATCAATCGCGCCTCGACAGGCACGTCTCGATCCTTGAGATTGACGAACCAGATTGCCTTGAATATGCCGGCAATTTCATGGTTGTAAACTTCCTCGATCAGCGCCGCCTTGCTCGGAAACAAGCTGTAAAGCAACCGCTGGGAGATGCCACATACCTCCGCGATAGCGCGTGTCTGTGCCTCCAGCCCGTGCTCGGCGAAGTAGTCGGCGGCCTTGGCAAGAACGAGCGCCCGGCGCTCGGTGCGCGGCAGCCGCCGTACGATCTTTTGCTTCGGGTGCTTCGCGTGAATATCGCCCGAGGGTGCGCGTTCCGCCTGCACATCTTCCTTGTCCGGCATCCCCTCTACGGAAGCACTTTTGCCTCGCGCAACGCGGCGGCGCGACTCGGCCGCCGGCTGGGCTTTCACAGTGCTTTTCATGTTCCCTTTCATGCTTCTCTCGCTGGTTTTTCTTACTATTATCCAACGAAAGTCGTCACTTGACGATCGGTCGCGGCGGGAATTTTGTCGGGCTATCCGCTAACGCCCCAGACCAAAATCAATTCGTGCTGGAATATTGCTCCCCTCGACTGTTTGCTCGCATGAGAAGCATGGAGGAACCCGCTCTTTCGCTTTCCAGAAAATGTAATTTTTTGATTTAGGAATTCGAAATGAATCTACGCGTTGCAATTTCACTTCCTGTTCTTGCACTGATGTTTGGGGGGTTTGCCTGCGCCGCTTCTGCGCAGGGCCTCACGAGGGCCGAAGTGCGCGCAGATCTCGTCCGCGTCGAGCCGGCCGGCTACAACCCTTCGATCGGCAATGATGCGACCTATCCTGCGGACATTCAGGCGGCCGAGGCCAAAATCGCAGCGCAGGACCATCAGTCTCTGGCAAACGATGCGATGGGAGGCACGTCAATGAACGGCATGTCCGACTCTGGCTTACCTATGCCTTCGCACAACGGCACGTCCTCGTCGTGCGTGGGCCCGTCCAGCTATTGCAACATTTTCTTCGGAAGCTAAGCCACCTCGATGCCTGCTTCAAAGTTTTCGAGCGCTGGCTCCCGCTGCCGATATCAATGCATTTCGCACCGGAGAAGTGAACGTGTGCACCAAGGCTGCGCGGCCCGGCTCTCATCTCTCGACGGTTGATCACTTTCGGCATGCGGCGGCGGTTGTCCGCTGCAGTCCACCTCGACATAGACGGACACGCCTCACGGCGCTACCGGACCATTGCGGCATGAATCCGGACAGAGCCTTCGGGCCGGCCCAAACATCGCTAACAGGTTGTTCGCGTAGCGATCAAGAGCCCTTCGTCAACTCGTTCAAGGAGAGAGCAATGAAGCAATCCGAGGCATACACATTGAGTATCGGCTTCCTCGCCGTGGTCGACACCTGGTTGACCGGCACCTTGCTTCCCATGCCGGTCTGGGTCACGTTCATCGCGTGGGCGTCGTTCTTCGTGCTGGGCGGCGGTTCGGCGGGTTTCATCAAGAGCATCGCATCGAACCTCGTCGGCCTCGTCATCAGTTCCCTCACCTTGCTCGCCATCAACGGCACGAGCCAGACGGCGCTCGCCATTGCCGTGTGCGTCGGCGTTGGCAGCGCGGCGATGGTGCAGGCGTCGAAGATCAAGTTGCTCGACGTGCTGCCCGCCATCGTCTGGGGATTCGCATCGACCGTCGGCACCACCGTCGCTTCAGGCCGCCCGATCACGACGCCAGGGCTCGCGAACCCCGGGCTCGTCGCGGCCGCCGCACTCGTGACCGGCGCCGTGTTCGGCTATGTGTCGGAAATCGCCGGGGACGCGCTCACCACGAGGCGGGTGATGGGTGCGAACTGAATGGCGGCTTGCGATCGAAACGACGTAGGCATGGCCGTTTCAGACCTTTCAGCTCGATCCGGCCAGCCAAACCTGCGAAGCGTGCCATCGTCGCGACCGAACAGGACGCGGGCCTCTCAGGCCACGGTAATTTCGCTATTTTCCTGATATATCAGCAACCCGACACGGAGATTTCCATGCGGATCAAGAAGGTCCCAACGACTTTGATCACCGGCTTTCTCGGCGCCGGCAAGACTACTCTTGTCAATCATGTGCTCGACGCCACGCAGCCAATGCCAATCGGCATCGTTGTGAACGAATTTGGCGAAGTGGGTATCGACGGGGAGATGATCGTCGCCGAGAAAGAAGCCATTGTGGAGATCAGCAACGGCTGCGTGTGCTGCACCGTGCGCGCTGACCTCGTGACGAGTGTGCTCGCGCTCCTCGACCGCTTCGGCGACGGGCTGGAACGGCTGATCGTTGAAACCTCGGGCCTCGCAGATCCGGCGCCCGTCCTGCAGACGTTTCTCGCCGCCCCAGACGTGCGCGAACGTGTCGAACTGGAATCCGTGGTCGTCGTCGTCGACGCGTGTCATGCGCAAGCACAGCTTCGCGATGACATCGCGCGCGAGCAGATCGTCTTTGCCGATCGTATTGTTGTGAACAAGGCCGATACGGCCACGCCTGCACAGATTGAGTCGCTGCAAGCAACGCTGCGTCAGCTCAATCCGGCCGCGACGCACGAGTTGACGACGCATGCCCGTATTGACGTTCCCGTGCTCCTCTCCGCGAAGACGTTCTCAGTCGACCATCTGCTCACTATCGAGCCGGACATTCTCGACGACGGCGAGCATAAACACGAGCACGACACGAGTATCGAATCTTTTGGCTTCGTGATTCCCGGCGCACTCGACCCGCTGCGTTTCAACCGTTGGACGAACCAGCTTGTGCAGTCGCAAGGCTTGTCCTTGCTGCGCATGAAGGGCGTATTGAACATCGACGGCGAAACGCGCCGTCTGCATTTCCACAGTGTCCACATGCTGATGGATACGCACTTTGGCAAAGCCTGGGCGCGCGACGCGTTGCGCGAAAGCCGTTTCGTCGTCATTGGCCGCGGCCTTGATGTGCAGGCGTTGCGCGCCGGCCTGGTGGGCTGTATCGCCGCAGTTGCGGAAGGCGCCGCGCCTGTGCCAATGAGCTGAGTCTCCCTTACCCTGTAGTGGCCCGATTCATTTTTAACGATATGGACTCCAAATGAAACTCCAACATCACCTTGGCGGACTCGAAAACCTGGGCCCCGTCAATCTGGACACGCGCGTGTTCGCCCACCCGTGGGAACAGCGCATCTTCGGCATCCACACTGCCATGATGGCCGAGAGCGCACACCTCGACACCGCGCTGCCTGGCTATCCCATCAAGACGCTGCCAACGACCCTCCGAAGCGACTGGACGTGGGCATCGCTGCGCACTGGCGCAGAGGGCATGCAACCGTTCGAATACTTCAAGTTCCGCTACTACGAGAAATGGCTTGGCGGCATTTCCCGGTTTTTCATCGACGCGGGCTACCTCACTGCGCAGGAGTTGGCCGAGAAGACCGCGTTCTACCGCAGCCAGCCTGAGTCCCCGCTGCCCCAGCGGCCCAATACGGCGCTCGACGCGCAGATCGACGCCTACCTTCAGCAAGGCGATTCACCCCGGCACGCCAGCCAGCAGGCAGCACGCTTCGAGGCTGGACAGCGCGTGCGCGTGGCCGACCCCGAAGCCGTCGATCACACGCGGCTGCCGGGTTACCTGCGCAACAAGACGGGCACGGTCGAACTCGCCTATCCGGGCAGCTATGCGTATTTCGTTTCGACTGGCGTCGACGGCATCGGCGAGCCCATGCCGGTCTATCGCGTTGCCTTCGCGGCGGCGGACATCTGGGGCGCAGGCAAGAGCGAGGCCAACACGACGATTTACGCGGACCTGTTTGAAGCCTACGTGGCAACGGTTGCCTGATTCCGCGCACTACTGACAAAGGAGAGAACCATGAGCGATATTTTTGCTTTTCCTGACGACCGTGAGGCGTCGAGCGCCGCGAAGGTGCGTGCACTCGAAGCGCTGCTGATCGAAAAGGGCATTATCGGCAGCGATTCGGTCGATACGGTGCTGCGCCATTTCGAAACCGTGGCAGGCCCCTTCAACGGCGCCAAAATCGTTGCGCGCGCATGGATCGATCCTGCCTACAAGGCGCGTCTGCTCGAAGACACGCCCGCTGCGATCGCCGAGCTCGATCTGCCCGTCGGGATGACGGGCGCGGAAGGCGAGCACATGGCAGCCGTGGCCAACAGCGCCGATGTGCACAACCTCATCATCTGCACGCTGTGCTCGTGCTACCCGTGGCCGGTGCTCGGCCTGCCGCCCTACTGGTACAAGGACCCGGTGTTTCGCGCGCGCGGCGTGCGCGAGCCACGCGCCGTGCTGAGCGAATTCGGCGTGGCGGTGCCGGAAACGAAGGCCGTGAAGGTATGGGACAGCAGCGCGCAGATCCGCTGGTTCGTCGTTCCCGAGCGCCCGGCGAACACGGAGGGCATGAGCGAGGAAGCGCTAGCCGCGCTCGTCACGCCCGAGTCGATGATGGGTGTGGCACTCGTTGCCGCGCCGCAGGCGTAGGAGCAGGCGATGTTCACTCGATTCGAGGAATACGCCGCGGCATCGATGCTCGGTCACGCCGACTCGCCGCCACGCGTCGAAGGCAAGCTGCTGTTCACGAACCGCTGGGAGCGCGACGTATTTGGCCTTGCGCTTTCGCTGGCGAAGGCCGGCTGCTTCGAGTGGGAGGACTTTCGCCAGTGCCTGATCGAAGCGATCGGCCGCTGGGAAGCACTCGAATGCGCGCACCAGCCGCGCTGGGACTATTACGAGCGCTTTTTCGAAGCGCTGCTGAAGGTGATCGGGGCGAGCGGCACGCTCGACCCAGCGGAGTTGGCGCGCGCGCTCGCGCCACGCCCTGTGAGCCGATCCGCACTGATCGACCTGTAATCTCACGAAGGAGACACCCATGAGCTTCGCCACTGAACCGCGGCATCCCCGCGCGTCGAGCCGCTCGCGCATCGTCGCCATGTACACCACACTGGCGCTCGTCAATATCCTCGCGTGGACCTGGGCGCTCATCGTCCTGCGCACGTCGCCCATGCTGCTCGGCACTGCGTTTCTCGCGTACAGCTTCGGCCTGCGCCACGCGATGGACGCCGACCATATCGCCGCGATCGATAACGTGACCCGCAAGCTGATGAACGACGGCAAGCGGCCCGTGACAGTCGGATTCTATTTCGCGCTCGGCCATTCGCTCACGGTCGTGGTGGGCGCGCTCGTCGTCGCGCTTGCAACCCGGTCGCTTGCGCACCATTTCGAAACGCTACGCGAAACCGGCGCGACGATCGGCACACTCGTGTCCGCGGTTTTCCTTCTCGCAATCGCAGCGCTCAACGTCGTGCTGCTGATCGATCTCGTGCGCGCCTTTCGCAAGGCGCGCCGCGGCGAGATCGGCGACGCGCACAACGACGACGCTGTCCCCCTTGCGGGCAATCTGATCGCGCGCATGTTCCGCCCGCTCTTTGGGCTTGTGCGTTCGAGCTGGCTGATGCTTCCGCTCGGTGTTCTCTTCGGCCTGGGCTTCGAAACCGCCACTGAGGTGGCGCTGCTTGGCACCTCGGCATCACAGGCTTCAGCCGGCTTCTCTATCTGGACGATCCTTGCCTTTCCGTGCCTTTTCGCAGCGGGCATGCTTACCGTCGACACGACCGATGGCATCCTCATGCTCGGCGCGTACGGGTGGGCCTTCATCAAGCCTTTGCGCAAGTTGTACTACAACCTGACGATCACGCTGCTATCGACGCTCGTCGCCGCGCTGATCGGGGGCATCGAGGCATTAGGGCTCGCCGCGCAAATGCTCGCCCTCTCCGGTCCGTTCTGGCGTTTCGTCGATGCCCTCAACAGCAATTTCGGGTTGCTCGGCTACGGGATCGTCGCAATCTTTACGATTGGCTGGCTCGCCTCGGCGATGCTATATAAACTGAAAGACTACGAGAAAGGGGCCTCGCCGGCATGAGCCGAAGCCGCCTGGTACGGCCTGGTCCGCAGCCGACCGGCGGCCTTCCTTCCACTGTCTGCGAGTAAGCGCAATGAACCGCATCAAGGTCGGCATGGTGGTGTTCCCGGGATTCCAGTTGCTCGATATCGCGGGGCCACGCGACGCATTCGCCGAGGTCCGAGTCCTGAGCCAGGGAGAATGCGAGTACGAGATCCTCACTGTCGGCACGACGCGCGGTGCGATCCAGTCGTCGAGCGGCATGACGATCGTGCCGGAGCGCACGATTTTCGACGCCTGCCCTGACTTCGACACCGTGATCGTGCCCGGTGGCCTTGGGATCTTCGAGATCTTCGACGACCCGGCGCTCAGCGAATGGCTGCACGCGCATTACCGGCGCGCTCGTCGCGTCTGCGCCATTTGCAACGGCCTTTTCGCTCTGGGCTCCGCGGGCCTGCTCGACAACCGCGTGGTCACCACGCATTGGATGGACGTGCCCAGGCTCGCCGCGACCTTCCCGAAATCGCGCATCGAGCCCGATCACATCTACGTGAAGGACGGCGGCATCTACACGACGGCAGGCGTGACAGCGGGGATCGACCTCGCGCTCGCGTTAATCGAGGAAGACTACGGACGCGCGATGGCGCTGGATGTCGCGAAGTATCTCATCGTGTACCTGCGGCGAGCCGGTGGTCAGTCCCAGTTCAGCCCGCTGCTGGAATCGCAGGCGGCGCCGCATTCGCAAACCACGTCACTACAGCAATACATTCTCGACAACCTGCAGATCGACCACACGGTCGCTTCGCTCGCCGAGCGCGTGCACATGAGCGCGCGCAATCTCGCTCGAACATTCAGCAAGGAATGCGGCGTCACGCCCATGATGTTTCTCGCCAACGCACGCATCGACGCAGCACGGCGCTACCTGGAAGGGACGGATTTGTCCTTGCGCGAGATCGCGAAACGCTGCGGCTTCGAGAGCACCGATGCGTTGCGGCGTGCGTTCGCGCGACGCCTGCAGATCAACCCTGCGGACTACCGCGCGCGCTTTCGCTCGGAGCAAACGACAGGCTTATTGCCGCAGACGCCGACCAACAGCGTCGCGGCTGCGAAGCAAGTTGCGCGCGGCCGCTAGGGCGCGCGCTCCTACGTCACCGCGCGCGCCGCAACCGCACCGGCATTCTTGAGCACGGCTGCCCTCGCGCGTATGCGATCCAGTGCATCGTAAGCCGTAACCAGCGCGCCAACCGGAACGTACTGCAGCAACTTGTCGTAAGCCGTCACGAACGGTGCGAAAGCCGCCACTCCGCGTTCGTCGAGGCACCATTCTCCGGTCCGCTCGGCCCAGTCGAATGAACGCGCTACCGAGCCATCGGCATCGTCGATCTGCTCCTGGGTCGTGATGCAATAGCCCAGTTCGACCATGTACGCGACAAGACACATGACATCGGCAAGCAAGCGAATGCACGATGCACTACCCTTGCCGCGCCGCAGAAGATCCAGCGCAATGTGAGCACGCAATGCCGTGGAACTGGATGCCGCCGGGGGAAGCGGCAACAGGCGCGCCTTCGAATGCTGCGCCTGGGCCGAGCGCACATTGCGCAAAATTCTATGGTTCTTCTTTGCCATAGCCTGCAATCATATAGCCGGGTTCGCGAATTAAATCAGGCACGCACAGCTTCTTCCAATTGAATGTGCCTCTCGACGTGATAACGTCCTTCTCCGCCGCCAAGCGGATTGTTCCAGCTTCTTGCAGGACGCACCAGCACGCACTTGATGGACCCATACTTACCGGGAGGAAACAAATCGCGAGCACAGGCGTGAGCGCCAGCGATGACCTTCAAGCGTGAATGGATTACCGCGGCGTCAAAGACAACATCGGCATCCACCCCAATGCCCCATGCCGTATGATCCAGCCGCGCCACGGGTATCGGGGGAACAGATGCAATACGCCGATTTCTGCCAATCCAGCCGTAATTCCGGCGCGCACGGAAACGAACATAGGCCACTCGACAGAATCACGGTTTCCACGAGGAAACTAAATAAACCACGAGTAACTGTTCCTGAACGCCAGATTCGATGATCTGATAGGCCATTAATAACTCGTAACAAAACCCTCTCTCTATTGAAGGCGCAATGCGACCGTTGTCCGCACCCTCTTTTACCGCTTCAGTAAGCCACTGTTTTATCAATAAAAAACACAGAGGCCGAGCACGTTGACTGCACACGATCCACTTGTACTGTCACCGGTTTAGTGCGTCATCCTTAGAATATGTCGCCAGCAAGAAGTTGATCCTTTGTGTACATTCCGGCTTTGTACGTTTGCACGCGCTTAAGTCACGAAGGACACACGCACCACAATGCGTCTTCGCCGACGGCTCCCATGAGCTAATGCATCATGCAGCGGTCCGCAAGGAAGGCGTGCCGCTCCCAGCGCGTCGACGAACGCTATCGAAGCCACGTGCGACGTTTGCCGCGACTAGTTCGAACGAACGACGCCCGCTTTTCCCAGTCACTGTGCTTTGCAGGAAAATCCACATGCTCGGCCTGGTACGTATCGCGCTGCGGCGTCCATACACCTTTGTCGTGCTGGCAATCATCATTTTCGTCATCGGACCGCTGTCCGCGATGAAAACGCCAACCGACATCTTTCCCGACATCCGCATCCCCGTCATCAGCGTCGTGTGGCAATACACAGGGCTGCCACCTGATCAGATGGCTGGCCGAATCACGTCACCCTTCGAGCGGACGATTACGACCACCGTCAACGACGTCGAACATATCGAAGCCGAATCGGTAGCTGGATTCGGCATTATCAAGATCTTCTTTCAGCCCGGCGTGAACATCGCCACCGCGAATGCGCAGGTGACCGCAGTCGCACAGACCCAGTTGCGGCAATTGCCGGCGGGCACGACGCCGCCGCTGATCCTGAACTACAACGCTTCGACGGTGCCGATCATCCAACTCGCGCTGTCGGGAAAAGGGCTTAGCGAACAAAACCTCGGCGACCTCGGACTGAACCAGTTGCGTCCGCAACTCGTCACGGTTGCGGGCGCGGCCATCCCCTACCCGTTCGGCGGCAAGACGCGCCAGGTCCAGATCGACGTCGATCCGGCGAAACTGGAGGCTCGCGGCCTTTCCGCACAGGACGTCGCCAACGCGCTGGCGATGCAAAACCTGATCACACCTGTCGGCACTGCAAAAATGGGAGATCACGAGTACACGCTGCAACTCAACGATGCACCCGCTGCAATACGCGAGCTCGGCGACCTGCCGGTGAAGGCTGTGAACGGTACGACAGTCTATATTCGCGACGTTGCCAACGTGACCGACGGCAGCCCGCCGCAGACCAATATCGTGCACGTGAACGGTCGCCGCTCCGTGCTGATGACGGTCCTGAAGAACGGCTCCGTGTCGACGCTCGGGATCATCGCAGGAATCAGGCAGCATCTCGCGGACGCGCGTGCCGCATTGCCAGACAACCTTCAGGTCGCCGCCATTGGCGACCAGTCGCTGTTTGTGCGCTCGGCAATCGGCGGCGTGGCACGCGAAGCGGTGATCGCTGCGGTGCTGACCAGCCTGATGATCCTGCTATTCCTTGGCAGCTGGCGTTCGACGATCATCATCGCGACATCGATTCCTCTTTCGATTCTCGGCTCCATCGCGGCGCTCTCGGCACTCGGCGAAACGCTGAACATCATGACATTAGGCGGTCTGGCGCTCGCTGTCGGCATTCTTGTCGACGACGCGACTGTGACGATCGAGAACATCAACTGGCACCTCGAACACGGCAAGCCTGTCGAGACCGCGATTCTCGATGGCGCCGCGCAAATCGTCACGCCTGCATTTGTCTCGTTGCTTTGCATCTGCATTGTGTTCGTCCCCATGTTTTTCCTGAACGGCGTGGCGCGCTTTCTCTTTGTACCCATGGCGGAGGCAGTGATCTTCGCGATGGTGGCTTCGTTCATCCTGTCGCGCACGCTGGTCCCGACCATGGCGAACTTCCTGCTGCGCCCCCACGTCGTAGCGCACGGTGAGCATGACGTCCGGCGAACCGGTCCGCTGGCGTGCTTTCAGAAGGGTTTCGAGGCGCGCTTTGAAAACGTGCGCTCGGGCTATCGCGGGTTGCTGGAACTGGCGCTTGCAAATCGCAGGACCTTCGTCGGCTGTTTCCTCGGCTTCGTGCTGCTCTCATTTGCACTCGTGCCATTGCTTGGCCGCAACTTCTTTCCCGCCGTGGACGCAGGCCAGATCCTGCTGCACGTTCGAGCCCCCATCGGCGAGCGCGTCGAGAAAACATCGGAGATCATTGCCGGCGTCGAAGGCGCCGTGCGCCGGATCGTGCCGCCCGCGGAACTTGGCACCGTGGTCGATAACGTTGGCTTGCCGGTTAGCGGCATCAACACCGCGTACAACAACACGGGCATCATCGGCTCCCAGGACGGCGACATCCAGATCGAGCTTAACGAAGGACACGGACCAACCGCCGACTATGTGCGCGAAATGCGGGAACAGCTACCCCGCGAGTTTCCCGGCGTGACGTTCTCGTTTCCCCCGGCGGACATCATCAGCCAGATCCTGAATTTCGGGTCGCCGGCTCCCATCGACTTGCAAGTGCGCGGCAACAATCTCGCCGGCAACTTCGACTACACGAACCTGCTGCTGCGCGACATTCGCCGCGTACCTGGCGTTGTCGACGCGCGCATCGAGCAGTCGCGGGCCAGCCCGACGTTCAACGTCGATGTCGACCGCACGCGCGCACAACTGCTCGGCATCACCGAGCGGGACGTGACGAACAGCATGGTCGTGAATCTCGCGGGTTCGAGCCAGGTCGCGCCGACGTTCTGGCTCAATAACGCAAACGGTGTCTCGTACCCGATCGTGATGCAGACGCCCCAGTACAGTCTCGATACGCTGTCGTCGTTGCAGAATCTGCCGATAACGTCTTCGACCGCTACGTTGAGTGGCCCACAGATTCTCGGCGGCCTCGCCACGTTCGACCGCACGAGCAGCAACTCGATCGTGAGCCAGTACAACATCCAGCCGATGGTCGAAATCTTCGCGACTACGCAGGACCGCGATCTCGGTGCGGTTGCTTCCGATATCCAGAAGGTCGTCGCAAGTCATGCGAAGTCCCTGCCGAAAGGCTCGTCCGTTGCTTTGCTCGGCCAGGTGCAAACAATGAACAGTGCTTTCACCGGCATGCTGTTCGGCCTGTTGGGTGCGGTGGCGCTGATCTATCTGCTGATCGTCGTGAACTTTCAGTCGTGGGCCGATCCGTTCGTAATCGTGTCCGCATTGCCGGCAGCGCTCGCCGGCATCGTATGGATGTTGTTCCTCACGCATACCACGCTATCGGTGCCTGCGTTGACGGGCGCAATTATGTGCATGGGTGTCGCGACCGCGAACTCGATTCTCGTCGTGAGTTTTTGCCGCGAGCGGCTCGCCGAGCACGGCGACCCGCTGAGGGCCGCACTCGAGGCTGGATTTACGCGCTTTCGGCCGGTGCTCATGACCGCGCTGTCAATGATCATTGGCATGGCGCCAATGGCGCTCGCGCTCGGAGAGGGCGGCGAACAGAATGCGCCACTCGGCCGCGCGGTGATCGGCGGCCTGCTTTTCGCAACGACGGCGTCGCTCTTTTTCGTGCCCGTCGTTTTCTGCATTATCCACGCGCGCCGCGGGCGCGCGGCTACTCCCGACTCGTTTGCCTCGGAAGGTACCGCTCATGTCGTCTGAACCGATTGAATCCGCCCGCCAGTCCGTTTCCGAGCCCGCCATCGCACGCACGCGAGCCCCGCGGCGGCTCGCGGTTGCGACCCTCGCAGGCGTCGCGATTGTCGTGGTCGCGGTCGCATCGGGCCTTGTGCTGCGCGCCACGGATGCGCGCAAGCTGAAGGCCTGGACCGATGCACAGGCCGTGCCGACCGTGAGCGTGATCGCGCCTGCACGCGAGGGAAGCGGCCCCGTGCTCACGTTGCCTTCCGAACTGCAGGCTTATTCGCGCGCGCCGATCTTCGCGCGCGTAAGCGGCTATCTAAAGGCGTGGAATGTCGATATCGGCGCGCACGTCAAGGCCGGTCAAGCGCTTGCCGAGATCGAAACGCCGGAGCTTGACCAGCAACTCGCGCAGGCCAGGGCCGATCTCGACACTGCCAAGGCCAATGCGGCACTGGCGCAGACGACGGCGAAACGCTGGCAGGCGATGCTTGGCACGGACGCGGTCGCCCAGCAGGACGTCGACCAGCGCACGGGCGACTACGCCGCCAAGAAAGCGATCGTCGCCGCGGCGCAGGCCAACGTCGACCGCCTTGTTGCGATGAAGGGCTTCGCCCGCATCGTTGCGCCGTTCGATGGCGTCGTCACCGCGCGTGAGACCGATGTCGGCGCACTGATCAACGCGGGCAGCGCAGGCGCGGGACAGGAACTTTTCGCCGTGTCCGATGTGAAGCAGTTGCGTGTGTATGTGCAGGTGCCGCAGAACTACGTGCCGTTGATCCATGAGGGGACGACCGCCACGCTGACCGTGCCTGCCTACCCGGACCAGCAATTCACTGCGAAGGTGATTGCATCGGCCGATGCGGTCAACGCGAATTCGGGCTCGACGCTTGTGCAACTGCTCGTCGACAACAGCGAAGGCAAGCTGCTGCCTGGCGGGTTCGCGAGCCTGCAGTTCAGGTTGCCCGTCGAAGCGAACGCACTGCGTGTGCCAGCCAGTGCACTGGTGTTCGACAGCCACGGGCTGCGCGTTGCCACGCTCGACCGAGGCGGCCACGTGCGGTTCAAGGACGTAACGATTGCACGCGACCTGGGCGACGCCGTCGAGATCGGTTCGGGTCTCAAGCCGAACGACCGTGTGATCGATATGCCGCCCGATGGGCTCGCCAATGGCGACCCCGTCGAAGTCGCGACCGGCGGTAACAAGGTAAGCGTCCATGGCTAAGACTGCAATCCAGCCGCGTGCGCGGCGCTTGCCGTGGGCGTTGCCTGCCTTGTTCGCCGGTGCGGCGCTCATTGGCGGCTGCTCGCTCGCGCCGGACTACAAGGTGCCGCCCTCGCCAGTCGCTTCGCAATACCGGACGATGGGCCCGTGGGTCGACGCGAAGCCCTCCGACCGGTTGAGCCGCGACGGCTGGTGGAAGATGTACGGCGACACGCAGCTTGACGACCTCGAGGTGCGGCTCATCGCGAACAACACGGATCTGCGCGTTGCGTTCGCGCACTATCAGCAAGCTCAGGCGTTCGTCGAGCAGGTCAGCTCCGGTCTTTTCCCTAGTGTCACAGCGGTCGCGATTCCACAACGTAACCGGCAATCGGCCACGCGGCCACTACGCGTCGGCGGGCCGGACTACTACAACTCGGTGACACTTGGCGGCGAGGTCGACTATGACCTCGACCTGTGGGGCCGCGTGCGCGACTCGGTAAAAGCGGGCAAGGACGAGGCACAGGCAACGAAGGACGATCTCGCGTCTGTGCAACTGAGCCTCGAAGTCGAACTTGCCGACAGCTACGTCAAGCTGCGTGGCCTCGATCAACAGACCCAACTCCTGCAAGAAACGGTGGTCGCTTATGCGAAGGCGCTCCAACTGACCCAAACGCTCCATGGCGGCGGGATCGTCCCGGGTCTCGACGTATCGCGAGCGCAGGCACAGTTGTCATCTACGCGATCGATGCTGTCGCAAAACCTGGCGCAACGCGCGCTGCTCGAGCACGCCATTGCGGTACTGGTCGGGGCGTCGGCGTCCGGGTTCACACTGCCTGAAGAAACCGCGTCGCTTTCGTTGCCCTCGATCCCGGTCGGCGTGCCTTCCGCGCTGTTGCAGAGGCGGCCGGACATCGCCGCAGCGGAGCGCCGCGTGGCTGAGGCGAACGAGAAAATCGGCGTCGCGCGCGCCGCGTACTTCCCATCGATTACGCTGAGTGCGCAGGCGGGTCTGCAAAGCGCCGCCTATGCGGGCCTCTTCAGTGCACCTAATCTCTTCTGGACGGTGGGTCCGCAGCTTGTCCAATACGTGTTCGACGGCGGCTTGCGACGCGGGCAACTCGATGCCGCAAAGGCCGCAATGGACGCATCGGGCGCGATCTATCGAGGTATCGTCTTGTCCGCCTTCCAGCAGGTCGAAGACAACCTGTCTCTGCTGTCGGATCTCGGCACGGCGTTGGGCCAGCAACGCGACGCGGCGCAGGCCGCGCAGCATGCGGTGGACCTGGCGCTGACGCAATATCGGCACGGCGCCATCGGTTATCTCGACGTGGTGACGGCACAGACCATGGCACTCGACGCGCAGCGCGCCCTGCTCGATATTCAAACCCGACAGTTGAGCGCGAACGTGCAGTTGATCCATGCTGTCGGTGGTGGATGGTCGGCCGACGCCCTTGCCCAGACCGCCCTGGCCCCACCGGCGGGCACACTCCCATGACGTCATCGTCGTCACGATCGCCCCTGTCCTTGCCTCGCTAGCGATAGCCGGTCAAGAATCGCCGGAGCCTGGGCACTCAGCCCAGGTGCCGGCTCCGCGCCCCGCCGCATCTCCGCTTCGCCGCAGAGACGCAGAGACGCAGTTCAATCGGGTTTTCAAACTTCAAGCCAATTCAGAATGAAGCTCACGAAATTTCTTTTGCTGGCGTGCGCCGCGTTTGCGAGTGCTGCGGGCGTCGCGCACGCCGACGGCGTTGCGCTCACACCGCGGCAAGTCCCTGCGAAAACCGTGCCGGTGCCGGGCGATGTCAGCCCCGAGCTGCAAAAACTCATTGCAGCGCCCGACAACCCCAACTGGAACGCCCAGTGGACGACAGGCGATGAGTGGAGAAAAGCCGCGAATATCCAGGCTGCCGCGGTCCTGAAAAACATCCCGGCCATGCAGGAGCGCCTCGGCGTGACGGTGCAGCCGACGACGATCGGCGGCGTGCGGGCATATATCGTGACGCCCGACGACATCCCGCCCGAACATCGCGACAAGGTGCTCATCCACATTCATGGCGGGTGTTATGAGTTGTACCCTGGAGAATCCGGTACGACCGAAGCCATGATCATGGCCGGCCTCGGACATTACCGCGTGATTTCGGTGGACTACCGCATGCCGCCCGAGGCGTATTTTCCGGCGGCGCTCGACGACGTCGAAACGGTCTACAAATCGGTATTGAGCACACACGACTCGAAGAACGTGGGCGTTTTCGGAACATCGGCTGGTGGTGCGCTGGTGCTCGAACTGATGCTGCGGTTAAAACACGACGGGCTCCCGGTGCCTGGCGCAATAGCCCCGGGCACGCCGATGTCGGACCTCACGAAGGTTGGCGATTCGTTCTACACGAATGAGAAAGTGGACAACGTGCTGGTGTCGCGCAACGGATTCTGCCAGGCCGCGGCGGACGTCTACGCGCACGGCCATGACCTGAAGGACCCGCTCCTCTCCCCCGTATATGGCGACATGCGTGGATTTCCGCCAGCCATTCTGACGACCGGGACTCGCGACCTGCTGCTCAGCAACACCGTCCGCGTGCACCAGAAGCTCCAGCAGTCCGGGGTCGAAGCGCAACTCGAGGTTTTTGACGGAATGTCACACGCTCAATATCAAATGGATGACCGTGTGCCGGAGGCAAGAGCGGCGTTCGCTGAAATCACCCGGTTCTTCGACAGGCACCTGGGCTATTGACAGGCAAGCGGCGCGAACCGTGCCATGCCCGATCTGCGGGAGACTCTCAGCCTCCCTGTCCCGGTTCGTACTACGAATCTTTTCGGATTTACGAATAATCGACACGCATCGGGACCGGCAGCTAGCGCACGACCGCCGGCGCTGCATCGACATATAGCGCGTAGAGCGATTGTCCCGCCGCCATGAACAGACGGTTATGCGCCGCCCCGCCGAAGCAGAGATTGGCGCATCGTTCGGGAAGGGCAATACGGCCGATGGCGCCGCCGTCGGGCGCAAATATCATGACCCCATTGAGCCCGGCTCCGGTGCCCCAGCCTGCCCAAAGATTGCCATCGACATCGCAACGAAAGCCGTCTGGCGCACCGTTCTCGCCCGCATCGACGAAGACCCGACCGTTTCTCAAATGCTTCCCGTCGACGACCTCGTAGACACGGATGCGCCGCGGCTTCGAACCCGATTCGACGATATAGAGCCGTTGTTCGTCAGGCGAGAAACATAATCCGTTGGGATTGACGATGTCGTCGGCGACAATCTCGCAGCGCCCGGTGGCCGCATCGAGGCGATAGACATGCGTCGGCAATTCGCGCTCCGCCTTCCTGCCTTCGTAGTTCGTCGTGATGCCGAAGTCCGGGTCGGTGAACCAGATGCTGTCATCGCTCTTGACCACCAAGTCGTTGGGCGAATTCAGCCGCTTGCCTTCGAAGCGGTCGGCGAGCACCGTTATCGACCCATCGTATTCGGTGCGCGTTACCCGCCGCTCACCATGTTCGCACGTGACGAGCCGCCCCTGGCGATCACGTGTATTGCCATTGGCGTATCCGGAGGGCTTGCGAAATACCGACACAGCGCCAGTTTCATCGTCCCATCGCAGGATGCGGTTATTGGGAATATCGCTCCACAACAGGTAGCGCCCGTCGCCGAACCATACGGGCCCTTCGCCCCAACGCGTACCAGTGGCGAGTCGCTCGACCGCGGCGTTCGTGATTCGGTACTTTCTGAAATGCGGATCGAGCACCTCGACCGCGGGGTCCGGATAGGTTTCACTGGGTTGCCACATAGCGCGCTTCGCCTCGTGGTATTGAGCGCGCCCTTAGCGCGGCTGTTTGACAAAGGCTTCGAACGCCGCAGCATAGTCCGGATGCCAGCGCGACAAAGCTGGCCGGTTTTCGACGATATCCCCGACGGCCCACAGCATGCGGCGCTCGTCGAGCGAGCGCGGCACATCGTTGTCCGGACACAAAATATAGAAGTCGCCGGCTTCGAGGCGCTCAAGCAGGAAGTCGACCGTTTGCTCGGGTGTCCACGCCGCGGCAGGTTTTTCGGTTCGGCCGTTGCGCGTCAGTTCGGTAAACACGAAGCCAGGAATGAGCAAATGCGCACTGATCCCGCACCCGGGGGTATTGCGGAGTTCGTGCTGCAACGCTTCGGTGAAAGCCTTCAGCCCGGCCTTCGAGACGTTGTACGCCGGGTCGCCGGGCGGCGTCGTGATGCCTTGCTTCGACCCGGTATTGATGACGAGCCCAGGCCGGCCGCGCTTGATCATGTCGGGCACAAAAACCTGCGTGCCGTGAATGGCGCCCCACAGGTTGACGCCCAGCACGCGGGTCCAGACTTCGGCGGGACCGAACATGCCACTGCCCGGTTGAATGCCGGCGTTATTCATCAGCACGTCAGTGCCACCGAATCGTTCGGTAACGGCCGCGTGAAGACGGCGCACGTCGTCGAGGAGACTCACGTCCGTCTCGAGTCCAAACACGTCCTGCGCGCCGTGCGCGCTCAGCCCGGCGACTTCTTCCACGGCACGCGCAATTCGATCGGCGCCGCGGTCCGCAATGCAAACGCGAAGTCCGAGTGCAGCAAACCGCCTTGCCGCCGCGAGGCCTATGCCCGCCGCGCCACCCGTGACGACGGCGACGGCTCCCTTGGTCAAAGCAGAATAAGACATGGTCTGGGTCCTTGCTGTGTGCATCGCGGTGTCTGCGCAAGCGCAGCAGCGCCCCGATGAGATTTGAGAGTATGCCAGCGGTGCGCTCTTTTCGCATCGGCGCTGGCCGTCGTTACGGCAGTACGAGCCCCCAGGCGATTATTTCAGCTTCTGCATCCATGCACCAGAAGGCACTGTTCGGGTACCTGCTTTCCGCCCGGAAATGTACACGAAGTACGTGAAAAAATAGCGAAGCCATGATGGCCTCATTCTGCTTCCGACGCAGCGAGACCGAGCGCCGCCGATCAGTTCTTCCCGACGCGTACGCCGGTTGACGCCGTCTGCCCGCTCCCGAATGCGCGTCAAAAAAGAAAATTGCCATCCTCTCGCCATTCGCGCGTCAGTTATCGGCCACGTTTTCGCCAACCCGCCTCTATACCATCCGCAAGAACAAGGGCGATGGTGTTCGTCCATTTCAATCCTTGTTTCGCGGAGAATTTGATTCATGAACAACGAAGCCCCAAAAGAGAAAGCGGGTGAAGAGAATTCGGCGTTGGCCCTGACGCCCGTTACGCGCCGTTCCTTTCTGGCGCGCGTGGGAGCGGCGGGTGTCGCAATCGGTACCGGACAACTGCATACCGCCGCGCTCGCGGATACCGGCGCGCCGAACAAGAATGAAGCACCCGCAGCGGACGACGCCGCCTCAGGCGCCACTGTGCAAGTGCGGCTCAACGTCAACGGTACTGCGTACAATCTGAACATCGATCCGCGCACGACACTGCTCGACTGTGTGCGCGACCATCTGCGTCTGACCGGCACCAAGAAGGGGTGTGACCACGGCCAGTGCGGGGCCTGCACGGTGCACGTCGAAGGCAAGCGGGTGAATTCGTGCCTGAGCCTTGCCGCCACCCATGAAGGCGAGGCAATCACGACCATCGAAGGAATAGGTGCTCCAGGCCGTCTGCACCCCATTCAGGCCGCGTTCGTCGAGCATGACGGATTTCAATGCGGCTATTGCACGTCAGGGCAAATCATGTCGGCCGTCGCGCTGCTCAACGAGCCTTACGGCCACGGCGACGATGACGTGAAAGAAGCCATGAGTGGCAATATCTGCAGATGCGGCGCGTATTCGAACATCATCGCCGCGATCCAGCACGTTCGCGGCAACGCTTGAGCTGAGCGCAGATATGGAAAGCTTTCAACTCAAACGTGCCGACAGCGTCGAGCAGGCATTGAAACTCTCGCAAGCACAATCCGCTGGGCAACAAGGCGACACGTCCGTGCGGTTTCTTGCCGGTGGCACCACACTGATCGACTTGATGAAGCTCGGCGTGGAGCACCCGGCGCAGGTGCTCGACATCCATAGGCTGCCGCTCGACAAGGTCGAATCCCACGCCGGCGGCGGGGTCGCGATTGGCGCAATGGTGCGCAATTCCGATCTCGCGAATCATCCGCTCATCAAGACGCACTACCCTGTCCTTTCAGAGGCGCTGCTTTCAGGTGCGTCGGCGCAGTTGCGCAACATGGCGACGACCGGCGGAAACCTGCTCCAGCGCACGCGCTGCATCTACTTCCGCGACGCCACGACGTCGTGCAACAAGCGTGAGCCTGGCACCGGGTGCTCCGCAATCGGCGGCTATAACCGTAATCTGGCGATTCTTGGCACGAGCGATCATTGCATCGCGTCGAATCCGTCCGACATGAGCGTGGCGATGACGGCGCTCGAGGCCACCATCCACACGCAAGGCAGCGAAGGGAAGCGGAGCTTCGCGATCGACGACTTTTACCTGCTGCCGGGAAAGACGCCGCAGCGCGAAACTGTCCTGAACCCCGGTGAACTGATTACTCACGTGACGCTCCCGGCGTCTGCGCCTGGCAATCGTGGGGTGTATCTGAAACTGCGTGACCGTGCCTCGTACGAGTTCGCGCTAGCGTCGGCAGCGGTAGTGGCATTGGTAGCATCAGGGAGGATCGAGCGCATCAGGATCGCGCTGGGCGGTGTCGGCGTGCGGCCATGGCGCACGCATGAAGCGGAAGCCGCCTTGCTTGGCCGCGCCGCCAGCGATGAGGCGTTTCGCGCCGCGGCCGCTGCGGCCGTTCAGGGAGCACGCCCCCAAAGCCAGAACGCCTTCAAGGTCGAACTCGTGCAACGCTGCATACGCCACGCGCTCAAGCTTGCCACTCAGACTGCCTGACACGGCCGCCCCGCGGAGAAAACATGCCATTTGCCAAACGAACTACCCCGCCAGCGATCGGCGGCGATTTTTCACGAATTGACGGTCCGCTCAAAGTAACCGGGCAAGCGACCTATACGTCGGATTTCCACCTGCCCGGCATGCTGTACGCGGTGCCGGTGTGCGCCGCCGTGGCCAAGGGGCACATGACGCGCGTCGATACCGCGGCCGCCGCCAACATGCCCGGCGTCAGATCCATCTTTACGCACGAGAACATCGGGAAATTCTATCGCGTCGGTATCGGCTCGGATGCGCGCATCGATGAAAAGCGTCCGCCGTTCGAAGACAACACCATCTACTATTTCGGGCAGTACATCGCCGTCGTCGTCGCGGACACCTTCGAGCAGGCAACCGCGGCCGCGCGCGCGGTGAAGGGCGAATACGCGTCCAGCCAACCAGATGTACGCACGTTGATGCTCGCAGAAGTCACACCTTCCGTGGACACGCAACGCGGCGACGCGAACGCCGCTTTCGCCGCGGCGCCCGAAGCGCTGAAGCTTGATCAAACCTACACGACGCCGATCGAGACACACAACCCGATCGAACTGCATGCGACGCTTGCCGTCTTCGACGGCACGAACTATACGTTCTACGAAACGTCACAGTCGATCGTAAACCAGCGTGCGACGATGGCGCAAATGCTCGGAGTGCCGGAAGATCGTGTGCGGGTCATGACGAAGTACCTTGGATCGGGATTTGGCGGCAAGCTGTTTCCCTGGTCGCACTCGCTGCTAGCCGGTGCGGCAGCGCGCAATCTGCTGCGGCCGGTCAAGCTGGTGGTGACGCGCGAGATGATGTTCCACAATGTGGGCCATCGCACCAGCACGCAGCAGCGCATGCGGTTGTCGGCGACACCGGAGGGACGCTTCACGTCGATTCAGCAGGACTACGTTTATCAAACGGCGCGTCGCGAGACACGAAAGGAGAATTGCGGCGAAACCACGGGCTATCTCTACAGCTCGCCGAACCTGCGCGTGACGGCGGCCTATGCGCGCCGAGATATCGCTCCGAGCACGTCGATGCGGGGACCCGGTGCCGTACCGGGCCTCTTCGCGATCGAATCAGCCGTGGACGAGCTGGCCATCAAGCTCAACATCGATCCGGTGAAATTGCGTCTGATTAATGAGCCAGCCATCGACGAAAGTCTGAATGTGCCGTTCTCCTCGCGGCATTTGAAGGAATGCCTGACGACTGGCGCGGAAAAATTCGGCTGGTCGTCGCGCACGCCCGCCACCGGCTCGATGCGGCGCGGTGGACTTGTGGTCGGCTGGGGCGTCGCCGCCGGCTCCTGGGCTGCACGACGTCTTGCCGCGGACGTAGTCGTCGAACTCCATGCCGACGGAACGGCGCGCGTGGCAACGGCTACTCAGGATATCGGCACCGGCACCTATACGGTCCTCGCGCAGATGGTCTCCAGCGTAACGGGCATCGCGCTCGAAAAAATCTCGGTGGCGATCGGCGATACGCGACTGCCGCCTGGACCGATTTCGGGCGGCTCGATGGCGACCGCGTCGCTCGTGCCGGCTACGTTGCAGGCCGCGCAAGCGGCAGTAAAACAGGTGCTCGCCACAGCGTCTGGCACAGATGGCTCGCCGTTCATGGGCCAGTCGGCAGACACGCTCGAATTCGCTCGCACAATGGTCTATCGCAAAGGCACCTCGCCGGGTGCGGGCGTACCATTTGAGCGCATTCTCGGGCCGGCCGGGATCAACGTGGTGGTGGGCAAAGGCCGCTCCGGCCCGAGCCAGGACGACGCCGACGCCTCGAAGGTGTCGATCCACTCGTATTGCGCGCACTTCGTCGAGGTGACGTGGCAACCCGACACCGCTCGCCTGCGCGTCAGCAAGGTACTGAGCGTGATCGACGGCGGCACGATTATCAACGGGCGCACCGGCTTGAACCAGATTGAAGGCGCCGTCGTGATGGGCGTGGGCATGACGCTTTTCGAAGAAACGCTGTACGACACGCGCTCCGGTGCTCCGCTGAACCGGAATCTCGCCGACTACATGATGACGACCCATGCCGATGCGCCGACGATCGACGTGACATTCCTCGACCACCCGGACTATGCACTGAATCCGCTCGGCGCGCGCGGGATCGGCGAAATCGGCATGGCCGGCGTTGCGCCGGCAATCACGAATGCCGTGTATCACGCGACGGGTGTTCGCGTGCGCGACCTTCCCATACGAATCGAAGATCTGCTGAAGTCCGAAGTCGCTGCGTAATCGTGCGGCCTATTTCACGGGGTGCCCGGCGCAAGACGCGCCGACTCGCGGCCATTCTCCTCAATGATGGCGGTAAAGCATTTGCTCCGCCGTCGAACCAACACTCGCTTCATCAGGTGCGCCGCTCACGCTCGTGCCAGTGGCGACGCCGCCTGAGTCATTCGATACCGGGACTTTCGCCTCCGCTGCCTGAATGTCCGCAGGGTACTGATTCCGGAGTGGACGATAGCCCGCCTGCTGGAGGCGAACGAGATCGGCACGTACCTCTCCGCGCGCAGTGGGAGCGCCGTCCGCTTGCGCAGATGGCGTTTGCCCAAAGGCAAAGACCGGAATGCTCAGTACACCCGAGATTAAAGCGACTTTAAAGAACGATTTCATGATGCTAATCCTTACTCGGTGAATAAACGGTTCGGATGTCCGCCGTGCCGCCCTTTTGGGGGTCCGTGCGACACCCATCGGTCGCGAACGCCTAAGGCATTCTGCGACTTCGCTACCAACCGAAATATGTCGGGCAGGTTACAAATTCGTCATCTTTCGCCCGAACGCACCACCGACTAACGGCGCAATCTGAAACGACCGCGTGTATTCGATTAGCTAACCGAATTAAATTCTCAACACTGGCTATACCGCGCCCAATATCAGGTGCAAGCTGGTTTCGCCGGCGATACAAGATCGGGGCCGTCGTTTGCCCGAATCGTTCGCTCGATGCGCCGCGAGAATTGACGAGATGGTCCTATGCGGCCATCAAGGCAGCAGCCAACGTCTCGCACACCTGCCAGAGTCGCCGTGCATCGTCTTCGTCTTTCGCCTGAGCAGCGATCTTTGCCGGCCCCACCCGTTCGCCCCGTGCCTCGAAGAGGCCGAGCGGGCCATAGTAGCCACCGTCGACTACGTCGGGCGCCGTCGCGGCATAGAGCATCGGCAACGCACCGGCGACGTCGCTGTTCAGGAAGGCGCCGATAAAAGCGCCGAGCACGGCGCGCGCCGCGTGGCCAACGGAGGAATGGCAGCCGCTGCGAAACAGATTCGTGTTCGCAACGCCGGGATGGGCGGCAACCGACATGACGCGTGATCCGCCAGCGCGAAGACGCCGGTTGAGTTCTAACGCGAACATGAGGTTGGCGAGCTTCGACTGCCTGTAGGCGGCCATAGGTCGGTAGCTTCGCGTTGCCTGCAGGTCGTCGAAGTCGAGCTGGCCCTGCTTGTGGGCGATCGAGGCAATTGTCACCACGCGCGGCCGCTCCCTCGAGTTGCCTGCCGCCATTTCGAGCGCCGGAAGGAGCAACCTGGTCAGCACGAAATGCCCAAGCACGTTAGTGCCGAATTGCAGTTCCAGGCCGTCTGCGGTTTCTAGCCGTCGAGGCGGCGCCATCACGCCCGCATTGTTGACGAGCAGATCTATCGGCTTACATGACGCGATCTCGCGGTCCGCAAACGCGCGCACGCATGCGAGGCTGGCGAGATCGAGCCGCGCAAGCTCCGCCTGGGCTCCTGGCACCTCTCTGCACAGGCGAGCGAGCGCTTCAGCGCCGCGCCGCTCATCGCGGCACGCGAGCACAACCTCGGCGCCGCGTCGAGCCAGGACTGCGGCTGTCTGATAGCCAATGCCACTGTTTGCACCAGTGATGACAACACGCCGGCCCGTTTGGGGCGGGATGTCATCGAGATTCCACGGTTTGCTCATGGTCGTCGCGGGCCGTGCATGCCGAAGGCGATGAGGGGCGTCAGTCGGGATCAGGGCATCTCAGCGTGTCAAGCTCCGATCTGGTTGACCATCGTTTGACAGTGCACCGACACAACGATAATGCCTGCATCGCCGCGACAGCGCGAGCGAGGCTCAGCGTATTGTTTCGAGCAGGAACCATACACGTTGCCCGGCCTGATCGATCCAGTCCTCGATCATACTCGTGGTCGCGGCATCTGTGTTTTCGCTGCAGACCTCGTGCAACGCACGAAGATATCGTGAAGCCAGCGGATTGAGTTTGGCGTGCTTGATTGAGCAGATTCAGAATCGGCGCATAGCCGTTATTCGCTGCCATTGCCATGACGGTCTCCACGCCTGTCGTCGCAGCCGATGTCATCCAGCAGCTGACATCTCGCCACTACGCTGGTGTGTACGTTGATGTGCGCCCCTGCTGCTCATTGGATTGACTCCTTGTCCCGCTCATCGTGTAACCTCCCTCGCGCCGCTTCGATGGATTGCTGCAGTTTGGCCTCGAGCGTCTCACGCGGCGGCAGCACGGTCAGATGCTCCGCGACATGGATGCCGCTTTTTCCCAGCTCCAGCAATTCGATCTGCTCCTGCTTCTTTCCGGCGCAAAGGATGATTCCGATTGGCGGTTGCTCGTCCGGCTCCTGCTCATGGCTGGCCAACCAGCGCAGATAGAGCTCCATCTGGCTCTTGAACTCGGCCTTGAACGCGCCGAGCTTCAGTTCGACTGGATCGCGGTATTCACCATTCCGCCCGGTGCTTCATTCGCCCCTGAAACCTAAAAATCATGCGTTCACAGCAAAAACTCGTCCACATCAGGCTTGCGCTCCCGGCCAGAGATTCTGTCGGCCATCCCTTTACCGCTGCCGAGCGCCAGCGTAAAGCCCAACGCGCCATGACCGACGTTCAGCCACAGGTTTCGATATCGCGTGCGCCCGAGTATTGGCGTGCCCGCCGGTGTTGCGGGCCGCAGTCCGGCCCACGGTTCAGCCGATGCGTAGTGACCGGCGTCGGGAAACGCCGCCTGCGCTTCCGCTCTCAACGCGGCCACGCGCGACGGATCGATCGTTGCGCGTTGTCCATCCAGATCGGCCATACCGGCGATTCTCAACCGGTTGCCGAGACGGGCATACACGATCTTGCGCTGGAAATCGGTCACGCTGATCGATGGCGCCGCGGCCTGGCTTTTGACGTTCACGGTCAGGCTGTAACCCTTCAGCGGATAGAGCGGCAGCCGGATGCGCAGCGGCCGCAGCAGCGCAGCGCTGGCCGTTCCCGCCGCCACCACGATTTGCTCGGCGTCCAGCATCTCCCGTCCGGCGAAAGCGCCGATCCGCCCCCTGCCATCCTCGCGAAGGTCGCTGATGCGGGTGGTGAAGCGCAATCGCACACCTGCACGCCGCAAGCGCCGCTCAAGACCGACGCAGAAGCGATAGCAGTCGCCGCTGTCCTCACTTGCCGTATAGATGCCGCCCGCCAGGCGCCTGCCCATATGCGCAAGGGCCGGTTCTGCGTTTATGCACTCATCGGCGGTCATGGCCTGCTGCTCACAACCCAGTGTTCGCTGATAGTCGAGCAGTCGGCATGCCTTGTCGAATGAAGCAGGGTCGCGATGAAGCACCAGTTTGCCGCTATTCGCGTAGTCGAAGGCGATGTCCGGTTCGCAGGCAACGAACTCATGCATCAGTGCGCGGCTGAACATCGCCAGGCTCAGCAGACGGCGCGTCGTCAGGTCGCTTTGCCGTTGGCTGCATGCGCGCAAGAAGTTCAGACACCAGCGCCATTGGTCCGGGTCCAGCGACGGCCTGAAGCGCACAGGCGAGTCGGCGCGCAACAGCCACGCGGGTAATTTGCCGAGCACGCCGGGTCCGGCGAGCGGCGCAACGTAGCTGTAAGAAAGCTGCCCGCCGTTGGCGTAGCTCGCCATCGTGCCGGCGCCGCTGTTGCTGTCGACGACGGTGACGTCGTGGCCATCGGTGTGCAGGTAGTAGGCGGTCGACAGCCCGATGACGCCTGCGCCTATCACGAGGACTTTCATGAAGCGGACATCCTGCGCGT
Source organism: Paraburkholderia heleia NBRC 101817 (assembly GCF_000739775.1). GTDB lineage: Bacteria > Pseudomonadota > Gammaproteobacteria > Burkholderiales > Burkholderiaceae > Paraburkholderia > Paraburkholderia heleia. The sequence goes on along the minus strand of NZ_BBJH01000003.1, from coordinate 20,410 downwards.
GACGACCTGCCCCGCGCGCGCGCCCGCATGCCGGCCGGCGCGCCATGTCAGCACGCCGTTCACGATCACGGCCTCGATACCCTCGGCCGGCTGGATCGGTCTTTCGTAACTCGCGATGTCGCGGATCGTCTCGGGATCGAACACGACGACATCGGCATGGTTGCCCACCGCCAGCGTGCCGCGCCCGCTGAGCCCAAAATTCCTCGCGGTCAGACCCGTCATCTTCCATACCGCCGTCTCGAGATCGAACAGACGCAGATCGCGGCTGTAGTGCCCGAGAACGCGCGGGAATGTGCCCCACAGACGTGGATGCGGCCGCGCACCGACGGGCAGGCCGTCCGAGCCGATCATCGTTTCATCGAAGGCGAGGATCGCGCGCACGTCGCCCTCGTCCATGCCGAAATAGATCGCGTTCGCGGGTTGGAGCCGCGCTGCCGCTTCTTCCCTGGTGACGCACCAGCCGGCAGCGATCTCGCCGAGTTCCCGGCCGGTCTGTTCCGGATGCGGCTCGCTGGAACTGATCACAATGCGTTCGCACAGCCGCGCGGGGTCGAGGTGCAGCATCGTGGAACTGGCGTTGTACGGATAGCAGTCGAGCGCCACGCACTGGCAGCGCATCGCCTTGCGGATACGCGGCAGCGTCACGGCCGACTTGCCGTGGTTCGACGCGCGCAACAGTTTGTGATGCGAAATGATGACCGGGCAGCCGAGTTCGCGCCCGATCAGGAAGCTCTCTTCGAGCGATTCCATCGACCTGTCCGCTTCGTCACGCATATGCGTGGCATAGACCGCACCGGTGCCCGTGAGCGGACGGCAGACGTCAATGATTTCCTGGGTTGGTGCGTGAGCCGCGGGCGGGTAGTACGTGCCGGTCGATATGCCTATTGCACCCGCCGCCAGCGCTTCCTCGAGCAATTCGCGCATCGCGGCGATTTCGAAGGCGCGTGCGGGGCGATCGAGCGTATCCATCGTCAGCACACGCAACGTCGAATGGCCGACCATCGGTGCAACGTTCACCGCAGACGGCGCGCTGCGCAGCGCGGCGAGATAACCGCCGAACGTCGCGTAGCGCTCGCTGTCGCCGGCATCGAGCAGATTGAGCGGCGCGGGCAGCGGAGTAGCGTCGCGAAACGGTGCGATGCTGATTCCGCAGTTTCCGGTGACGACGGTCGTCACGCCTTGCGAGATCTTGGCCGTCATGTCCGGCTGCGCAAGCACCGCCTGGTCGTCGTGAGCATGCGAATCGATGAAGCCTGGCGCGACGATCTTCCCGCTTGCATCGAGTCGTGCGGTGGCCTCGCAATCCGCGAGGTTGCCGATGACGGCGATTCGTCCGCTTCTGATACCGATGTCGGTGCGCACGCGCGGCGCACGCGACCCGTCGATCAGCATGCCGCCGTGGACGATAAGGTCAAGTTCGGCATTGATCTGCATGGCTGGCTCAGGCGGGAAAATGCGGTTGCGCGCGCCACGTGATGGCAACGAGGAAAGCAAGCAGCGCGCTCGACACAAGGAACGACAGCGCGACGAGATAGCTGCCGTGGAACTCGACAATCAACGCACCCATTACCGAGGGCGCGAGCGAGCCGGCAATCTGGCCGCCGAAATTCATCAGGCCGGTTGCGCTGCCGATCAGATGCTCCGGAAAATACTTGAGCGGGATCGAGAACACCGTGGCATAGACGAAGTTGAACGACAGCAGGCAGAGCGTCCAATACACCACCAGCAGCGTGATCGACGTCGTCGAGATCATCAGCGCGAGAAACACCGCCGAGCCGAGCGCGCCAGCCATCATGAAGCGCTTTTCGCGCCCCTTGCCGTGACGGTCGAGCAGCCAGCCCACGACGTTCGTGCCGAGAAACGCGATCAGATACGGAATCGTCGATGCAATACCGACATGCAGCAGATCGATGCGATAAGCCTTCAGCAGATAGGACGGCATCCACGAAATCATCCCGATATAGACGATGCTGGTGCCGAACCAGATGAAAGTCAGCTTCAGTGCGTCGGGACGCCGGATGAGTTCACGCAGCTGGTGCTTCGGACGCGCCGCCATCCTGCCGCGTTGGCCGGCCACGCCGTTCCTGAGCGCGAGCCACAGCATCATGGCGACGGCCAGACCGACGACCGAGAGAATATGGAACGCACTGCGCCAGCCGAGATACACGACGGCGAATGCGACGCCCGCGGAGCCTGCGGCATTGCCAAGGAACACGGTCGAAATGAGAAACGATTTGGCGCGCGCACGCTCCGGCTTCGGAAACGTCTCAGCGACCGTCACCGAACTGGCCGGCGAAAAAAATCCCTCGCCGACGCCGAACATGAAACGGATCACCAGCAGCGATCCGAACGACCAGGCCAATCCCGTCAGCCCTGTGAAAAGCGACCATAACGCGACACACATGACGACAACGACACGCGAGCCGTAGCGGTCTGACAGCCATCCGCCGAGCAGTTGCATCACGGCGTAGCTGACGTAGAACACGCTGAGCAGCAGACCGGCTCGAGCGGCGTCGAGTGCGAATTCCCGGCTGATCGGGATAATCGCGGTGCTCATCACGATCCGGTCGGAATAGCCGATTGCCCACGCGAGGAACAAGGCGGCGAGACAAACCATTTTCTGCATCCGCGTGTATGCGGGACTGATCGCTTGTGCTTCCATGTGCGTCTCCTGGTGCAACTGTATGTGGGTCGGAAACGACTATAGAAGCGCGATGGACGGATCGTCGAATGAGACAAAATCGATGGGCTATAACCACAGGCTATATACTTTTCGCAAACGGAAAGGAGCCCGCATGCGCCTTCGACACATCGAAGTATTCTCTGCCATCATGAAGACGGGCAGCGCGGTAGGAGCGGCCAAGGTGCTGAACATCTCGCAGCCGGCGGTCAGCAAGATGCTCCAGCACGCGGAGCGCACGCTCGGGTTCGCGCTGTTCGTCCGGTCGAAAGGCAAACTGGTGCCGACGCCTGAGGCGCTGCGTTTGCAGGAAGAGTTGCAGCCGCTCGACGATCAGCTGGCGCGCGTTCACCGGGTCGTGGCAAACCTGTCGGCGGGCAAGGAAGCGCCGTTGCGGATCGCTGCGACGTCTTCGCTTGCCCATCATCTGGTGCCCCACGCGCTGGCGGCGTGGGGCCGCGCGTTCCCGGACGCGCAGTGCATGCTGGTCTCGTCGCTTACACGCGAGATGATCTACTGGCTGCTGATCGGCGAGATAGATATTGGTTTCACGATGCAGGCAATCTCTCAGCCCAATCTCGTGACAACGCCCGTCTGCAATTTCGACCTGTATGTCATCGCCCCACCGGACTGGTGGCCAAAGAGCGTGCTCGACCGCCCCGCCGTACCCGCCGATCTCGCGGGCCAGCCGTTCATTGCGCTCGATACCGCCTCGCCACTGGGTGCCACGGTAATGGGGTGGCTCAATGGCGTCGAACCCGAAATCAAGGCATCGGTGAAGACTTACGCACTGGCGCGCGCGCTGGTCGAGGCGAACGTGGGTATTGCGGTTGTCGACGGCTTCACGGCGCAAGCCGGTTCGTCTGCAGGAAAGGTGCAGATGCGGCCAATCGTGCCGCTGGCCGAAAACTGGGTGTATGCGTTGACCAACAGCTCGCGGCCGCCCCCGCAAAGCGCAGACGTTCTGGTAAGGTCGATGCAGGAATCAGGCGCCTTTTCTTCATTGGGGCGCCGATAGGAAACACGGAAAGATTCGGCGGCGCGACCGCTTGCGGGACTCCACGCCACCGATATAGCTCTCAATTATCCAGTGCCTCGCGCTCAAGTCGGTCGCGCGAAATGTGACGGACATCCTTGCCCTTGACCACATAGATGACAAGTTCTGCCAGGTTCTTCGCATGATCACCGATCCGTTCGATGGCCGACGCGATGGACACGTAGTCGAGCGCGCAAGAGATGATGCGGGGATTCTCCGCCATGAATGCTGGCAGTTTGCGCACGAATGCGCGGTACTGCTCATCGATCGCCTCATCCTCACGCAGGATCCGGGCTGCCTCGACCGTGTCAAGCCGCGCGAATGCAGCGAGCGCATCGTGGAAGATGGTGCCCGCCATCTGGCCAGATGACCGGATTTCCGCGATATTCATGCTCCTGCCCGTAGCGTCATTCGCGATTCTGCGCGTGCGCTTTGCGATCTTGCGCGCTTCATCGCCTGCGCGCTCGAGATTGCTGGTCCCCTTGGAGAAGGCCAACAGTCGACGCAGATCGGATGCAATGGGCTGGCGCCGCGCAATGATGTTGCTGCACTCGGCATCGATCTCGACCTCCATCGCATTGAGCCGGTGCTCCTCATCAAACACCTTCTCGACCAGATTCGTGTCGAAGCGGCTGAGCGCGTCCATCGCATCGGCCAATTGGGACTCAACCAGCCCGCCCATCTCGAAAAATCTCGACGACAGGCGTTCCAGGTCGGCATCGTACTGGCTGGAAATGTGTTTATCCGGCATAGAAAACTCCCTCTTGCCAGAAAGACGATAAACTGTTTGTACGGTTTGTCAAACCCGAAAAAATCATGAAGCCAAAGGCTACCAGGAGCAGAAGCAGCAAGCGAACGCACGTATCCCCGGACGATGGTGCCAACAAGGCAGTGACCGGCGGGGAGTCGCTCCAGACTGCGCAATCCCGCCATGTGGCGGCCAAGCCACAGACCGCGAAGGTAATGCCAGTCGAAGCGCAATCCACGCGCGCTGTCCGGCACCGTAGAGACCATGTCAAACAGGAAAAGGTCGTGCGCGACACCTTCACGATGCCCAGGGAGGACTACGAACAGCTCGCGGCACTCAAACAGCGGTGCCTCGATGCTGGTCTGGCCGTGAAGAAGAGCGAACTCGTCCGTGCAGGGCTGCTCCTGCTGGCATCCGGGCCGACGAAACGTCTTCTTGCGGCCGTCAAGGCGGTCGAACCGGTCAAGACCGGACGGCCACCGAAATCGAAATAAGCCGCGTTCGCAGCCAGACAGGAGGTGCCGCTCAGGGCGGAACAGATCGTCGACGAGTTTGCACGCGGCGCTATACCCGCCTATGAGCGCGTCAGCCTCTGTTGCGAAGCTTTCATAGGCGTAGCTTCGGGTCATGGATGCCGCCCCGCCTCATTTCTCGCGTCGACATTCGCGCACGCCCGACATGGCTTCGAGGCGCGCGCATATCGTCGAGAACTCGCCCGCGTTCACCCGCGACAGAGCAATCTGCACATCGTCGAGATCGGCGTCATCCTCCGACTGCTGGACAATGAACTGCTTGACGCGAACACTGCCCGTGCCCAGCGCCTGATGGACGGTGTCCAGCGAGACACTGCCGCGCTCGACCAGCAGTTGTACGGTGTGCTGCTGGCGCACGGAAATGAAGCGCCGCTCCAGCGGTTTCACACCGACCAGGATAATCATGATAATGACCGTCGCACCAATGGCGGCCGTGTACATGCCACCACCCACCGCCAGGCCGATACCCGCGACCGACCAGAGGCTCGCTGCCGTCGTCAACCCGCGCACCACTTCGCCACGAAGCAGTATCGACCCCGCGCCGAGGAAGCCAATACCGGAAACTACCTGGGCGGCGACCCGGGACGGATCGAGCACCACGTTCCTCTCGCCTAGCACGTCGGCAAACCCAAATGCCGACACCAGCATCATCAGCGCGGCCCCGACGCAGACGAGCATATGCGTGCGCAGGCCTGCCGCCCAGTTCAGCCGCTCACGCTCGAAGCCGATCACGCTGCCGAGCAGCGCCGCCATCAGCAAGCGCGACAGAAGTTCGAGATTTCCGATCATCTTTCTGCCCCCATTCGCTGCCCGCGTTAGAAGCGGACGTTAGCCAAGAGCGGAATTGTGGCATTTTTGTGACAGTTGCGGTGTGCGCGATTGAGTCAGTGCCAGGATGAACGCGCCCTTCTGACTTGGGGTTCCCGCCGGCCAGCATCACCTTCTGACAAGATCCGCCCATGCCCCGCCGTCCAGAACGCACCTTGAAAACCCTGCCGGATCGGCCGCTTGCGTGTGCACAATGCCAGCGTGAGGCTGTGTGGCGGCGCATCGCTGCCCGGTACCGGTGCGCGCGCGGGTTACCCGGCGACCCGCTGCCCGGCGAACACCCTGCCGCTCATCCACGGCGCACCCGGCCGCGCGCTGGGTGCGAGCGGCCTCTACGACGAGGTGCCGGCGGTGTTTGCATTGGCTGCGGCGCGGCTGCCGTTCCAGGAGACAGGGATGCGCGCGGCGCTCGAGGCCGCCTCCACGCACTGGCTGCGCCACGGCTACGCGCGTACGCTAGTGGTCGACAATCGCGTGCCCCTGCCGGTGGCGCAGGCGCTGCTGGGACACGCCTCGGTGCTGACGACGGCGGCCTATGCGAGGACCGGACACCACGCAACTACGCGAGTTTGTGGAGGGGAGTTTTTCGAGAAGAGTTTAGCGTTCGCTAAAAGACAAAAAAATATGTGCATCACAACGCGAAAGAATCTCTGTCGTCGGTCGATTGCCCACTTTGTCGTCTTGGCTGCGCATCTTGAGGTTTGTCCAACGCCCGCCCGCATACGGCGCGTGGACGAGGGGCAATCAAAATAGGGCAACCAGCGCGCCGGGACATGACGGGCACGCCACCCCGCCCCACCCTTTCCCCGCGGGAAAGCACGCTTCACCCTTCCTCAATTTTCGCGCGCGCGAAAATCTCCCACACTTGCCATCACGCCTGCTCCGTACCGTTCGTACGGAGTTGCGCCCCGGCCGCGGCTCATGACGCGGCATCGAAAATACTGGAGACAGCATGAACAGCCATCCCCTCGACCTGGGCGGCAGCGCGCCGGGCGAAGCGCCACGCCGCCCGCTCGCCGCGCAAGCCCCGTTTCAAAGCCCACAAGGCGTCACGCTCAGCCGCTTCATGGACGACATGCCCGTGGGCGCGCTGCACCGCTTCGTGGTGTGGGTGATCGGCATTGGCCTCTTCTTCGACATGTACGAGATCTTCCTCGTCAGTTCGATCGGCTCCGCGCTGCAGAACGAATACGGACTCGATGCGCACAGCCTCGCGTTCAAGCTCCTTCTTGCCTCGGCCTTCGTCGGCATGTTTTTCGGCTCGCTCTTCCTCGGCAGTCTCGCCGACCGCATCGGCCGTCGGCGCGCCTTCCTGTTCACGCTCATGTGGTACAGCGCTTTTTCGCTGCTCGCTGCCTTTTCCGTGAACGCCACCATGCTCGTGGTCTGCCGCTTTCTGACGGGCGTGGGCGTAGGCGCAATCTACCCCGTGGCCGACAGCTTCCTCTCCGAAATCCTGCCGAAGGAAAAACGCGGCCGGCTCGCTGCGTGGGCCTATACCACCTCGTATGTCGCGGTGCCGCTGGTGGGTTTCCTCGCGGTCTGGCTCAATCCGATCCATCCTGGCGGCATCGCGGGATGGCGCATCATTCTCGCCATCGGCAGCCTCGGCGCCCTGTTCGTGCTGGCCGTGCAGCACCGCCTGCCGGAAAGCCCGCGCTGGCTGCTGGCGCAAGGCCGCTCGGACGAGGCCTATGCCACCTTGGGCCGCTTCGCGCAAAGCGCCGGCGCGCAGATGCCGAAGCGTTTTGCCGAGCCGCAAGTGCGCCAGCATCCGCTGCGCCTCTCCGAGCGCATTGCCGTGCTGCGGCGCGCGCCCTATGACAGGCGCTATGTCATGCTCGTCGTGTTTCACCTGTTCCAGGCCTTCGGCTATTACGGCTTCGGCACGCTTGCGGGCGTCGTCGTGAAGAGCCGCGGCATCGATGTGACAGGCAGCACGCTGTTCGTCGCCCTATCGTTTCTCGGCTACCCGATCGGCTCGCTGCTCTCCGTGCCGCTGCTCAACTGGATCGAGCGGCGAACGCTCGTGATCGCGTCGCTCATCTCCATTGCGATTTTTGGCCTTGGCTTCGCCTACTCGGGACAGGCTGCGCTGATCGTTTGCTTCGGCGTGCTGACGACCTGTGCGTCGAATGTGTTCAGCAACGCCTACCACGTGTACCAGGCCGAAATTTTCCCGGCCAGTGTGCGCTCGACAGCGATCGGCAGCACCTATTCGCTCTCGCGTATCATGAGCAGCGCCCTGCCGTTCATCCTGTTGCCGGTGCTCACGCAGCACGGCCCGCTCGCCATGTTCGGCGTGATCTCCGCCGCGCTGGCCATCGTCGCGGTGACCCTGCGTGCGCTCGGCCCGCTCACCACGCGGCGCAGCCAGGATGAGATTAATCCGGTCTGACCGGCCGATGCCTCGAGCATCCCTGGATCATCGGGGCGGCCGCCGCGTCACGCAGGGCCGCCCCGGTTTTCATTGCGCCGCGCGCGCCGACATGTAGTCGAACAGGCTCACGATGTCCGAGCTTGGCGCGCTATCCGCCTTCATCCCGATCCAAAGCGTGCGCGTGGCCCACGTGTCCGCCAGCTTCACCTTGACGACGCCGGCTTTGCCGCGCTCGTCGCTCACCGCGTCGCGCGGCAGCACGCCGATACCCAGCCCCGCTTCGATCATGCGAAACACACCGTCGAAGTTCGAGGCCTGGATGCGCAGCTTCAGCGATCGCTCAATGGCAAATGCTGCATCCGTCATGCGCGTGAGCAGCGAGCTGCCATCGCTCAGGCCCACGTAGTCTTCGTCGAGCGTATCGGCGAAGCGGATCACGTCGAGTTGCGCAAAGCGGTGACTGCGCGGCACGAGCAGCACGAGTTCGTCGCGGCGATAGAGGCGCCGCTCGATGCCGGGCGCCGGCACGTTGTCGGCAAACACGCCGAGGTCGGCCTTGCCCGCGCCGAGCGCCTCGACGATTTCGTGGCTCAGCCGCTCTTCGAGACTGACCTTGATGCCCGGGTGCTCATTCAGGAAGCAGGCGAGATCGACGGGCAGAAATTGCACGATCGCCGACGTATTCGCCCACATGCGCACGTGCCCGCGCACACCGGCGGCGTAGTCGCTCATTTCGGTGGCCATGCGATTCACCTGATCGACGACGCGCGTGGCGTGCTCCAGCAACGCATGCCCCGCGGGCGTGAGATCCACGCCGCGCGCGCGGCGGATGAACAAGGCACAGTCGGTCACGCTTTCGAGTTCGGCTATGCGCTTGCTGACGGCCGAAAGCGTGAGCTGCCCGTGCTCGGCGGCCTTGGTGAGGCTGCCGTGTTCCGCGACGAGCAGAAAGACCCGCAGCGACTGCAGATCGAAGTGAAGTGGATTGACCATGATGAATGGGGCAAAGCCGGCGCGAAAGACGATTGTCCTGCATCGCGGGCCTGGGAGGAAGTGCCGATGTGGGAAGGTGGAGGCGGACGTGCAGCGATGCACGTCCGCGCGCCGGCCACGCGGGCCGGTGTGTTCGCCGCCGGACCGGCGCCCCCCCGGCTCAACGGCGAAAACAGGCAAGCGGCATCAACCGGGCTGGATCAGCTCGGAGATTTCGATGAGATTCAGATCGGGGTCGCGCACATAGACGGAGCGAATCTTCTGCGTCGCGCCCGTGCGCTCGACCGGACCTTCGACGATCGGCCAGTTCTTCCCGGCCAGATGCGCAATGACCGCATCGAGCGGTACCGCGGCGATGAAGCACAAATCGAGCGCGCCCGGCACCGGGACATGCGCCTTGGGCTCGAATTCCGCGCCACGCACATGCAGATTGATCTTCTGGTTGCCGAAGCGAAACGCGAGCCGACCCGAGCCGAAGGTCTCCAGTTGCATCTGCAACACTTCCGTATAGAAATACTTCGTGGCCTCGGGGTCCACGCAGGTCAGCACCAGATGGTCGAGGTGGTCGATCAACGCCATGCTTCGCTCCTTGTCACGAGTACGCGCGTCATACCGGCATGCCTTGCGCCCGTTCCGGCACCGGATGCAGGTCGAGGCGGCGACCGGCCTTGAGAATCTGGCTGGGCACGTCATGGCCGATCAGGCCGGGCAGCAGCGCGGCGGCGTCGAGCACGGCAGCGAGATTGACGCCGGTGTCGTAGCCGTCGAGTTCGAGCATGTGCACGAGCTCTTCGGTGCAAACGTTGCCGCTCGCGCCCGGTGCGTACGGACAGCCGCCGAGGCCACCGAGCGAGGCGTCGAAGCGCACGATGCCCGCATCGAGCGCCGCAAGCGTATTGGCGAGCGCCATGCCGCGCGTATTGTGGAAGTGCAGCGTCAATTCGAGTGTGCCGAACGCCTGTGCAGCGCTTTCGCACAACGCGCGCACCTGCGCGGGATGCGCCATGCCGGCCGTATCGCAAAGCGTGACGCCCTGCACGCCCAGTTCGGCGAAGCGCCGCATCCAGCCGAGCACGTCCTCCGGGGGCACGTCGCCTTCCATCGGGCAGCCCATTGCTGTGGAGAGCGAAACATTGATCGCCACGCCCTTGCCGCGCACGGCTTCGATCACGTCGCGCAACTGCGCGAACGACTGCTCGCGCGTCATGCGCAGGTTGCTGCGATTGTGGGTCTCGCTTGCCGACATCACGAGATTCACTTCGTCCACGTTGCATGACAGCGCGCGCTGTGCGCCGCGCACGTTCGGCACGAGCACCGTATAGACGACGCCCGGCACGCGCTCGATGCCGTGCATCACCGCCTCGGCGTCGCGCAATGCGGGAATCGCCTTGGGCGACGTGAACGAGGTGACTTCGATCTTCGCGTAGCCGCAGGCGCTCAGGCGGTTGATCAGCGCGATCTTGTCGTCGGTGTCGATGAAGGCGGCTTCGTTCTGGAAGCCGTCGCGCGTCGCGACTTCGTTGAGATACAGCACCTTGCCCTTGAAGTTGTCCTGATTTCCTGTCGTCATCTTGCCGCTCTCCGTTCAGATCACGCCGCGCGCGCGCCATGCTTCGCGCGTTGCGGCGTCCACGCCTATCGATTCCAGCACCGTGTCGGTATGCTCGCCCAGTTTTGGCGCGCTGCGCTCGATCGTGCCGGGAGTGCCGCACAGTTTGGGCACCACGCCGGGCACCTGCACCGCCGTGCCGTCGGGCAAGGTGTCGTCCACGATCATTCCGCGGGCGTGGTAATGCGGATCGGCCGCGATGTCCGCGACGTCGTAGATGCGGCCCGCCGGAATGCGCGCTTCGTTGAGCGCCGCGAGCACCTGGTCGAGCGTGTGCCGCGCGGTCCATTCGCCGATGGCGGCGTCGATGCGACCGACCTGCGCGACGCGTCCGTCGTTCTGCGCGAGCGCCGGATCGCTGCCCAGGTCCGGACGGCCGATCAGGTCCATCAGACGGCGATAGATGCTGTCGCCGTTGCCCGCGATCAGCGCGTACTTGCCGTCGCTGCACCGGTAGGCGTTGCTCGGCGCGATGCCGGGCAGGCTGCTGCCCGCCGGCTGACGCACGGCGCCGAACACCGAATACTCGGGCAGCAGGCTTTCCATCATGTTGAACACGGACTCGTAGAGCGCGACGTCCACGACCTGCCCTTTGCCGCCCTGTTGCTCGCGGTGCCGCAGCGCCAGCAGGATGCCGATCACGCCGTGCAGCGCGGAGAGCGAATCGCCGATCGAGATGCCCACGCGCACCGGCGTGCGCTCGGGCTCGCCGCTCAGGTGGCGCAGGCCGCCCATCGCTTCGGCGACCACGCCGAAACCGGGCCGGTCGCGATACGGGCCCGACTGCCCGTAGCCCGACACGCGCAACATGATGAGGCCGGGATGGATCGCGCTGAGTTCGTCCCAGCCGAGGCCCCAGCCTTCGAGCGTGCCAGGGCGGAAATTTTCGATCAGCACGTCGGTTTCCGAAACGAGGCGGCGAATCACGTCCTGCCCTTCGGGCGTGCGCAGATCGAGCGTGATGGATTCCTTGTTACGCGACTGGGCGGCCCACCAGACCGACGTGCCGTCGTGCAGCAGGCGCCACTTGCGCAGCGGATCGCCCACGCCGGGCGGCTCCACCTTGATGACGCTCGCGCCGAATTCGGCGAGCATGCGGCCAGCAAACGGACCCGCGATGAGCTGCCCGAGCTCCAGAACGCGGATTCCTTCGAGGGGTCGTGGCATGGCTGTGTCTCCTGACTGTCTGCGACTGACTATGGGAGACATGATGAACCGGACCGACCCCTTTGATAATCGATGCTTGCTCAATCTGGCTTGAGCAAATGGAAAGGCTGCGAATTTCCCCGTCGGCAACGCAGTTGGCGGATCGGGCAAGCGAGCCGGGCACTCGCTGCGCGCAAGACGCGCAAGCGGGCGACGTCCCGCTCGAAACCCTGCTGGAAGAAAGCGACATCATCACGCTGCACTGTCCGCTGACCGTGCAAACGCGGGATCGGATCGACGCCACGGCATGCGCGCGCATGAAACGGTGGCTCTTGCCGATCAACACGGCGCGTGGGGGACCCGTGAACGAAGCGGCGTTGGTGGACGCCGCGCAATGTGGTGACTGCGCGTTGAGCGCGAAGCGCGGCAACCGCATCGGGGTTGCCAGCGCCTGAAGCATCAGGCCATTTCCGGCTGCCTGGCGTGCCAATACTCGTCGACGGCTTGCTTGGCCGACTGCTCGATCGCGCTCAGCGCCATCAGCACATCGATCTTCAGCTTGGGGATCGCAAGCTCCACGGAAGGCAGCCTGGCCGTTTCCACTTGTGCGTCAACACCCTCCAGAACCGCGCGGCACAGCCATTGCGTGTCCGTCGCGTCTGCTTTCGCATCGACAGTGACCCGAAAGCCACGATATTCGACTGCCATATACTCTCCCGAAACCTGACAAAACGTAATGATCGCCCCGCCGGACGGCGGTAAGGGGGCGACTATATCACCACTTCGGCGACGCTTCAGCGCGGCCCACGCGTAGTCACGAAGAAGTCGTGCAACGACACCGCGCCTGCATTCACGCCCTGTTTTACAGGGCTTTTCTACGGGCGCAACGACAATCGGGTCAGTTCGGACTTCGGACTGTCAGCTCGCAAGCGTGGCGCGCATCGCAGCCTGACGCAGCGTGCGCCAACCGACGATCGCGAGCGAAACACCCGAGATCACGGCGGCGAGCGAGACGTAATACGCAGGCGCGAGCGTATCGCCCGTCACGTGAATCAGCACCTCGGCAATCGTCGGCGCGAAGCCGCCAAAAAGCGTCACGCCAAGGCTATACGCGATCGAAAGCCCCGCCGAGCGCACGCGCACGGGAAAGATCTCCGACATCAGCGCTGGCATCGGGCCCGAATAGGCTGCCTTGAAGATACCCGCCGCGCCCTGGAGCACGAGCAGCCAGCCGAGCGTAGGGTGACGCTGCAACAGCGCGAACATCGGATAGGTAAGCGAAGCAAGCAGGATCGACGTGGTCAGCATGATGCGAATGCGCCCGATGCGGTCCGAGAGCGCGCCCATCACAGGCGAAAGTGCGAACTGCAGACCGCCGTTGAGCACGACCACGCCGAACGAGGTTGCCGCCGCCATGTGGAGCTGCTTCACTGCGTACATCGGCATGTAGAGCTGGAGGATATACACGCCGACGGTGGACTGCGCAACGATGCCCACCGCGAGCAGCAGGTTCACCCATTGGCGCCCGAGTCCCGGCTCATTCGTTGCGCGCGCATCCTGTTCGCTATTCGCTTGCTGGGTGGCGACGAATTCGGGCGTCTCATCCAGATGCGAGCGGATGTACCAGCCCACGGGCCCGAGCACAAGGCCGAAAAAGAACGGCACGCGCCAGCCCCACGCGTGCAGTTGGTCGGGCGGCAGCCACCCCGCCAGCACGCCGCCGAACGCCGCCGCGAGAATCGCGGCCGCGCCCTGGCTCGCGAACTGCCAACTCGCGTAGTAGCCGCGCTTCGCGGGGCTGTGCTCGACCATGAACGCCGTCGCGCTGCCGAATTCGCCGCCCACCGCGAAGCCCTGCACGAGCCGCGCGAGCAGGATCAGGAACGGCGCGGCGATGCCGATCGAAGCGTACGGCGGCATGACCGCCATGGCGAACGTGCCCGCCATCATGAGCGCAATGGCGAGTGTGAGCGCGGCCTTGCGCCCCTTGCGGTCGCCGTAGATGCCCAGCACGATCGCGCCGAGCGGACGCATGAGAAACGAAATGCCGAAGGTACCGACGGCCAGCAGCGTGGAGAGCCATTCGTCGTGCACGGGAAAGAACTGTTTCGCGATGATCGGCGCGAAGTAGCCGTACACGAGAAAGTCGAACCATTCCAGCGCATTGCCGATCGACGAGGAGAAAACGATGCGGCGCACCATGCCGCGGCTGAGCGGCGCTCCCGAAACCGATGAACCGCTCTCCATGTCAGCCTCCTCCTTTTTATTTGGTCTACTCATGGTTCGCTGTATACCGCGAGCGAGGCATTCCCGCTCGCGGCAAACGCCGCTCGCCGCCTAGAAACCCGCTGCGAGCCCGTCGCGGCGCGTGTCGCTCGCGGCCACATAACCGCGCTCCGGATCGTTGCGATCGAGCTTCCAGATGAACTGGCCCGAGCCGAAGTCCATGTACGGATCGTCGATGCCCTTGATCTCGTGGCCAAGCCCTTGCAGCGCGCGCGCCGTCTGCGGATCGAACGTCGATTCGATGTCGAGCGTGAAGTCGCGGTTGACCTTCCAGCGCGGCGCATCGCACGCGGCCTGCGGCTGCTGGCCGTAGTCGAGCATGCGCACGACCGACTGCAAATGCCCTTGCGGCTGCATGTCGCCGCCCATCACGCCGAAGCTCATCACCGCTTCCTGGCGGCCATCCACCTGCTGCGTGAGGAACGCCGGAATGATGGTGTGGAACGGGCGCTTGCCGCCCTCCACGACGTTCGGCGAGGCCGGGTCCATCGAAAACCCGCAGCCGCGGTTCTGCAGCGCGATGCCCGTGCCCGGTACGACCACGCCCGAACCGAAGCCCATGTAATTCGACTGGATGAAGCTCACCATCATGCCGCGCTCGTCCACCGCCGAGAGATAGATCGTGCCGCCCGAGCGCGGCATGCCGAAGTCGAACTGCGTGGCGCGCTTCGGGTCGATCAGCTTCGCGCGCGCTTTCAGGTAGCCGTCGTCGAGCATCTGCTCGGGCGTGACTTCCATCGAACGCGGATCGGCAACATAACGATACACGTCGGCGAATGCGAGCTTCATGGCCTCGATCTGCAGATGCTGCGATTCGAGGCTGTCGAGCGCGAGCGAGCCCATGTCGAACTGCTCGAGAATGCCGAGCGCGATCAGCGCGGCGATGCCCTGCCCGTTCGGCGGAATCTCGTGGACCGTGTAGCCGCGATAGTTCTTGCCGATCGGCTCGACCCATTCCGGGCGATAGTTGCGCAGGTCGTCCAGCGTGAGCGCCGCGTCGCCTTCGCGCGCAAACGCGGCGATGCGCCCGGCGAGTTCGCCTTCGTAGTAGTCGCGCGGACCGTGTTCCGCGAGGCGCCGCAACGTGGCGGCATGGCCGGGGAAACACACGCGCTCGCTCACTTCGGGCGCGCGGCCGTGCGGCATGAAAGTCTCGGCAAAGCCCGGCTGATTGTGCAATTCGGGAATCGCCGCCTGCCATTTGCGGGTGACGATAGTCGCCACTGCGTGGCCGCGCTCGGCGATCTCGATGGCCGGCTCCATCAAGTCCGCGAACGGCAGTTTGCCGAACTTCGCATGCAGCGCTTCCCAGCCCGCGATCACGCCCGGCACGGTCACCGTGTCCCAGCCGCGTTTGGGCTGCTTCGCGAGACCATTTTCCTCGCCGTATTTGCGGCGGAAATAATCGACGCTCCAGGCCGCCGGCGCATTGCCTGACGCGTTCAGGCCGTGCAGCTTCGCGCCGTCCCACACGAGCGCGAAACAGTCGCTGCCCAGACCGTTCGATACCGGCTCGACCAGGGTGATGGCGGCTGCGGCGGCAATTGCGGCGTCGACGGCATTCCCGCCTTTCCAGAGCATGCGCAGTCCGGCCTGCGCGGCAAGCGGATGCGACGTCGAAACGATGTTGCGGGCGAACACCGGCAGGCGCGGCGTCGGATAGGGGTTTTGCCAGTTGAAGCGCGTCATGGAGGTCCGGATTCCGGTAATGAACGAAAGCAGCGGCACGCGCATCGCCGCACTCAGTTGCGGCGCGCACGGCTCAGGCCGATCTATCGATTATCTTGAAGGATCAGGCAAAAAAATATTAATATTTTATTCTCGACACTTAAGTTTTATTTACATGCTAACCCTACGCATGCTGCGCACCTTGCAGGCCGTCGCGCGCAGCGGGTCGTTCGCCACCGCGGCGGAAAAAACCGCGCTCACTCAGGCGGCCGTGAGCCTGCAGATGCGCGGACTCGAAGAGGCGCTCGGGCGGCAGATCTTCGACCGCCGCGCGCGCCAGGTCGCGCTCACGCGCGAAGGCCGCGAGATCTGCGCGAAGGTCGAGCACATTCTCGCGCTGATCGACGAGCTGCCCGCCAGCGCGGGCGACACGATGCGCGGCTCGATCATCATCGGCGCGGTGGTATCGGTGATCGGCGCGCTTTCGCTGGCCGTCGCGCATCTGAAAACAGGCCATCCGGAACTCGAAGTGCGCCTCACCTCGGCGCGCTCGAACGAGCTCGCGCGCATGGTGGAAGACGGCGACGTGGATCTCGCCGTCGTGGTTGGCAGTGCAGATGGTTCGCTTCACGAGTCGCTCGCGTGGGCGCCGCTCTACGAGGAGCCCCTCATGCTCGTAACGAGCCGGGCGACGACCGGCGACGATGCGCGCCGCATCCTGCGCGAGCGTGGCTTTCTGCGTTTCGACCGGCGCGTGCCGACGGGCGTCGTGATCGACCACGCACTGCGCGAGCTAGGCATCGAACCGCTCGAATACCTGGAGCTGAACTCAATCGAAACGATCGTCTCGCTGGTGCGCAACGACGTGGGCGTGAGTGTGTTGCCGGTTCTGCGAGGCGGCAAATGGCAGAGCGATCCGAATCTGCGGCTCATGCCGCTCCCCGGGCGGCCATTCATCCGCACGGTGGGCATGATTCACCGGAAGGCGCATAAGCAGACGTTGCTCACACAAACGATTGCAGACATGCTGCGTCGGTAACGCAACGCGTGCCTGCCACGCCAATCGCGTAAGCTGACGTCGTTGCACGCTCACCCGCGAAGCCGCGCGCTTCGCGCCTCGAAGCGGGATCGACACGGAAAAGCGAACGCTCCATGCAAAGATCGCTCATTGCGCTGGCGGCAAACGGCTTGCAAAAACGGTGCGCCATGGCGTTGCCGCTATGCGCGATCGCGCTTGCGACAGGTCTTGCCGCGTGTCAGCAGTTACCCCCGCTCGGCGAGCGCACACAAACGACGGCGCTCACGTCAGCCGAAGCGCGATCGACTCAACTTGGCAAAGCCGTAGCGGCCGAACTCGCCACCCATCCCGACTTCACCGGCATCGATCCGCTCGCGAACCCGCTCGACGCCTTCGCCTCGCGCGTGGCGCTCGTGCGCAGCGCCCAGCGTACGCTGGATGTCCAGTATTACATCTGGCGCAACGATCTCACCGGCACGCTGTTGCTCGAAGAACTTCGCGAAGCCGCCGACCGCGGCGTGCGCGTGCGCCTGCTGCTCGACGACAACGGCATCCCCTCCTCGCTGGATCCCACGCTCGCGGCGCTCAACGGGCATCCCAACATCGAGGTTCGGCTCTTCAATCCGTTCGTCACGCGCAAACCCAAAGCCATCGGCTTTCTCACCGACTTCTCGCGGCTGAACCGGCGTATGCACAACAAGTCGCTCACGGCCGACGGCGTGGCAACCATTCTTGGCGGCCGCAACATCGGCGACGAATATTTCGGCGCGACCGACGGCGTCGTGTTCGCCGACCTCGACGTGCTCGCTATCGGCCCCGCCGCCACCGACGTTGCAAACGACTTCGACCGCTACTGGGCCAGCGCTTCGTCATTCCCCGCCTCGCAAATCCTGCCGTACGTGGCGCCCGATGCACTCGCCACGCTCGATCACGCGGCGCTCGCCGCGCGCACCGATCCGGCCGCGCAGGAATACATCGAAGCGCTGCGCAAGACCACCGACGTGCGCCGCCTGCTGGACGGCACGCTGCCGCTGGAATGGGCCAGAACGCAACTGGTCAGCGACGACCCTGCGAAAGCGCTAGGCAAGGCGCCCAAGGAGACACTCATCCTCAGTCAGCTCCACCAGATCGTCGGCGATCCGCACCGCGAACTCGATCTGGTTTCGCCGTACTTCGTGCCGGGCGAGGTGGGCACGCAATACTTCACCCAGCTCGCCGCCCAGGGCGTGACCGTGCGCGTGCTGACGAACTCGCTCGAAGCCACCGATGTTTCCGCCGTCCACTCCGGCTACGCGCGGCGCCGCGTGGCGCTGCTCAAAGGCGGCGTGGAGCTGTTCGAACTGCGGCGTGCGGCGGGCGCGGGCAAAGGTACGGACAAAGCTGCGGGCAAAGGCGCAGGCAGCGGTCCGTTCGGCAGCACGGGGTCGAGCCTGCACGCCAAGACCTTCGCCGTGGATGCAGAGCGCGTATTCGTCGGCTCGGTCAATTTCGACCCGCGCTCGGCCAACCTCAACACCGAACTCGGGCTCGTGATCGACAGTCCCGTGCTCGCCACCCAGATCGAAAAAGCGTTCTGGACGCGCGTGCCGCAGCTCGCCTGGCAGGCGCACCTCGACGAGAACGGCAAGCTCTACTGGACACGCCTTTCCGACGATACGGTCATCCGCTACGACACCGAGCCGAACACCACATGGAACCAGCGCCTGAGTGTCTGGTTCTTCTCGATCCTGCCTATCGAGTGGCTTTTGTAAGCCTCGCATCGACAGGGTTATCCCCAATTTCCCCTAAGTTGTCTATACAACATCATGCGAACATTCCCATCGTCCGCGGCTCGCGGGCGTCCTGCACTCACCCCAATGTTCGGAGCCATGCGTGGCAATGCCTGAATCCGTCGCCAACCTCGAAACCGATGGCCGCAAGATCCTGGAAACACGCTCGATCGACTACATCCCCGACGCGGAGCGCCACGGCAGTCTGCTCAGCCAGTTCACGCTCTGGCTTTCCGCGAATCTGCAGGTCACCGCCATCATTACCGGCGCACTGGCCGTCGTGCTTGGCGGGGACGTCTTCTGGTCGCTCGTCGCGCTGTTGATCGGGCAGCTCATAGGCGGCGCGGTCATGGCGCTGCACGGCGCACAAGGCCCGCAGCTCGGCCTGCCGCAGATGATCTCCAGCCGCGTGCAGTTCGGCGTCTACGGCGCGGCGATTCCGATCGTGCTCGTCTGCATCATGTACGTCGGCTTTTCCGCGAGCGGCACGGTGCTCGCCGGCCAGGCCACGGCGCAACTGCTCGACGTTTCCGATACCGCGGGCATCTGTCTCTTCGCAGCCCTGATCGTCGTGCTGACGCTGCTCGGCTACCGCTCGATTCACTTCGTCGGCCGCATTGCCAGTGTGATCGGCGTGCTCGCGTTCGTGTTCATGTTCGCGCAACTCTTTGCGCACCACGATATCGGCGCGCTGCTGGCCAATCGCCATTTTTCGATCGCGAGCTTCCTGCTTGCCATGTCGCTTTCGGCTTCGTGGCAGATCGCATTCGGCCCCTACGTCGCCGACTATTCGCGCTATCTGCCGCGCTCGACGTCGCCCGTGCGCACATTCCTCGCCGTCGGGCTCGGCTCGGTGATCGGCGCGCAGGCGGCAATGGTGTTCGGCGTGTTTGCAGCCGCGCTCGCGGGCCACGCGTTCGCCCATCATGAAGTGGCGTATATCGTGAGCCTGGGCGCGAGCGGCGCGGTGGCCGCGATGCTCTACTTCAGCATCGCGTTCGGCAAGCTCACCGTCACGACGCTCAACGCGTATGGCAGCTTCATGTCGATGGCGACGATCGTGAGCGCGTTTCGCGCGAAGCGCGCGATCTCCACACGGCATCGTTTCGTCTACATCATCGGCATGGTGGGCATCTCGACGCTCGTCGCGCTCGCGGGGCGCCACGCGTTTCTCAAGGAATTCACGGCGTTCATCCTGTTTCTGCTCGCGTTTTTCACGCCGTGGAGCGCGATCAATCTGGTGGACTTCTACTGCTTCACGCGCTCGCGCTACGACGTGCCGGCGCTCTCGAACCCCGATGGCCGCTACGGCCGCTGGAACGCCAAAGCCATCAGCATCTACGTGCTCGGCGTGCTGGTGCAAATGCCGTTCATCTCGACGGGCTTCTATACGGGCCCCTTCGTCGACGCACTCGGCGGCACGGACATCTCGTGGATTCTCGGCCTGATCGTGCCGGGCGTCCTCTACTACGCCGCCATGCGCCTCTCGCCGCCCGTCATTCCCGAACGCCTGATCCTGCCGGTCGGGCAGGATTGACCCGCGCGGCGCAGGGCGCCGCTTCGCTGATCAAACCAGTTCCCATACGCGCGAGTCTCACCACCCGCTCGAGAGCCGTTGCGCCCACGCCGAGCCTGTATGGCCGCCGGGAATGCTCAGGCCGCAGCGGCGTTCATCGCCTCGATGACCGCGAGCGCGCCGCCTGCCATTTCACGCAG
>NZ_BBJH01000004.1 GCF_000739775.1 Paraburkholderia heleia NBRC 101817 | reverse complement strand
GACCAGAGTTGACGCTTTAGCGTCTTACTCGGGTCCCATGCAAAGCTGTCGACCAGAGTTGACGCTTTAGCGTCTTACTCGGGTCCCATGCAAAGCTGTCGACCAGAGTTGACGCTTTAGCGTCTTACTCGGGTCCCATGCAAAGCCCGCTTTCGCGGGCGCCGCGGATTTTACGGCACGGCCATTATAGGGACATTAAGCGTGCGCCTCACCCGCCGCCGCCGCGAATGTGACAACGCCCCGGTGCATGGGCACCGGGGCGTTGGAAAAGCGGGAAAGCCGGGCGCGCCGCAGCGCGTCCAGTTCCGGTACGGACCTTAGCCGGCGTTGACTTCGCGCAGCACGGTACGATGCTTCTGGCGCAGCAGTTCTTCGTACACGGCCACGTAGTTGCGTGCCATCACCTTCGACGAGAAGCGTGCCTCGAACGCGGCGCGCACCTTCTCGCGCGGCAGCGACGACAGACGCTTGAGCGCCGCGACTGCGCTGATTTCGTCTTCGACGACGAAGCCCGACACGCCGTTCTCGATGACTTCCGGCACCGAGCCGCGCTTGAACGCGATGACCGGCGTACCGCAGGCCATGGCTTCGATCATGACGAGGCCGAAGGGCTCCGGCCAGTCGATCGGGAACACCAGCGCATGCGCATTGCCGAGGAACTCGCGCTTCTCATGCTCGCCGATTTCGCCGATGTACTCGACATGCGGCAACGCCATCAGCGGCTTGATGACTTCTTCGTAGTAGGCGCGGTCCGCCTTGTCGATCTTGGCGGCGACCTTGAGCTTCATGCCGGCCTGGCCGGCGATGCGAATCGCGCGGTCAAGGCCCTTCTCCGGCGAGACGCGGCCGAGGAACGCGAGGTAGCCGGGCTCGACGTCCGGAATCGGCGTGAGCACATCTTCCGGCAGGCCGTGGTAGACGGTCTGCTGCCAGTTGGCCTGCTGCAGCGGAATGCGCTGGTTGTCCGAGATCGACACCACCGGCACGTCGTTGAACGCGTTGAACACCGGCTGCAGTTCCGGCAGGTCGAGACGGCCGTGCATGGTCGTGACGAACGGCACCGGCTGGCGCTGGAACAGCGAGAACGGGTAGTAGTCGATGTGGAAGTGCAGCACGTCGAACTCGTCCGCGCGGCGGCGAACTTCTTCGAGCAACAGCATGTGCGGAGCCATCACGTCGCGAATCGTGGGGTCGAGGCGCAGTGCCTGCGGCCAGAACGCTTCGAGCTTTGCCGAGGTAACCGAATCGCCGCTGGCGAACAGCGTGACATCGTGGCCCTGTTCGACCAGCGCTTCGGTCAGGTAGGAGACCACCCGTTCCGTGCCGCCGTACAGCTTGGGAGGAACCGCCTCGTGCAACGGAGCGATTTGAGCGATTCGCATAGTGGTGAACTCCTTCCTCGTAATAAATCGGGCAATAGACTGCAAATTTGACAATCGACCTATGCAGGCTGCGGCTTCCTTGTCGCCACGCGCCTTACAGGCGTTCCGTACCGCTAACCGCGCCGGAAATCCGGACACAGACCGACGCAGTTGTGAAGCGGCAAGAGAGCGCACACGCGGCGGTTCAGGCGGTAAACGCGCAGGGTTCGCGGCCGTTGACAGAAAAGCTGTCAAATTCCCTACGTCGTCCGAGTCGGCATTATCCCGGTCCAGGGTAAATACCGGCTAGATCATTTCAAAGTCTTTACGTTGTTACAAACCGGAAACACTCCGCAACCCATTGTTTTCCAAGAGAGTTCTAAATTGGGTGCTGCACTGCGGGAAACCACTGTGCGCGATTGCCGCGGGTGACGCGCAGAATCGATCCTGCACCTGTTCGCCGTCGGCGGACGGCGTGTTGCGAGCAAGCACAGCGCTTTTCCGAATGCAATCTGCAATTCTATCTCTAAAACACCTGTCTCTAAAACGGTCCGGGATTCCTGTTGAACCTCCGCTGCAACAACGTGTCCCCAATCTGTATCCCGCGCTATCGTGTCGCGATATGATGCGCGTCCGCCGGGCACAGGCGGTGCGCCAGGCGCATGGGGTGTTTACAATGCGGTAAGTCCGCCTTCGTTGCCGTGCGCCCGAAGCCCTTCGTCGCCTCAGCGCCCGCCCTCTTCCTTTGAACTTGCACGGACGAAGTTCCGTCAGACCGACCACCCGATCAATTGGAACATCTGACCATCGCTCAGCGTAACGCCCACAACGCAAAGCTCGCGAGCTATGCGCGGCGCCCGCTCGCGTTCCTTTTCCGCTACATCAAGCGCCATCCGTTCGCCCACGCTGTCGTGCTCGCCAGCGTGTTCGCAGCCGTCGGCTGCGCGCTTGCGTCGCAATACGCCATCAAGCATCTGATCGATGTGCTCGGAGCGGGACGCCATCATCCGGGCCCGCTGTGGAGCGCGTTCGCCATCCTCGTCGGCCTGATCGCCGCCGACAACCTGCTCTGGCGGGTCGGCGGCTGGTTCGCGGCGCATACCTTCGTCGCCGTGACGGGCGACCTGCGGCGCGACCTCTTTCAGTACCTGAGCGGTCACTCGCCCACTTACTACGCCGAAAAGCAGCCCGGTACGCTCGCCAGCCGCATCACCGCGACGTCGAACGCCGTCTACACGGCCGAGAACACCACCGCGTGGAACGTGCTGCCGCCTTGTATCGCCGTGGCCGGCGCGATCGTCATGATCATCGCCGTCAATCCGCTCATGGCGGCGGGCCTCCTCATCTGCTCGGCGATCCTTTCGGTGATCCTCTTCAAGCTGGCCGGGCGCGGCTCGTCGCGCCACCACACCTTCGCGTCCAGGGCGGCCGCGGTGGACGGCGAGCTCGTCGACGTGATCGGCAACATGGCGCTCGTGCGCGCCTTCGGCATGACGGTCCGCGAGCAGAAGCGCTTTCGCTCGACCGTCAAGGCCGAACTCGACGCGCGCCGATCGAGCCTGCTCTACCTCGAAAAACTGCGTCTGCTGCACGCCGTGATCACGGCCATGCTGTCGGCTGGCCTGCTTGGCTGGGCGCTGTGGCTCTGGGATCAAGGCAAGGCGACGTCGGGCGACATCGTGCTGGTCAGCTCGCTCGGCTTCACGATCCTGCACGGCACGCGCGATCTGGCCGTGGCGCTCGTGGATGTGACCCAGCACGTGGCGCGCCTCGCCGAGGCCGTGCAGACGCTGCTGGAGCCGCACGGCATGCCCGACCGCGACGACGCCAGCGAGCTCGTGGCCCAGGGCGGCCGCGTCGATTTCGAGGGCGTGACTTTCGCGTATCCGCACCGCAAACCGATCCTCGACCATTTCGATCTGCGCATCGAGGCCGGGCAGCGCGTAGGCCTGATCGGCAAGTCGGGCGCGGGCAAGACCACGGTGCTCGCGCTGCTCCAGCACTTCTACGCCACCCAGTCCGGTGCCATCAAGATCGACGGCCAGGACATCGCGCACGTCACCCAGGACAGCCTGCGCCACGCCATCGCCCTCGTGCCGCAGGACATCTCGCTGCTGCACCGCTCGATCTATGAAAACATCGCCTACGGCCGCCCCGAGGCGAGCCGCGAGGAAGTGATCGCCGCGGCCCGCGAGGCGCGCTGCGCCGAATTTATCGAGGCGATGCCCGAGGGCTACGACACGCTCGTGGGCGACCGCGGCGTGAAGCTGTCGGGCGGCCAGCGCCAGCGCATCGCGATCGCGCGCGCCATTCTCAAGAACTCGCCGATCCTGCTGCTCGACGAAGCCACCTCGGCGCTCGACAGCGCGTCCGAGGAGGCCATCCAGCAGGCGCTCGACCGGCTGATGGTGGGCCGCACGGTGATCGCGATCGCGCACCGCCTCTCCACGCTCAACAACTTCGACCGCATCATCGTGATGAGCGCAGGCAAGGTGATCGACGACGGCACGCCGGAAGAACTGCGCAACCGCCCCGGCCTCTACCGCGACCTCCTCGCCAAGCAATACGGCAAGCAGTCCACGCTGCATCTGGGCAGCAAGAAGACCGACGAAAAGCACGTGGCCTGACATCACTGCGCCGGCGGGCGCCTCGCCCGCTGCGCGTTGCCCCAAACGCCCGGACGCAAAAATCCGCTTCAGTGCACCGACCGAAGCAGCTTCTTTTTGCGCTCGCGCGGGTGTGCGAGGCGCGGGTGCTCAGCCCTGCGCGCGCTCGAGCGGCGGCAGGCTCGCCTGTCGCACGCTGACGCGGCCGAGATCGCGCATGAAGCGGTCGCGCCAGACCGAGACATTGTTCTCCCGCAACTGGGCCATCATGTCCTGATAGCGCGCGAGGCGCTCGGCAAGCGGCATGGAGAGCGCGGTGCCCAGCGCATCGGCCATGCCGTCGATATCGAGCGGATTGACGATCAGCGCGCCCGAAAGCTCCTGCGCCGCGCCGGCGAAGCGCGAGAGCACGAGCACGCCCGGATCCTCGGGATCCTGCGCCGACACGTATTCCTTGGCGACGAGGTTCATGCCGTCGCGCAGCGGCGTGACGTAGCCGACGTTCGACGCCCGGAACAGCGCGGCCAGCACCGCGCGTTCGTACTGGCGGTGGATGTACCAGATCGGCGTCCAGTCGAGTTCCGCGTAACGGCCGTTGATGCGCCCCGACTCCGCCTCGAGGCGCAGCCGGATGTCCTGATAGGCATGCAGGTCGGCGCGCGTGGGCGGCGCGATCTGCACGAACGAGACCTTGTTGCGCTGCGCCGGCGTGTGGTCGAGCAGGCGTTCGAAGGCGCGAAAGCGCTCCACGAGCCCTTTCGAGTAGTCGAGCCGGTCCACGCTCATGATGACCTTGCGCCCGTGCAGCGTGGACTTGAGCGTGCGCACCGGCTTGCCGCGCTCGCCGGCCCTGGCGAGTTCGGCGATCTCGTCGGGATAGACGCCGATCGGGTAATCTCCCGCGCAGAGCGTTTGCCCGAACGCCTCGATGCGCGTGAGGCCGTCCGGCTGCAGCGCGGTCGTGCCCCCCGCCTCGTTCACGATGTAGTCGCAGAAGGCGCGCAGGTCGGGCCTCGTCTGGAAGCCGAGCAGGTCGAACGCGCACAGCGCCTGCACCAGTTCGCGATGCGGCGGCACCGCCAGCAGTACCTGCGAGGCCGGAAACGGGATGTGCAGGAAAAAGCCGATGCGGTTCTTCACGCCCGCCGCGCGCAACGCCTGGGCGAACGGAATGAGGTGATAGTCGTGGACCCAGATCACGTCGTCTTCGCGCAGCAGCGGCACGAGCTGCTGCGCGAGCCACGCGTTCACGCGGCTATAGCCTTCGTATTCGTGGCGGTCGTACTGGACGAGATCGGCGCGGTAGTGGAACGCGGGCCAGAGCGTCGCGTTCGAGAAACCGCGGTAATACTGGTCGTAGTCGCGCCGCAGCAGGCCGATGGTGGCGAAGGTCACGGGACCACGCTCTTCGAGCGCGATCTGCGGCTGGCCGGAGGCAAGCACATCCCCGCTCCAGCCGAACCACATGCCGCCGGTTTCCTTGAGTGCGTCGTACACGCCCACCGCGAGGCCGCCCGCGGCCGGGCCGCCTTCGGAAATCGGGGCGACGCGGTTCGACACGATGATCAATCGGCTCATGAGGGGCGGGGTCCGTGCAGGAAATCGGCAAAGCGTGGCGCGCGCGTGGCGGCGCCTCGGCTCAGGCAAGGCAGGCAGTCTGCATGGGCAGTCAAGCGAGGCATGCGCGCAATCACCGGGCACCCGGCATGGCCGCAACGAGCGATGCGAGCCAGCCGATCAGCGCTTCGACCGAGTCGACACGCGTCTGCGCGATGGAGTCGCCGCCGCCGACCTTGATCGACAACCCACCCAGCGCATTGACGACGGCGAAGCCCTTCTCGTCGGTCAGGTCGTCGCCGGCAAACACCGGGCTGCGGCCCGCGAACGGCGGCTCACCGAGGAATGCGCGCAGGGCGCGGCCCTTGTCGACATCCTTCGGCTTGATTTCGTAGACCATCTTGCCGGGCTGCAGCACGTAGGCGTCGGCGTAGTCGGCGGCAAGGCGCTCGGTCGCGGCGCGCGCGGTGCCCTCGTGTTCCGGAGCGTTCCGGTAGTGCAGCGCGAGCGACGCGCCCTTGATCTCGAGCAGCATGCCCGCATGCGTGCGCACCACCTCCGCGAGCACCTGCTCCATGTGCAGCAAGCGCTCGTCGTTGAAGCCGACGCGCTGCGTGTCGCCGTTGGCGTCGCGCCGCTCGGCGCCGTGCAGGCCGGCCACGGGCAGATCGGGCATGCCGAGAAAACCATCGATGCTCTCGATGCCGCGCCCGGAGACGATCGCCACCGCGCCATGCGTCGCGCGGCGCAACTCGCGCAGCCGCGCGACCATGTCCGGACGGACGAGCACGCCATCGGGCGTGGGCGCGAGATCGACGAGCGTGCCGTCGAAATCGAAGAAAAATGCCGTCTGTTCAGGCGGCAGGACTGCCGGAAGTGCTTGCATTGCGTTCTTTTCACCCATCGGCCTGCTGGCCGGGTATGGCCCCGGGCTGCGCCCAGGGAAAGTGTGCGAATCTTACCGCGCCTTGGATCGATTATCGAGAAAGTACGGGCCCGACCGCCTGTGCAGGCATCCCGGGACTCGAAGATGCGGCATATCGACGCGCGTGGTCCGCATGAGCGGGGCGCTCGCGAACCACGCGGACCCAATTTTGCTACAGTCGCAGCGACAAGCCGAGCCCGGTGGTCTGAGGAGCGCGGCCAACGTAGCCCCATCGAGCCGACGAGATTGCCTTTGTTCCCCACCTTCGATCCCACGCTGCGCACGTTCCGCACCCGCCTGAGCGGTCGCCTTCGCGGCGGCATGCGCAGGCTGCGGCGCACGGCGGCGGTGGCGGGCGCGGTGCTGCTTGCGGCATGCTCGCATCCGGGCGAACCGTGGCAGCTTACGAACGTGAGTGGCCATCTGCCCGACCTCGACTTCGCGCTCACGGCCGACAACGGCCAAAGCGTGACGGGCGCCAGTTTTCGCGGAGACACGACGCTCGTCTACTTCGGCTACACGCATTGCCCGGATGTCTGTCCGGAAACCATGGCGCGCCTGATGCAGGTTATAGCGAAGCTCGGCCCCGATGCGGACAAAGTGCGGATACTCTTCATCAGCGTCGATCCGGCGCGCGACACGCCGCAGGCACTGCACGCCTACGTCGGCGCGTTCGACGCCCGGCATGCGCGCGGCCTGACCGGCACCGACGCCCAGATCGAGTCGCTCGCGCGGCGCTACCGCGTGGCCTACCAGATGGAAAAGCGCGACCCCGACGGCAGCTACGAAGTCACGCACAGTTCGGCCGTCTATGTGTTCGACGCGCAAGGCCACGCGCGCCTGCTCGCCACCGACCACGACACACCGGACGCAATCGCGCACGACCTGCGCCGCGTCATCCACGATACGGCGTGAACGCGGACCGTCTCGCCGGCCCAATCATCGGGTTTTGATGCAACAGCAATCGCAACAGGAAACGTTATGACGAAGAACCTCAAGTCACTCACCGTCTCGCTCGGCTGCGCGCTGAGCACCTTCGGTGCGCTCGCCGCCTTCGCGAGCGCCGCACACGCCGCGGCCGGCACGCTGAGCGCGCAAGGCGCATGGGTTCGCTGGCTGCCCAACGACCTCCCGGCCGCGGGCTACGTGACGCTCAAGAACGACGGCGACCAGCCGGTCGATCTCGTGGGTGTATCGAGCGACGCCTATGGCATGGTCATGCTGCATCAGACGGTTTCGAACGGCTCGACGCAGAAGATGGTCATGGCGCACAAGGCGACGGTGCCCGCGCACGGCACGCTCGCCATCGCGCCGGGCGGCTACCACCTGATGCTGGAGAAGGCGAAGCACAAGGTCGCGCCGGGCGACACGGTGAACGTGAAGCTGCAGTTCTCGGACGGCGAAACGCTCGACACGCCGTTCGCAGTCAAGCCGCCCTCGGGGCAGTAAGGCCGCAGCGATGCCACCGCGCGCGCATTCGCCGCATTTGCCGCCGCATTTCCCATTAGTTGCGCGCGCAAGCATGTTGAATCCGCGATGAGGCCGCCGCCATGCTCGCGATGACCCTGCTCTACTGGCTCCAGCCCTGGGAGCCCTCGCCGACCGTGATGATCTGCACCCTGCTCGCGGCGGTGCTGTTCGTGCGCGGCAAGCGGCACGCGCGGGTGTCGCTTGCACGGCAGATCTCGTTCTGGTTCGGGCTAGGCGCGCTCTACGTCGTGCTGCATACGCGTCTCGACTACTACTTCGAGCACGAGTTCTTCATGCATCGCGCGCAGCACCTGGTGCTGCACCATCTGGGGCCGTTCTTCATCGCGCTCGCCTATCCGGGCGCGGCACTGCGCGCGGGCATTCCGTTCAGGTGGCGGCAGCGCTTCGTGCGCCCCGCGCTCGCCGCGCGGCCCGTGCGCGTGGCGCTCGACATCGTCATGCATCCCGTCGTCGCGGTCGGGCTCTTCGTCGGGCTCATCTATTTCTGGCTCTTTTCGCCCATCCACTTCATCGCGATGCTCGACTGGCGTCTCTACCGCGTCATGAACTGGAGCATGGTGATCGACGGGCTGCTGTTCTGGTGGCTCGTGCTCGACTCGCGCCCCGCGCCGCCCGCGCGCCTCTCGCCGGGCAAGCGCGTGCTCGTCGTGATCGCGGCGATTCCGCCGCAGATCGTGCTCGGCGCGTTCATCTTCTTCACGCCGCACGAGCTTTACCCGGTTTATTCGATCTGCGGGCGCGCGTTCACCTGGCTATCGCCCATGCGCGACCAGCAGATCGGCGGGCTGCTGCTGTGGATTCCGGGGTCGATGATGAGCGTGGTCGGCTCGCTGGTTGCGCTGCGCCACTGGATGCGGCTATCCGCGCGTGGACGCTTGCAGCGGGAGCGGCAAAGCGGCATGCGGACGGCCGACGGCAAGCGTCAGGAGGAAGGGCGCACCCTACGCACGTAAAGGAATCGCGTTGCCGCGCAAGGCGCGATGAATGTCGAGTCAGGCCGAGCGCATCCACACGTGCGCGATGCCGTCCTCGTCGTGAATCTCGCCAACGGGTGAGAAGCCGAACGCACCGTAGAACTTCTGCAGGTGCGCCTGGGCATGCAGACGCATCGCGACGTCCGGCCATTGACGCTCGATCTGCGCGATGGCGCGTTCGAGCAGCGCGTTGCCGAGCTTGATGCCGCGGTGGTTTTGCGACGTCACCACGCGGCCGATGCGCACGTCGGCGTCCTGCGCGTCGGGCGGCAGCACACGCAAATAGCCCGCAAGCTCCCGCACGCCGCCCTGCTCGCTCCATGCAAACAGATGCCACGCGCCGAAGTCGAGACCGTCGATATCGCCATACACGCAGTTCTGTTCGACGACGAACGCGTCGGCGCGCAGCTTGAGCATGGCGTAGACTTCGCGCGCGTCGAGCGCATCAAAGGCTTTCCATTGCCAGTCGAATTGGGGCAGCGGCAAGGCGGTGGACTGCACGGTCATGGTCGGTGATTTCCCTCAAAGCATCGTCAATGACCACGATTATGCCGCGCGCCGCGCGCGCCACAAACCCGCCACTGGGCAGCGCTCACTTGCGCCGGCGCGGTTGCCCGTATTTGCGCCAGTACTGGAACGGCTCCTCGTGCAGATCGATGTCGAGATCGACTATGCGCGCCTGCATACTCTCCTGTGCGTCGGCAATGGCCTTGTTGTAGACCGCCGGCGCAATCTCTTCGAGAAAGAAGCCCAGCAGCGCCCCCGCCGCGACGTTGCCGATCGGCTCTTCCAAGTTGGCGTCGAAATAGCGCTGGATGGAGGCGATCGCTTCGGTGCGCGCGTCTTCGGGGAGTTCGATGGACATGTCGGAAGTCCGGAGAGGACGGGTTCCGGCTATTTTGCGCCACGTGCGTCGACGGATCGCGAAAAACGCGGCAATGCGGGCGCAAAAAACAAAAGCCACCCGCAGGTGGCTTTTGTTTTGCATCTGGAGGCGCGAGCCGGAGTCGAACCGGCCTACACGGCTTTGCAGGCCGCTGCATAACCGCTTTGCTATCGCGCCAGAAGCGGACTGACCGGAGTGCGGCAAACATGGGGCAAACTGCTTGCGCCCGCAACGACCGGACAGATTTGTTTGATGGCTTGATACGCTGACCCAAGCCTGCCAAACAAAAAGGGAAGCGCTGCTTCCGCTGCTTCCCCTTGGCATTTGGAGCGGGAGACGAGTCTCGAACTCGCGACCTCAACCTTGGCAAGGTTGCGCTCTACCAACTGAGCTACTCCCGCAAATGTCCTGCTTTACTGCGACTCTTACTGCTTCGGCACTTCGTTTTTCGTTACTGCAAAAACGCCGCACCTGGAATTCTGGAGCGGGAGACGAGTCTCGAACTCGCGACCTCAACCTTGGCAAGGTTGCGCTCTACCAACTGAGCTACTCCCGCATATTTGCTTCAGAATTTGCCGAATTTTCAGCTAACTTCGGCTTATCTTCTGCGATCTCTACCGCATCTGCTCGCTTGCTACTGCGTCATGCAGCGGAGAAGTGAGATTATGTATAACCCGCAGAATCGTGTCAACCCCTTCGCGTGATCTTTTTGGAAAAGACACCCGGGATTCACAAGCTCCCCCGTTCGCGGATCTGGGGCCACGCGAGCTTCATGTAGTAGAGCATCGACCAGATCGTGAGGAACGCTGCCACGTAGATGAGCCACGCCCCCCACACGCGCGAATCGAATAGCGTCACGCCGCCGAGCGTAAGCGGCGCGTAGAACAGCAGCATGGGAATCGCGACCATCTGGCACGCGGTCTTGAACTTGCCGAGCGAATTCACGGCCACGCTCTTCGACGCGCCGATCTGCGCCATCCACTCGCGCAGCGCCGAGATCGCGATCTCTCGTCCGACGATCACGAGCGCGATCACGGCGTCGAGCCGCTGCAGATGCACGAGCACGAGCAGCGCCGCAGTGACCATGAGCTTGTCCGCGACGGGATCGAGAAATGCGCCGAACGAAGAGGTCTGATTCCACTTGCGCGCGAGAAAGCCGTCGAACCAGTCGGTGAGCGCCGCCAGCACGAAGAGCAGCATCGCCAGCACGTTCTGCTGCATCGGCGAAAGCATCGTCTGCGGCAGATAGAACACGCCAACCACGAGCGGAATCGCCAGGATCCGCAGCCAGGTCAGGAGAATCGGAATATTGAACGGCATCGGCTGGCGCTATCTGTCGGGGAGAGGCAATGATGGGAGATGCAATTGTGCCGCGTCGCCGCACGTGCCACAAGCAACCGTAAGGAATGGCCAGGCCGGACCTGGCTCACGACGCCGCCGCATCAGTGAAGCTGCTGGTAGATCTGCTCGGCAAGCGAGCGCGAGATACCCTCAACACTCGCCAGATCCTCCACGCTCGCCGCCATCACGCCGCGCAGGCCGCCAAAGCGCGCAAGCAGGCGCTGGCGACGCTTCGCCCCCACGCCCTCCAGTTCTTCGAGACGCGACGTCTGACGCGTTTTGCCGCGCTTCGCGCGCATGCCGGTGATGGCGAATCGGTGCGCCTCGTCGCGGATCTGCGCGACGAGCATGAGTGCGGCGCTCTCCTTGCCGAGTTCGAGCGGCGCACGGCCATCGGCGAACACGAGGGTCTCGAGGCCGACCTTGCGGCCCTCGCCCTTCGCCACGCCCACCAGCATCGCCGGATCGAGACCCAGTTCGGTGAACACCTGCCGCGCGATCTCGACCTGCCCCTTGCCGCCGTCGATCAGCACGATGTTGGGCAGCGTGCCGCCGGGCGGCGGCACTTCGGCTGCCTCGCCGGCCTCGCTGGCTTGCGCCGCGGCATCCGGGTCGGCCGGATCGGGCGCCGGCACGGGCGGCGCTGGCGCGTCGTCGGCTTCGGCGCGCGCCGCTTGCGCGACCATCTTCTCGTAGCGCCGCGTGAGCACCTGGCGCATGGCGGCGTAGTCGTCGCCGGGCGTGATGCCGGTGATGTTGTAGCGCCGGTACTCGGCCGACTGCATCTTGTGATGGTGATAGACCACGCATGAGGCCTGCGTCGCCTCGCCCATCGTGTGGCTGATATCGAAGCACTCGATGCGCAGATGCGCGAGATCGTCCAGTTCGAGGCCGAGCAGTTGCGCGAGCGTGCGGGTGCGGGCCTGCTGCGAGCCCTGCTCGGAGAGCAGACGCGCGAGCGCGAGCCGCGCGTTCTGTTCGGCCATCGCGAGCCAGGCGCGCTTCTGACCTTGCGGCTGACGCAGCAGCGTGACCTTGTGCCCGGCCTGCTCGCTCAGCACGTCCACGAGTTCGCGGTTCGCGGGCGGGTGGCTCACCACCAGCACGGGCGGCACGCGGTTGCCGAAGTAGTGCTGCGCGATGAAGGCGTCGAGCACCTCGGATTCGATGCCGATCTCGCGCTTTTTGCGCGAATCCGCCTGCGGACCGAGCTCGGGTGTGGCGGCGGGTGTGGCGCATTCAGCATCGCCTGCCACGTCTTCATCGCCGGCAAGATCGGCCGCCATCGCAAGGGGATCGAGCAGGTCGGCTTCGAGCGCCGCATCGTCTTGTGCTTCGTCCGCTTGCGCCTGCTCGACGTAATCCTCCAGCGTCTTGCGCGCGAGCGCTGGCAGCGACTTCAGCGCGCTCGCCGCGACCACGGTCTCGCTGTCGATTTCCTGGGCGACGCCGCCCTCCTCGTCGGTCAGCGCGCGCTCCACATGCGCGGGGAAATACGCCTTGTCGCCCAGATGCCGGCCGCCGCGCACCATCGCGAGATTCACGCAAACGCGCCCGCCCAGCGCCACCACGGCAAGAATATCGACGTCGCTCTCGCTGCCCGTTTCGATGGCCTGCTGGTGCAGCACGGTCGAAAGCGAACTCATCTGGTTGCGCACGGACGCCGCCTGCTCGAACTTCAATTCGGAGGCGAACGCGTGCATCTTCGTCTCCAGCTCCTTCATCACCTCGTTCTGACGGCCCAGCAAAAAGCGCGATGCGTTGTTCACGTCGCGCGCGTAATCCTCTTCGCCGATCGCACCCACGCAAGGCGCGGTGCAGCGCCCGATCTGATGCAACAGGCAAGGCCGCGTGCGGTTGTTGAACACGGAGTCCTCGCAAGTGCGCAACTGGAACACGCGCTGCAGGATCTGGATGCTCTCGCGCACCGCCGAGGCGCTCGGAAACGGCCCGAAGTACTGGTTGTTGCGATCCACCGCGCCGCGGTAGTACGCCATGCGCGGGAACCTGTGCCCCGTGATCTTGAGAAACGGATACGACTTGTCGTCGCGAAAAAGGATGTTGTAGCGCGGCGTGAGCGCCTTGATGAGATTGTTCTCGAGCAGCAGCGCCTCGGCCTCGGAACGCGTGACCGTGGTTTCGATGCGCGCGATACGCGTGACCATCATCGCGATGCGCGGTGAAAGCTGCGTCTTGGTGAAGTAGCTCGATACACGCTTTTTCAGGTCGCGCGCCTTGCCGACGTAGAGGACCGCGCCTCGTGTGTCGTAGTAGCGATACACGCCCGGCAGATGCGGCAGCTGCGCGAGCGCCTTTTTCGGGTCGAAAACGTCGGTGTCGGTCATCCAGTTTCGGGGACGGGCGGTGCGTCGAGAGAGGTGAGACGTTGCATGGCGCGCCGCCGTCGCGACGCGTTCATGGCTGTGTCCTAAAATCGCAAGTTTAGATCATTCCATGCCGCACGGAACCTGCGCCGAACTTGCCGGCGAGGCGTGCTGTACCTCCTTGCAGCATGGCGGTCTGGATTCTCCGCGTCGCCCGCTACCCATGACAGAAGCCTCCCCACCCACTGCCGCCAGCCATAGCGCCATTGCTTGCGACCTCTTTTGCGCCGTCATCGACAATTTCGGCGACATCGGCGTGTGCTGGCGGCTCGCGCGCCAGCTCGCGCACGAGCACGGCTGGCAGGTGCGCCTGTTCGTCGACGACCTGCACGCGTTCCAGAAGCTCTGCCCCGCGCTCGACCCGGACCGCGCCACGCAAACGCTCGAAGGCGTACTCGTCGAGCACTGGCACGAGCCGGGGCATGCGGGCGACACACTGCAGATCGCCGATGTCGTGATCGAGGCGTTCGCGTGCGAGCTGCCGGGCGTCTATGTCGCGGCGATGGCCGAGCGCGCGCGCAAGCCCGTCTGGCTCAATCTCGAATATCTGAGCGCCGAAGACTGGGTGGCCGACTTCCATCTGCGGCCTTCGCCACACCCGCGCTACGCGCTCGCGAAGCACTTCTTCTTTCCTGGCCTCGGCCCCGGTACCGGCGGCGTGCTCAAGGAGCGCACGCTCGATGCCGGGCGCGCGGACTTCGAGCGCTCGCACGACGCCCGCGCCGCATGGTGGCAGCGCGCCACGGGCGGTCCGCCACCCGGGCCGGACGCCACCGTGATCTCGCTTTTCGCCTACGAGAACCCCGCCGTCGACGCGCTGCTCGAACAATGGCGCGACGGCGCGACGCCGGTGGTCCTGCTCGTGCCCGAGGGCCGCATCTCCGGCGCGCTCGCGCGCTTTTTCGGGGAGCCGGCGTTTGGCGCAGGCTCGCAGGCCACACGCGGCGCGCTACGCGCGCACGCGCTTGCGTTCACGGAGCAGCGCGCTTACGACCCTCTGCTCTGGGCGAGCGACCTCAATTTCGTGCGCGGCGAGGACTCGTTCGTGCGCGCGCAATGGGCCGCGCGACCGTTCGTATGGCACATCTACCCGCAAGCCGACGACGCCCATCTGCCGAAGCTCGACGCCGCACTCGCGCACTACGGCCGCACCCTGCCAGCGGCCCCGCGCGCCGCACTCGAACGTTTCTGGCATGCGTGGAATGGCCGCGGCACGCCGGACTGGGCCGATTTTGCGCAGCATCTGCCCGTCTATGCGACGCGCGCCAACGCCTGGGCCGCCGAACTCGGACAGGTTGGCGATCTCGCCGGAAATCTCGCCGAATTCGCAAAAAGTCAGTTAAAATAAGCGGTTATCCGACGGCAGCCGTCTCAAGCGCTTCGAGTTTCGCGTCCCTCATCGTGCACGCATGAAAGAGGGTCGCAGCAGCGGCACCAGCAGCAGCAACCGAATCCGCTTGCGACGTTTGCCGTCGAGCACACTCGAAGCTACTTAATCTGGACAGGACAGTTTTTTACTATGAAGACCGCACAGGAACTCCGCGTCGGCAACGTCGTGATGATCGGTAACGACGCGATGGTCGTGCAGAAGGCCGAATACAACAAGTCGGGCCGCAACGCCGCCGTCGTGAAGATGAAGTTCAAGAACCTGCTGACCGGCGCGGGCATGGAAACCGTGTACAAGGCGGACGACAAGTTCGACGTCGTCGTGCTGGATCGCAAGGAAGTGACGTACTCGTACTTCGCCGACCCGATGTACGTGTTCATGGACGCCGACTACAACCAGTACGAAGTCGAAGGCGAGATGATGGGCGACGCCCTGAACTACCTCGAGGACGGCATGGCCTGCGAAGTCGTGTTCTACAACGAGAAGGCCATCTCGGTCGAACTGCCGACCGTCCTCGTGCGCGAGATCATCTACACGGAACCGGCCGTCAAGGGCGACACGTCGTCGGGCAAGGTCCTGAAGACCGCCAAGCTGCACACCGGCTTCGAGCTGCAAGTGCCGCTCTTCTGCAACATCGGCGACAAGATCGAAATCGACACGCGCACGAACGAGTACCGCAGCCGCGCCTAATGGCGGCCTGAAGGCAGCCTCGGCAGCCTTGGGCGCCGCCGCTGCCCCCTCGGCAAAAAGGCGGACACCGCTATCAAAGCGCCCCCTCGGGGCGCTTTTTCTTTTTTTGCCGAACGTGTATGTTTGAGAGTACTACGGAAAACCGGTTATGCACAATGGATTGCGCACTGGCCGCCTTCTGTGGGCAAGCGGCGGGCAGGCGCGGCGCGTACCGGTCAAAGTGACTCCCGCGGCACGGTTTCTGCTGTGAGGTGAGAGAGCATGCGTTCCACGCTCTTTCCCCTTATCAGGAGAAACACAATGAACAACGACATTGCCGAAGGCAAGTGGAAGCAGATGATCGGCAAGGCCAAAGCGGCATGGGGCGAGTTGACGGACGACGAACTCGCAAAGGCCGAAGGCCGGGCGGATCGGCTCGCCGGGCTTATCCAGGAACGTTACGGCAAGACGCGTGACGAGGCAGAACTGGAAGTGCGCCGTTGGTTCAACGCGCACCGGCCACGCGACTGACGCACCGGCCCCGGCATGGGCGGTACGGTCGTCGCCCGCTTGCAGGCAAACAGGGGGTTGCACGCAAGCCGCAAGCGCTTCGCGCTTCGGTCTTGTGCCGCTGCCCGGCCGCCACGCTGCCGGGCAACGCGGTCGCGCCCCCCGCTCTGGCGCAGCACTACTGGGAGGACCGGAACTGAACACCCTGCTACGAGACATCTCCGTGATCTCGGTGAAATCTTTCGCATCGTGCCGCGCTCCCGCGCGCCGCGCGGTTGCCTGCCGGGGCGCGTGCGCGGCCCCGCGCGCGCAGCGCCGGCGCGACTGCGCTCATCCGTAAGCCGCTACCGCCATGCCACACGCCCTGATTGTCGAAGACGATCCCAATAGCCTGTCAGGTCTCTCTGCGATCCTGTCGGCCGACGGGTTCTCCGTCGACACCGCTGCCACCCTCGCCGAAGCGCGCGCCGCCCTTGCGCGCTTCATCCCCGACGTCGTGCTCGTCGACCTGAACCTGCCTGATGGCGGCGGCCTCGAGTTGCTGCCGCATTTGCCCGCGCAGCCGCCAGGCGGCGCGCTGCCCGTGATCGTGATGACCGGCAACGCCACCGTCGAAAGCGCGATTGAAGGCCTGCGCCACGGCATCTGGGACTATCTGCTCAAGCCCGTCAACATTCCGCGCCTGCGCAGCCTGCTCGCGCGCATTCCGCGTCCCTACGAACTGACCGAGGAAGTCCGCGCGCTGCGCGCCACACTGCGCCAGATGGGCCACTTCGGGCCGATGCTCGGGCGCAGCAGCGCGATCCAGCATGTCTACGACACGCTCGAACAACTCGCGCCCACCGAAGCGGCGCTCCTCGTGCACGGCGAAGCCGGCACGGGCAAGGAAGTCGCTGCGCGCACGCTGCACCAGCTGAGCCGCCGCCGCAAGGGGCCTTTCATCGTGTGCGACGCGCGCTCGCTCGTGGCCGAAGCCGCCGCGGGCCGCCCGCTTGCGAGCGTGCTGTTCGGCCACGAGCGCGGAGCGTTCACCGGCGCGGAACAGCGCGAGCCGGGTCTCGTCGATCAGGCGAACGGCGGCACGCTCTTCATCGACGAGCTGACCGACCTGCCGCGCGAGCAGCAGGAAACGCTGCTGCGCGCGCTCGATTCGCAGACCTTCATGCGCGTAGGCGGCAACAGCGAGGTGGGCACCGATTTCCGCCTGATCGCGGCCACCCGTGCGATACCGCGCGAAGCCGTTCAGCAGGGCGCGCTGCACGACGATCTGTGGCTGCGCCTCGATGCCGCGGCGGTCCAGCTGCCGCCGCTGCGAGAGCGCGACGACGACGCCGCCCTGCTCGCGCTCGCGTGCATCGACGAACTCAATCAGGAAGCCCAGGCGCACGGTCTGGCCGGCGCGACGCGGCTCGTCGCGCCCTCGTTCATCCGCGAGTGCCTCGCGTATGACTGGCCCGGCAATGTACGCGAGTTGCACGAACGCGTGAGACGCGCGTGGCACGCCTCCGGTGAGGTGCTGGAAACGCTGCAGGCCGAGGAAAGCAGCGGCGCGGGTCCGCGCGAGATGAACGGTGGCCGCGTGCAGGTCACCGTGGGCACGCCGCTCGCCGACGTGGAGGAAATGCTGATCCGCGCGACACTCGACGCCGTGGGCGGCACGCGGCACCGCGCCGCATCGTTGCTCGGCATCAGCCCCAAGACGCTCTACAACAAGCTGCAGCGCATGCGGCTGAACTGAATCGGCAAAACGCGCGCACGTTGTAAAAGAGGCGGCCCTTCGTTTCCGAAGGACCGCCTTTTTCGTTTTGCCCGCGCGGCAATCAGGGCATCAAGGCAACACGCTGCGCAGCAACGCCTGCGCCTCGATGTACCCCGGGTCCGCCACCATTCTGTCCCAGCGCTGCGCCTTGCCGCGCGCGCGCATGCGCCTGATGCGCTGGCCCGAAGCCTTGGCGGCGCGGCGCGGCTCCGTGCTGCGCAACGCGTCGAGCACTTTTTCTGCCTCGTGCGGCTGGTTGCAGACGAGCACCATGTCGCAGCCCGCTTCGAGCGCGGCGCACGCGCCCTCGGTGAGCGTACCGCCCTGGCGCGCGGCCTCCATCGAGAGGTCGTCGCTAAAGATCGCGCCCGTGAAGCGCAGCCGCTTGCGCAGAACGTCTTCGACCCAGATGCGCGAGAAGCCCGCGGGCTTCGAATCGACCTTCGGATAAATCACATGCCCCGGCATCACGGCCGCGAGCGACAGACCGAGCCAGTCGTAAGGCTGCGCGTCTTCGCCGAGGATCGCTTCGAGCGGACGCTCGTCGACGGGCACCGCGACGTGCGAGTCGGCCGTCGCAAAGCCATGCCCCGGGAAATGCTTGCCGCAATTGGCCATGCCCGCAAGCGACAGCCCGTGATTGAGACTCTTGGCGAGCAGCGTGACGACGCGCGGATCGCGGTGGAAAGCGCGATCGCCCACCACCTTCGACTGGCCATAGCCTAGATCGAGCACCGGCGTGAAAGACAGGTCGATGCCGCACGCGCGCAGTTCGCTCGCGAGAATGTAGCCCACTGCCGTGGCGAGCTTGGTGGCGAGCAGCACATCCTTGTCCCACAGCGCGCCGAGGCGCCCCATGGCGGGCAGCACAGTGAAGCCGTCGGTGCGAAAGCGCTGCACGCGGCCGCCTTCGTGGTCGACGGCGATCAGCAGGTCCTCGCGCACCGCACGGATGGCGTCGGTCAGCGCGACGAGCTGCGCACGGTTCTCATAGTGGCGTGCGAACAGGATCACGCCGCCGGTCATCGGGTGCGCGAGGCGTCGCACGTCGTCGTCGTTCAGCGTGGTGCCGACCACGTCGAGCATGACTGGCCCGGGAATATTCTTCATCGATGAGTTTTGCGTAGATGCCGCGCAACGCACGGCGAAAGAGATCAGCCGGTGATTTCCGCAACCACGAACGACACCGCGTAGTCATGTTCGTCCGTGATGCTCACGCGCGCCGTGATTCCGCGTTCGTCGAGCCACCGCGCGAGTTCGCCCGAAGCGACGATCACGGGACGGCCGCCTGGCTCGTTGAGCGTCTGCATGGCGCGCCAGGTCATCGGCATGTGCATGCCGAGGCCGATCGCTTTCGAGAACGCCTCCTTCGCGGAGAACCGCGTGCACAGATACGCGAGACCCCGCGCCGCCGAGCGCGCCTTGCGCGCCTCGTAGACCGCGAGTTCGTCCGGGCCGAGTACGCGCGGCGCGAAGCGGCCGTTGGTGCGCTCCATGACCGCCGCCACCCGGCTCACCTGGATGATGTCGGTGCCGATACCGTAGATCGCCATGAGACTCCCGTCGATGTATGTCGATTGCGCGCGAGCGCGAAGGCACGGGTTTGCCGTCAGCCGCGCGTGCCCAGGCGCGCCGCCACCATGATCGCCTTCATTTCGCGCACCGCGTTTTCCCAACCCGCGAAGATGGCGTGCGCAACGATCGCGTGGCCGATGTTCAACTCGACGACGCCGTCAATGGCCGCGATCTGCTGCACGTTCGTGTAGTGCAGACCGTGGCCGGCGTTCACCTTCAGGCCGAGACTGTTGCCGCAGTTCACGCCGGTGACCACGCGCTCGTATTCGCGTTCCTGCTCGCCGGCGTCGTGCGCCTCGGCGTAGCGGCCCGTGTGCAGCTCGATCACGGGCGCGCCCGTTTCGTGTGCCGCGCGGATCTGCGTTTCGTCCGGGTCGATGAAAAGCGAGACGCGGCAGCCCGCGTCGGCAAGCTGACGACAGGCGGCGGCAACGGCGTCGAAGTGGCCCGCGACGTCGAGGCCGCCCTCGGTCGTCAACTCCGCGCGCTTTTCGGGCACGAGGCAAACGTCGTGCGGTTGGATCTCGCACGCGATGTCGAGCATCTCGGACGTCACCGCGCATTCGAGGTTCATGCGCGTCTTCAGTTGCGGGCGCAGCGCGCGCACGTCGGCGTCGACGATATGGCGGCGATCCTCGCGCAGATGCAGCGTGATCGCATCGGCGCCCGCCTCTTCGGCGAGAAGCGCCGCGCGGATCGGATCGGGATAAGCGGTGCCGCGCGCGTTACGCAGCGTGGCGACGTGGTCGATGTTCACACCGAGGTCGATCACGTTGGGCGAAGTGAGAAAGAAGCTCATAGGTTCTGCAAGTCGATCAGAATCTGGCGCGTCGCGAGCGGCGTGCCGCCAAGGTACGTGTTCAGCAGGAAACGCATGAGCGCCTTGCTCTGCGCAACCGTCTGGGGTCGATGGTAATCGTCCTCTTCCATGTCGAGCAACGTCTGCCCCGAAAGCCGGGGCCATTGAGAAGGCCATTCGTCCGATGCTTCGCGCACGCCGCGTTCCGGATCGAACACGTAGCGCCCTTCGGCCGCCACGGCCTTGCGGTTCACGGTGCGATTGAGCGCAAGCGCGTAGCCCGCCTCGCGCAGCAGCACGCGCTCGAACGCGCGCAGCACCTGCACGGGCGGCTCGTCGTGCGCGAGGCGCGTGAGCGTCACGACGTAGTGGCGAAAGAGTTCGGGGTGCGGGTCCTCACGGGCGATGAACTTCACGAGCAGCTCGTTCACGTAGAAGCCGCACAGCAGCGCGTCGCCGGTCAGCGGCAACATGCCGCCAACCCACTCGGCGCCGGTGAGCGTGCGAACCTCGCCCTTGCCGGTCCACGCAAGCGCGAGCGGCTGGAAGGTTTGCAGCACGCCGCGCAACGCCGAATGCGGACGCTTCGCGCCCTTCGCGACGAGCGCCACGCGGCCATGATCGCGCGAAAGCACGTCGATGATGAGGCTCGTCTCGCGGTACGGATAGCTGTGCAGCACGAAAGCCGGCTGCTCGGCGATGCGGTAATCGGGGCTCGTGCTGCGTGAGGCGCGCGGCAATTGGGAGCGCGCGGTGGTCTTGCGGCCGCTGCGCGATTCGGCGCGGCCTTCGAGCGTGGCGTCGGCGCCTTCGGTCATCGCACCGCGTGCGGGGGCGCCTTTGGCCGCCTTCGTGCTTCTCGCGCCCGTCGTGCCTGCGGCGCCTTTCGCGGCCGAGCGCCGCGCGCCGCGGGAGCCGGATGCTTCGTCCGCGGCGATTGCCTCGTCGGCCTGCGCTTCATCGTGCGCGGGCCAGTCGTCGTGCAGGGTTCCGGCTGCGCCGTCACTCATACGCGGTGCCCGTCGTGCTTACTCGTAACCGTAGGCACGCAGCCCGGCTTCGTTGTCGGCCCAGCCGCTCTTCACCTTCACGAAGGTTTCGAGGTAGACGGGGCCGTCGAACAGCTTCTCCATGTCGAGTCGCGCCTCGGTGCTGATCTGCTTGAGCTTCGCGCCCTTCTGGCCGATCACCATCGCCTTCTGCGTGTCGCGCTCGACG
Organism: Paraburkholderia heleia NBRC 101817; assembly: GCF_000739775.1. GTDB lineage: Bacteria > Pseudomonadota > Gammaproteobacteria > Burkholderiales > Burkholderiaceae > Paraburkholderia > Paraburkholderia heleia. Next base: position 255,164 of record NZ_BBJH01000004.1, on the reverse strand, counting down.
AGAATCGTCGCGAAGACGCGGCGCAGCCGCCCTTCCTGTTCGAACTTGTCGATCAGCACCGTGCTCGTGTACGGCAGTTCGTCGCCGGTCCAGCGGAACACTTTTTCGCGCAGGATTTCGGCAGCGAGGAAGCGCTCGCTGCGATCGGTGAGGTCGTCTTCGCCGTAGATCGGCTCGCCTTCGGGCAGATACGGCTTGAGCGTCGCGAGCAGGCGCTTGATGTCGGCGGGATCCCTGGCCGAGAGCGGCACGATTTCGCGGAACTCGCGCAGACCCTGCACCTGCTGGATGAACGGATACAGCGTGCCCTTGTCGCTCACACGGTCGATCTTGTTGGCGATGAGGATCGTGGGCGCACTCGGGGGAATCAGGTCGAGCACCTTCTGGTCGTCGGGGCCGAACTTGCCGGCCTCGATCACGAACAGCACGGCGTCGACCGAGCTGAGCGTGGAGGTCACCGCGCGGTTCAGCGAGCGGTTGAGCGCCGTGCTGTGGCGCGTCTGAAAGCCCGGCGTGTCGACGAAGATGTACTGTGCGTCGTCGATCGTATTGATGCCGGTGATGCGATGACGCGTGGTCTGCGCCTTGCGCGACGTGATGCTGATCTTCTGGCCGACCAGCGCGTTCATCAGCGTCGATTTGCCGACGTTCGGACGGCCGACGATCGCGACCATGCCGCAACGGAAACCGGCAGGAGTGGAGGTGGGAGCGTTCATGATCGGACCGGAATAGAAAAACGGGAGGCGCGCTCGCGACGCGCCTCGGTGGAATCAGTGGCCGGCATCGGCCGCGCGCACGGGAATAGCCGTCGTGGCTTCGGCATGCGCGCCGGCATCGGCGCTGGAGCCGCCGGTCGCTGCGGCTTGCACGCGCTCGACGCTGCGCAACGCCGCTTCGGCTTTCACGGCGTTCGAACGGTGGCCGATAGCGCCGGCGCTCGGCACGGCGTCGAAGCCCACTGCCTTGTCGGCGGGCTTCTCGCTCGCCTTGTCGGCACCGCGTTCGGCCTTTTCCGCGGGTTTTTCTGCCGGTTTGTCCTTCTCCGCCGGACGCTCCTGGACGTGCGCCGCGCGAATCACCGCGAGCGGCGCGCCTTCGGCTGCCGCGGCCTGCGCCGCACGCTCGCTACGCGCCGAGGCCCGCTCGCGACGCTCAGGCGATCGCAGATCGAGCGCGCCCTGCACGCCGGTCACACCGGGGACGACCTCGGGCTCCGGTTTGGGAGCACGCGCGCCCTTCGAGCGGCGCGGCTTCGCGACCAGCGCGGGCGCCGCGGCCATGACCTCGTCGAGCGCCTTCTTCGCCGCGGCCTGCTCCGCCGCGCGACGGCTCGCGCCCGAGCCGGACACTTTCACGTCGAGCTTCGGCACCGTGCATTCGACTTCGAACTGCTGATTGTGCGCCGCACCATGCGTCGCAACGACCGTGTAGGTCGGCAGCGCGATCTTGTGACCCTGCAGGTATTCCTGCAGCAGCGTCTTGGAATCCTTGCCGAGCGTACGCGGATCGATGTGATCGAGGATCGGCACGTAGAGCCGCTTGATGACCGTCTGGGCGGCATCGAAGCCGCCGTCGAGGAAGATCGCCCCGAAGATCGCCTCCAGCGCGTCGGCGAGGATCGACGGGCGACGGAAACCGCCGCTGCGCAACTCGCCTTCGCCGAGGCGCAGGCCGTCGGCAATATTGAGGGCCTGAGCAATTTCGTAAAGCGACTGCTGCTTGACCAGGTTCGCACGCACGCGCGAGAGGTCGCCTTCGTCCAGCTTGCCAAAGCGTTGGAACAATAGGGCAGCCACCGCGCAATTCAGAACCGAATCACCGAGGAATTCGAGGCGTTCGTTATGCGTGGCACTGTGACTGCGGTGGGTTAAAGCCTGGCGCAGCAATTCCGCATTGCGAAATTCATAGCGCAAACGGCTTTCCAACGGAGATTGGGGCATGGGGAGAGTATAACGCGCCCGCCGCCCCCGGCGAAAACAGGGGGCGGCGGGCGAAAAACCGTGACGAAGCGACGTTACCGGGGATTCTTCAAGTAGCGCGCGAAGATGCAATGCGCGTGGTGCGAATATGACTTCTGTTCGCGCCTGCGCATTGGGTTGTTGCTTCGATGACTGCTTCGCGCGTGCTCAACGTGCATCACACGTCTGGCAAACACGAATTACTCGAACGAACCGATGCGGCGCAGATTGCTGAAGTTCATCCAGATGAAGAACGCGCGGCCCACGATGTTCGCGTCGGGCACGAAGCCCCAGTAGCGGCTGTCCGCACTGTTGTCGCGGTTGTCGCCCATCATGAAGTAATGGCCCGGCGGCACCTTGCAGATCACGCCGCGCGCGTTGTACTGGCAGTTGTCGCGATACGGATAATCCTCTGCGCCCACGATGAACGGCGGCACCGCGGGATTGTTGAGGATGTTGTTCTTGCGGCCGTTGCCGAGGTCTTCCGTGAACTGCTTCGCGTAGCCAATGCGCTCTTCGTCGAAGAAGTCGGCCTGCGGCACTTCCGGCACCGGCTTGCCGTTGATCGTGAGCTGCTTGTCCTGATAGGAGACCACGTCGCCCGGCAGGCCGATCACGCGCTTGATATAGTCGACCGACTCGTCCTTCGGATAGCGGAATACGACCACGTCGCCGCGCTCGAGCGGGCGGCCCTGCGTGATCTTCGTGTTCGTGATCGGCAGACGGAGACCGTAGTCGAACTTGTTCACGAGGATGAAGTCGCCCACGAGCAGCGTGGGCACCATCGAACCCGACGGAATCTTGAACGGCTCGACGACGAACGAGCGTACGAGGAACACGATCAGGATGACGGGGAAGAAGCTCGCGGTGTATTCGAGCCACCACGGCTGGCGCAGCTTTTCGTTGCGCAGGTTCTGGCGCGTGACAGGCGCGTTTTCGTCGGCGAAGCGCTCGCCCACACGCTCCTGCTGGCGGTCGAACTCCGCGACGGCCGCATCTGCGGCGAGGCGCCGACGCGGCATGAACACCAGTTTGTCTGCAACCCACGCAACGCCCGTCAAGATGACGAGCACAAAGAGTATCAGCGCAAAATTCATGTAGAGATCCGTTTCCCGGCTTATTGACGTTGCTTATTTATCTTCGACACGAAGGATGGCGAGGAAGGCCTCTTGCGGAATCTCGACCGAGCCGACCTGCTTCATCCGCTTCTTGCCTTCCTTCTGCTTTTCGAGCAGTTTCTTCTTGCGCGTGATATCGCCGCCGTAGCACTTGGCGAGCACGTTCTTGCGCAGCGCCTTGATGTTCTCGCGCGCGATGATGTGCGCGCCGATCGCGGCCTGAATGGCCACGTCATACATCTGGCGCGGAATGATCTCGCGCATCTTCGCCGCGACTTCGCGGCCGCGGTACTGCGACTGCGAGCGGTGGACGATGATGGACAGCGCGTCGACCTTGTCGCCGTTGATCAGCATGTCGACCTTCACGACGTCCGAAGTGCGGTACTCCTTGAACTCGTAGTCCATCGACGCATAACCGCGCGACACCGACTTCAGACGGTCGAAGAAGTCGAGCACGATTTCCGCCATCGGAATTTCATACGTGAGCTGCACCTGGCGGCCGTGGTACTGCATGTTGATCTGGTTGCCGCGCTTTTGCGTACAGAGCGTGATGACCGAGCCCACGTAGTCCTGCGGCATGTACAGGTTCACGGTCACGATCGGCTCGCGGATCTCGCCGATCTTCGAGGGCTCCGGCATCTTCGCCGGGTTCTCGACCATGATCTGGGTGCCGTCCGCCTGCACGACTTCGTACACCACCGTCGGCGCCGTGGTGATGAGGTCCATGTCGAACTCGCGCTCGAGACGCTCCTGCACGATTTCCATGTGCAAAAGACCGAGGAAGCCGCAACGGAAGCCAAAGCCCAGCGCCTGCGAAACTTCCGGCTCGTACTGCAGCGAGGCGTCATTGAGCTTCAACTTTTCGAGCGATTCACGCAGCGCGTCGTACTGGTTCGCCTCGACCGGATAGAGGCCCGCGAACACCTGCGGCTTCACTTCCTTGAAGCCCGGCAGCGGCTCGGGCGCCGGCTTCGCCGCGAGCGTGACAGTGTCGCCCACCTTGGTCGCGGCGAGCTCCTTGATGCCGGCGATGATGAAACCCACCTGGCCCGCCGAAAGCTGCTCGAGGTTGCGCGACTTCGGCGAGAACACGCCGACATGCTCGACCGGATACTGCGCGCCGGTGGCCATCAGCTTGATCCTGTCCTTCGGACGCAGCGTGCCGTTGACGATACGCACGAGCATCACCACGCCCACGTAGTTGTCGAACCACGAGTCGATGATGAGCGCCTGCAGCGGCGCTTGCGGATCGCCCTTGGGCGGCGGCACCCTGGCGATCAGCGCTTCGAGCACGTCTTCCACGCCGAGACCGGTCTTCGCGCTGCAGCGCGTCGCATCGGTGGCGTCGATGCCGATCACGTCCTCGATCTCCTCGATCGCGTTCTCGGGATTGGCGGCGGGCAGGTCGATCTTGTTGAGCACCGGCACGACTTCCACGCCGAGTTCGATCGCGGTGTAGCAGTTCGCCACCGTCTGCGCCTCGACGCCCTGGCTCGCGTCCACCACGAGCAGCGCGCCCTCGCACGCGGAGAGCGAGCGGCTCACCTCGTAGGAGAAGTCGACGTGCCCCGGTGTGTCGATCAGGTTCAGGTTGTAGACCTTGCCGTCGCGCGCCTTGTACGTGAGCGCAGCCGTCTGCGCCTTGATCGTGATGCCGCGCTCGCGCTCGAGATCCATCGAGTCGAGCACCTGCGATTCCATTTCGCGGTCGGACAAGCCGCCGCACAGCTGGATGATGCGATCGGCGAGCGTCGACTTGCCATGGTCGATGTGCGCAATGATCGAAAAGTTACGAATATGATCCATTCAGTGCCGATCAAGCGAAAAAGGCGCGCCCCAACGATAGCTGGGCACGCCTCGTAAATAGATGAAAAACCGGACTATTTTAGCCGAAAAGGGGTCCCACGGGCGAACCGGCCGGTGATGTAGCGGATGTGTCATGGCGCTGGAACATGTCGCGCGGCGCTCCTGCGCGCGCGTTTCAGGCACCGCCCGGCGGCTGCGGCTGCCCGCCCGGTGCATCGGCGCCCAGGCCCAGCGTTGCGCGCACGCGCGCTTCGTCGAGATGGTAGTGACACAGCTCGATGCCGTCGCAAACGAGCACCGGCACGAGCTCGTCGTAACGCGCCAGCAGCGCGGGGTCGGAATCGACATCGACGACGTCGAGACGCGCACCCGCCGCGGCGGCGAGCGGCTCGAGCGCCACGCGCATGGCCTCGCACAGATGACACCACGCGCGGCCGTAGAGCACGAGGTGCGCGCTCGCCCGTTCGAGCGCGCCCGGCGCCGCCGACGAAGACCGCATGGGCGTGCGCACCGGCTTTACTTCTGCCCCGGCGCGCGCGGGCGCAGCGGCACGAACTGCGTGTTGTCGCCGCGACGCACGAGCACCGCCACCATCTTCTGCGGGTCGAGATGCGCCGTCACGTCCTGGAACTGCTTTGCGCCGGTGATATCCGTGTCGCCCACGCGCAGGATGATGTCGCCCTTCTGCAGGCCGGCGCGCGCTGCCGGGCCATCGACCGAGTCCACCATCGCGCCGCCCTTCAGCTTGAGCTGGGCGAGCTGATCGGCGGGGATATCGACCACCGCGATGCCGAGAGCGCTCATCACGCGCGGCTTGGGCTCGGGCGCCTTTTTCTGGTCGGCCTTCGCGCTCTTGTCGGTCTGCATCTCGGCGATCGTGATCGGCAAATCGCGCGTTGCGCCCTTGCGCCAGATCGTCACGGTCGCCTTGGTGCCCGGCTTGGTGTCGCCGACCATGCGCGGCAGGTCGGTCGCGGCGTCGACGCTCGCGCCGTTGAACTTCAGGATGATGTCGCCCGGCTGGATGCCAGCCTTGTCGGCTGGGCCGCCCGGCTCGACGCTGGAAACGAGCGCGCCTTGCGCCTTGGGCAAACCGAGCGAGTCGGCCACGTCCTTCGTCACCTCGCCGATAGCCACGGCAATGCGCCCGCGCGTGACCTTGCCCGTGGACTTGAGCTGATCGGCCACGCGCATCGCCTCGTCGATCGGAATCGCGAACGAGATGCCCATGAAGCCGCCGGTGCGGCTATAGATCTGCGAGTTGATGCCGATCACCTCGCCCTGCATGTTGATGAGCGGACCGCCCGAGTTACCGGGATTCACGGCCACGTCGGTCTGGATGAACGGCAAATAGTCCCCCGTGTCACGCCCCTTCGCGCTCACGATGCCCGCCGTCACGGTGTTCTCGAGGCCGAACGGCGAACCGATCGCCACGACCCACTCGCCCACGCGCACCTTGTTCGAGTCGCCCATCGTCACGGCCGGCAGATTCGCGGCCTGGATCTTCACCACGGCGACGTCCGTGCGATCGTCCACGCCGATCAGCTTCGCCTTGAATTCGCGCTTGTCGGTGAGCGTCACATAGATGCTGTCCGCGTCGTCGACCACGTGTGCGTTGGTCATCACGTAGCCGTCGCTCGAGAGGATGAAACCCGAGCCGACGCCGCTGTTCTGTTCGGTGTCGTTGCCGCTGTCCGGGCCGGAGTCCGAACCGCTGCCCGGGTTTGCGCCCTGGCTGCCCCCCTGACCGCCGCCCTGCCCACCCTGCGGCCCTTGCGGGAGCGGGATGCCAAAGAAGCGGCGGAAGAATTCCGACATGTCGCCCTGATCCATGCCCGGCGGGAGGCCGCGCTGAGCTGAGGAGACACGCGTCGTGGTGCGGATATTGACGACCGACGGTCCCACCTTGTCCACGAGGTCGGCGAAGTCGGGCAGATTGGCAGCCGGCGCCGCCGATGCCACGTGCGATGCGAACGGCAGGCACGCCGCCACGACCGCGGCCGCGAAGAATTTGCGCAGCGGGAGAATCGTCATATCGAAGTCAGCCGAAGGAAGGAGTTACCTGGGAGCCTTGTATTCTATGGCAGACGCAAACTGCTGCAACGTGGTCTGGGGCACTTCGCCAAGCAACGTGATGAAGTAGTCGCCGTTGCGCTTCACGAGCACGTGGGTCGCGCCGCTGCTGCCCGAGCCTTCCTTGCGGCTGTTGTTCTTGACCGGTTCGATAAACACGGAAAGCGTGGACAGTCCGTCGGAGAATACGGCTTGATCGACCGGAATGGGCGGATCGCTCGCGTCGCGCGCCGCCATCGGCCGGCGCACTTCGCGAATCTTCCGGAATCCAGGCGCGGTCTGGCCGAACGACCAGCCCTGCGCTTCGATGTCGACCGGCTGGAGCGGCGGGCGCACCACGTTCCAGCCCTCGATATTGCGCATGCCGTTCACGATAGGCGTCTTGTCGACGGGACCGCCGATGCGCACCTGTGTGAACGCGAGCTGCTGGAGCACCTGGCCGTTCGACGGGTCGAGCATCTGCGAACGCAGCAGCAGACCGGTTTTCGCGTCCGCCCACAGCTTGTAGGCGAAACGGAAATTGTCTTTCGGGTCGAGCTCGATCACCTGGCTGTCGAGGCCCGCCACCCGGTCGTTGGCGAGCATCTTCGGCTCGTAGACGCCCAGCACCTGTTCCCCGCTCGTGGACAGCAGCGCCGGGAAAGCGTCCTTGTTCTGGCGCTTTTCGACGACGAGCAGCTTGCGCTCGGGCACGAAGGTAAAGAGATCGTCGTTGTGGCGCAGCATCGTGCGCGGCTTGCCGTCGAGACTTTCGAGCTTTTCGAACTCGCCGTCCTGCTTCGAGGCGTAGTGCGTGATGCGCGAGGACTGCACGAACGCGCCGCGCTGATAGACGAAGGTGCCTTCGTAGTTTTGCTGCTGGGCGGCCTGCTGGATGCGGTCGAGCAACTGTGCCGCGCTCTGGCGCGTGGCGGCATCGGCCGTGGACGCGCCCTGCGCGCGGGCACGCGGGGCGACAGACAGAGCGGTGAACATCACGGCTGCGCAGCACAGGAATGCCGGCAACCGCCCCCAGATCGTCTTTTTATTCAACCGCAATGTCTGCATCAAACTTATTGGCCTTGCGTGGTGAGAGCGGCTGAGCGGATGTACGGCATGGAATCCGAAATGACCGGCTGCTGCGCGAACTGCTGATGCGCCTGGAGGTATTCGTCGAGCCGCGCGTCGCGGATGATGTTAGCGTCCTGAGCGCCCGCGACGGGCGCCGGCGGGGTGTTCATCGCCACGCGCTGCACGCCGTCGCCCTGCGGCTGTACAGCGGCGATTTGCGGCGCGCCGGCCATGCCCGCGCCGCGCATTTGCGGCATGACGATCCACGTGAGCGTGGCGGCCGCGGCGGCCACGGCCAGCGACGGCATCACGCGGCGGCGCAGCGCCAGAATGCGGCCCACGCGCTCATTGCGGCGAACCTGCGGCTGCGGCAGCGCGACGGGTGCGAGCAGATGCGGCTCCGCATCGAAGCGCGCCGCGAAACCCGTCATGAAGGCGTGGCTCGCGGCCTGACTGAGGGCCAGATCATCGGAACGCAGCACGTCGCCGATCAGGTGGTACTCCGACCAGGCTGCACGCCCTTCGCCGTCGAGTTCCAGAAAATTTCCGTTCAGATGCTCCTGCGCCGACGCTTCACCGTCGACGAAGGCGGACAGACGCTCGCCGCGCGAGCTTGATACCGATTGCATCGAGACCGAACCCATGATGCTCCCCATTCCCTAACAGACGTCCCTGTGACACCAACTCATTCTGGTGAATCGCGTCGCCGCCCGGGGCGAAGCTGGTTCTTCTTACCAGCGCTTGCCTTCCGGAGTGTCCAGCAGCGGACGCAATTTTGCCGCAATGGCTTCCCGAGCGCGGAAAATTCTCGATCTGACGGTGCCGATCGGGCACCCCATCATCTCGGCGATTTCCTCATAGCTTAGGCCTTCTATTTCCCGAAGCGTAATGGCGGTGCGCAACTCTTCCGGTAAAACCGCCATCGCAGCATTGACCGTCTGTGCGATCTGCTTGCTCATCAACATCGACTCGGGCGTATTGATATCCCTTAGTTGATCGGCGTCCGAGAAAGTTTCCGCTTCTTCAGCATCTGCCTCAGTCGAAGTTGGGGCGCGTCTTCCCTGGGTCGCAAGGTAGTTCTTCGCCGTATTGACAGCAATTCGGTACAACCACGTATAGAAAGCCGATTCGCCACGAAACTGCGGTAGTGCGCGGTAAGCCTTGATAAAGGCGTCCTGGGCCACGTCCTCGACCTCGGCGGGGTCCCGCACGAGGCGCGAGATCAGCCGGATGATCTTGCGGTGGTATTTCGAGACCAGAAGCTCGAACGCGGCCTTGTCGCCTTTTTGCACGCGCTCGACCAGAACCTGATCAATTTCTTTTTCGCTCACCTGAAAAATCCGTTAGCACATGAAGGAGACGTGGGGGCACCATTGTAGCGTCCCCGCCACGGTCTCACGTTACGCGAGTAACAGTGGTTACAAGCTTTACAGCGAAGGGAAGCTCAGCGACTGGCCGCGCTGCGCGCGCGCACGGCCAGCGTGCGAAAGGTTTCCGCCGGAATGGCGTCGGCGGCGACGAGAATCGTCGCGCGGCGTGCGCCCTGCTCCACGACGAGCGCGAGCAGCCATGCGCCCCACTGCGACGCGCCGGCGAGCCGCCCAGCCGCGAGGCAGGCGCCATCGCGCGAATATGCCGCGAGAAAATCTGACCCGATTTCGAGGAAGGCCGGTTGCTTGCGTCGCCACGCCGCAGCCGCAAGACCGCCGGTCGCGAGGAACGCCAGCGTGACCGGCAAGGCCTGCCAGGCGCCGAACCCGGGTGCGAGCGTCGTGTAGACGGCCGCCGCGGCCACGCTCAAACCCGCGGCAACGAGCAGTTGCAGCGCAAGCGACAGCCGCAGGGAAACAAGCGGCACGCCCGCGCGCCGCGAGGGGAAAGCAGGAGGAACGCGGCCGGCCGAAGCATCCGGCGCGGCCGCTGTCTCGTCGTGCGGGATCAAGCGTGACGCTTGAAGACGAGCGTGCCGTTGGTGCCGCCGAACCCGAACGAGTTCTTCAGCGCGACGTCGATCTTCATGTCCCGCGCGGTGTTCGCGCAGTAGTCCAGGTCGCATGCCGGATCCTGGTTGAAGATGTTGATCGTCGGCGGCGACACCTGGTTGTGCACGGCGAGCACCGTGAACACCGACTCGAGGCCGCCTGCGCCACCCAGCAGGTGGCCCGTCATCGACTTGGTCGAGTTCACGACGATGTCCTTCGCATGATCGCCGAAGGCGCGCTTGATCGCCGTCGTTTCCGCGAGGTCGCCGAGCGGCGTGGACGTGCCGTGCGCGTTCAGCCAGTTCACTTCGTTCGTGTTGATGCCCGCGTTCTTCATCGCGGCGATCATGCAGCGGCGCGCACCGTCGCCGTCTTCCAGCGGCGCGGTCATGTGATACGCATCGCCGCTCATGCCGTAGCCGCCGATTTCCGCATAGATCTTCGCGCCGCGCGCCTTCGCGTGTTCGTACTCTTCGAGCACCATCACGCCCGCGCCTTCGCCGAGCACGAAGCCGTCACGGTCCTTGTCCCACGGACGGCTGGCCGTCGCCGGATCGTCGTTGCGCTGCGAGAGCGCGCGCGCCGCCGCGAAGCCGCCGATGCCGAGCGGCGAGACGGTCGATTCCGCGCCGCCCGCGATCATCACGTCGCAGTCGCCGTATTCGATCAGACGCGACGCTTCGCCGATGCAGTGCAGGCCGGTCGTGCAAGCCGTGACCATCGCCAGATTCGGGCCCTTGAGGCCGTACTTGATCGACAGGTGACCCGAGATCATGTTGATGATCGAGGCAGGCACGAAGAACGGCGAGATGCGGCGCGGACCGCGGTTGAGCAATTCGGTTTGCGTGACTTCGATCATCGGCAGGCCGCCGATGCCCGAGCCGACGTTCACGCCGATCCGTTCCGCGTTCGCTTCGGTGACTTCGAGACCGCTGTCCTGGATCGCCTGCATGCCCGCCGCGATGCCGTAATGGATGAACGTATCCATATGGCGCGCTTCTTTCGCCGGCATGTAGTCTTCGACGTTGAAGCCCTTCACTTCGCCGGCAAAGCGGGTCGAGAAGTTCGTCGCGTCGAACTTCGTGATGTTGGCGATGCCGGACTTCCCGGCGACCAGATTGGCCCAGCCGTCGGCAACATTATTGCCAACAGGCGAAATCAGCCCCAGGCCTGTAACAACAACTCGACGACGGCTCACGGTAACCCCTTATCCATAGATGACAAAAACAAAAGCCACAGAGGCCACAGGAAATGCTCCTGTGAGCCCTGTGGCTAGTTGACCGGCAGATGCCCCGCAGCGCGTGCGGCAGGCGTATGCGGTTTCACGGCCGAGCGTCCTCGCGGGCCGCCAGCGCGCATGCGATGCGCGGCCCAGACGGGAATCTGGCGCTTAGGCCTTGACGTTCGCGCGCGCGTAGTCGATCGCTTGCTGAACCGTCGTGATCTTCTCGGCTTCCTCGTCCGGGATTTCCATGCCGAACTCGTCTTCGAGAGCCATGACCAGTTCGACCGTGTCGAGCGAGTCGGCGCCCAGATCGTTCACGAACGAAGCTTCGTTCTTGATTTCCGCTTCGGCGACGCCCAGTTGCTCGGCGACGATCTTCTTGACGCGCTGTTCGATGTTGTCCATTACCCCTCCAAGGGAAAAAAGTTAGCTCATGAATGCGAGTGCGCGCATTTTATCAGGTTTGACCTGGCTGAAAAGCGGCGCTCAAGGTTCCGGAAGGCTATCCGCGACGGCGCTTGCGCAATGTTTTGCATCAAGCGCATCAAGGCGCGGATAGTACCTGAATCCGGTTAAGACATATACATGCCGCCGTTCACGTGCAACGTCGCGCCCGTGATGTAGGCCGCCTGCGGCGACGCGAGGAACGCGACCGCATGCGCGATGTCGTCCGGGCTGCCGAGGCGGCCCAGCGGAATCTGCTGCTTGAGCGCGGCTTGCTGCTCCGCCGGCAGGTCCTTCGTCATGTCGGTATCGATGAAACCGGGCGCGACGCAGTTCACAGTAATGCCGCGGCTGCCGATCTCGCGTGCGAGTGCGCGCGTCATGCCCGCCACGCCGGCCTTGGCGGCGGCGTAGTTGGCCTGGCCCGGGTTGCCCGACGAGCCCACCACCGAGGTGATGTTGATGATGCGGCCCGTGCGCGCCTTCATCATCGGGCGCAGCACGGCGCGCGAGAGGCGGAACACCGACTTCAGGTTGGTGTCGATGACCGAGTCCCACTCGTCGTCCTTCATGCGCATCGCCAGGTTGTCCTGCGTGATGCCGGCGTTATTGACGAGGATCGCCAGGCCGCCGAATTCCTTGACCGTGGCGTCGATGAGCGCTTCCGCCGCAGCGGCGTCGTTCACGTTGAGCACGGCGCCGCGGCCCTTCAGGCCCGCTGCTTCGAAAGCGGCCGAGATGGCCTGCGCGCCGGCTTCGCTCGTTGCCGTGCCGATCACCGTCGCGCCCTGGCGCGCCAGTTCCAGCGCGATCGCGCGGCCGATGCCGCGGGTGGCGCCGGTCACGATCGCGGCTTGATTGTCGAGAGTCTTTTCCATCGTTTGAATCCGTTAGCTGTGGTGGCGTACGCGCTCAGGCCTTCAGAAGCGCGAGCGCCTCGTCGAGCGACTTCGGATCGAGCACCGAGGCGCCGACCAGGTTGCCGTCGATGCGCCTCGTGAGGCCCGCAAGCACCTTGCCCGGACCGCATTCGACCACGTGCGTCGCGCCTTGCGCCGCGATGGCCTGCACGCACTCGACCCAGCGCACGGCGCCCGCGGCCTGGCGCACGAGCGCGTCGCGGATCTTTGCGGGGTCGGTTTCGAATGCCACGTCGACGTTGTTCACCACGGGAATCTGCGGCGCGTTCAGCGTGACGTTCGCGAGGTACTCGCGCAGCTGATCCGAGGCGGGCTTGAGCAGCGACGAGTGGAACGGCGCCGAAACCGGCAGCGGCAGCGCGCGCTTGGCGCCCTTCGCCCTGGCGATTTCGCAGGCCTTTTCGACCGCGCCCTTGTGGCCCGCGATCACGACTTGCGCCGGCGCGTTGAAGTTCACGGCTTCGACCACGCCGCCGCTCGCGGCTGCGGCCTCCGCGCAGACTGCGCGCACGGTGTCGTCGTCGAGACCGAGCACGGCGGCCATGCCGCCCTCGCCCACCGGCACCGCGCTTTGCATCGCCTGCGCGCGAAAGCGCACGAGCGGCACGGCGTCGCGAAACGCGAGCACGCCGGCGGCGACGAGCGCCGTGTATTCGCCGAGGCTGTGGCCCGCGACGATGGCAGGCAGCGGGCCGCCCGCCTGCTGCCACGCGCGATAAACGGCATAGGCGGCGGTGAGCATGACCGGCTGCGTGTTAGTGGTGAGATTGAGTTCTTCGGCGGGGCCTTCGGCGATCAGCTTGCCGAGGTCCTGGTCCAGCGCGTCGGACGCTTCCTGCAGCGTCTCGCGCACGATGGCGTGATCGGCGAAGGCGTCGAGCATGCCGACGGCCTGCGAGCCTTGTCCGGGAAAAACGAACGCGAATTTCATAACGTCCCCAAATTCGATCAATACGGGTGGGCAATGCACCCGGATGAACCGCCGCCGGCTGCGCGCAACATGCACGTCGCGCGCAGAAACCGGCTGCGGGAGCGCGGGAGCCCGCTCAGGATGCCTAGAAGCGGATGACGGAGGCGCCCCAGGTGAAGCCGCCGCCCACGCCTTCGATCAACACGTTCTGGCCGCGCTTGATGCGGCCGTCGCGCACCGCGACGTCGAAGGCGAGCGGAATCGAGGCCGCCGAGGTGTTGCCATGCTCGCCCACCGTCACCACCATGCGTTCGGCGGGCAGACCGAGCTTGCGGCAGGTGCCTTGCATGATGCGGATGTTGGCCTGGTGCGGAATCAGCCAGTCGATCTGGTCGGCGCTGAGCTGCGCCTTGTCGAGCGCCTCGTTCGCGACCTTTTCGAGCACGTTCACGGCGAGCTTGAACACGGCCTGGCCGTCCATGTACAGGAACGCGTTGCCGGCGACCACGCCGCCGTTCACGTTGCCCGGCGTGCACAGGATGTGCGCGTAGCTGCCGTCTGCGTGCAGCGCGCTCGAAAGCACGCCCGGTTCGCTCGACGCCTGCAGCACGATCGCACCTGCGCCGTCGCCGAACAGCACACAGGTGGTGCGATCGTTGAAGTCGAGAATACGCGAAAAGGTTTCCGCGCCGACCACGAGCGCCGTGCGATGCTGGCCGCCGCGGATCAGGCTGTCGGCCACCGCAACGGCGTACGCGAAGCCCGAGCACACGGCCTGCACGTCGAAAGCCGCGCCGTGATTGCGGATGCCGAGCTTGTTCTGCAAGAGGCAGGCCGTGCTCGGAAAGACGAAATCGGGCGTGGAAGTGGCGACGATGATGAGGTCGATCGACTGCGGATCGACGTCGGCGGCCGCGATCGCACGCTGCGACGCGGCAAGCGCGAGATCGCTCGTCGTGACGTCGGGCGCGGCGAAGTGGCGCGCGTGAATGCCCGTGCGGGCCACGATCCATTCGTCGCTCGTCTCGACGCCTTTCGCGGCGAGCCGTTCGGCCAGTTGCTGGTTGGTGACGCGATCAGGCGGAAGGTAGCTGCCCGTGCCGATCACGCGGGAATAGAGAGTCGATTGAGCCATTATGCCTTCGAGGATGATGCGGCGCCGGGCGGTACCTCGCCCGCTGCCTGGCTGGGCGCGCTGGTAGCCTGCCCCGCCTGCGCGGCTTGCACGTTCGGGGCGCCGCCGGGCTCGTCTGCCGCCTGTTCGAGCGAACCGGCGTTTTCTTCCATGGCGTGCGAAAGGCGCTCCAGCACGCCATTTTTGACGGCATCATACCCGCGATTGATCGCACACTCAAACGCATAGGCATCGGCCGAGCCGTGGCTCTTGATGACGAGACTCTTCAAGCCAAGCAGCGCCGCGCCGTTGTACTGCCGATGGTCCACACGCTTCTTGAAGCGCATGAGCACGGGCAGCGCGGCGATCGCCATGAGCCTCGTGAGCCACGAGCGGCCGAACTCTTCCTTGATCATGTCGTTGAGCATCTGCGCGAGGCCCTCCGACGTCTTGAGCGCGACATTCCCAACGAAACCGTCACAGACGATGACGTCGACGGTGCCCTTGTAAATGTCGTTGCCTTCGACGTTGCCGCGGAAGTTCAGCGTGCTCGCGCGCAGGAGCTCGCCCGCGCGCTTGATGGTGTCGTTGCCCTTGATGACTTCTTCGCCGATATTCAGGAGCCCGATGGTTGGGCGATCCTTGCCCTCGAGCGCCGCGACGAGCGCGTGGCCCATCTCCGCGAATTGCAGCAGGTGCTGCGGTTCGCAGTCGACGTTGGCGCCGAGGTCGAGCATCGTGGTGTAACCGCGCGGGTTCGGCAGCGCGAAGGCGATGGCCGGGCGTTCGATGCCGGGCAACGTCTTGAGCACGTAGCGCGAAACGGCCATCAGTGCACCGGTGTTGCCGGCCGAGATGCAGGCCTGTGCCTCGCCCTCTTTCACGCGATTGAGCGCGACGCGCATCGACGAATCTTTTTTCTTGCGCAGGGCGACTTCGACCGGATCGTCCATTTCGACGACCTCGGTGGCGGGCACGACGGTCAGCGCAGGATGGTTCGCCGCCTTCAGCTTCTTCAACTGGGCGCGAACCGCCGACTCGATTCCCACGAGCATGAGATGCGCGTCGGGGTGCGAGCGGACGAAATGGACTGCGGCAGGCACCGTCACAGACGGGCCGTGGTCGCCTCCCATGCAATCTATCGTGAGCGTAACAGTCATGGAATGCGACGGATTTCAGGCACAAAAAAGCGGCAGTTGAATGCCGCCTTTTTTGCCGAGCCGAAATATGGTCAAGCGAACGGAATCGTCAGATGCGGCACCAGGTCATCGACACTGCGCGACACTGCGCGACACCGCGCCGCACGCTGAAACGATTAGTCGTTCTTGGTCTTGACGACTTTCTTGCCGCGGTAGTAGCCGTTCGGGCTGATGTGGTGACGCAGATGCACTTCACCCGTGCCCGGCTCGACGGCCAGCGGCGCGCCCGTGAGGAAATCGTGCGAGCGGTGCATACCGCGCTTCGACGGCGACTTCTTGTTTTGTTGAACTGCCATGATAACTCCTGAAAATTTTCCGAATTCTAACACAGCCCGATCCGGCCGCCGCCACCCTGGGGGGATAGCCGGACTCCGGGCTCAGGCCCACGCGTCGGGTACTGCCTGCCCCACGCAGCCGCCCAAGGCTTGCCTTAGTGCTTGCTGCCAGGACCGTCCTTCTTGAGCGATTCGAGCGCCGCAAACGGGTTGACGCGCTCTTCCGGCTCGACTTCCTGCTCCGGCACGTCGTCCACGGAGTCCACGCCCTCCGCGCCGTCGGGACCCGAGGCGAGGCTTTCGTGAATCTCCGGACAGACCTCGTGCTTCGGCACCAGCGGCAGCGAGAGCAACAGCTCCTCTTCGATCAAGTCGACGAGATCGAAATGGCGCGAGCCCACGATCACTTCGACTTCATCGTCGTCGAGCGGAAACTCGTCCGCCTCTTCTTCCGTCTGGACGATACGGAAGGTCGCATCCGCATTGAATGCCTGCTCGTAAGGAGCGAGGCACCGCTGGCACGTGAGCCACGCGCCACCGTGAACAGCCAGCCGCAGGTATGGCTGCGGCCCTTCGGTGCCGTTGTCCTGCAATTCCTGCTGCGTAAAGCCCGCAGCCTGCCAGGTGAACGCGGTGTCGCGATCTGGCGCCTCGGCCGGGACTTCGTTTAACATGCGCGGCAGTTGCGAGACGCGCACGACGCCCGCCGCCTCGCGCTCGCTGCGCGCAAATTCGAAGATATCGAAGTCGCGCGGGTTCAGTTCGGCGCCAGCAGGCTTGCCGGAATGTTCGATCATGCGCTCTCTCCCGCTTCAAGGCTTGGGCGGCCGGCGAGCGATGCGCGAAAGCCGTTGGCGGCTTGCAGCAATTCCGCTCGTGCCGGCCCGCAATGGTCTCCGCATTGGTCAATATCGACCCGCGCTTGCCTACGTTCGCCATCTTGCCTACATTCGCCATCGACACGCCGCTGCCGGCAAGTTTTTTGAGCCGTGACGCCGCAAGATCCGAACGCCCGCACAAGACGTGCGACGAGAGCATACCGATGAAAAGCCCAAAATCATATCGCCTTTATCTTTGCGAGTCAAACACTTAAGCTCGCATACGCAAGTTGTCTGTGCGAGCGCGGTTTTCGGGAGCCTCCGGCGACGTTTTGCGGGATATCCACCCCGTTTTCGACGAAAAATCCACCCGAAAATCGCCAAGCCATAGCCGTCTTTTCTCCCGTCACCTTCGCAGCTACACATTCGCAGCCGCTTTCCTACCCCGATCGAACATGCAGGATTCTCCCTCGCACGCCCCGCGCACGGGCCGCCCCGCCCTCGTCCTCGCCTCCAGCTCGCGCTACCGGCGCGAGTTGCTCGAGCGTCTGCGCATTCCTTTCGACACGGCCGCGCCCGCCGTCGACGAAACGCCGCACCCCGGCGAAACGCCCGAGGCAACGGCGCTGCGCCTCGCTGCTGCGAAGGCCCGCGCCGTGGCCGCCGCCCTGCCCGCGGGCGCCGCGCGCACGCTCGTGATCGGCTCCGATCAGGTCGCCACCTTCGACGGCCGCCAGATCGGCAAGCCCGGCACGCATGCACGCGCGCTCGAGCAACTGCAGGCCATGCGCGGCCGCGAAGTGCTGTTCCATAGTGCCCTGAGCGTGCTCGACACCGCGACTGGCCAAACGGATACCGTCGATGTCGTCACGAAAGTGCGCTTTCGCGACCTGCCCGACGCCGCGCTCGACGCCTATCTGCGCGCCGAGACGCCTTACGACTGCGCGGGCAGCGCGAAATCGGAGGGACTCGGCATCGCGCTGCTCGACGCGATCGAATCGGACGACCCCACCGCCCTGATTGGCCTGCCGCTCATCGCGCTCACGCGCATGCTGCTTGCGGCGGGCTATCCGCTGCTGGAGACACGAGCATGACGAATGGAGCAAAGGGCACCCTCTATCTGATCCCCAACACGCTGGGCGACGGTGACGACGCCGCGCTCAACGCCGTCCTGCCCACGCCCGTGCGCGAACGCGCGGGCGCGCTCGCAAGCTACATCGGCGAAAACGCGAAGACCACGCGCGCCTTTCTCAAGCGCGTGGGCACGACGCGTCCGATCCAGGAAATCGAAATCCGCGAACTCAACGTCAACACGCCCGCAGGCGAGGTCGACAAGCTGCTTGCACCGCTGCTTGCGGGCATCGACACGGGGCTCGTTTCCGAGGCGGGCGTGCCCGCAGTCGCCGATCCGGGCGCGCTGCTCGTGCGGCGCGCGCACGAGCGCGGCATCAAGGTCGTGCCGCTCGTGGGCCCGAGCTCGATTCTGCTCGCGTTGATGGCGTCGGGCCTGAACGGCCAGAGCTTCGCGTTTCACGGCTACCTGCCCGTCGACGCGAACGAGCGCGTGAAGAAGCTGCGCGATCTGGAGCAGGTCTCGCGCAAGAGCAAGCAGACACAGATCTTCATCGAGACGCCCTATCGCAACCGCGCGCTGCTCGACGCGCTGCTCGCGACCTGCGCGCCCTCCACGCTCGTGTGCGTCGCCGCCGATCTCACGCTGCCCACCGAGACGATCGTGAGCCGCGCCGTGTCCGACTGGAAGAACAAGCCCGCGCCCGAACTGCACAAGCGGCCGGCGATCTTCCTGCTGCTCGCGCACTGAACGGCCTTCGGCATGCAAAAAGAAACATGGCCGCCGCGCAACCATCGCGCAGCGGCCAATTTTTCTATGGCGCGACGGGAAGCTGACGCACCGCCGCCGCTCAGTGCACCGACACCTTGCCGCCCATCAGCAGCGAATGCACGGCCGCCGAGCCGATGTTCGCGCCCACTCGCTTCGCCACGCGATCGGTGAGGCTCTGCTTGACCGTGTAATCGACGACGTCCGGCGCCTTGATGATTTCGCGCGCCACGTAATCGGTGTCGCCGTAGCCATCCGCGAGACCGAGCTCCACGCTCTTCTGACCGGTCCAGAACAGCCCCGAGAAGATATCCGGCGAATCCTTCAGACGTTTGCCGCGGCCAGCCTTCACGGCGTCGATGAACTGCTGGTGGATCTGATCGAGCATCTCCTGGGCGTGCGCGTCCATTTTCGGCGTGTCGGGCGAGAAGGGATCGAAGAAACCCTTGTTTTCGCCCGAGGTGCGCAGGCGCCGCTGGATGCCGAGCTTGTCCATGAGGCCGGTGAAGCCGAAACCGTCCATCAGCACGCCGATCGAGCCCACGATGCTCGCCTTGTTGACATAGATCTTGTCGGCGGCCGCCGCGACGTAATAGCCACCCGAAGCGCACATGTCGCCCACCACGACGTACAGCGGGACTGCCGGGTACTTGATGCGCAGACGGCGGATCTCGTCGTTGATGATGCCGGCCTGCACCGGGCTGCCGCCGGGGCTGTCGATGTGCAGGACCACGCCTGCCGTGCCGTCGTCGTCGAAGGCGCTGTCCAGCGCGCTGATGATGTCGTCGGCGTTCGCCTGGGTGTCGGAGCCGATTTCTCCCTCGAGCGAAACCAGCGCCGTGTGACGCCCTTCACTCTCCACGCGCGCGCCCGAGAGGTCGAGGATCGCCCACGCGATCACCACGAACACGGCTAGAAACGCGAAGCGAAAGAAGATGCGCCAGCGACGCGCCGCACGCTGCTCGGTGATGGCCGCGAGCGCGATGCGTTCGAGCGCCTCGCGCTCCCAGCCAGGCGCGGGGGCGCCGCGGTCTGACGAAGCGCCGCGGGGGGCTTCGTTCGAATCAGGGGTCGGATTGTCGGACATGCGAGCGGGGGTCGAAAGGGATCGAAGGTCGGAGGTCAGGTTGGGGTCGGACGCAATGCGTCGTCCGGCAGCCAGAATACCGCACGCCCCTCGGGCGTGTCGCGTTCCTCGACTCGCACGGGGCGCAAACGCCCGCCACGGCATGGGCCGCCCACGCACTTGCCCGTGTCGGGCTGGTAGATCGCGCCGTGCGTGGCGCACATCAGATAGAGCCCCGACGACTCGAAGAACTGGCCCTCGACCCAGTCGAGTTCCATCGGCACGTGCGCGCAGCGGTTCAGGTAGCCGTACACCTCGCCGCCGTAGCGCACGAAGAACACCACGGCGTCGCCGCCCGCATAGGTCGCGTTCATGCGCCGCCCCGCGCCGCCTTCGGCAAGTTCATCGGCCGCGCAGACGCGCACCGGCTCGAGCGTCGCGGCCCCGGGCGCCGCGCTCATGCGTTCTCCCGCAGCCAGCCTGCGAGCGCGGCCACGTCCGGCGCGACGAAGCGCGGCTCGAGCTTTTCGAGGGCGCCGGACGCATGCGCGCCATACGCCACGCCGATGCCCGCCGCGCCCGCGTTGATCGCCATCTGCAGATCGTGCGTCGTGTCGCCGATCATCACCGTACGGCCCAGATCCTGCCCCAGTTCGCGCGTAAGCTCTTGAAGCATGGCCGGATGCGGCTTCGAGAAGGTTTCGTCGGCGCAGCGCGTGCCGTCGAAGAGGCTCGTGAGCCGCGAATCCGCCAGCGCGCGGTTCAGCCCCACGCGGCTCTTGCCTGTCGCCACGGCGAGCAGGTAGCCGGTGTCGCGCAGTTCCGCGAGCATCTCGCGCACGCCGGCGAACAGCTCGGTCTGCTGGTCCTTCAGCAAATAATGGATGCGATAGCGCTCGACGAGGCGCGGGTAGTCGGCCGGATCGAGCGTGGGCGCGGCAATCTGCAGCGCCTCGCGCAAGCCGAGGCCGATCACGTAGCTCGCCGCCTCGTCGCCGGGCACGGGCAGGCCGAGATCGCGGCATGCCGCCTGGATGCTGCGCGTGATATGGGCGGTCGAGTCCATCAGGGTGCCGTCCCAGTCGAACACAATCAGGTCAAATAACTCTCGAGCCATGCAGGACTTCTCCAAACGCTGTCAGATTCGGTGTCATTCGGGACGGGCCGCGTCAGGTCGGGCCGCGTCAGCCGCCGCGCCTTCCTCGCGCTGCGCGCGCAGCGCGTCGACGAAGCTGCGGCAGTCCGCCGGCAACGGCGCCTCGAACTGCAAAGGGGCGCCTGTAATCGGATGAGCGAGCTTCAGCCGGTACGCATGCAGAAACATCCGCTTGATGCCCGGCCGCGCGCCCGTGCGCGCGAGGTCCTTGTTGAGCGCGAAGTCGCCGTACTTGGCGTCGCCGACGATCGGCAGGCCGAGGTGAGCGAGGTGCACGCGGATCTGGTGCGTGCGGCCCGTCTTCAGTTCGGCTTCGAGAAGCGCGTAGCCCGGCCAGCGCTCGACGAGATTGAACACCGTATGCGAGGGCAAGCCGTCCGGCTGAACCCGCACACGGCGCTCGCCTTCCGGGGTCAGGTACTTGTGAAGCGGCTCCTTCACAATGCGCCGACGGCCCCAGTCGCTCGCCCATTCGCCATGGACGCAGGCGAAATAGCGCTTGTCGGTCTGGTTATCGCGCATCTGCGCATGCAGGCCCACGAGGGCGGCGCGCTTCTTGGCGAGCATCAGCACGCCCGACGTTTCGCGGTCGAGCCGGTGGACCAGCTCGAGAAACTTGCCCTGCGGGCGCGCCTCGCGCAGCTGCTCGATCACGCCGAACGCCACGCCGCTGCCGCCGTGCACGGCCACGCCGGCGGGCTTGTCGATGACGAGCAGCGCGTCGTCCTCGTAGATGACGGGAAACTGGGCCGCCGGCACGGGCGCAGCGCCGGCCGGCGCGCTCGATTGCGACGTGCGGATCGGCGGCACGCGCACGATGTCGCCTTCCGCGAGCCGATACTGCGCATCGATCCGACCCTTGTTTACGCGCACTTCCCCGCTGCGCAAAATGCGATAGATGTGGCTTTTCGGCACGCCCTTGCAGACGCGCACGAGAAAGTTGTCGATGCGCTGACCGGCCGCGCCCTCGTCGATTTCGACGAACGAAACCTGGTCGCTTGCGACCTGATTCTGGGATGTTTTGCCTAACCCTTTCATTCTGAATATAATTTGCCCAGCGCCGACGCAACGGTAGGCCGAATGGCCCAGGCCAGACAGCCCAATGTCCTGCGAACCCCAAGAGGGTTATCCTGGACTTGGACCACGCGGCGAGCGCAGGCTGCAAGCGATAAACGGTTATTTTACTTGCGCCCGGGGCTGGTTGCTCACCCCGCTTGATGAGAAGCAACGAGTTGCACGCACGGATCACCACTCCGGCAGGGACGGCGCCCACAGGCACGTTCGGTCAGGAGCGGCTCCGCCGGTAACGGAACATTGGTATAAAGAATTTATCCGGCGCGTCCCGCCGCGCGGTCGAAGTGGCCGCCGCAGGAGGCGCTGGTGGCGAAAATACGGCGAGCGCCCGAAGCGTCCCGGCAACGTGCGGGACATGGCGACGTCAAAAGCGGCGAGACACCCCGAGGGGGAAGACGGGCGTTGTTCCTGAAAAGCTTCCCGTGCGCGGCCCGGATTGAATCTGGACGCCGCGAACCTGATCCAGTCGCAAGCGCGCGCGGTTCGCCGCTGCGGCCGGCGTCTGTCACGGCCAGTGCGATGTGCACACGATGAGCCCAACCATCGGCACGCTCATGGCCTCGGCAGGCAGGTGAACTGGAAGCGCAGGAAAACGTTGCCGTCGCGAACCCGCGGCATGTCTCTTCGCTTCTTGAAGACGTATTTCGCATGTGCCCACGCGGCCCCGTCCACGGCAATGCAACGCCGGACCGGCGCCCAGAAAAGGCAATTCTCCCCGCCATCGTTCCCGCTCCAGCGTGCTTGTGACAACACAATAAGGCGCGGCTCGCCGCTGCCCGCACCGTGCTGCCTGGCGTCGCCGCCGCGCACCGTGCGGTTCGCGCGCGAACGCACTGGAGTCGTTCAATGAAACGAATGCTGTTCAACGCGACACAGCAGGAAGAACTGCGTGTCGCCATCGTCGATGGACAGAAGCTCATCGACATCGACATCGAAACCGCCGGGCGCGAACAGCGCAAAGGCAACATCTACAAGGGGATCGTCACCCGCATCGAGCCTTCGCTCGAGGCATGTTTCGTCAACTACGGCGAAGACCGCCACGGCTTCCTGCCGTTCAAGGAAGTCGCGCGCCAGTACTTCCGCGAAGGCATCGACATGCGCGGCGCGCGCATTCAGGACGCCCTCAAGGAAGGCCAGGAGCTGATCGTCCAGGTCGAGAAGGAAGAGCGCGGCAACAAGGGCGCCGCCCTCACCACGTTCATCTCGCTCGCCGGCCGCTACCTCGTCCTCATGCCGAACAACCCGCGCGGCGGCGGCGTATCGCGCCGCATCGAGGGCGACGACCGTCAGGAACTGCGCGAAACCATGGCGCAGCTGCAACTGCCGGACGGCATGAGCATCATCGCGCGCACGGCCGGCATCGGCCGCTCCGCCGAAGAGCTCCAGTGGGACCTGAACTACCTGCTGCAACTGTGGCGCGCCATCGAAGCTGCGTCGCAGGCCGGCCAGTCCGGTCAGCCCATGCTGATCTACCTGGAATCGAGCCTCGTCATTCGCGCGATCCGCGACTACTTCCAGCCCGACATCGGCGAAATCCTCATCGACACCACCGAGATCTATGACCAGGCGCGCGCCTTCATGGATATCGTGATGCCGGACAATGTCAATAAGGTGAAGCGGTATCACGACGACGTGCCGCTTTTCTCGCGTTTCCAGATCGAGCACCAGATCGAGACGGCGTATTCGCGCACGGTGCCGCTGCCCTCGGGCGGCGCGATCGTGATCGACCACACCGAGGCGCTCGTCGCCATCGACGTGAACTCGGCGCGCGCCACCAAGGGCGCCGACATCGAGGAAACCGCCGCGCGCACGAACCTCGAAGCCGCCGACGAAGTGGCGCGCCAGCTGCGCTTGCGCGACCTCGGCGGCCTGATCGTGATCGACTTCATCGACATGGAGTCGGCCAAGAGCCAGCGCGAAGTCGAGCAGCGCCTGAAAGACGCGCTGCGCCACGACCGCGCCCGCGTCCAGATGGGCAAGATCTCGCGCTTCGGCCTCATGGAGCTGTCGCGCCAGCGCCTGCGCCCCGCCCTCTCGGAAGGCAGCCACGTGACCTGCCCGCGCTGTAACGGCACGGGTCATATCCGCGATACGGAATCGTCGGCGCTTCAGGTCCTGCGCATCATCCAGGAAGAGGCGATGAAGGAAAACACCGCGGCAATTCATTGCCAGGTGCCGGTCGAAGTCACCGCCTTCCTGCTCAACGAAAAGCGCTCGGAAATCAACAAGATCGAGTCGCGCTTCAAGGTCGCCGTCGTTCTGATCCCGAACAAGCACCTCGAAACGCCGCACTACAAGCTCGAGCGCCTGCGTCACGACGATGCGCGCCTCGACGACCCGCGCGCCTCGTGGAAGATGGCCGAGGAAGCGGCTCGCGAACTCGAGTCGGAAACCGGCTACAGCAAGCGCACCGCCGAAGCCAAGCCCAAGCAGGAAGCCGCGGTGAAGGGCATCACGCCGGAGCGTCCGGCGCCGAGCGCGCCGGTCAAGCCGGCCGAAACCGCGCCCGTCGCAGCGCAGACGGCCGTCACGCCCGCGGGCGGCGGCTTCTTTGGCTGGGTCAAGCGCCTCTTCGGCGGCGCACCGGCTGCGGCGCCCACGCCGGCACCGGTCGCGCAACCCGAAAAGACCGCCCGTCCGACCCGCGAAGCGCGTACCGAGCGCGGTGAGAAGCCCGGCGGCGGCGAGCGCAACCGCAATCGCCGTTCCGGCGGCCGCGACGCGGCAGGCCGCGGCGAAAGCGCAGGCGGCGCCCGTACTGGTCAACCGGCCGGCCGCCGGGAGGAACGCGAGCCGCGCGAACAGCGTGAGCCGCGTGAAGCCCGCGAAGGCCGTGGTGCCCGCGAGCCGCGAGAGCCGCGTGAACAACGCGAACCGCGCGAGCAGCGTGAAACCCGCGAACCGCGCGCCGAACGCGAACAGCGCATCGAACGCGTCGAGCGCGGCCAGGAACGTAGCGACGTAACGGCGGAAGCCGGCGCCGCACGTGGCGAGCGCCGCGAGCGTGGTGAACGCGGCGAGCGCGGCGAACGCGGCGAACGCAATGAGTCGCGCCGCCGTCAGCAAGCCGAGGCCGCCGAAGCCCAGGAAGCGCGTCTTGATGCCGCATCGGCAGGCGCTGAAGGCGTCGAAGCGCCGCAAACGGAAGAACTGCCCGAAGGCGTGAGCTTCGGTGCCGACGAAGAAGGCGCCCCGCGCGAAGGCGAAGAACGCCGCCGCCGCCGCCGCGGCCGCCGTGGCGGTCGCCGCGAGCGCGAAACGGAAGCAGCAGGCCTCACGCCGGGTGCGGACGCACCGGAAGGCGAAGAGCAAGCCGCACCCGCTCAACCGGCGATCGAGCAGCCTGCCGTTGCCGCGCAAGTGCATGAAGCATCGGCTGCAGAAGCGCGCACCGAAGCGGCTGTCGACACTGTCGTGACCGCGCTGCCGGCCGCAGCCGTCCTCGCCGAAGCCGGGCACGCGCCCGCCGCCGTGACGACGACGCAGGTCGAAACCGTCGCGCCCGCTGCAGAGCCAGCGCCGGCACCTGCCGAAGCCGCACCGGCGAGCGTCGAAACCGCGCACGTAGTCGAGCCGAAGGCCGGGGAACCTGTGGCACCCGCCGAACCTGTCGCTCCTGTGGCGCCTGCCGCAGCGGAAGAACCTGTCGCGCCGGCAGCCCCTGTCGAGCCGATCCAGGTCGAAGCGCAGCCTGTCGTGCGGGAAGACCGCGTCGAAGCGCCACGGACCGAGGCGCCCGTAGCAGCGGCAGCAGCGCCCGCCGCTCAACCGGAACCGGCGCAAGAGGCGGTAGCCGCCGCTCCCGCGGTCGTCGCGATCACCGAGCCGGCCGCGACGCATCCGGCCCCGGTGGCAACGGCAGCGCCCACGGCTGCGACTGCCGCAGACACGCTGCGCCCGATGCTGGAATCGGCGGGTCTCGTCTGGGTCAATACGGACGCCGACAAGCTGCGCGCCGCGCAGCAAGCCGCCGCGCAACTGGTGAAGCCCGCGCGCGCGCCGCGCGAGCGCAAACCCCTGCCGCCGGTCGACAGCACGCCGATGCAGCAGGTCGAAACCACGCGCCAGCCGTAAGCGCAGCAAGCGCAACTGTCCGCGCGCCGGACCTCGAGTCTGGCGCGCCCCGAAAAAGCCCGCCCCACCCGGCGGGCTTTTTTTTGATATATCAGCGTTCTCCCTCGTCTGTCGGTGCGCGCCGGTTCGGCTAAAATCGAACCAACGCGAGAACGAAGAGACCATGACACGACGCATCATCCCTGTTGCCGACGTTCGATCGCTGCCGCCCGAATTGCCCAGGCCGGCCGCGGGAACCGTACGCGCGCCATCCGGCGCGGTCTTCGACGCGCTCGCCAGACCCCTGCGCGACCTGCGCATCTCCGTCACGGACCGCTGCAATTTCCGCTGCGTGTACTGCATGCCGCGAGCGGTGTTCGACAAGGACTATCCGTTTTTGCCCCATTCCGCGTTGCTTTCGCTCGAAGAAATCGAGCGGCTCGCGCGGCTTTTCGTCGCGCATGGCGTCACCAAGATCCGCCTCACGGGCGGTGAGCCGCTGCTGCGCAAGAACATCGAATTCCTGATCGAGCGCCTCGCCGCGCTGCGCACGCCCGAAGGCGAGCCGCTCGACATCACGCTCACCACCAATGGCTCGCTGCTTGCCCGCAAGGCGCGCGCCCTGCGCGACGCGGGCCTCACACGCGTGACGGTGAGCCTCGACGCCCTCGACGACGCCCTCTTTCGCCGCATGAACGACGCCGACTTCGCGGTGGCCGACGTGCTCGACGGCATTGCGGCGGCACAAACCGTGGGGCTCGCGCCGATCAAGGTCAACATGGTCGTCAAGCGCGGCACGAACGACGGCGAGATCGTGCCGCTCGCGCGGCACTTCCGCGGCACGGGCGTAACGCTGCGCTTCATCGAGTACATGGACGTGGGCACCTCGAACGGCTGGAACATGGCCGAAGTGCTGCCGTCGGCCGAGGTCGTCGCCCGCATTGCCGAGCACTGGCCGCTCGAGCCGCTCGAGCCCCACACCGCCGCCGAAACGGCGCAACGCTGGGGCTATGCGGACGGCGCGGGCGAGATCGGCGCGATCTCCAGCGTGACGCGCGCGTTCTGCGGCGACTGCACGCGCGCGCGCCTTTCGACCGAAGGCAAGCTGTATCTGTGCCTCTTCGCCTCGATGGGTTACGACCTGCGCGCGCTGTTGCGCAACGGCGCCACCGACACGGCAATCTCCGGCGCCATCGCGCAGATATGGGAAGGCCGCGCCGACCGCTATTCGCAGCTGCGCGGCAGCGCGCAGGCGCCGGCGGCCTCCGATGAGCGCCGCATCGAAATGTCCTATATCGGCGGCTGAGCAGCCCATGACGCCGACGAGCGCCAACCCCATTGCCACCGCGTCGATCACGGGCCTCGTGCTCGCGGGCGGCCGCGGCCAGCGCATGGGCGGCGCGGACAAGGGCTTGCAGATGCTGCACGGCAAACCGCTCGCCGCGCACGTGCTCGCGCGGCTCGCGCCGCAAGTCGGCGTCCTCTCGATCAGCGCGAACCGCAACGGCGACGCTTATGCGGCACTCGGCGCGCCATGGCGCGCGAGCGTACTCGCCGATACGCTGCCCGACTTTCCGGGCCCGCTCGCGGGGCTTCTGGCCGGATTGCGCGCGGCGCAAACGGAATGGCTCCTCACCGCGCCCTGCGACTCGCCGTGGCTGCCAGCCGACCTCGCCGAGCGCCTCGCCCATGCCGCGCTCACCGAGCACGCCGACATCGTCACTGCGACCACCACGAATGCCGCCGGCGAGGTCTCGTTGCATCCTGTCTTCGCACTCGTACGCACCTCGCTGGCCGACGACCTCGCCGCCTTCCTCTGCGCCGGCGAGCGCAAGGTGCGTGCGTGGTACGCGCGCCACACGGCCGCCGAAGTCGCCTTTGCCGACGAACGTGCGTTTTACAATATCAATTCCTTACAGGAACTGGCCGAACTCGAACGCGCCTGAATTGCAGTCGGGCGCCACCCGGCCAGCCGCCGTCCCCGGCACGCGGCCGGCACGCCCGCCTGGACGATCGCCGCACACGCCGTGCGGATGCGACGCTTCCTCATTCGATGACCACGCTTAACCATCCCTCCGGCAGCGCCGGCTGCATCAGCCAGTACGATCCGCAAGCTTTGCCCGTCAGCGCCGCGCAGGCCATCGTGCTGCAGTGGGCGACGCCTCTTGCGGCGAGCGAACGCGTACCGCTGCGTGAGGCACTGGCGCGTGTGCTGGCCGAAGACGTGATTTCGCCGATCGACGTCCCCGCGCACGACAACGCCGCGATGGACGGCTACGCGTTCGACGCCGCGGCGCTGGCCGCTGCCTCCGGCAGCGTCTCGCTCACCGTGTGCGGCAAGGCTTTCGCCGGTCACGCCTACATGGGTGAAGTTGCCGCCCATGCGTGCGTGCGCATCATGACCGGCGCGCCGATGCCCGTGGGCTGCGACACCGTCGTGCCGCAAGAGCAGGTGTCCATGCAGGGCGACGTCATCGCTTTCGAAGCGCTCGCCGTCACGCGCGGCGCGAACACGCGCCGCAAGGGCGAAGATCTCGCGCGCGCAGGCGTCGCGCTCGCAGCCGGCCGCGTGCTGCGCGCATCCGACATTGGCTTGCTGGCCTCGCTCGGACTCGTCGAGGCGAACGTGAAGCAGCGCCTGCGGGTAGCCTACTTCTCGACCGGCGACGAATTGCGCTCGCCAGGCGAGCCGCTCGAGCCCGGCTGCATCTACGACAGCAACCGCTACGTACTCGGCGCGATGCTCCAGCGCCTGAACGTCGAGGCGATCGACCTGGGCCTCGTGCGCGACGACCCCGCGGCGCTCGCCGCCACGCTGAAACTCGCTGCCGAAACCGCCGATGTCGTGCTAACCTCCGGCGGCGTCTCGGTCGGCGAAGCCGATTTCACGCGCACCCAGTTGCAAACGCTCGGCGACGTCTCGTTCTGGGGCCTCGCCATGCGCCCCGGCCGCCCGCTTGCGTTCGGCCGCATCTGGTCGGGCGGACGCCCGGGCGCCGGCCGCGCGGCGCTCCTGTTCGGCCTGCCCGGCAACCCGGTCGCGACGATGGTCTCGTTCTACCAGATCGTGCGTCCCGCTCTCATGGCGATGGCGGGCGCGCAAGCGCAGTCCGTACCGCTCGTGCCGGCGCTGAGCGATCAGCCGATCAAGAAGCGCGCGGGCCGCACGGAATTCCAGCGCGGCCTCGCGCGCCGCGACGCCAGCGGCCAATGGCGCGTCGCGCCGACGGGCTCGCAAAGCTCGGGCGCGCTCAGCACGATGAGCGAGGCGAACTGCTTCATCGTGCTCGCCCATGAAGCCGGCGATCTCGATGCCGGCGACGCCGTCGACATCATGCTGTTCGATGGACTCGTCTAGCGCGGCGGCGCCTCAGAGGCCATCGAACCCAACCACACGTCCACACCTGCATAACAGACCGACTACTATGAAAAAACAGATCTCGTTCATCGCTGCGGGCCAGACCGCCAAGGCGCTCATCCTCGTGTACCTGACCTTCAGCGTGCCGATCGTGCTGCTCGGCGTGCTCGTGGCGTTCGTGCGCTACGGCTCGGTCGAACTCTCGACCATCTTCAGCGCGCTGCTGCTCAACGCGATCGTCGGCTTCATCCTGCTGTGGATCGCCTGCCACGCCTACAACTGGGTAGCCTCGCGCTTCGGCGGCATCGAGATCCATCTCTCCGACGTGCCCGAGGAAGCGTGATGGCCGCGACGATCCGCGCCGCCACGGCCGCCGACGTCGGCGCGATGCACGCGCTGATGTACGAGCTCGCCGAGTTCGAGAAGCTCACGCATCTGTTCACGGGCACGGCCGGCGGCCTCGCCGACGCCCTGTTCGGCACGCGCCCCGCCGCCGAAGCGCTGGTGGCGGAAGACGCCGGCCGCATCGTCGGCTACGCGCTCTTCTTCCACAACTACTCGACGTTCCTGAGCCGCCGCGGTCTTTATCTCGAAGACCTCTACGTGCAGCCGTCGCAGCGCGGCACCGGCCTCGGCACGGCGATGCTGCGCGCGCTCGCGGCGATCGCCGTCGAACGCGGCTGCGCCCGCTTCGAGTGGACCGTGCTCGACTGGAACACGCCGGCCATCGGCTTCTATGAAAAGCTCGGCGCGACCGTGCTGCCCGACTGGCGCGTCGTGCGCATGACCGGCGACGCGCTCGACAAGCTCGCCGCGCCCGGTGCAACGATGATCGGCTGAGCAAACGCACCGCGTACGCTCGAATGAAAGCGGGCCGCCTGGATCAGGCGGCCCGCTTTCTTTTAGCATGCAGGTCGAGTCACTCGTCGCCGAATCCCGCTTCGCTTTCTGCTTCGCCGCTACCGTTACGCGGCGCATCGCCGAGGAGATTCGCAGCGGCCTCGCCCGGCAGCGCCTCGACGTCGCGCAGCTTGCGGTTCATCGCGCGCGTGCGCACCTGCGCCGCCTCGATGGAACGCGTGAGCGTTTCGAGCTGCGACTTCGTGCGCGCGAGCACGTCGCCGAACTTGCCGAACTCGGTCTTCACCGCGCCCAGCACCTGCCACACCTCGCTCGAGCGCCGCTCGATCGCGAGCGTGCGGAAGCCCATCTGCAGGCTGTTGAGGAGCGCCGTGAGCGTGGTCGGCCCCGCCACGCTCACGCGGTAGTCGCGCTGCAGGACGTCGGTCAAGCCCGGGCGGCGCAGGATTTCGGCGTAAAGTCCTTCGGTCGGCAGGAACAGCAGCGCGAAATCGGTCGTGTGCGGCGGCGCGATGTACTTCTCGGCGATCGTGCGAGCCTCCGCGCGGATACGCAATTCGAGCGCGCGCCCGGCCTCCTCGATCGCGAGGACGTCCGCACGCTCCTGCGCATCGACGAGACGCTCGTAGTCTTCGCGCGGAAATTTGGCGTCGATCGGCAGCCAGACCGGCTCGCCTTGCTCCGCGCCGCCCACGCCGCGTCCCGGCAGGCGAATCGCGAATTCCACGCGCTCCGTGCTCCTCGGCACCGTTGCGACGTTCTTCGCGTACTGCTCGGGCGTCAGCATCTGTTCGAGCAGTGCTTCGAGCTGCACTTCGCCCCAGGTGCCGCGCGTCTTCACGTTGGTGAGCACCTTCTTCAGGTCGCCCACGCCCGCGGCCAGCGTCTGCATCTCGCCGAGCCCGCGATGCACCTGCTCGAGCCGATCGGAAACGAGCTTGAACGATTCGCCAAGGCGCTGTTCGAGCGTGGCGTGCAGCTTCTCGTCGACCGTGCGGCGCATTTCCTCGAGCTTCGCGGCGTTGTTCGCTTCGATGTCCTTGAGGCGCTGCTCGAGCGTCGCGCGTACTTCGGCGAAGCGCCGGTCGTTGACTTCGGTGAGTTGCCCGAGCTGCTGCGTGAGCAACGCGCCGAAGTGGCGCAGCGCGGCGCCCTGCTCGTCGCGTGCCTGCTGGGCCTGCAGATGCAGGCTCTGGCGCACGGCGTCCAGCTGCTGCGTGTTGGCCGCCGTGAGCTTGGCGAGCTGCTGTGCGAAACCGTCGATCTGGCTGTTCTGCACGGTCGCGATGCTGCCGAGCTGCGCCGCCAGCGCCTGCTGCACCTGCGCGAAGCCGCCGCCGAACTCGCTGCGCGAGCTCTGCGCCGTGCGTGCGATCTCGTTGCGCAGTTCGCGCTCGATGCGCTCGGCTGCGCGCGCCTGCGTATCCGTCGAGGCGGCGAGGCGGTCGCTCAGTTGATCGAGCGCGTCCAGCGTGGCCTGCGCGTCGGCGTCGCCATGGTCTTGACGCGCGCGCAGCAACGCCACGAGCGTCACGGCAAACGCGATTGCGAGCGCAACGATCGCCAGCGACAGGACGGCGAGCGCACTCATGTACGCGCTTGCCCCAGCACGGCGGGGTTGATCGGATTGGGCGGCTGCCCGGCGCGCGGCCCCTCGCCGAGCGCGGCGATGAGGTTGTCGGCGGCGAGGTTCGCCATGGCGCGGCGCGTGGCTTCGCTCGCACTCGCGATGTGCGGCGTCAGCACGACGTTCTCCACTTCGAGCAACGCCGGATGCACGCGAGGCTCGCCCTCGAACACGTCGAGGCCCGCCGCCGCGATCTGGCGCGTGCGCAGCGCGTGCGCGAGCGCCGCGTCGTCGACGATGCCGCCGCGCGCGATGTTGGTGAGCGTGGCGGTGGGTTTCATCAGCGCGAGTTCCGCTGCGCCGATCGTGTGATGGTTCTGCGCCGTGTACGGCAGCACGAGCACGACGTGATCGGCCTGCCTGAGCAGCGCTTCCTTCGACAGATATTCGGCGTTCAGCTCGCGCTCGATCTCGGGCGCGACGCGCGACCGGTTGTGATACACCACGCGCATGTCGAAGCCGCGCGCGCGGCGCGCGAGCGCCTGGCCGATACGGCCCATGCCGATCACGCCGAGCGTGGTGCCATGAATGTCCGTGCCGAGAAACGCGTCGAACGACCACTTGTCCCACTTGCCGGCGCGCAGGAAGTGCTCCGATTCCGTCACGCGGCGAGCGGCCGCCATCATCAGCGCCCAGCCGAAGTCGGCTGTGGTTTCGTTGAGCACGTCGGGCGTGTTGGTGCCGAGCACGTTGGCCGCGTTCAAAGCGGCCATGTCGAAGTTGTTATAGCCCACGGCCATGTTCGACACCACGCGCAAGCGCGGCGCGGCGGCGAGCGCGGCGGCGCCGATCGGGTCGCCCGCGGTGAGCGCGCCGTCCTTGTCGGCGAGACGCTGGTGCAGCGCCTCGGGCGCAAGCGCCTCGCCGTTGTTCCAGTCCACCTCGAAATACTGCTTGAGCCGATCGATCACGTCGGAAAAGATCGGGCGCGCCACGAGAATCTTTTGCATCGTTGCTCTCCACACTTCAGTCGATGTCCGTCATTGTTGCGCGTGACGGGGCGCTCAGGGAAAACAGGAACGCAAGTGTCCTGGCGGCGCCGTCGAAGGCCGCCGCGCGTGCGTTCGTGCGGACGAGCGCCAGCGCCGCGCAGAGCGTCCCCGCGCAAGCGCTTGCGGTGCTGCGCTCACGCGCCATGCACGACGATCACATGCACGCGATACGGCCCGTGTGCGCCAAGGATGATGGTCTGCTCGATGTCGCCGGTGCGCGAAGGCCCCGAAACGAAGTTGACCGCGCGCGGCAGCTCCGCGCGTTCGGCGCGCATCAGCGCGAAGGCGTCTTCGTGACCCGCGACGATGCGCGAAGCGGGCACGACGGCGATGTGCGTTTCGGGCAGCAGCGCGCCCGAGGCCCACGTCTCGCGGCTGGAGAGCAAGACCAGCGTGCCGGTTTCGGCCGTGGCGCAAAAGCAGCCCGTGAGGCCGACGAGATCGCGATCTTCGGGTTTGCGGAACTGGACGGCGAGGCCCGCGCCGGCCCAGTCGAACGTATCGAGCGTTTGCCACGCGACGGCCTGCATCGGCAGGCTGCGCCCGGCGAGATAGCGTTGCGCGGCGGCGGGCACGTCGGCGAGCTGCTGGACTTCGTCGACCGTGCTCGACATCTTTTGCGCCTCGCCAACGAAACGCGCGACGAGATCGCCTTCCAGCGGCGGCCGCGGACCTTCGGGATGAAGCGCGAGGTACTCGGCCACCGCTTGCCGCTCGTGCGCCGCGGGCGTGGCTTCGCGTCCCTGCGCCGCGCGAATGCGCGCGAGTATGCTGCGGCGGGCGGCCGTCGTGTCCATGAACGTCCTCGTCAGATGAAGAAAGGCGACGCGCCGATTATACCGGGGCGCCGCCTGCGATCCGCGGGTCTCGCGGGCGCGCTTATTCAGCCGCCTGGTTGCTCTCGCACTCTTCCTCCGTGGGCTGCTCGATGCCGAACACCTGGCGCAAATAGGCGAGATAAGCCCTGTCGTCGCACATGTTCTTGCCCGGCGAATCGGAGAGCTTGGCGACGGGCTGACCGTTGCAGCGGACCATCTTGATGACGATCTGCAGCGGCTGATAGCCGAGGTCGTTGGTGAGATTCGTGCCCACGCCGAACGCGAGGCGGCAGCGGTCGCCGAAACGCTCGTACAGGCGCAGCACCTTGGGAATGTCGAGCGCGTCCGAGAAGATCATCGTCTTCGTACGCGGATCGCAGCGGTTGTCCTCGTAATGCTTGAGCAGGCGCTCGCCCCACTCGAACGGATCGCCCGAGTCATGCCGCGCGCCGTCGAAGAGCTTGCAGAAGTACATGTCGAAGTCGCGCAGAAAGGCCTGCATGCCGTAGACGTCCGACAGCGCAATGCCCAGATCGCCGCGGTATTCCTTCGCCCACATCTCGAAGCCGAAAATCTGCGAGTCGCGCAGACGCGGCCCGAGCGCCTGGCACGCCTGCAGGTACTCATGCGCCATCGTGCCGAGCGGCGTGAGATTGTGCTTCATCGCGTAGTAGACGTTGCTCGTGCCGGTGAACTGCTCGCCGAGATCGTCCTTGAGCGTGAGGATCACCTCCTCGTGCCAGCGCTTCGAGAAGCGGCGGCGCGTGCCGTAATCGGCGATCTTGCAGTCGGCGAATTCGGGCTTCGCGCCGAGCAGCTCGATCTTGTGGCGCAGGCGCTCACGGCCCTCCTCGTACTGCGGATGATGCTGCGTGTTGCGGAAATACACCTCGTTGACGATCGCGAGCACCGGGATCTCGAAGAGGATCGTGTGCAGCCACGGCCCCTTGATCGCAATGTCGATCTCGCCGTTGGCCTTGGGCGACGGCGTGACCGAGATGTACTTTTCATTCAGGTGAAAGAGCGCGAGAAAGTCGATGAAGTCGCTCTTGATGAAGCGCATCTTGCGCAGGTAGTCGAGCTCGGTCTCGGCGAAGCGCAGCCTGCACAACTTCTGGATCTCGCTGCGGATCTCGTCGACGTAAGGCACGAGATCGACGTTCGGCGTGCGGCAGCGGAAACGGTATTCCACATTGGCTGCGGGGAAATGATGCAGCACCACCTGCATCATGGTGAATTTGTAGAGATCGGTATCGAGCAGCGAAGTAATGATCATGATGGGCCAGCCGGACTGCAATCGGATAGCGCCCGCGAAGCGGGAACCGGACGCGCTGCCGGGCAGATGCCCCGCAGCGGTTCCGGGCGGCGGGCGCCAGCGGTGCGTCCATGTTACCCGAATGCCTGCGCGCGCCGCGTGCCCGGCGGCACGGCCCCTCGCGCACAAAGGGTAAAACGCTGCGGGTCCCCCTCGCATATAAACTAATCACGAAACGATCTAAGGACGGTTGCGGGCCTGTGGTTGGGGTAATTCCTCATCAGTTACAATAGCGTTTTTGGCGAACCGCCATCCCCCGATACAAAAAGCTTGCAGGAGCTGCCTGAATGACTCACGTTGTGACCGAAAGCTGCATCAAGTGCCGCTATACCGACTGCGTCGATGTGTGCCCGGTGGACTGCTTTCGCGAAGGTCCCAACTTCCTCGCGATCGACCCGGACGAGTGC
This sequence comes from Paraburkholderia heleia NBRC 101817, assembly GCF_000739775.1. Classification (GTDB taxonomy): domain Bacteria; phylum Pseudomonadota; class Gammaproteobacteria; order Burkholderiales; family Burkholderiaceae; genus Paraburkholderia; species Paraburkholderia heleia. The sequence continues at coordinate 219,705 of NZ_BBJH01000004.1, read as the reverse complement.
ATCGACTGCGCCGTGTGCGTTGCCGAGTGCCCGGTGAACGCCATCTACGCCGAGGAAGACGTGCCCGGCGACCAGCAATCGTTCATCGAGCTGAACGCCGACCTCGCGAAGGGCTGGCCGAGCATCACCAAGACCAAGGCCCCGCTGCCGGAAGCCGACGAATTCAAGGACGTGAAGGACAAGCTCGCGCTTCTTGCACGGTAATCGCGCGCTGATCGCTTGTTCGGGGTGTCTCCCCGTCGCCTGAGTGGACAGTCGCGTGCAGTCCCTTGCACAGCGGATTGCCCTGAACATCAGATCGCGACAGGGTATTGACAGACCCAGCCGGACCCCATAGAATCTCGTTCTCTGCTTTTGTTGATCCCCGATAGCTCAGTCGGTAGAGCGCCGGACTGTTAATCCGTAGGTCCCTGGTTCGAGCCCAGGTCGGGGAGCCAGGATTCGCAAAAGCCCGTTCGTGTTGAGCACCGCGCAGAACGGGCTTTTTCATGACGTAAAGCGTTGTCGCTGTACTGCTGTTCCCCGATAGCTCAGTCGGTAGAGCGCCGGACTGTTAATCCGTAGGTCCCTGGTTCGAGCCCAGGTCGGGGAGCCAAAATATCGAGGGGTTGCGTGTTTGCACGCAACCCCTTTTTCTTTTGCTGCACGCCTTGCGCACGCCGCCCTCCCCGATAATGTCGCTTCGTCATCCTCGGGAATCCGCATGAAATCCACCCGCCTTGCCGCCCGCCTCGCGCGCCCGCTCGTCGCCTGTGCGAGCCTCGTCGCCTGCGCCGCCGCCCACGCCGAGCAGATCGGCAGCGTGAACACCAACTTCCGTCTGACCGGCTCGGACAAGGTCGTCGTCGAGGCCTACGACGATCCGCAGGTGCAAGGCGTCACCTGCTACGTCTCCCGCGCGCGCACGGGCGGCGTGAAGGGCACGCTCGGCATTGCGGAAGATCCGACCGAGGCGTCGATCGCGTGCCGGCAGGTCGCGCCGATCTCGTTCACCGGTCCGCTCAAACAGCAGGCCGACGTCTTCAACGAGCGCATGTCGCTCCTCTTCAAGACGCTGCACGTCGTGCGCGTGGTCGACGCGAAGCGCAACGCGCTCGTGTATCTGACCTACAGCGACCGCGTGGTGAGCGGCAGCGCCAAGAACAGCGTCACGGCGGTGCCGGTGCCCGCGGGCACGACGATTCCGCTGCGCTAAACTGGGGATCTGTGCAGGATCCTTCACCATGACCGATTCCCGTTTTCGAGACCGTGTCCGCTACTGGCGCACGCCGCTGCTGCCCGGCGCGGATCTCGTCACGGCCGAATACCACGAACACACGTTCGCGCCGCACTGGCACGACGCCTACACGATCCCCGTGATCGAGGGCGGCGCGGAATGCTTTCGCTATCGCGGGACGCAGCATGTCGCCGCAACGGGCAGCGTGCCGGTCATCAATCCGGGCGAGCTGCACACGGGCTCGCGCGCCGACGAAGAAGGCTGGCGCTATCGGGTGATGTACGTGCCGGTCGACTTCCTGCACGAACTCGCCGGCGAAATCGCCGGACGCGCGCAGCCGTTGCCGTGGTTCGACGCCGAGGTGATCCACGATCCCGATCTCGCGCGCAGACTCTCACGCGCCCACCGGCTGCTGGAAGCCGACGCCAACTGGCGGCGCGCCGCGGCCGCAGCGCAAACCGTGGCGGGCGCCAGTCCGGCATCGCCTTCGGCGCCGTGTGCCGATCCGCTCGCCGTGGAAGATTCGCTGCTCGACGCACTCTCGACGCTGCTCACGCGCTACGGCCGCACGCGCGAGGCGGCGCTCGGGCACGGCCCGAACGATGCGCGTGTGGAAACCATGAAGGCGCGCCTCGCCGCCGATCTCGCCACGCCGCTGCGCGTGGCCGATCTCGCCCAGACGGTCGGCCTCTCGCCGTTTCACGCCACGCGGCTCTTCACGCAGGCAACCGGCCTGCCGCCGCACGCCTGGCGCACCCAGTTGCGCCTGCAGCGCGCCCTCGCTCCGCTGCGCGAAGGCGCGACGGTCGCCGATGTCGCCGCGGCAAGCGGTTTCACCGACCAGAGCCATTTCACGCGACACTTTCGGCGCATGTTCGGCGTGCCGCCGGGGCGCTGGCAATCGTCCTGAACGCGCGAGCCCGCGTCCCGCCGCAAGAACGTACAAGCCACGCGCAAGGCCGCCCGCTATGCTGTCCCCGTGTATCAGGAGGACAGTTTGACCACGCATCCCAACCGCCTTGCCGAATTCGTCGCCGGCGCGCGCGACACGATACCCATGATGGTGGGCGCCGCGCCCTTCGGCGTGATCTTCGGCACGCTCGTCACCTCGGGCCCGCTTTCGCTCTGGCACGGCCAGCTCATGTCGCTCGCCGTGTTCGCCGGCTCGGCGCAGTTCATTGCGCTCGGGCTGATCGCCTCGCACGCGAGCTTCGCCGTGATTCTGGCCACCACGTTCATCGTGAACCTGCGGCACGTGCTCTACAGCGCGACGCTCGCGCCCTATGTCTCGCACCTGCCGCTGCGCTGGCGCCTCGTGCTCGGCGGCCTGCTCACCGACGAGGTCTTTGCCGTCGCGTGGGCGCATTTGCGCCGACATCCGCCCGGCGACGACGTCTCGCCGTGGCATTTCCTCGGTTCGGGGCTCGCGATGTACCTGAACTGGCAGCTCTGGACTGCGGCCGGCCTGCTGTTCGGCGCGGCGTTCCCGGGTCTGCAGTCGCTCGGCCTCGACTTCGCGATGGTCGCGACCTTCATCGCCATCGTCGTGCCGCAGCTGGTTGCGTTGCGCTACTTCGCCGCCGCCGCGACCGCCGGCGCGCTCGCCTTTTTCTGGCAGGGCTGGCCCTACAAGCTCGGGCTGCTCGGCGCCGTGCTCGCGGGCGTGCTCGTGGGTGTGGCGCTCTCGCGCCCAGGCTCCTCGCGCGGCGCGCGCGCCGGCAGCGAGTCCTCCCGCAAGTCCCACAACCTCCGACGCACCGCAGGAGCCGGGCAATGAACTACGTCGTCCTGATTCTCGGCATGGCCCTCGTCACGCTGGTCATTCGCACTGCGGTGTTCGTGCTCGGCGACCGGCTGGTGTTCCCGCCGCTCGTGCGCACGGCGCTCGGCTTCGTGCCCGTCACCGTGCTCACGGCGATCATCGTGCCGATGGCTGTCTCGCCCCACGGACAAGGCGCCGAACTGACCTGGCGCAACCCGCAGCTCGTCGGCGCGCTCGCGGCGATCGTCGTCAGCGCGCTCACGAAGCGCCCGCTCCTCACCATCGCGATCGGCCTCGGCGTGTTCTTCCTCTGGCAAGGCGTCGTCCTGCGCTAGCGCCGCCCCTCGCCCCATAGGCTCAAGTTTCCCCCAGGGGCGCCGTTAAACCCGTCAGGGCCTGCTTCGGCAGGCCCCTGCTCGAACGGCGAGAGCACGCGAGAAGCGACAAGGATTACACCGGGGCAACCACAATGGGGCATATCACCCTCAACCTGAAGGATGAAACGCTTGCGTCGCTGCGCAAGGATTTCGACGCGTTCCTGCGCGTCTCGCTCAAACTCGACCCGCAGTTCGCCACGCCGGAATTCGAGGATTACCTGCGCGCGAAGCTGCTCGACAACATGACGCCGCTCACGGAGCACGCTGTGCAGCGGCTCCTGCAAGGCGGCCAGTACGCGTGGGCCAAGCGCACGCTCGACAAGGAATTTCCCGAGGTCGTCTCGATCCTGATGCGCCAGGCGGGCGAATTCGGTTTCGGCTTCGCGTCGCGTCCCGAGTGGACGCCCGACGAACTCTCGAAACAGTGCCGCGACTGGGCGGCGGCCATCGTGAGCGAAGCCCAGGGCGACGACACGCTGGTCGATCCGCTAGCGGCGCAGATCAAGTCGGGCGTGCAGGACATCCAGGCGCTCGAAGAGTCGATGCAGACGCCCGCGTGGCGTCTGACCGAGTCGCTGCGTCAGCGCGCGTACGAAGCGAAGATCGGCTGCGAACAGGCTAGCGGCAGCGCCGCACGCGAGCGCCTGGGCGAACTGCGCGGGCTGCTGAGGCTCGGCGTCACGCATGGCGTGTTCCAGAAACAGGAAGCGCAGCAAATCATGGAGTATCTGCGCCTGCTCAAGCCCGAAATTTTCGTCGAGGAACCCGACGACGTCTTCACGCGCCTGGCCGCGTGGATGCGCAACTTCTTCATGCCGCCGCAGCGCAGCACGGCGCGCGAGCAGCGGCGCTGAGCACTGGCGCGCTGCCTGACAGCGGCGCGCCCCCCTCGCCCCCTTAATCCCACATCTTCCTGAGCTTCGCGGCGATTTCGACCTTCGCCTGCGCTGCGGCGGCGAGTCCAGCCGCGCTCGGCGCACTCGCCACCGGCGCGGGCGGCCACGCGCGGGATTCGAACAGCGGCAGCATGGGCGCCGCAATGAAGCGGGTGCGCGAGGCCCACACGTGCCGGTCGCCCGACGCCACCTGGTTGTGCACATAAAAGCGCTGCGGCACGACGATGTGCAGATCCTCCTTCGCGCGCGTCATCGCGACATAGAGCAGCCGCCGCTCCTCCTCCAGTTCCTCGTCGCTGCCCGCGCCGAGATCGGACGGAATGCAGCCGTCCACGCCGTTGAGCACGAACACGTTGCGCCACTCCTGACCTTTCGCCGAGTGAATCGTCGAGAGGATCAGATAGTCCTCGTCAAGCAGCGGATCCGCGGATTCGGCGCTCGTCGCGTCGGGCGGATCGAGCGTGAGTTCGGTGAGAAAACGCTCGCGCGAGGCATAGGTGCTCGCAATGCTCTCCATCTGCAGCAAGTCGGCGAGACGCGCCTGGCCGTCTTCGTGATTACGCTCGAGGTGCGGCTCGTACCAGCGCCGCACGCGCTCGAATTCGGCGGGCCACGGCGTCGAACGCATCGAGAGGCTGTCGACGAGCGACGCAAACGCGGGCCAGTCCTCGGCTGCGCGCGGCGGCGGCGCGAACGCCGCGAGCGCCTCGGCGGCGCGATACGCGCCCGTGCACGCGGCCACCTGGTCGAGCAGGCGCGCGGCGTTGGCGGGCCCGACGCCCGGCAGCAACTGCGTCACGCGAAACCCCGCCACCCGGTCGAGCGGATTCTCGGCCCAGCGCAGCACGGCCAGCACGTCTTTCACGTGCGCGGCGTCGAGAAAACGCAGTCCGCCGAACTTCACGAACGGGATATTGCGCCGCGCCAGCTCGATTTCGAGCGTCGCGCTGTGGTACGCCGCGCGAAACAGCACGGCTTGCTGTTTGAGTTTCATGCCCGCTTCGCGCGCCTCGAGAATCTGCTCGACGACGTAGCGCGCCTGGGTGGCCTCGTCGGCCACGGTGACGAGGCGCGGGCGCTGCTGCGAGGGGCGATCGGTCCACAGGTTCTTGGTGAAGCGCTCGGCGGCCGCGTCGATCACGGCGTTCGAGGCGGCGAGGATCGGCGCCGTCGAACGGTAATTGCGCTCGAGCGTCACCTGACGCGCGGGCGGATCGAACTGCGCCGGGAAGTCGAGGATATTGCGCACGGTCGCGCCGCGAAACGAATAGATCGCCTGGGCGTCGTCGCCGACCACGGTGAGGCCGCGGCCATCGGGCTTGAGCGCGAGCAGGATCGAGGCCTGCAGGCGGTTGGTGTCCTGGTACTCGTCGACGAGGATGTGGTCGAAGCGCCCCGCGAGATCGGCGGCAATGGCCGGCTCCGCGGCCATGTGCGCCCAGTAGAGCAGCAGGTCGTCGTAGTCGAGGACGTTCTGCTTCTGCTTGGCGTCCACGTACGACGCGAACAGCGTACGCAGCTGCGGCTCCCACTCCAGGCACCACGAGAACGAACGGTTGAGCACGTGGGCGAGCGAATCGCCCGTGTTGACCGCGCGCGAATAGATCGCAAGACAAGTCGATTTCGAAGGGAAGCGCTTTTCCTTGGCCGACAAACCCAGTTCGTGGCGCACGAGGTTCATGAGATCCGCGGAATCCTCGCGGTCGTTGATCGTGAACGCCGGCGAAAGGCCGATGCGATCCGCGTACTCGCGCAACAAGCGCGCGCCCACGCCGTGAAAGGTCCCGGCCCAGGTGAGCCCCTGCGCGAGTGCGGCGGCCGCGCCCGGCGCGCTCGCGGCGATACGCGCTACGCGCCGCGTCATTTCCTGCGCGGCACGCCGCGAGAACGTGAGCAGCAGAATGCGGTGCGGGTCGGCGCCGCCTGCGATCAGATGCGCAACGCGGTGCGCGAGCGTATTCGTCTTGCCCGACCCGGCGCCCGCGATCACGAGCAGCGGCCCCGGCAGCGCCGAACCCGGCGCATAGCCCGCTTCGCCGCCGTGCTCGACGGCCTCGCGCTGCGCGTCGTTGAGTTTCGCAAGCCACGCGCAAACGGCGTTGGCCGCTTCGGCGCGCGCCGGGCTGGCATCGGAAACGGAGGAGTCGGCAACGGAAACGGTAGACACGGCGGGCGCTGGGACGATGAACGTGGCGAATCGGGAAGGAGCGACGCACACTGTATATCCATACACCATGCATCCGCAAGCGCCTGATTCCATGGCGATCTGGCGGGATTTAACGACGACGCGGCACGTTTCGCCGCCGCCGGCACCTGCCGGCACCTACGTGCGCTTACAGGAACCCCGGAGCCGCCAATGAAACGGCGGCGCCCGTCGCCGGACGCCGCCGCTCACAAGCCCTGGCAAAGGCCGGCGCTCTAACAGGCGCGGCTGCCATCGGCATCGGCCGCTCGTTACTGCGACTGGCCGCCCTGCTGGGCCGACATGCCGTTCATCTGGTCCTTCATTTCCGAGTCGTTGGCCTGACGGTCGGCCTTGTGGTTGATCTTCGCGTCCTTTACCTGCGCCTTGTACTGCGACTTCGCCTGCTTCTTCGCGTCGCTGTATCCGGCGTTCGCCGACTTCTTCGCGCTGCGGTATTCGGCATCCGCCGCCGCGTTCGCATTGCGCTTTTGCACCAGCGGGTCGGCGGACTGCGGGGCGGTCAGGGCCTGCGGCGCGGGCGCGGGTTGCGCGATCCCTGCGGCCGCGGGCGCCTGGCTCGGCGCCTGGCCGGTCATCTGGGCCGGGGCGGCACCCGGCGCCATGGCCGGTGCGCCGGAAGGCGCCATCGTCGGGGCTTCGCCGGCCTGGGTCGCGTTTTGAGCATACGCGCCCTGCGCGAATACGGCGGCAGTGGTCACGGTGGCAAAAGCGGCGGTAGCAGTGAGCAGCTTGCGAATCTGGGTCATGGCGTATCCTCTTTGCAGTGGTTCCGAAGGCGCGTTTGCGGACGGGCGAGCCCGCCACAAACGCGCCCCCGCTCGATGGAGCCGCTCGGGCAAACCTGAGCGGCGCGGTCGATCCGGGTGAAACCATTCTGGTATGAAGATCGCCGTCGGGTCCCGCGACGTTACGCAACGTTTCATTTGCTGACGAATTCATAACATCTGGCCCCTCGACGTGGGAAATGCGGAGAGCGACGCCGGCAAGTCCGCCATCGCTTATGATGCTCACCCTTCGCGCGCCAGCCGCACGCCTTTCGAATTGCAATCCGCCATGCCCAACCTCGATTTCACGCTGACCGGCGACTACGTCGAACTGCACAATCTCCTGAAGATCACCGGACTCGCCGACAGCGGCGGCTCGGCCAAACAGATCGTCGCCTCCGGCGCGGTGAAGGTGGACGGCGAAGTCGAGCTGCGCAAGACGTGCAAGATCCGCGCGGGCCAGGCCGTGCTCCTCGGCGACACGCGCATTGCCATCAAGGCGGGCGAGTAAGCGCCGCGGGAACTTGCCCGCAGGCGCCAGCCATGCACCAGTTTTGAGCATCAGGATCGACAAGGTCGCTGTCTCGCAATAAGCTTTCAGTTTTGACAGACGAACCCTGCCGCGCGGCGCGCTTGTCTCGCGCCGCTTGTTTTTCATGACTCGATCCACGCTTTCCCGCCGCGCCGTTGCCGCGCCGCCCACGCTGCGCCGCCATGCGGCCGACACCGCGCGCCTCGCCGGGCCGCTCGCGATCGCCCAGCTCTCGCAGATGGCGATGAGCGTGACCGACACGGTACTGCTCGGCTCGCTCGGCGCCGACGCGCTCGCCGCGGGCGGCCTTGGCGCCAACCTGTTCTTCGTGGTGGTGACCGTGCTGCAGGGCGTGCTGACCTCGGTCAGCGTGAGCGTCGCGCAAGCGCGCGGCGCCGACAACGAAAGCCACGTGCCGCACATCTACTGGACCGGCTTCGCGCTCTCGCTGCTGCTCTCGGTGCCGGCGTTCGCCCTGCTCTCGTTCGCCGAGCCGATCCTGCGCGCCCTCGGGGAGCCGACGCTGCTTGCGCATCACATCGGCGAATACACGGCCGTGCTGCGCTGGGGAGCGCCCGCCAGCCTCATCGGCGTGGGGCTCATGCGCTCGTTCCTGCCCGCCATCGGCGCGGCGCGGCGCCTTCTGTGGGTGTCGATTGCGTGCGTGTTCATCAACGGCTTTCTGAACTACGGGCTGATCCACGGCGCGTGGGGTCTGCCGCGGCTCGGCTTTCTCGGCTCGGCCGTGGCGACGACCATTACCGTGTGGCTCACGACGTTCGTGCTGATGGCGCTGCTGCACCTGCGGCCTTCGCACCAGCGTTTCGTCGTCGCGCGCCGGCCGACGGCGCCGCTGATGGGCGAACTCTTCACGATCGGCTGGCCGGTTGCAATCACCTATGCGGTCGAGGCGACGCTCTTTCTCGCCACCGGCCTGCTCGCGGGCCTGCTCGGCGAGACGCCGCTCGCGGCGCACCAGATCGCCCTGAACGTCGCCTCCGTCACGTTCATGGTGCCGCTCGCGATCGGTCAGGCGGCCAACGTGCGCGTGGGCTACTGGTCCGGCGCGGGCATGCCGGGCGCGGCGCGCCATGCGGGCTTCGTCGCGCTCGGGCTCGGCATCGGCTTCATGTCGCTCTCGGCGCTCGTGATGGTGCTTGCGCCGCACTGGATCGTCGGACTCTACCTGCATCTCGACGACCCGGCCAATGCGCACACGGTGTCGCTGGCGGCCACGCTGCTCGGCGTCGCGGCCATCTTCCAGATCGTCGACGGCGCACAGACCGTGGGTTCGGGCTGCCTGCGCGGCCTGAAGGACACGCGCGTGCCGATGCTTGCGGCGACGCTCGGCTACTGGGGTATCGGCTTTCCGCTCGGCTACGCGCTCGCGTTTCACTTCGGCATGGGCGCGCTCGGGCTCTGGTGGGGGCTGGCGGCGGGGCTCGCCACCGTCGCCGCGCTCATGACGTGGCGTTTTCACCGGATGAGCCTGCGCTCGCAGGCTCGCGCCACGACGAGCCGCGCGGGTTGAAGCGTTGGCTTAACACGCCGGGCCGCACCGGCCCGACCGGTTAAAATACGCGCCAGGCGCCGCAAGCGGCGTCCGTCCCACGAGGGCAGGAACAATCTGGAGACAGCCGCGCCCGCGAGCGCCGCCGGCCACCCCGGCACCGTTTGCCGTGCGCCGACGCATAACGAAACCCACTCACGGACCACCCTTTCATGCTTGCCCCGATTACCCGACTCTTCCCGCTCTGGGCCGTCCTCGTTTCCCTGCTGGCCTACTTCGATCCGGGCCTCGTCGCGCCGATCGCTCCGCACGTCACGACGCTCCTGATGATCATCATGCTGGCGATGGGCGTCACGCTCTCTTTCGCCGACTTCCAGCGCGTCTTCACGCGGCCCGCGCCAGTCGCCGCGGGCATCTTCCTGCACTATCTCGTCATGCCGCTCGCCGCCTGGGCGATCGCCAGGGTGCTGCACATGCCGCCCGATCTCACGGCGGGCATGGTGCTCGTGGGCAGCGTGGCGAGCGGCACCGCATCGAACGTGATGATCTATCTCGCGCGCGGCGACGTCGCGCTGTCGGTGACCATCAGCGCGCTCTCCACCCTGGTCGGCGTATTCGCGACACCGCTCCTGACGCGTCTTTACGTCGATGCGTCGATCGTCGTCGACGTGCGCGGCATGCTCATGAGCATCCTGCAGATCGTCGGCCTGCCGATCGCCATCGGCCTTGTCGTGAACCGCCTGGCGGGCTCCGCCGTGCGCCGCGTCGAGCCCGTGCTGCCGCTCGTCTCCATGGTGTCGATCCTCGCGATCATCGCCGCCGTGGTGGGCGGCACGCACGCGAGCATCGCCACGGTCGGCCCGCTCGTCGCGCTCGGCGTCGTGCTGCACAACGGCATCGGCCTGCTCGGCGGCTACTGGGGCGGGCGCCTCCTCGGCTTCGACGAGTCGGTGTGCCGCACGCTGGCCATCGAAGTGGGCATGCAGAACTCGGGCCTCGCCGCGACGCTCGGCAAGCTCTACTTCTCGCCGCTCGCCGCGCTGCCCGGCGCGCTTTTCTCGGTGTGGCACAACCTCTCGGGGTCGGTGCTCGCCGGCTACTGGGCCGGCAAGCCGGCGCGCGGCAGCGCGCGCGATGCACAAGGCGCCCCGCACGCCTCGCCCGGGCGCGGCTGATCCGCGCGATGGCCGGGCGCAGACGGCGCGGACGTTTGCGACCGCGCCCAAACCGCGCTCAAACCTCAAACATCAGATGCTTGCGGCCCGAAAATTGCAAACGCAGTGTGTCCGCCGACGCGAGCCTCGGCGGACCGCTTCTCGTAGACTCTTCGTGAAGCCGTGCAATGAAAACGAACCATCATGCGCCGCGCCGCCATGGAGAATCCGTTTGCCTGCGCTTTCCGCCCGATCCGAAGCCGTTACGCAACGCATGACCTTGCGGCGCACCCCGCCGCGCGCCCCGCTGCATGTCTTCTTCGCGCTCGTTTGCCTCGCGCTGGTCGCCGGTTGCGCGACGCGGCCGCCCGCCACGGACTACCCGCGCGAGACGAGCACGGCGCTGCCGGCCCGGCAGGCCGGCGCCACGCCGCTCGGCACCGCGCTCGCTGCGCCGGTTGCCGCCCACCCGGGCGAATCGGGCTTTCGCCTGCTCGCCACCGGCACGGACTCGCTGCAGATGCGCGTCGCGCTCGCGCGCGCGGCGACGAAAACGCTCGACATGCAGTACTACATCGCCAACGAGGACACCACCGGCAAGCTGCTGCTCGGCTCGGCGCTCTATGCGGCCGATCGCGGCGTACGCGTGCGCATGCTGGTCGACGACCTGAATTTTCACGACATCGACCGCCTGATGGCGGCGCTCAACAGCCATCCGAACATCCAGATCCGCGTGTTCAATCCGTACGGCAGCACGAGCGAATCGATGTACCTGCGCACGCGCAACTTCTTCACGAACGTCGACCAGTTCACACGCCGCATGCACAACAAGGCGACGATCGTCGATAACGAAATGGCGATCGTCGGCGGCCGCAATCTCGGCGACGAATACTTCAGCGCGAGCCCGACGATCGACTTCCGCGACCTCGACGTGCTCACGGCGGGCCCGGTCGCGCAAAGCGTCTCGGCCAGCTTCGACGAGTACTGGAACAGCTCGATCTCCTACCCCTTGCGCGTGCTCAATCATCAGAAGTTCGACGCACACGATCTGGACGCCGCGCGCGAAGACCTGCGCAAGCACTGGCGCGAAAGCGCCGAAGCCTACAACGCCAAACCGCTCAACGCCACGCCGCTCGCGCAGCAGATCGCGGGCAACACGCTCGGGCTCGTCTGGGCGAAATGGGCGTTCGTGGCCGACTCGCCCGGCAAGATCGCAGGCGCCGAACAAGGCGAGCTGGGCGACGCCATGCGCGCGCTGCTCGATCGCATCCATCAGGCGCATAGCAGCGTCCTGGTGTTCTCGCCGTACTTCGTGCCGCACGACACGGGCGTGCAGTCCATCCGCGCGCTCACCTCGCGCGGCGTGCGCGTGGCGATCCTCACCAATTCGCTCGCCGCCACCGACGCCGTGGCGGTGCAGGCCGGCTACAGCCCCTACCGCGTGCCGCTGCTCGAGGCCGGCGCCGAGCTTTACGAGTTCAAGCCGCAGCAGCGCGGGCACGACGACGAGCGGCGCTTTGGCGTCGTGGGCTCGCGCTCGCGCTCGAGCCTGCATGCCAAGGCCTACGTGATCGACGAAAGCACGCTCGTCATCGGCTCGCTCAATCTCGATCCGCGCTCCGCGCGCCTGAACACCGAGCTTGCGCTCACCGTGGAGAGTCCGCCGATCGCGCATGAAGCCGCCGATCTGTTCAAGCGCGCGACCTCCCCGCAGGTGAGCTATCGCGTAACGCTCGCGACGCCCGCGCAACTGGCGCTGCTCAAAGGCACGACGGTCAACTCGCCGCTCGTCTGGACCGACGAGGAGAACGGCATGATCCGCACCTACAACCTCGACCCAGGTGCGGGTTTCTACAGAAATGTCCTAACCGGGCTATTCTTGCTGTTGCCCGTCGACAGCCAGCTGTGAAAAGCGCAGCGCCGCCGCAGCCCGGCCGCCACGCGGATCCGAACCCGTCACGAAAGCGGCGCCCTCCCACGCAGCGCAAGCTGCGCGAGCCGAAGGCGCCGCCTCAATCACCGGAGTATCCAATGACTGCAAGCAATGAAAACGTCCGCATGGAACGCGACACGTTCGGCGAGATCGCCGTGCCCGCCCAGCAGCTTTGGGGCGCGCAAACGCAGCGATCGCTGCAGAACTTCCGCATTTCCACCGAAAAGCAGTCGCCGGAACTCATCACCGCGCTCGCGACGATCAAGCGTGCCGCAGCCGAAGTGAATCTCTCGCTAGGCGTGCTCGACGAGACCAAGGCCCGCGCCATCATGCAGGCCGCCGACGAGATCATCGCGGGCAAGCATCCGGGCGAATTCCCGCTCGCGGTCTGGCAAACGGGTTCCGGCACGCAAACCAACATGAACCTCAACGAGGTGATCGCGAATCGCGCGAGCGAGATCCTGGGCGGCGAGCGCGGCGAGGCGCGCAAGGTGCATCCGAACGACGACGTCAACCGCAGCCAGTCGTCCAACGATGTATTCCCGACCGCGATGCACGTGGCCGCCGCCTACGGCATCGTCAAGCATCTGCTGCCGGCGCTCAAGACGCTGCGCGATACGCTCGACACGAAGGCCAAGGCCTTCGCCGACATCGTGAAAATCGGCCGCACGCACCTGCAGGACGCCACGCCGCTCACGCTCGGCCAGGAGTTCTCGGGTTACGTCGCGCAGCTCGATCACGGCATCAGGCACGTGGAATCGTCCTTGCCGCATCTCTACGAACTCGCGCAGGGCGGCACGGCCGTGGGCACCGGCCTGAACGCGCATCCGCAGTTCGCGCACAGGGTGGCGCAAGGCATTGCGCAGCTCACGGGCGTGCCCTTCGTCACCGCGCCCAACAAGTTCGAGGTGATGGCCGCCGCCGACGCGCTCGTGTTCGCGCACGGCGCGCTCAAGACGGTGGCTGCGAGCCTCATGAAGATCGCCAACGATATTCGCTGGCTCGCGAGCGGCCCGCGCTGCGGCCTGGGGGAACTGTCGATTCCCGAAAACGAGCCGGGCAGCTCGATCATGCCGGGCAAGGTCAATCCTACGCAGTCCGAAGCCGTGACGATGCTCTGCTGCCAGGTGTTCGGCAACGACGTGGCCGTGAACATGGGCGGCGCGAGCGGCAACTTCGAGCTGAACGTGTTCCGCCCGATGATCGCGCACAACGTGCTGCAGTCCATCCGCATGCTCGCCGACGGCGCGCTCAGCTTCAACGATCACTGCGCGGTGGGGATCGAGCCGAACCGCTCGCGCATCGACACGCTGCTCAACGAATCGCTCATGCTCGTGACGGCGCTCAATCCGCACATCGGCTACGACAAGGCCGCGCAGATCGCCAAGAAGGCGCATAAGGAAGGCACCACGCTCAAGGCCGCCGCGCTTGCGCTGGGACACGTGACCGGGCAGCAGTTCGACGAGTGGGTGAAGCCCGGCGAGATGGTGGGCAACGCGAAGCAATAAGCCTTGTTTGCAGGGCTAAAACGCAACACGGGCGGCGTGGTTCATACCCTCGCCGCCCGTTTTTTTCATGCTGGCGCAGCCGCGCGCCCATGGCTCAAACCTGCCCTTTCGCCACTTCCTCGGGCTTGAGTTCGACGATCGCGTCGAGTGCATCCTTCACGTCGAGCGCGTACTTCGCGAGGCGCTTCTGCTCGTCCGTTTCCGGCACGTAGGTCGGCACGGGAACCGGATTGCCGTTTTCGTCGACGGCCACGAACACGATCAGGCAGTCCGTGGTGAGGCGCAGCTGCCCGCTCTTCGGGTCGCCGGCGTGCACGGTAATGTGAATATGCATCGATGTGCGGCCCGTGGCGACCACGCGCGCGCGCAACTCGACCATGTTGCCGACGAGAATCGGCCGGCGAAAGCGGATATTGCCCACGCTCACCGTCACGCAATAGCGGCCGGACCAGACCGCGGCGCACGCATAGGCCGTCTCGTCGATCCATTTCATCAGCGCACCGCCGTGCACTTTACCGCCGAAGTTCACCGAATTCGGCTCGGCGAGGAACCGGAACGTCGTTTCCGAACGGTCCAGCGGCTGGGTAGGCGTCTTCATCTCAGCTTGACTCATGGCGAAAGGCCGCGTACGGCGGCTCGTAGGGTGGGGTGAGGAGGCGTTGATTATACGAGCGCAATAAGACAGACAGTCGCAGCCGCTGGCGAAACGCCGTCTGCGGTGTTTTCAGCTCGCTGCGAAGCGCGCGCGATAGTCGAGCGGCCGCACGCCGTACGACCTTTCGAACGCGCGCCGCAGATTCTGTTCGGTGCCGAAACCGCAGTCGGCCGCAATGCGCTTGAGCGGCCGGCGCGACTGCACGAGCGCGTGGGCGGCGGCTTCCACCCGCATCGCCGCCACCGTGCGCGCCGGCGTGCGCCCCACCGCATCGACATAGCGGCGCGCGAACGTGCGCGGGCTCATGCGCGCTTGTTCGGCGAGGCGCTCGACGCTCAACTCGCCGTGCAGATTGGCGGCCATCCAGCCGTGCAGCGCGTCGAACTCCGCGCCCGCGCTGGCCTGAGCCGTGAGCGCCTCGCTGAACTGCGACTGGCCGCCGGGCCGCTTCATGAACACGACGAGGCGGCGTGCGGCCTGCATCGCGACCGCGTGGCCGCAGTCCTCCTCGATCAGCGCGAGCGCGAGATCGATGCCCGCCGTCACGCCCGCCGAGGTCCACACCGCGCGGCCGTCGCGCTCGTCGCGGATGAAGATCGGCTCGGGATCGACTTCGACGCGGGGAAAGCGCCGCGCGAGCTGGGCCGCGTTGCGCCAGTGCGTGGCGGCGCGGCGGCCGTCGAGCAGGCCCGCCGCGGCGAGATAGAACGCGCCCGTGCAGACCGAGGCGACGCGGCGCGCGCGCGGCGCGGCCGCCGCGATCCAGGCGACGAGTTCGGGCTGCAGCGTGGTGGCGGTGTCCGCCGTGTCGTAGATCGGGACGCCGGGCACGATCAGCGTGTCGATCGTGCCCGGGTCGAGCGTGTCGAGCCGCTCGGTGACGATGGGCATGCCCGCGAACGTGGGCAGCACGCCGCCGGCGACGGAGGCGAGCGTCGTGCGGTAGGCGCAGGGCTCGCCGCCGCTAGTGCCGCTAGTGCCGAGTGTGCCGCTCGCTGCACGCATCGCCAGTTCGGCGCGCCAGAACGCCTCAATGGGGCCGCAGGCGTCGAGCAGCACGAGCTCGGGCGCGACGGCGAACACGACATGGCGTGCGGCCGGATGGGAAGGCGGTTGAGACGGCATGGCGGCGGACTCGATGCTGACGACGTGTCCACATCATCGCACGCGCGGATTTGGCAGTCGGGTCAAAGTGACATCAAATACTGCCAGACGACGCCTCGCCGCTCACTTGTGGAACGTGACGCCCTCGTCGATCGTGCCGTACATCGTGATGCCGCTCGTGCCGCTCGACGATGGCGCGGAAACGCCTGCGCAGGCGGTGCACAAGGCGGCGAGCGCGGCGGCGGCAACAAGAGCGAGGAAGCGTTTCATGAAAGGCCAAGCCGTTTGCGTGAAGAAACGATTTTAGCGCGGGGCTCCTGCGCGCCGCAGTCCGCACCGCAGCCGACCATGCTTTGACCCCGTCGCGCTGCCGGCGGACGCCGGCAATCGACACTTCACCGTAGGCCGAAACGTCGAATGCGTCGTTTCGCTAAAGTAACGGTGTGGGCGACGTCAGCCGCCATCGCCAGTCACGAAGGAGCCGCCATGAACCTCCCCGCCACCGACGAATCGAGCCACTTCCCGGGCCTCGCACGCGTTGCCGCGCTGCTCGCCGATCCCGGCCGCGCCGCCATGCTGTGGGCGCTGATGGACGGCAGCGCGCGGCCCGCGGGCGAACTGACGATGATCGCCGGCCTTTCGCCTTCGGCGGCGAGCGGCCACCTCGCGCGCCTGACCGACGGCGGGCTCCTCGCGCTCGACGTGCGCGGCCGCCACCGCTACTACCGCATCGCCAACCCCGAGATCGCCGCGGCGATCGAGGCGCTCATGAACGTCGCGCAGGTGTCCAACGCCGTCACCGCGCAGCGCCCGGCGCCGCGCCCCGCGCGTACGGTGCCGCTCGAGATGCGCCATGCGCGCACCTGCTACGACCACATGGCCGGCGAAGTGGCCGTGCAGGTGTTCGAGCGCCTCGTTGACGGCGGCCTGCTGGTGCGCGACGGCGACACGCTCGAAGCCACGCCCGAGGGCGCGGCGCGTCTCGCGGCCTGGGGCGTGGACGTGGCGGCGCTGCGCGCGCGGCGGCGGCGCTTTGCCTGTACCTGCCTCGACTGGAGCGAGCGCAGGCCGCACCTGGGCGGCGCACTCGGTGCGGCGCTGCTCGATTCGTGGACGCACGACGGCTGGATCGAGCGCACGAGCCGCCCACGCGTGTTGCGTATCACGCCCAAGGGGCAGCGCGAGTTCGACGCGCTCGCGGGGGCTTGAAACAGCGGGCGAGCGCTCCGAATCAGCTGACAAATACCCGACAAAATCGCCGATTTCGCGCGCAAAAATGCCCGTTTCGCTCGCAGTCACACGTTCTGTTACATCTGGTGCATAAGCCTTAACAAATCCGCGAGCATGGAAACAAGCCCGCCGGATACAGTGCCCAGCATGGGATGACGTTAAACGCTACGGCGCTAAAGGCGCCCAATCCCATCGACGGGAGAACAACGATGACGACGCGCACACCTACGATCACCCAGTTTCGGCGCATTTCGCGCCGCACGCTGTTTGCGCTCGCCGCGCTCGCGGCGCTGAACCTCGCCGCCGCGCCGGCAATATTCGCGCAGGCGGCGCCGCCCGATGCCGCGGCCGCCCCCGCCGCGACGGGCGGCGATCCGCCGGGCCGCGTCGCGCGTCTGGACTACATGGCCGGCGCCGTGACCACCGAGCCGGCCGGCGCGAGCGACTGGTCGTACGCGCAGCTCAACCGCCCGCTCACGACCGGCGACCAGCTCTGGAACGACGCCAATGGGCGCTCGGAACTGCACATCGGCTCGACGGCGGTGCGCCTCGGCGCGCAAACGAGCCTCGACGTCCTCAATCTCAACGATCAAACCGCCCAGCTCAAGGTCGCGCAGGGCACGCTCTCGACGCGTGTGCGCGAAGTGCCGCCCGGCAGTTCGTATGAAATCGACACGCCGAACCTCGCACTCGGCGTGACGAGCCCTGGCGACTATCGCGTGGATGTGGCGCCCGACGGCAGCAGCACGACCGTCACTGTGCGCAGCGGAAACGTGACCGTGTACGGCGAAAACGGCCAGACGCCGATGTCGGCCGGCCAGCAGATCCGCTTCGCCGGCACCGACCTGCAGCAGGTGGCGAGCGACCAGGCGCCGCCGCCGGACGCCTTCGACCAGTGGGCGCTCGCGCGCGACGCCGCCGAGGACCGCTCGGTCTCGGCTCGCTATGTCTCGCGCGACGTCCCCGGCTACCAGGACCTCGACAACAACGGCACGTGGCGCAACGATCCGCAGTACGGCGAAGTCTGGACGCCGAACTCGGTGCCCTCAGGCTGGGCGCCGTATCACGACGGCCACTGGGTGTGGCAGGCGCCGTGGGGCTGGACGTGGGTCGACGACGCGCCCTGGGGCTTCGCGCCCTACCACTACGGACGCTGGGCGTACGTCGACGATTCGTGGGCGTGGGTGCCGGGACCGATCGTCGAGAGCGCGCCGCCCGTCTATGCGCCGGCGCTGGTCGCGTTCGTGGGCGGAGGAGACGGCGGCACGGACTGGGGCGTCAACCTCGCAGTAGGGGGCGTCGCGGCCGCAGGCGTCGCGTGGTTCGCGCTCGGGCCGGGCGAGCCGTGGCATCCGCGCTGGGGCGGCTGGAGCCCGCACTACTACGAGCGCGTGAACCAGACTGTCGTCATCAACAATGACAGGCGCGACGTCAACATCACGAATATCAACGTTCATAACACCTACGTGAACTATCGCGCGCCGGGTGCGGTGACGGCGGTGCCGGCCACGGCGTTCGTCCACGGTCAGCCGGTGTCGCGATTCGCGCAACGTGTCGATCCGCGGCAATGGCGCAATGCGCGCATCGACCCGGGCACGCCCGGCATCGCGCCCGTGAAGGGCAGCTTCGGACCCAACATGCGCCGCGCCGACTACCGGCCGCCCGCGTCGCTCAATCAGCGTCAGGTCGTTGCCACGCGCGCGCCGGTCGCGCCGCCCGCGTTCCACGACAACCTGGCGCAGCGCTTCGCCCATGCCGGCGGCACGGTGCCGGGTGCGGGCGCGCCCGTGGTGCGCGTCTCGGCGCCGGCGCATGCGCCCTCCTCGCCGTTCTCTCCCGCTGCGCACGGCGCGTGGCCCGCGCAGAATGTGCGCGTCGTGCCGCCGCATTCACCGGTGCTCGGCGCGACGGAGAGACCGGCGGGTCCGCAGGCGCAAGCCGGCCGTCCGGGTATGCCTGGCGGCGCACCCCAACCGGGCGCCGCGGCCGCCAACGCCATGCCGCGCGGCCCCGGGCATGGCCAGCCAGGCATGCCGCCCGCTGCCGCGCAGGAACATGGCGTGCCGCGTCCGCCGCAGTTTGCGGGCCGGCCCGAAGGCGGCGCGGCCGCAGGCGGTCAGCCTGGTCCGGGCGCCATGAACGCGGCAAACGCGGCGCGCGGCGAAACGCATCAGCCAGCCTGGACGCAGCCGCACGCGCCGATGGCCACGCGTGGCCAAGCGGGCAACGAGGCGGGCAGGCCGCCCGCCGTCGCGATGCAGGAGCAGCATGACGCGGCGCGTGGCCAGCCGCAGGCGCAGCAACGCATGCCCGAGCCGGCCGCGGCGCAACACGCCCCGCAAATGCCGCCGCAAGCCGAGGCGCGGCCGGCGCAGCAGCCCGGGGCGCGCCCCGAGTTCCGTGCGCAGGCGCAAGCTCAGCCGCAACTACAACAGCAGCAGCGTGCTGAAGTCCGTCCGCAGCCGCAGCCCCAACAACGTGCTGAGGTTCGCGCGCAGCCGCAGCCTCAGCCGCGTCAGGAATTCCACCCGCAGCCGCAACCGCAGCGCGCCGAAGCCCGTCCGCAGCCGCAACCGCAGCCGCGCGCGGAATTCCATCCACAGCCCCAACCGCAGCAACGCGCGGAAGCCCGCCCGCAGCCGCAGCCCCAACCGCAACCTCGCCCGCAGCCCGCGCCTCATCCGCAAGAGCGCGCAGGCGGCAACAATCACGACGATCGCCACCACGGCTGATCGCCGCGCCGTCAACGAAAAAGCCCGCGAACGTCGCCGCTCGCGGGCTTTTTCGTTGCGCGGTCATACCGGCCGCTAACGTCAATGCAAGCGCCTCACACCGCCATCGGCGCGGTGAGCGGTTCGTGATGCCGGTAGTCGACGAGCGAAAAGTCGGACGGCTCGACCTTTTCGAGCCACTCCGGCTCGTAGACGCCCGTCTTCGCATACTCGGGCACGCGCCCGGAGATGGCCAGACGCGGGCTCGCGTAAGGCTCCCGGCGCAACTGCTCGTTGAGCATATCGAGCTGGTTCTCGTAGATGTGCGCGTCGCCGATGAAGTACGTGAACCAGCGCGGCGTATAACCCGTCAGCCGGCCAACGAGGTGCAGCAGCACCGCGCCTTCGGTCAGGTTGAACGGCGTGCCGAGGCCCACATCGTTGCTGCGGATATAAAGACACAGCGAGATTTCGCGCGTTATGGGGTTCGGCAGGAACTGGTACAGCAGGTGGCAAGCCGGCAGCGCGATTTCTTCGAGCACGGCCGGATTCCAGCCGTGAAACAAAATTCGCCGGTCGCCCGGGTTGCTCATGATCGTATCGAGGCACTGGCGCAGCTGATCCACCGCCTTGTAGAGCAGCACCTTCGCGCGGCCATCCTCGGTAAATCCGGCCACGCGCGCGTAGCCGCGCGATTGCGCGTCGGCGAGCTGTGCGGCGGCATCGGCGTCGAGCACCTTGTAAGCGGGCCAGCGCCGCCATTGCACGCCATACACGTCGCCCAGGTCGTCCGTGCCCTGGCGGTACGGGTTGGCGAGCCACTGGGCGTTCTCGTTCGCGTTGGCGTCCCAGACCTTGCAGCCCAGCGCCCGGAAGTCGGCGGCGCTGCGCGAGGCGCGCAAGAATCCGATCAGCTCGCCCACGGCCGATTTGAACGCCAGCTTCTTCGTCGTCACCGCGGGGAAGCCCTCCTGCAGGTCGAAGCGCAGCATGGCGCCCGGCTGGCTGATCGTGCGGATGCCGGTGCGGTTTTCCTGCCAGGTGCCGGTGTCGAGAATCGAGCGGACGAGCTCGAGATACTGTTTCATGCGCGGTTCCCTCGTCGGGCGCGTCGCGCCCGGTTCGGATTCAGGATGGAAAAAGAGGATTTTACCCGCCGCGCGCGTCCCGGGTCGGCCGCGCTGAAAAGCGCGCGCCCATCACGCAACGGGGATAAAGGCAGAACGCCCACGGGACGGGCTACGACGTGCCCAGGAAAAGGCGCGTGGCGCAACAAGGCACGGCGAGAAGAAACGCCACGACAGTGGCCCGGCAAAGCGCAGGCGCGCGGTTCATGCGCCCAGCACGAACGCCGGCCGCCTCAATCGACGTCAATCGCCAGCCACCCCGCCCCGCCTCAACCGCCCGAAGCGAGGCCCCCCGGATGCGGCGCGAGCGGCTCGCTTTCCATATGGCGCATGCCATGCGCGCACAAGAGCCGGTACAGGGTCACGCGCGAGATGCCGAGTTCCTGCGCAGCGTCGCCAAGGCGGCCACGGTGGCGCAGCAGCGCGAGCTCGATAGCCTGGCGCTCGGCGGCTTCGCGCGCCTGGGCGAGCGAGACCGGCACCACCTCGACGTAGTCGCCGAGTTCGAGATCGCGCGCCGTGATCGCCCGGCCCTCCGACATCACGATGGCGCGCCGCACGCGGTTGATCAGCTCACGCACGTTGCCGGGCCAGCTGTAATTGTGCAGGGCCGCGATGGCGTCGGGCGAAAAGCCGCGCAGGCGCCGGCTGCCGTCCTTCTTGAAGCGCTCGAGCATGTGCCGCGCGAGTAGCTCGATGTCCTTGCCGCGCGCGCGCAGCGGCGGCTCGTCGATCTGCAGGACGCACAGGCGGTGATACAGGTCCTGGCGAAAGCGCCCTTCCACCATTGCCGCGCGCATGTCGACGTGGGTGGCCGAGATGATGCGCACGTCCACGGGAATCGACTGATGGCCGCCCAGGCGCTCGATCTTGCCTTCCTGCAGGAAGCGCAGCAGGCTCGCCTGGCTTTCCATGGGCAGGTCGCCGATTTCGTCGAGAAAGAGCGTGCCGCCGTTGGCCGATTCGACCCGGCCGATCTTGCGCTGGCTCGCGCCCGTGAACGCGCCGCGCTCGTAGCCGAACAGCTCGGACTGCAGCAGGTGCGGCGGAATGGCGCCGCAGTTGATCGGCACGAACGGCGCGTTGCGGCGCGCCGAGCGCTCGTGGATCGCCACAGCCGTGAGTTCCTTGCCCGTGCCCGACTCGCCCGAGATGAACACCGGTGCATCGGTCAGCGCGACCTTGCGGATCGAGCGGAACAGCGCCAGCATCGCCTCGCAGGAGCCGACCATTTCGCCTTCCGCACCGCCCGTGGTGTCGTTCGAGGCGACTTCGCCGAGCGAAACCATGCCATACGCATGGCCGACGGAATCGACGATGCGATCGCCGTTCCAGGGGACCGTTACGTAATCGAAACAGTAATCGCGCACCAGACGGCGCAGCGTTGCGTCCTGCAGCTGCCCCGTCGTGGTTGCCGCGACCCAGCCGACGTTGGGCAGCGTGAGGCACGGCTCGAACGAACCGATCTCATGCAGGTGAAATTCGCTTGAAAGATCGAGCAGCCCGCCCGCAGGCATCCCTGCACGGAGGGCGCGCCGCGCGTCCCGTGCGTTGCCGACGATCTCCACCTGCCAGCCGCGCTCGTGGAACCGCTCGTTCAACGCTTCGACCGGTTTTCGCGTCACGTACACCAATTGCCGCGTTGCAGGTTCCATTATTCAGATCCTCTTGCCAACACCATCGTTTGGAAATGACGGCACGCACCTGAATGTACAGACACGCAGCAAAAAGCGACTTTCGCGTGCGTGAAAATAGCGAACGCGCATGCTTTTGCTGACAGTGAATCCCCGAGTTGTGGCGTGTGTGTCAACTTGCCCAGTAGCGGGCTTTTTCTTTTAGGTATTACGGCTTTTTCTGAAGCTTACTATAGCCTCGTGGCACTTGGATAGAATTTATGCAACAGGAATGGATAAGGGACCGATGGAAATGTTTCCATCAGTTTCCCGGTATTTTGTCAGTGCAGAAATAATTACGGATGTT
Organism: Paraburkholderia heleia NBRC 101817; assembly: GCF_000739775.1. GTDB lineage: Bacteria > Pseudomonadota > Gammaproteobacteria > Burkholderiales > Burkholderiaceae > Paraburkholderia > Paraburkholderia heleia. Next base: position 197,040 of record NZ_BBJH01000004.1, on the reverse strand, counting down.
TCCTTTCTCTCAATCGTTAAGCAGCTGGCGCGCAAACGTTCTCCTTTGAAACCCGTATCGCATTCCAAACGGGTTTAAACGGCCTCACGTTTCAGCACTGAAACATTTTGGCGAATATCCGCCATTCAAAATTTGCAGGCAATAGTGCGGTTCGAAGCGTATCAATGGATTGCGGGCGATGGCACACGTTTCGCTAAATGTCTCGCACCAGGAGATACGCCATGCGACTCAACATCCAGCAGGTCCGGCGCAGTGTGATTGGCTACCGCAGTGCATGCGCCGCCATGCTCGTTCCCGCCGCCCTCCTCGTCCTCTCGCCCGGTGCTCGCGCGCAGGCCGTGGACGAAGCGCCTGCCGCAACTGGCGCAGTTGCCAGCGTCGCGAACGCCGCCCCGGATGTCGTTCCTGCAACACCTGCGGCACTCGTTCCCGCCACGCTCGCAGTGAGTGCGCCGGCCGGCGACGCCCCCTCGAGCGCCGCAGATCCGGCCAGCGCCATGGCCGCCCGCGCTCACGCCCCGGCCGACCCTGTCGCCTTTGGCGACGACGGCGTCTTCGCGGGCATCGGCTCGCTCGACGACCAGACGCTTGCCCGCCAGCGCGGCGGCGCCGTCGGCATGGTGATGGTGGCCGCCACCCCGCAACTGATGCGCGGCAACAACGTGACGCTCTGGGATGAAATCGCGCCGCCCGCACCGCTGCCGATCCCCGTCGACGCCACCCAGAACGCGCAGGGCAACCTCGCGAGCTACACAAGAAAGTAACGATGAGATAGCACCCGCGCCGCTTGCGGCGCGGTGTCCTGTTCGCTGCGAACGCGCGAAGCCAGGACGAAAGGACCGGACGAGGCGCCGAGGCGCCGACTCCGGCCGGAGGAGACAAGAATGGCAGTTCGCAACTCGACGCGCGGCGCAAGCCGCCGTTCGGTCCAGGCCGCCGCCGCCCTGTGCGGCCTCCTGGCCGCGGGCGTCACGGCAGGCGTGGCCGCCCAGCAGGTCACGAACCCCGGCGACGTCATCGTCGAACGTGACATCACGCCGCGCAGCGCCTTCGACAACGTGCCGAAGAGTCAGGATCCGGTGCTCGTGCGCGCCACGACCTTTCCCAAGAACAGCTTCGATCCGGCGATGGCGACGCTCGTCACCGACACGGATCTCACCAACGCGCACGGCTCGAGCGGCGTGAACGCCAACGGCGCATTGAGCGCGCAGACCGCCGGCGTAGCGGCGCTCACGCGCATTCTCACGGGCAGCGCGACCGGCTCGAACGTGGCGGCCGGTGCCGGCGCGAGCGCCGGCGTCGGCGCCGGCCTCGGCGGCACGATTTCCTCGACGATCACAGGCGCGCTCGCCCCGCTCTCGGGCGCCATGGGAGGCATGAAATGAGCCGTTCGATCCAGACGTCACGCGCGTGGCGCACGGTGCTTTCCGGTGCGCTCGCCTGCGCCGCCACGCTCGCCTTCGCGAGCGCGGCGCACGCCCAGGCAAGCGTCGGCGCGACGGCAAGCATCGCCCCGGGCGCCGCCACGTCGACGACCGGCGCGCTCACGGTGAACGAGACCGCGGGTCTCGACAACGCGCAGGCCAACCAGCTGACGATCACGACCGGCAACGTGTCGATCAACGTGAACGGCGACGACCAGCTCGCCAGCGTCACGGCGCGGCTCAAAGGCGCGAGCGCGACGATAGGTGCAGGCGCTTTTGCGAACACGAACGGCGCAATGATGGTGAATCAGTCGGCGGGCGTGGGCAATGTCCAGCGCAACACTGCTCTCATCAGCAGTGGTGCGATTGGTGTAGTGGCGGTCTCGGACGGGGAACTGTCCGCGGCGGCTGCTCAAAACGGCGGTCAGGGGCAAATGGCCCAGGCAGGGGGTATTCGTGAGGTACGCATCGACAATGCGGCATTCAGGAATGCGACGGGCCTCGTGCAGGTGAACCAGACAGCCGGCGCCGGTAATGCTACGGCAAACAGTTTTGTGCTCCGTCCCCCGGCGGGCACTCTTTTTTAACTGACCACTCAGTATCGGAGCGAAATCATGAAGCGCACCCTCATAGCAGCGGCAGTTCTTGCGTCGGCGGCAGGTTCCGCTCACGCAGCCAATTCGGCGTATCTCTTTAACGCCACAGGCGTCACCCAATACGTCGGCATCGAAGGCTTCGTCACACTCTTCGGCTGCGTTTCGGTTTCGAGCACCGCAGGCGCCGTCATCAACAACAACCAGATGACCGGTGGCGGCACGCTCCTTCCGCAGGCACAAAGCTACGAGAGCGGCAAGATCACCACGGCAGTGAACAACACCACGTGGAGCGTGACGGGCACGGGCAGCAATTCCTTCTCGAAGTCCTCGAGCTCGAGCGAGTCGGGCAGTTCGTCTTCGTCGAGCAGTTCGTCGCACTCGCATCAAGTCAACGCGTCGACCTCGAAGAGCTCGTCGAGCAACTCGAGCTTCGGCAAGACCTTCAACGCAAGCGTGAACGCCAACTATCACGTCGCAACCGACAATGGCAGCACGCATGACCACACGACTGCCAGCACCTATAGCGACACAGGCAGCGCGGCCCTTGGCACGAGCTACAGCAGCGTCGGCAACAACACGTCGACGAAGTCGCAAAGCGGCAATGGCAGCCTCCAGGCCAACGCATCATGGTCGCATAGCGGCAACTACAAGAACGGCTCGGCCGGCATCAACCTCAGCGGCTCGGAAAGCACGTCGCACACGACGACCAACTCGCATAACAACAGCGACACGACGAACGTCGGCGCAGCGTGGGCCGTGAACAACAACAAGAATACGAGCAACAGCTCGACCACCGCCAACACGGCTCATGCTGACGGCACGGCCAGCGCCGCCCTCTCGGCAAGCGTGAACGGTACGAGCGAAAAGTCGAAGAACTCGTCGAGCACGTACGCTTCCATGTACAGCGCGTCGAGCTCCAGCTCGGATTCGCATAGCCACTCGTCGTCGCACAGCTCGAGCTCGAGCAAGAGCTGGGGCTACAACGTGAGCGACTCGCTCAACACCGTCGACGAACACACCACGGGCTCCGTCACGCAGCACATCAACACGCAACAGGCAGGCACGCTCGACGCCAACACCGGCAGCGGCGCGGCAACCGGCGTGACGGGCAACCTCGGCGTGAACATCGCGGAAGGCATCAACAACGCACAAAGCAACGACGTCGCGCTCGCTTCTGTCGACATGGGCAACGTGTTCGGCAACGCGCAGATCTTCAACACGCAAGCCTCCAGCGGTAAGGCCACCGTGAAGAACTTCAATCTGAACGCGTCGGTCGGCGACGGCTCGCTCGCCAACGTATCGGGCAACGTCGGCGTGAACGTCGCATCCGGCATCGGCAACGCGCAGAACAACAGCCTCGCCGGCTCCGTGACGACGGCAACCAAGGGGGACTTCTCGACGGTTGCGATGGTCGCGACGGATAACAACTCGCAAAACGCCGCCATGACCGCGACTGGCCAGTTCCAGGGTACGGCCAGCCTCGGCGCCAATACGCTCACCGGCGCGCAAGGCAACATCGGCGTGAACATTGCCGGCGGCATCGGCAACCTGCAGCACAACGGCATGGCAATCGCCGCGATGAACAACGGCCACTAAGCACGGCTGGCAGCACTGCAGGAACTGGGCTCGCTCCAGGCAGAAAACGCAGCAAGCAACGCGCGCCGGCTGTCCCACCGCAGCCGGCGCGCATACCAGAAGGCAGGAGACCACCATGTCCGGGCCCGTATCGACCCCGGCCTCAAGGATGTTTGTCGTCGCGCTGACGCTCTCGGCCAGCGCGGCCCTTGTGCCTGTGCATGCGCAGCAGTCGACGCTCGACGCGACCCACCTCATCGGCGTGCCGGTGAAGCTTCCGGTCCACTCGATGCGGGACCTGCGCTATCGCAGCATCGTCAGCCAGCAGTATGACTACAGCTGCGGCGCCGCCGCACTCGCCACCCTGCTCAAGTACGGCTACGGCATCGACATCCCCGAACCTGAGCTGATCCGCCAGATGATGGTGTTCTCCACGCCCGAGGTGGTCGTCAAGAACGGCTTCTCCATGCTCGACATGAAGAAGTTCGTCGAGACGATCGGCTTGCGCGGCCGCGGTTTTCGCGTCAACACCGACGCGCTCTACCACCTGCAGATTCCCGTGCTGGTGCTCATGAACATCGATGGCTATGAGCACTTCGTGATCGTCAAGCACGCCGAGAACGGCCGCATCTTCATTGCGGACCCCGCGCTCGGCAACCGTATCGTCGCCGAAGACGATTTCGCCAGGACGTGGAACGGCCTCGTCTTCGCGGTGCTCGGCAAACCGTTCCTGGAGGACTCTCCGCTGTTGCAGAACAACGAGTCGCTCGCGCTCAAGCTGCGTGAACAAGCCTTGCTCAATGGCACTGCGGCGACTCCCTTCTTCGAATACGGCCTCGATAAGGCCGTCATGTTCTGAAGTCCGAAGAATCATGAAACGCAACCTCTCACAGTGTGGCATCGCGGCAGCCGTCTCCGCGCTCGCCTGCGCTTTTTCGAGCGGTGCGCCAGCGGCTGAAGGCATCGGCTTGCCGCAACCGATGCCGGCGTTTCTCTCGAACGCCGACGCGCAGGCGCAAGGCATCCGCTGCGAAGCCGTCGGCGACGACGTGCTCGCGCATCAGACCGGCAAATATGCCGGCAGCGACATGATTTCCGGGTTCGTTCTGAACCTGCTTTCTCAATGGCAATTGCCAAATGGCGCGACCGCAGTCGCGCAAGGCGCGCTCGCGGTCGCCCAGAACGCGGCCAACCAGGTGAGCGCGCAGGTGAAGACGTATGCCACCGTGATCGACCCGTCACAGGGCGGGACCACGGGCGCAAATAGCGGCGCCAACCCGAACGCGACGGCCACCGGCGGCCAGAACGTCTCGGTCAACGGCGTCTCGCAGATCACCCAGGTGGCCGGCAACGGCAATACGGGCGCCAATGCCGCAACCCTCTCCTATGACAACAACGCGCCGCAGCTCGCCAGTCTGCCAGGCGCCGCCAACCAGACGAGCGCGTCGGCATCGAACGCGACCGGCAGCATCAAAGCGGGCATCTCGTTCGGCAGTAACGGCGTCAACGTGACGCTGCAAACGCCGGCGGGCATCGCCACGCAGAACATCATGCCGGGCAGCGCGCAACAGGCGGGCGCGATCGCCCAGCTACTCCAGGTCGCAGGCAATAACCAGCAGGTCGCCAACCAGCTGCAACTGAGTCTGCAGACGCAGCAGATGACGTCGCAAATGATCCGGCAAACCGGCGTATTACAGGCGCTGCGAAATCTCCATTAACCGAGGGCTCAGAACGAGACGTACCACCAAGGAGACCACCACGCGGGCGAGGACCCGCGCGAGACGCAGGACTTTGAAGGAGGAGCATCGACGTGCGCGGGCGTGGGACCTGGGGGTTCCGGTTGGCGCCCGCATTCGATCCCGGGGGAAGAACAATGAAGATGATGTCCAGGGCGGCCGCGCCACACGTGTCGCTGGCCGCCATTCCAGCAGCTGTTTTGTTATTCGCGCTCTCGCAGTCCGCCCACGCGCAGGCGCTACAAAGCCAGTCGATCGAAGAGCGCCTGAATACGCTCATGCGCGTGGTCGACGAGCAGCAGCGGCAAATCCAGTCACTCGAGCGCCAGGTGACGAACCTCGAAATGGCGCAGCGCGGCCGCGGCATGCCGGGCGCAGGCGCGCCCGATGCCGCTTCCGACGCAACGGTCGCAGAACAGCCGGGCGCAGACGGTCTGCCTGTGCCCCTGCCACCGCTCGCCCAGGCGCTGCCGGGCGCGACGGCGCCGGGAGCGCTCACCGGCACGGCCACGGGCGTGCCGGTCAATCCGCCCTCGCCCGACGCGGGCGTGACCAACGGCGCGACCGGCACCTCGGCCGCGAGCGGGCCGCAGCAGGGCGCGCCCGTGGGTATCAACCCGGGCGTGAATCCCAACAACGGCAGCCCGACCGTGGGCGAGACGCAAAAGAGCGCCGAGCCGTCCCGCACGCAAGCCGAAGAAGCAGTCGTGCAGCGCGAGCATGCGCCGCTCTTCGACCACAAGCTGACATTGGACTGGGGCATCAGCGACAGTTACTACGATCGCCGCCAGCTGCAGCTTTCAGGCTTTCTTGCACTCGACGCGATCTTCCTCGGCAACATCAATCTGGGGCAGACCAAGTCGCACACGATCACGGCCGACCTCGATACGCGCTACGGCCTCACCGACCGCATGAGCATCGATGTGGACGTGCCTTACGTCTACCGGCACAGCACCTTCATCGTCGGCGGCGCGGGCGGCTCGGCCAGCACGCTCACGGATGCGTCGGTCAATTCGAACGCCATCGGCGACGTGAACTTCGGGATCTACTACCAGTTCCTGAAGGAAACCAACAACATTCCGGACGTGGTCGGCAGCCTGCGCGTGAAGACGGCGACCGGCACCTCGCCGTTCGGCATCAAGGTTCAGCAGATCACGCCCGACAATACCAATCTCGTCGCCCCCAGCAAGCTGCCCACAGGCACGGGCTTCTGGAACGTGACGGCCGGCGTCTCGGTGCTGAAGACCTACGACCCCGTGGTGCTGTTCGGCAGCTTCTCGTACACGTACAACATCTCGCGCTCGTTCTCCGACATCTCCTCGGTGATCGGGCAGACCGAGCCGGCCGAAGTGAAGCTCGGCGACATCATCCAGTTCGGCGGCGGCGTCGCGCTTGCCTTCTCGGACAAGGACTCGGCGAGCATCTCGTACACCATGGCCATCGAGCCGCAGTCGAAGACCAGGGCGCCGGGCGGCAGCTGGACTGGCGTGCCGGGCAGCGAAACGACGGCCTCGGTGCTCAACTTCGGCCTGAATCACGTGGTCAACAAGCACCTGACGATCAACGGCGCGGTGTCCGTCGGGCTCACGCCCGATGCACCGAACTTCGTCGTCGGCGTGCGCTTCCCCTACACCTTCTGATGACATGAGGCCGATCGTGCGCGAATCCCCACATCTGGGCGCCACTGTGACACCGCTCGCCGGAGCGGGGCAGCGTCTCGCCGTGGTCGGGCAGCCGCCTGCCGCGGATGGCCCCGACGCCGGCCGCGCGCGCGATGCGAAGCCCGAGGCGGGCCTCGAGCGCACCTTGCTGTATGTCGCGCGCACGCCCGACCCGCTGCTGTGCGCATACCTCAAGAGCCGCGGCTGGGAAGTCGCGACCGCGCGCACGGTGCACGAGGCCTCGCGCCTCGTGAAGCCGGAGGCGGCCTATGCCGGCATCGTCGATCTCACGGGTTTCGCGCCGCGCGAGTTCGCGGGCCTCGAGACGATCCTGCGGCTGCAGCAGGTGGGATGGATCGCGCTCACCGACGATTCGCGCCTCACCGACGCCGAAGTGCGCCGCCTGATCCGCCACTACTGCTTCGACTACGTCCATGTGCCGGTCGCGCATGCCACGCTCGATTACCTCGTGGGCCACGCGTTCGGCATGGTGTCGCTGTGCGATCTCGACACGCCGGCCGCCGCCGGGAGCCCTGACGAAGACGAGATGGTCGGCACCTGCGAGGCGATGCAGCAGCTTTTTCGCACGATCCGCAAGGTGGCCAACACCGACGCCACCGTGTTCATCTCGGGCGAATCGGGCACCGGCAAGGAACTGACGGCGCTCGCGATCCACGAGCGCTCCGCGCGGCGCAAGGCGACGTTCGTGCCGATCAACTGCGGCGCGATCCCGCATCATCTTTTGCAATCCGAACTGTTCGGCTACGAGCGCGGCGCGTTCACGGGCGCGAACCAGCGCAAGATCGGGCGCGTCGAATCGGCCAACGGCGGCACGCTCTTTCTCGACGAAATCGGCGACCTGCCGATGGAAAGCCAGGCAAGCCTGCTGCGCTTTTTGCAGGAAGGCAAGATCGAACGCCTGGGCGGCCACGAGCAGATTCCCGTGGACGTGCGCATCATCTCGGCCACCCACGTCGATCTCGAGGCGGCCATGCGCGACGGACGCTTTCGCGCCGACCTCTTTCACCGCCTGTGCGTGCTGCGTGTGGACGAGCCGCCGCTGCGCGCGCGCGGCAAGGACATCGAAATTCTCGCGCATCACGTGCTGCACAAGTTCAAGCAGGACAGCGCGCGCCGCATCCGCGGCTTCACGCCCGACGCCATCGAGGCCCTGTACAACTACAACTGGCCGGGCAACGTGCGCGAGCTCATCAACCGCGTGCGCCGCGCGATCGTGATGGCCGAAAGCAAGCTGATCTCGGCGGAGGATCTCGATCTCGCGCACTTCACCGCGCAGCAGACCGTCACGCTCGCGCAGGCGCGCGAGGCCGCGGAGCGGCGAGCGATCGAGGCGGCGCTGCTGCGGCACCGGCACCGGCTCACGGAAGCCGCTGCCGATCTCGGCATCTCGCGCGTGACGCTTTACCGCCTGATGGGCACGCACGGCCTGCGCGACGAAAAAACGTTCTTCGGCGGCGAAGCGGAGAACCAGGCGGAATTGCCGCCCGACGCGCACGACTGAAACACCCGGCCCGCGTGGGGCAAGCGCGCCTGGGCGCCCGGCGCGCTCAGGTAGAATCGCTGCGAACCGCTTACAACCTCGCACCTCTACCCTTTCGATGACGACGCTCACCCTCATCGTCGCGCGCGCCCGCAACGGCGTGATCGGCCGCGACAACGCGCTGCCCTGGCGGCTCCCCGAAGACCTCGCGTTCTTCAAGCGCACCACCATGGGCGCGCCCATCATCATGGGCCGCAAAACGCACGAGTCGATCGGCCGCGCCTTGCCGGGCCGCCGCAACATCGTCGTGACGCGCGACGCGGGCAAGCGCTTTCCCGGCTGCGACACCGCCACGAGCCTCGGCGAGGCGCTCGCGCTCGCGGCACAGGATCAGGCGCCCACGGCATACCTGATCGGCGGCGCGCAGCTCTACGGCGAGGGACTCGGGCTCGCACACGAACTCGTGGTGACGGAAATCTCCGCGGACTTCGAGGGCAACGCCACCTTCCCCGCGCCCGACCCCGACGTGTGGCAGGAAACGTCGCGCGAGACGCTGCATGCGAATGCGCCGAACGACTTCGATTTCGCGTTCGTGCGCTACGTGCGGCGGGATTGATCGGCGGGGCGCTGCCCGACCCGGCGCCGCAGCGCGGCACCCCAAAAGCAGAACGGCACGCCAGGGCGTGCCGTTTTTCATCGAGCCGGAGGAAAAGGCGCTTACTGCCCCGCCACCGTCATCCTCTCGATCAGCACCGAGCCGGTCTGACGCGTGCCGCGCGCGAGCGTATCCGCGCCCACGGCGACGATGTGGTGGAACATCTCCTGCAGCGTGGAAGCCACCGTGATTTCCTCCACCGGGTACTGGATCTTGCCGTTCTCCACCCAGAAGCCCGACGCGCCGCGCGAATAGTCGCCCGTCACGAAGTTCACGCCCTGCCCCATCAGCTCGGTCAGCAACAGGCCCGTGCCGAGCTTCTTCAGCATCGCTTCGAAGTCGTCCTCGGGCTTCGTGAGCGAGCTCTGGAGCTGCAGGTTATGCGAGCCGCCGGCGTTGCCCGTGGTCTGCATGCCGAGCTTGCGCGCCGAATACGACGAAAGGAAATAGCCCTGCACGATGCCGTCCTTCACGACCTCGCGGCGCTGCGTGCGCACGCCCTCTTCGTCGAACGGCGCGCTGCCGGCCGCGCGCGGCACATGCGGGTCCTCGACGATCTGGATGTGCGGCGCGAACACCGGCTTGCCCAGGCTGTCGACGAGGAACGACGTCTTGCGGTACAGCGCGCCGCCGCTCACGGCCTGCACGAACGCGCCCAGCAGGCCCGCGGCGAGCGGCGCCTCGAACAGCACCGGCACCTTGCGCGTGTCGAGGCTGCGCGCGTTCAGGCGCGAAAGCGCGCGCTCGGCCGCATAGCGCCCAACGGCTTCGGGGGAGGCCAGCTCGGCCGCGCTGCGCCGCGAGGTGTACCAGTCGTCGCGCTGCATGTTGCGGCCAACGCCTGCGATGGGCGCACACGAAATGTAGTGGCGCGAGTAGGGGTAGCCGTGCATGAAGCCGCCCGAGGTGGCGAGCACGAACTGCGAATGCTGTGCCGACACGCTCGCGCCTTCGGAGTTCTTCACGCGCGGGTCGACGGCGAAAGCCGCGTCTTCGGCGCGGCGCGCGATGTCCACGGCCTCGTCGGCGGACAGGTTCCACGGGTGATAGAGGTCGAGGTCGCGCGGCGCGGTTTCGAGCAGATCGCGCTCGGCGAGGCCCGCGCAGTCGTCGTCGGCGGTGAAGCGCGCGATGTTGTACGCGGCCGCCACCGTGTCCTTGAGCGCCTGCGGCGAAAAATCCGAGGTGCTCGCATTGCCGCGCTTGTTGCCGATATAGACGGTCACGCCGACCATCTTGTCGCGGTTGTGCTCGATGGTCTCGACCTCGCCGCGCCGCACCGAGACGGACAAGCCGTCGCCTTCGGAAATCTCGGTCGCGGCGTCGCTCGCGCCGAGCGCGTTGGCGTGCCGCAGGATGTCTTGGGCAATCTCCTTGAGCTCGTCCTGGGTGTGCGGGAAAAAGCGTTGCCGGGCTTCGATGTCTGCTGCCATTGTCGTTACGGTCCGGTTCTGGGCCGGTGCGGCCCGCTGATGTCGTGTTTCGCTGGTATCGGTTCTGGTGCCTCGGAACGCGCAGCGTTCGCAAAGCGCATCCCGCGATCATAGCAAGGTATGTGAACCCGCATCACAGGCGCTTTCGTCGCCCGGCCGCCGCGCCAACTACCGCACCAACTACCGCACCGACGCCCGCCCGGCATCGGGCCGCCGGCGCCGCCGTCCGCCACCTTCCTGCCCGAGCCGCACGCGCGCGCACGCTACAATACGCCCCATGAAACGCAAAACCCGCATTCAACCGATGAACGACGCTGTCGCCGACCAGGACGACAACGGCTACGATCGCCCGAGCAAATCGCAGCTCAAGCGCGACATGGAAGCGCTCCAGGAACTCGGCCAGGCCCTCGTGGAACTGCCGAGAGACGCGCTCAAGCGCATGCCGATGACCGAAGACCTCGCGGACGCCGTCCACGAGTGCCGCCGTATCACCGACCACGAAGGCCGCCGCCGCCAGCTCCAGTACGTGGGCCGCATGATGCGCGGCCTCACCGAAGCCGAAGTCGCCGCGCTGCGCACGAAGCTCGAAGAGCACCGCGGCGTGAACAAGGCCGCGACGGCGCGCCTGCACTGGATCGAGCGCACGCGCGACAAGCTGCTCGCGGACGACGCCGCGCTCACCGAATTCATCCGCCAGCATCCCGCCGCCGACCCGCAGGAAGGCCGCACGCTGATCCGCAACGCGCGCCGCGAGCAGGAGCAGAGCAAGCCGCCCAAGTCCTTTCGCGAGCTGTTCCAGTGGATCAAGGACGTGAGCGCCCAGGGTGCCGACGAAAGTGAAGACCACGAAAACGAGCGTGCCGACGAGGACCGCGATGATGACGAAGCCTGAGCGCAGCGAATCGGATCCAATGCGTGACGAACTGGTGATCGGCCTCGTGTCGGTCAGCGACCGCGCGACGAGCGGCGTCTACGAGGACAAGGGCATTCCCTCGCTGATGGAGTGGCTCGGCAATGCGCTGAAAACGCCGTGGCGCGCCGAGACGCGCCTGATCCACGACGACGCGGCGACGATCTCCGCGACGCTCACGGCGCTCGTGGACGGCCTGGGCTGCGACCTCGTGTTGACGACGGGAGGCACCGGCCCCGCGCGCCGCGACGTGACGCCCGAAGCGACGCTCGCGGTGGCGACGAAGGAAATGCCGGGCTTTGGCGAGCAGATGCGCCAGATCAGCCTGAACTTCGTGCCGACGGCGATTCTGTCGCGCCAGGTCGCCGTGATCCGCGAGAACGGCGACCACGCGGCGCTCATCATCAACCTGCCGGGGCAGCCGAAGTCGATCAAGGAAACGCTGGAAGGCTTGCGCGACGATCAGGGCGCCGTGAAGGTGCCGGGCATTTTCGCTGCGGTGCCGTACTGCATCGACCTGATCGGCGGCCCGTATATCGAAACCGATCCGGACGTCGTGTCGGCGTTCCGGCCCAAGAACGCGCAGCGGGCGCCGCGCGCCTGACACTCGAACTGCTTCAACCATCGCACAGCAGCGGCAGTGCCGCTGCCGCGCGTCTCGCCGGCGCTCAGAGCGCCGGACCGGCCTCGCCCGCTGCCACGTCGGGCACAATGCCCGGCGCCGGAACGAGGAAATGCTCGCGGTAGTACTTGAGCTCGTCGATCGACTCGTGGATGTCGGCGAGCGCCGTATGCATCGCGCGCTTCTGGAAACCCTTGTAGATGGTCGGCTGCCAGCGCCGGCACAGCTCCTTGAGCGTGCTCACGTCGAGGTTGCGGTAGTGGAAAAAGCGCTCGAGCGTGGGCATCCAGCGCGCCATGAAGCGGCGGTCCTGGCAGATCGAGTTGCCGCACATCGGCGACTTGCCCGGCGGCACGTATTGCGAAAGGAACGCCATGATCTGCTCGGTCGCCGTTTCTTCCGTGACGGTCGAGGCGCGCACGCGCTCGGTGAGGCCCGAGCGGCCGTGCGTGTTGCGGTTCCATTCGTCCATGCGGTCGAGCACCGGCTCCGGCTGATGGATGGCCAGCACGGGGCCCTCCACGAGCTTGTCGAGCGTCGAGTTCGTCACCACCACGGCGATCTCGATGATGCGGTCGTTGTCGGGATCGAGACCCGTCATTTCCATATCGAGCCAGATCAGGTTCATGTCGGTGCGCTCGATGAGCGGCGCGCCGGCAGCGGTAATGTCAGTCATGAAGGGCAACCCGGAGAGCGTTGGAGGCGCGGCGCGTGCGCGGCATCGACAGGATGCGATGCCCGGCCGGCGAGAACATATAATTGTCGCATAGATACCACGGACTTCCTGGATGCCTAATCTGTCCCCCTCCCCTGCGCTGTCCTTCAGCGTGCTGTTCGTCGTGGCCGTGCTCGCCATGGTCGCGACCAGGCTCTGGCTCGCGTCGCGGCAGATCCGCTTCGTGGCCGCACACCGCGGCGCGGTGCCCGCGCAGTTCACCGCCACCATCCCGCTCGCCGCGCACCAGCGCGCCGCCGACTACACGGTCGCCCGCACGCGCCTCGGCATGATCGAAATCGTGCTCGGCGCAGTGGTGCTGATCGCGCTCACGCTGCTCGGCGGCGTGCAGGCGCTCGATCTCGGCATCTCGGATGCGATCGGGCGCGACTATGTGGGCCAGATCGCACTGATCGGAGCCGTGCTCGCCATCTCCGGCCTGGTCGAACTGCCGCTCGACTACTACCGCCAGTTCGTGATCGAGGAGCGCTTCGGCTTCAACCGCATGACGAAGCGCATCTTCGTCATGGACCGCATCAAGGGGCTCCTGATCGGCGCCGCGTTCGGCATTCCGCTTCTCTTCGTCGTGCTCTGGCTCATGAAGCAGGCGGGCAGCCTCTGGTGGCTCTGGACGTGGGCCGTATGGGTCGCGTTCCAGATGCTCGTGCTGGTGCTCTATCCCACCTTTATCGCGCCGCTCTTCAACAAGTTCGAACCGCTGCGCGACGAAGCGCTGCGCTCGCGTATCGAGGCGCTCATGCAGCGCTGCGGCTTTGCGGCCAAGGGCCTGTTCGTGATGGACGGCAGCCGCCGCTCCGCGCACGGCAACGCCTATTTCACGGGCTTTGGCGCGTCCAAGCGCATCGTGTTCTTCGATACGCTGCTTGCGCGCCTGTCCGGCAGCGAGATCGAGGCCGTGCTCGCGCACGAGCTGGGCCACTTCAAGCGCCGTCACGTCATCAAGCGCATGGTGGTCACGTTCGCGATCAGCCTCGCCCTGCTCGCCCTGCTCGGCTGGCTCTCGCAGCGCGTCTGGTTCTACGAGGGTCTCGGCGTGCGTCCGTCGCTGCTCGGCGGCAACGAAGGGCTCGCGCTCGTGCTGTTCTTTCTCGCCGTGCCCGTGTTCCTGTTCTTCGTCACGCCGCTTGGCAGCCTCTCCTCGCGCAAGCACGAGTTCGAGGCCGATGCCTTCGCCGCCACGCAAACGGACGCGCAGCATCTCGTCAACGCGCTCGTGAAACTCTACGAGGACAACGCGTCGACGCTCACCCCCGACCCGCTCTATACCGCGTTCTACTACTCGCATCCGCCGGCTTCGCAGCGGATCGACCGACTGCTCGCGCACGCATGAAGCGGCGCGCAACCCAAGCCGCCGGCAACCCAAAAGCTGCGGGCGCCACGCTGCACGGCGTGGTGATCGCCGCCCACGGGCGCCACTATCTCGTCGCGCCCGACGGCGGCGGCGCGCACCTGCAATGCTTCCCGCGCGGCAAGAAGAGCGAGGTCGCGGTGGGCGACCGCGTCGAATATCAGCAGACGTCCGCCGACCAGGGCGTGATCGTCGCGATCGGCGAGCGGCGCAACCTGCTCTACCGCTCCGACCAGTTCAAGTCGAAGCTCTTCGCGGCGAACCTCGACCAGTTGCTGATCGTGCTCGCCACGGAGCCGCACTTCAGCGAGGACCTGCTCGGGCGCGCGCTCGTGGCCGCCGAGGCCAACGACCTCAAGCCGCTCATCGTGCTCAACAAGATCGACGTCGAGGCCGCGCTGCCTCTCGCGCGCCAGCGGCTCGAGCGCTATCGCGCGCTCGGCTATACGGTGCTGGAGCTTTCGGTGAAGGGCCGCCCCGAGGAGGCACGCGCGGCGCTGGCCGAGCATCTGCACGGCCATCAGACGATCCTGCTCGGCCAGTCGGGCATGGGCAAGTCGACGCTCGTGAACCTGTTGATTCCCGACGCCGAAGCGGCCACGCGCGAGATCTCGACCGCGCTCAACAGCGGCCGCCACACCACGACGTTCACGCGGCTCTACGCGCTCCCCGAGGGCGGCGCGCTGATCGACTCGCCGGGCTTCCAGGAGTTCGGCCTCTATCACCTCACCGAGGGCAAGCTGGAACGCGCGTTCCCCGAGTTCCGGCCGCTGCTCGCGCACTGCCGCTTCTACAATTGCCATCACCTGCACGAGCCGGGCTGCGCGATTCTGGAAGCCGTCGACGACGGCCGCATCGCGCCCGAGCGCCAGGCGCTCTACGCGCAGCTCATGCACGAGATCAGCCAGGTCGTGCGCTGACCCGCCGCCCGCCCCCAACGCCCATGCTCAAGCTCGTGCGCGCGCCGAATCTGCTGATCGCCCAGCACTGGATGAACATCCTGGCGACGGCGGGCGTGCCCTGCGAGCTGCACAACCGCTATCTGAGCGGCGCGATGGGGGAAATTCCAGCCGAGCAGTGCGCGCCCGAACTGTGGCTCGTGGACGAGCGCGACGAAAAGCTCGCCCGGCGTTTGATCGACGAAGCGGTGAACGGGCCGCCGCCGGGCGCCCCCACGTGGCGCTGTGCGCGCTGTGGCGAGGTGCTCGAAGCGCAGTTCACCGTGTGCTGGAATTGCGGACGCGATCGCGACGTGCGCGACGAGTGACGTCAGGGGCCGACCCAAACGCAAATGGGCCGCCCGGAAGCGGCCCATTTGCATGTTTTACGGCTTGGCGCTGCGGCGCTCAGAGCCAGACGGCGATCGTCAGCATGAGCAGCAGGATCATCCACAGGATCACGGCGCGCCACACGAGGCCCACGGCCGATTGCAGCGTGCGCGGCGTGCAGTCGTCGCCCACCGTGTACGGCCCGCCCTCGCCCGGCTGCGCGAGCGCATCGACGCTGGACTGCTCGGCTAGCGGGCCCGACAGGCGCGCGCCCAGCGCGCCGCTGCCGGTGGCGAGCAGCACGCCTTCGTTGGTGTCGGGCCACTGGTTCGTGTGGTTGCGCCAGGCGTAGATCGCGTCCTCGAAATTGCCGACGATGGCAAAGCCGAGCGACGTGAGCCGCGCCGGCACCCAGTCGATCACGAAAAACACATGCTGCGCGAAGTTCGAGAACGCCTCGGTGCGGTCCTCGGCCGGGCGTGCCCACTCGCGCGCGAGGTATTCGGCGATGCGGTACAGCACGGCGCCCGCGGGCCCGATCGGCACGAGAAACCAGAAGAACACGCCGAACACATGCCGATGCGAGGCGATCACCGCGTGAATGAGCGTGTGGCGCACGATCTCGCTCACGGGCATGTCCACCGCGTCGATACCGGTCCATTCGTGGAGGATTTCACGCGCGCGCGGCACGTCGTCGTTGTTCAGCGCGAGATGGATGTCGGTGAAATAGTGGCTGAACTGGCGAAAGCCGAGCGTGAAGTACACGACCACCACGTTCCACAGGAACGCCAGCACGAAGCTGATGTGGTACAGCACGTAATAGATGAGCGCCGTGGCGAGCGTCCACGGCAGCACGACCACGAGCCACGCGATGAGGCCATGCTTCTGCTTGCCGGCGTCGAAGCCGTGAGCGGCCCATTCCGCATTGAGGCGCACGAGCGCCATGACCGGATTATTGGGCGACAGCGCCCGCACCTGTTCGATGACGAGAGCCAGCAATACGGAAAAGAAGGTCATGCGACGCGCCGTGCAGATCGGGTTGCGAAAGGGGTTTGATGAAAGTGTTGCAACGATATCACAGGGCCAGATGTACCTGACCATCGCCGGCAATTCGGGCGGCAAACTCGCAACAGTGCGTAGCGGCGCTTGCACGCGCCGCCAGACCCGTTACGCAAGCAGGAAACGGTAGAAGTTGCGCAGCATCCCTGCCGTCGCCCCCCAGATGAAGTGCGAGGACCCGACGCCGGAAGCGAGAGCGGGTTCAGGCTCACTGCGGTCCGGCGAATTGCGGTCCGGCGAATTGCGGTCCGGATAAGGCATCGCATAAAAGCGCCGCTCGCCGCCCTCCCAACGGAACACGCGCACCTGATGATGCACGGGGTTCATCAGAAAGCTGAGCGGCACCTCGAAGATGCTCGCCACTTCGAGCGAGTCCGCCGCGAGACTGAATGGCTCGTGCACGAGACCGACCACAGGCGTGACCTTGAAGCCGGTGCCGGTGAGGTAGTCGGGCAATGCGCCGAGCACCTCGACACGCGCGGGGTCGAGGTTCACTTCCTCTTGTGCCTCGCGCAGCGCGGCGGCGATGGGCGTAGGGTCGGAAGGTTCGCGGCTGCCGCCGGGAAAGCTCACCTGGCCCGCGTGATTGCTGAGGTTGTCGGCGCGCTGCGTGAGCAGCACGGTCAAGCCCCCCGGGCGCATCGCGATGGGCATGAGCACGGCGGCCTCGCGCGGATCGCGCATCTCGGCCAGACGCGCTTCCTGCGGTTCGGGGTCCCACGGCAGGCGCTGCTCGAAGCGCGTGCGCAAGCCGGCGGCGGTCAGGCGCTCCGCGGCGACCTGCGGAAGGCTCGCGCCCGTCGATTCGATCGGCAGGCTTTCGGGTTCAAATACTGGGCGGATCAACGGGCATCCCGGATGACACGTACACGAGAGTATTTTGCGGCCAAAAAGAAAAAAGCACCCCGAGGGGTGCTTTTTTCTTACAGCTTTTACGCCTGATCGGCCGGAGCCGCTGCGCGGTCTTTCGACACGAGCTTTTCCTTGATACGTGCCTTCTTGCCCGACAGGCTGCGCAGGTAGTACAGCTTCGCGCGACGCACGTCGCCGCGGCGCTTCACCACGATGCTGGCCAGCAGCGGCGAGTACGTCTGGAACGTACGCTCGACGCCTTCGCCCGACGAGATCTTGCGCACGATGAACGACGAGTTCAGACCGCGGTTACGCTTCGCGATTACGACGCCTTCGTATGCCTGAACGCGCTTGCGGTTACCTTCAACCACGTTCACGTTGACGATCACCGTGTCGCCGGGGGCGAAATCGGGGATGGTCTTCTCGCCCAGCACGCGCTGGATTTCTTCCTGCTCGAGTTTTTCAATCAGATTCATGGATTGACTCCGTATGCCATCTTGTCGGCGTTCGTACCTGTGCAGAGTTGCCTGCACTACGGCCCCGACAGAGGATGGATTCACAACTGGCGCCGTTCACGCATGAAGCGGCACCGCCTTTTGCGCCCCTTGTCGCGCCCGTCCGAAGCCTTACGCTTCGTCCGGGCCCTTCGCGAGACTAGCGAGCCACGCCTCGTCGGCCCGGCTCAACATCTTGTTCTTTCTGGCCCGCGCGATCAGATCGGGCCGCTTGTTCCACGTGTTGCGCAACGCCTCGCGGCGGCGCCATTGCTCGATTTCCGCATGATGGCCGCCAAGCAGCACATCGGGCACGCGCACGCCGTCGTATTCCTCGGGGCGCGTGTAGTGCGGACAGTCGAGCAACCCGTCGACGAAGCTGTCCTGCACCGCGGAAAGCGCGTCGCCCAGCACACCCGGCAGGTTGCGCACTACGGCGTCCATCAAGGCCATTGCAGGCAATTCGCCCCCCGAGAGCACGAAGTCGCCGAGGCTCACTTCTTCGTCCACGCAGCGGTCGACGAGACGCTGGTCGATCGCTTCGTAGCGGCCGCACAACATCACGAGACCCGGCTCCTGCGCGAACTGCATGACGCGTTCGTGCGTGAGCGGCTTGCCTTGCGGCGACATCAGCAGCACACGCGGGGCGCTCACGCCGGCTTGCGCCTGCGCGGCCTTCGCCGCGTCGATCGCCGCTTCGAGCGGCCTGGCCAGCATGACCATGCCGGGGCCGCCGCCGTAAGGGCGGTCGTCGATCGTGCGGTAGTTGTCGGTCGTGAAATCACGCGGATTCCACGTGCGCAACGTGTAACGCTGCTGCTTCGCCGCCCGGCTGGTAATGCCCCAGTCGGTCAGCGCGCGGAACATCTCGGGAAAGAGCGTGACGACATCGAACTGCATCGCTCTCTCCGTTCAGCGAAATGGATTCAGGGCGCGCGGCGGGGTTGCCACAGCGTTGCCACGGTGCTCAGTAGTCGGCTTCCCAGTCGACGACGATACGCTTCGCCGCCAGGTCCACCGTCTTCACGAACACGCCCACAAACGGGATCAGGCGCTCGCCGGAGGCCGGCTTGCCATCCTTGTCCGTGGACGCATACGTGACACGCAACACCGATTGCGCACCATTGTCGATCAGGTCGGCGACCTTGCCGAGCTCGACGCCCGCCTCATTGGCGACGTCGAGGCCGATCAGGTCGACCCAGTAATATTCATCGGCTGCGGGCGCCGGGAATTCGGCCCGGCTCACGTACACGCGCGCGCCGCGCAACAGCAGCGCGGCATCGCGGTCGGCCAGGCCCGAAAGCTGACCGACGACGCCGTCACCATGAACCTTGGCGCTCACACGCACCGCGGAATGACGCTCGCGATGCGCCTGACCCTCGCGGCCCTTGAGGAGCCACCAGCGTTTCGCGCCAAGCAGCGCGCGGCCGTCCTGCGCGTGCGGCGCGATCTTCAGCCAGCCCTTGAGGCCGTAGGCGTCGATCACGGCACCGACTTCAACGGCGTCGGCCGGCCAGCTCGCTTCGGTTTCGGCGCACAGGCTCCCGGTTGCGGGCGCGGCTTTCGCGGCGCTCTCGCGTGCAGGCTTGCGCACGAACGCGCCAAACGACGGCGCGCCGCGGGCGGCAGCCTTGCCGGCGCCGCCGGTCGCAGCGCTGTTTGCCGCTGCGGGCGCCCCGCTTTCCGACGCGTCGTTCGCCTGTACGGCAGATTTAGCGTCATGCGCGGACATCGGCACCCCTTGCGACCAGCTTGATATCGCATACGCGGATCATGCAGCGCGTACGCGGGTAAAACACGGACAACAGACTGAAAAGACGCTTGAAGACTTAAGCAGCCGGCGCAGCGGCGGCGGTCTTTTGCGCTTCCTTCACGAGACGCTCGACGGCCGGCGACATTTGCGCGCCGTTTTCCTTCCAGTACGTCACGCGATCTTGAGCGATGCGCAGCGTTTCACCCTTGGTAGCGACGGGGTTGTAGAAGCCCACGCGCTCGATGAAACGGCCGTCGCGACGGTTGCGCGAGTCGGTTGCGACGATGTTGTAGAACGGGCGCTTCTTCGAGCCGCCGCGTGCCAGACGGATGATGACCATACTAAAATCCTTGAAAACCGGGGTTCGGGACTACTGAAACATGCGATTATAGCCCGAAACCGGAGGCATAACAAACACTTAACGGGAAATTGCACACCGGCTCGCGGAAAGCGGCAAGACACGGCGGTCAAAAAGCGGCTCATGCCTCCGATGGGCGGGCCCTGGAGCGAATTGTGGCGACTTTCAGACGACTCGTGCACTGGCTGCGGCGCGGTTGCGACGACGGCGTGGGTGACAGCTGCGTTTTTCCGGTCTCGCGCCAGTCGGCCAGACGCTGCGCGGCAGCGTGGCTCGCCGTGGCCGCCGCCCTGCTCGCGGCGCCGTTCGCTCACGCGGCGCTTCCCATCGACCGTATCAAGCTGCCGCCGGGCTTCCACATCGAGGTGCTCTCCGCCGACGTGCCCGGCGCGCGCGAAATGACGCTGTCGGGCAACGGCACCCTGTTGTATGCAGGGAGCATGGACGGCGACGTCTACGCGTTCGAACTCAAGGACGGCAAGGCCATCAAGCGCCATATCGTGGCCTCGGGACTGACCATGCCGGTGGGTGTGGCCTGGCGCAACGGCGCACTGTATGTCTCGGCGGTTTCGTCGATCGTGCGGCTCGACGACATCGACCGTCATCTCGACGATCCGCCCAAAGCCGTCGTCGTCACGGATGCGCTGCCCGGCGAGCGCCACCACGGCTGGAAGTTTATCGCCTTCGGCCCCGACGGCAAGCTCTACGTGCCGCAAGGCGCGCCGTGCAATGTCTGCCTGCCGGCCGGCGACCCGCAGCGCGTGCATTTCGCGATGATCGGCCGCATGGATCCCGACGGCTCGCACTACGAGACCATCGCCCGCGGCGTGCGCAACACGGTCGGCTTCGCGTGGCATCCGCAGACCCACGAACTCTGGTTCACCGACAACGGCCGCGACATGCTCGGCGACGACATTCCCGACGACAAGCTCAACCGCTTCGCGCATGTGGGCGAGGACTTCGGCTTTCCGTATTGTCACGGCGGCAATGTCGCCGACCCCGGGTTCGGCGCCGGCCATCCGTGCAGCGGCTTCACGCCCCCGGTCCTCAAGCTCGGCGCGCACGTGGCGTCGCTCGGCATGCGCTTCTATACCGGTTCGATGTTCCCGGCCGACTATAGGAACAGTATTTTCATCGCCGAGCACGGCTCGTGGAACCGCAGCAAGAAGGTCGGCTATCGCGTGGTGCGCGTGAGCGCGAACCCCGACGGCACGAACGCGCGCCAGCAAGTGTTCGCACAGGGCTGGCTGAATTCCGACGAGACCCAGTGGGGCCGCCCCGCCGACGTGCTGCCGCTGCCCGACGGCTCGCTCCTGATCAGCGACGACTATGCGGGCGCGATTTATCGCGTGACCTACACGAAACCATGACGCGGCCGCCTCGTCGAAACTGCAGACATGGTGCCGGGCATAAGCGTGCGCTTGTGCTGCAAGCCCGGCGCGCGGCATACAATGCCCGGCGGCCCGTGTGCGTTCGACGTGATGCGCCCATGACGGCCAAACGTCCACGTTTCGCCCGAGCCCATGCCCAACGACAAGAACCGCGCACGCTTTCGCTCCAAAACGCTCACCGCCGCCCTCGCCTTCCTGTTTGGCAGCCTCGGCGCACACCGCTTCTATCTGTACGGCCCGCGCGACGTGTGGGGCTGGGCGCATTTGCTCGGCACGCTGATCGGCATTCCGGGCGTGATGCTGCTCGTCGCAACCGAACGCACCTCGATTCCCGGCTGGGTGCTTGCAGTGATCGGCGCGGTGTCGGTCCTCTCGGCGTTTCTGGCGGCGATCGTCTACGGCCTGCGCCCCGACGCCAAATGGGATGCGCAGTTCAACGCAGCGTTCGTGGAGCAAGGCCGCACGAGCCGCTCCGGCTGGACGGTGATCTTCGTCGTTATCTTCTCGTTGCTGATTGGCGCGTTCCTGCTCATGACAGGACTCGCGCTCTCGTTTCAAACGTACTTCGAGTCCCAGGTCCAGGCCGCGAAGGCGCTCTCGCAGTAAATCGCGCGGTAACGGCTCAGAACAGGTCGAGCTGCGGCTTCTCGCGCACCGTCTTCGACTGCACGAACGCCGACATGTCCAGAATGCCGTGGCGCCGCTCGTTGAGCCCGAGGCGCCGCACGGCATTGTGAAAGCGCTGCTTGAGCAGGTCGGCCCAAAGCCCCGTGCCCTTCATGCGCTGCGAAAACGCCGACTCGTAGTCCTTGCCGCCGCGCATGTCGCGCACGCGGCTCATCACGCGCTCAGCGCGCTGCGGGAAGTGCGCCGCCAGCCAGTCCTGGAACAGCGGCGCGACCTCCCACGGCAGCCGCAGCACAATGTAGCTCGCGCTTGTCGCCCCGGCCTCGGCACAGGCTTCGAGCACGCGCTCCATGTCGGGCTCGGTCACGAACGGAATCACCGGTGCAATGCTCACGCCCACCGGCACGCCGGCTTCGGCCAGCGTACGGATGGTGCGCAGCCGCCGCGCGGGTGTCGCCGCACGGGGTTCGAGCGAGCGGGCGATATCGGCGTCGAGCGTGGTGATCGTGATCGCCGCCATGAACTGCTGGCGCGCGGCCATCGGCGCGAGCAGGTCGAGATCGCGCTCGATCAATGAGGACTTCGTGATGGCCGCGAACGGATGCTGCGCCTCGGCCAGCACTTCGACCACGCGGCGCGTGATGCGCAGGTCGCGCTCCACGGGTTGCCAGGCGTCGGTGTTCACGCCGAGCGCGATCGGCTCGGCCTCGTACGACGGCTTCGCGATTTCCCGCACGAGCAGTTCCGCCGCGTTGACCTTCGCGTAGATCCGGCTCTCGAAATCGAGCCCTGGCGAGAGGCCGAGATAGCTGTGCGTAGGCCGCGCGAAGCAATAGATGCAGCCGTGCTCGCAGCCGCGGTAAGGATTGAGCGAGACGTTGAACGGAATGTCCGGCGACTGGTTGCGCGTGAGGATGCTTTTCGCGCGCTCCTCGAAGACTTCGGTGCGCAGCCTGGCGTCGCCAGCTTCATCGCCATCGCCCTCCCCGCCGGCAACCCTTTGCTGCCAGCCGTCGTCGAACGCTTCGCGCTGGTCGACTTCATAGCGCCCTTGCAGGTTCGTGACCGCACCGCGCCCCTTGCGCGCGGTGGGCGGCGCAACGGGATACCAGGCGTCGGAATCGGGGTGACGGGAGTCGGTCACGGCTGGAGCCGGAAAGGCACGAAAATGGACATGAAAAACGCGGACATGAAAACGCGGATCGATACTGTATATTTATACAGCACTGATCCGCGTTGTCGAGTCCTAAAAACGGGGCGCTTTCAGCCGCCGCCATCGAGGTCATTCCCCCACGGCGATGGTCAGCGTCTCCTTGATCTCTTCCATCACCACGTAGCTCTTCGACTGCACGGCGCCCGGCAGTTGCAGCAGGATGTCGCCGAGCAGTTTGCGGTAGTCGGCCATCTCGCCAATGCGCGCCTTGATGAGATAGTCGAAGTCGCCCGAGACGAGATGGCATTCGAGCACTTCGGGAATCTTCTGCACCTCGCGGCGGAACTGGTCGAACATGTTGCCGCTCTTGTGGTCGAGCGTGATCTCCACGAACACGAGCAGCGCCGCGCCCAGCACGGAGGGATTCACGCGCGCGAAGTAACCCGTGATCACGCCGTCGCGCTCCATGCGCTTGACCCGCTCGATGCACGGCGTGACCGAGAGCCCGACTTGCTCCGCGAGGTCCTTCATGGCCATGCGGCCGTCTTCCTGGAGCAGTTTCAGGATGCGGTGATCGAGCCGGTCGAGCGCGCGGACCGGTTGGCGCTGCGTTCTCATGATTTCTTCCCGAAAATCTGAAAAATACAATAACAAAACCTGGACATACAACAATAGCATAGCTACAAATACTGGCTACACCCGAATTTTCATGCCTTCTTCCCTATCGGTGCCAAAACATGGCTTCCAGGGTCCCGGCAGCGCGGCGTAGCCCAACGAATCTCTAATGGAGCCGCTATGCGAGTCGTCGTGTTGGGCAGTGGCGTGGTCGGTGTGGCCAGCGCCTGGTATCTCGCCCGCGCGGGCCACGAAGTCACGGTGATCGACCGCGAGGCCGGTCCCGCGCTCGAAACCAGTTTTGCCAATGCCGGCCAGATCTCGCCGGGATACGCCGCGCCGTGGGCGGCGCCTGGCGTGCCGCTCAAGGCGATCAAGTGGATGTTCGAGAAGCACGCGCCGCTCGCCATTCGTCTGGACGGCACGAGGTTCCAGCTGCAATGGATGTGGCAGATGCTGCAGAACTGCACGGCTGAGCGCTATGCGCTCAACAAGGGCCGCATGGTGCGCCTCGCCGAATACAGCCGCGACTGCCTGCAGGCGCTGCGCGCCGACACGGGCATCCAGTATGAAGGCCGCACAGGCGGCACGCTTCAGGTGTTCCGCACGCAGCAGCAGTTCGAAGGCGCCGCGAAGGACATCGCCGTGCTCGAAGACGCGAACGTTCCGTACGAACTGCTCACCGCCGCCGAACTCGGCCGCGCCGAACCCGCGCTCGCCGCGGTGTCGGGCAAGCTCACGGGCGGCCTGCGTTTGCCCGGCGACGAAACCGGCGACTGCCAGATGTTCACCACGCGCCTTGCCGCGATGGCCGAACAACTCGGTGTGAAATTCCGCTACAACACGCCGATCGACGGCCTCGCCATGCAGGGCGACCGCATCGCTGGCGTGCAATGCGGCAGCGAGCTGGTGCGTGCGGATTCGTACGTGGTCGCGCTCGGCTCCTTCTCGACGAAGATGCTCGCGGGCCTCGTGAAGATTCCGGTCTATCCGCTCAAGGGCTACTCGATCACGGCGCCGATCGTGAATGCGGGTGCCGCGCCGGTTTCGACCGTGCTCGACGAAACCTACAAGATCGCGATCACGCGTTTTGACGACCGCATCCGCGTGGGCGGCATGGCCGAGATCGTCGGCTTCGACAAGACGCTCAAGCAGGCGCGCCGCGAAACACTCGAAATGTGCGTCAACGACCTGTTCCCGGGCGGCGGCGACACGGCGAAGGCCACCTTCTGGACCGGCCTGCGCCCGATGACCCCGGACGGCACGCCGGTCGTCGGCCGCACGCCGATCCCGAACCTGTTCCTGAACACGGGCCACGGCACGCTCGGCTGGACGATGTCGTGCGGCTCTGGCCAGTTGCTCGCCGACCTGATCTCGGGCAAGCAGCCCGCCATCCGCGCCGACGATCTTTCGGTGCACCGCTATCTCGGTGACGCGCAAGGCTCGCATCGCCCGGCGTATGCCTGAAGCAACGCTTTCGGCATGAACGAACACGGCGCCTGCGGGGCGCCGTGTTTCATTTCTCGCTTCGTCCGGCTCTCCCGGCTCGATTAGCACGCGGCGTCAGAACTGATCCTCCGCCAGCGCCAGCACGCCCTCGCTGCCGTTCGCGCTGACGATCGCCGCTTCGAGCGCCACCGCCTGCGGCAGCACGTGTTGCGCGAAGAACTGCGCCGTGGCGATCTTCGCGCCATGAAACTTCGGATCGTCCTGCATAAGACGCTGCGAGGCGAGCATCGCGCGCGCCATCTGCCAGCCGCCCAGCACGATGCCCGCCAGCTTCAGATACGGCACGCTGCCTGCGAACACCGCATTCGGATCGCTTTTCGCCTTCGCGAGCACGAAGTCCACGGCCGACGCCAGCGCGTCCTTACCGGCCGCGAGATGCGTGCGCATCGACCCGAACGCCGCGCCTTGTTGGGCGGCCAGCGCGTCGACGGTCTGCGCGATATCGGCAAGCAGCGCCTGCGCCGCCGCGCCGCCGTCGCGCAGCGTCTTGCGCCCGATGAGATCGTTCGCCTGGATCGCCGTCGTGCCCTCGTAGATCGGCAGAACGCGCGCGTCGCGGTAGAACTGCGCGGCGCCCGTTTCCTCGATGAAGCCCATGCCGCCATGCACCTGCACGCCGAGGCTCGTCACTTCCAGCGCCAGTTCGGTGCTCCAGCCCTTCACGATCGGCACGAGGTACTCGTAGCGCGCCTGATGCCGCGCACGGGCCGCCTCGTCGGGCTCGCCATGCGCGAGGTCGCTCTCGCCCGCCGCCACGTAAGCGAGCGCACGCGCGGCTTCGGTGAGCGCACGCATCGTCGCGAGCATGCGGCGCACGTCGGGATGATGGATGATGCTCACCGCCGCTTTCGCGGAACCGTCCACCGGGCGGCTCTGCACGCGCTCCTTCGCATAGGCGAGCGCCTTCTGGTACGCGCGATCGGAGACGGCCACGCCCTGCATGCCCACCGCAAAACGCGCGGCGTTCATCATGATGAACATGTATTCGAGGCCGCGATTCTCTTCGCCAATCAATTGGCCGATCGCGCCGCCATGGTCGCCGAACTGCAGTACGGCCGTGGGGCTCGCCTTGATGCCGAGCTTGTGTTCGATCGACACGCAGTGCACATCGTTGCGCGCGCCAAGCGTGCCATCGTCGTTGACGAGGAACTTCGGCACGATGAACAGCGAGATGCCCTTCACGCCTTCGGGCGCCGTAGGCGTGCGCGCGAGCACGAGATGGACGATGTTCTCCGCCATGTCGTGCTCGCCCCACGTGATGAAGATCTTCGTGCCGAACAGCTTGTAGGTGCCGTCGCCTTGCGGCTCGGCGCGCGTGCGCACGGCGGCGAGATCGGAGCCCGCCTGCGGCTCGGTGAGGTTCATCGTGCCGGTCCAGTCGCCCGAGATGAGCTTCGGCACGAAGCGCTGCTTTTGCGCTTCGCTGCCGGCGGTGAGGAGCGCTTCGATGGCGCCGTCGGTAAGCAGCGGGCACAGCGCGAACGAGAGATTCGCCGCGTTGAGCATTTCCACGCACGGCGTCCCGACGAGCTTGGGCAAGCCTTGTCCTTCGTATTCCTGAGGATGCTGCACGCCTTGCCAGCCGCCGTCCACGTATTGCCGGAATGCCGCCTTGAAACCGGGTGTGGCGTGCACGTTGCCGTTTTCCCAGCGGCTCGGATTGCGGTCGCCTTCGGCGTTCAGCGGCGCAAGCACTTCGCCGCACAGCTTCGCGGCTTCGTGCAGCACCGCTTCGACCGTTTCGGGCGTGGCATCTTCGCCGCCCGGCAGCTTCGCGATGGCTTCGAGGCCGGCCAGTTCCTTCATGACGAACAGCATGTCGCTCGTGGGCGCCTGGTACATTTCAGTCTCCTGCTGCCGGTATGCGGATCCTCAAATAACAAAGGGGCGCCGCGGCGCCCCTTTGTTGCTACGTTGCTTCGTCTCACGCCGCGCGTTCAATCATGATACGCGGCGCTCGTCGCTGGATACACCGACCGATTCAGCCGAGTTCCTTCACGAGTTCCGGCACGACCGTGAACAGGTCGCCCACGAGGCCGTAATCGGCCACGCTGAAGATCGGCGCTTCCTCGTCCTTGTTGATCGCGACGATGACCTTCGAGTCCTTCATGCCGGCCAGATGCTGGATCGCACCCGAGATGCCGACAGCCACGTACAGTTGCGGCGCGACGATCTTGCCGGTCTGGCCGACCTGGTAGTCGTTGGGCACGTAGCCTGCGTCCACTGCAGCGCGCGAGGCGCCCAGCGCTGCATTGAGCTTGTCGGCGAGCGGCTCCAGCACCTTCGTGTAGTTCTCGCCGCTGCCCAGACCCCGGCCACCCGAGACGATGATCTTCGCGCTCGTGAGTTCCGGACGATCGAGCTTCGTCACTTCACGGCCGACGAACTGCGTCAGACCGCTGTCTGCTGCCGCTTCGAGCTTCTCGACGGCTGCGCTGCCGCCTTCGGCCGCGACGGCATCGAAGGCCGTCGTACGCACGGTGATGACCTTGACCGGATCGGCCGATTGCACCGTCGCGATCGCATTGCCCGCGTAGATCGGACGCTCGAACGTGTCCGGCGAGTCCACAGCCGTGATGTCGCTGATCTGCGCGACGTCGAGCTTCGCGGCAATACGCGGCGTGACGTTCTTGCCCGCTGCCGTGGCCGGCGCGAGGATGTGCGTGTAGTTCTTTGCAATCGCAAGAACCGTCGCCTCGACGTTTTCGGCGAGACCCTGTTCGAGTTGCGGCGCATCGGCCAGCAGCACCTTGGCCACGCCTGCGATCTTCGCCGCTGCGTCCGCTGCGGCCTGGGCGTTGTGGCCCGCGACCAGCACGTGCACGTCGCCGCCAATTTTCTGTGCTGCAGCGACGGTGTTCAGCGTCGCGGCCTTGATCGAGTGATTGTCGTGTTCAGCAATAACCAGATTCGTCATTTTCGTCTCGCTCCTTACAGCACCTTGGCTTCCGTCTTCAGCTTCTCGACCAGCGTCTTCACGTCCGGCACCTTCACGCCGGCCGAACGCTTCGGCGGCTCGGCAACCTTCAGCGTCTTCAGACGCGGCGTGACGTCAACACCCAGGTCTTCCGGCTTCACGGTTTCCAAAGGCTTCTTCTTCGCCTTCATGATGTTCGGCAGCGTGACGTAGCGCGGCTCGTTCAGGCGCAGGTCCGTCGTGACGACTGCGGGCAGCTTCAGCGACAGCGTTTCCGCGCCGCCATCGACTTCACGCGCGACCGTAGCCTTGCCGTCGGCAACCGTGAGCTTCGAGGCGAACGTCGCTTGCGGCAGGTTCGCCAGCGCGGCGAGCATCTGGCCGGTCTGGTTCGAATCGTCGTCGATGGCCTGCTTGCCGAGAATGACCAGTTGCGGCTGTTCCTTGTCGACCAGCGCCTTGAGCAGCTTGGCCACGGCCAGCGGCTGCAGCTCTTCGTTCGACTCGATGAGGATCGCGCGATCCGCGCCGATCGCCAGCGCCGTGCGCAGCGTTTCCTGCGCTTGCGCGACGCCCGCCGAAACGGCGATGACTTCCGTCGCCACGCCGGCCTCCTTCAGACGCACCGCTTCTTCCACGGCGATTTCGTCGAACGGGTTCATCGACATCTTCACGTTTGCGATGTCGACGCCCGTGCCATCTGACTTCACACGAACCTTCACGTTGTAATCGACTACGCGCTTGACTGGCACAAGGACTTTCATTCACATGCTCCGAAGTTACGAATACGTCAACCTGGCGGACATTATAGCGATAGCCCTGTCGGGCCGATCTGCCACCAGCAATTTTCACGAACCACCGCTGCCGCACCCCCTGCTTCACCCCGGCCATCAGTAGCGAACGATCGTGCGATTTTACGGTGGAAAAAACCCGGGCATCAAGCCCGGGCGCCGAAAAAATTCTCTAATTCCATGGCCGCGAGGGGTTCTACCAGGATGTAATGACCGCCCCGCCGAATGTCGTTTCGACGTAGCGCTTCACTTCCGGCGAGTGGTACGCGGCGACCAGCTTCGCCACCCACGGCTTGTTGCGGTCGGCCTCGCGGATCGCCAGGATATTGACGTACGGCCCCTTCGGGTCTTCGATTGCGATCGCGTCCTGTTTCGGCTTCAGGCCCGCTTGCATCGCGAAGTTCGTGTTGATCGCGGCGGCGTCCACGTCGTCGAGCGAACGCGGAATCTGCGCGGCGTCGAGTTCGACGATCTTCAGCTTCCTGGGGTTTTCCACGATGTCGAGCGGCGTCGCCTTCAAGCCTGCTTCCGCGCGCAACTTGATGAGACCCTGGCTCTGCAGCAGCAGCAAGGCACGGCCGCCATTCGTCGGATCATTCGGCACCGCGATGCGCGCGCCCGGCTTGAGTTCGGAGAGCGATTTGATCTTCTTCGAGTAGATGCCCATCGGGAACGTGACCGTGTCCGCGATCTTGATGAGCTTATAGCCGCGATCCTTCACCTGCGCGTCGAGATACGGCGCGTGCTGGTAGCTGTTGGCGTCGAGGTCGCCGCCCGCGAGCGCCGCATTCGGCTGCACGTAGTCGGAAAACTCGATGATCTTGATGTTCAGGCCGTTCTTCGCGGCCACGCTCTTCACGACTTCCATCACCTGCTCGTGCGGGCCGCCCGTCACGCCCACCTTGATGGAGTCGTCCGCGTGTGCAGCGAGCGGTGCGATGAGCGAAGCCGCGCCAAGCGCCGCGGCAAGCCGGATCATGAAACGACGATGCATACCCAACCTTTGTCCTGTGTAGTTATGTTGATCGAAAAACCGCTTGTTTTAAGGCCTATTTGTGGCTCAGACGCCGCACGAGCCAGTCGCCGAACGACTGTACGAGCTGCACGAACACGATCAGGATCACGACCACGATCAGCATGACTTCGGGTTCGAAGCGCTGATAGCCGTAGCGGATGCCGAGGTCGCCAAGGCCGCCGCCGCCGATGGCGCCGGCCATCGCCGAATAGCCGACGAGCGAGATGAACGTGATGGTGAGTCCCGCCACCACGCCCGGCAGCGACTCGGGCAGCAGCACCTTGAAGACGATCTGGCTCGTGCTCGCGCCCATGGCCTGGGCGGCTTCGATCAGGCCGCGATCGACTTCGCGCAGCGCCGTTTCGACGAGCCGCGCGATGAACGGCGCAGCGGCGATGGTGAGCGGCACGATGGCGGCCGCCGTGCCGATCGACGAACCCACGACGAGGCGCGTGAACGGAATCACGGCAACGAGCAGGATGATGAACGGCGTGGAGCGCACGGCATTGACGACCACCCCCATCACGCGATTCGCGGCGACGTTCTGCAGCACGCCGTTGCGGTCGGTGAGATAGAGCAGGACGCCGAGCGGCAGGCCGACGGCCGCGCCCACGAGTCCCGAGATGCCCACCATGACGAGCGTCTCCCAGAACGACTGGACGAACATGTCGAACATTTCACTCCACATGGGACAGTTCCTCCACCACGACGCCTTGTTCGCGCAACCACGCCATGGCCTGCGCCACCTTCACCGGTTCGCCGCCCGCGAGCACCGCGAGCGAGCCGAACGCCTGCCCCTGGATCTCGTCGATCTGGCCGTGCAGGATGTTGAAATCGAGCTCGAAGCGGCGAATCGTCTCCGAGAGAACCGGCTGATCGACGCCCGTGCCCTTGAACGCGAGGCGCAGCAAGTGGCCGCTGCCCTTCGCGAGATGCTCCGCCACGCGCGCCTTGAGCGCGGGCGGCAGCTCCTGGGCGATCACGTCGCCGAGCAGCGCGCGCGTGACTTCGTGGCGCGGTTGCAGGAACACGTCGATCACGGGGCCGCTCTCCACCACGCGGCCCGCATCGAGCACGGCCACGCGGTCGCAGACCTGTTTGATCACTTCCATCTGGTGCGTGATCATCACGATGGTCAGGTTCAGTTCGCGATTGATCTTGCGCAGCAGGTCGAGAATCGCGCGCGTCGTTTCGGGGTCGAGCGCGGAGGTCGCCTCGTCCGAAAGCAGCACCTTGGGCTTGCTCGCGAGCGCGCGCGCAATGCCCACACGCTGCTTCTGCCCGCCGCTGATCTGCGAGGGATAGCGGTCTTTCTGCGCGCTGAGGCCGACGAGTTCGAGCAGCGGCAGCACCGTCGCCTCGATCTCGGCGCGCTTCACGCCGGCCAGTTCGAGCGGCAGCGCGACGTTGTCGAACACGGTGCGCGACGACAACAGGTTGAAGTGCTGGAAGATCATGCCGATCTCGCGGCGCGCTTGGCGAAGCTCGGCCGTCGAGAGCGACGTGAGCGTGCGAGCGTTGACGACGATGTCGCCTTCGGTGGGCCGCGTGAGCAGGTTGATGGTGCGCACGAGCGTGCTCTTGCCCGCGCCACTGCGCCCGATGATGCCGAACACCTCGCCCGGCGGAATCGTCAGATTGACGTTGTGCAGCGCCTCGATCCAGCCTTGTGGGCCGGCGAAGCGCTGGGACACGTTTCGAATTTCGATCATGGAAAAAAGCAAAACGGCGGGTGTGCCGCGCGCCGCTCGCGCAAGCCGCTTCTTTCGTGTAGCGGCAACCGCGTCGCGCCGGCAGACAGCCGCCGTTTGATGGACTGGATTTAGGCCCGCATTCTACCCTGGCACGCAAAATTCCTTTTAATAATCATTTTCGATAATTTCATAACTCGTTTGCATTAGAGGGTGCTGGCAGCGCGTGGGCGCCCGCGCGGCCGCTACACTGCACGGGGGCAGACTGATACCGAAAACGAACCGCCCAACCAGGGAGCGAGATGGAGACCCGTCAGAACATCGCCATGGCGCAAGCCGCCGAAGCCGCCGGGCAAACGACACTGCGTGCGCGTGACGGAGTCGAACTGCCGCTCTACGTCTGGCGCGCGAGCGCGCCGCCGCGTGCGGCCATCGCGCTCGTTCATGGTCTCGCGGAACACGCGGGCCGCCATGCGGCGCTCGCCGCACGGCTGAACGCCGCGGGCATCGATGTCTACGCAATCGATCTGCGCGGTCACGGGCATGCCCCGGGCCGCCGCACCTGGATCGCGCACTTCGACGACTATCTCGACGACGCCGAGGCGCTTCTCGCCCATGCGAACGCGCAATGCGCCAAACAGGGCATCCCGCTCTTCCTGATGGGGCACAGCATGGGCGGCGCGATTGCCGCGCTATACGCCGTCGAGCGCCTGCCGCAATCGCGCATGCCGCTCGCGGGCCTGCTGCTCTCGAGCGCGGCGTTGGCGCCTGGCCGCGACGTGCCCGCGTGGAAGATCGCCGCGAGCCGCGTGATCAGCGCGATCTGGCCGACCTTCCCGGCCATGAAAATCGACGCGGCGCTGCTCGCGCGCGTGCGCGACGTGGTCGAAGCCAATCGCGCCGATCCGCTCGTGCATCATGGCGCGATTCCCGCCCGCACGGGGGCGCAATTGCTGGAAGCGATGAAGCGCATCGAGGCGGGACGCGCGCACCTGCGGCTACCCGTGCTGATCTGGCACGGCACCGCGGACAAGCTCACCGAGCCCGAAGGCAGCCGCGCATTCGGCGCGAACGTGGGATCGGCCGACCGCACGCTCACGCTTTATGAGGGCAGCTACCACGAAACGCTCAACGACCTCGATCGGGAGCGCGTGATCGACGCGCTGATCGACTGGATCGGCCGGCACTGCTGAGCAGCCAGACGCGGCCAGGCGCGCTACTTCGCGCCGCGTTTCTCGATGAATGCCTGCACGCCGTCGAGCGCGGGGTCGGTCATCATGTTGCAGGCCATGGTCTGCCCGGCCAGTTGATACGCGGCTTCGATGCCCATTTCGATCTGCCGGTAGAAGAGCCCCTTGCCTGCCGCGACGGCCTCCCGCGGCTTCGCGCAGAGGCTCGCGGCCAGCGCGGTCACGGCCGCGTCGAGTTCGTCGGCGGGCACCACGCGGTTGACGAGGCCTTCGCGCAATGCCTTCTGTGCGTCGATGAATTCGCCCGTCATCAGCATTTCGAAGGCCGCCTTGCGCGAGACGTTGCGTGAGAGCGGCACGGCGGGCGTCGAGCAAAAGAGCCCGAGATTGATGCCCGATACCGCAAAGCGCGCCGAGTCCGCCGCCACCGCCAGATCGCACATCGCAACGAGCTGGCAGCCCGCCGCCGTCGCTACGCCCTGCACGCGCGCGATCACGGGCTGCGGCATCTTCTGGATGGCGAGCATCATCTTCGAGCAGCGCTCGAACAGCTTCGCGTAGTACGCGTGCGAGGGCGCCGCGCGCATTTCCCTGAGATCGTGGCCCGCACAGAACGCACGCCCCGCAGCGGCGATCACGACCGCACGCGCGTCGGATTTCGCCAGCGCGGCGAGTTCGCCCTGCAATGCATCGATGAGCGCTTCGGAAAGCGCGTTGAACGCATCCGGGCGGTTCAGCGTGAGGCGCACGACGCCCGGCACGCCATACGCATCACGCGTGACTTCGACGAGCGGCGGCAATGAAGAGGGAATGGCGCTCACGATGCGTGTCTCCTTCGTTCGAACAGATGCGGTATGGGTCCGCGCTCAGGGCCGCGCGGACCGCCTAGATATCCGCCAGCACGCGCAGATGCGCCACGACGCTGCGGCCAAGCGCCGAGAGGTTATAGCCGCCTTCGAGGCTGCTCACGACGCGCCCGTTCGCATAGCGGCGCGCAATTTCGAGAATCTGTTCCGTGATCCACGCAAAGTCGTCTTCCACGAGCCCCATGTTGCCGAGGTCGTCTTCGCGATGCGCGTCGAAGCCCGCCGAGACGAACACCATCTCGGGCTTGAACTCGTGCAGCCGCGGCAGCCACATGATGTCGATGGCCTCGCGCACTTCCATGCCTTTCGTGCGCGCGGCGATCGGCAGATTGACCATGTTCGGCGCCGGATGCTCGGCCCCCGAGTACGGATAGAACGGATGCTGAAAGAAGCTGCACATCAACACGCGCGAGTCGCCCGCGAACGCGGCCTCGGTGCCGTTGCCGTGATGCACGTCGAAATCGATGATCGCCACGCGTTGGAGGCCATGGACTTCGAGTGCATGGCGCGCCGCGATCGCGATGTTGTTGAAGAAGCAAAAGCCCATCGCGCGCGCGGGCTCCGCGTGATGGCCGGGCGGGCGCACGCTGCAGAATGCGTTCTCGTAGCGCCCGGCGAGCACCGCGTCGGTGGCCGCGATCGCCGCGCCCGCCGCGCGCAGCGCCGCCTGCCACGTGTGCGGATTCATCAGCGTGTCGGGGTCGATGCTCGCGTAGCCTTCCCTCGGCGCCATGTTGCGGATGAAGTCGATGTGCGCCTGGGTATGCACGCGCAGGAGCTGCGCCTCGGTCGCAAGCGGCGCCGATTCGTCGCGCTCAAGCAGCGCGTCGATGCGGCTCGCGATCAGCTGGTCTTCGATGGCCTGCAGACGGGCGGGGCATTCGGGATGCCATTCGCCCATCTCGTGCAGCAGAAAATCGGGGTGAGAGAAGAAACCGGTCGTCATGAGTCGCATAGGCCGCGGGTTGCGCGCAGGCGCGCGGCCGCGGGTCTCCGTCTGTCTTTTGTCTGGCGACGCGCCGGCTGGCGCGCGTACAGACATCACGTTACCACAGCGGCCTGGTGCTCACGCGCCACGCCGGCGCGTGGCGGCCCGATTCCCATAAGGCGCTCGGTTATACTGCCCGGGTTCTTCCTGGACCGCTCTCCCCCGTTCACTCATGACCTTCAAGACCGCTCTGTCCGCCTCCAGTCGCCCGCGTCGCACGACACTCGCACTCGCGCTTTGCGTCGCGGCGTCGTTGTGCACCGGCGCGGCGCGCGCGCAAACTGCCGCGCCGAAATCGCGACAGACGCCGCTCACGCTCGCGCAGGCACAGCCGCAAACGCCGACGCAGGGCCAGACGTTCGAAGAGGAAATCGTCCCGCAGCGCTACGCGAACAATCCGGACGTCGACGGCTTCATCAACGACATGGTGGCACGCTACGACTTCGATCCAACCGCACTGCATGCGCTGTTCGCGAGCGCGAACTATTCGGCGACGGCGGTGAAGCTCGTCACGCCCTCGCCCGTTCCGGGCGTGAAGAACTGGCGCGCGTATCAGGCACGCTTCCTCGACCCGGTGCGCATCAATGCGGGCGTGCGCTTCTGGCGCGCGAACCAGGCCACGCTGCAGCGCGCATCGGAAGAGTTTGGCGTGCCGCCCGAGGTGATCGTCGGCATCATCGGCGTGGAGACGATCTACGGCCGCTACATGGGCAACTTCCGCGTGCTCGATGCGCTGACCACGCTCGCCTTCGATTATCCGGGCACGCCGAACCGTGCCGAGCGCATGGCGACGTTCCGCAAGAATCTCGAGGACTACCTCGTGTGGACGCGCGATGCGCAGATCGATCCGTCGTCGGTGCTCGGCTCGTACACGGGCGCGATCGGCATTCCGCAATTCCTGCCGAGCAGCATCGTGCAGTATGCGGTGGACTACGAGGGCAACAATCACATCGATCTGCGCGCGAGCACGGCCGACGCGATCGGCAGCGTGGCGAACTATCTGCGGCAGAACGGCTGGGAATCGGGGCGCCCCGTGGTGTGGAATATCGCCACCGATGCAGGCAGCCTCGGCATCGCCCAGGCCGCCGCCGACGGCAAGCCCGAACCGCGCTGGCCGCTGAGCCAGTTGCTGCGCTCGGGCCTCGTGCTCGATCAGCCGGACGTGGATATCGCCGCCGAGGCAGGCACGCCTGTCACGGTGATCGACCTGCCCTCGCCTGGCCGCGGCACCGAGTACAAGCTCGGGCTCAAGAACTTTTATGTGCTCACACGCTATAACCGCAGCTTCTTTTACGCGCTCGCGGTGTATCAGCTGGGCATGCGCGTGAAGGCACAGATGCTGGCGACGCAGCCGGGCGTGGGTGTAAGCCCGGCGAATGGCAATGGCAACGGTATGAACAGCGCCCCGAACGGTACGGGAACGACGCCACCCGCCAAGCAAGACTGAATTCAGCGGTACAAAGCAAAACGGCCTTCGGAATCTGAAGGCCGTTTTTTTGCGTCCGCGAGCTTCAATCAGGCTGGAAACACACCCGTAGAGAGATAACGGTCGCCTCGATCGCAGACGATGAACACGATCGTCGCGTTCTCGAGCTGGCGCGCAAGACGCATCGCCACCTCGCACGCGCCGCCCGACGAGATACCCGCGAAAATGCCTTCGACCGAGGCAAGGCGGCGCGCCATGTTCTCGGCGGCGGCCTGGCTCACGTTCTCCACGCGGTCCACGCGGCTGCGGTCGAAAATCTTCGGCATATACGCTTCGGGCCACTTGCGAATGCCCGGAATGCGCGAGCCTTCTTCCGGCTGCGCGCCGACGATCTCGATCGCCTGATTCTTTTCTTTCAGGAACTGGGACGTGCCCATGATCGTGCCGGTCGTGCCCATCGACGAAACGAAGTGCGTGATGCGCCCTTCGGTGTCGCGCCAGATTTCCGGGCCGGTGCTCTCGTAGTGCGCAAGCGGATTGTCGGGATTGGCGAACTGGTCGAGGATGATGCCCTTGCCGTCGCGCTGCATTTGCTCGGCGAGGTCGCGCGCATACTCCATGCCGCCCTTGACCGGCGTGAGCATGATTTCGGCGCCGTAGGCCGCCATGCTCTGGCGGCGCTCGACCGAGAGGTCCTCCGGCATGATGAGCACCATCTTGTAGCCGCGGATGGCCGCTGCCATGGCGAGGGCGATGCCCGTATTGCCGCTCGTCGCTTCGATGAGCGTGTCGCCCGGCTTGATGCGGCCGCGCTCTTCGGCTTTACGGATCATCGAGAGCGCCGGGCGGTCCTTCACCGACCCGGCCGGGTTGTTGCCTTCCAGCTTGGCCAGCACGACGTTGTTGCGGGCGCGGATTTCATCGTCCGGCAGGCGGACAAGCTGCACGAGCGGTGTATTGCCGATCGTGTCTTCAATGGTCTTGTAGGGCATGGAAATGGCGGTGAGGCGCGATGACGTGATCCGTCGATTCTAAACCACGCGGGCAGCGACCGCAGGGGACCCATAACGCCGGTATGGACGCAGGCCAGACGGCCTACCCCCCATGGTTGGCAAAAAGCCCGCGGCCCGGGCCGCGGGTCAACGTCGCGGGTCGACATCACCTGAGCGACACCTGAAGGAAACTGCGGGACACTGCGGGACACTGCGCCCCGCGGCGGTAAAACACGACGCGCGGGGCAAACCGCAAGTGCACGTCTACTTCTTGACCGCCACAGCAGCCTGCGGCGTGCCCGCCTTCGCGGGCGTTGTCTGCGCAACCTTCGCCTGCGCCGCCAGGGGCTGCGCGGGACCGATCGCCAATCCTTCGGCCTGCAGACGTTCGACGGTATGGCCGCCCATGCCCTTCACGCGCTTGCCGAGGTCACTGGCATCCTTGTACGGACCGTGCGCGCTGCGCTCGTCGAGAATGGCCCTGGCGCGCGCAGGCCCCACGCCCTTGATGCCGCGAAGCGCGTCTTCGTTGGCCGTGTTGACGTCCACGGCCGCGAAGGCGTGGCTGAGTACGGCCAGAAGCGCGGCCGCCGCAAGAACTTTTCGGAACATGCTGGATCTCCCTGAAAACGCCGGCGACCATCGCCGGCGACGAGAGTCCAGTGTATGAAGTCAGGGCTTCGCGTTACACCTGGCCAGAAAGCCAACGCACGTAACGATCCACCCCTTCCTGCACCGCCAGGAACGGCGCGTCGTAGCCCGCTGCGCGCAGCTTCGACTGGTCCGCTTGCGTGAAGCACTGGTACTTGCCGCGCAGCGCGTCGGGGAACGCAATGTATTCGATCAGCCCTTCCTTGACCTGCTCCGCGAGCGAGAGCGCGGGCTTGCCTTCCATCGCACGCAGCGTGTTCACCACGGTCGTCGCAATGTCGTTGAAAGGCTGGGCGCGGCCGCTGCCCAGATTGAAGATGCCCGTTTTCTCCGGATGATCGTAGAAGAACAGGTTGACCTTCACCACGTCCTCGACGGAGACGAAGTCGCGCGTCTGCTCGCCCGGCGCATAACCGTTGTATTCGCCGAACAGCTTCACGCGGCCTTCGGCGCGGAACTGGTTGAAGTTGTGGAACGCCACCGAGGCCATACGCGCCTTGTGTGTTTCACGCGGACCGTACACGTTGAAATAGCGAAAGCCTGCAATCTGGCTTTGCGCAGTGGGCAGCACACGGCGGATCACCTGGTCGAACAGGAACTTCGAATAGCCGTACACGTTCAGCGGCGCTTCCACTTCGCGCTCTTCGACGAAGCGCGTCGAGCCGCCGTAGATGGCCGCCGACGACGCATACAGAAACTGCACGCGCTGCGCGAGGCACGCGTCGAGCACGGCGCGGCTGTAGCGGAAGTTGTTGTCCATCATGTAGCGGCCGTCGGTTTCCATCGTGTCCGAACAGGCGCCTTCGTGGAACACCGCGCGCACGTCGCCGAAATCGCCGCGCGCGAAGCGCTCGACGAACTCGGTCTTGTCGAGATAGTCGTCGATCTCGCAATCGACGAGATTCCTGAATTTGTCCGCGCGGGTGAGATTGTCGACGGCGATGATGCGGTCTTCGCCGCGTTCGTTCAGCGCCTTGACGATATTGCTGCCGATGAAGCCGGCCGCGCCGGTGACGATAAGGGTCATGATAGGTCTGCGGTGACGGGGTTCACGCGAGGTTGATCGCCCGCCGGAAAAACGCTGCGGAAATTCCGGCCGGGGTGCGAGCGCTGCGCGCTCGCGTGCGCAACATTATTGAAAGAGCTCGTCGTAGTCGACGGTGGCCGTGCCAAGCTTGCCGACCACGATGCCGGCCGCCCGATTCGCGAGCGCAACGCATTCGACGAGCGGCAAGCCCGCGCCCAGCATGACCGCGACGGTCGCGATCACCGTGTCGCCGGCGCCCGACACATCATACACTTCGCGCGCGTCAGCCGCCGCGTGCAACGCGCCGTCGTCGGAAAAGAGCGTCATACCCTCTTCGGAGCGTGTGAGCAGCAGCGCGTCGAACTGCAGTTCGCGGCGCAGCTTCGTCACGCGCGCGTGCAGGTCCTCCTCGGACTTCCACGTGCCCACCACCTCGCGCAGCTCCGCGCGATTCGGTGTGATGAGGCTCGCGCCGCGATAGCGCTCCCAGTCGTCGCCCTTGGGATCGACGAGCACGGCCTTGCCCGCGGCGCGCGCCTTCGCGATCATCTGCGTAACGTGCGTGAGGCCGCCCTTCGCGTAGTCGGAGAGCAAAATCACGTCGTACGTGGGCAGCAGCGCGTCGAAACGCGCCAGGCCGGCGAGCAGGATCTCATGCGCGGGCGTGTTTTCGAAGTCCACGCGCAACAGCTGTTGCTGGCGCGAAAGCACGCGCAGCTTGATGGTGGTCGGCAACGCGGGATCGCGCTCGAGATACGCGTTCACATTGCTTTCGTCAAGCAGCTCGACGATGCGCTCGCCGGGCTCGTCGTGTCCGACCACACACAGGAGGCCCGCATGGGCGCCGAGCGCCGCCGCGTTGCGCGCGACGTTCGCGGCGCCGCCCAGGCGGTCTTCCTTGCGCTGCACATGCACGACCGGCACCGGCGCCTCCGGCGAGATGCGGTTCACGTCGCCGAACCAGTAGCGGTCGAGCATGACGTCGCCCACCACCAGCACGCGCGAAGTCGCGAGCTTTTCGCGCGGCACGACGCGCACTTCGGGCGCAATCGCGGCGGCAAGCGCGGTCACTCGTGCGGCTTCAGGCCGCGGAGTTTGCGAGATTGACATGAGGCCGCCCAATCGAATGATAGTCAATGCCGAGCTCCGCCATGGCGTCGGGCTCGTAGAGGTTGCGTCCGTCGAAGATCAGCGGTGCCTTGAGCACCTTCTTCAAATGCGCGAAATCGGGCGCCTTGAAGGCGGTCCATTCGGTGACGATCACGAGCGCGTCCGCGCCCGTGAGCGCGTCGTCCTGGCTCGACGCAAACGTCAGGCGCGCGTGCTGCTGCGGCGCGTGCGCGAGATCGAGCGCGAACACGCGCCGCGCCTCCTCGGCCGCGACCGGGTCCCACGCCGCCACCGTGGCGCCGCGCGAGAGCAGGTCGGCGATCAGGCGGCGGCTCGGCGCTTCGCGCATGTCGTCGGTGTTCGGCTTGAATGCGAGGCCCCACACGGCGAAGTGCTTGCCGGTGAGGTCGTCGCCGCACACCCTGGCGATCTTCTTCACGAGCACTTCCTTCTGGCCGTGATTGACCTCCTCGACGGCTTCGAGCACGCGCAGGTTCTGGCCGGACTCCGCGGCTGTGCGGATCAGCGCCTGCACGTCCTTGGGGAAGCACGAGCCGCCATAGCCGCAGCCCGCGTAGAGGAAGTGATAGCCGATGCGCGGATCGGAGCCGATGCCGCGGCGCACCGACTCGATGTCGGCGCCCACGCGGTCGGCGAGATTCGCCATCTCGTTCATGAACGAGATGCGCGTCGCGAGCATGGCGTTGGCCGCGTACTTCGTGAATTCGGCGGAGCGCACGTCCATGTATATCGTGCGTTCGTGATTGCGGTTGAACGGCGCGTAGAGGCGCTTCATCTTCTCGCGCGCGGCGGTACCGTTCTCGTCCTCGTCGAGGCCGATGATGAT
Source organism: Paraburkholderia heleia NBRC 101817 (assembly GCF_000739775.1). Lineage (GTDB taxonomy): Bacteria > Pseudomonadota > Gammaproteobacteria > Burkholderiales > Burkholderiaceae > Paraburkholderia > Paraburkholderia heleia. The sequence continues at coordinate 156,253 of NZ_BBJH01000004.1, read as the reverse complement.
GCGGTCCGGGCGCATGAAGTCGTCCACGGCCGCGCCTTCCTTGAGGAACTCGGGATTCGAGACGACCGAGAAGCGGTGATCCACGCTATGCGCGAGGCCGCGCTTCGCCAGCTCCTCGGCCAGCACGCCGTGCACGCGCTGCGCGGTGCCGACCGGCACCGTCGATTTGTCGACGACCACCTTGAAGCCGTTCATGTGGCGGCCGATGCTGCGCGCCGCCTCGAGCACGTACTGAAGATCGGCCGAGCCGTCCTCGTCGGGCGGCGTGCCCACGGCGATGAACTGCACCTCGCCGTGCTCGACGCTCGCCCCGACGTCGGTGGAAAAGGTAATGCGCCCGGCCGCGCGGTTGCGCGCGATGAGCTCGAGCAGGCCCGGCTCGTGAATCGGGACGCCGCCGCCGTTCAGGATATCGATCTTGCGCGGATCGACATCGAGGCAAAACACGTCGTGGCCGATTTCGGCAAGACACGCACCGGTGACGAGGCCGACGTAGCCGGTACCGACAATGGTGATCTTCATAGGCGCTCCGGTGACAGATGCGGATGTTGGAATGACTGTGGGCGCGGCCGGCCAGGTGCCGGGCCGGGCGCGCGCGCCCTTAAGGCTCAGCTCGACGCGGGAACCGGCTCGACGCGGCGCGGCGCATAGGTTTCCCAGCCGCTGCAACCCGGACACTGCCAGTAGAAGAGGCGCGCCCGGAAGCCGCAGTTCTGGCAGGTGTAGCGAGGCAGGTTCCTGGTGCGCTGCTGGAGCAGCTTGCGCATCAGTTCGAGTTCGCCGCGGCGCGGCTCTTCAGCCGTGGCCTGCTGCGCTTCGAGCAGGCGCGCCATGCCGGCGAGGTTCGGCGACTTCTGCATCTGCGTACGGGCGAGCGCGTGCGCCGCATCGGGACCGCGCAGCGCGGCGACATACTTGTAGGCCACATCGAGCAGATCGTTCGACGGATGCGCGTCGACCCACGTCGTGAGCAATTGCGCGCCCTCTTCGGCGCGGCCGAGCGTCTCGTAGGCCTTCATGACCTTTTCGGCAACGAGCGGCAGGTAAGCGGGATTTTGCGCCTCGACTTCGCGCCAGTGGCCGAGCGCAGTTTCGCAGTCGCCGCTGGCCGCATCGACGTCGCCCGCAAGGATCGTCGCACGCACGTTCTGCGCGTTGGCCTTGAGCGCGAGCGCCAGTTGACGCCGCGCTTCGTCGGGATTCTTCTGCTGGAGCGCTTCCTGCGCGAGTTCGCAGTGGAACTGCGCGATCTCGAGGTCGAGCGACGCCGCGCCCATCGTTTCGAGATGACGTGCCGTGTCGATGCAGCGGTTCCAGTCCTTCTCGATCTCATAGATCGCGAGCAGTGCGCGCTGTGCGCCGAGCGCGAAGTCGCCCGACTTGAGCTTGCCGAAGGTCTCTTCGGCGCGGTCGAGCATGCCGGCCTTCAGGAAATCCTGGCCGAGTTCATACAGCGCGTGGTCGCGCTCGTTCACGGGCAGATCGGAACGCGAAAGCAGATTCTGATGCACGCGGATCGCGCGGTCGGTCTCGCCGCGGCGGCGGAACAGATTGCCGAGCGCGAAGTGCAGTTCGACGGTTTCGGGGTCGAGCTTGGCGACCTCGATGAACGCGTCGATGGCCTTGTCCGGCTGCTCGTTGAGCAGAAAATTCAGCCCGCGAAAATACGAGCGCGGCAGGTTGGCGCTTTCGGACAGCAGTGCCTTCAGGTCGTAGCGCGACGCCATCCAGCCGAGCGCGAAAGCCACGGGAATGACGAGGAGCCACCAAAAATCGAGATCCATGCGAGCGATGGTATGAGCGGAAAATCAGCCGCACGCGTTCGGGCGTGCGGCACGGCAATACAAATCAGATGAGCGGCGGCAGCGGCGGCTCGACGCTCGGCGTGGGCGTTTCACGCGCCACCCGCAAGTCGCGTTTGAGGCGGCCGTTCTCCATGCGCAGCCGGAACACGCCGGGCAGCGCGGAGAGCAGCCCCGCCAGCAGCCCCACCACAAAAAACGCGAGGCCGATCAGGATCAGCGGGGCCTGCCACGAATATCCGGCCAGAAAGTTCAGCGTCGCGGTTTGCGTGTTGGCGAGCGCAAGTACCAGCAGCAGTACGAACACCAGCACACGGATCACCCAGGCGATCAATCTCATTGAAGGATTCTCTTGGCAGTTGAGAAAGGCGCCGGCACGGCGGACATGCTGCGCCGCAGCACACGCCGCGCCGAAGTGTCCCGTATTGTAATTGAACGGCTCGCGGGCCGACACGTGTGAGCGAGCGCTGAGCCCGTCCACCCAGCTTGCCGGAACCAACCGCGTCGAAAAGGCGCAGACGAAAAAAAGCGCCGGGGTGGTTCACCCTGGCGCCTTTTTACCGGTCCATGCATTCTGGCCATCTGGCATTGACCGCCGACGACCGCAATCGCCCGATCGAAAACGATCCAGCGCTTACAGGTCGTCGTCCGGCTCGTCCGCCTTCAGCGGCTCGCCCGAATTACGGTCCACGCGCTCGCGCAACTCCTTACCCGGCTTGAAGTGCGGCACGAACTTCTCAGGCACCAGCACCTTTTCACCCGACTTGGGATTGCGGCCGACGCGCGACGGCCGACGATTCAGGCCGAAGCTGCCAAAGCCGCGAATTTCGATGCGATGGCCCTTGGCAAGCGCCTCGGACATCGCATCGAGCATCGTCTTGACCGCGAAATCCGCGTCCTTGAGAACAAGTTGCGGAAATCGCGTAGCCAGCTGCGCGACCAATTCAGATTTGGTCATACTTCAGCTTGCCCCCATTTGAGGCTTACTGGTTCTGGCCGTCGAGCTTGGCCTTCAGCAGCGCGCCGAGGTTGGTCGTGCCGGTGGCGGCCTGACCCGAATCGGCCGACATGCTGCGCAGGGCTTCCTGCGTTTCAGCCGAGTCCTTCGCCTTGATCGACAGGTTGATACCACGCGACTTGCGATCGATATTGATGATCATCGCGTTGACCTTGTCGCCTTCCTTCAGCACGTTGCGAGCATCTTCCACGCGGTCTTGCGCGATTTCCGAAGCACGCAGGTAGCCTTCGACGTCGGCGTTCAGCGTCACGACCGCGCCCTTGGCGTCAACCGACTTGACCACGCCGTCGACGATCGAGCCCTTGTCGTTGACAGCAACGAAGTTGCTGAACGGGTCGCCTTCGAGCTGCTTGATGCCGAGCGAAATGCGTTCCTTCTCGACGTCGATGCCGAGAACCACGGCTTCGACTTCGTCGCCCTTCTTGTACTTGCGAACGGCTTCTTCACCCGCTTCCGACCACGACAGGTCCGAAAGGTGAACCAGACCGTCGATGCCGCCAGGCAGACCGATGAATACGCCGAAGTCGGTGATCGACTTGATTGCGCCTTGCAGCTTGTCGCCCTTCTTGAAGTTGCGGCTGAAGTCATCCCACGGATTCGGCTTGCACTGCTTCATGCCGAGCGAGATGCGGCGGCGGTCTTCGTCGATCTCGAGGACCATGACTTCGACTTCGTCGCCCAGCTGGACAACCTTCGACGGCGCAACGTTCTTGTTGGTCCAGTCCATTTCCGACACGTGAACCAGGCCTTCGATGCCCGATTCGACTTCGACGAACGCGCCGTAGTCGGTGATGTTCGTGACCTTGCCGAACAGGCGCGTGCCCGACGGGTAACGGCGCGAGATGCCTTCCCACGGATCGTCGCCCAGTTGCTTGATACCGAGCGAAACGCGGTTCTTTTCCTGGTCGAACTTGAGGATCTTCGCGGTGACTTCCTGGCCAACCGAGAGCACTTCGCTCGGGTGACGCACGCGACGCCATGCGATGTCGGTGATGTGCAGCAGGCCGTCGATGCCGCCGAGGTCCACGAACGCGCCGTAATCGGTGATGTTCTTGACCACGCCGTTGACGATCGCGCCTTCCTTGAGCGTTTCGAGCAGCTTGGCGCGCTCTTCGCCCTGCGTGGCTTCGATCACGGCGCGGCGCGACAGCACGACGTTGTTACGCTTGCGGTCGAGCTTGATCACGCGGAATTCGAGGGTCTTGCCTTCGTACGGCGTCGTGTCCTTGACCGGACGCGTGTCGACGAGCGAACCCGGCAGGAACGCGCGGATGCCGTTGACCATGACGGTCATGCCGCCCTTGACCTTGCCCGTGATCGTGCCGGTCACGAGTTCGTTGTTGTCGAGCGCCTTTTCCAGCGACAGCCACGAAGCGAGACGCTTCGCCTTGTCGCGCGACAGGATGGTGTCGCCGTAGCCGTTTTCCAGCGCGTCGATCGCGACGGAAACGAAATCACCCGCCTGAACCTCCACTTCGCCCTGGTCGTTCAGGAATTCCTCGATGGGAATATAGGCCTCGGATTTCAGGCCAGCGTTGACGACCACGAAGTTGTGGTCGACGCGCACGACTTCAGCGGAGATGACTTCGCCGGCGCGCATGTCCTGGCGGGTCAGCGACTCTTCGAACAGAGCCGCGAAAGATTCGGTATTGGGGGTGGAGGTTTGCAGGTCGGACATAAAAATCTGGATTTGCATGGTTTTCGCTGCCCTGCCAGCCAGTTTTGACTGCCGGGCGTTGAGGCCGGAACACGATGCTCGCGGCGCAGATGCAAAAGCCATACGGGGTTAAAGGGTTTAACACACGCCCTGTTTCTTTTCAGGGCACCAACTCGCACTGCTTACTGCTTACTGCTTACTGCTTACTCTTTACTGCGCTTTGCCCCGTTCGTCGCTTACCGGACGGGCCGCAGTTGGCTCGACTCCTGAAACCACTGCACCACCTGTTCGACCGCCTGGTCGATGGAGAGCGCCGAGGTGTCAAGTCGCTGAGCATCCGCTGCAGGCTTGAGCGGCGCGGCCGCGCGGTTACTGTCGCGCGCGTCGCGTTCACGCAAATCCCGAAGCAAGTCATCCATATTAGCAGAAAAACCTTTTTGGATCAATTGCTTATGCCGGCGGGCCGCACGGGCCTCCACGCTGGCCGTCAAAAACACCTTCAGAACGGCGTCCGGGAAGATCACGGTGCCCATGTCGCGGCCGTCCGCGACGAGCCCGGGAAGCTTGCGGAACGCCCGCTGGCGCGCCACGAGCGCGGTGCGTACAGCCGGATGCGCGGCGATCATCGAGGCGCGGTTGCCCACCTCCTCGGCACGGATTTCGTTCGAAACGTCGACGCCGTCGAGCTGCGCAAGCCCCTCGCGGAACGTGATATGGAGATCGTCGATCAGCTTCGCAAGGCTCTCGGCGTCGTCGGCCGCAATCGCGTAGCGCATGCTCGCGAGCGCCGCCAGCCGGTACAGCGCGCCGCTGTCGAGCAGGTGAAAACCAAGGTGCGCGGCGACGAGCGCGGCCACCGTGCCCTTGCCGGAGGCGGTCGGGCCGTCGATTGTGATGACGGGCGTCGGATAAAAGGGACGGGTCGATTTCATGCGGCGAAGGTACTCGGCTTTATTCGAATCAAGGTTGTGCGAGCGCCAGGAAACGCTCGAAATAATCGGGGAACGTCTTGCCGACGCACTTCGGGTCGTTGATGCGCACCGGCACGCCGCCGAGGCTCACGAGCGAGAAGCACATCGCCATGCGGTGATCGTCGTAGGTGTCGATCGCGGCGTTCGGCGTCAGTTTCTCGGGCGGACGCACGATCAGGTAATCCGGGCCCTCTTCCACGTTCGCGCCCACCTTGCGCAGCTCCGTGGCCATCGCGGCGATGCGGTCGGTTTCCTTCACGCGCCAGCTCGCGATGTTGCGCAGCGTGGTCGCGCCGTCGGCGAACAACGCCGCCACGGCGATCGTCATGGCCGCGTCGGGGATCAGGTTGAAGTCCATGTCGATGGGGTCGAGCTTGCCGTGATCGTTGCCGATCCCGCGCACCTCGATCCAGTCGTCGGCGACCGTGACGTTCGCGCCCATGCGCATGAGCGCCGCGGCGAACTCGACATCGCCCTGGATACTCGAGCGCCCCACGCCTTCCACGCGCAGCGGCCCGCCGCCAATCGCGCCCGCGGCGAGGAAGTATGACGCGCTCGACGCATCGCCTTCCACCATGATCCTGCCCGGCGACTGGTAGCGCACGCCCGCCGGAATCTCGAAGCGATGCCAGCCGTGGCGCTCGACCTTCACGCCGAAGCGCTCCATCAGCTTGATCGTGATTTCGATGTAGGGCTTGGAGATCAGCTCGCCGTCCACCTCGACGATCGTCACGCCGTCCTTGGCGCGCACGAGCGGCAGCGTCATGAGAAGCGCCGTGAGGAACTGGCTCGACACGTCGCCGCGCACGCGGATGGGCGCCTCGACCGAAATCGGCGCCGGGCGGATGCGCAGCGGCGGATAGCCTTCGTTTTCTTCGTAATCGATCTTCGCGCCGATCTGGCGCAGGCCGTCGACAAGGTCGCCGATGGGCCGCTCGTGCATGCGCGGCACGCCGTGAATGCGGTAGTCGCCGCCGTTCACCGCGAGCGCGGCCGTGAGCGGACGCACCGCCGTGCCCGCGTTGCCGAGAAAGAGATCCGCGCGCACCGCCTGGAACGCGCCGCGCGTGCCCTGCACGACACAGGTGTCGTCTTCGCGCTTCACCTTCACGCCGAGCTTTTCCAGCGCGTCGAGCATCACGCGCGTGTCGTCGGAGTCGAGCAGGTTCGTGATGGTCGTTTCACCCTCGGCCAGCGCCGCGAGCAGCAGCACGCGGTTCGAGATGCTTTTCGAGCCGGGCAGACGGATCGTGCCGGACGCACGGGTGAACGGTCCGAGATCGAGGTGTTCCATGAGCGTGTCCTGAGAATGCCTTGGGTTGCAGCCTGTTTTTTTGCGGCGCTCGCGCCGCCTTGCTGGGTCTTGCTTGCTTATTTGCCTGGTGCCATATCGATGGACCCCGCGATGGACGCTGCCGCGCCCTTGCCGCCGCGCTCCTGCCATGCCTCACGCGCCGCGCGCGAACGCGCGAACACCGTTTCGAGCGCTGCGCCGTCGCCGGCGTCGATGGCCGCGCGCAGCCTGGCGAGCACTTCAGTGTAGCCGTCGAGTTCGGCGAGCAGCGCCGCGCGGTTCGCGAGGCACACGTCGCGCCACATTTCCGGGCTCGACGCGGCAATGCGCGTGAAGTCGCGGAAACCGCCCGCCGCGAACGAGAATTTCAGCTGGGCGTCGGGCGACGCGAGAATCTGGTCGACGAGCGCAAACGACAACACGTGCGGCAGATGGCTCACCGAGGCGAACACGCGGTCGTGCTGCGCGGCCGGCATCTCGCCGATCACGGCGCCGGTGGCGCGCCACATCGCGGCGATGCGCTCGACCGATGCCGGCGCGTTTTCCGCGAGCGGGCACAGCACCACGTTGCGGCCGACGTAGAGATCGGGCAACGCGGCGTCGACCCCGCTCGACTCGCGCCCGGCGATGGGGTGCCCCGGCACGAACTGCGCAACGCGCGCGCCGAGCGCGGCACGGGCCGCGGCGATCACATCGCTCTTGGTGCTGCCGGCGTCGGTGAGGATGGTGTCCTGCCCCAGGTGCGGCACGATGCGCTCGAGCAGCGCCTGGGTTTGCGCAACGGGAGCGGCGATCAGCACGATATCGGCGCCGTCCAGCGCGGCGGCGAGCGCCGCTTCGTCGTCGAGCGTCGCGGCGGCGTCGATCACGCCCAGTTCGAGCGCGCGCGATACCGACTTCGCGCTACGGCCCACGCCGATCACCTGCGCGCCTTCGCCGCGGCTTGAACCGCGCTCGCGCAACGCGCGAGCGAGCGACCCGCCGATCAGGCCCACGCCGAAAATCACCAGTTTGTTAAACGAAAACGCACTCACGACGTCACCGAAAAAAGTAAGGGTTGCGCGCTCACGGCGCACCGAGCGCTCGCTCGAGGGCCGCGACGAACGCCGCGTTCTCCTCGGGCAAGCCGATCGTCACACGCAGCCACTGTGGCAGGCCATAGTTGCCCACCGGGCGCACGATCACGGCTTGCTTGAGCAGCGCGAGATTCACGCGCTCGCCGGCGCCGTCGTCCGCTGCGTCCTTCGCCACGCGCACCAGCACGAAATTGCCGTCCGAAGGCACGTATTCGAGGTTCAGGCGCTCGAACGCCGCGGTGAGCGTGCGATAGCCTGCGGCGTTGAGCGCCGCGCTGCGCTCGAGGAACGGCGTGTCGCCGAGCGCGGCGATGGCCGCTGCCTGCGCGAGCGTGTTCACGTTGAACGGCTGGCGCAGACGGTTGAGCAGATCGGTCAGCTCCGGCTGCGCGATCGCAAAGCCGATGCGCAGGCCCGCGAGCCCATACGCCTTCGAGAACGTGCGAGACACGAGCAGGTTCGGATAGCGGCGCACCCAGGCGATGGAGTCATAGCGCTTCCCGGCCGCGAGATATTCGGTGTACGCCTCGTCGAGCACGATCGCGACATGCGCAGGCACCTGCGCGACGAACGCCTCGAGCTTCGCGCCTTCGACGAACGTGCCGGTCGGGTTGTTCGGGTTCGCCACGAACACGAGACGCGTGTCTTCGTCGATTGCCGCCAGCATCGCATCGAGATCGTGGCCATAACGCACGGCTGGCGTGACGATATGGCGCGCGCCGAGGCCCTGGGTCGCAAGCGCGTAGACCGCGAACGAGTACTGCGAATAGACGATCGACTGACCGCGTTCGACGAACGCATGCGCGGCCATTTCGAGAATGTCGTTGCTGCCGTTGCCGAGCGTGATCCACTCGGGCGGCACGTCGTAGCGCTCGGCCAATGCGGCCTTCAGCTCGAACGCGTTCGAATCGGGATAGCGTCCGAGTTCGCTCGCGGCCTGCGCGATCGCGCGTTGCGCCGATTCGGGCATGCCGAGCGGATTCTCGTTCGACGCGAGCTTCACGATGCGCGCTTCGTCGAGCCCGAACTCGCGGGCGACTTCGGAAACCGGTTTGCCGGCGATGTATGGTGCGATTGCGCGCACGTACGGGGGGCCGAATTGCGTGGTCATGCGTCTCTCCAGGGCTCAAGGCGCCGGGCGTACAACGGTCTCTTCCGGACGGATCGGCAAACGCGCGCCGCCCGGCATCCTCATGCGGCGGGCGACAGCAGGCGGCGGCCCGCCCGCGCCTTCCCCAGGTTAGCGCGCGCGCGGATACGAGCCGAGGATCTTCAGATACGCGGCTTTCTTGCTGAGTTCGTCGAGCGCGGCGGCTACGGCGGGTTCGTCGCGGTGACCTTCGAAGTCGATGTAGAAGTAGTACTCCCACGTGCTGCCAAGGCGCGCCGGCCGCGACTCGAAACGCGTCATCGACACGCTGTGGCGCGCGAGCGGCTCGAGCAGTTTGTACACCGCGCCCGGCTCGTTCTTCACCGACACGATCATCGAAGTCTGGTCGCGCCCCGTCGCGCCCGCCGGCTGCTTGCCGATCATGACGAAGCGCGTACGGTTGTGCGGGTCGTCCTGGATCAGCGCGTTCGCGATCAGGAGGCCGTAGTGCGTGGCGGCGCGGTCGCCGGCAATCGCCGCGACCGTCGGATCGGCGGCGGCAAGACGCGCAGCCTCCGCGTTGCTCGACACGCTCTGACGCTCGAGCTGCGGCGCGTTCGCCGTCAGCCAGTGCTGGCACTGCGCGAGCGCCTGCGGATGCGCGCACACGCGCGTCACGCCTTGCAGGTTGCCGCTTTGCGTCATCAGATTGTGCTGAATCGGCAACGCGATTTCGCCGCCAATGACGAGCTGCGTTTCGAGGAACAGATCGAGCGTGCGCGAGACGGCGCCCTCGGTCGAATTCTCGACCGGCACGACGCCGAACTCGGCGGCGCCCGCCTCGACCGAGCGGAACACCTCGTCGATCGACGGGCACGGCAGGCCTTCGATCGACTGACCGAAGTACTGGTACATCGCCTGTTCGCTATAGGTGCCGACCGGGCCGAGAAAGGCAGCCGAAATCGTCTTTTCGAGCGAACGGCTCGCGGCCATGATCTCGCGCCAGATCGCGCTGATGTGCTCGTTGCCGAGCGGACCGTCGCTCATGTTCTGCAGGCGCTCGATCACCTGAAGCTCGCGCTCCGGGCGAAACACCGGCGCGTTGAAATGCTTCTTGACCTCGCCCACTTCGAGCGCGACCGAGGCGCGCTGGTTCAGGAGCGCGATGAGCTGCGCGTCGATCGCATCGATGCGTTCGCGCAGCGGCTTGAGTTGGGAGTTGAGTTCGTCGTCCATGCGTGAAACCGGCAATCTGAAAGGATGCGCGCGGCGCCGCTTCGCCCGGTGGGCGAGGAGCGCTTACGCGTGCTTCGCCTCGAATTCCTTCATGTACTCGACCAGCGCCTTCACTGCCTCGAGCGGCACCGCGTTGTAAATCGATGCCCGCATGCCGCCGACGGACTTGTGGCCCTTCAGCTGCAACAGCCCGCGCGCTTTGGCGCCGGCGAGGAAATCCGCGTTACGTGTTTCGTCGGCGAGGAAGAACGGCACGTTCATCCGCGAGCGCGCGCGGCGCTCCACCTTATTGATGTAGAAGCGGCTTGCGTCGATCGTGTCGTAGAGCAGCTTCGCTTTTTCCACATTGCGTGCCTCGATGACTTCAAGACCGCCCTGGCGCTTGAGCCACTTGAACACGAGCCCGGCGATATAGATCGCGTAGGTGGGCGGCGTATTGAACATCGAGTTGTTCGCCGCCACGGTCTTCCACTCGAATGCCGACGGACAGATCGGCATCGAGCGGTCGAGCAGGTCTTCGCGCACGATCACGACCGTCACGCCCGCCATGCCGATGTTCTTTTGCGCGCCGCCGTAGAGCACGCCGTACTTGGCGATGTCCATCGGGCGCGACAGGATATGCGACGACGCGTCGGCCACGAGCGGAATGTCGCCGAGGTCGGGGATCTCGAAAGTCTCGACGCCGTCGATCGTTTCATTCGTGCACAGGTGCACGTAGGCGGGGTCGTCGGAGAGCTTCCACTCGCTCTTCGGCGGCGAATGCGTGAAGCCCGCATCGGTGCGGCCCGTCGCGGCAATGTGCGCTTCGCCGTACTTGAGCGCTTCCTTCTGCGACTTCTGCGACCACGAGCCGGTGACGACGAAGTCGGCGCGTGGCTTCGAGCCGAACAGGTTGAGCGGCACGATCGCATTCTCGCCGATGCCGCCGCCCTGCAGGAACAGGATCTGGTGACTGGCGGGCACCTGCATCAGCTCGCGCAGATCGAGCAGCGCCTCGGCGTGGATCTGCATGAATTCCGGGCCGCGATGGCTCATTTCCATCACGCCCATGCCGCAGCCGTGCCAGTCGAGCATTTCGTCGGCGGCCTGACGCAGGACTTCTTCTGGCAACGCTGCCGGTCCGGCCGAGAAGTTGTAGACGCGCATCGTAAAAAGGACCCCCGAGGCAGGCGCTGTGGCAAAAACCGCCGGAAAACACGCCAGAAAAAGAAAATGGCCGCTTGCGCTCATCGCGCAAACGACCATTATCGCATTGTCGCCGGGAACCCGCCACGCATGGCGCGGCGGCGGGCTTCCCGGCCTGCGCAGCCGACCCGGCCCCGCTGCCGTACTTCATGGCGGCGGACCGGAGGGCGCGTGCTGCCGGAAGGCTTACTTGCCGACCTTGACCGAAGCGACTTCCTTGTCGGCCTGGTCGCGCGTTGCCTTGATCGACTGCGGCATGTACTTCTGCATCAGGCTGTTCACGACGTCGCGGCCAACCTGGTCTTGAACCTGAATGAACTTGCGGCCGGTCGGGCTGCGGTAGAACGTGGTCAGGTCCTTGATTTCCTGCGTGCTGTAGTACTTCGCGTAAGCGTCGTACTGGGCTTGCATGGCGTCCTGCTTGAACGAGTCGGTCGCGAAGACCTGGCCTGCCGAGTCAACCAGCTTCGGCACGGCGTTCTTCTGCAGCGACGGGACGGCAGCCTGCTTCTGCTTGTCCGTCATCGTCTTGTTTTCCGAGAGCGCGTCCGACAGGATCGCCGGGACGAGCTGCTTGGCTTGCATCTGGGCGCTGTTGCCGATTGCGCCGACGAGCTTCTGTGCGTCGATCGCGTCGAGCAGGTCCTTGATCGCGGCTTGCTTGGCCGGATCGACGGGTGCTGCAGCCGCTGCCGGTGCCTGGGGAGCGGGCGCCTGGTTCTGGAGCGCCTGAGCCATCGCAAACGTCGGCACGAGAGCGGCCAGCAACATCACCTGCTTGAATCGTTTTTGCATCATTACTCCCTTTGAGAAATTAATCGATTTACGCTGCCGTGCGGACTGCGGGGCGCCGCATTGCGCGATGCGCCCGCTCACCGGCCCGCCCGGCATACCATTCATTTCGCCGACACTATCAAGGTTGGCTGAAACCCGCCTTAAAGCCCGCGTAAGCACATTGATCGAACACGCTTGTGCGGGCCCGGATGACGCCTCACTCTTCGCCTTCGCCCGGTTCGCCCTCACCTTCGACGTCCGCTTCTGCGTCCGCTTCGGCGACCTGCTGCAGTCCGGAAAGCTTCGTACCTTCGTCAAGGCTGATGAGTGTAACACCTTGCGTTGCACGGCCCATTTCGCGAATTTCCGACACGCGGGTGCGAATCAACACGCCCGTGGTGGTGATCAACATGATCTGCGCTTCGGAGTCGACGAGTGTGGCCGCAACCACCTTGCCGTTGCGCTCCGAAGTCTGGATCGCGATCATGCCCTTCGTGCCGCGGCCGTGGCGCGTGTACTCCGTGATCGGGGTGCGCTTGCCATAGCCGTTCTCGGTCGCGGTGAGCACCGACTGCTGCTCGTCGCCCGCCACGAGGAGCGCGATGACCTGCTGATTGTCTTCGAGCTGCATGCCGCGCACGCCGCGCGCTTCGCGGCCCATCGGGCGCACATCGTTCTCGTCGAAGCGCACCGCCTTGCCGGCGTCGGAGAACAGCATCACGTCGTGTTCGCCGTCGGTGATCGCGGCGCCGATCAGGTAGTCGCCGTCATCGAGACCGACCGCAATAATACCCTTGCGCAGCGGGCGGCTAAAGGCTTCGAGCGGCGTCTTCTTGACCGTGCCCAGCGCCGTGGCCATGAAAACAAACTTGTCGGCCGAGAACTCCTTGACCGGCAGCACGACCGTGATCTTCTCGCCGTCCTGCAGCGGGAACATGTTGACGATCGGACGGCCGCGCGAGTTGCGCGAACCCTGCGGCACTTCATACACCTTCACCCAGTACACGCGACCGCGATTCGAGAAGCACAGGATGTGGTCGTGCGTGTTGGCGATGAAGAGCGTGTCGATCCAGTCGTCGTCCTTCATCGAGGTGGCCTGCTTGCCGCGACCTCCGCGCTTCTGGGCGCGATATTCCGACAACGGCTGCGATTTCACGTAACCGGCGTGCGACATGGTCACGACCATGTCCTGCGGTGTGATCAGGTCTTCGGTGTTCAGCTCGGTGGCGTTCATCTCGATCTTCGAGCGGCGGGCGTCGCCGAATTCGCTCTTGATCGAGGTGAGTTCGTCGGAGATCATGACAGTTACGCGCTCGGGGCGCGCAAGGATGTCGAGCAGGTCGGCGATCTGCGCCATGACTTCGCGGTACTCGCCGATGATCTTGTCCTGCTCCAGGCCGGTCAGGCGCTGGAGGCGCATTTGCAGGATTTCCTGCGCCTGCGTGTCGGACAGACGGTAGAGGCCGTCGGGCTGCATACCATATTGCGGGTTCAGCCCTTCCGGACGATAGGCTTCGCGGCCGCCCGCCGCCGCGTTGTCCTGCTCCGCGCGCGTGAGCATCTCGCGCACGAGCGACGAATCCCACGAGCGGTTCATCAACTCCTGCTTCGCGATGGGCGGCGTGGGCGCGGCCTTGATGAGCTCGATGAATTCGTCGATGTTCGCGAGCGCGACGGCAAGACCTTCGAGCACGTGACCGCGCTCGCGCGCCTTGCGCAGTTCATAAACTGTACGACGCGTGAGCACTTCGCGGCGATGCGAGAGGAAATGCTCGAGCATTTCCTTCAGGTTGAGCAGCTTCGGCTGGTTGTCCACCAGCGCGACCATGTTCATGCCGAACGTGTCCTGCAGCTGCGTCGCCTTGTACAGGTTGTTGAGGATGACCTCGGGCACTTCGCCGCGCTTGAGCTCGATCACGACACGCATGCCGCTTTTGTCGGATTCGTCGCGGATATCGGAGATGCCTTCGAGCTTCTTCTCGTTGACGAGCTCGGCAATGCGTTCGAGCAACGAACGCTTGTTCACCTGATACGGCAGTTCGTCGACGATGATCGCCATGCGCTGACCGCGATCAATTTCCTCGAAGTGCGTGGCCGCGCGCATCACGACGCGGCCGCGGCCGGTGCGATAGCCGTCGCGCACGCCGGCGACGCCATAAATAATGCCGGCGGTCGGGAAATCGGGTGCGGGAATGATCTCGATCAACTCGTCGATCGTTGCCTGCGGACTCTTCAGCAGATGCTGGCAAGCGTCGACGACTTCATTGAGATTGTGCGGCGGAATGTTCGTGGCCATGCCGACCGCGATACCCGACGAACCGTTGATGAGCAGGTTCGGAATGCGCGCGGGAAGGATCTGCGGCTCGTTTTCGCTGCCGTCGTAGTTCGGCCCGAAGTCGACCGTTTCCTTGTCGATGTCGGCCAGCAGCTCGTGGCCGATCTTCGCCATGCGGATTTCGGTGTATCGCATGGCGGCGGCGTTGTCGCCGTCGATGGAGCCGAAGTTACCCTGGCCGTCGACCAGCATGTAGCGCAGCGAAAAGTCCTGCGCCATCCGCACGATCGTGTCGTAGACAGCCGTGTCGCCGTGGGGGTGGTACTTACCGATGACGTCGCCGACGATACGCGCCGACTTCTTGTAAGCGCGGTTCCAGTCGTTGTTCAGCTCGTGCATTGCGTAGAGCACGCGCCGGTGCACAGGCTTGAGGCCGTCACGAACATCCGGAAGTGCTCGCCCGACGATCACGCTCATCGCGTAATCGAGATACGAGCGGCGCATTTCCTCCTCGAGGGAGATTGGCAGAGTCTCTTTGGCGAATTGATCCATTATCGATGTCTTATTTGGGCACGCGGTGTGCTGGCGCCTCGCCCCCAACTGGAAGGGCGCAGGTCGCCGCGGTCACCGCGGGACGCCCAGCTGTCGCATGGACGCCGCGGACGCAGCGCATCACGCGATTCTACCATGCACGACACCCCCGCCCGCCGCCTGCGTATACCTATTAGAGGAGTGAAGCCGAAGGGCTCAAAAGCGCCTTGAGCGTGGCGCAAACGCCGCAGTGCGAACCGCAATCCGATGCATCGCCCCCGATTTGGATGACAATGTGTGACGCTCACGCTACCCAGGCGCAATACCAGGTAAAATTAAGGGAACTTTTTTGTTGCGGGCGTACCACGTTCGACTAGCCGCAGTGAAAGGGGCGGATTTTTTTTATCGTTGGAGGGGAACGATATGGCAAAATGCCAACGCACAAAGTTAGACACTGCTCGAAGTCTACACAACGCAAAGCGTTCCCCACAACGTGCCAATGTTATACTTCGAGCAATGTATGACTTGTCTTCGTCATATGGCTCGCAGTAAACCTGCGGTAATCTCAATTTCGAGAGGAGAAATATGAATAAACTTTCAAAGCTCGCGTTCATTGCAGCTACCGCAGTTGTGGCTGCATCCGCTCAGGCACAATCGGTGCCGGCGTCGCGACAAGCCGTCAATGACAACTGGGTGAATGGTACCGGCGAATACGTGTGGATGAACGGCACGAACGAGCTTTGCTGGCGCGATGCATTCTGGACGCCGGCCACCGCCAACGCCAAGTGCGATGGCGCCCTGGTCGCCCAGGCACCGCAGCCGCCGGTCGCTCCGCCGCCGCCGGCCATCACCAGCCAGAAGATCACGTACCAGGCTGACGCCCTGTTCGACTTCGACAAGGCGATCCTGAAGCCGGCTGGCAAGGAAAAGCTGGACGACCTGGCAAGCAAGATCCAGGCTCTGAACCTCGAAGTCGTCGTCGCGACGGGCTACACCGACCGCATCGGCTCGGTTGCCTACAACGACCGTCTGTCGCTGCGCCGTGCGCAAGCCGTCAAGTCGTACCTGGTCAGCAAGGGCGTTCCGGCAGAGCGTATCTACACGGAAGGCAAGGGCAAGCGCAACCCGGTTACGACGGGCTGCAACCAGAAGAACCGCAAGGCTCTCATCGCCTGCCTCGCACCGGACCGTCGCGTGGAAGTCGAAGTCGTCGGCACGCAAAAGCAGTAATTGCGAGCTCTCGACCGCAAGTCTCAAAAGCCCCGCTTCGGCGGGGTTTTTTTTATCCCACGCCTTACCCTTCTTTCATTTCGCCTGTCTCCGCGCGGCTATATCGGTTTGGAAAGATCGACGGCGCAGCGTGGCATTTTGCCGCCCTGGGCACCCGCCTATATACTCGGGGTTTATTCTTTCCGACCCGCACCGCGCTTCAGGCTGCCACGACATGACGAATGCCGATCCCCACGAACTGCAGAAATTCAGCGATCTCGCTCATCGCTGGTGGGACCCGAACGCCGAATTCAAGCCGCTGCACGAACTCAATCCCATTCGCCTCGGCTGGATAGACAGCCATGCGCATCTGCCGTCCAGGCGTGTGCTCGACATCGGCTGCGGCGGGGGCATCCTCTCCGAATCGATGGCGGGGCTCGGCGCAACCGTGAAAGGCATCGACCTGTCGCGCGAGGCGCTCGGCGTGGCTGACCTGCACAGCCTCGAGAGCGGCGTGACGGTGGATTACGAGCTGATCGCGGCCGAAGCCATTGCCGCGCGCGAACCTGCGTCGTTCGACGTCGTGACCTGCATGGAAATGCTCGAACACGTGCCGCAGCCCGCCGAGGTCGTAAAGGCATGCGCCACGCTCGTGAAGCCTGGCGGCTGGGTGTTCTTTTCGACGCTCAATCGCAACGTGAAGTCGTATCTTCTCGCCGTGATCGGCGCGGAATACATCGCGCAGATGCTTCCCAAGGGCACGCACGACTACGCGCGCTTCATCCGGCCCTCGGAGCTTGCCGCGTTCGTGCGCGACGCCGGCCTGCATGTCGCCGAGATCAAGGGCATCACGTATAACCCGCTCACGCGGCACTTCGCGCTTTCGAACGATTCCAGCGTCAATTACATGATTGCTTGCCGGCGCGACGCCTGACGGCAGCGCGAGCGGTGCCGCCAGGCTCCCCTGCTCCGGCGGCATTTCCTGCACACCGGCGCGCCGCGCCATCGCTTCCAGACATGAACTCATCCACGAACGCCCAATCTGCCGCGGCAAGCGCCGCAGCGCTTGCCGCCTGCGACGCCGTGCTGTTCGACTTCGACGGCACCCTCGCCGATACGGCCCCCGACCTCGCCGCCGCCGTCAACCAGATGCGCCACGCGCGCGGCCTCGCGCCCGCGCCGCTCGAGAGGCTGCGGCCGCTCGCTTCGGCGGGCGCGCGCGGCCTGATCGGCGGCGCGTTCGGGATCGGCCCCGACGACCGCGAGTTCGCCGCCATGCGTGAGGAGTTTCTTGCCAACTACGAGGCGAATCTGCGCATCGAGACGGCGCTTTTCGCGGGTGTCGATGCGGTGCTCGACGACCTCGACGGGCGCGGCGTGCGCTGGGGCATCGTGACCAACAAGGTCGCCCGCCTTACCGGCCCGCTCGTGAAGCTGATGCATCTGGACACGCGCGCAAGCTGCGTAGTGAGCGGCGACACGACGCCTTATTCCAAGCCGCATCCGGCACCGTTGCTGCATGCCGCCGAGGCGCTCGGCATTGCGCCGCAGCGCGTGGTCTATGTCGGCGACGATCTGCGCGACGTGCAGGCGGGCGCCGCGGCGGGCATGGCGACGATCGCCGCCGCCTACGGCTACTGCGGCAACGACGTGCCGCCCTCGCAGTGGAACGCGCAATATGTCGCCGACACCACAGCGACGCTGCTCGCCCTGCTTCAGCACGTCGGCAAGCCGGCCTGAGGCGCCGTAAAGGCGGCTCTTGATCGCGAACAGCCCAGCGCGCCCCTTGAACCGGGCGCGGTTCGCCTCATATGGCGAACTATGGGATAATTGTGCTTCCCTCTGGGGCCGACCTGGTTTCGACAGGGGTTATGAAGTAATCAGGGCATGCCGAGGACCCGTCACCTCGTTAATCAATGGGAAAAACGTAACTGCAAACGACGATACGTTCGCACTGGCAGCCTAAGGGCCGCCGTCCTCTGCCTGGCTCACTGACGGGTTAGCGTCGCAAGACCGGTAGCAATACCGCCAGAGGTCATTTACGTCAGTTAAGCCTTGGTGGCGTCACGACGCCAAGGTCGAAAATCTAGTGAATCGCCGTAGCGCAGCGTGTTCGTCCGCGTCGCTGCGGTTAAATCAAATGACAGAACTACGCATGTAGAACTGGTTATGGACTGCTTCTGGACGCGGGTTCGATTCCCGCCGGCTCCACCAGATATTTCCGGTCGTCCACGACGAACGGACTCGAACCCCGGCGCTGCAAGGCTGTCGGGGGTTTTTGCTGTTGCCAAAGTCCTCACGCCGGCCAGCAGACACAGCGCGCACAAAAAACTCGCGACAGCCCATTCGGGCCTCGCGAGTTTTTCCTTACTCCGCGGGCGGCGCAACTTTCGCGTTAATTGTCCTGCGGGCACTGCAGATTACAGCCGTTCGGATCGCCCAGATCGCCACGCTTGCGCGCGGCGGTCGGCTTGCCATGCTGGTACTTGCCCGAAGGCGTCGAAGCGGCGAACTGCATTTGCGGATGCTCATTGAACTTGAACTGATCGCTCAGAATGCCACCCGGGACGCCGGGGGAATTCTGCGCAAAAGCAACGTTAAGCGTAGCCAGCAACGCTGCTGCCGTAACGGCCGCAGCACCAACTTTGAGGACAAATTTCATGGTCGATCGGCGCGACGAGCGCGCATCTGAAACGTGAGAGCGAATTCAAACTGAAAGTATCACAAAAAGCGCCTCAGTCTGCAGCATAGTCCGGCCAGTCCGTTGCCTTCTATTACAACGCCCGCACGTCGCCCTCGCGCGGGCCGCCCCATGCGGCTTCGAGTTCCACCACGTTGCCGCACATCGCTGGATCGTATCCCTCCAGTTGCGCAACCGACGCACGGAACCCGGCTCCGCGCAGCAAACCCAGCACCGTCGCCAGCGGCTCATGCGCGAGATGACCGCGATCACACGCAAAATAGTAGTCTTCGTCTGCGATCTCGATGAAATCGAGCCCGAAATGGTGCGCTGCCGGCGCCACGCCGAAGCCCACGTCGGCCATTCCGCTCGCCACGAATGCGGCGATCGCCGAATGCGTCAGCTCCGACGACGCATAGCCGTTCACGCGCTCGGGATCGACGCCGATGCGCGTCAGCAGCAGATCGATCAGCATGCGCGTGCCCGAGCCCGGCTGCCGGTTCACGAAACGGATATCGCCGCGCGCGAGATCGGCGAGACCCGCGATCTGCTTCGGGTTGCCGCGCCCGACAAAGAGTCCTTGCTTGCGCTGCGTGAGATGGATGAGCACATGCCGCTGCGGGTCGAGCCAGCTGCGGTAGGCGTTGGCGCAGGCGGCCCGAAAATCCCCGCGCGGCAGATGAAAGCCCGCGAGATCGCATTCGCCGCGCGCGAGCGCCGTGATCGCGTCCACGCTGTCGCGGTACTTGATCTCCACCGGCACCTGGTCGGCGACGAGCGCCGTCACGAGCGCCGCCACCGCGTAGCCGTGCGAAGCATGGATGCGCAGATCCTGCGCATCGGGTGCGAGCCAGCGGTTCAGGTCGCTCGCCACCTCACTTGCCAGCGCCTCGAGGTTGCCCTGCAGCCGCTCCCCGCACAGGCGCTGCGAGCGCAGCACAGCCTCGCCCAATTCGGAAAGCACGGACCCACGGCCCCGCGCTTTCGCGATCAGCGCGCCCCCCAGGCGCTCTTCCACTTCACGCAAAACGCCCCACGCATGGCGATAGGACAAACCCTTACGCTGCGCGGCCTGCGCGATGCTTCCTTCTTCGGCGACGAGCGCAAGCAACGGCACAACGTCCGTCAGGCTTGCCTCGCGGCCTTCCGCGTCGCGCACGACGAGCTGCGCATGGCACTCGACCTTGATCATTATGAAATTTCCCTTCCTATTGCATCTGCCTTTCCACGGGCCTATTGTTCGGTCAGACAACAAGACAACCGCAGCATAGATGCACACTTTATGAATAACAAGTGCATATATGCCCAGGAGAAGCCCCATGATGGAAGAGACAACTGTTAGCGCGCCGGACGATCTCGTCCAGCGCCACGCGCAACCAGGCCGCACGCTGCTTGCGATCCTGCATGCGATCCAGGACGAAGTCGGCTTCGTGCCGCCGGCCACGGTCGTGCCGCTCTCGAAGGCGCTGAATCTTTCGCGCGCCGAGGTCCACGGCGTGATCACCTACTATCACCACTTCCGCACTGCGCCGCCCGCGCCGGTCACGGTCCAGCTGTGCCGCGCCGAGGCCTGCCGCAGCATGGGCAGCGAGGCGCTCGCGCAGCACGTCGAGGCGCATACGGGCTGCCGGTTCGGACAGCACGGCCACGACGCCGAACACGCGCACGCGCATGAAGGTCCGGTCGCGCTGGAGTCCGTCTATTGCCTCGGCCAGTGTGCGCTCTCGCCCGCCATGATGATTAACGGCACATTGCACGCAAAAGTGACCCCGCAGAAGTTCGACAAGCTCTACGCTGCCGCGCTCGCGACCGTCCGCACCGAGGAGGCCGCATGACCCGCATCTACGTTCCCCGCGACTCCGCGGCCCTCGCGCTCGGCGCAGACGCCATTGCCGACGCCATCGAACGCGAAGCCGCCGCGCGCGGCGCGAGCATCGAACTCGTGCGCAACGGCTCGCGCGGCCTGCTGTATCTCGAACCGCTCGTCGAAGTCCAGACGCCCGACGGCCGCGTCGGCTACGCGAACGTCGAACCCGACGAAGTGGGCGCACTCTTCGACGCCGGCTTCCTGCAAGGCGGCCAGCACGCGCGCAGCGTGGGCCTCGTCGAGCAGATTCCGTATCTGCGCAAGCAGCAGCGCCTCACCTTCGCGCGCATCGGCATCACCGACCCGCTTTCCACCGACGACTACGTCGCCCACGGCGGCCTCGAAGGTTTGCGCAACGCGTTGAAGATGACCGGCGCCGCCATCTGCGAAGCGCTCCTCGAGTCGGGCCTGCGCGGCCGCGGCGGCGCGGCGTTCCCGGCCGGCATCAAGTGGCGCACGGTGGCCAACGCGCAAGCCGACCAGAAGTACATCGTCTGCAATGCGGACGAAGGCGATTCGGGCACGTTCTCCGACCGCCTCGTCATGGAAAGCGACCCGTACGTGCTGATCGAGGGCATGACGATCGCGGGCATCGCGGTGGGCGCGACCGCTGGCCATATCTACGTGCGCAGCGAGTACCCGCATTCGATCGCGGCGCTCGAGGAAGCCATCCGGCGCGCTCGCGCGGCGGGCTGGCTCGGCGACGACGTGCTCGGCAGCGGCAGGCGCTTCGAGCTGTTCGTGGCAAAGGGCGCGGGGGCTTACGTGTGCGGCGAGGAAACGGCGCTGCTCGAATCGCTCGAAGGCAAGCGCGGCATCGTACGCGCCAAGCCGCCGTTGCCCGCGCTCTCCGGTCTCTACGGCAAGCCCACGGTCATCAACAACGTCATCACGCTCGCCACGGTGCCGATCATCTTTGCGAAGGGCGCGGCGTTCTACAAGGACTTCGGCATGGGCCGCTCGCGCGGCACGCTGCCGTTCCAGCTCGCGGGCAATATCGCGCGCGGCGGGCTCGTCGAGCTTGCGTTCGGCGTAACGCTGCGCGAGCTGATGGTCGACTACGGCGGCGGCACCGCCAGCGGCCGTCCGGCACGCGCCGTGCAGGTGGGCGGCCCGCTCGGCACCTATCTGCCGGAAAGCCAGTGGGACATTCCCATGGACTACGAAGCGTATGCGGCGGTGGGCGCGGTCGTGGGTCACGGCGGCCTCGTCGTGCACGACGACACGTCGAATCTCGCGGAACTCGCCCAGTACGCGATGGAGTTCTGCACGCTCGAATCGTGCGGCAAGTGCACGCCGTGCCGCATCGGTTCGACGCGCGGCGTCGAGGTGATCGCGAAGATCCGCAAGGGCGACACGTCGGAAAAGCAGGTCACGCTGCTGCGCGACCTGTGCGACACGATGGTGTCCGGCTCGCTCTGCGCGATGGGCGGCATGACGCCCTACCCCGTGATCTCCGCACTCAACCATTTCCCGGAAGATTTCGGTCTCGAACCCGTCGCCCAACAACCGGCGGCCGCCTGAACAAGGAACCACCATGTCCGACACGCTCACGTCCCAAGCCGGTGGTTGCGGTTCCGGCAATTGCGCCTGCAAATCGGCAGCGATGAAGCAACGCTCGCCCCTCGACGACACCGATTACGGCACGCCGCTCGTCCACGCCGACGTTGACGTCACGCTCGAAATCGACGGCCAGTCCGTCACGGTGCCGGCCGGCACGTCGGTGATGCGCGCCTCCATCGAGGCCGGCATCAACGTGCCGAAGCTCTGCGCCACCGATTCGCTCGAACCGTTCGGTTCGTGCCGCCTGTGTCTCGTGGAAATCGAAGGCCGCCGCGGCTATCCCGCTTCGTGCACGACGCCCGTCGAAGCGGGCATGAAGGTGCGCACGCAAAGCAATCAACTGCAGAAGCTGCGCCGCAACGTGATGGAGCTGTACATCTCCGATCACCCGCTCGACTGCCTCACCTGCCCCGCCAATGGCGACTGCGAACTGCAGGACATGGCCGGGGTGACGGGCCTGCGCGAAGTGCGCTACGGCTTTGACGGCGCGAACCACCTGAAAGACAGGAAGGACGAATCGAATCCGTACTTCACCTACGACCCGTCGAAGTGCATCGTCTGCAATCGTTGCGTGCGCGCCTGCGAAGAGACGCAAGGCACGTTCGCGCTGACCATCGCCGGGCGCGGCTTCGAATCGCGCGTGGCGGCGGGCGCAAGCGAATCGTTCATGGACTCGGAATGCGTGTCGTGCGGCGCCTGCGTGGCAGCGTGCCCGACCGCCACGCTGCAGGAAAAAACCGTCGTGATGCTGGGCCAGGCCGAACATTCGGTCGTGACGACCTGCGCCTATTGCGGCGTGGGCTGCTCGTTCAAGGCCGAGATGAAGGGCAACGAAGTCGTGCGCATGGTGCCGCACAAGAACGGCCAGGCGAACGAAGGCCACGCCTGCGTGAAGGGCCGCTTCGCCTGGGGCTACGCGACGCACAAGGACCGCATCAAGAAGCCGATGATCCGCGCGAAGATCACGGACCCCTGGCGCGAAGTGAGCTGGGAAGAAGCGATCAACTACGCCGCGAGCGAGTTCCGCCGCATCCAGGCGAAGCACGGGCGCGATTCGATCGGCGGCATCACGTCGTCGCGCTGCACGAACGAGGAAACGTACCTCGTGCAGAAGCTCGTGCGCGCCGCGTTCGGCAACAACAACGTCGATACCTGCGCGCGCGTGTGCCACTCGCCCACGGGCTACGGCCTGAAGACGACGCTCGGCGAGTCGGCGGGGACGCAGACCTTCGCTTCCGTCGATCACTGCGATGTGATCATGGTGATCGGCGCGAATCCCAGCGACGGCCACCCCGTGTTCGGTTCGCGCCTGAAGCGCCGCGTGCGTCAGGGCGCGAAGCTGATCGTCGTCGATCCGCGCCGCATCGACATCGTCGATACCGCGCACGTGAAGGCCGAGTACCACCTGCAACTGCGCCCGGGCACCAACGTCGCGATGGTCAACTCGATCGCGCACGTGATCGTCACCGAAGGGCTCGTCAATGAGGCGTTCGTGGCCGAGCGCTGCGAAACGCGCGCGTTCGAGCAATGGCGCGATTTCGTCTCGCTGCCGGAAAACTCGCCCGAAGCGATGGCCGAAGTGACCGGCGTGCCGGCCGAACAGGTGCGCGCCGCCGCGCGCCTCTACGCACAGCAAGGCAATTCGGCGATCTACTACGGCCTCGGCGTCACGGAACACGCGCAAGGCTCGACCATGGTGATGGGCATCGCCAACCTCGCGATGGCCACGGGCAACATCGGCCGCGAAGGCGTGGGCGTGAATCCGCTGCGCGGCCAGAACAACGTGCAGGGTTCGTGCGACATGGGCTCGTTCCCGCACGAACTGCCGGGTTATCGCCACGTGGGCGACGCCACCGTGCGCGGCCTCTTCGAAAGCGCCTGGAACGTCGCGCTGCAAAGCGAGCCGGGCCTGCGCATTCCGAACATGTTCGAAGCGGCGCTCGACGGCACCTTCATGGGTCTGTACTGCCAGGGCGAGGACATCGTCCAGTCCGACCCGAACACGCAGCATGTGGCGGCCGCGCTTTCGTCGATGGAATGCATCGTCGTGCAGGATATCTTCCTGAACGAAACGGCGAAGTACGCGCACGTGCTGCTGCCGGGCTCCTCGTTCCTCGAAAAGGACGGCACGTTCACCAACGCCGAACGCCGCATCTCGCGCGTGCGCAAGGTCATGCCGCCGATCGCCGGCTACTCGGACTGGGAAGTGACGATCCTGCTCTCGCGTGCGCTCGGCTACGAGATGGACTACACGCATCCGTCGCAGATCATGGACGAGATCGCGCGCCTCACACCCACCTTCCACGGCGTCTCGTACAAGAAGATCGACGAGATGGGCAGCATCCAGTGGCCCTGCAACGAAACCGCGCCCGAAGGCACGCCGATCATGCACATCGACGAATTCGTGCGCGGCAAGGGCAAGTTCGTCATCACGAAGTTCATTGCCTCGCCGGAGAAGGTCACGCGCCGCTTCCCGCTCCTGCTCACGACGGGCCGCATCCTCTCGCAGTACAACGTGGGCGCGCAAACCCGCCGCACCGAGAACTCGCGATGGCACGAGGAGGACCGCCTCGAGATCCACCCGGTGGACGCCGAAGACCGCGGCATTCGCGAAGGCGACTGGGTGGGCATCGAATCGCGCGCCGGGCATACGGTGCTGCGCGCGAAAGTCAGCACGCGCATGCAGCCGGGCGTGGTCTACACGACGTTCCACTTTCCCGAGTCGGGCGCGAACGTCATCACCACGGACGCCTCCGACTGGGCCACGAACTGCCCCGAGTACAAGGTCACGGCCGTGCAGGTCAGCCACGTGCAGCAGCCTTCGGAGTGGCAGCGCGAATACTCGCGCTTCAACACGACCCAGCTCGAGCTGCTGAGCAAGCGCGAACCGCTTACCACCTCAGGGAAATAAAGCGATGAAAGCGGATCACTTGATCGAAATGGCGAACCAGATAGGCATGTTCTTCGACTCGCTGCCCGACCGCGAGGAAGCGCTCACAGGCATTGCGGAGCACATCCGCAAGTTCTGGGAGCCGCGCATGCGCCGCACGCTGCTCGCGGCGCTCGATGGCGAAGGCGAGCAAGCCGGCTTCACGGAGATCGTGCTCGCCTCGCTCACGAAGCATCGCGAGGCGCTGACGCCCGCGGCGGCTTGAGCCGGGCCGGCCGGCCCGTCACATCAGACACCCGGCGCCGCGCGGCTCAGACCGCCGGCGCCTGTGCAAATCCCGCAGCGGCGTACCACATCTCGCAGTGGCGCAGCAGCGCATTGAGGTCCGACGTGGGACGCCCCCTTGCGCCGATATAGCCGTCGGGCCGCACCAGATAAAACGCGGGCCGCGTGCGCCCGTACGATTCGGTTAGCGAGGCCGCGCCCTCGCCCGCCAGCGGCGTCTCGCCGTTATCGAGTTCGGCGATCCACCAGACCCGCAACGCCTGCGGAAACAGCCGCTCGACGGCTTGCGCAAAACGCATGAGCGCTGCGCTCGCTTCTGTGCCGTTTTTCGCCGCTGCAGCGTCGGCGTCGCCCTCCACCAGCAGAAACAACGAAAAGCACGCCGGGTCGTGCAAATCGAAGATGCGCCCCTTGCCCGGCGCCTTGCCTAGCGGACCGTCCACCACGCGCACGAATGCATCCGGGGCGCGCTCGCCCGCGCGCGGGCCGCCGTCCAGTACGCGCTCGAGCGTAAGCGGGCTGCGGCGGTACTGGATCGACAGCTCGCTCACCGCCTGGCGCGCCGCGTCGCGCAGCGGTCCGAGCGCGACGAGCGCCGGCATCACGCGCTCGCGCAGCAGCTTGAGCGGGCCGTGATCGGCTTCCACCAGCTGCGTCATGAAGCTCGTCTGCTGCAGCACGAGCCGCTCGATCGGATAACGCTCCGCGTGGTAGGTGTCGAGCAGGCGCTCGGGCGCGCCGTGCGCGTGCACGCGTGCGATCTTCCAGCCCAGATTGAAGGCTTCCTGGACGCCCGTGTTCAAGCCCTGGGCGCCTGCGGGGCTGTGCACGTGCGCGGCGTCTCCGGCAAAAAAAGTGCGTTCGACGCGCAGTTGCCGCACCATGCGGCTGTTCACGCTGAAGTACGAAGCCCAGCTCATGTCCGAGACGGACACCGGGTGGTGCACGCGCTGCAGGATGATGTCGCGGCATTCAGCCAGCGTGGGCACGGGGATCGCGCCTTCGGGCGCGGCGGGCAGCATGGCCTTGTGATCGGCGATCAGGCGGTAACGGCCGTGGCCGAACGGAAAGAGCGCGGCGAGACCGTCGCCCGAGGCAAAGATATGGAACTCGTCGTCGGACCAGGGTGTGCTCGCGCTCAGGTCGGCGAGCAGGAACGATTGCGCCATCGTCTCGCCGTCGAACTTCATGTCGAGACGATGGCGCACGGTACTATGCGCGCCGTCGGCGGCGATCACGTAGGCGCAGCGCAGCGACTCGACGCGCCCGTCCGGGCGGCGCACTTCCGCGCTCGCGCCGGCCGAGCCCTGGGTGTACTCCAGCAGTTCGCAGCCGCGCTCGATCTCCACGCCGAGGGTTGCGAGATGTCCGGCGAGAATGCGCTCGGTGACGGTCTGTTCAATGAAGAGCAAATACGGATAGCGCGTGAAGAGCGGATCGAAGTCGAGCCGCGCGCGGCGCTGGCCGTTCGAATAGAGATTCGCAATATGCGCGCGGTGGCCGAGCTCGAGAAACGGCTCCACGATGCGATGCTGCTCGAACAGTTCGAGCGTGCGCGCCTGAATGCCGATCGCCCGCGAGTGGCGTCCGGGCTGCGGCGCGCGATCGATGAGCCGCACGGGGATATGCGCGCGCGCAAGACTCATCGCCGCGGCGAGCCCGGTGGGTCCCGCGCCCACGATGAGCACGGGCGCGAGAGAAGAAGCCACGGTCATGCAGACCTCCATGCGCTCGACACGATACAAGGGCCTGCTCCCATGAATGACAGGCTTGCGAACACGCCTTGCCGGCTGCAGTGCAAGGAGCGCCGATCGCTGCGTCATGCGCTTCACGAATACGTCGAGTATTCGCTTCGCCGCAATCCTTGCGCTCGGCCCTTCTGGTGGCCGGCGCAAGCCTGTCATTCATGGGAGCAGGCCCTTAGTGTATCGCCCGCGCCGGGACCGGTCGCGCGGCAGCGCATCAAATGCGCTCCGAATCGAGCGGAATGTCGCTGCCCGGCTTCCCGCGCTCAGTGTGCATGCGGATGTCCGTGCGCCTGCGAGTGTCTGTGCGCACCGTCCGGCATGTCCAGCGCGCAGCGATGCTCGCTCGTGCCGAGATCCACCTGCAACGTCACGTGCCGCATGCCGAAGCGCACCTGCAGCGACTCGACCATATGATCGAGCGCGGCGTCGCCGGGGTGCCCCGCCGGCATCACGAGGTGCGCGCTCAGCGCGCAGCCCGTGGTCGAAAGCGCCCAGACGTGAAGGTCATGCACATCGACCACGCCTTCCTGCTGCGCGAGGAAGCTGCGCACGCGCACGATGTCGACGTGCTCGGGCACCGCGGCCAGGGCAAGCCGCACCGACTCGCGCAACAGCCCCCAGGTGCCGTAGACGATCACGAGCACGACCGCGATCGACATGAGCGGATCGACCCAGCTCCAGCCGGTCGCAAGAATCAGCAGACCGCTCATGGCCACGGCGGCGGACACGCCGGCGTCGGCGGCCATGTGCAGGAAGGCACCGCGAATGTTCAGGTCGTCCTTTTGCCCGCGCATGAAAAGCCACGCGGAAAAGCCGTTGACCACGATGCCGATGGTCGCCACGACGAACACGTCGAAGCCCGCGACCGGCGCCGGATGGAACAGCCGGCCAAGCGCTTGCGCGAGGATCGCGCCGCACGCGAGCAGGAGCAGCGCGGCGTTGGCGAGCGAGGCGAGAATCGACGAGCTGCCGAACCCGAACGTGAAGCGCGCCGACGGACGGCGTGTTGCGAGCCACGCGGCGCCCCAGGCGAGCAGCAGGCCGAGCACGTCGGAGAAATTGTGGCCGGCGTCGGCGAGTAGCGCGGTGGAATGCGCGAGCACGCCGTACACCGTCTGCACGACGACGATGAAGACGTTCAGTGCGACGGCGATGGCGAACGCGCGGCCATGCCCCGCGACGGGTGCGTGGTGATGGTGGCCGTGCGCGTGACCATGCCCGTGCGGCGCGTGGGCGTCGTCGTGTGCATGGTCGTGGTCGTGCTCGTGTTCGCGCACATGCTTGCCGGCGCCTTCGGCGTCGTGCGCGTGTTCGTGATCCGCTGCGCTCATGCACCACTCTCCTGCCATTGCGCCGAGGGCTCGGCCACGTGCTCCAGCATGCCGGCGATCATCGCGCTGATATGCGCGTCCGCGGCCGCATAGAACACCTGCTTGCCCTCGCGTTCGGCGCGCACAACGCGCGCGGCGCGCAACAGCCGCAGATGGTGACTCACGAGCGACGGCGACAAGCCGAGCGTGTCGGCAATCGCCCCCACGGCGATCCGGTCCTGAACACAGGCGAGCACGATGCGCAGGCGCGTGGCGTCGCCGAGCAGGCGAAAGAGGTCGGCGAGCGGAACGACGCGCTCGTCGTCGGAAACTGGGGTCATGACTACATACGATACATATGAACAAGTGTTCAGATGTTAGTTCAGCAACGGATGCCGGTCAACTTTCGATCCACATTCGCCCAACTTCGGGAACGGGTCCGCGAGTGTGGGAAAATGCCGCCTTTGTGTCTCGATCGTTTTGCTTCTTCAGTCATGGAACAGCTTTTTGTCCGCGCGTACGCCGCACATCGCGACGGCCGGCTGGACGACGCCGAGCGCGACTATCGCGCGACGCTCGCCGCCGATCCCGTGCACGTCGATGCGCTGCATCTGCTCGGCGTGCTGCGGCATCAGCGAGGCCAGCACGCCGAAGCCGCGGACCTCGTGCGCCGTGCGGTCGCCTTGCGCCCCGACGACGCCGCGCTCCAGCTGAACCTCGGCAATGCGCTCAAGGCGCTCGGCGAGCTGGAAGGCGCGATCGAGCGCTTTCGCAACGCCCTCACGCTCGCGCCCGCTTTTGCGCTCGCGCATTACAACCTCGGCAACGCCTATGCGGCGATTGGCCGGCACGAGGACGCGATGTACGCGTTCGGCCAGGCCGTGCGCCTGCAGCCCGGCGACGCCTCGTCGCACAACAATCTCGGCAACGCGCTGCACGCGCTTGGCCGCCATGCCGAAGCCGCCGACTCGTTTCGCCGCGCGCTCAAGATCCGCCCGGGTCACGCAGGGGCGCACAACAACCTCGGCATGTCGCTCAACGCGCTCGGCGACAGCGCGAGCGCGGTCGAACATTTCCAGAAGGCGCTGCGCGCGCAGCCGCGCTTCGTCGCCGCGCATTTCAATCTTGCGAATACGCTCGATGCGACTGGCCATCACGCCGAGGCCGTGGCGGCCTTCGAAACGGCGCTGTCGCTGCAGCCGCATTTCGCGCCGGCCCTCTTCGGGCTCGGCAATGCGCTTGCCGCACTCGGCCGCCATGACGAAGCCATCGGACCCTACGAGCGTGCGATCGGCTTCGATCCAAAATTTGCTCTCGCCTGGCTCGCGCTCGGCGCGGCGCATCACGCGCTCGGCCGGCATGCGGCCGCGCTGCGCGCCTTCGACGAAGCGCTGCGCGTGCGGCCCGATCTGGCCGCCGCACATTTGAACCGCGCCCTTACGTGGCTCACGCTCGGCGACTTCCGGCGCGGATTGCCCGAGTACGAATGGCGGCTCGATCCGGCCGCACGCGACGAGGCGCACGCCAACGCCCCGCGAGGCGCAGGCTACGCCCCGCCCCCGCGGATGAACACACCGATTGCGCCGCGCACGCCGCAAGGCGCGCTGCCACGCTGGCACGGCGAGCCCCTGCACGGCCGCACGCTGCTGATCGAAGCGGAGCAGGGTTTCGGCGACACGCTTCAGTTCGTGCGCTTCGTACCGCAAGTCGTCGCAACGGCGCAGAAAACCAATGCACGCGTCGTGCTCGAAGTGCAGCGCGCGCTCGTGCCGCTCATCGCGCCCGCAGCCGAAGCCTGGCGCGTCACGCTCGTCGAGCAGGGCGCGCCCCGGCCCGCCGCCGATCTGCACTGCCCGCTCCTCTCGCTGCCGCTCGCGCTCGGCACGAGCATCGACACGCTGCCCGCGCGCACGCCCTACCTCAACGCCAGCGCGGCCTACAGGCGCAAGTGGCGCGGCTCGCTGGGCGGCCAGGCGCGCCGCAAGATCGGCCTTGCGTGGTCCGGCCGCATCCAGAAGCACGAAAATCGCGCGATTGCGCTCGCCGCGCTCGAACCGTTCTTCGCGCTGGACGGTATCGACTGGATCGTGCTGCAGCCCGAACTGAGCGCCGCAGAACACGCGGCGCTCGACGCGCATCCGCGAGCCCGCTCGATCCACCGGCTCGGCGGCAAGCTGCACGATTTCGCGGATACCGCGGCCGTGATCGAACGTCTGAACGGCGTCGTGTCGATCGACACCTCGATCGCCCACCTCGCGGGCGCGCTGGGCGCGGAACTCTGGGTCATGCTGCCGTTCGCCGCGGACTGGCGCTGGTTTGCGGGTACGGACGAAAGCCCCTGGTACCCGCGCGCGCGGCTCGTGCGTCAGCCGCGCCCGCATGCGTGGGGGGACGTGGTGGAAAGGGTCGCGCGCGAGTTGCGCGACGCGTAAGCCGCACAATGAAACACGGGGCGCCTGAGCGCCCCGTGTTTTTTGCTCTCGCCGCCCGCTGCGCGGATCAGGCCGCCTTGTACTGATTGCGGGCTTCCGGCGTGCGATAGAGCACGAGCGTCGCGATGAGGCCGCACACGCCCGCGACGCCCATCCACGCCCCGGGCGCAGCCTTGTTGCCGCTCACGTGAATGAGGTACGTCGAGATCGCCGGCGTGAAACCGCCGATCGTCGTCGCGAGGCTGTAGGCAAGCGAGAAGCCGGCGGTGCGGACGTCGGCGGGCATGACTTCGGTGAGCGCCACGACCATCGCGCCGTTGTAGCAGGCATAGAGGAACGACAGCCAAAGCTCGACCGTGAGCAGGCGGCCGAACGACGGTTGCGCCACGAGCCACTGCACCGTGGGATACGCAGTGAGGATCGTGAGCACGGTGAAGGTGATCAGCATCGGGCGGCGGCCCACGCGGTCCGAAACCGCGCCGGAAACCGGCAGCCAGAAGAGGTTCGACAAGCCGATGCAGACCGTCACGATCAGCGTGTCGAGTTCGTTCAGCCTGAGCACTTCCTTGCCGAAGGTCGGCGTATAGGCGGTGATGAGGTAGAACGATACGGTGGTCATGATGACCATGCCCATGCCGGCGATCACGACGCCCCAGTTCTGCACCATCGACGCCATGATTTCACCCATCGACGGACGATGCTTCTTCTTCGCGAACTCCTCCGTTTCCTGCAGCGAGCGGCGAATGAGGAACAGGAACGGCACGATCAGGCAGCCGATGAGGAACGGCACGCGCCAGCCCCAATTCGTCATGTGCTCGACGGGCAGCAGGCGATGCAGCATCACGCCCAGCAGCGCGGCAAACACCACGGCGACCTGCTGGCTGCCCGACTGCCACGAGACGTAGAAGCCCTTGTTGCCCCTGGTCGCGATTTCGGAGAGATAGACCGAGACGCCGCCCAGCTCCACGCCCGCCGAGAAGCCCTGTAGCAGGCGCCCCACCAGCACGAGCGCGGGCGCGAGTATGCCGATGGTCGCGTAACCCGGCACGACAGCGACCGCGAGCGTGCCGAACGCCATCAGGCCAAGCGTGAGCATGAGGCCCTTGCGGCGGCCGTGATGGTCGATGTACGCGCCGAGGATGATGGCGCCGAGCGGACGCACGAGGAAGCCCGCGCCGAACACGGACAGCGTGAGCATCAGCGAAGCGAATGCATTGTCGCTCGGGAAGTAGGTCCGGGCGATCGCCGAAGCGTAGTAGCCGTAGACCATGAAATCGTACATTTCCAGGAAGTTGCCGCTCACGACGCGGAAAACGGTCCGGAATCTGGATTCGCGTGGGGATGCGTGGGACGCGGTAGACATGACATTCTCTGAAGAGACTGCCCGGGAAGCCTGAGCGGCTCGCAGGACAGTGAAAAACAATCACTCGCGATAAAGCGAGGGCCGCGCGGGCGCGCATTTTATTGTGAGGTACGCGCCAGGAGTCAGATATTCCGGCATTTCCTTAAAAGAGGCCAGCAAAAAGCATCAACATAATCCAATTCTTCCATTTTTATTACGATATATATTCATTACTCTTTCGTTTCTGGCAACGCCGCCGCGAGTATCCTCGAATGGGGCAAAATAGCTTCCAGCAGGGCTTGGCGCGCGGCCCCCGACGCGCGCCCTGATCCAGACGCCCACACTGGCTCCATCCGCATGACCGAAATCCCAGCCTTCACGCTGCGCCCGGCCACCGTCGCCGATGCTCCCTTACTCGCCGCCATGCACGCCGCAAGCTGGCAGGCCACGTATCGCGCGCTGCTGCCCGCCGCGTTTCTCGAACGCGAAGTCGACGCCGAGCGCGCGGCTTACTGGCGCGCGCGCATGGAGGCGCCAGGCGGCGAACGGCGGCTCGTCCTGATCGCCGAGCTTGCATCGGGAGCGGCCGTGGGCTTCGTGTGCGTCGAACGCCAGCCGGGCTCCCCCTGGGGTGTGCTGCTCGACAATCTCCATGCGCTGCCGGCGCATCAGGGCACCGGCGTCGGCAAGCGGCTCATGCGCGCGGCGCAGGAGTGGGCGCGCGCCCAAGGCGAGACTCAGCTGTATCTGTACGTCCTCGACGGCAATACGCCCGCGATTGCGTTCTACGAGCGCCAGGGCTGGACCTATTCGGGCTCGGAGCCCGACCGCATGGGCGGCATCGACATCACGGCACTACGTTACGTGTACCGGCTCGACGGCGAGTGATGCACGCCCCAGGCGCAGCGCAAAGAACCCGCACAATTCAGCCATTTCCGATGGAACGCAGAAATGGCGACGGTCATGATCGGCGACATCCCTTTAATTGCATGCGCCGCAGGCGACCCATCGACACACGCCGCCGATGACATCGCTGAGCGGCGCCGTCGCCAGACCGGGGCTGCGAGAGATCGATGTCAACATTTCAGTTCATTCAGGTCGAAGGTGCGCTCGCGTTGCCGCACATTCGGCCGCTAGCCTGTTTGCCTGCGTCGTTTGGCCGGGAATGGGCGTTAATGCCTCCCCATTTCAGCATGCGCGCTGAACTGCGCGCACTCTATGCCGCCATCATGCACACGGTATGTCTGAGCGCCGAAGCGTTTTGTGCCGCGGTCGGCTGGGGCGACGAACACCGTCCGGCGCTGCCGCCCCCCAGGCCCGCTGCAGCGCCAGTTGGCGCACCCGCCGGCCGCGTCGCCGATGCGCGGAGCACGCCTGAGGCATGGCCGAAGCGCACGCCAAAGCACGCATCGTCGTTGCAATCACGCAGGCTCACCGGCGGCGCGGTCGCGATTGGCGGCGCCGCACTGCTCGCCTGGATCGTCGCGAGTCATGCACCGCATGAGCCGGCAAGCGCAAGCGGCAACGCGATCCCGCGCCCGACTGCCAGCAAGGTTCAAGACACCTCGCGGCGCCTAGCCGATATACACGTCGAGCCCGCGCCGCCCGCGAGACTGGTCCAGCGCGAAGCGCACAGCAACGAGCGTGCGGCCGCGCGCAGTGGCGGTCGAGCCGTTGCAGAACGCGGCACGAACCCGCGTCGCGACATCCGCCCATTTGCGCCATATCGCCAAGCGCGTCCGGTAACGTCACATCGCACGCATGGCGCCTACCCGGAAGCGCAAGACTATGCGCCGCGGCCCACCCGCGCGGATCAAGCCGACGAATATGCGGCCATCCTTTCCTATGCGAAAACGTATGTCCCCGCAGGGGCATCGAATTCGCCGGCCGTGCCGGTCGACAGTACGGAATGGGCCAATCATGTTTCGCAACGCCGCATCACCGAGGTGCCGGACCGATTCGCACCGTGACTCGGGAGTCCGCCCACCGTCGCGCGATAAAAAGCCCGGCAACTGCGGGGTTGCGCGGGGTTGCGCGCGGCCAGGACGGGGTTGCTGCGATTCGTTGTGAAATGCCCCTCGTTGGCAATCAGAAGCGGGTTTCGCGCGCGGCTCGCAAGAACGTGTCGAGCAGCGGCGTGCAGTCGAGCAGTTCGGGGCCGCCCGCGCGATGGAACTCGGGGTGCCACTGCACGCCCACCACGAACGGCGAGCGGCGGTAGCGCACCGCCTCGATGAGCCCGTCGCCCGCCGAAACGGCCTCGACGGTCAGATCGCGTCCGAGGTTCTTCACGGCCTGATGGTGAATCGAGTTGACGATCGCCTCGCGCCGCCCGGGGAACAGGGTTGCGAACGTCGAGCCCTCCGGAAACGTGACCGCGTGGCGATGCTGGTCGTAATGCTCGCTCACATGCACGCCGGCCGTCGGCACGTCGGACGCGATGTCCTGATAAAGCGTGCCGCCGAACGCCACATTGATGAGCTGGCAGCCGCGGCACACGCCCAACACCGGCTTGCCCGACTCGACGAACTCATGCAGCAGTTCGAGCTCGTACATGTCGCGCACGCGGTCGCCCGGCCACTCGGGGCGCGGCGAGATTTCCGCATACGTCTGCGGCGAGACGTCGGCGCCGCCCTGCAGCAGCAGGCCGTCGAGATGCTTCGCGTAATCGCGCAGGCGGATATTGCTCGGGTGCAGCATCCCCTGGTGCCCGACCGTCGGGATCATGAACACGATGACGTCCCGGGACATCACCCAGTGTGCGATCGATTCCTCCAGGTATTGCAGCGTCTTGCCGCGCAGCCCCTGTGCGCCCGGCTCCGGGTGGAAGATCCGCGCCGACACGCCGATGCGCAGCGTGCGCTGCGTGATGCGCTGACCGGCGCGATCGAACAGCTGCCGCGCACGCGCCGCGACGATGCGGCCGAACACCGCCCAGGCCGAATCGCTCGGGCGCAGATAACGCGGCGGTTCCGGCGCAATGGCGCCGGGCGGCGGTGGATGATGCGCCGTGAAGTCGGGCGCCTGGCCAAAGCCGGCTGGCGCAGCACCGGGACGTTGCGGCGCTGCAGACGCGGCCGCCTCGGCCGTGCTCGCCGGTTCGGCATGCGGGGCCGGCGCGGGCGCGGCCTTGCCGGCCTCGGCGGTTTCGCTGATCGGAATACCCGGCGTCGTGCCCGCCGGCGCCTGCTTCGGCAACTCGCGAGGTGTGGAAGCCGCGGCCGCCCCTCCAGCGTCGGGCGTGACGGTCGAGGCGCTTTCGGGCGCATCGGTCGAAGCACGTTGCGCGGCTTCCCCGGAGGGCGAGGCAGGCGAAGAAGCAGACGGAGATGCGGACGGAGAAGCGGAGGGAGAACCAGCGGAGGCGCCGGGAGAACCGGCAGGAGCGGAGGACGAGGCCGGGGGGGCGCCGGCGGGACCGGCATCGGCAGGACGGCTGGCGCCGTCAGGGACCTCGGGTTGGTCTGATTTGTTATCGCTCATGACGTGGGGTCAGGCGCGCGGCGCGCGAACGAATGAACAGGCCTTGATTATCCGTCGCACGGCACGCCGCCGCCACCCCCGCACACAATTGCTCACATCCCGTCACACCGGGGGCGTCCCGAACACATCTGGGTCAGGCATCCGGCCGCTCGTCGAAGGTCTCGCGCAACGCAATCTGCATCGACGCGTGGATCTTCACGCACCAGCGCCACAGCAGCATGGTGAGCGCCGCCGCGCACACCAGCACGCCGGCGAGAAAGCCCGTGGGCGGCAGGATCGTCCCCGACAGCGCCGCCACGAGCAGGAACACGCCGACCATCGAGACCACGGGCACCAGTTCCGCAATCACATGGCGGATCGCGCGTGTAAAGCGCCCGGCCTTCTCCGGCTGCACGCTCACTTCGGCGAGCAACAGCGCGAGCGACTGCGTCTTGCGCCACACCGCCACGAGAAACGGCATCGCGAGCGCGAGCGCGGCGCTCCAGAGGACGACGCGCTGAATGCGCTCGTCGGCGATCCAGTGCGCAAGCAGCGGCGCCGCGTAGCGCGCACCGTACGAGACGCCGATGAAGATCGCCGAGACGAGCGCGAGATTCACGGCAATCTGCACGACGATGCGTTTCGTGAGCGAAAAGATCGTGGGCCCCTCGGAGCGCGGCACGAGGCAGCGCAGCCACTGGCCGTACATGCCGAACACGTTCGAGACGGCGGGCGGCATGGCGCGCGCAAGGCGCTGCGAGAGCGGATCGGCAATGCGGATGAGGTAAGGCGTGGTGAGCGTCGTGATGGCCGAAACGGTCACGGCGATCGGATAGAGAAACCCGCTCGTCACCTTCAGCGTGAGTCCGAGCGAGGCGATAATGAACGAGAACTCGCCGATCTGCGAGACGGTCATGCCCACGCGCATGGCGGTGCGCCCGTCGCGGCCCGCGAGAAAGGTGCCGAGGCCGCACGACACGAGCTTGCCGAGCACGACGGCAATCGAGATCACGGCGATCGGCCAGGCGTAATCGACCAGCACGAGCGGGTTGAGCATGAGCCCGATCGTCACGAAGAAGATGGCGGAGAATGCGTCGCGCAGCGGCGCGACGAGATGCTCGATGCGATGCAGATGCCGCGACTCGGCCATCACCGCGCCGATCAGGAACGCGCCGAGCGCGATCGAATAATCGAGCTTCACGACGAGCAGGCAAAAGCCGAAGCAAAAGCCGAGCACGGAGACGAGCAGCATCTCGTCGTTGCCCACGCGCGCGATATAGCCGAGCACGCGCGGCACGATCAGGATGCCCG
Source organism: Paraburkholderia heleia NBRC 101817 (assembly GCF_000739775.1). GTDB lineage: Bacteria > Pseudomonadota > Gammaproteobacteria > Burkholderiales > Burkholderiaceae > Paraburkholderia > Paraburkholderia heleia. The sequence goes on along the minus strand of NZ_BBJH01000004.1, from coordinate 119,245 downwards.
CGAGCAGCGAGACCAGCATGAAGAGCAGCAGCTTGCCGAGCGTGATGAGCGCGATGCCCGGCGAAAGCTCGCCCGTCTGCGCGATGCCGCCCAGCAGCACGAGCATGGCGATGCCGAGAATGTCCTCGACGATCAGGATGCCGAACACGAGCTGCGCGAACGGCTCGCGCTTCACGCCGAGATCGGAAAGCGCCTTGACGATGATCGTAGTCGATGAGATCGCGAGGATCGCGCCGAGGAACAGCGCATCCATCGTGGCCCAGCCGAACGCGCGGCCGATCTCGTAGCCGATCCACAACATCAGCACGATCTCCGAGAGCGCCGCGACGATGGCGGTCGCGCCCACCTGGAAGAGCTTGCGCAGGCTGAATTCGAGGCCGAGGGAGAACATCAGGAACACCACGCCGAGCTCGCCGAGCGTCTGGATGGTCTGCTCGTCGTGAATGAGCTGGAACGGCGGCGTGTACGGCCCGATGATCACGCCCGCCGCGATATAGCCGAGCACGACCGGCTGCTTCAGGCGATGAAACAGCACGGTGACGACGCCCGCGAGCGCCATCACGACTGCCAGATCCTGAATGAAGCCGATTCCGTGGTGCATGAAGGCCTTTCCTTACAAATAGCTATCGATTCCGCACATGTTACCCGATGCGCGGCCTGAGCCAAATCGCACGCAAGGAAAAAAGCCGACCTACAATGATGCGACCCTTGCGGGCGCCGGCCGCCATCGGCGCCCTTCGCCGGCGGCCTGACCGCCTGCTTCCGCTGAACTTCGCGCAGCGCGCCGCCGCGCATTGACCGAGTCTTCCGCCGCCATGACCACCGCTTTCCCGCCCGCTTTTACGCCGTTCCCTCCCCTCGCCCAGCTCGCGGCCGATCTCGCCGCGGGCCGCACGACGAGCCGCGCGCTCGCCGAAGCCGCGCTCGAGCGCATCGCCGACCCGGCCGGCCAGGGGGCGACCGTCTTCACGCACGTGGATGCCGGGCGCGTGCGCGCCGCCGCCGACGCGCACGACCGCCTGCGCGCGGCCGGCACCGTGCTTTCGCCGCTCGCGGGCATCCCCGTCTCGGTGAAGGATCTGTTCGACGTGGCGGGCGAAATCACGCGCGCGGGCTCCACGGCGCTCGCGAATGCGGCGCCCGCCAAGGCGGACGCCACCGCCGTTGCGCGGCTGCGCCATGCGGGCGCGGTGCTGGTCGGCCGGACCAACATGAGCGAATTCGCGTTCTCGGGGCTCGGCCTGAACCCGCACTACGGCACGCCGCTTTCGCCCTGGCGCCGCGGCGTCGCAGGCGATGCGCGCGTGGCCGGCGGCTCGTCCTCGGGCGCGGCGGCCTCGGTCGCGGACGGCATGGCCGCCGTCGCTCTCGGCACCGACACCGGCGGCTCCATCCGCATTCCCGCCGCGTTCTGCGGCCTCACGGGCTTCAAGCCCACTGCCGGACGCATTCCGAAAGCGGGCGCCGTGCCGCTCTCCCCGACGCTCGACTCTTTCGGCCCGATCGGCAACACCGTGGCGTGCTGCGCGCTCACGGACCGCGTGCTCGCCGGGCTCGCGCCGCTCGTGCCGGCCGCGCGCCACCTCGAAGGCGTGCGCCTCGGCGTGCTCACCAACTACGTGACCGACGGCGTGGACCCCGAAGTCGCAGAAACGATCGATACGGCGCTCAAGCATCTGGATGCGGCCGGCGCGATCGTGAGCGAAGTCCGTTTTGCCGCCTTCGAGCGCTTCGCCGCGATCAACCGCATCGGCTTCTCGCCGATGGAAGCCTATGCGTGGCATCGCGAGCTGATTGCGAAGCATCGGGACCAGTACGACCCGCGCGTGCTGGTACGGATCCTGAAGGGCGAGCACGCGACGGCCGCCGATTATCTGGACCTGATCGCTGCCCGCGCAGCGGTCATGGACGAGGCGCAGGCCACGCTCTGGTCGCGCTTCGACGCCGTGATCGCGCCGACCGTGCCGATCGCGCCGCCCCCCGTCGCCCCGCTCGCCGCCGACGACGATGTCTTTGCGCGCACCAACGCGCTCGTGCTGCGCAACCCGAGCGCGTTCAATTTCCTCGATGCCTGCGCCCTCTCGCTGCCATGCCATCACTACGGCGCGGCGCCCGTCGGGCTGATGCTCGCCGGCGCGCCTGACAACGATGACGCGCTGCTCGCCATTGGCCGCGGCGTCGAAGCGGTGCTCGCGCCGCTGCGCTGACCCGAGCGGGAATCGCTCAACCGCCCCTGCGCGCGGACAAGGACACGTCCGCGCCGCGCGCAACCTTCGCGCTAGAATCCCGTCACGCCGTCGCAGCGGCCTGCGCGCTGCGCCAGACAACCCGAACCGAACGAGACAACGAACGAGCCTCATGAACGACGATAACGCGCTGTTGCGCCGCGAGCGCGGCCTGCTGGTCCTCCTTGGCCTGATCTGCCTCGCGCTGCTGGGCGGCGCCCTGTACTTCCAGTATGTCGAACATCAGGACCCGTGCCCGCTGTGTATCCTGGGGCGCTATTTCCTGATCCTGATCGCGGTCTTCGCCTTTCTCGGCGCGCGTATGACGAGCTGGCGCGGCGTGCGCGTGCTCGAAGCGCTCGTGGTGCTTTCGGCGGCAGGCGGCGCGATCGCGTCCGCGAAGCTCGTCTGGGTGCAGGCGTTCCCCAATTACAGCTGCGGTTTCGACACGCTGCAGCCCATCGTCGACGGTCTGCCGTTCGCGCACTGGCTACCCGGCGTGTTCAAGGTGCAAGGCCTTTGCGAAACCACCTATCCGCCGACGCTTGGCCTGACCATGCCGGTGTGGTCGCTGCTCGCCTTCGTCATCGCGTTCCTCGCCGTGATCCTGAGCCTGTGGCGCAACCGTCGCCGCCAGGTGTCGTGGCCCGGCATCCGCCGCTGACCCGCCAAAGGGCGCGATCGCCGCACGCGCCGCACACAATGGCCTGGCGCCGCCATGCGAGCCGTGACGGCGTCATGACCCAAGTCACATAATCCCCATCTTGCGGGGGAAATACTTTCCTGCCGCAAGCGGTGCTATCTTCGGAACTGGATGGCGATCTACGTGCGCGAGGCCGGTGTTGGCGCGCCCCTCTCGTAACGCGCGCCTGATCCGCAATGTCCCCGGGTTCACCATGACAACGCAAACCATCCGCTTCCTCCACCGAGGCGCCGTGCACGAAGTGCGCGACCTGCCTCCCACGCGCACGGTGCTTCAGCACCTGCGCGAGGACCTGCACGCCTGCGGCACCAAGGAAGGCTGCGCGGAGGGCGACTGCGGCGCGTGCACAGTCGTCGTGGGCGAACTCGACAGCGAAGGCCGTCTCGCGCTGAAGGCCGTCAACGCCTGCATCCAGTTTCTGCCGACCCTCGACGGCCGCGCGCTCTACACCGTCGAAGACCTGCGCCAGCCGGACGGCGCACTGCACCCGGTCCAGCAGGCGATGGTCGATTGCCACGGCTCGCAGTGCGGCTTCTGCACGCCGGGCTTCGTCATGTCGTTGTGGGCGCTTTACGAGAACCAGCCTGCCGGCTCGGGTTTGCCGAGCCGCGAGGAAATCAACGAGGCGCTCTCGGGCAATCTGTGCCGCTGCACCGGCTACCGGCCGATCATCGAAGCGGCGCTGCGCATGTTCGACGAAACCTGCCATGCGCGCGTGTCGCTCGATCGCGCCGGCGTCGAGGCGCATTTGCGCGCGCTGCAGCGCACCGGCACCTTCGAATATCGCGGCCCCGACGTGCGCGGCGCGGCGCACGGCGAAAACACGTTCTACGCGCCGCGCACGCTCGCCGCCTTCGCGGCGCTGCGTGCCGCGCATCCTGGCGCGCGCGTGCTCGCGGGCAGCACCGATATCGGCCTGTGGGTCACGAAGCAGTTCCGCGACCTCGGCGACCTCATCTATACCGGCAATGTCGCGGAACTGACGACCGTTTCGCGCGACGCCCAGACGCTCACGATCGGCGCGGCCGTCCCGCTCGAAGAGGCCTACGCCGCACTCGCCGCCGATTACCCCGAACTCGCGGAACTGTGGGCGCGCTTCGCCTCGCTGCCCATTCGCAACGCGGGCACGCTCGGCGGCAACGTCGCGAACGGCTCGCCGATCGGCGACTCGATGCCCGCGCTGCTCGCGCTCGACGCCACGCTCGTGCTGCGCCGTGCGGCGCACGTGCGCACACTGCCGCTCGAGGCCTTCTACACGGGCTACCAGAAGAACGCGCTCGAAGCGGGCGAATTCGTCGAGGCGGTCCGCGTGCCGCGCCCCGCGCCGACGCTGCGCTTTCGCACCTACAAGGTCGCGAAGCGCTACGACCAGGACATCTCGGCGGTGTGCGCCGCGTTCGCCCTCGACGTGCGCGAGGACGGCACACTCGCGAGCGCGCGTATCGCCTACGGCGGCATGGCCGCGATCCCGCAGCGCGCCGCGCTTGCCGAAGCCGCGCTCACCGGCGCGCGTTGGGACGAAACCGGCGCACAGCACGCGATGGATGCGCTCGCCACCGACTATCGGCCGCTCACGGACATGCGCGCGAGTGGCGCCTATCGGCTGAAGGTCGCGCGCAATCTGCTCTGGCGCTGCTGGCTCGAAACGCGCGACGAGGCCCCGCTCGCGCTGTGCGACGTCAACGCGTTCGCTTTCGCCGAAGGCGACGACGATGGCCAGGGTTTCGCAGCCGCCGGAGTCGCGCCATGAACGATCAAGCCGAAGCGCTCGTCATGCGTCAGCCGCCAGGCACCGGGCGCGCCCACGAGCGCGCACTCGGCGCAGCGCTGCCGCACGAATCCGCCGACGCGCACGTCAGCGGCGCGGCGCGCTACACCGACGACATCCCCGAACTGCACGGCACCGTGCACGCGGCGCTCGGCCTCGCGCGCCATGCGCACGCGCGCATCGTCGCGCTGGATCTCGAACGCGTGCGCGCGTCGCCAGGCGTGCTTGCGGTGCTGACGGCCGCCGACATCCCCGGCGAGAACGACTGCGGCCCGGTCGTGCACGACGACCCGGTGCTCGCAAGCGACGTCGTGCACTATCTCGGGCAGCCCGTGTTCGCGGTGATCGCCACGAGCCACGAACTCGCGCGCCGCGCCGCGGCCCTCGCCGCGAACGAAGACGTCGTTCGCTACGCCCCGCTCGAGCCTGTTCTGAGCATCGAAGAGGCGCGCACGCGCCAGCATTACGTGCTGCCGCCGCTGCGGCTCGTGCGCGGCGCGCCCGATGCTGCGCTCGCCGCAGCGCCGCATCGCCTGGCGGGCACGTTTGCCGTGGGCGGCCAGGAGCAGTTCTATCTCGAAGGCCAGGTGGCCTACGCGCTCCCACAAGAGCAAACAGGCATGCTCGTCTACAGCTCGACCCAGCACCCGAGCGAAATGCAGCAGGTCGTCGCGCATCTGCTCGGCTGGCCCGCACATCGCGTCGCCTGCGAATGCCGGCGCATGGGCGGCGGTTTCGGCGGCAAGGAATCGCAGTCGGCGCTGTTCGCGTGCATCGCCGCGCTCGCGGCGCACAAGCTGCAGCGGCCCGTGAAGCTGCGCGCGGATCGCGACGACGACTTCATGATCACCGGCAAACGCCACGATGCGCGCTACACGTATGAGGCGGGCTACGACGACGCAGGACGGCTCCTCGGCGCACGCGTGGAGATCGCGCTGCGCGCGGGCTATTCCGCCGATCTTTCGGGCGCAGTCGCCACGCGCGCGGTATGCCACTTCGACAACGCCTACTTTCTGCCGGATGTCGAGATCGTCGCGCTCTGCTGCAGGACGAACACGCAGTCGAACACCGCGTTTCGCGGCTTCGGCGGCCCGCAAGGCGCGCTCGTGATGGAGGTGATGCTCGACGAAATCGCCAGGGCGCTGGGCCGCGATCCGCTCGATGTGCGGCGCGCGAACTACTACGGCATCGGCGAGCGTGACATCACGCCGTACGGCCAGCGCGTGGAGGACAACGTGCTCGCGCCGCTCACCGACGAACTGCTCGCGTCGAGCCGCTATCACGAGCGTCGCGCAGCCATCGCCGCGTACAACCGCACGAGCCCCGTGCTCAAGCGCGGCCTGGCGCTCACGCCGGTCAAGTTCGGCATCTCGTTCAACGTGCCGCATCTGAACCAGGCAGGCGCGCTCGTTCATGTGTACCGCGACGGCTCGGTGCTCGTGAACCACGGCGGCACCGAAATGGGCCAGGGGCTCAACACCAAGGTCGCGCAGGTCGTGGCGGGCACGCTCGGACTGCCGCTCGTACGTGTGCGCGTGAGCGCCGCCGATACCTCGAAGGTCGCCAATACTTCGGCCACGGCGGCCTCCACGGGCAGCGATCTCAACGGCAAGGCCGCCGAGGATGCAGCGCTTACCATCCGCGCGCGTCTCGCGGCTTGCGCGGCTGCACAATACGGCGGTGCGGCCGAAGACGTCGCGTTCGAAGCCGGCCTCGTGCGAGCGAACGGCAAGGCGATCGCCTTTGGCGAACTCGTCGAACTCGCGTACATGAAGCGCGTGCAACTGTGGTCCGATGGCTTTTACGCGACGCCCAAAGTGCATTGGGACGCGCGCATGCTCACCGGCCATCCGTTCTACTACTTCGCCTATGGCGCGGCGGTGTCCGAAGTGGTCGTCGATACGCTCACGGGCGAATGGAAGCTCGTGCGCGCCGACGTGCTGCACGACGCGGGCCAGTCGATCAACCCGGCCATCGATCTCGGCCAGGTGGAAGGCGGCTTCATCCAGGGCATGGGCTGGCTCACCACCGAGGAGCTCTGGTGGAACCGCGACGGTCGGCTCATGACGCATGCGCCTTCGACGTACAAGATTCCGGCGGTGAGCGACACGCCGGAGGCGTTCAACGTGAGGCTCTATCGCGGTGGCGGCAACGACAACGTCGAACCGACCGTGTTCCGCTCGAAGGCCGTAGGCGAACCGCCCTTGCTGTTGCCGTTCTCGGTGTTTCTCGCAATTCGCGACGCCGTGGGCGCCGCGGTGCCCGAGGCGCACGAAGCCGCGCCGCTGCGTGCGCCCGCGACGCCTGAAGCGATTCTCGATGCGCTGGACGCGCTGCGGGCAAACAGCCGCAAAACGGACTGACCGCGCGAACCTGCAGGCGCCTCGCACACTCCAACCGCGAAGCGCCGCCCGCGCGAAGCCACGAAGATTAACCGGCGGCACAGGCAAGAACGTGCCGCCCCGTAGGGAGAAGCGCCAGATGCAAGCCTGGCTTTCCGATCTGCAGCAACTGCTCGCGCACGGCGACGACGCCGTGCTGGTCACCGTTGCGCGCGTCGAGGGGTCGGCGCCGCGCGAGGCCGGCACGAAGATGATCGTCACGCGCGAAGCGGCCCGCCATACCATTGGCGGCGGCCATCTCGAATGGAAGGCCATCGAAATCGCGCGCCAGGTGCTGCGCGACGGCATGCGCACGCCGCATGCGCGGCGCCTCGAGCGTCTCGCACTCGGGCCGAGCCTCGGCCAGTGCTGCGGCGGCGCCGTGGTGCTCGCGTTCGAGCGCCTCGACGTGGCCGACCTCGGCTGGCTCGCCACGCTCGCGCGCCGCCTCGCGGCAGGCGCGTCGACCGTGCGTAGCGTATCATTCCGCTCCTTGCGGAACGGGAGCCCGGAAGGCGTCGGCAGCGCAGCCGATCCGGCCATGCTTTCCGAGCCGGAACCGGGCGTGGAAGCGCCCGACTGCCTGCTGTGGGAAACGGGCGGCGCGCTGCTCCTCACCGAAACCATCGCGCCGAACGATTTTCCCGTCGTGCTGTTCGGCGCGGGCCATGTGGGCGCGGCGCTCGTGCGCGTGCTCGGCACGCTGCCCTGCCGCGTACTGTGGGTCGACGAGCGCGACGCGGCGTTTCCGGCTCCCGAGGCGTTCGCATTGCTGAACGCGCCCAACGTGGCGATCGACGCCAACGACGCGCCGGACGAAGCCGTCGACACCGCCCCGCCCGGCACGAGCTTCATCGTGATGACGCACGACCATTCGCGCGACCTCGATCTCGCCGAACGCATCCTGCGCCGCGGCGACTTCGTGTTTTTCGGCATGATCGGCTCGCACACGAAGCGCAAGCAGTTCGAGCACCGGCTCGCCGCGCGCGGCATCGATCCCATGCAGATCGCGCGCATGAACTGCCCGCTCGGCGTGGACGGTATCGTCGACAAGTCGCCCGAAGTCATCGCCGTCTCGGCCGCCGCGCAACTGCTGCAGGCGATCGAAGCGGCGAAGCCGGCGAGCGCGGCGCATGCCCCCTCGCCCCATTCCGCGTGATGTCGAACACCGAAGAACCCGTAAGCCAATCGAACCGAACATGACGATCACGACCACCGCCCACCCCGCCGCCAACGCCAAGGCACTCGTCGACAAGGCCGCCAATGCGCCGAAGGCCGAGCTGCACATTCATATCGAAGGCTCGCTCGAACCCGAGCTGATCTTCGCGCTCGCCCAGCGCAACAACGTGAAGCTCGCCTACGACTCGATCGACGCGCTGCGCGCCGCCTACGCGTTCACCGACCTGCAGTCGTTCCTCGACATCTACTACGCAGGCGCGAGCGTGTTGCTCTCGGAGCAGGACTTCTACGACATGACGATGGCGTACTGCGAGCGCGCGCTCGCCGATAACGTCGTGCACACCGAAATCTTCTTCGATCCGCAAACGCATACCGAACGCGGCGTGCCGATCGAAACCGTGGTCGCGGGCATCGACCGTGCGCTTGCCGACGCCGAAAAGCGCGGCCTCACGAGCAAGCTGATCCTGTGCTTCCTGCGCCACCTGAGCGAAGCCGATGCGCTCGCCACCTTCGAAGCCGCGCGCCCGCTCTTCGCGCGCTATGCGCGCCTGATCGGCGTGGGCCTCGACTCCTCCGAGCGCGGTCATCCGCCTTCGAAATTCGAGCGCGTGTTCGAGAAAGCGCGGGCGATGGGGCTGAAGCTCGTCGCGCACGCGGGCGAAGAAGGGCCGCCCTCCTACATTTACGAAGCGCTCGACCTGCTCAAGGTCGATCGCGTCGATCACGGCGTGCGCAGCATCGAAGACGCGGCGCTCGTCACGCGTCTGGCCGACACGCGCGTCGCGCTCACGGTATGCCCGCTCTCGAACACCAAGCTGTGCGTGTTCGACGACATGACGCAGCACACGCTCAAGGCGTTGCTCGGAAAGGGCGTCGCGGTGACTGTCAATTCCGACGATCCCGCCTACTTCGGCGGCTACGTCAACGAGAACTACCGCGCCATCATCGAAGCGCTCGAGCTCGACGATCACGAGGTGTACACGATCCTGCGCAACGGCTTCGAGGCGTCGTTCGTGACGCCCGATGAGCGCGCCGCGCTGATCGCGAAGCTCGACGCGAGCTGGAATCGCGCAACGGCTTAAGGCGCGAACTCAGGCGCAAACGAAAACGCGGACTCGTCCGCACAGCAGGCCCCAGCCCGGGCTGTCACACGAATCCGGTCCAGCGCGCGAGCGCCGGACCGTGGGCCCGCTCGCGCCCTTCGTGCCGCGCTTTCAGGAGCGGCACGCGTCATGCGGGGCATGCATTGGACGAATACCTGAATTTATCGGAGACGAAGTTCCCATGACTCAATCGGCTTACCGCGCAAAACTGTTGACGTTCACCGGCGACCCTGCGCAATCGTCCGACGCCGCTGTCTTTGACGAAGACGGCGTCGTGATCGTCGAAGACGGCCATGTGGTCGCCTCGGGCGCGTGGTCCGCGCTCAAGTCGCGCGTCAATGAAAGCGCGACGGTCCACAATCTGCGCGACAAGCTGATCGTGCCAGGCTTCATCGATACGCACATCCACTATCCGCAGACGGACATGATCGCCTCGCCTGCGCCGGGTCTGCTGCCGTGGCTGAACACGTACACCTTCCCGACCGAGCGCGGCTTCGAAAACGAAGCGGTGGCGCAGGACACGGCGCGCTTTTTCGTCGACGAGCTGCTCGCCTGCGGCACGACCACGGCGCTCGTGTACTGCACGGTGCACAAGCAGTCCGCCGACGCGCTCTTTACCGCGAGCGAGGCGAAGAACCTGCGCATGGTCGCGGGCAAGGTGCTGATGGACCGCCATTGCCCCGAGTTCCTGCGCGACACGCCGCAAACGGGCTACGACGACAGCGCCGAGCTGATCGAGCGCTGGCACAACCGCGGGCGCCAGATGTACGCGCTCACGCCGCGCTTCGCGCCCACTTCTACCGAGGCGCAGCTCGAAGCATGCGGCGCGCTCGCGAGGGCGCACGGCGACATCTTCATCCAGAGCCACGTGGCCGAGAACCCGGACGAAGTGAAGTGGGTCAAGGAGCTGTTCCCCGGCCATCGCAGCTACCTCGACGTGTACGACCACTACGGACTCCTGCGTAAGCGGGCGGTCTATGGCCACTGCATCTGGCTCGACGACGAAGACCGCCGCCGCATGGCGCAAACGGGCACGGTCGCCGCGCACTGCCCGACCTCGAACCTGTTCCTCGGCAGCGGCTTGTTCGACTTCGACAAGGCGGGCGAATCGTCGATGCCCGTGACACTCGCGACCGACGTGGGCGGCGGCACCTCGTTCTCCATGCTGCAAACGATGAACGAGGCGCACAAGGTCGCACGCATGGGCGGCCACCATCTCACGGCCACGCGCATGTTCTGGCTCGCGACAGCGGGCGCGGCGCAGGCGCTCGATCTCGCCGACAGGATCGGCACGCTCGCACCCGGCAGCGAAGCGGACTTCGTCGTGCTCGATGCGCAAGCCACGCCGCTGCTCGCGCGGCGCACGGCGCGCGCCGGGACGCTCGAGGAATTGCTGTTCGCCCTCGCCCTGCTCGGCGACGACCGTGCCGTATTCGAGACCTACGCGGCAGGCAAACGCGTGCACAGCCGCGACGGCGCGCGCCGCTGACACCGTGTCCGGCGCTTCGCGGGCCGCGTGAACCGCTCGCTGCGTAACGGTCGCGCCTATTTCGCCGGCGCGCTCCCCGTCGCGGCCGCACCGCCCTGCCCCGCACCGGCCGGGGCCGCGGCTGTCTCGTTCGGCGCCCCGCCGTTCTTGCCGACCGGGATCCTGACCTCCGTGACCGTGCCGTTGGCCAGCGGGAAATTGCCGAGCGCGCTCTGCACGAGAAAAGGCATCACGCGCACGAGCGAGGGATCGTCGCCCGAGGTGCGCGCCTGCACGTTATAGACCTCCTTGCCGCTTGCCTTTTCCGTGATACGAATGCCGAGCGCATGCGAATACACCGGATAGCTCTGGTTCACGTAGGCAGGCTGATACGGCCCCCACGCGCCCCACGGGTTCCACGGCCCCCAGTACGGACCCGGCCAGGGGTTGTAGAACACGGGCTGCGCGACCGTCACCGTGTCGGTGCGGCTGCCGTAAGCGAGACCCACCAGATAGCGCGCGTGCGGCTCGGCCACGAGGCGAAACGCGTGCATGGCGAGCCCGTTGGCGACGAACTGCTCGTAGGTGCTCTGCTCGATGCTCTGGTTCTGCTCGGGGCTGCGTGTGAACGCGAAGGTGCGCGTGGCGTCGCTGCCGCCTTCCCACGCGGAGAAGGCGGTCACCTGGCTCGTCACGTAGGTCGTGCAGCCGGAGAGCGTGAGGGCGAGCGCCGCCAGCATCAGGAGGGCGCGGCGGGTCCATCTGTCGTGCATCATGGTCTTCTCGTAGCAGGGTTGCTTCAGTTGGAAAAGTGCAGCCGTGGGGGCCGCTCTCTCCGATACGATATGCGCGCCGCGCTTATTCCGCGCGCATTGCGCGCCGGTCGTGTCCCGTTTTGCGCGCCGCTGGCCGCGCGGCAGGGCCTGATCATACTGACTCGTGGCGCGGCGCGAAAGTTCGTCGGCCGGGCCCCGGCGGACAAAGCGGCCCGAGCCTTTGTACAATGGGGCGAACCGCCGCGCTGCAGCGACGGCTGGCAGCGCCCGGCGGGCGCACACGCCGCCGCGGCCGGCCCATTCGATCAATACCGAGCGATCCCCACCGATCCGACACGCCCCTATCCAGACCATGTCCGATACCGCCACGCCCACCGTGATCCGCCGCGAAGACTACGCGCCGCCCGCGTTTCTGATCGATACCGTCGACCTCGAATTCGACCTCGTGCCCGAGCGCACGATCGTCAAGAGCACGTTGCGCGTGCGTCGCAATCCCGACGCGCAACCCGTCGCGCATCTCGAACTCATGGGCGAGCAGCTCGAATTCATCGGCGCGGCGATCGACGGCAAGCCTTACGCGAACGTGCGCGCGCACGAACACGGGCTCACGATCGAGAATGTGCCTGAAGCCTTCGCGCTCACGCTCACCGGCGCGTGCGCGCCCGAAGCCAACACCACGCTCTCGGGCCTGTACGTGTCGAGCGGCAACTTCTTCACACAATGCGAGGCCGAAGGTTTTCGCCGCATCACCTGGTTCCTCGACCGCCCCGACGTCATGGCGACCTACACGGTCACGCTGCGCGCAGACAAGACCGCCTACCCGGTGCTGCTGTCGAACGGCAACCTGATCGCCGAAGGGGATCTGCCCGATGGCCGTCACTATGCGAAATGGGAAGACCCGTTCCGCAAGCCGAGCTATCTGTTCGCGCTCGTGGCGGGCAAGCTCGTGGCGCTGGAAGAGCGCATCCAGAGCGGCTCGGGCAAGGAAAAGCTGCTGCAGGTCTGGGTCGAGCCGCACGATCTCGACAAGACGCGCCACGCCATGGACTCGCTCATTCACTCGATCCACTGGGACGAGCAGCGCTTTGGCCTCGAACTCGATCTCGACCGCTTCATGATCGTCGCCGTGAGCGACTTCAACATGGGCGCGATGGAGAACAAGGGGCTCAACATCTTCAATACGAAGTACGTGCTCGCGAATCCGGAAACGGCCACCGACATCGACTTCGCCAACATCGAGGCCGTGGTCGGCCACGAGTACTTCCACAACTGGACCGGCAACCGCGTGACTTGCCGCGACTGGTTCCAGCTGAGCCTGAAGGAAGGCCTCACGGTGTTCCGCGACCAGGAGTTCTCCGCGGCGATGTCGGGCGGCGACGAGAACGAAGCGGCGCGCGCGACCAAACGCATCGAGGACGTGCGCGTGCTGCGCCAGATGCAGTTCGCCGAAGACGCAGGCCCGATGGCGCACCCGGTGCGCCCCGAGAGCTACGTCGAGATCAACAACTTCTACACGATGACCGTCTACGAAAAAGGCGCGGAAGTCGTGCGGATGTATCAAACGCTGCTCGGACGCGACGGCTTCCGTAAAGGCATGGACCTGTACTTCCAGCGCCACGACGGCCAGGCCGTGACCTGCGACGACTTCCGCCACGCGATGGCCGACGCCAATGGCCGCGACCTCGCGCAGTTCGAACGCTGGTACAGCCAGGCGGGTACGCCGCGCGTCGCCGTGAGCACGAGCTACGACGAAGGCACGCGCTGCTACAGCGTGACGCTCACGCAGGGCTACGCCAACGGCGCGCCCGCCGCGCGCGAAACGCAAAAGGGCCCGCTGCACATTCCCTTTGCGATCGGCCTGATCGGCCCGGACGGCGCGGACCTGCCGCTGCGCCTCGAAGGCGAGGCCGCCGCGCATGGCACGACGCGCGTGCTGGAGCTGACCGACACGCAGCAGACCTTCACGTTCGCCGATGTGATGGCCAAGCCCCTGCCCTCGCTGCTGCGCAACTTCTCGGCGCCGGTCATCGTCGACTACGACTACGGCAACGACGAGCTCGCGTTCCTGCTCGCGCACGACAGCGACGCGTTCAACCGCTGGGAAGCGGGCCAGCGCCTCGCCACGCGCGAGCTGCTCGCGCTTGCCGCTCGCGCGGCCGCGGGCCAGCCGCTCGAAATCAACGGCGCGCTCGTCGATGCGTTCCGTCGCGTGCTGACCGACGAATCGCTCTCGCCTTCGTTCCGCGAGCTTGCGCTCATGCTGCCTTCGGAAACCTATCTCGCCGAGCAGATGACCGAATCCGATCCGGCCGCCGTGCATGCCGCGCGCCAGTTCGTGCGCAAGCAACTGGCCACGGCGCTCGAACGCGAATGGCTCGCGGCCTATGAGCGCAATGTCACGCCGGGCGCGTACGAACCGACGCCCGAGGCGGCCGGACACCGCGGGTTGAAGAACCTCGCGCTCTCGTATCTCTCGGAACTCGACGCTGCCGCGCAAGCGGTGCGACTCGCCACGGCGCAATACGACGCCGCGAACAACATGACCGACCGTTCGGCGGCGCTGTCCGCGCTGTTGAACGTGCAGGCGGCCACGGGCGGGGACGTCGCGCGCCGCGCACTCGAAGACTTCTACGTGCGCTTCGAGAAGGAACCGCTCGTGATCGACAAATGGTTCGCGCTGCAGGCCACGCAACGGGGCACGGCGCAGCGCCCGACCATCGAGACGGTGCGCGCGCTCATGGGTCACCCGGCGTTCAACATCAAGAATCCGAACCGCGCACGCTCGCTGATCTTCAGCTTCTGCGCCGCGAACCCGGCGCAATTCCACGCCGCCGATGGCTCCGGCTACGCGTTCTGGGCCGACCAGGTGATCGCGCTGGACGCGCTCAACCCGCAGGTCGCGGCGCGCCTCGCCCGCAATCTCGAACTGTGGCGCCGCTTCACTCCCGCGCTGCGCGACGCGATGCGCGCGGCGCTGGAGCGCGTCGCCGCCGAAGCCAGGTCGCGCGACGTGCGCGAGATCGTCGAAAAAGCGCTGGCTTGATCAGACGAAACCGCGCGAATCGGCGCACAACGCGCGGCGCCTGGGTCGCGCCGCGCGGCGTTCCACGAACCGGCCTTCGTGCCGGTTTTTTTGCGCATTTTTTCATGATTGTTTTTGGCGGCGCGAAGCGCCCCGGCACCGCGCGAAAAGCCGCTCCAGCAAGCCCGGCCGCGCCCCGGCGCTTTATTTTGGGCGGCTGTGCGGCGGGAGGTCACAGTCGAGCGGGTAGAATTGCACTATCCCCAAGCGTATCCGGAGTACTGCAATGGCTTTGCAACGTCGCACCACCCTCACCAAGTACCTGATCGAGCAGCAGCGCCAGCACCGCAACCTGCCCGCCGACCTGCGTCTTCTGATCGAAGTCGTCGCGCGCGCGTGCAAGGCGATCAGCTTCAACGTCAGCAAGGGCGCGCTCGGTGACGCCCTCGGCACGGCCGGCAGCGAGAACGTTCAGGGCGAAGTGCAGAAGAACCTCGACATTCTCTCGAACGAAATCCTGCTCGACGCCAACGAATGGGGCGGCAACCTCGCCGCGATGGCCTCGGAGGAAATGGAAACGTTCTTCCCGATCCCGGCCAACTATCCGAAGGGCGAATACCTGCTCGTGTTCGATCCGCTCGACGGCTCGTCGAACATCGACGTGAACGTGTCGATCGGCACGATCTTTTCGGTGCTGCGCTGCCCGGACGGCCAGCAGGCGACCGAGGAATCGTTCCTGCAGCCCGGCACGAAGCAGGTCGCCGCAGGCTACGCCGTGTACGGCCCGCAAACGGTGCTCGTGCTCACGACCGGCCACGGCGTGAACTGCTTCACGCTCGACCGCGAACTGGGCTCGTGGGTGCTCACGCAAAGCAACATGCGCATTCCGGAAGACACTCGCGAATACGCGATCAATGCGTCGAACGCGCGCCACTGGTACGAGCCGGTGCAGAAGTACATCGGCGAGCTGAACGCCGGCAAGGACGGCGCGCGCGGCGAGAACTTCAATATGCGCTGGATTGCGTCGATGGTCGCGGACGTGCACCGCATTCTGAACCGCGGCGGCATCTTCATGTACCCGGCCGACAAACGCGACCCGTCGAAGCCGGGCAAGCTGCGTCTGATGTACGAAGCGAACCCGATGTCGTTCATCGTCGAACAGGCGGGCGGCATGGCGACCAACGGCGAAGAGCGCATTCTCGACATCCAGCCGAAGAGCCTGCATGAGCGTGTCGCCGTGTTCCTCGGCTCGAAGAACGAGGTCGAGCGCGTTACGCAGTACCACTACGAAGCAAAAAAATGAAAAAAGATGGGAAATGGCTTGCGTAGTTAGCGGCACTTTCCTATAATCTTTCTTCTCTGATGCACGCCGGAATAGCTCAGACGGTAGAGCAGCGCATTCGTAATGCGAAGGTCGGGGGTTCGATTCCTCTTTCCGGCACCAGGATTCAAGCAAAATGCCCAGTCTTCGGACTGGGCATTTTGCTTTGTGCCACCGGCGCACGGTACTGCGAGTGCTGTGCCCATCCAGCGTCTCACAACCCTTTCGATCACCTCATCGTTTCGCCCCAGCCTGCACCACGTGAGCCTGGACGCCTTCACGCTTCTCGCGCAGAAAGTCGATGAACGCGCGCAGCTTGGGCGGCAACTGCGCGCGCCCGGCCGTATACAAATAGAACCCCGGAAACGACGCGCCCCACCGCCCGAGCACCGGCACGAGCCGGCCTTCCTTCAGCTGCACACGCACGTAGTCCTCGATCACGTGCAGAAGACCCACGCCCTGCTCCGCGGCGCGCACCATCGTACGCAGATCGTTCGTCACGAAGCGGCCCTCGGTGACCACGTCGAACACGCGTCCAGGCTCGTCCGGCTGCGCGAACTCCCAGCGATAGACGCCGCCCGTCGCGAAGCGATAGTGCAGGCAGTCATGCGCGGCGAGATCGTCGGGGGTGACGGGCCGCGCGTTGCGCTCGAAGTATGCCGGCGAACCCACCACGACGATGCGAATCGGCCCGCCGATCGGCACCGCCACCATGCCGGGCGCAACCGACTCGCCCAGGCGGATGCCCGCATCGAAGCCGTCGCCGACCAGATCGGCAAAACCGTCGTCGAGCGCGAGTTCGAGCTTGATCAGCGGATAGCGCGCCATGAATTCCGCAAGGTGCGGCATGACGAGCAACTCGCTCGCCACCCGCGGCAGGTTGATGCGCAGCGTGCCGGCCGGTGCGTCGCGCGAGGCGTCCAGCGCATCGAACGCCGCCTCGATCTGTAAAAGCGCGGGCTGGACGCGCGCGAGAAACTGCGCGCCCGCCTCGGTCAGCCCGACCCGGCGCGTCGTGCGATTGAAGAGCCTCACGCCGAGTTGCGCTTCGAGTGCGCGCACGGTTTGCGACAGCGCCGAAGTCGAGCAGCCCGCGGCGGACGCCGCACGCGTGAAGCTGCCATGGCGCGCGACCGCCGCCACCGCTAGCAGTGCGGGCAGGCGGCCCGCCAGACCCGACGCGGCGGGCGGCGCGAACGCCTGGGTAGATACCGGGCCCATCTCGCCTCCATTGTGAAGTTTGACTTCACAGTACTTTCAAGTGAACCCGATTTTTCCACAAAAAGGAAAGGCGCAGGATGGGCTTGCGTTCACCACTCACTCCTTGAGGAAACCGCCATGAAGCTCGATACCTATACCCTGCTCGGCCGCTCAGGCCTGCGCGTCAGCCCCATCGCCCTCGGCACAATGACGTTCGGCACCGAATGGGGCTGGGGCGCCGACGAAGCCACCGCACAGCGACTCTTCGACCTCTATGTCGACGCAGGGGGCAATTTCATCGACACCGCCGACCTCTATACAGAAGGCACGAGCGAAACCTGGGTGGGGCGCTTCGCGGCAGCGCGCCGTCTGCGCGAGCGGCTCGTCATCGCCACCAAGTATTCCTACAATGCACAAGCGGGCGATCCGAACGCCGGCGGCAACCATCGCAAGAACCTGCTGCGCGCGCTCGACGGCTCGCTCAAGCGCCTCGGCACCGATTACATCGATCTTTATTACCTGCACACGTGGGACCGCATGACGCCCGTCGACGAGGTGATGCGCGCCATGGACGACGCCGTGCGCGCCGGCAAGATCCGCTACGTGGGCCTCTCCGACGTGCCCGCGTGGTACGCGGGCCGCGCGCAGACGCTGGCCGACTGGCGCGGCTTCGAGCCGGTAGCGGCCATGCAGCTCGAATACTCCCTGATCGAGCGCAACGCGGAACACGAGTTCGCCGATCTCGCGACACAACTCGGCATGGGGCTCGTGCCGTGGAGTCCGCTCGGCATGGGCGTGCTGTCGGGGAAATATCGGCCGTCGCAGGCAAACGAAGGCGTGAGCGGTGCGGGCCGCCTGCAGACAGTGGGCGCGAAGCCGCCGCCCGGCTTCGACAAGCTCTCGGCGCGCAACTTCGCGATCGTCGCCGAGCTCGAGCGGGTCGCGCACGAAGCCAATCGGTCCATGGCCCAGGTTGCGTTGAACTGGCTGTATCAGAAGCGCGGCGTGGCGAGCATCATCGTCGGCGCAACCCAGGGCGCGCAACTCGAAGAGTCGCTGGGTGCGCTCGACTTCACGCTCGCCGCTGAACTCGTCGCGCGTCTGAACGCAGCCTCCGAGCCCGTCCACCCGTTTCCGTACTACATGTTCGCGGACGGCCACCAGTCACGCATTCATGGCCAGGTGGAAGTGCGCGCGACGCCCGCGAACCATGCTCACGTGCAGCGCGTGCCGGCACCACCGGAGGCCCACACGTAACGAATTATCGGAGTACATCAATACGCCGCGCCCGAATGCGCGGCTATTTACGCACGTTCGGTCATTAAATCGCGGCCCAATGCCGGGCAACAAAGTATTAATCACCCAATCGGATAGAAACGGACGCTTACATAGTTTTAATTCTTATTAACGTTTCGACGTCAACGACTAAGCATAATCGATCGTTGTAGACGGATGGCGGGTGCACGCTGAAGCCGCAGGCACTTGCCGGACTTGCGCGTCGCGCAACACGAACGGGGCAAGACTGGGCGAACGTGCTTCCCGGAGCCGAAGGAGCAGCGATCGAAGCGTTGTGCGACTGCAGCAGACGCTGCGCGGGAGACCTGGAACAAAGGTGAACGTGCTCGATTCACCCAGCATGCGACAGTGCGAAGGACATCTCAATAATTATATTCCTGTGCCGTTAATCACTCGTATCGCTGTGCGAAGAAAGCAACACGCGTGCGAGAAAAGCACTGTTACCGGAAGCGGGACTAGCGCAGTAGAAGTGACGAGCCGGATAATTGGCTTACATAGGAGAAAGATCATGGATGCCAAACCGCCAAGGATTCCGACCCCGGACAAAGTCTTCAGCCCGGATCCGGAACCGGTGGCCGTCGAGTTTCTCGGCGACGAATTGCCCGCTCACGTGCGGGCGTTTCTCGACGAGCAACGCAAGGCACACGAACAGAAGTGACGGGGAAGTGCATACGTACGCGCTCGCGGGCTCACGCGCCGCAGTTGTTCGTGTGCATATCGGTACGCGTAGCCCAGGGACGCGCGTGTCATGCTGCGTGCA
Source organism: Paraburkholderia heleia NBRC 101817 (assembly GCF_000739775.1). Classification (GTDB taxonomy): domain Bacteria; phylum Pseudomonadota; class Gammaproteobacteria; order Burkholderiales; family Burkholderiaceae; genus Paraburkholderia; species Paraburkholderia heleia. Next base: position 100,043 of record NZ_BBJH01000004.1, on the reverse strand, counting down.
CAGTATTGCGCCGTAGTGGCTGGCACCCGGCGCGCTCGATCGCGGGCGCGCCTCGATTCGACGATCTGACTCGACCTCAGCGCCGTTAAACGCAAGCGCACCATAACCGGCTATGCTTCGGGTTTTATTGCCGGCCTCTTCCGCTCAATGACATTGCTGACCCGCGCGAGCGCGCGTTGCGCGACTGCGCTGCTTTTCGCGCTGCCGATCGCATCCGTCCATGCCGACGGTGGCGACACCGCCCTGACCAACCTCGTCGCGCTCGTTTCGCAGCGGCTGGCGCTCGCCGAGCCGGTCGCGCACTGGAAATGGCAGCATCACAAGCCCATCACCGATACGCCCCGCGAAGACGCCCTGCTCGCCGACGTGCACAAGCGCGCCACGGCAGCCGGCGTCGATCCTGCGTTTGCGCGCGCGTTCTTCCGCGATCAGATCGACGCCAGCACGCAAGTGCAGAAGTCGCTGTTCGACACGTGGCGCGCCTCCCAGGCACCCAGCGACCCGGCGCCGGATCTCGCCACGGCGACGCGGCCGCAACTCGACAGACTCACCGGAGAACTGATCGGCGCGCTCGCACGCGTGCAACCGCTGCGCGCCGCGCCGGATTGCCCGGCGCGCGTCGCAAGAACGGTGGCGAGCTGGAAGGAGCTCACGCGATACGACTCCGCGCGCGCGAATGCGATGAATCAGGCGCTCGAACACGTCTGCGAATCGGGCGGCGTCGGCGGGGTTGCCTGAGCGCGGCTATTATGCCGTGCTCGTGAGGCCGGCGGCCTCGGAAGGCTGCAGCATCTGCACGCGCAGACCGCGCTCGAAGTGCGTCTGCAGAATGCGCCAGGTCGAAAGCTCGAACACGCGCTCGGCGCTGCTGTCCACCAGCGCCTCGGCCTCAGCCAAACTCGGAAAGGCGCCCATATAGCACCAGCGATCGATCAGGTGATAAACGTCGGCGCCATTCGTCGCGTCCTGCTCGAGCACGACCACTGCGCCGCCGAATGGCCAAGGCGCTGCTCCTAGGTCGGCCGGCTCGCGCTTCGATACGCGCGGCAGGCGGTTGAACGAGGGCTTGAGCGTTGCGATCCACTGCGCCTCGACAAGAAGCGCGCCAAGCTCGCCGCCTGTCGCACGCCACTCCACGCGGCGGACCTGCTGCGCCATCCGTTGTTCGCGCGACGAGCGCCGCTCACCCGAAAGATGTGCGCGCACTCGCTGGCGCACCCGCACGCTGCGCCCCACATAGAGCGGGACGTCGTTCTCGCCGTAAAATGCATAAACGCCGTGGCCTGCCGGCGCCGTCTCGATGAGTTCGTCGGTAATGTCGCCAGCCAATACGTGGCGACGCGTCGTGCGCTCGATCTGCGATGCCAGCGCATCCCCCGGCACGAGCGCGGGCAGGCGCTGCCAGAACTGCCAGAGCAGATCGGCATCGGCGAGCGCGCGATGGCGATCCGACGGCACGAGCGCGTGGCGCTCGACCAGCGCGTCGAGCCCGTGGCGCTTCTCACCCGGAAAAAGCGCCCGTGACAGACGCACGGTGCAAAGCACATCGGGGTTGAAGGCATAACCGGCACGCTCGAACTCCGCGCGCAGGAAGCCGCGGTCGAAGGCCGCGTTGTGCGCGACGAAGAGCTTGCCGGCGAGTCTCGCGTGGAGTTCCGCGGCAATTTCGGCGAAGCGCGGCGCGCCACGCACCATCTGGTCCGTAATTCCGGTGAGCTGCTGGATAAAGGGCGGGATAGGCTGACCGGGATCGACAAGGGTGCTCCAGCGTGTCACCTGCCCTTGCGCCACCTCCACAACGCCAACTTCGGTAATGCGATGCTCGCCTACCGAACCGCCAGTCGTCTCGAGGTCCACAAAGACGATGGGAAAGTCGCCGGCCGGCTGTGGGGCGCTCAAGGAGGAATCAAACATGGGAAAACGACAGAGGAAATGGAAAACGGCCCAAGTATGCACCGTTTGGACGGCACCCGCCGGCGGTACCGGCAGTGTACATGTGACTTTTGGCTTTTAGTGAAAACCCGAATCAGAAAAATCGCCGGTTCCCAGGGTTTCCCCGATTAATTCCGCGAGCAAAAAACTCGACTGGTAAATTCGGCTAAATATCAATATGCCAAAAATAAAAAAGCCCCGGGGTTAGCCCGGGGCTTAGTGTCGCATACGCGTTCGCGTAGCGATCGCTCGCTGTACTTACAGCGGCTGGATGTTCGCGGCCTGCTTGCCCTTCGGACCGACCTTGACGTCGAACGACACACGCTGGTTCTCCTTCAACGACTTGAAGCCGTCGGCGCGGATTTCCGAGAAGTGCGCGAACAGATCGTCGCCGCCGGCGTCAGACGTGATGAAGCCAAAGCCCTTCGCATCATTGAACCATTTGACGATACCGGTTTCCATGTTTCAGTTTCCCTCGAGATTTTAATGACGCGGGCAATAACCCTCGCGCCGTATCCAGCCAATTCCCGCTGTTCCGCTTCAGCGAATTCCACGTCCTGAAATTGCAGCAGAACGAAAATCAGCCTTGCCGTTATACGGGGAACGTCAATCGCCAGTCAAGCGAATTTTTTATAACAGCCATCCCGATTCAACGATAAAAGCGGCACACATCAAAAAGCGGCAAGAAAATCGTATGCGAACCGAATCGATATATCGCGCTATGTCATTATTACCCGATTATCCCACTTGCGTCACTTTTACCGGGAAGTTTTCCCGAAATGTAACAATTCGTGTCAAACGTAAGTGTTTCTCCCGGTTGTTCGAGTAATACATTCAATTCATGATTCACATATTGTTAGCGGCATCGGAGGTCATCATGCTGACAACTCTGCGGCGATGGATTCACTGGCTCGTACAAACGGACGGGATTGCGCCAACGGCTGAAGAAGCCGAAACCTACGGCGCATGGCACGGGGACCACTGGCACAACCTGCTGTGTTCCCCTATGGACGCAAGACACTACGTAATGGAAGACTGGAGCCTGCAGCCTGAGCCGCCGCAAGCCGGTACTCGGTAAGCGGCACAGATGGCGCGCCTGGCCTGAAGACGGGCAAAAAAAAGCGCGGCTGAAAAGGCCGCGCCGACAAAGGTTTGGAGATCTTTTTCGTCAACGAAAAAGTCTGCTTCGGAAAGCAGCAATTGAAGTATAGCTGGACCCACGTCTGACGATTAAGCATACGGCGCACAATCATCTGTTACGCGGAGCGCAATAATCAGTTGAGGCCGTTTTAGGCCGTTTTGCGCAATCAATTGTTGTAGCGATTGCACAACGCTCGAGCGGTTGACAGTTCCACCTCGTTCCTCAGAAATCCGCTCAAAGCCTTTACCAGCAGGGCTTAAGGCGAGCGAGATAATCATTTCCGATAGCGCAATACTTTATTGCGAAATTCGGAATCCCCCCTCTTCGAGCACCCTCTCTACACTCTGCCTGTCTGGAAACCGACTGGGACAGATCGTCTCAGACGATTAATTCGTACCACGCGAACTTTGCCTCTCGCTGCGCTTCGCATGGTCGGTTTCCCAAACAGGGTTCAACGAAGCCCACCTCTGTTCTCGGAGTTTACAAAGATGAAAAAGACTCTCATGGTCGCCGCCCTGACGGGCGTTTTTGCAACGGCTGCACACGCGCAAAGCAGCGTTACGCTGTACGGCCTGATCGACGCAGGCATCACCTACACGAACAACCAGCACGGCCACAGCGCCTGGCAAGCCACGAGCGGCACGGTCAACGGTAGCCGCTGGGGCCTGCGTGGCTCTGAAGACCTCGGTGGCGGTCTGAAGGCCATCTTCACGTTGGAAAATGGCTTCAGCATCATGAACGGCACGTCGAAGCAGTCGAGCCGCATGTTCGGCCGTCAGGCTTTCGTGGGTCTCGCAAGCGACCAGTACGGTGCCGTCACCCTCGGTCGTCAGTACGACTCCGTGGTCGACTACCTCGCACCGCTGTCGAACACCGGCACGCAATATGGCGGCACGATCGCTGCCCACCCGTTCGATAACGACAACCTGAACAACTCGGTTCGTTTCAACAACACGGTCAAATACTCCAGCGTCAATTACGCTGGCTTCAAGTTCGGCGGCACGTACTCGTTCTCGAACAGCACCGAGTTCGCCAACAACCGTGCGTACAGCTTCGGCGCGTCGTACAACTGGGGCGGCCTGAATGTTGCAGCCGGCTACCTGCAGCTGAACAACGACATGAGCAATCCGGCGAACACGATCTCGGGTTCGGGTGCGCAAACCGGCGAATGGACGTTCCTGGCTGGCCGTCAGCGCACGTTCGGCGGCGGCGTGAACTACACGTTCGGCCCGGCAACGGCTGGCTTCGTGTACACGCAAACAAACCTGAGCGACACGGTTGGCGGCGGCATCTCAGCTGCGCAATCGGGCACGTCCAGCGGCCTCGGCTTCAACGCCAACAGCGCCCGCTTCCAGAACTTCGAAGGCAACATCCGTTACGCTCTGACCCCGGCTCTCAGCCTCGCTGGCGCGTACACGTACACGCGTACGAACTTCGGCGGCGGCGTGAACCCGAACTACAACACGGTCGCACTGCAGTCGGACTACGCACTGTCCAAGCGCACCGACGTCTACCTGCAAGGCGACTGGCAACACGTGTCGTCGAACTCGGCCAACATCGGCCCGTTCCTGAACGGCCTGTCGGGTGCTTCGGCTACGCAAGACCAGGTTGCTGTGACGGTTGGTATGCGTCACCGCTTCTAAGCCGTATGCTGCTGGCCGCCTCGGCCAGCACTGCAGCTGAAGGGCACCCTCGGGTGCCTTTTTTCATTTCTGTCCCCCTGGCTCAGGCGTGCCGCGGCGGATAGCTCACATCGAGCACATCGATGGGCTGCGGACCCGTAGGCGTATAGAGCGTCACCTGGTCGCCGATTTTCGCCTTCAGGAGTGCTCGCGCAACCGGCGAAACCCAGCTCACGTGACCGAGGTCGAGGTCGACCTCGTCGACACCCACAATCGTGACCGTATGCGATTCGCCATCTTCGGTGCCGTACTCCACAGTCGCCCCGAAGAACACCTGGTCGACACTCTCCTGCCGGCTGCTGTCCACGACTTCCGCCAGATCCAGGCGCTTCGTGAGAAAGCGGATGCGGCGGTCGATTTCGCGCAGGCGCCGTTTGCCGTAGATGTAATCGCCGTTCTCGGAGCGGTCGCCGTTCGAGGCGGCCCACGAAACGAGCTTGACCACCTCCGGCCGCTCCTCGTCGATCAGATGCAGCAACTCGCTGCGCATGCGTTCGTAGCCGGCAGGCGTGATGTAGTTCTTCGCGCCAGCGGGAATCTCCGGGTAACCGGCTTCGAGATCGTCGTCGTCGTTGTCGGTCGATTCTTTGACAAAGGCCTTGTTCATGATGGCTTGCTGCGGTGGTGGTGCCTGACTTGACTGGCGCGCTGCATCCCAGCGCGTACTACAGTCAGGTTACACGAAGCGCGTCTCAAGACAAATCGCGATAATGGTCTTCCCTTTTTCTGAAGCTCTGCTATAATCTTTTTTCTGCGTGCGGCTGTAGCTCAGTTGGATAGAGTACTTGGCTACGAACCAAGGGGTCGTGGGTTCGAATCCTGCCAGCCGCGCCACTTATTCGAAGCGTTTCTCGTCTGAAGATGATTCGGGAAGGGTTTCAGCAGTATCCTGTCGTACCAGGTTGTATTGTTTTAGCGTGCGGCTGTAGCTCAGTTGGATAGAGTACTTGGCTACGAACCAAGGGGTCGTGGGTTCGAATCCTGCCAGCCGCGCCACCCATTGAAGGGCCTTTCCAAATGGAAAGGCCCTTTGTCTTTTCAGCTGCAGAATTGAGTGCGCGTGGCGTTTCGCGAAACGCGAAATCCTAGCGCGGCGGCGTGCCGATGTCGCCGATCTGGGCATCGGGACGCGGCAAGTCCTCCACGTCGCCAATCGCGCTGGGCTCTGCCACAGGCTCCATGCCCATGCCCAGCAACGCCTGGGGCTGCCGCAGCATGTCCCCTACCGTCTTGCCGAAGCGGCTCGCGACGAACGCCCGCAGCAACGCCTCGCGCGTGGTTTCTCCGTAGGCCTCCACGATTGCCGCCGATTCCCCTTTGAACTCGGCCACGCAGGAAGCCGGCTCGCCTTCGCGCAGCTCGACGCGCCTCGCACGGTCGAGCACCACGCCGGCCGCCTCCCACGAATCGGTGGGCATAAAGCGGCCATCCCACGGACGCCCGCGGTCGTTGCCGCGCACGGCAACCGTCTCGCCACTGTCGGTGAAATAGATTTCACGCACGAAGTCCGGCAGGCTGCGCGCCACCCAGTAGTCGAGTGCGAGGCCGGTCAGTTCAGCTACGTTCATTGCGAGCCCCTCGTTTCGGTTCGAAGGAAGATGGCGACGTGACCGGCAAGCGCGGTCAGGCTGCCGCGAAGGCGCGGCCGATGAGATAACGATAGATTACCGCGTGAGGCACGCCATGGAAGCGGTCCTTGCCAGGCGACGGCGTTGCCGGGCTCGCCGTCCGCGTCAATAATCCGCGCGCTCGCGCTCGATGCGCATGCCGCCGTCGTGGCGATGGTGTCCGTCGTCGCTCGAACGCTCGCGCGCAATGCGCATCACGTCCGGATTCGTGCGCACGCGGCGCATGACGTTCGCGAGGTGCACGCGGTCGCTCACCTGGATCACGAAGCGCAACATGTTCGATTCCTGCGCCAGATCGTCGTCCATCGCGATGTGCACGATGTTCGCGTCCGCCGACGTAATGTCGGCCGCCACGCGCGCAAACACGCCCTTGGTGTTCTTCACGAGCACCTTCACCGCGACGTCGAACAGACGCCCCGGCTGCGGCGCCCACGCCACGTCGATCCAGCGGCCCGGGTCGCGCCGGTGGATGCGCTGCGCCACGCGGCAGTCGGTCGTATGGATCGCCATACCGAGACCGATGCCGATGTAACCCATGATGTCGTCGCCGGGAATCGGGCGGCAGCAAGCCGAGAGCTGCACCGACATGCCCTCGGTACCCGTGATGACGACAGGCGGCGCCTGCGGCGCATTCGGATCGCGCGGCGGATGGTGATGCTCGGCGTCGTCGGCGTCCTGGCCGCTCATCAGCACTTCGATGCGCTTGGCCATGACCGCCGCCACGCGCCGTCCAAGACCGATGTCGGCGAATATTTCCTGGCGGTTCTTGTTGCCGGTCCACAAGACCAGCTTCTCCCACACTTCCGGCGTGACCTCCGAAAGCTGGTAGCCATAGCCCTTGAGCGCCTGATCGACGAGCCGCTCGCCCAGCTGCACCGACTCCGTGAGACGCATCGTCTTCAGGTAGTGCCGGATCGCCGAGCGCGCCTTGCCTGTGCGCACGAAACCGAGCCACGCCGGATTCGGCTTGGAGTACGGCGCCGTGATCACCTCGACGATGTCGCCGCTCTTCAGTTCCGTGCGCAGCGGCAGCAGCTCGTTGTTGATCTTCACGGCCACGCACTGGTTGCCGAGGTCGCTGTGGATCGAATAAGCGAAGTCGAGCGCAGTAGCGCCGCGCGGCAGCGCCATGATCTTCGACTTCGGCGTGAAGACGTAGACGGCGTCCGGGAACAGATCGATCTTGACGTGTTCGAGGAATTCGCTCGAGTCGCCCACCTCGCTCTGGATGTCGAGCAGCGACTTGAGCCACTGGTGCGCGCGCTTTTGCACGTCGTTGAGATCCGCGCCGCCGTTCTTGTAGAGCCAGTGCGCCGCCACGCCGGCTTCGGCGATTTCGTGCATCTTGCGCGTGCGCACCTGGAACTCGATCGGCGCGCCGAACGGGCCCACGAGCGTGGTGTGCAGGGACTGATAGCCGTTCACCTTGGGAATGGCGATGTAGTCCTTGAACTTGCCCGGAACCGGCTTGTAGAGCGCATGGAGCGCGCCGATGCAGGTGTAGCACTCGAGCGCCGACTCGACCACGACGCGAAAACCGTACACGTCGAGCACCTGCGAGAACGACAACTGCTTGTCGCGCATCTTCTTGTAGATGCTGAAGATGGTCTTCTCGCGGCCGGTGACTTCGGCGTCGAGCTTCGCGTCGGCAATGGCGCGCTGCACCGCTTCCAGAATCTTGCTCACCACTTCGCGGCGATTGCCGCGCGCGGCCTTCACCGCCTTTTCGAGCGTGGCGTAACGATTCGGATTGAAGTTCGCGAAGCTCAGGTCCTGCAGCTCGCGATAGGTGTTGTTCAGACCGAGACGGTGCGCGATGGGCGCATAGATGTCGATGGTCTCGCGCGCCACGCGGCGGCGCTTTTCGGGCGGCACCGCGCCGAGCGTGCGCATGTTGTGCAGCCGGTCGGCGAGCTTCACGAGAATCACGCGCACGTCGCGCGCCATCGCGAGGAGCATCTTGCGGAAGTTCTCCGCCTGCGCTTCCTCGCGGTTGCGAAACTCCATCTTGTCGAGTTTCGACAGGCCATCGACCAGTTCCGCGACCTTCGCGCCGAAGCGCTCGGCGAGTTCCGCCTTGGTCACGCCCTGGTCTTCCATCACGTCGTGCAGGAGCGCGGCCATGATGGACTGCGCGTCGAGCTTCCAGCCGGCGCAGATTTCGGCGACAGCGACGGGATGGGTGATATAGGGTTCGCCGCTCTGGCGATATTGGCCGAGATGGGCTTCGTCGCTGAAGTGGAACGCCGCCTTGACCTCCTTGATTTCCTCGGGAGTGAGGTAACCGGAGAGCGCGGCGGTCAGATTGGCGATGGAGACGACCCCGTGCTTGCGGGGCTGCTCCGGCGTCGCGGTCGGACCGAACAGATGGCGAAACGACTGTTCGAGGACCGCGTCGATGTAATTGCGCGCAGGGCTCGCAGTCTCGGCTTCCTGGTCCACCTCGGTGGCCGGCGAGGGCGTGATGCTCATGTTCCCCTCCGTATCAGGTTTGGCGTTGACGGTTAAAGCGGCTGCGGCGGTACGAAACTACGGGGCAAACTATGGGGCCAAACTACAGGGCGATCGTCAATGCCCCGGAACGCGCCCTTAGACGGGCACCTTCTTCAGCATTTCGAGGCCGACCTGGCCAGCCGCGATCTCGCGCAGCGCGACAACGGTTGGCTTGTCGCGGCTTTCGATCTTGGGCGTGTGACCTTGTGCGAGCTGGCGGGCGCGATACGTCGCGGCGAGCGCCAGTTCGAAGCGGTTCGGAATCTGTTTCAGACAGTCTTCGACGGTGATGCGGGCCATGTCGGGTTCCTTCTCATTCTCAGCAGGTTCTTATTCTACCTTATGTGCCCGATGCGCCGGGCTGCGGGTGGTGGATACCGAGCTGCACGAAGAGCTCGGTATGCCGCGCGTATTGCGAAGCGAAGCGCAGGCGTGTGGCGCTCACGATGTTGCGCAGCTCCTGCAGCGCGCGATCGAAGTTCTCGTTGATCACGACATACTCCGATTCGCTCGCATGCGCGATCTCGCTGCCCGCTGCGAGCAGGCGTCGCGTGATGACATTCGGCTCGTCTTCGCCGCGCTTTTTCAGGCGCTCGGCGAGCGCTTCGAGCGACGGCGGCAGGATGAAGATTTCCACGGCATTGCGGAACTGCTTCTTCACTTGCTGCGCGCCTTGCCAGTCGATTTCGAGCAGGACGTCATGGCCGATTTTCATCTGGTCTTCGATCCACACGCGCGACGTGGCGTAGTAGTTGCCATGCACTTCCGCGCTCTCGAGGAACTCGCCCGCGGCGTGGCGCGTGAGGAAGTCGTCGACAGTCGTGAAGTGATAGTGCTCGCCGTCGCGCTCCTTCGAACGCGGCGTGCGCGTCGTGTACGAAATCGACAGGCGGATCGCGCTGTCTTCAGCGAGCAGCGCGTTCACGAGCGTCGACTTGCCCGCCCCCGAAGGCGCCACCACCATGAAGAGGTTGCCGGGGTACATGCCCGCATACGGATTGCGCTTCTTGTCCTGCTTCGCGTCCGTTTTGGGGGCGCTGCTTTGGTCGGTCATGTTCGTTGCTTCCTTCATTCGAGATTCTGAACCTGCTCGCGCATCTGCTCGATGAGCAGCTTGAGCGTCATCGAGGCGTCCGCGAGTTCCTTCGCCGCCGCCTTCGAGCCAAGCGTGTTCGCTTCGCGATTGAGCTCCTGCATCATGAAGTCGAGACGCTTGCCGACGCGGCCGCCCTTCTCGATCACGTGGCGCGTTTCGTTCAGGTGCGCCGTGAGGCGCGAGAGCTCTTCGGCGATGTCGATGCGAATGCCATACATCGTCACTTCCTGGCGAATGCGCTCGGCGATTTCCTCGCGCGAGATGTTGCCGATGCTGCCGCCGTTGCCGTTGCTGTCCGGCGCGGCGATGCCGAGCGCCTCCTGCAGACGCTCGACGATCTTCTGCTGGTGCTTCGCGATCAGCTCCGGCACGAGCGGCGTGATGCGCGCGACGATCGCTTCCATTTCGGTCACGTTCGCAAGCAGCATGTTGGCGAGCTGCGCGCCTTCGCGAGCGCGCACTTCGATCAGATCGGCGATGGCCTGCTTGCCGCAACCGAGCACGGCGTCGCGCAGCACCTCGGCCGCCACACCGCTTTCCGTCAGCACGCCGGGCCAGCGCAGGATCTCGCCCGTACGCAGACGGCCCGACTCGGGAAACGCTTCGAGCACGGCGCGCTCGAGCCCGGCGAGCTGGTCGAGCGCGTCGCGGTTGAGCGCGCCCGCATTGGCGCCCTGCTCGCTCTTCTGGATGTTGATGCGGATGTCGACCTTGCCGCGCGAGAGCTTCGTCATCAGCATTTCGCGCAGCGTGGGCTCGCACACGCGGACGTCTTCGGGCATGCGGAAGTTCAGGTCGAGAAAACGCGAATTCACCGTGCGCAATTCGACGGAAACACTCGCGCCGCCCGTGCCCGAAGCCGCAGCAAGCTCGCGCGTGGCGCTGGCATAGCCGGTCATGCTGTAAATCATGGTTCGTCTCGCGAAGAAAGCCGTGGCGTCGTGCGCAGGGCGCGCGGGTCACGGCGAGGAAATCGAGGCGCCCGGCGTGTTGTCGCGAATGGACGAAAAGCGCGGGGCGGAGAAATCGCATTATCCCATTTTTGAGGGCGCGCCTTCGCAAGCGCGGGCTGCACGCCGCGTCTTGCCGGGGCGGCCCCCTTTTCCCCTGCCTGCCGCCTTCCGGCCGCGCCACTCGCGTGGCGCGCGGAGGCGGTAAAATCACGGATTCCCCTTCCCTCTCGTGCCCTCGCGCACCTTCACGATGACCCAATCCATCCAGCGCCCCTCCGGCCGCGCCGCCGACCAGCTTCGCGAAGTCCGCATCACCCGCAACTACACGAAGTACGCCGAAGGATCGGTCCTCGTCGAGTTCGGCGACACCAAGGTGCTGTGCACCGCAAGCGTGTCCGAAAGCGTGCCGCCGTTCCTGCGCGACAAGGGCCAGGGCTGGCTTACCGCCGAATACGGCATGCTGCCGCGCGCCACGCACACGCGCAGCGACCGCGAAGCCGCGCGCGGCAAGCAAACGGGCCGCACGCAGGAAATCCAGCGCCTGATCGGCCGCGCGATGCGCGCGGTGTTCGACCTCGAGGCGCTCGGCGCGCGCACCATCAACCTCGATTGCGACGTGCTGCAAGCCGACGGCGGCACGCGCACGGCGAGCATCACGGGCGCGTTCGTGGCGGCCCACGACGCCGTCTCGAAGCTGCTGGCCACGGGCCGCATCGAACGCTCGCCGATCTCCGACTACGTGGCCGCGATCTCGGTCGGCGTGTATGAAGGCGCGCCCGTGCTCGACCTCGACTACGACGAAGACTCGCAGTGCGACACCGACATGAATGTCGTCATGACGGGCTCGGGCGGCATGGTCGAAGTCCAGGGCACGGCGGAAGGCTCGCCGTTCTCGCGTGAAGAACTGAATGCGCTGCTCGATCTCGCGCAAAGCGGCATTCGCTCGCTGATCGAGAAGCAGAAGGCGGCGCTGGAGATCTCGCATGGCTGATCTGCAGCCGGATTCAGCGGCTAAAACCCCGGCTCGCGCGCTCTCGCGCATCGTGCTCGCCTCGAACAACGCGGGCAAGCTGCGCGAGTTCGCGGCGCTCTTCGGCGCGGCCGGGATCGAACTCGTGCCGCAAGGCGCGCTGAACGTGCCCGAAGCCGACGAACCGCATCCGACGTTCGTGGAGAACGCGCTTGCCAAGGCACGCCACGCGGCGAAGCTCACGGGCCTGCCCGCGCTCGCCGACGACTCTGGCCTGTGCGTGCGTGCGCTGCGCGGCGCGCCGGGCGTGTATTCGGCGCGTTACGCGCAGCTCGCCGGCGGCGAAAAGAGCGACGCGGCGAACAACGCGCTGCTCGTCGCGAACCTGAAAGATCACGCGGATCGCCGCGCCTACTACTACTGCGTGCTCGCGCTCGTGCGCCATGCCGACGACCCCGAGCCGCTCATCGCCGAAGGCCGCTGGCACGGCGTCGTGCTCGACGCGCCGCGCGGCGACAACGGCTTCGGCTACGATCCTTACTTCTACGTTCCGGAGCTCGAGGCCACGGCTGCCGAGCTCGATCCGGCGTTCAAGAACGCGTCGAGCCATCGCGCAGTCGCCCTGCGCCAACTGCTCGCGCGACTCGAGGAGGAAGCGTGAGCCAGCAGCATCGAATTGGCGTCGACGTGGTCCAGTCGTTCACGATGCCCGGCAGCATTCGCCTCACTTCGCTGCCACCGCTCGCGCTCTACGTACATTTTCCGTGGTGCGTGCGCAAGTGCCCGTATTGCGATTTCAACTCGCATGAATGGAAGGGCGAGCGTTTCCCCGAAGACGATTACCTCGACGCGCTGCGCGCCGATCTCGAGCAGGCGTTGCCGCTCGTCTGGGGCCGCCAGGTGCATACGGTGTTCATCGGTGGCGGGACGCCCAGCCTGCTCTCCGCGGCGGGTCTCGATCGACTGCTGTCCGACGTGCGTGCCCTGCTGCCGCTCGACGCGGACGCCGAGATCACGCTCGAAGCGAACCCCGGCACGTTCGAAGCCGCGAAGTTCGCGCAGTTCCGCGCGAGCGGCGTGAACCGGCTCTCGGTGGGCATCCAGAGTTTCAACGAGGCGCATCTGAAGGCACTCGGACGCATTCACGACGCGGCGCAGGCACGCCATGCGGTCGAAGTCGCGGCGAAGACTTTCGACAACTTCAACCTCGACCTGATGTTCGCGCTGCCGCAGCAGACGCTCGCCGAATGCCAGGCCGACATCGAGACGGCGCTCTCGTTCAAGCCGCCGCATCTGTCGCTGTATCACCTGACGCTCGAACCGAATACGTTGTTCGCCAAATTTCCGCCTGCCCTGCCCGACGACGACCAGTCCGCCGACATGCAGGACTGGATTCACGAACGCACGTCGGGCGCGGGATACGGACGCTATGAGGTTTCGGCTTACGCACAGCCGGGTCGCCAATGCCGGCACAACCTCAACTACTGGCGCTTCGGCGACTATCTCGGGATCGGCGCCGGCGCGCATACGAAGCTCTCGTTTCCGAACCGCATTGTGCGCCAGGCGCGCTATAAGCATCCGGCGACCTTTATCGAGCAGGCGCGGGCGGCCACGCCAGTCCAGGAAGAGCACGAAGTCAGCGCGCACGATTTGCCGTTCGAGTTCATGCTCAACGCGCTGCGGCTCGTGGAAGGGTTTCCGGTGCATCGTTTCATCGAACGCACGGGCCTGCCGATCACGACGATCGAACCGGCGCTGCAGGAAGCCGAGCGACGCGGGCTCATTACGCGCGACTACGAGAAAATCGCGCCGACCGAGCTCGGGCAGCGCTTCCTGAACGACTTGCAGGCGCTGTTCCTCAAAGACCCGCATTGAGGTCGACGCAGATCGACTGGGCGACTGCCGCCGCGTGTGTGTTTCGGGTTACAATGCGCGGCTCCGGAGGTGTGGCAGAGTGGTTGAATGCACCGGTCTTGAAAACCGGCGAAGGGGTAACCCTTCCGTGAGTTCGAATCTCACCGCCTCCGCCAGATCATCATTCCCCATTTATCCGAAACAGTCGGATTCATTCAAGCGGCGAAACGTCCGCCCAGTAAGCCTCACCGAGATTTATTATAAAAATATTCCCTCGGATTGAATTGCTTTCATCCTGTACTGGCTCGAAAGAGGGCGGCGAGCCGCCTACGTGCCAGTCAAACGCTCGAAGTAACGTTCGAGGATGCAGCGAAGTGATTCATAAGGCCAAATCTCCCGAGTGGAAGAACGCGAAGCACGGCGACCAGTGACGCAACACGCTTGCCGAATACACACGCGAGTGCCTGGCCAGTGACGTTGCAGGATCGATCCGGTCTGGACGAGTCGTTGAGGTGCTGTCGCAGCGGGTCAGCCTGCACGGTGCGCCGCGTTACCTGCGTTCGGACAACGGGCCGGAGTTCGTGTCACGGGCGATTCTGAAGTGAGCGGCAGACAACGGCATGGACATGGGCGTTGAACGATCCCGGCAAGCCTTGGCAGAATGGCGCGGACGAGAGCTTCAACGGCAAGTTCCGTGACGAATGCCTGAGCCTGGAATGGTTCGGGACTCGGCCGAAAGCGAAGGGCGTGATCGAGCAGTGGCGGCGTCACTACAATGCGATCCGGCCACATTCGAGCTTGATTACCTGACGCCCAACGAGTTCAAGCAGCGGTATTGTTCAACTGAAGCCATCGAGGCCGTTCTCCAGGATTGAAACGATCCGAAGAAATCAGGCAGGTCACTGGCACCTCGCGTCGGTTTTGTCAGTGCGGAGCGGGACAGTATCGCGAAAATGCAGGGCATAACCAACGCTTAGGTGGAGCACAGCAGGGCGATCCTGCCTATACCATTGGCTCTAACCACGCCGGGACTACTGTGTGAGTTCCCATTTCTCGCGAGCGCCGGTCCATCCAGGGTCCTACATTCCCCTGAGTTTCGTTTAAAGATTGCTGACAGTCGGGGCCAGTCAACACGACTATCATGTGCGCATAACACGAATGCATATAAGACCATGATCCCTCTGCCATTAGCTATCCTTGGCGCCGCCCTCTTCAGCGCGTCGCTGTGCGCCCTCGGCCTTATCCTGATTGGATTCCGGCTATAGGCGCCAGCGCGTTCAGCCTTTCGGCAGTTCCACCGGGCGCACGCGGAAATCATTTTTTGTATGCGCCCTCTCGATCGACCGCAAAGTTTGGGCTCCATTTCGGGCGCGATGCACTCTGAACTGGTTGTCCCGTAAAAAATGCGCGTGCAACGATTGGGCGCCCGCGCACGTTGACGTGAAACGGAATCCCCATCTTGCGCAACTGCTCGACTTACCGTTCCAATTTCGTGCGCCTCAGGGCTGGCCACCGACAGTCTCCGTTCTCCCGTTGCCAATCCCAGTGAGTTCGCCAACTTTTTCCTCGGTAAGAAAGAGCGGCTCCGGTCCATTTTCCATTCGTCACACCTCCCGTCCTTTGCGCGGTCAACATCGCGTCATGAAAAATCAGGACTGCGATGCATTTTGCGCCGGCAGATCATGCTCGCGCATCGCATCGCATCGCATCGCATCGCATCGCATCGCATCGCATCGCATCGCATCGCATCGCATCGCCCCCAATTAAAGGGTCAAACCCATAAATCACAACGGCAATTGCACGCAATTCACTAGGTGAAAACCCTAATCATGAGGTAAAATCCTGTCCATTGATGGGAAAGATTGCCATGCCGCACCAATATCAACTGCTCGAAAAATTCGCGTTTTCGCTCGTCGTCCTGTTCGCCGTGATGTGTTCCAGCTACATTGCGTGGGAAAGCTCGCCCAATCTGCGTGACAACTTCCAGGTCGGCAAGGAGCTGTTCCTGAAAAGCGGCGAATACTCGTACGCCTGTGCAACGACCGCTTCCGATCCCTGCGCGCAGTTCCCGGTCGAATAAGCCGGCTAAGCATCTCGCCGTTTCGCACGTCCCGTGAACGACACGGGACAGTTCTGATTGCTTCTCGCAGCGTATCGTCTAAGCTCGATTCAGGTTCCGCTTCCGAGCTTGTTCGACATGCTCATCCGCGTCCAGTGGTCTTGCGGTTCATCCGCACCTCGCGCCTCCCTCGCACGGCGCCTCGGTCTGGTTTTGCTGCTCGCGATGCTCGGGTGCCTCGGCGCCTGCACGATCACGCCGCCGCCCCGGCCGCTCCTCGTTATTCCCCCCGCGGCGATCAACAGCGCCACACTCGACGACTACCGCAGCACGGTCGCGAAACACATCGTCGAGCACAACCCGTCGTACGTTCTGCACGGCGCGCCTCAGGCCATGCTGCGCTCGCTCGTGGTCGTGTCGTTCACGGTCAATCGCAATGGCCAGATCGTGAAGTCATCGGTTTACCGGACCAACGGCGACGACGAAGCCGAAGCTACCGCCCTCGCAACATTGCGCCGTGCCGCGCCGCTGCCGCCACCGCCGGGCGGCCTGCTGAATTCCGCGGGCCAGCTCGATATGTTCGAGGACTGGCTCTTCAACGACAACGGCAAGTTCCAGTTGCGCACGCTCGCCTCACCGCAAGCGCAGAACTACCAGTGACCAGGCGCTTCGCGCCGATGCCTGACGCGCGCGAACCTGCTTACGCCCGCCTTGCTGCGCGGCGCGCACGGTCGTTATAATTTTTCGCTATCCCAGCCGGCGCCCGCCGGCCATGCCTCTCGCCACGCGCCATCCGCGCCGCCGCGTGAGGCTTCGACCGCGCTTTCGCCCTTTTGCGCCTATCGGCGCGCGCTCCGGCCGGTCAGGAATCAACGCACACGGCTCGCGCCGGGCGATGCATACTGGCGACGCGCCGCCGCCTGACGGACGCTGCCGCGGCGTCGAGCGCCGACTATGCGCCCCGCCACGCTTCGAGCCTGAACAAAGACGCCCGCGCAAGCCTCGCAAGACCCAGGCGCAAGCGCGTCACAACGACTGGAGACCCTGGATGTCCACCTCACCCATTTCGCCCGCGCGCGCCGATCAGGCAGACGCAGCGAAGCAGCAAAGCACCGCGCGCGTGATCTTTGCGAGCTTTATCGGTACCGCAATCGAGTTCTACGACTTCTATGTGTATGCAACGGCCGCGGCGCTCGTGATCGGCCCCGTGTTCTTCCCGCACGGTTCGGCCACGGCGCAGGCGCTCTCGGCGTTCGTCACCTTCGGCATCGCGTTCGTCGCGCGGCCGATCGGCTCGTTCATCTTCGGCCACTTCGGCGACCGTATCGGCCGTAAATCGACGCTGGTGGCGTCGCTGCTTGTCATGGGCCTCTCCACCACGCTGATCGGCTTCCTGCCCGGCTATGACGCGATTGGCAGCCTCGCGCCGATCCTGCTGTGCATCCTGCGCTTCGGTCAGGGCATCGGACTCGGCGGCGAATGGGGCGGCGCCGCGCTCCTCGCGACGGAATACGCGCCGCAAGGCAAGCGCGGCTGGTTCGGCATGTTCCCGCAGCTCGGGCCTTCGGTGGGCTTCCTTGCCTCGAACGGCCTTTTCTTCGGCCTCGCCTCGACGCTCTCCGACCAGCAGTTCCGCGACTGGGGCTGGCGCGTGCCGTTCATCGTCTCGGCGGTGCTCGTCGCGCTCGGTCTGTATGTGCGCCTGAAGATCGCCGAAACGCCCGCCTTCAAGGCCGCCGTCGAGCGCGAGGAACGCGTCAAGGTGCCGGTCGCGACGCTGCTCTCGAAGTACTGGTGGCCGACACTGCTCGGCGCACTCGCCATGGTCGTGTGCTACACGCTCTTCTACAACGCCACGGTGTTCTCGCTCTCGCACGGCGTGACGGCGCTGCACATTGCGCGCCCGACCTTCCTTGGCATGCTGTGCATCGCGGTGGTGTTCATGGGTATCGCCACGCCGATCTCGGCCTGGCTTTCCGACCGCTTCGGCCGCAAGCCCGTGCTGATCGTCGGCTGCATTCTGGCGATTCTCTCGGGTTTCACGATGGAGCCGCTGCTCGGCAGCGGTGCGACGCCGCTCGTGCTGCTCTTCCTCGTGATCCAGCTGTTCCTGATGGGCGCCACGTTCGCGCCGATGGGCGCGCTGTTGCCCGAGCTGTTCCCGACCAGCGTGCGCTATACCGGCGCGGGCGTGGCGTACAACCTGGGCGGCATTCTCGGCGCATCGGTCGCGCCGTATATCGCCCAGGTGCTGGCCGCGCGCGGCGGTCTCTCGTGGGTCGGCGCGTATGTGTCGATTGCCGCCTGTGTGAGCCTGTTCGGTATCCTGTGCATGCGCGAAACGCGCCATACTTCGCTCTCGTAACACATCGCCTTATCAGCAAAAAAGCGCGGGCCGTCGGGCGGCCTGCGCTTTTTTACGCCTTTTTTGATCGCTTTGGGTACGCGCGATGCGTGCCTATACTCCATTCAACAAGCGCTCGAATCAACAAGCGGGAGCGATCTCCCCGGGGGAGCCGACGATGAACCTGCATCTGAGCAACGCCGACATTGTTCTGATCATCGCCCTCGCCCTGGGCATCTCGCTCCTGCTGGCGTTTCGACTGCGCACCTCGACCTGGCGTGCCGTACTGCTCGAAGCGCTGGCGGCGAATGCCGCGGCAATTGCCGCGGTTATCGCGCTCGAAATACTGCTCGCCTGAAGGCCGTCATGCCGCGGGTGCTGCACCGTCCGGCGGCGATCAGCGATAGTAATAGCCGTGATGGTAGCCGCCGCCGTAGTAGCCGCCGGCCGGCACCACGACGCAGCCGCCCAGCGAAGCCGCGAGCAATGCGCCGGCGATGAGGGTAAGCGTCAATCGTTTCACAGTGGTCTCTCCCTTCAAGTCAGTGTCTGTGTCCGGCCATGCGATGTCGGGCTGGACGGTTACGATTGAACACGACGGCGAAGGCGTGAGGCGTTGCAATTTGTAAGCAGCGGTGTGGCCCATGTAACAGCGGCGGCGCTCAAAGCCTTTTGCGTGCGCTGTCAGACGCGCGCCGGCAATACAAGCGCGACACTTTTAACAAGCTCGTAATGGGAAACCGCGGGAAACCGCGGGAAAGCACGCCGCAAAGCGCGTGCCGGCGCGCGAAACCTCAAGCGGCGTGAATGCGCGATGACTGCGAAGACGCGCCGCCCCCGCGCGCCGGGTAGATGCGATCGACGGCATCGATCGCCACCTGCGCGGGCGGCACGTGATGACCGTCGCCAATCGAGATCGAGCGATTGGGCGCATGCACGCCGCTGTGCTCGGCGTCGGTCGAAACGAAGACCATCACGGTCGGCTTGACGAGCGCGTGCGAGAGATGCACGAAGCCCGTGTCGGTGCCGACCACGAGTGCACAATCCTCGATGCGCTGTGCGACCTGGGAAACCGTGAGCCGAGGCAGCACTGTCGCGCCCGGAACGAGCGCCGCGATCGCGCGCGCCGTAGCGTGCTCGTTGTCGGAACCCCAAGGCAGTTCGACGCGCAGGCCTCGCGCGATCAACGCATTGCCCAGTTCGCCCCAATGCGCGACCGGCCACTTCTTCTCGTCTTTCGAAGTCGCGTGAAAGAACAGCGCCGTGGGCGCGCCAGGCGCAGGCAGCGCGGTGCCGTCGCGCGGTACGCGCATCTGGAACTCGGGCGGCGTGTCGACCGTATAGCCGAGCGCCTCGCCGGCGCTGATGCGCAAGCCGTGCCACGCATTGCACTTCGGACGCGGCCCGAAACGGCCGTTGTATGCGAAGGCCGCGCCGCGCTCGCCGAGGTCCTGCGAGAGATAGCCGAAGCGGCGCCGCCCGCGCGCGAGAAACGCGATGATCGCGCTCTTGTACACACCGTGAATGTCGACGATAGCGTCGTAGCGGTACGCGCGCAGTTCCGAAATCGACGCCCAGATCGCCTTGAAGTCGCTCCAGCGGCGCGCCTTCTTGAAACGGCGCAGCGGCGCGCAGAGCACGCGGTCGACGCCGGCGTTCCAGCGCACGATATCGGCAAAGGCCTCGTCCGCGGCCCAATCGACCTTGACGCCGGGGAAGGCGCGCTGCACGTCGGCCACGACCGGGAGCGCCTCGACGATGTCGCCGAGCGAAGTCACTTTGACAATCAAAACTCGTTTCATTGTGCTGCGGACCACCGGGCCCGATATTCCAGTCTTCAAGGGATTTGCTGAGATTTTAGCGGACGAACCCTTGCATCGGCCGGCGAACGGGCGAGCCACGATGAGCGAAATCTGTCCCTTTGTTACAGGGTCCTCGTGCTGCATCGACAATGTATGCTGCAAAAGGCGCCGGGCCCGACACGCCAATACGCGTCGGGCCCGATCGGGACGATCCGTCGAGGGACAATAAAAGCGGTCAACGACTAGTAGACGACAACCGGTGCGGGTCTCACGTACACGGGCCGCGCCGGCACGACGATGCAACCCGCCAGCGTAAGCGCAAGCACGGCTGCCGCGAGCAGTTTTTTACTCATGCCAGGGCTCTCCTCAGGCTTGACAGATCAGGCAGCCCAATGGCCTTGAACCCAGCGCCAGTTCGGGCCGTGGGCAATCCAGTGGCCCGGCACCCAGTGATAGCCGACACGCTCGGCCTGCCAATGGCCCCGCACCCACACGTACTGGCCGTGGTCCCAACGCCAGTGGCCCTTGTCCCATACGTAGCCCGCACGCGGCGCCGGCACGACTTCCACGCGTTCGGCAGGCGGCGGCGCGCTCGGCTCGACCACGACGATTTCGGCAAGCGCCGGCGCCGCGACAGCGCAGGTGCCGGCGGCAACGATCGCAGCCTTGGCGATGAAGAGGCGAATGGCGTTGTTCATGTTGATCACCCTTGATTGTGGACGCCAGGATTGGCGTTACCCGATCAATGCGCGAGCAAGGCGATGCGCTGACAGCGGCGGTGTAACGGCACAGGGTGAAGTGAAACCGAATATTTCGGTAAGGCAGACGGCCGGGCCAAAGCGCGGCGCGCGGGAAAGGAAGACGCGCGGAGGAAAGCGAAGCAATACGACGGGCGACGCGCGCAGCGCAGCGGCTGCGCGCGTTGAAACTCAAGCCTGGGGAATCTCGATCTTGACCTCGAGCACTTCGAGATCGTCCTGACGTTCGAGGCTCACGCGAATGTCGTCATCGGAGATCTTCACGTACTTCGAGATCACCGCGACCAGTTCGCGTTGCAAGGCCGGCAGATAGTCGGCGGGCGGATGGCCGCCTGCGCGCTCGTGAGCAATGATGAGCTGCAGGCGTTCCTTCGCTACCGAGGCGGACTTCTTCTTCTCGCCGAGAAAAAACGAAAGAAACGACATGACGTTCGCCTCCCTTACTTGCTACCGAAGAGGCGCTGCAAGAGGCCCGGCTTCTGGTAATCGGTGAAGCGAAGCGACTTGTCCTCGCCGAGAAAGCGCGACACGACGTCCTTATACGACTCGGCGACGTCGGTGCCGTCCAGATGCACTGCCGGCAGACCCTGGTTCGATGCGTGCAGCACCGCTTCCGATTCGGGAATCACGCCGATCAGTTCGATGCGCAGGATCTCCTGAATGTCGTTCAGCGAGAGCATCTCGCCTTCGCTCACGCGCTTCGGGTTGTAGCGGGTGATGAGCAGGTGCTCCTTGATCGGGTCCTTGCCTTCGATCGCGCGCTTCGTCTTCGACGACAGCATGCCGAGGATACGGTCCGAGTCGCGCACGGAAGACACTTCCGGGTTCGTCACGATGAGCGCTTCGTCGGCGAAGTGCATGGCGAGCAGCGCGCCCGACTCGATGCCCGCGGGCGAATCGCACACGATGTACTCGAAGTCCATCTTGCGCAGGTCCTCGATCACCTTCTCCACACCTTCCTTCGTGAGCGCGTCTTTATCGCGCGTTTGCGAGGCCGGGAGAATGAAGAGGTTTTCGCACTTCTTGTCCTTGATGAGCGCCTGATTGAGGTTCGCCTCACCCTGGATCACGTTGATCAGGTCGTACACGACGCGGCGCTCGCAACCCATGATGAGGTCGAGATTGCGCAGGCCCACGTCGAAGTCGATGACCGCGGTCTTGTGGCCGCGCAACGCGAGGCCCGATGCGAAACTCGCGCTCGTGGTCGTCTTGCCGACACCACCTTTGCCCGAAGTCACCACAATGATTTTTGCCATTCCCTTACCTTGCGTTCGTCAGTTTCCCAATTTGGTCTCGTCCTGGTCTCGTGCCGCTCATGCCCCTGCCCGCCTGCGCACGACGCTCGAGCTGCGACTCAGGTGAGCCTCAACGGTTCGATCAACAGCTTTTCTTCCTCGAGCCGGATCTGGGCCGGCTTGCCCCGCACGTCGTCGGCGAGTGGAACTTCAGTGGTACGGTAGATGCCCGCAATCGAAATCAGTTCCGCCTCGAGGCTCGTGCAGAAAATGCGTGCGTCGTGGTTGCCGTGCACGCCCGCGAGCGCGCGGCCGCGCAACGGCGCGTAAATGTGGATGTTGCCCTCGGCGATCACTTCCGCGCCGTTGGAAACGAGGCCGAGCACGACCACGTCGCCCTTCGCGTAGATGCGCTGGCCCGAGCGCAACGGCCGGTCGATCACGAGCGTGGGTTCCGCGCGCGCGCCCGATGCGCCGGCGTCGAGCGTCGCCGCCGCGCTCACCGTTGCCGCTGCGCTCACCGTTGCCGCTGCGCTCGCGGCGGCGGCCGGGTCCGTTTCGGTGGCAAAGAGTTCGGGTTGCGCGGCGGCGGCGACGTGCGGCGCGGCGATAGCGCCGGCCGAAGCATTCGACAGCTCGCCGTCGCCTGCGCCATCTTCGACGGCCGGCTTCGCGCCTGCGCCGCGGCGGTCGCGTGCCTCGAGGAACGGCAGACCTGCCGCCGCGGCCCAGCCGTGTTGCCCGGGTTGTGCAACCACGCCGACCGGACGCATGCGCACGCTTTCGAGCAGGCGTGCGATGTCGCCGAGCGCGACCTGTTCGCCGTCGGCGAGACGCCGCACGTCTATCGCGACGGTGTCGTTTGCGAAGAATTCGGGCGTCGCCTCGAAGCGCCGCGTGAGCTCTGCGCGCATGGCATCGAGCTCGGTCGTCTTGACCACGAACAGTAGCGTATCGACTGAACCGCTCTTCAGTTCAAAATATGGCGATTTCCTGGGCGACATGGCGTTCGGCTAAAAATTTTGCGTATTTTACAGGCGCGGACGCACACGGCCATTATTTTTAATGGGGTGTTCAGCCAAATTCGCTGCCGGATACGGACAACCCGCGCATCAGCAAAAATCGCGCAAGAAAAGCGCGCGAAGCGCGAGCGCGGCCGCGCGAACGCCGGGCGTTATGACGAAGAAGCGGGCGAGGAAGCGGACTTCGTGTGCTCGCCGAGCGGCCGCATGAGCAGCGTTTCCCACTGCTCGGGCTGCTGCTGGCTGCGTGCATGGTCGCCGGTGGCCACGAAGCCGAGGCGCTCGTAGAAGCGCATGGCCGTGGTGTTCGTGTCGGTGATCCAGGCGTAGACCTGCGTGGCGCCTTCGCTCACGAGCCAGTCGATGGCGCTGTTCAGCAGCAATTCGCCGCCGCTCAGATGACGCACCGCAGGCGCGACCCACAGCGCCGAGACGAACGCGCGTCGCGCCGGCGCGCTTTCGAAGCTCGCGCCGATCAGACCGGCCGGATGGCCCTCGGTGTAGAGAATGAACGACGTGCCCGTGTGCGACACCGCGTGCCGCGACGCCGCGGCGTCGAAAACGGCGGCATCGGCAGATAGCGCGTCTTCGAGCGTGTCGCCGAATGCATAAGGCGCGTCGCGCAGCGAAGCGGTTCGAAGCTCGCGGAGCACGGCACCCTGATCGGCGGCGATACGGCGAACGGTCAGTGACGGACTCATGCAGTCGTAAACCCCAATAAAGCGCTAACGCGTAGCTTTAACCGAACTGGCTTGAGAGTCAAATCCTTATTTGACAATTGCCGGCATGCGACGCCTTGCGCGCGCGCCTTGACAGACGGCCCCAGAGGCCGCACAGGCACGCTCATGGGGCCTCGTAGGCGCCTGTGCCGTCCGGCCAGGGCGTGAGGAGTTCGTAGCCGTCGTCGGTGACCGCGACCATGTGTTCCCACTGCGCCGAGAGCGAGCGGTCCCGGGTGACGACCGTCCAGCCGTCGCGCTGCACGGTGGTGCCGGCGCGGCCCGCGTTGACCATCGGCTCGATCGTGAAGACCATGCCCGGCTTCAGGCGCACGCCCTGCCCCGGCTGGCCGTAGTGCAGCACCTGCGGTTCCTCGTGGTAGACCTTGCCGATGCCGTGGCCGCAGTACTCGCGCACGATCGAGAAACCGTCCGCCTGCGCGCGCCTCTGGATGGCGTTGCCGACGTCGCCGAGCGTCGCGCCCGGCTTCACCTGGCGGATGCCCGCGAGCATCGCCTCGTAGGTCGTGTCGATCAGCTGGCGGCCCACGGTGCTCGGCGTACCGACGCAGTACATGCGGCTCGTGTCCCCGAAATAGCCGTCCTTGATCACAGCCACGTCGATGTTGATGATGTCGCCGTCCTTGAGCACCTCGCCGCGATCCGGAATGCCGTGGCAAACCACGGAATTGACCGACGTGCAGATCGTCTTCGGAAAGCCGAGGTAGCCGACATTGGCCGGCACGGCCTTGAGCGTGTTGACGATGTAGTCGTTGCAGATCGCGTCGAGGTCGTCGGTGGAGACGCCCGGCTTCACGTGCTCGCCGATCATCGCGAGCACGTCGGCGGCGAGCCGGCCCGATATGCGCAGGCGGGCGAGATCGTCGGCAGACTTGTAGGTGATAGGCATCGATGGACCGAAGTGGGCGCGGCGGCGGGAGAGAACCTGCGCCGCGAATTGAAAGGAGCGATTGTACCGGCGCTGCGGCGCCGATAGCGCGGCAACCCGCATCAACTCGTGTCATTCCGGTGACGCCGGACGCGGAGTTTTCAGATGTCTCCGCTTGTTCGAGCACACGCGGCCGTCAAGAATGATCTTACATCGCCGGCGATTCCGGCATACACGCCGGAACACGGGCAGAAAAGCAAAAACCCCTGCAGCGATCAGGCATGCAGGGGTTTTCTGAATCTGGCGGAGAGGGTGGGATTCGAACCCACGGTACGGGGAAACCGTACGCCTGATTTCGAGTCAGGTACATTCGACCACTCTGCCACCTCTCCGGGGCGCTGCTTTTTTACTGCTTCCCCAGCGTTGGTCGGCAACCGGAGAAGCGAAGATTATAGAACATGTTTTGAATTTTGCAAGCCCTCATTGGGAAAAATTTCGAGAGCAAGGAATTCACCTACCTGTTCTGTGCGCGGGCTGTGCGCGCTGTGCGCGGGGGCCGCGCGCCTCAGGCGCCAGCTTCGAGACGCGCCACGCCGCCCATATACTGCCGCAGCACTTCCGGCACGGTGACCGAGCCATCCGCTTCCTGATAGTTCTCCAGCACGGCAACGAGCGTGCGGCCCACGGCGAGACCCGAGCCGTTGAGCGTGTGGACGAGTTCCGGCTTGCCCTGCGCGCTGCGGTAGCGGGCCTGCATGCGTCGCGCCTGGAACGCTTCCGTGTTCGAGCAGCTCGAAATCTCGCGATAGGTGTTCTGCGCGGGCAGCCACACTTCGAGGTCATAGGTCTTGGCCGCCGAGAAGCCCATGTCGCCCGTGCAAAGCGTGATGACGCGATACGGCAGGCCGAGCTTCTGCAGGATGGTTTCGGCGTGGACGACCATCTGCTCGAGTGCGTCGTACGACGTCTCGGGCGCAACGATCTGCACCATCTCGACTTTGTCGAACTGGTGCTGACGGATCATGCCGCGCGTGTCGCGGCCATAGGAACCGGCTTCCGAACGGAAGCACGGCGAGTGCGCCGTGAGCTTGATCGGCAGCGCGCTGCCTTCCACGATGCTCTCGCGCACCGTGTTCGTGAGCGAGATTTCCGAAGTCGAAATGAGGTACTGCGTGACCGTGTTCTCGCCGCCGCCCTTTTCCACGCGGAACATGTCGTCGGCGAACTTGGGCAGTTGGCCCGTGCCGTACAGGATTTCCGGGTTGACGATGTAGGGCGTGTACGCTTCCGTGTAGCCGTGGTGGAGCGTGTGCGTGTCGATCATGAACTGCGCGAGCGCGCGGTGCAGACGCGCGATCTGGCCGCGCAGCATCGTGAAGCGCGCGCCAGAGAGCTTCGCGCCCGTCTCGAAGTCCAGACCCAGCGGCGTGCCGACGTCCACGTGATCCTTCACCTCGAAGGCGAACGCGCGCGGCGTGCCCCAGCGGCGCACTTCCACGTTGTCGGTCTCGTCCTTGCCCGCAGGCACGCTTTCGTGCGGCAGGTTCGGCACGCCGAGCAGCAGGTCCGAAAGCCTCGCCTGGATCTCGTCGAGCCTGGCGGCCGACGTCTTCATCTCGTCGCCGATGCCGCCCACTTCGGCCATGACCGCCGAGGTGTCCTCGCCGCGGCCTTTCATCGCGCCGATCTGCTTCGACAGGCTGTTGCGGCGCGCCTGGAACTCTTCGGTGCGGGTCTGGATGGCGCGGCGTTCCGCTTCGAGCGCGGCAAAAGCCGCGACGTCGAGGGTATAGCCGCGATCGGCGAGGCGCTTCGCGACGCCGTCGAGGTCTTTGCGCAGCAGCTGGATGTCGAGCATGGGATTGTGAGACGCAGTGTCGTTGTGTGAAGGGACGATTTTAGCGCACCGGCCGGCGCATCCCGGCGCAGCGGGCCGCGCCGTTGTTCGAGGCAGCTCAGCCCTTGCGCTTCCTGTCGCGGAGTTCATCGCGGTGTTCTTCGCGCCATTGCGCGTCGAGCTCGGCCAGACGCGCGAGCTTTTCGCCGATCTTGCCCTCCAGCCCGCGCGGCGTGGGCTGATACCAGCGCGGTTCGCGCATGCCGTCAGGCAGATAGGTCTCGCCGGCCGCGTAGGCGTCGGGTTCGTCATGCGCGTAGCGGTATTCGTGGCCGTAGCCCAGCTCTTTCATGAGCTTGGTCGGCGCGTTGCGCAGATGGATGGGCACCGCGCGCGACTGATCCTTGCTCACGAAGCGCCGCGCCTCGTTATAGGCGGTGTAGCCCGCGTTCGATTTCGGCGCGACGGCCAGATAGATCACGGCCTGCGCGAGCGCGAGTTCGCCTTCGGGTGAGCCGAGGCGCTCGTAGGTCTCGGCGGCGTCGAGCGTGATGCGCCCGGCGCGCGGATCGGCGAGGCCGATGTCCTCCCACGCCATGCGCACGATGCGCCGCGCGAGATAACGCGGGTCCGCGCCGCCGTCGAGCATGCGGCAGAACCAGTAGAGCGCGCCGTCCGGGTTGCTGCCGCGCACCGACTTGTGCAGCGCGCTGATCTGGTCGTAAAACGCGTCGCCGCCTTTGTCGAAGCGGCGCAGGTTTTCGGCGAGCGCGCTGCCGAGCAGTTCGCCGTCGATCCCGGTCTTCTTTTGCTGGGCAGCCGCGCGCGCGACGATTTCGAGATTGTTCAGGAGCTTGCGCCCGTCGCCGTCGGCGGAACCGATCAACGCCTTCTTTGCTTCGTCCGTGAAGGTCAGGCCGCCCAGTTCCTCGCTCGCGCGCTCGAGCAGTTCGCCCTGCTCTTCCTCGTCGAGGCTCTTGAGCACATACACGGCGGCCCGGGAAAGCAATGCGCTGTTCACCTCGAACGACGGGTTTTCCGTCGTCGCGCCGATGAACACGAAGAGGCCCGACTCCACATGCGGCAGGAAGGCGTCTTGCTGGCTCTTGTTGAAGCGATGGACCTCGTCGACGAATACGAGCGTCTGATGGCCATGCGCACGATGCAGCTGCGCCTGCTCCACGGCCTCGCGGATGTCCTTTACGCCCGAGAGCACCGCCGAGAGCGCGATGAATTCGGCGTGGAAGGCATCGGCCATGAGGCGCGCGAGCGTGGTCTTGCCCACGCCCGGCGGCCCCCAGAGGATCATCGAATGCGCTTCGCCGGATTCGAATGCGACGCGCAGCGGCTTGTTGGGCCCGAGCAGATGCTTCTGGCCGATGACCTCGTCGATGGAGCGCGGGCGCAGCCGTTCGGCGAGCGGGACGTTGGCACGGGTTTCTTCAAACATGACGTTTTCGCGATAATGACGGCTTTCCGGCTGGCCGCGTGTGTGTTGCACATTCGGCGGCAGATTCGGGGACACAGCGCCCCACACCACAAAACGGCCCGTCGCACCGGATGCAATCGTGCATTATGACAGCGAGCGCCGCGGCGCGAAGCGCGGGCAGAGCCGCTCGAGCCGGCGCCCCCGGATGAAACAGACAAAACAGACGATACAGAGGAAAGCGTTCCACATGACTCAAGATTCGCACGCCGGCGAAGCCGGCTCCACCTACGCGCCGAACGTGCCCGTGCCCGACGCGCGCCGCCAGTTCCGCACCGGCGACGCCTTCGCGCTGTGGTTTTCGCTCGGCATCGGCCTGCTCGTCGCGCAGGCGGGCGCGCTGCTCGTGCCGGGCCTCTCGCTGCCCCATGCACTGATGGCCATCGTCGTCGGCAGCGTGATCGGCGTCGTGCTGCTCGCGCTCGCGGGCGTGATCGGCACGGACACGGGCCTCGCCGCGATGGCGTCGCTGCGCCCGACGCTCGGCGTGCGCGGCGTGTCGGTGCCGGCCGTCATCAACATGGTGCAGCTCGTGGGCTGGGGCTCGTTCGAGATCATCGTCATGCGCGATTCCGCCGATGCGCTCGCCAAGCAAGCCTTCGGCCTGTCGATGCCGCTCGTCTGGACCCTGATCTTCGGCGTGCTCGCCACGCTGCTCGCCATCAGCGGCCCGCTCTCGTTCGTGCGGCGTTTCCTGCGCACGTGGGGCATCTGGCTGCTGCTCGCGGGCGCGGCCTGGCTCACGTGGAGCCTGCTCGTGAAGCAGGACCTGGGCGCGCTGATGCGCCGCCCCGGTACGGGCGAGATGCCGTTTGGCAGCGCCATCGACCTCGTCGTGGCGATGCCGCTCTCGTGGCTGCCGCTCATCGCCGACTACACGCGTTTCGGCCGCAAAGCGGGCGAAACCTTCCGCGGCACGCTGTTCGGCTATGGCATCGCGAACCTGTGGTTCTATGCGCTCGGCGCCGTCTACGGCCTCGCCGCGGGCGGCGGCGACGCGCTCCTCACCACGGCGCTCGCGCAGGCCGGCGGCGGCCTCGCGCTGCTGCTCGTGCTGATCGACGAAATCGACAACGCCTTCGCCGACATCCACTCGGCCGCGGTCTCGACCGGCACGTTCTGGACGCGCGCCAGCGTGCCCTGGCTCTCGGCGGCGTTCGGCGCGCTGTGCACGCTGATCGGCCTCGTCGTGCCGATGGCGAAGTACCAGAATTTCCTGCTCTTCATCGGCTCGGTGTTCGCGCCGCTCTTTGGCGTGGTGCTCGCCGATCACTTCATCGTGCGCCGCCGCCGCATCGACGCGCAGGCGCTCGCCGATCTGAACGGCGCCTATGGCTATTCGGGCGGCTGGCACGTGAGCGCCTTCGCCGCGTGGGTGGTCGGTTTCGGCGCGTATCAGGCGCTCAACCAGTGGCTGCCGAACCTCGGCGCTACGCTGCCTTCGCTCGTGATCGGCGCGCTGTGCTATCTCGCGCTCACTGGGCGCCGACGCGCGGCTTACGCGTAACCTGCCGCGCCGCCTCCGTTTGGAGAATAAAAAAACGCCAGGCCTGGCAGCCTGGCGTTTTTGCTTTCGGCGACGGGCGAAACGTCACTCGCAGTGGCCGCAGCCGCCGTGCGAATGCCCGTGATGTCCGTGATGCGCATGGTCGTCGGTCGGCAGATGCTGCGCGGCCTGCGCCGTGATGCCCAAACGTTGCAGCAGCTCGCGGTCGGCTTGCGCCTGCGGATTGCTCGTGGTGAGCAACTGGTCGCCGTAGAAGATCGAGTTCGCGCCCGCCATGAAACACAGCGCCTGGAGCGCGTCGTCCATCTGCTCACGGCCAGCCGAGAGGCGCACCATCGCCTTGGGCATCGTGATGCGCGCCACCGCGATCGTGCGCACGAATTCGAACGGGTCGATCGGCTCCGTGCCTTCGAGCGGCGTGCCCGAGACCTGCACGAGATTGTTGATGGGCACCGATTCCGGATACGGCTCCATGTTCGCGAGCTGGGCGATGAGGCCCGCGCGCTCGCGGCGCGACTCGCCCATGCCGACGATGCCGCCGCAGCACACGTTGATGCCCGAGTCGCGCACGCGTTCGAGCGTCTCGAGGCGGTCCTCGTAAGTGCGCGTCGAAATGATCTTGCCGTAGAACTCCGGCGACGTATCGAGATTGTGGTTGTAGTAGTCGAGGCCCGCTTCGGCCAGCGCCTTCGCCTGGTGGTCTTCGAGCATGCCGAGCGTCACGCAGGTTTCCAGACCCATCGCCTTCACGCCGCGGATCATGTCCTTGATCGGCTCGAGGTGGCGATCCTTAGGGTTGCGCCACGCCGCGCCCATGCAGAAGCGCGTCGCGCCGTTGGCCTTGGCCGCGCGCGCCGCGTCCAGCACGGCGTCGACTTCCATCAGCTTGCCGGCTTCCAGTTCCGTGTCGTGATGCGCCGATTGCGGGCAGTACGCGCAGTCTTCCTCGCAGCCGCCGGTCTTGATCGAGAGGAGCGTGGAAAGCTGCACGGCGTTCGCGTCGAAATGCTCGCGATGCACCTGCTGCGCGCGGAACATCAGGTCGTTGAACGGCAACGCGTAGAGCGCCGCGACGTCGGCGACTTTCCAGCGGGCGGCGGATTCGGCTGCGGCCTGGGCGCTCGGCGCGGTGGCCTTCAGCGAGGTAAGGTCGATGTGGGTTTGCGTCATGGTGTCCTGATCCTTCTTTACGTGACTGTGCTTGACTGGCGTTAGGCTTCGGTGCGCAGGCGCGCGAGCAACGCGTCGATGTTCAGATGTCCGGCTGCGTCGTCGGCACTCGCACCGCGCATATGCGGCACGACGCCGACGAGCGGCGCGCCGTACTGGGCGGCGAGACGCTCGCGCAGCGCGGCGATGTTGTCTTCGGGGAACGTCATGGCCGGATCGATACGGTTCGCGACCCAGCCCGCGAGCGTCAAGCCGCGCGCGGCAATCGCTTCGGCAGTGAGCAGGGCATGGCTGATGCAGCCGAGGCGCATGCCCACCACGAGCACCACGGGCAGACCGAGCGCGACGGCGAGATCGGC
Organism: Paraburkholderia heleia NBRC 101817; assembly: GCF_000739775.1. Lineage (GTDB taxonomy): Bacteria > Pseudomonadota > Gammaproteobacteria > Burkholderiales > Burkholderiaceae > Paraburkholderia > Paraburkholderia heleia. The sequence goes on along the minus strand of NZ_BBJH01000004.1, from coordinate 69,107 downwards.
GGTATCGACGGTTGCCGTGAGGGGCACGCGAAAACCACCCACGCCTTCCACGACGACGGCATCCGCGCGCTCGCACGCCGCCTCGTAGCAATCGACGATGCGCGCCATATCGAGCGTCACGCCTTCGAGCGCAGCGGCAATGTGCGGCGCGGCGGGCTCCTTGAGCAGAAACGGCGTGCGCATCTCAGGCGGCAGCAGCACGCTCGCGGCGGCGTCGAGCTGATCGGCGTCCTCGTTGTGCCACACGCCGTCGCGCTCGTACGCGCCCGCGGCGACCGGCTTGAGCGCCGTGGCGCGCAGCCCCGCGTGGGCGAAGCCGCGCAGCAGCGCCGCGCTCACGAAGGTCTTGCCGATTTCGGTATCGGTACCGGTGACGAAAAGCGAAACCGTCATTGCGCGCACTCCTGCGCGTTTGTCCGTGCCTCGAGACTCGCGCGCTGCAGCGATGCGTTCAGCCGGTCGAGATCGGCGTCCGAATGCGCAGCCGAGAGCGATATGCGCAGGCGCGACGTGCCCTCCGGCACGGTGGGCGGACGAATGGCCGGCACCCACAGGCCGTCGCGCTCCAGCGCGGTCTGCAGCGCGAGCGTCGCCTCGTTCGCGCCGATGACGAGCGGCTGCACGGCGGTATGCGAGTCGACGGGTTGCCAGCAGGTTCGCCCGAGCAGCGCACGCGTGCGCGCGATCAGATGCTTCAGATGCGCGCGGCGCGCATCGCCCTCCTCGCCTTCGATCAACCGCAGGCTCGCGGACACCGCGTGCGCCACCGCCGGTGACGAAGCCGTGGTGAAGATGTACGGCCGCGCACGCTGCACGAGCCACTCGATCACGGTGCCATGCGCGCAAATGAACGCGCCCGACACGCCCGCCGCCTTGCCGAGCGTGCCGACCATCACGAGATGTTCCGAGCGCAGCGCGGCTTGCGCGAGCGCGCCGCGGCCCTGTGGCCCAAGCACGCCGAAACCGTGCGCATCGTCGACCACGAGCCACGCGCCATGCTGTTCGGCGAGTTCGACGAGACGCGCGAGCGGCGCGACGTCGCCGTCCATGCTGAACACGGTGTCGCTCACGATCAGTTTTGCGCTCGCGTCGGAGGCTTCGAGCAACGCGGCGAGCGCCGTCATGTCGGCATGCGGATAGATCTGGATGTCGGCGCGCGAGAGCCGTGCGCCGTCGATCAGCGAGGCGTGGTTGAGCGAGTCGGAAAAGATCGTCGTGCCGCGCCCCGCGAGCGCGGTGAGCACGGCCAGGTTCGCCATGTAGCCGGTACTGAAGTACAGCGCGCGCGGCGCAGCGACGAAGGTGCCCGCGAATGCCGCGAGATCGTCTTCGAGTTGCGCATGCGCGCGCGAGTGGCCGCCGAGCAGATGCGAGCCGCCGCTGCCCGCGCCGTAACGCTGCGCGCCTTCGGCGATGGCCGCCACCAGTTGCGGGTGCGCGGCGAGACCGAGATAGTCGTTGCTCGCAAAGCCGATGGTCGCGCGGCCGTCCACCTGCATGTGGGCGCTGCACGGCGTGTCGGCGGTGCGGCGGCTGCGGCGCAGGCCGCGCGCGTCGATGTCGCGCAAGCTCCGATCGAGGGTATCGAGCAACAGGCTGGGATGCGCCATATCAGAGGTCCTCCGCGACGGTGGCGTCGAAAGTCTCGCGCGTGCGCGCTGCGAGGAACGCCTGCATTTCGTTGTCCAGAATATATGGCGGCATGACGTAGACCGTCGTGCCGATCGGGCGCAGCAGCAGTTCGCGCTGCAGTGCGTTTTCGAAGAAGCGTCGCGAGAACGTCGCCGCGCGCTGCGGGTCCGCGAGCGCAACGTCGAACGCGAGTATCGTGCCGCACTGGCGCAGGTTGCGCACGAGCGGATGCACCGCGAACGGCTCGAACCATTCGCGCAGTTGCGCCGATTTGCGTACGTTCGCAGCCAGCACGTCATCGCGCTCGAACAGGTCGAGCGTGGCGAGCGCGGCCCGGCACGCGAGCGGATTGCCCGTGTACGAATGCGAATGGAGGAAACCGCGCGTCGTGTCGTCGTCGTAAAACGACTCGTAGATGGCATCGCGCGAAAGCACGATCGATAGCGGCAGATAACCGCCGCTGATGCCCTTCGAAAGCGTGAGCAGATCGGGCCAGATGCCCGCCTGCTCGCATGCGAAGAACGTGCCGGTGCGCCCGCAGCCCACAGCGATTTCATCGGCGATCAGGTGCACGCGATGACGGTCGCACAGCGCGCGCAGGCCCTTGAGATACGCAGGATCGTGCATCGCCATGCCGGCTGCGCACTGCACGAGCGGCTCGACGATCAGCGCGGCGATACGCCCCTCGCGCTCGACGAAAAGACGTTCGACATCGGCCAGTGCGCGGGCCGCGACATGTGCAGCCGTTTCGCCGGGTTGCGCCGCGCGTGCGTCGGGTGAAGCGCCCACATGCGCGTGATGCAGCAGCGGATCGTAAGCATCCCTGAAGAGCTTCACATCGGTCACGCCGAGCGCGCCGATGGTTTCGCCGTGATAGCTGTTGGCGAGGCAGACGAATTCGCGTTTGCCGCTCTCGCCGCGGTTGCGCCACGAATGAAAGCTCATCTTGAGCGCGATTTCGACGGCCGACGCGCCATCGGAGGCGAAGAACGCGTGGCCGAGCATGCCTCCCGTGCGCGCCGACAGCCGCTCGGCGAGTTCCACGGCGGGCTCGTGCGTGCAGCCCGCGAGCATGACGTGCTCGAGCGTGTCGAGCTGCGCCTTGAGCGCGGCATTGATTGAGGCATTGGCGTGGCCGAAGAGATTCACCCACCACGAACTGATCGCGTCCAGATAGCGGCCGCCCTCGCGGTCGTGCAGCCACGGGCCTTCTGCGCGCGCGACGGCTACGAGCGGCAGGCGCTCGTGATGTTTCATCTGGGTGCAGGGGTGCCACACGGCACGCAGGCTGCGAGCGACCCAGTCGGTTGCGGCGCGATCTTCGCGGGCAAGGTGCGCAGGGTGTGCGGGTTGTGCAGGGTGCGATAGCGAATTCAAATACGACTCCCGATACGACAGCGGGACCGAGATTAACGTGTTAGCTGCCGCAATGCACTACCCCGAAATTCGCCCTCCAACCCACGGCAGCGCGATGTTTCGAGCGGTTCGGGACAACTGCGCACCGATGAAAAAGAAAGACCGGAAATGCGCGGAATTGACGACGGCAAAGTGAACCCGCCTTATGCAAAAAATCTGCGCGGCGGTGCGAATTTGCATAACGCGGGAGGGCGCGGCGGGTATTTTTGGCGACGCGTGGCGAGCGCGCCGGCGCGAAAGTCAGCCGACAGGAGGCGGCACAACGGGTGGCATGCGAGGAAATGGCCGGCGCGGTTAGAAAGGCAAACTGCCCGCGCAAACGCAAAGCGGCCCGCTTTGGGGCCGCAAGCATTCAGGATGCGATGGAGAGTCCGCGCCCGGCCGCGGCCGGGCAACGCGCCTTACCGGCTCGCCAGCGGGTGGTCGCCGTCGTCGTTGTTGTCTGCAGTCGCGCGCGTCGGGTCGCTGTCGCCGGTCTGGGCGGTCTGCGTGCCGCCGTTGTTCCAGACTACCGTGTTGTTGACGGCATAGAGCCGGCAAGGATCGGCGCTGTGCTTTTCACAGTTCGAGATCGCCACGGCCATCGGATTGTCGCCGCCCTCGGCCCACGACCACGCGCCCGAGTCGGACACCGCGAAGGCCCGGCTCGGATACTGCTTGAGAAAGTTGCGATAACCGTCGCGGCCCGCCTGATCGACGTAAGGCACCGCGCCGACCGAGTCGATCTGCGCGAAGCCGGTGCCGCGCGGCGCGGCCGGCGTGGCCACGCGGTATTGCACCGCCGTCGGCAGGCCGCGGTTGGCGAGGAACGCCTCGACCGTGGGCCACCAGATCTTCACGCCGTCGCGATCGCCCACGAGGCGGTGCGCGTCGTTCTTGTAGGCGCCGAAGTCCACGAGCTTCGCCATCGCGGCCGGGCGGTTCTCACCCGTTTGCGCGTCGTGGTAAGCGGCGAACATCTTCGTGACGAGATCGGGCGACCACACCGAGTCGTTGTCGCCGTAGAGCCAGAGCGAGGCGACGCGGGCCTTGCCGCCGTAGTCGCCGAACGCCTGGGTCAGGTTGCTCTGCCAGCCCGTGCAGGCGTCCTGGCGCAGGCCGCCCGAAAAGTTGATGAGTGCGCGCACGCCACTGGCCGCCTCGGTCCCATAGGCCATGGTGGCCAGGCCGCCGTGCGAGGTGCCCGCGACAATGATCTGGCTCGCGTCGACATAGGGCTGCTTCGACATGTACGCGATGGTCGAAGCGACATCGGCCGCCTGGCCGAGGCCGTTGCTCGCGACATCGCAGCCGTCCTGCTGATACGAGCCGCCCGAATCCGCGAAGCCCTGGCGGTTCGGCGCGACGACGACGTAGCCGCGGCGCACGAATTCGCGCGCGAACGAAAGCGGGTCGCTGCGCGACTGGAGGCGCGGGTCGCCGGGAATCTTGCCGTGATTGAAGATCACCATTGGGAACGGGCCGGGGCCGTTCGGGCGGTAAATCGTGGTTTCGAGCGTGACGTCGCCCGATGCATCGACGGGAACGCGGATCACCTGCTCATTCATGCTGGCGGGCACAACGGGCAGATACGCGTCGTCGAGCGCAATGCGCGGCACGTTGGCGTTGCCGAGGGGACCGCCTGCGAGGCCGGATTGGGAAGCGTTGGCGGAATGCGTGACCGCGGCGTTGGCGGCGAGCTGCGGGTTCGCACTCGCACTTGCCGGATCGGCAAGCGACGCAGCGTGAGCAACCGAAAGCACACACGCGGTGCCGGCTACGACCCATCCGGTAAGGAGCTTCCTGAACGCCATGCGCTACACCACCTGCAAAGGACCTGCTGCTGTGAATCCGCCAACCGTCCGACCTTGCCCCGTACTTGCCCCGTTCAGGGCACAACGGGACACCATGGCGCCTGGCCGCGAGGGCGGGAGCGAAGGCACGACCCGTAACGGGGATTTACATCGATCGGAGCACCTGCGCGGCGCAGTTCTATCGTCGATCAGACCCGCCGCCAGCACCCGTCTGCCATCGATACATGCACGTGCGAAAAAGCTTTCTCACTATGCACTTACGTATCGCGCCGGACGCTGTGAATAGATACTCGCACGACAAATATTTGTTGTGCAATTCAGGGGTAACCCGGCATAAGGCATGCCAACGGCCCGAAGTCCCGCGAGGCACGGCGTCCGGTTCGCAGCGAGCATGCGAGCTTTTAAAGGGGCCGGTGGGAGCGTCGCGCGCGGACAACAGCCGCGCGATGGCTGATTATTCAGTAAGCGCTTGTTTGCAAAGGCGTTATTTCCGCCGGCAGCCAGCGATTCATTAGCCAGACGAAACGTCGCCGTCAACATAACGCCAGCGGCCGTCGCCGCCTCGCGTGAAGCGGCTTGTTTCGTGCAGCCGGTACGCGCGGCCGCCAGTTTTGTAGCGCGCGACAAATTCGACGATCGCGTGCGCGTCGTCGCGTTGTTCGTGGCGCTTCACGGCAAGACCCAGCCAGCGCGGGGCGCCCTCGGCCGCGGAGTCGACGTCGAGATCGGCGGGACAGGTTTCGGGCGCCCATGTCGAGCGCAGATACGCCTCTTCGCCCAGCACGTAGGCGGTGTAGCGCGAGCGCATCAGTTCGAGCGCCGTGGCGGGGATCGCCGCGCCGTCGATGAAGCGGCCACAGCATTGCGCGTAGCGCGGCGCCCCGACCGGCGCCTTCTGGCTGGGCGCGGCGCCGCCGCAGGGACACTCGGCGGGCCGGGTGGCGGGCGGGACAACGCGCGCGGGTTCGGCGTTCATGGGTCAGGGCTCCGTTGCGAGAGGCCGCAAGCGTAGCGCAGATGGGCGGCGCTTTACCAGTCGAGTTCGGTGCCGTCGTACTGGAAGAAGCGGCCGTTGAAGACGTCGCGCGCGGCGGCCGCCTCGGCCACCACCTCGCGCATGCCGGCGACGCTCGCCGCCGGGTCGATCGCCGCGTGCGCGCCGCCCATGTCGGTGCGCACCCAGCCCGGATGCAGCGCGACGCAGGTGGCGCGGCGCGTTTGCAGCGAGGTGATCTTCAGCACGTCGTTGAGCGCGGCCTTGCTCGCGCGATAGAGCCAGCCCGTGGTGCCCGTGGTCTCCGCAATGCTGCCCATACGGCTCGACAGCACGCCGAGCACGCCGTGGGCGTCGTCGACGAGCGGCAACAGGACGGGAATCAGCTGCATCGGGCCGCGCACGTTGGTGTTCATCACGTATTCGAAGTCTTCGGCCGTGATGGTCTCCACGCCCTCGGTGCGCGGGCCGTAGACGCCTGAGACGACGAGCGCCACGTCGAGCCGCTCGCCGTCGAGCTTCCAGCCGAGCGCGGCGATTTCCTCCGGCCGCGCGATATCGAGCTGGAAGGTCTGCGCGCCGATTGCGCGCAGGGCCTCGAGCGCTTCGGGCCCGCGCGCGGTGGCCAGCACGCGCCAGCCGGCCTTCGCATACTGCCGCGCGAACTCGAAACCGAGGCCCCGCGACGCGCCCACGATCAACGCTGTCTTCATCTCGTCACCTTGCTTGTCTGTGCATTGAAGCCGCTGCGGCGCACCGCTTCCCCGCCCTGCAAAGCGGTGCGCTTCTTCTGGCGCTAGCCTACAGCAGTTCGACGCCCATCGCCGTGGCTTCTCCACCGCCGATGCACAGCGTCGCCACGCCGCGCTTGCCGCCGCGTGCGCGCAACGCGCCGATCAGCGTCACGAGAATGCGCGCGCCCGAAGCGCCGATCGGGTGACCGAGCGCACACGCGCCGCCGTTCACGTTGACCTTCTCGTGCGGCAGATCGTGCTCCTTCATCGCGGCCATCGTGACCACGGCAAAGGCCTCGTTGATTTCGTAGAGATCGACGTCTTCCGCCGTCCAGCCGGTCTTTTCGAACAGCTTCCGGATCGCGCCCACCGGCGCCGTCGTGAACTTCGCGGGCTGCTGCGCGAAGGTGGAATGGCCCGTCACGCGCGCGAGCGGCGTAAGGCCGAGCTGCTGCGCCGTCGATTCGCGCATCATCACGAGCGCCGCCGCGCCGTCCGAAATCGACGACGAATTTGCTGCCGTCACCGTGCCGGTTTTGCTGAACGCGGGCTTGAGCGTCGGGATCTTGTCGGGATTGGACTTGAACGGCTGCTCGTCGCGCTCGATGGTCGTTTCACCCGCGCGCGAGGTCACCTTCACCGGCGCGATCTCCCAAGCGAACGAGCCGTCCTCGTTGGCGCGTTTCGCGCGCTTGAGCGACTCGATCGCGAACGCGTCCTGACGCTCGCGCGAGAAGTCGTACTCGCCCGCGCATTCTTCCGCGAACGTGCCCATCAAACGGCCCTTGTCATAGGCATCTTCGAGGCCGTCGAGGAACATGTGATCGAGCACCTGGCCATGGCCCATGCGCATGCCGGCGCGCGCCTTCGGCAGCAGATAAGGCGCGTTCGACATGCTCTCCATGCCGCCCGCGACGATCACATCGGCCGAGCCCGCCAGCAACATGTCGTGCGCGAACATCGCCGCGCGCATGCCCGAGCCGCACATCTTGTTGACGGTCGTCGCGCCCGCTGCGGGCGGCAGGCCCGCGCCGAGCGCCGCCTGGCGCGCGGGCGCCTGGCCCTGCCCCGCGGGCAGCACGCAGCCCATCACGACCTCGTCGATCTGTTCGGGCTTCAACCCCGCGCGCCCGACGGCCGCCGCGATCGCGGCCGCGCCGAGCTGCGGCGCGGTGAGCGCCGCGAAATCGCCCTGAAAACCCGCCATCGGCGTGCGCGCCGCCGAAACGATCACGATGGCATCCTGCTTTTGCGTCTCACTCATGTTGGTGCTCCTCGATGAATCCGCTTGAAATCCGTTTGAATTAGCTTGAATCCGTTCAAATCCTGGCCGCGCGCTCAGGCAACACGCACGGCCGGCGCCTCTTCGCGCGCGAAACGTTCGGGGTAACACACGCGGAAACGAATCGATGCGTCGTAGGGAAAGCAGTCCGGCACTTCGCCCGCGATGAGCCTCGCGCGGCTCTCCTGCCAGAGCCCGGGCTCGAAGAAGTCCGCGTGATGCGCGAGAAACGCGCGCTTCACGCGCGGATCGCCGAGCAGGAACGCGCCGTACGTCTGCGGAAAAATATCGCGCGGGCCGACTGCGTACCACGGCTCGGCCGATAGTTCGTCTTCCTCATGACGCGGCGGCGGCACGGCGCGCACGTTGCAGTCGGTGAGATATTCGATCTCGTCGTAGTCGTAGAACACCACCCGGCCGTTGCGCGTCACGCCGAAATTCTTGTAGAGCAAGTCGCCCGGAAAGATGTTCGCGCGCAGCAGATCCTTGATCGCGTTGCCGTATTCGCGTATGCCATGCTCGACTTCGGCGTCACTGCCGTTCTGCAGATAGAGATTGAGCGGCACCATGCGCCGCTCGATGTAGACGTGACGGATCACGAGCTTGTCTCCCTCGTACTCGAGCATCGAGGGCGCAAGCGTTTCCAGCTCGCGCACGAGCGCCTCGTCGAGCCGCGCGATGGGCAGCGCCACGCTCGAATATTCGAGCGTGTCGGCAAGGCGCCCTAGCCGGTCGTGGCGCTTCACGAGCTGATACTTCGCTTCGACCTGCTCGCGCGTGGTCTCTTTCGGCGCGGGAAAGCTGTCCTTGATGACCTTGAACACGTACGGATACGAAGGCAGCGTGAACACGATCATCACCATGCCGCGTATGCCTGGCGCAACGATGAACCGGTCGCTCGAATGCGAGAGGTGGTGCAGCAGGTCGCGATAGAACAGGTTCTTGCCCTGCTTCTGCAAGCCGAGCGATGTGTAGATTTCGCCCTTGGCCTTGCGCGGCATGATGGTGCGCAGAAACTCGACATAGGCGGACGGCACTTCCATGTCCACCAGAAAATACGAGTGCGAGAAGCTGAAGAGAACGAGCAGCTGCTCCGTGCGCAGCAGCACCGTGTCCAGTGCAAGCTTGCCCGGCTCCACATGACGGATCGGCACGACGAACGGCGCGAGCAGATCGCCGTTGATGATGCGCCCGACGATATACGCGCCTTTATGGCGGAAAAACAGCGACGACAGCACGTGAATCTGGAAGTTCGGCTTGGGCTCGACCACACCGAAGGTGCCGAGCATCGTCTGCATGATGCAGTCGACGTCGCGCCCGAGATCCTCGAACGGCGTCTCCAGCTGGAAGTTCGTGACGATGCGCTCGAGCGTCGCCGCGACGCCGTCCTTGCCCGGATAGTAGGCGCGGTAGGTGGGCTTCGCGGCAGGCTCGTCGTTCTCGATGTATTCGGTCGAGATGGCGGGCCGCACGAAGATGAAATCGTTGTTGAAGTAGGAGCGATGCAGGATCTTGCAGCACACGGAATTGAAGAACGTCTCCGCGCATTCGGGTTGCCGGTGCGTGGTGAGCAGGCCGATGTAGTGCAGCTTGATCTGCTGCCAGACTTCGTCATCGATGCTCTCGGCGCCATATTCGTCTTCGAGCGCCACCACGCACTCCTTCACGCGATCGTCATAGGAAGCGATGCGCTCGCGCGCGAGCTGCTGCAAAGCGCGCCAGTCGGCCGCCTCGAAGAACGTCCGCGCCCTCGCCGCCGCGTCGCAGAAGTTGTGGTAGTGACGGTTGAAGCCGTCGAGCATGGTCTGCGCGACATCGAAGCCGATCTGCGAAGAAAGCAGTTTCGGGAAGTGTTTCATGGCGGCCATGCCCGTTGCGCGAGCGTCAGGGTTTCGCGCGAGCGGCGGCGGGAGCGTCGCTATCGTGCATCTCGCTCTCGTGCGTCGCATTCCTGTCGAGCAGCGCGCGCGCCTGGGCCTCGTACTGCGCGAGGTCTTCGAGCGTCGCGTCGAGGTCCGCGCGCTGGCGCTCGAGTATCTCGCGGTGATGCACCACGGTGTCGAGGAACGCCTGGAGCTGCGGGAGCGTGTCGGTCGGCGACTCGTAAAGGTCGAGCAGCGTGCGGATCTCCGAGAGCGTGAAGCCGAGGCGCTTGCCGCGCAGCGTCAGCTTCAGCCGCGTGCGATCGCGCCCCGAAAAGACGCGCTTCAAGCCGCCCGCGCCTTCGCGGCTCGGCGCGAGGAGGCCCTGGTCCTCGTAGAAGCGGATCGCGCGCGGCGTTACGTCGAATTCCCGGGCGAGTTCGGTAATCGTGTACTGGGTCGTCATGGTGTGCGAAAGGCGGCTGGCCCGGCGGTTGTCTGCACGACAACGCGAGGGACGATAGAATCGACGTTTACGTTATCGTCAAGTACGCGGTTATGCAACCGGCAGGAGCGACGCGCAAGACGCGCTTTGCATGGGGCCGGACGAGGCGCTCAAGCGCCAATGCCGCCCCGCACAGGAGAAGACACCCCCAATGAACGCCCTCGAACACCAGCTCGACTACCCCTACGCCGACACCCTGCCGGAGCCGGGCCTCGCCTTCGACGTCGCGCCCGGCGTGAAATGGCTGCGTATGCCGCTGCCGTTCGCGCTCGACCACATCAACCTCTGGCTGCTGCGCGACGAGATCGACGGCCAGCCAGGCTGGACCGTGGTGGACTGCGGCATCACCAACGACACCATCAAGGCCCGCTGGGAAGCCGTGTTCGAGAACCAGCTGGAAGGCCTGCCGGTGCTTCGCGTGCTCGTCACGCATTGCCACCCCGACCATATCGGCCTTGCGCACTGGATTTGCGCGGGCGGGGACAAGGCGCGCTGGGACGTGCGCCTGTGGACCACGCTCGGCGAATACATGCAGGCCCGCGTGATGGCGGCCGGCGACGGCTCGAACGCGGGCGGCGAAGGCGCCGCGCGCCATTTCGCGCGCCACGGGCTCACCGACGAAGCCTCGCTCGACAAGCTGCGCAACCGCCACGGCTACTACGGCAGCCTCGTCCCCGCTCTGCCCACGCAGTACCGCCGCCTGCGCGAAGCCGACACGGTGGCGATCGGCGGGCGCGACTGGCGCGTCATCACGGGCTACGGGCATTCGCCCGAGCATTGCGCGCTGTTCTGCGCAGCAACCGGCGTGCTGATCTCCGGCGACATGGTGCTGCCGCGCATCTCGACCAACGTCTCCGTGTTCGACATGGAGCCGGAAGGCAATCCGCTAGGCCTCTATCTCGAATCGCTCGGCCGCTACGAAACCTTGCCCGAGAACACGCTCGTGCTGCCCTCGCACGGCAAGCCGTTTCGCGGCGTGCGCACGCGCATCGCGCAGTTGCGCGCACACCATGACGCGCGTCTTGCCGAAGTGATCGAAGCGTGCGAACGCGCGCCGCAAAGCGCCGCGGACATCGTGCCGATCATGTTCAGGCGCGAGCTCGATATCCACCAGATGACCTTCGCGATGGGCGAGGCGCTCGCGCACCTGAACCTGCTCTGGCTCGCGGGCAAGGTCACACGCACGGCCGGCGCGGACGGCTTGATCCGCTTCACGGCCTGAGAATCGACGGCGTATAAAAAACGGGCGGCCCGCATAAGGAGCCGCCCGTTCTTACGTGGAGCGCGAGTGAACCGCTTTAATTCGCGCCGCCCGTGATCAGATCGGCGCCCTGCGGCCGCACGAACTTGAAGGTCGAAGCCGGCAGCGAAGGGTTCTTCTCGATGTTGGAGAACGTGAGCAGCGTCACGTTGCCGAACACGTCGTGCAGTTCCATGGCTTCGAGGTTCCCGTCGCGAAAGCCGATGCCCACGCTCTTGAACTGCGTGTCCTTCGACTTCGGAACCAGCTCCAGCCAGTCGATGCCGTTCTTCACGCCCGCGTCGGAGAGCGTGAAGTTCTTGTCGAGATCGTTGCTGCCGAACAGGATCGCCGCCGGGCTCGCGCCGAGTGCGCCGCCGAGCTTGCGCTCGGTCACCTGGTTAAGGTCCTTGTCGTAGACGTAGAGGTTGTCGCCGTCCGACTGCAGCACCTGCTGATATGGCTTCTCATACGACCAGATGAACTTGCCGGGCCGCGCGAACACGAATGTGCCGCTCGACGTCCTGGCGTTCAGCGTGGCCGTGGCAATGGCGTCGCTGGCGTTCTTCGCGCCCGAGGGCGCCTTGAGTTCCCGCTGAACGAAACTGCCGCGCGCGGAATGCACCTGCGAGACGAACTGCTTCAGTTGATCGGTGCCGCTCGCATACGCCTGCGAGACCATCAGGACCGACGCGCCGAGCGCAACGAAGAGGGCGCGGCGCGCGGTGCGCGCAAAGCGGGTCGGAAGTCCAGCCGGATACTGCATCTATCGTTCTCCAAGAGGTGTTTCTTTGGCCGCCGGGTTGCCGGGAGCCGTTGCCGCGCCGTTACCTGAGCCGCTGCAAAGAGCGGCGGCCAGCGTGGCTTATTCGGCGTCGCCGCGGTTGGGCACGAGGATCTCGCGGTTGCCGCTCGACGACATCGCCGAAACGAGCCCGGACTGCTCCATCTGTTCGAGCAGCCGCGCCGCGCGGTTGTAGCCGATGCGCAAGTGCCGCTGCACGAGCGAAATCGACGCGCGGCGATTCTTGATGACCACTTCGACGGCCTGGTCGTACAGCGGATCGGACTCGTCGCCGGTGCCGCTGGTTCCCGCAGCGGTGCCCTCGTCGCCCTCGCCGCCCACCCCGCCTTCGAGAATGCCTTCGATATAGTTCGGCTCGCCCTGCTCCTTGAGCTTCTCGACGACGCGGTGCACCTCGTCGTCGGCCACGAACGCGCCGTGCACGCGCACGGGCAGACCGGTGCCCGGCGGCAGGTAGAGCATGTCGCCCATGCCGAGCAGCGACTCGGCGCCCATCTGGTCGAGAATCGTGCGCGAGTCGATCTTCGAGGAGACCTGGAACGCGATGCGCGTCGGCACGTTGGCCTTGATGAGGCCGGTGATGACGTCCACCGAAGGCCGCTGGGTCGCGAGAATCAGGTGGATGCCGGCCGCGCGCGCCTTCTGTGCGATACGCGCGATCAGCTCCTCGACCTTCTTGCCGACCACCATCATGAGGTCGGCGAGTTCGTCGATCACGACCACGATATGCGGCAGCTTTTGGCACGGCTCCGGATCGTCCGGCGTGAGGCTGAACGGGTTCGGGATCTTCTCCTCGCGCTTGTTCGCCTCATCGATCTTGTTGTTGTAGCCCGCGAGATTGCGCACGCCCAGCTTGCTCATGAGCTTGTAGCGGCGCTCCATCTCGGCCACGGTCCAGTTCAGCGCGTTGCCGGCCTGGCGCATGTCGGTCACGACCGGGCAGAGCAGATGCGGAATGCCCTCGTAGACGCTCATTTCGAGCATCTTCGGGTCGATCAGGATCATGCGGACCTGCTCGGCGCTCGCCTTGTAGAGGAGCGACAGGATCATCGCGTTGATCCCCACCGACTTGCCCGAGCCGGTCGTGCCGGCCACGAGCAGGTGGGGCATCTTCGCGAGATCGGCGCAAACCGGCTTGCCGCCGATGTCCTTGCCAAGGCCCATGGTGAGCGCCGAAGGCGCATCGGCATAAACCGCCGAGCCGAGGATTTCCGAAAGACGCACGGTCTGGCGGCGCTGGTTCGGCAGTTCCAGCGCCATGAAATTCTTGCCCGGAATCGTTTCCACCACGCGGATCGAGACGAGCGAGAGCGAACGCGCAAGGTCCTTCGCGAGGTTCACGATCTGGCTGCCCTTCACGCCCGTGGCCGGTTCGATCTCGTAGCGCGTGACGACCGGGCCCGGATACGCGGCCACCACGGCCACGTCCACGCCGAAGTCCTTGAGCTTCTTCTCGATCAGGCGCGAGGTGAATTCGAGCGTGTCGTCGGAGATGGTTTCCTGGGTGGCCGCCGCCGGGTCGAGCAGCGAGATCGCCGGCAGCGTGGAGTCGCCCGGCAGGTCCTTGAAGAGCGGCACCTGGCGCTCTTTCTCCACGCGCTCGGAGCGCTGCGGCGTGACCACCGGCGGCACGATCGTCACCGGCTCGTGTTCCTCGATCTTCACGCGGCCGCGCTCGACCTTGCCTTCGCGCTTCACGGCCGCCGCTTCGCCGAGCTTGCGGTCGCGGCCCGCCTCGCGGCGCAGCCTCGCCATGGTTACGGCGCTGATGATGGATTCGCCGACCTTTTCGGCGACCGAGAGCCACGAAAAGCGGAAATAAAGCGAAAGACCGATGGCGAGCGCGAGCAGGAGCGCGAGCGTGCCGCCCGTGAAGCCGAGCGCGTGCGAAACGCCGCGCGCAACCGCGCCGCCCACCACGCCGCCGGGCGCCTGGGGCAACTGCACCTTGAGCGACCACATGCGCAGCGCTTCGATGCCGCAGCTCGACAGCATGACGAGCACGAACGACAAGGCTTCGGCGACCCAGCTGATGTCGCGCGGCTTGTCTTCGTCATCGTCGGCAACCGCTTCGTGGTGCGTGATGCGCTGGTAGTTCGCCGAGATGAGGCGGGCGAGCAGCACGATCCACCAGTAGGCCGAAAGCCCGAACAGCAGCAGCAGGATGTCCGAGACGCGCGCGCCGACGCGCCCCGCCCAGTTCGAGATGTGGTCGACCTGGGCCGCGTGCGTCCAGCTCGGGTCATGGCGGCTGTAGCTGATGAGCGCCATCAGCAGGAACACGCCTAGCGCGACCTGCAGGATCCAGCGAATTTCGGTGAAAAGGCGCGACATGCGGTGAGGCAATGCCTGCGCCTGCGCGGAATAGGGAGCTTTGGCCATTGAATCCTGGGCTGATTCTTGATGCGTTTGCGGTCCGCCAGTCCTGCCGTCTGCCCGAAACCCCGGGCAGACGGGCGCGGCCGCCGTCGTCCGATCCGGCCTATTGTAAACGCGTTGTTTCTGCCCCGGCGCCCCCTCGCTGTAAATGACGGTAACTGACAACGCTGCGCAGGCGCCGCAGGGCGACATGCGGCCGCGAGTTCAGGCTATCGCGCCGATGAGGAAGCTTCATTAAGCGGCGAAGGCCCCCCGCCTTTATAATTGCGGGCTGATGCCCAACTCCATGCGTGAGCCCCGCCGCAGCGCCCGGCGGCCCTTGCCGGGCGCCCGGCCTTACGCGCCACGCTGCGTCTTTCTACGGAATGCGATCATGTCTGCAACCAAACACGCGAAAGTCCTGATTCTCGGTTCCGGCCCCGCCGGCTACACGGCTGCCGTCTATGCGGCGCGCGCGAACCTTTCGCCGCTGCTCGTCACCGGCCTCGCCCAGGGCGGCCAGCTCATGACGACGACCGACGTCGAAAACTGGCCCGCAGACCCGAACGGCGTGCAAGGCCCCGAACTGATGCAGCGTTTCCTCGAGCACGCCGAGCGCTTCAACACGGAAATCGTGTTCGATCACATCCATACGGCCAGGCTAAACGAAAAGCCCATCCGCCTGATCGGCGACTCGGGCGAGTACACCTGCGACTCGCTCATCATCGCGACCGGCGCGTCGGCGCAATATCTCGGCCTGCCGAGCGAAGAGCTGTACATGGGCCGCGGCGTATCGGCCTGCGCGACCTGCGACGGCTTCTTCTACCGCAACCAGCACGTCGCCGTGGTCGGCGGCGGCAACACGGCCGTCGAAGAAGCGCTCTACCTCTCGGGCATCGCGAAGAAGGTCACGGTCGTCCACCGCCGCGACAGGTTCCGCGCCGAGCCGATCCTGATCGACCGCCTGCTGGAAAAGGAAAAGGAAGGCGTGGTCGAGATCAAGTGGGATCACGTGCTCGACGAAGTGAAGGGCAACGAAGGCGGCGTGAACGGCCTGCGCATCAAGAACGTGAAGACGGGCGAGACCACCGAACTCGACCTGCAGGGTCTGTTCGTCGCGATCGGCCACAAGCCGAACACGGACATCTTCGAAGGCCAGCTCGAGATGAAGAACGGCTACATCATCACGAACGGCGGCCTGAGCGGCAACGCCACCGGCACGAGCGTGCCGGGCGTGTTCGCGGCCGGCGACGTGCAGGATCATGTCTATCGCCAGGCGATCACGAGCGCGGGTACGGGCTGTATGGCCGCGCTCGACGCGCAGCGCTTCCTCGAGACCGTCAACGAACTGGGCCAGGCGCACGTGATGAGCGCCGAGGCCGACCGCTAAGCCGGACGGGCGCCAACTCACCCAGCGTCCTTCGCCATGCCCAAGAACGTGCCCCACCCGGGCGAGCCCAGGCGCCCCGCCACGGCTCGCCCTGCTCCTGAGCCCACGCCGGTTCCGGCAGCGGAGGAAGCCGCGGCCGGCAAGACGGCTTCTGGCTTCGCCGGCCTCGGCAGCCTGCGCGACGCGCTCAAGGTGCAAACCCGCCAGCGCGAGCGCGAACGCGCGGCTGCACAGGCGGCGCGCGTCGAAGCCGCCGCCGACAGCGACCTGTTTCGCCGCGAGATCGGCCAGGTCGCGCCGCTCAGGCAGCCCGTTCGCGCGCAGCCGCGCCGCGCGGCACCCGTGCCGCTGCCGCTGCAAACGCGGCTCGACGAGCAGGCCGTGCTGCACGAAGCGATCTCCGACGAATTCGACCCGGAAGCGTTTCTCGACACCGACGACTCGCTCTACTACCACCGCCCCGGCGTGAGCGAGGAGGTCGTCAAGAAGCTGCGGCGCGGCACGTGGATCGTGCAGGCGCAACTCGACCTGCATGGCATGCGCCGCGAGGAAGCGCGCGAGGCCCTGCAGAACTTCATTCGTGAAGCGGGCAAGCGCGGGCTGCGCTGCGTGCGCGTGATCCACGGCAAGGGCCTCGGTTCCGTCGGCAAGGAGCCGGTGCTCAAGGGCAAGGTGCGCGCGTGGCTCGTTCAGAAGGAAGAAGTCATCGCGTTCTGCCAGGCGCGGCCGCACGACGGCGGCGCGGGCGCTGTGCTCGTGCTGTTGCAGCCGCACCCGGTCGGGCACGGACAGCATCATTCGCACGCGCCCTGACCGAACCGCGCATCGGCGTGTCGATATGACAAAACCCCGTTGCTGCGTGCGCAGCAAACGGGGTTTTGTCATTGCGCCGGGCAAACCGGCGCGCGGCGATCAGGCGAGGCGCTCTTCCGTCTTCGGGTCGAACAACACGGCCTTCGACACGTCGAACAGCAGTTCCATGTTGTTGAGCGGCTGCGGGTTCGCACCCGGGTGCACGCGGCTCACGATGCGCTTGCCGTTCACCTGCGCGAACACGAGCGTGTCCGGACCGGTCGGCTCGATCACGTCGACCTTCACCGAGTGACGCTGCAGCTCGTGGCCGTGGCCGTCGTGCGAGCTGCGCGCGTCGGTGATGCGCTCCGGGCGCAGGCCCAGCACCACTTCCTGGCCGATCTGGCCGCGCAGCTTGTTCGCTTCGAACGGCAGGTTCAGCACGCTGCGCGCCACACCCGTGTCGAGTTCGATACCGATGCCCGAACCCTGCTCCACCAGCTTGCCGTTGATGAAGTTCATCGGCGGCGCGCCAATGAAGCCCGCCACGAAGAGGTTCGACGGCGAGTCATAGATGTCCTGCGGCGCGCCGAACTGCTGCACGATGCCGTCCTTCATCACCGCGATGCGGTCGCCGAGCGTCATCGCTTCGATCTGGTCGTGCGTCACGTAGACGATCGTCTTGCCCACGCGCTGATGCAGCAGCTTGATTTCCGAGCGCATTTCGATGCGCAGCTTCGCGTCGAGGTTCGAGAGCGGCTCGTCGAACAGGAACATGATCGGATCGCGTGCGAGCGCGCGGCCCATCGCCACGCGCTGGCGCTGGCCGCCCGAGAGCTGGCCGGGCTTGCGGTCGAGCAGGTGCTGGATCTGCAGCATGCTCGACACGCGGTCAACGATCTGCGCTTGCTCGGCCTTCGGCACCTTGCGGATGTTCAGGCCGAACGAGATGTTCTCGCGCACCGTCATGGACGGATAGAGCGCGTACGACTGGAACACCATTGCGATATCGCGGTCCTTCGGCGAGAGGTTATTCACCACCTTGCCGTCCATGCAGATCTCGCCCTTGGTCACGGTTTCGAGACCCGCGATCATGTTGAGCAGCGTCGACTTGCCGCAACCCGAGCCGCCGACCAGAATCAGGAACTGGCCGTCTTCGATATCGATGTTCACGCCCTTGAGGACGGGGACCCCGTTCGGGTAGGTCTTGTAGACGTCGCGAATGGAAAGGCTTGCCATGATGCTATGAATCCTTTTAATCGAATGCGGGTTTAACCCTTCACCGCGCCCGCCGTGAGGCCGCGCACGAAGTAGCGGCCGGCGATCACGTAGACGAGCAGCGTGGGCAGCGCGGCGATGATCGCGCCGGCCATGTCGACGTTGTATTCCTTCACGCCCGTGGACGTGTTCACGAGATTGTTCAGCGCCACCGTGATCGGCATCGAATCGACGCCCGAAAACACGATACCGAACAGGAAGTCATTCCAGATCTGCGTGAATTGCCAGATCAGGCACACCATGAAGATGGGCAGCGAGATCGGCAGCATGATGCGCGTGAAGATCATGAAGAAACCGGCGCCGTCGATGCGCGCGGCCTTGACGAGTTCAGCGGGCACGCTCACGTAGAAGTTGCGGAAGAACATCGTGGTGAACGCAATGCCGTACACGACGTGCACCAGCACCAGGCCGCCAATCGTGTTCGACAGGCCGAGGAAGCCTTCGAGACGCGCCATCGGCAGCAGGATGGCCTGGAACGGGATGAAGCAGCCCACCAGCAGCATCGTGAAGAGCGCGTCCGCGCCGCGAAAGCGCCAGTGCGTGAGCACGTAACCGTTGAACGCGCCGATGATCGACGAGATCAGCACGGCCGGAATCACCATCTTCACCGAGTTCATGAAGAACGGCTGCATGCCGTCACAGCGCACGCCGGTACATGCCTGGCTCCACGCCTTGATCCACGGCGCGAAGGTCGGGCTCGTCGGCAGCGAGAGCATGGTGCCCGTGTGAATCTGGTCGAGCGACTTGAACGAAGTCGACAGCATCACGTAGAGCGGGAACAGGAAGTACAACGCGAACAGGATCAGCGCCGCATAGATGACCACGCGGCTCACGTTCATCTTAGGCTGCATTGCGCGTGCTCCTCGATTCCAGATACATGAGCGGCACGAGCACGGCCACGACAGTGGCGAGCATCATCATCGACGAAGCTGCGCCGACGCCGAGCTGCCCGCGGTTGAACGAAAACGTGTACATGAAGATGGCCGGCAGCGACGACGACGTACCCGGGCCGCCCGCGGTGAGCGCGACGACGAGGTCGAACGTCTTGATCGTGATGTGGCACAGGATCAGCAGCACGGAGAAGAACACCGGACGCATGCTCGGAATCACGATCTTGCGGTAGATCGTGGGCAGCGTCGCCCCGTCCACCTGGGCCGCCTTGAAGATCTCGCTATCGACACCGCGCAGGCCGGCCAGGAACAGCGCCATGCAAAAGCCCGTGGACTGCCACACGGCGGCGACCACGATACAGAAAATGGCCTTGTCCGGGTCGTTGAGCCAGTCGATCTGGAAGCTCGTCCAGCCGATGCTGTGCATCACCTGCTGAATGCCGAGGTCCGGATTGAAGATCCACTGCCATGCCGTGCCCGTCACGATGTACGAGAGCGCCATCGGATAGAGGAACACCGCGCGCAATGCGCCTTCCTGACGAATCTGCTGGTCGAGCAGGATCGCGAGGAACAGCCCGAGCCCCACGCAGATCGCGATGAACGGGATGCCGAACCATCCGAGGTTCTGCGCCGACGTCCACCAGACGTCGTTGGAGAACAGCTCGCGATAGCGGTCGAGACCCGCGAACTCATAGCGCGGCATCAGCCGCGAGTTCGAGAGCGACAGATAGCCGGTAATGAGAATGAAGCCGTAGACGAATACGAGGCTGATCAGAATGCTGGGCGAAAGCACCAGCTTCGGGATCCAGCGGTCTGCGAGCGCCGCCATGGGCGACGCGCGGCGGGTAGCAGGCGTGGCCGCCTTGCCGTTGCCGCTAAGAGAAGCAGTCACTGCGCAACTCCTGGTACGGTGCGAAAACAGCTTTCGCACGATGATGGGGTTCAGAGGGCGAACCGTCATGCCCGGGGCGCGCCACGTATGGCGCCCCCCGTCTTACAGCACTAACCTGCTACGCTACGCTCACTTCGTCTTCGCAGCCTTCGCGAGCGCTTCCACCGCGCTCTTCGAATCCTGGTTCGAGTTCATGAACTTCGTCACGACGTCGGTGATCGCACCGGCCGTTGCGTCCGGCTGAGCCATACCATGAGCGAGCGACGGCACATAGCCGCCGGCCTTGATCGCGGTCTGCTCATCCGCGTACGACTTCTTCGCGCACGCGTCGAACTTGCTCATGTCCACGCCGAGACGAACCGGAATCGAACCCTTGTACAGGCTGAACTGCTCCTGGAAGGCCGGGCTCATGATCGTCTTCGCGAGCGCGAGCTGGCCCGGCGTGGCCGCCTTCTGGCCCTTCTGCTGGAAGAACACGAACGAGTCGACGTTGAAAGTGTAGGCCTTCGCCGTGCCGGGCACGGCTGCGCAAACATAGTCGGTATCCGGCTGCTTGTTCGCGTTCGCGAACTCGCCCTTGGCCCAGTCGCCCATGAACTGCATGCCGGCCTTGCCGTTGATGACCATGGCCGTGGCGAGGTTCCAGTCGCGGCCCGTGCGGCCGTTATCCATGTACGACTCGATCTTGCGGACCGTGTCGAACACGCCGACCATCTGCTGCGACGTGAGGGTCTTCTGGTCGAGATCGACGAGCGCCTTCTTGTAGAAGTCCGCGCCCTGCGAGAGGACCACGTCTTCCCACAGCGTCAGGTCCTGCCACGGCTGGCCGCCGGCGGCGACCGGCTGGATGCCCGCGGCCTTCATCTTGTCGGCCAGCGCGAAGAATTCCGGCCACGTGGTCGGCACCTTGCCGCCCACCTTGTCGAGCGCTGCCTTGTTGATCCACACCCAGTTCACACGGTGCACCGAGAACGGCGCGGCAACGTAGTGGCCGTCGGCGTGCATGATCTTGTCGATCTGCGGGGGCAGATTGGCCTTCCAGTCGCCGGCGACAGAGTCGACGTTCACCAGCACGCCCTGATCAGCCCATTCCTGGATCAGCGGACCCTTGATCTGGGCGGCCGTCGGTGCGTTGCCCGAGATCACCTGGGTCTTCAGTGCAGTCATGGCCGCCGCACCCGCGCCACCGGCGACCGCGAAGTCCTTCCACACATAGCCCTGCTTCGTCATGTCGTCCTTGAGCACGCCAACGGCCTTCGACTCGCCGCCCGAAGTCCACCAGTGCAGCACTTCGAGGGACTCGGCCGCTTGCGCGGTGGCGACGCCGCCCAACAGACCTGCTGCGCACAGGGCGCCCATGATCGCGCGGAATTTCATTGCTTATCTCCTCCAGACACCTGAACAAAAAACGATTGGCCCCTGATCACCAGGGTGCGGTGGTTGGTCAAACAGGCAAAACAGGCAAAACACTGGACGGACGGGCGCCGGAGTGCCGCGCGCGCGTGCTTTTCATTAGATGCGCGCGGGCCGCGTGCCGGTTACCGGCCGCAGGACGCTCAAGAGATGAGTGGTTCGGAATGCAACTTGACTGTCTCCTCTTTTGATTTTCACCGGCCACCCGGCCGGCCGAGGCGCCGCTTGCGTCACGCAGCCTTGAAGCCTCCGCATGCCGGGGAACCGGGCGCGCGGCTCACTGGCAAGCCGGGCTGAGTCCCGCGTTGTTCTCCGTTAACATGAGGGGGCATTCCGTCCACTCGCGAAACCGCGCAAACCGCCTTGCTGGCTGCGCTCCACGCTTTTTTCATCGAATGAACGTTACCTCTTGATTTGGATTGTAGTTAAACTACAATTCAGTGTCAAAAAAAATTTTATCGGACTACGGCCGCCCGATCGCCCACATAGACAGGCACCCGTTGTACCCTGCTGCGGCCCCCAGGATTCTGACTGAGACTCATGCAAACCCAGATCGATTCAGGTTTCACGTTCGTGCTCTTCGGCGCCACCGGCGACCTCTCGATGCGCAAGATCCTCCCCGCCCTGTATGAAGCGCACCGTTCAGGCATGCTCGCGGAGTCCGGCAAGATCGTGGGTGTCGCGCGCCATGAAGAGGATCGCGCCGCGTACATCCAGTGGGTCGACGAGCACGTCAAGCCGCACGTGAAGAAGAACGGCGGCTTCGACGACAACGCCTGGGCCGGCTTCCTCGAGCGCATCGTCTACGTGAAGCTCGACCTCTCGCGCGCCGAAGACTTCACGCATCTGCGCGACGGCATCGCGTCGCTGCCCGGCATCCGCGTGTTCTATCTGGCGACGGGCCCGTCGCTGTTCGTGCCGATCTGCCGCGCGCTTGCCGCCGTGGGTCTGAACGAGAACTCACGCATCGTGCTGGAAAAGCCGCTCGGCTACGACCTCAAGTCGTCCAACGCGATCAACGACGCGGTGGGCGAGATCTTCGCGGAAGGCCAGATCTACCGGATCGACCATTACCTCGGCAAGGAGCCGGTGCAGAACCTGCTCGCGCTGCGTTTCGGCAACGCGCTCTTCGAGCCGCTGTGGCGTCGCGAATGGGTCGAGAGCATCCAGATCACGATTGCCGAGGAACTGGGCGTCGAAGCGCGCGGCGACTTTTATGACAACACTGGCGCGCTGCGCGACATGGTGCAAAATCACCTGTTGCAGCTGCTTTCGATCGTCGCCATGGAGCCGCCGCATTCGATGGATTCGGATTCGGTGCGTGACGAAAAGCTTCGCGTGCTGCGCGCGCTCAAGCCGATCAATCCGCTCGACATCAGCAAGGTCGCCGTGCGCGGGCAGTACCATGCGGGCGTGATCCGCGGCCAGGCGGTGCCGGGCTATGCGACCGAGCATGGCGTGAACCCCGAGAGCCACACGGAAACTTTCGTCGCGCTCAAGGTGGAGATCGAGAACTGGCGCTGGGCGGGCGTGCCCTTCTTCCTGCGCACCGGCAAGCGCCTTGCCGACCGCGTGGCCGAGATCGTCGTGAACTTCCGCCCGGTGCCGCATTCGGCGCTCGGCGCGCCGGCGCTGCGCCCGGGCGCGAACCGCCTCGTGATCCGCCTGCAGCCGAACGAGAACATCCGCCTCTACTGCCTCGCGAAGCAGCCCGGCGAAGGCATGAATCTCGCGAGCGTGCATCTGGACCTCGCGTTCGACCAGTTCTTCCGCGAAGGCCAGATGGAGGCCTACCAGCGCCTGCTGCTCGACGTGATCAACGGGCGCCTCGCCCTCTTCGTGCGCCGCGACGAACAGGAAGCGGCATGGACGTGGGTCGAGCCGATCCTCAACGAGTGGGCGGCAACGCCCCGCGCGCCCAAGCCGTACGCGGCCGGCACATGGGGCCCGGCGGCTTCGAGCGCGATGCTCGCGCAGCACGGCACCTGCTGGCTCGAAGAAGAGAATTGATGGGATTGCAAGGCGGTACGCACAGTGAGCGCGACGCCGGACCGGACAGATGAACTACCCCGTAGACCTACAAAAAAGCAGCATGGAGGAGAAGTGATCGAGCTTCACGTATTCGACGACCCGCGCGTCCAATCCGACGCGCTGGCGCGAGCCGTGGGCGACGCGCTACATGCGTCGCTCGCCGCTCAGCAGGCGGCGCCCGGTACTGCCGCGCGCCGTGCCACGCTTGCCGTCTCCGGCGGCACGAGCCCGCGCCCGTTCCTCGAGGCCCTCTCGACGCACCGTTTCGACTGGGCGCACATCGACGTCACGCTCGTCGACGACCGCTGGGTGCCGGACACCGACTCCGCGAGCAACGCGCGTCTCGCGCGCGAGACGCTGCTTACGCACGAAGCGGCCGGCGCACGCTTCCTGCCGCTCGTCGACGTGGCGCAGGACCTCGACGCGCACGTCGCCGCGCTCAACGCCGACCCGGCCCGCAAGCTGCCGAACGTCGCCGTGCTCGGCATGGGCGAGGACGGCCACACGGCCTCGATTTTCGCCGACGCCCCCGAATGGCACGAAGCCATCACCACGGCGCGCCCGTTCGTGGCCGTGCATCCGCAGGCAGCGCCCCACGCGCGCGTGTCGTGGTCGATGCAGGCGCTGCGCCAGGTCGACCGGCTGTTCCTGCTGATCGCGGGACAGCGCAAGCTCGAAGTGCTGCAACAGGCCGCCGCGGCCGAACAAAACAACGCCATCTCGAAGCTGGCGAACGACAAGGGAGTGAGACTCGATGTCTACTGGTGCGCCTAATAAAAACGCCCCTGGCGCAGGCCAGCACGCCGACGGTCCGAGGCTGCTCGCCGACATCGGCGGAACCAACGCGCGCTTCGCGCTGGAAACGGGTCCGGGCGAAATCGGCCAGGTGCGCGTGTATCCGTGCGCGCAGTATCCAGGCGTCGCGGAAGTGATCCAGCAGTACCTGAAGGACAACAAGATCGGCCGCGTGAATCATGCGGCCATCGCGATTGCGAATCCGGTCGACGGCGACCAGGTGCGCATGACCAATCACGACTGGACCTTCTCGATCGAAGCGACGCGCCGCTCGCTCGGCTTCGACACGCTGCTGGTCGTCAACGACTTCACCGCGCTCGCCATGGCGCTGCCCGGCCTGACCGACTCGCAGCGCGTGCAGGTAGGCGGCGGCCAGCGCCGCCAGAACAGCGTGATCGGCCTGCTCGGGCCAGGCACGGGTCTCGGCGTCTCGGGCCTGATTCCCGCCGACGACCGCTGGATCGCGCTCGGCAGCGAAGGCGGCCACGCGAGCTTCTCGCCGCAGGACGAGCGCGAAGACATCGTGCTGCAGTTCGCGCGCAAGAAATGGCCGCATGTGTCGTTCGAACGCGTGTGCGCGGGGCCCGGCCTCGAACTGATCTATCGCGCGCTCGCCGCTCGCGACAAAAAGAAGCTGCCCGCCGACCTCGGCACGGCCGAAGTCGTGAACCGCGCCCACGAGGGCGAGCCGCTCGCGGTGGAGACCGTCGAATGCTTCTGCGGCATTCTCGGCAGCTTCGCGGGCAACATCGCGATGACGCTCGGCTCGCTCGGCGGCATCTACATCGGCGGCGGCGTGGTGCCGCGCCTGGGCGAGCTCTTCACGCGCTCGTCGTTCCGCCAGCGCTTCGAGGCGAAGGGCCGTTTCGACACGTATCTCTCGAACGTCCCCACTTACGTGATCACGGCGGAGTATCCCGCGTTCCTCGGCGTTTCGGCCATTCTCGCGGAGCAGTTGTCGAATCGCGCGGGCGGCGGCTCGTCGGCCGTGTTCGAGCGCATTCGCCAGATGCGCGATGCGCTCACGCCCGCCGAGCGCCGCGTGGCCGACCTCGCGCTCAACCATCCGCGCTCGATCATCAACGATCCGATCGTCGATATCGCGCGCAAGGCCGACGTGAGCCAGCCCACGGTCATCCGCTTCTGCCGCTCGCTCGGCTGCCAGGGCCTTTCTGACTTCAAGCTCAAGCTCGCCACGGGCCTCACGGGCACGATTCCGGTGAGCCACAGCCAGGTGCATCTGGGCGACACCGCCACCGACTTCGGCGCGAAGGTGCTCGACAACACCGTGTCGGCCATCCTGCAGCTGCGCGAGCACCTGAACTTCGAGCAGGTCGAGAGTGCGATCACGCTGCTCAACGGCGCGCGCCGCATCGAGTTCTACGGCCTCGGCAATTCGCACATCGTCGCGCAGGACGCGCACTACAAGTTCTTCCGCTTCGGCATCCCGACCATCGCCTATGGCGACCTGTACATGCAGGCCGCTTCCGCCGCGCTGCTCGGCAAGGGCGACGTGATCGTCGCCGTCTCGAAGTCGGGCCGCGCGCCGGAACTGCTGCGTGTACTCGACGTCGCCATGCAGGCGGGCGCGAAGGTGATCGCGATCACGTCGAGCAACACGCCGCTCGCGCGACGCGCGACCGTTGCGCTCGAAACCGATCACATCGAGATGCGCGAATCGCAGCTTTCGATGATCTCGCGCATCCTGCATCTGCTGATGATCGACATCCTCGCGGTAGGCGTCGCGATTCGCCGCGCTTCGCCCGATGCGGACCTCGGCAACGCCGTCGAAAAGGCGCGCGAGCATGCCGACGACGACGCATCGGCCGTGCTCGACTGGTTGAGCCACGGCGCGTCGCCTACGGCGCGCGACTAGATCCCGCTTACCCGGGCAACGAAAGAAATGGGACGCCTCGGCGTCCCATTTCCATTGCACGCCACGTCACGCTCACGGCGTGGCCGTTTGCACCGCCTCAGGTGCCGGTGTGCCGTGCCACTTCACGACGAGCGCGCGTCCCACCCACGTGAGCAGGCCGCACACACCGATCGTCACGCCCATGCCGAACGGCGAGACACCCGGGAACCAGCCGACCACGGCGCTGGCGAGCGCGCCGAGGCCAAGCTGCGTCGCGCCGAACACCGCCGCCGCCGCGCCCGCGTTCTTCGGATAGCGGTACATGAGATCGGTTGCGCAGTTCGCGCCGAGCAGCCCCACCACGCTCACCACGAAGAAGAGGCCGAACACGATCGACCACAGCCCGCCCCAGCCGGTCACGCACATGAGCGCGACAAAGAGCGACGCGGCGACGCTCACGCCCGACGCGATCGACACCATGCGCAGGGTGCCGAGACGCCCGATGAAGCGCGTGTTCAGAAAGTTGCCGAGCATGATGCCGAACACGTTTGCGCCGAAGAAGAACCCATAGTGCTGCGGCGAGACATGGAAGTACTCGATATAGACGAACGGCGTCGCCGAGATGTAGGTGAACATCGCGGCGAACGCCATGCCGCCGCAGAGCATGTGCCCCCAGACGAGCGGATCGCGCAGCAGACGTCCATAAGCCGCGAACGAGCGCAGCACGGCTGCGCTTTCGCGTTTTTCCGGCGGCCAGGTTTCGGGCACGCGCAGGTAGGCAGCCACGGCGCACGCGAGGCCGAACAGCGTGAGCACGACGAACACCACGCGCCAGCCGCCGATCAGCAGCAGCTGTCCGCCGATGAGCGGCGCGAGCAACGGCCCGATCGCCGTGACGATCGCGACCATCGAAAGGACTTTGGCGGCGTCGGAAGGCTCGTGCGCGTCGCGCGCGATGGCGCGCGAGAGCACCGAGGCCGCGCCCGCGCCGAGCGCCTGCAGAAAGCGCACGATCACGAGCTCGCCCACCGAGAACGAGAGCCAGCAGGCAATGCTGGCGAGCGTAAAGAGCGCGATGCCGCCGAGCAGCACGGGGCGGCGGCCATACGCGTCGGAAACCGGGCCGTACAGCAGCATGCCGATCGAGAAGCCGGCCATGAAGCTCGTGAGCGTCGAGGCCGCGGCGGCGGCGCTCACGCCGAACGACTGCGCGATGGCGGGCAGGCTCGGCAGATACATGTCGGTGGCGAGCGGACCGCAGGCGGCGAGTGCGCCCAGCAACAGGATCAGCCGGCCATCGGGCCGGCGGCGCGGGGAATGGGACATGGTGTGTAGGGCGGCGGAACGCGCGCGGCTCGCGCGGTCTCGATGTCATGGGCCGATTCATCCGTCGCTGCGGGAGCGGACGAAAGCGGACAAAACGGCAACGCGGTGCCGCCGAATTGTACCTGACGCCCCTCGCCCGCCATGCGCCGCCTCCCATGCGGCGGCGGCATCGCGGCTTTGCGCTAAGCTGCCCGCTTTCGCTCAACTTGCCCGCGTCGCCGATATGACCGCCTTCCTGCTCATCTGGAGCCCCAAGAAGTGGCCCTGGCCCGAACTGCCCGACTTCGCGCGCCGCGTGCGCGCCGGGGAAGCCGTCGCCGACACCTGGGGATGCGGCTTCGCGCGCGGCATCCTGCCGGGCGACCGGGTGTTCCTGCACCGCGTCGCCAGCGAGCCGCGCGGGCTCTTCGGGTCCGGCTACGTCACGCGCGCGCCTTACGAGGTGCCGGACGCCGCGTACAAGCGCGGCTACCGGCTGTGCATCGACTTCGTCTACGACTGGCTCGTCGATGCGGGCGAAGAAGTGGTCATCGCGCGCGACGATCTGCGGCCCCACCCGTTTTCGATCCAGACGTGGGACGCGCAGAGTTCAGGCACGGTCATCAAGCCGGTTGCCGAAGGCGCGCTGGAAAAGCGCTGGGCGGAGCTGACGGGGCGGCGGCCGATGCCGGCGCCGGCTCTCGCGGCCATGCAGGCGTGGCACGACGCGCGCATGGCATCGGCGGTGCAAGACGGCCCCGCACCGGGTGCAACCCGGCCCGCGCGCAAACGAGCCGCCGTGAAAGTCGATCCGCGCGAGACGGTGCCGCCCCTCGCGCTGCCGCCAACACGCAAACGCAAGCAACCAGCGCGCTGAATCCGGCCGCCCGGGAACGCCCACGCCAACCCGGGGCGCCGGCCCGATCCGCGCGACTCCGGTACAATTTCGGCAGCACAGCCCCATCGCCCGCGCCCTCGCGGCGCCGCCTGGGCCCGTACGCCGGCCCCTTTCGTCCGCGCCGAGCGCCACACCACTTTCGCAGGTCCAGCACTCATGTCCAGCACCCAGCCCAGCACGCAGAACCGCAACGAAGCCCTCTTCGAACGCGCCCAGCGCACCATCCCGGGCGGCGTGAATTCGCCCGTGCGCGCGTTCCGCTCGGTCGGCGGCACGCCGCGCTTCATCGAGCGCGCGCAGGGGCCGTACTTCTGGGACGCCGAGGGCAAGCGCTATATCGACTACATCGGCTCGTGGGGCCCGATGATCGTCGGCCACGTGCATCCGGAAGTGCTCGAAGCCGTGCAGCGCGTGCTCGCGAACGGCTTCTCGTTCGGCGCACCCACCGAGGCCGAGATCGAGATCGCCGAGGAAATCTGCAGGATCGTGCCGTCGATGGAGCAGGTGCGCATGGTGTCGAGCGGCACCGAGGCCACGATGAGCGCGCTGCGCCTCGCGCGCGGCTTCACGAAGCGCGACCGCATCGTGAAGTTCGAAGGCTGCTACCACGGCCACGCCGACAGCCTGCTCGTGAAGGCGGGCTCCGGCCTGCTCACGTTCGGCAACCCGACGTCGGCCGGCGTGCCGGTGGACATCGCGAAGCACACCACAGTGCTCGAATACAACAACGTCGCTGCGCTCGAAGAAGCGTTCAAGGCGTTCGGCGACGAGATCGCCGCCGTGATCGTCGAGCCGGTCGCGGGCAACATGAACCTCGTGAAGGCCACGCCCGAATTCATCGGCGCGCTGCGCAGCCTCACGGCGAAGCACGGCAGCGTGCTGATCTTCGACGAAGTGATGTGCGGCTTCCGCGTCGGCCTGCGCGGCGCGCAGGCGCTCTACGGCGTCGAGGCGGACATGGTGTGCCTCGGCAAGGTGATCGGCGGCGGCATGCCGGCGGCGGCGTTCGGCGGCCGCCGCGAGATCATGGATCACCTCGCGCCGAACGGCTCGGTGTACCAGGCAGGTACGCTCTCGGGCAACCCGATCGCCGTCGCCGCGGGCTTGAAGACGCTGCAGCTCATTCAGGCGCCCGGCTTCTACGAGCAGCTCACGGCGAAGACCGAACGTCTCGCGAAGGGGCTAACGGCTGCGGCGCGCGAAACGAAGGTGCCGTTCGTGGCGGATTCGGTGGGCGGCATGTTCGGCCTCTATTTCGCGGACAAGGTGCCGGGCAGCTTCGCCGAGGTCACGAAGAGCGATATCGCGCACTTCAACCGCTTCTTCCACCGCATGCTGGACGCGGGCGTCTACTTCGCGCCTTCGGCCTACGAGGCGGGTTTCGTGTCGAGCGCCCACGACGACGCGATCCTCGACGAGACGATCGCCGCGGCGCGCAGCGCGTTCGCTGCGCACGCCGCGGCTGAAAACGTGACGCAATAAGGCATCGCGCCATCGACCGCCGGCGCGGCGCGCGCCTCGCCGGCCCCCATCCGACCGCCGCCCGAGAGAAAGCCCGACGATGTTTTCGCAATCCGATTTCGTCCACATGGAGCGTGCGCTCGCGCTCGCGCAGCGCGGCCTGTACACGACCGACCCGAACCCGCGCGTGGGCTGCGTGCTGGTGAAGGACGGCGTGGTGATCGGCGAGGGCTACACGCAGCCGGCCGGCCAGGATCACGCCGAAATCCAGGCGATGAAGGACGCCCGCGCGCGCGGCCACGACCTGCGCGGCGCGACGGCCTATGTGACGCTCGAGCCGTGCAGCCACTTCGGCCGCACGCCGCCCTGCGCGAATGCGTTGATCGAAGCGAAGGTCGGGCGCGTGATCGCGGCGATGGAAGACCCGAACCCGCTCGTGTCGGGGCGCGGCCTGTCGATCCTGCGCGACGCGGGGATCGACGTGCGTTGCGGCCTCCTGGCCAACGAGGCGCGCGAGCTGAACATCGGCTTCGTTTCGCGCATGACGCGCAAGCGCCCGTGGGTGCGCATGAAGGTGGCGGCATCGCTCGACGGCCGCACGGGTCTGCCCTCGGGCGAAAGCCAATGGATCACGGGCGAAGCCGCACGCGCCGACGGCCACGCCTGGCGCGCACGGGCCTCGGCCATCCTGACGGGTATCGGCACGGTGAAGGGAGACGATCCGCGCATGACTGTGCGCGCCGTCGACACGCCGCGCCAGCCGAAGCGCGTGCTGATCGACAGCCGGCTCGACGCCTCGCCGCTCGCGCAGATCTTCGTCGGCGCGCCGACGCTCGTGTTCTGCGCGGCGCTCGACGCGAGCAACGAAGAACGCGCCGAAGCGCTGCGCGTGCGCGGCGCCGAAATCGTTGCGCTCGGCAACGAGCAAGGCAAGGTCGATCTGCCTGCCATGCTCGCGGAACTCGCCGCGCGCGGCGTCAACGAACTGCACGTGGAAGCCGGCTACAAGCTCAACGGGTCGCTCCTGCGCGAAGGCTGCGTGGACGAACTGCTCGTGTACGTGGCGCCGTCGCTGCTCGGCACGAACTCGCTCGGCATGATCGACATCGCGGCCCCCGCGACGCTCGAGGAGCGCACGCGCCTCGCATTTCATTCCGTCGATCGTCTCGGCAACGACCTGCGCATCCTCGCGCGCGTCGTCACCACGCAAGACGCCTGACCTGACTGATGCACTGAACACAAGGAACAGCACGATGTTTACCGGAATCGTCGCGGCAGTGGGCCGCATCGAATCGATCAAACCGCTCGGCACGGGCGTCGACGCAGGCGTGCGCCTCGCCGTCAACGCAGGCAGCCTGGGCCTCGACGACGTGCAGCTCGGCGACAGCATCGCCATCCAGGGCGCGTGCATGACCGTCATCGAGAAGTCGGCAACGGGATTCGACGTCGATGTGTCGCGCGAAAGCCTGAACCGCACCGTGGGCCTCGCGGCGACGGGCGAAGTGAATCTCGAAAAGGCACTGCGCGCGAACGACCGCCTGGGCGGCCACATCGTCTCGGGTCACGTGGACGGCCTCGGCACCGTCACGCGCTTCGCCCCCGTGGGCGAGTCGCACGAGCTGCGCATTCTCGCGCCGACGGACATCGGCCGCTATCTCGCCTACAAGGGCTCGATCACCGTGAACGGCGTGAGCCTCACGGTCAACTCGGTCGACGATCGCGCGGACGGCTGTGAATTCTCGATCAACCTGATTCCGCACACCGTCGAAGTCACCACGCTCAAGCATCTTCAGGCTGGCACGAAGGTGAATCTGGAGATCGATCTGATTGCGCGGTATGTGGAGCGGATGCTCTCCGCCGAGAAAGCAGCGAATTCGGCCGCGCAGGATTAAAAGCCGCCGAGCCGGCGCAATACTTGCCCCGCACCCTGCCCCGCACGCGCGCAAGCACGCGCGCCGGGGCGCTGCTAGAATCTAGCCTTTCCTGCGCGCTCGCCGCACGGCGTGCCGCGCTCCCATCACCCGAATCGAACCAGGAGGCACAGTTGGCAACGATTGACACGAGCGCCGCCAAGCCGATGGTCCGGGTGATGTTGCACGTTGCGTCGCGTCACGCAACCGTCCCGCTTCCAGCGCAGCCATAGCGCGTCCCGCGCGGCACGTTTTCAGACGCCGCGCCGTATTCAGCGAATTCGAGGTCAGGCCGTCCGGCTACGCACGCCAGGGCGTGCGTAGCCCGTTTTCCGTCTTAACGCTTCATGCTTGCTTCAGGAGAGTCTTCGGGCGCCACGTCCGGAGCATGCTGTCCATGACAGAGCTAAACAAGAAACCCGAATCGGGCGGACAAACGTTCCGCAAGGTCCTCGGCTTCACCTTCCGGCACTGGGCGCGCCAGCCCGTGCGCGTCACGGCCGTTGCGCTCGCCTCGCTGCTCGGCGCGCTCGCCGACGTGCTCACGCCGCACTATGCAGGCCAGCTCGTCGACGCCCTCACGCACGGCGGCGCGGCCAGCAGCGCCGCCTGGCATGCGGCGGTCGTCGCGTTCTGGGCGCTCACGGCGCTCGGGCTCGGCGGCACGATCATGCGGCAGGCCGCGTACCGCAACATCATCACGCTGACGCTGCGCATGATGAGCGAGATCGCCACGCAGGCCTTTCACCGCGTGCAGCGCTTCTCGACGGACTGGCACGCGAACAGCTTCGCCGGCTCCACGGTGCGCAAGATCACGCGCGGCATGTGGGCGCTCGACCTGCTCAACGACACGCTGCTCGTCGCCCTCTTCCCGTCGCTCGTCATGCTGGTCGGCTCGACTATCCTGCTCGCCGTGCAGTGGCATGTGATGGGCCTCGTGGTCGGCCTCGGCTCGGCGGTCTATCTGGCGATCACGATCTCGCTGTCGCTCTTTTACGTCGCGCCCTCGGCCCGGCTCGCGAACCAGTGGGATACGAAGATGGGCGGCGCGCTCGCCGATGCCATCTCATGCAACGCCGTCGTCAAGGCGTTCGGCGCGGAAACGCGCGAAGAAGCGCGGCTCGCGCGCGTCGTCACGAAGTGGAGCAGCCGCACGCGGCGCACGTGGCAGCGCGGCACGCTCAACGGCGGTGTGCAGGGCGCGCTGCTCGTGGGCATGCAGGCGGCGATTCTCGGGGCGGCGCTGCTGCTTTGGGCACGCGGTCTCGCAAGTGTCGGCGACATCACGTTCGCGCTCACGCTGTTCTTTCTGCTCAAGGGCTACCTGCGCGACGTGGGCATGCACGTGCGCAACCTGCAGCGCTCGGTCAACGACATGGAAGAGCTCGTCGCGCTCGACGCGGCGCCGCTCGGCATCGAGGACCAGCGCGACGCGCCGCCCATCGTGATCGATCAGGGCGATATCCGCTTCGAGAACATGACGTTCCGCTATGACGCGGACACGAGGCCGCTCTACGAGAACCTCACGCTGCGTATCGCGCCGGGCGAGCGCGTGGGCCTCGTCGGCCATTCGGGTTCCGGCAAGACCACGCTGATCAAGCTGATCCAGCGCCTGTACGATGTTTCCGGCGGGCGCATCACGATCGATGGCCAGGACATCGCGCGCGTGCAGCAGGCGTCGCTGCGCTCGCAGATCGCCATCGTGCAGCAGGAGCCGGTGCTGTTCCACCGCTCGCTTGCCGAGAACATCGCTTATGCCCGGCCCGGCGCCACGCACGCCGAGATCGAGCGCGCGGCGAAACTCGCGAGCGCCCACGACTTCATCACGGCGCTGCCGCACGGCTACGACACGCTCGTGGGCGAACGCGGCGTGAAGCTCTCGGGCGGCGAGCGCCAGCGTGTGGCGATCGCGCGCGCGTTTCTCGCGAATGCACCGGTCCTGATTTTCGACGAAGCGACCTCGAGCCTCGACAGCGAAAGCGAAGTGCTGATCCAGCAGGCCATGGAGCGGCTCATGGAGGGCCGCACGACCGTGGTCGTCGCGCACCGGCTCTCGACCGTGCGCTCGCTCGACCGGCTGCTGGTGCTCGAGCGCGGACGCGTGGCGGAAGAAGGCACGCACGACGCGCTCGTGCGCCGGGAGAACGGCCTGTACCGGCGCCTGTTCGAGCGTCAGGCGCTGGAACTGACGAAGGGACTCGCAGACGACGTGGTCCTGCGCTGAAGCGGCACGCCGCGCGCGCTCGCGCCCGCCCGCCGCAAGCCGGTTCAGGCGGGAGTCGCGCGCATGCGGCATGACGCCCGCGACCACTCCGGCCAGCATCGGCAGCCGGGCGCCGCCGCCCCGGCACGCCGCAACACCGGGCCATCGGCCAAAAGGCGCTGCGTCCTCCCGCGTTCTGGGCGACGCGCCCGCCCGCGTGGCGTAAAATGTGGCCTTTCCAGCCAGAATCGCAGCCAGAATCCCAACATGACGCTCGCCTCCACCCCTGAGATCATCGCCGAGCTCAAAGCCGGCAAGATGGTCATCCTCGTCGACGAAGAAGACCGGGAAAACGAGGGCGACCTCGTCATCGCTGCGGAGTTCGTCACGCCTGAAGCCATCAACTTCATGGCGAAGTACGGCCGCGGGCTGATCTGCCTCACGCTCACCCAGGAGCGCTGCAAGCTGCTCAACCTGCCGCTCATGACCTACCGCAACGGCACGCAGTACGGCACGGCGTTCACGGTCAGCATCGAGGCCGCCGAAGGCGTCACGACCGGCATTTCCGCCGCCGACCGCGCCCGCACGATCCAGGCGGCTGTCGCGCACGACGCGCGCGCCGAGCACATCGTGCAGCCCGGCCACGTGTTCCCGATCATGGCGCAGCCAGGCGGCGTGCTCGTGCGTGCCGGCCACACCGAAGCGGGCTGCGACTTCACGGCGCTTGCCGGCCTCACGCCGGCCTCGGTGATCTGCGAAGTCATCAAGGACGACGGCACGATGGCGCGCCTGCCCGACCTCATGGAGTTCGCGCGGGAGCACGGCCTGAAGGTCGGCACCATCGCGGACCTGATCCACTACCGCAGCCGCACCGAATCGATCGTCGAGCGCGTGGCCGAACGCACCATGCAAACCGCCCACGGCCCGTTCCGCGCGGTCATGTACGTCGATCACCCCACGCGCACGCCGCACATCGCCCTCGTGCGCGGCACGCCGAAGCCCGACGTCGATACGCCCGTGCGCGTGCACGAGCCGCTCTCGGTGCTGGATCTGCTCGAAACGGGTTCGTCCACGCACTCGTGGACGCTCGACGCCGCCATGCGCGAGATCGCCTCGCGCGACGTGGGCGTGATCGTCATGCTCAACTGCGGCGAACCCAAGGAACATCTGATCGACGTCTTCAAGGCGTTCGACCAGAAAGAACGCGCGGAAGCGCTCTCGCGCCGGCCGGTGGACTTCAAGACCTACGGCATCGGCGCGCAGATCCTGCGCGAACTCGGCGTGGGCCGCATGCAGGTGCTCTCGAAGCCGCGCCGCCTCGGCAGCATGTCGGGCTACGGTCTCGAAGTCACCGGCTTCGTGCCGATGCCCGGCGGCAACGCGCAAGCGCCCTGCCCGCCGGATGCCGCCGACCCTGTCTCGTCGCGCGCCTGAAGTCGCATTGCGCTCTTTTCACGCGTCACCACGCTCAACCGAACTTACGGACATCACATGGAAATCGGACAATACCAACCGAACCTCGACGGCGACGGACTGCGCATCGGCATCGTCCAGTCGCGCTTTAACGAACCCGTCTGCAACGGCCTCGCCGACGCCTGCATCGAAGAACTCGAACGCCTCGGCGTGACGGGCGAAGACGTGCTGCTCGTCACCGTGCCGGGCGCACTCGAAATCCCGCTGGCGCTGCAAAAGCTCGCCGAAAGCGGCCAGTTCGACGCCCTGATCGCGCTCGGCGCCGTCGTGCGCGGCGAGACGTACCACTTCGAACTCGTCTCGAACGAAAGCGGCGCGGGCATCTCGCGCGTTTCGCTCGACTTCAACGTGCCCATCGCGAACGCCGTGCTCACCACCGAGAACGACGAGCAGGCCGTGGCCCGCATGACCGAGAAGGGTCGTGACGCCGCGCGCGTCGCCGTGGAAATGGCGAACCTGACGGTGGCGTTGGAGCAGCTCGACGGCGGCGACGACGAAGAAGAAGACGAGGAAGACGAAGAGGAGCAGCAATGAAGAGCGCGCGCCGCCGCTCCCGCGAACTGGCCACGCAGGGGTTGTATCAGTGGCTGCTGTCGGGTGTGCCCGCCGGCGAGATCGACGCGCAGCTGCGCGGTTCGCAGGGCTACGACAAGGCCGATCACGAGCATCTGGATGCGATCCTGCACGGCGTCATCCGCGAGTCGGACGAACTGTCCGCCGCCATCACGCCGTGCCTAGACCGTCCGATCGAGCAGCTTTCGCCCGTCGAACGCGCGGTGCTGCTCGTCGCGACCTACGAGTTCAAGCATCACGTCGACATTCCGTACCGCGTCGTGATCAACGAGGCGGTCGAGCTCACGAAGACCTTCGGCGGCTCGGACGGCTACAAGTACGTGAACGGCGTGCTCGACAAGCTCGCGGCGCAACTGCGCGCCACCGAAGCGCAAAACGCCCGCAAGTCGTAAGAACGCGAGCCGCCGGGGCAAGCGGGTGCGTCTGAGCGCCCTGCCCCGCGCGCCGCGTGATCTGTCAGCACTGGAAAGACCCGCATGAACACCGTTGCCGAACCGCTGCTGCGGCTAGCCGCGCGCGTCGACGAGATCCAGCCTTTCTACGTCATGGAACTGGCGAAGGAAGCCGCGAAGCTCGAGCGCGCTGGACGCGACATCATCCACATGGGGATCGGCGAGCCGGACTTCACGGCACCCGAGCCCGTCGTCGAGGCCGCCGCCGCCGCGCTGCGCCGCGGCGTCACCCAATACACGAGCGCGCTCGGCATCCACGCGCTGCGCGAGGCGATCGCCGCGCACTATCAGCACGCGTACGGCCTCACGGTCGACCCCGCGCGCATCGTCGTGACGGCCGGCGCCTCGGCGGCGCTCCTGCTCGCCTGCACCGCGCTCGTCGACCGCGACGACGAAGTGCTGATGCCCGACCCCTGCTATCCGTGCAACCGCCACTTCGTGGCTGCCGCGGAAGGCAAGCCGGTGCTCGTGCCGAGCGGCCCGCAAGCGCGCTTCCAGCTCACCGCCGCCGATGTCGAGCGCCTGTGGTCGCCGCGCACGCGCGGCGTGCTGCTCGCCTCGCCGTCGAACCCCACCGGCACCTCGATCGAACCCGACGAACTCAAGCGCATCGTGCAAAGCGTGCGCGCGCGCGGCGGCTTCACGATCGTCGACGAAATCTATCAGGGCCTGTCGTACGACGCGCCGCCCGTCTCCGCGCTGTCGTTCGGCGACGACGTGGTGACCGTCAACAGCTTCTCGAAGTACTTCAACATGACCGGCTGGCGTTTGGGCTGGCTCGTGGTGCCGCCCTCGCTGGTCGGCGCATTCGAAAAGCTCGCGCAGAACCTGTTCATCTGCGCGTCGGCGCTCGCGCAGCATGCCGCGCTTGCCTGCTTCGAGCCGGACACGCTCGAGCTCTACGAAGGCCGGCGGCTCGAATTCAAGCGCCGCCGCGACTTCATCGCGCCGGCGCTCGAGTCGCTCGGCTTCACGGTGCCGGTGATGCCCGACGGCGCGTTCTACGTCTACGCCGACTGCTCGAACGTCGCGCACCCCGCCGCCGGCGACAGCGACGCGCTCACCCGCGCCATGCTGCACGACGCGGGCACGGTGATGGTGCCCGGCATGGACTTCGGCGTCGCCGCGCCGCGCCGGTACGTGCGGCTCTCGTATGCCACGGCGTACGAGCGTCTGGAGGAAGCGGTCGAGCGGCTGCACGGGTTCTTCGGGCGCTGATCCGCACGCAGTGCAGTGGGCGGGAAATGAAAAAAGGCACCCGAGGGTGCCTTCTTCGTTTTGTCCGGTCTTTCAGCTGGAGACTCAGGCACCCAATTCGGACGAGCCGTGCTTCTGCGCCGTCGTGCTGGTGCTGGCGTCGTCCTGAGCGGAACCGCTGTTCGCGGACGACGACTTCTCGACGATCGCGTGGGCGTTATCGAGCGTCACGTGCACGCGCTTCTCGCCGTTGATGCTCGCCACCTTCTGCGACGCAGCCGTGCTGGCCGTCGTGGTGACAGGCGCCTGCGGTGCGTTGATCGGCACGTTGCGGCCGCGTGCGACGTCGCGCAGACGCCCGCGCTCGGCCATCACCTTGGCGCCGTAGCCACCGTCGTCGGGCGAGGTCGAACCGACGTACAGACGCAGGCCGCCCGGCAGCGAACCGCCGCGCGCGATGCAATCCTTGAGCACCAGCGCACCGACCTTGATGTTCGCGAGCGGATCGAGCGCCGCGCGCTGACCGCCGAAGTACTGGAACTTGTCCGAGTGCACCTTCGACATGACCTGCATGAGGCCCTGCGCGCCCACGCCGCTTTCGGCGTACGGGTTGAAGCCCGATTCGATCGCCATCACGGCAAGCAGCAGCAGCGGATCGAGACCCACTTCCCGGCCGGTGTCGAACGCCGCTTTCACGAGTTCGCCGACTGGCTCCTGCGCCACGCGGTAGCGGCGCGCCAGATAGGTGGCGACGAGCGCCTGTTCGCGCGCCGACACGAGCACGCGGTCGTCGCGTGCGTCGGGCGTGATGCGCTGGGGCGGGATCATGCGCGCCAGCGAGCCGACGCTGGTGGGCAGTGCACGCGGATCGAGGCCGTTGAGCGTCACGGCGTCGAGCGTGGCGATGCCGCCGTTCGACACCGAGGCCGCGACCTTCGCGACCGTGCCGTTGGAACCTGCGGGCGAAATGCCCGTGGCGCCGGCAGGGCCGGTGGCACCCGCATCGGGTGCGAGAGCCGTGGGCAGCATCGCGCCGTCGGCGTTGTCGTCGTTGTTCGTTGCGCCGGGGGGCGCGAACGACGGCAGCGGGTTGCCTTGCAGCAGACGTGCCGGGCCGGCCTGTACCGCCGCCGAAACGAACGGCATCACGCGGGCGGCAAGCGTGCCACGCAGCGTGGGCATGAGCCAGACGGCAATCGCGAACAGAACGGCACAGCCGCCAACCATGCTGAACAGGTGATGGCTAAGACGCGTGCCACGACGCAGCAGCGCACGCAGGCCAAGCGCTACACGCTCGTCGGCGCGCCACCACGATAACCAGGTATTCATCTACAGATCTCCCCATGTTGCATGATCCGGCTCAGGGGTCGGCACGAGGCAGACAGCCAATCGCAGGATCAAGACACCGCGCGCCCTGGCTGGTGCGGCAGCGGTGTCGGGAAAACGGCAAGTTCGCCGTGGGTGGAACTCCTTTTGGGCAACCAGGCACGCAATGTGCGCGCGCCGGGAGTTCTCACGCGAAAAGCCAGCGCGAAGGGGCGCTGACGAGGACAACCAATCTAGACCGTATGCAAGCCGTGCAGGGGTTCGGCAAAACGGCGACGCGTTGCGTCTGAAGGACCGGGAAGGTGGTTAAAAATTTCAAACCCTGCAACCAGTGTGGACGGATTCTAGCAGCCTGTTATAGATCGTCAATACTATAGATTGTCAAATCTATAACTAATTGTAATGATGAACACCGTTCAATCCGCCGAAAACCGCGTGCCAAGCGCCTCTGCGGCTTGTTATGCGGATTGGCTGCCAGCGTGTGCCAGCCAACACAGGTAAAATCGACAATCGTTACGCCGTGTTTCGTCCGGCTTCGAGCGCCGGCCGCGGACTACAACTGGCCTGCAACCGTCGCGCAGTCGTTCAACCCGGCCCCGAACTGGCCGCGCGAGCCGGCCTGCGGGGCGGCTCACAGAGTTGCCAAAGACTGGCCCCCAATGAAATA
The DNA here is from genome assembly GCF_000739775.1 of Paraburkholderia heleia NBRC 101817. Taxonomy (GTDB): domain Bacteria; phylum Pseudomonadota; class Gammaproteobacteria; order Burkholderiales; family Burkholderiaceae; genus Paraburkholderia; species Paraburkholderia heleia. The sequence goes on along the minus strand of NZ_BBJH01000004.1, from coordinate 29,685 downwards.
CAAAGACCTGCGCGACTTCGTTGGTCGCCTGGAGACGCTCGGCGAATTGCGCCGCGTCCCGCAAGCCGTCTCTCCGGTGCTGGAAATGACCGAGCTGTGCGACCGCGTCCTGCGCGCCGGCGGCCCGGCCCTACTCTTTGAGAACCGTTCGACGCACGCGTTCCCGGTGCTCGGCAATCTGTTCGGCACGCCCCGGCGCGTCGCGCTCGGCATGGGCATCGACGCGCCGGAAAGCGGTGGCGACGGCGCCGCGCTCGACTCGCTGCGCGACGTGGGGCGCCTGCTCTCGGCGCTCAAGGAGCCCGAGCCGCCCCGCGGCCTGAAGGACGCGGGCAAGCTCCTCACGCTCGCCAAGGCCGTCTGGGACATGGCGCCGAGGACCGTGAGCGCGCCGCCCTGCCAGGAGATCGTCTGGGAAGGCAACGACGTCGATCTCGCGAAGCTGCCGATCCAGACCTGCTGGCCCGGCGACGCCGGCCCGCTCGTCACCTGGGGCCTGACGGTCACGCGCGGCCCGAACAAGACGCGCCAGAATCTCGGCATCTACCGCCAGCAGCTGATTGGCCGCAACAAGCTCATCATGCGGTGGCTCGCGCATCGCGGCGGCGCGCTCGACTTCCGCGAGTTCGCGCTGAAGCACCCCGGCAAGCCGTACCCGGTGGCAGTCGTGCTCGGTGCCGACCCGGCGACGATCCTCGGCGCCGTCACGCCCGTGCCCGACACGCTCTCCGAATACCAGTTCGCGGGCCTGTTGCGCGGCGCCCGCACCGAGCTCGCGAAGTGCCTGACGCCCGGCGTCGACACGCTCCAGGTGCCCGCGCGCGCCGAGATCGTGCTCGAGGGCTTCATCTACCCCCAGGCGGGCGAGCCCGGCGCGGCGCCTGCCGGCGCGCCTCCCCGCCCCGCCAAAGGCGCAGGCGCCGCGTACGAACACGCGCTCGAAGGCCCCTACGGCGACCACACGGGCTACTACAACGAACAGGAGTGGTTCCCTGTCTTCACGGTCGAGCGCATCACCATGCGCCGCGATGCGATCTACCATTCGACATACACGGGCAAGCCGCCCGACGAACCGGCGGTACTCGGCGTGGCGCTCAACGAGGTGTTCGTGCCGCTGCTGCAGAAGCAGTTTCCCGAGATCACCGACTTCTATCTGCCGCCCGAGGGGTGCAGCTATCGCATGGCAATCGTGCAGATGAAGAAGAGCTACGCCGGGCACGCAAAACGCGTGATGTTCGGGGTATGGAGCTTCCTGCGCCAGTTCATGTATACAAAGTTCATCGTCGTGGTCGACGATGACGTGGACATCCGCGACTGGAAGGAGGTGATCTGGGCGATCACCACGCGTATCGATCCGGCGCGCGATACCGTGCTCGTCGAGAACACGCCGATCGACTATCTCGATTTCGCTTCGCCGGTGGCCGGCCTCGGCTCGAAAATGGGGCTCGACGCCACCAACAAGTGGCCCGGCGAGACGGACCGCGAATGGGGCCGCGCAATCGAAATGGACGCGGCCGTGAAGACGCGCGTCGACCGTCTCTACGAGGAACTCGGCTTCGGCCGCAGCTGACGCGCCGCGCCTCGCGGACCCGGGGCAACCCGGCGTTACCCGGCGTGAGGCCTCGGGCACCGCGCCGGCCGATTCATCCGCGACGCCTTTCGCGACGCCGCGCTTACCGCGTCACGCCTCGTGCATGGCATGAGCCGCGGCGCCAGTGAACCTGAGGAGACTCGAAGATGAGCTTGTCCGCATCGGAGCGCCTGACACAACTGAACGATCCCGCCCTCTTCAAGACCCGCGCGTACATCGACGGCGAATGGAGCGGCGGTGCGGCCACGTTCGCCGTGCTCGACCCCACCGACAACGCCGAGATCGCGAGCGTGCCCGACTTTGGCGCCGACGAGGCGCATCGCGCCATCGGCGCCGCGAACGCCGCGCTGCCGGCGTGGCGCGCAAAGACGGGCAAGGAGCGCGCAGCCATCCTGCGGCGCTGGTTCGACCTCGTGATCGAGCACGCCGACGACCTCGCCGCGATCATGACCGCCGAGCAAGGCAAGCCGCTTGCCGAGGCGCGCGGCGAAGTGATCTACGGCGCGTCCTTCCTGGAATGGTTTGCCGAAGAGGCCAAACGAGTGGACGGCGACGTGCTCGCAAGCCCCGCCGGCGACCGCAAGCTCGTCGTGCTCAAGCAGCCGATCGGCGTGTGCGCCTCGATCACCCCCTGGAATTTCCCGGTCGCGATGATCACGCGCAAAGTCGCGCCAGCCATCGCCGCGGGTTGCACGATCGTCGTGAAGCCCGCCGAGCAGACACCGCTTTGCGCGCTCGCGCTCGCCGAACTGGCGCAGCGAGCGGGCGTGCCCAAAGGCGTGTTCAACGTGCTCACCGCCGACTCCGCGAACTCCATCGAAATCGGCAAGGCGCTGTGCGAAAGCGACATCGTGCGCCATCTCTCGTTCACGGGATCGACGCCGGTGGGCCGCATCCTCATGCAGCAGTGCGCGCCGACAGTCAAGAAAATCGCCCTCGAACTCGGCGGGCATGCGCCCTTCATCGTGTTCGACGACGCCGACCTCGACGCCGCCGTGGAAGGCGCGATGATCTCGAAGTATCGCAACGCCGGCCAGACCTGCGTCTGCGCAAACCGCTTCTATGTGCACGACAAGGTGTACGACGCTTTCGTCGAGAAGCTCGCCGCCGCCTCGCGCAAGATCAAGGTGGGCAACGGCTTTGAGGATGGCGTGAGCCAGGGGCCGTTGATCGACGACGCGGCCGTCGCCAAGGTCGCGCAGCACATCAGCGATGCGACTGCCCAGGGCGCGAAGCTCGTGGCGGGCGGCAAGGTCAGCTCGGGGCGCTACGTCGAGCCCACCGTGCTCGCCGACGTCACGCGCGACATGCTGATCGCACGCGAGGAAACGTTCGGCCCGGTCGCGGCGGTATTGCGCTTCAGCCACGAAGCCGAAGTGATCGCCCTCGCCAACGACACCGAATTCGGCCTCGCCTCGTACTTCTACAGCCGCGATATCGGCCGCGTCTGGCGCGTGGCGGAAGCGCTCGAGTACGGCATGGTCGGGATCAACACCGGACTCATCTCGAACGAGGTGGCGCCGTTTGGCGGCGTGAAGCAGTCGGGTCTCGGGCGCGAAGGTTCGAAGTACGGCATCGACGAATATGTCGAACTGAAGTATCTGTGCATCGGCGTTTGAAGAAGCACGTTTGAGCCGCGCACGCCCGCTTCCTCAAAAGCGGGCGTGCGCGGTATGCAATCCATACCAACAAGAAATCGTTTTCATGTCGCACGTTTCCCTGCTTTCCGACGGCTTTTTTCTGTCGCTTTCGCTTTGCCTCGACATCGGTCTCGTCAACGTCGCCATCATCTCGCTCACGCTCACGCACGGCTTCCGCCCGGGCTTCTGGCTCGGGCTCGGCTCGTGTTTCGGCGACCTCATCTATGCCGCACTCGCGCTTGCGGGCATGGCCGCGCTGCTGCAGTTTTCGGCCGTGCGCTGGATTGTGTGGATCGGCGGCTCCGCCCTGCTGCTCATGCTCACGTGGAAGATGGCGCGCGAAGCGCTCAATCCGGCATCGGCGCCGCCCGTGGAAGGCGAAGCCGATAACGCCGCACCACTGCCCAACCCCTGGCGCAGTTTCGGGCGCGGCGTGCTGCTCGCGCTCTCGTCGCCGAGTGCGATTCTCTGGTTTGCGGCCGTGGGCGGCGCGCTCATCGCGAAGTCGGGGGCGACGAGCGCCGGCGCGGCCTCGCTTTTTCTGCTGGGCTTTTTTGCGGGCGGACTCGGCTGGACCCTGTTTATTTGCGCACTGGCCAGTCATGGCCGCAAACGCGCCGGCACCGGCCTGCTGCGCGCCTGCCACGTGCTTTCGGCATTGCTGTTCGCGTACTTTTCGTACAGCGTGATCGTGCACGGCTATCACGATCTGATCCTGCAAGGTGCGGGCGCGTCTTGATCCGTGCCGGGCGCGAAGTGCGCCTGCCTCCCGACCGGCTCGCGTCAAGCTAGCGCGCCGTACGGGCGGCGCAAGCGAACGTCAAAAACAAACAGCGCAACGCGGCGTGAGCCGGCGTTGCGCCGTTCGTGAAACCTGCCAAGAGGCGGCATTCACCGCCCGTCGTGCTCAATGACGATAGTAGCCGCGACCGTAGTAACCGCGGCCGTAGTAGCCATGGTGCCAGTACGGACGACCATAATAGCCGTAGCCGCCCACGACGACGGGCGGGGGCGCGTACACCACCGGCGGCGGCGCATAGACCACGGGCGGGGGCGGCGGTGCGTAGACCGGAGCAGCATAGACGGGATAAGCCGGGGCCACCGGAATGCCAATGCCGATACCCACCGAGACGTGCGCCTGGGCCGCGCTGACGAACCCCACACCCAGCGCGGCGGCAACGATGAACGATACGGTCTTTTTCACTTCTCTTCTCCTGGCGGCCGCCAGCGGCGACGCGCATATAACGGGCACTGCCCACGCATCCAATGTATCGAAAACAGCGGCCATCATAGGTAGCCATTTGTTTCGAATTGCAATCCTGTTTTGGAGGCATTTAATAGCGCGTCAAGCCGGGTGGGCGCGGGTGTCGCGAAAAATCGCCGCAGCCGCGCCTGATCGCGACGCCATTCGTTACAAAAACCGGGGCGCCGTCATTGTTACCGGCGCCGGGGCGTCACGAGGCAAGTCTCCCGGTAATGTTTGATTACAAATTGGTTGCCCCGAACGACGTTCGGATCGCCGCCGCTACGCGCAGCGAGGGGGTAAACGACGATGCCCGGTCAGGGGACCGGGCATCTCATCCGACCGGCCGGCGGCGCACAAGCCGCCGGCCACGTTGAACCGACTCCGCGCTATCCGACCTTCACGTAGGTGAACTCGCGCGTGACGTTCGGTGGCACATAGGCGCCGCTGATGCGCACGCGTGGCGTCAGGCGCTTCTTCTGATCCCACCAGCGGCGGCGTTGAAAGGGCGTGAGAAACCGCAGATGCTTTCGGTAAGCGAAGATGCTCATGGTGAACTCCCCGAATCGGACTACCGACAGGAACAAACCCAATTGCACGACTGCAACAACGAAACCGAAACGATGAAAAGTATTGTGCTCAGATTCCGCGACAAAATTAGCGGTGTTGCGAGATAGCCTCACGAGCGCCGTATATGCGCAACGCACTGTTCATTGCGGCTCCCCCATGCCGGGTTTGAGTTGCTGCGCATAAATGCGCCGCCAGTCCCCAGCAGAGATCGTGCCGCATCAGGCTACCGGCGCGACGTCGCGCCCGTCACATTCATTTGTAATCGCACTGTCGGCAGGTGATCGGTACGAAAGCGAACATTGCGTGCGCCGCGCGGCTGTCGCGCAACACTCGGGCGGTGCGGCGCCTGGCTGGCGCGGTCTGCCTGAATCACTGTAGCCGTTCGCGCAGAAGCCTGCCGCGAGCGCAGCCATTTTGCGCGGCGCGCACGCCGGAAGCCGCGGCCGCCGACGCGCGCTGGGCGCTCGCAGCAGCATCGATCGCGGATACTGGCGAGGCGTAAGCCGTGGTAATGTGGCGACGGCGCGCGCATCGCAACGGCACGCAGAGCGCGCCCATGGGACTCACCGACGAGCACGCACAATGATCAAGGTCAGCATCCTTTATCCCTATCGCGAGAACGGGCGTTTCGACACCGGGTACTACTGCACGCACCACATGCCGCTCGCGGCGAAGCTCTTTGGCGAGTCGCTCAGGGGCTGGTCGGTCGACGTCGGCATCAATGCCGGGCCGCCGGGCACGCCACCGCCGTACGTCGCGGCCGGACACTTCCTGTTCGAGACGGTGGAGGCGTTCTACGCGGTGTTTCAGCCGCATGCCGACACGCTCCTCGACGACATTCCCAACTATACCGACGGCGGAAATGGCACCATTCTGATCAGCGAGGTCAAGGTGTCCGTCTGACGTGCTCCGCGTGGTTGAACGGGGCAAGCGGAACCCCGGCATGACCTTTTATCGGCCGCCACACGCCAGGCACGCCGCCACCCACACAAGAAGGAAACAACACCGATGTTCGGCGATATCGCCCGCTTTCTGCTCAATACGGTCTTCACGCTTTTCGGCGCCGCGCTGCTGCTGCGCGCCTGGCTCCAGTACGTGCGTGTGCCGCCGTACAACCCCGTGACCCACGCGATCCAGCAGGTCACCAACTGGCTGGTATTGCCGCTGCGGCACGTGATTCCCGGCGTGCGAGGCATCGACTGGGCGAGCGTGGTCGCCGCGCTGGTTGCGGCCATCGCCTACGTGCTGCTGATGGTATGGATCGCGGGTGTGGACCCATTGGGTCTTTTGCCGACGCTGCTCATCGTCGCCGTGCTGACGCTCGTGAAATGGGCGCTCAACCTGCTGATCTGGCTGACGATCCTGATGGCGTTGCTCTCGTGGCTCAACCCGCGCTCGGCGGCGATGCCCGTGCTGTTCCAGCTGACGGCGCCGTTCCTCAACCCGCTGCGCCGCATCCTGCCGAACCTGGGTGGCCTCGACCTCTCGCCGATCCTGCTCTTCGTGATCGTGCAGGTGCTGCTGATGGTGGTCACCCGTGCGGCGGTTTCGCTCACGCTGTTTGGGATTTGAGGACGCATCGGTGCACGCGGCGGCGCGCCGCGTCGCTTGAGCGCGTTATTGCGCAAGAAGGCCAAAAACGCGTAAAATAGCGCGCTCTGCGGGCGTCGTATAATGGCCATTACCTCAGCTTCCCAAGCTGATGACGTGGGTTCGATTCCCATCGCCCGCTCCACGTCGGTTTGCCGACCTCTCTTCGAGGCCTGGGCTTCCCAACAACGCCCCTGCCAGGACACCCCGGGACGCCATGCCCGCCCGACCGGCACACGCCGGGCACGACCTGAATTCCTCTGTTGCACAATGCACTCTGGCGCTTCTCGGGTCCCCCCGCACGCGCCGCGAGCAGGTCCGCCGACATGTATTCGCTCGACTGCCGCATAACGACTTGCTGCGCGCCCTCTGGCGCACCCGTCTCCGATGGATCAATTTTTCATGTCCCGGCCGAGCGCGATCAGCCTGATCGTGCGCTCGCGCAATGCCCTCCTCGCCGACGCCGACGAACGCCCACTCACCGAAGCCGAGCGTCTGCGCACCGCGGCCGCCGACCTCACCCGCCTGCTGTTCGACGTACGTGCCGGGCGTGTGAACGCGTTCGAATTGAACGAACCTGCGCGCATGCGGGTCGTCATTTCATCCGATTGAGGCGCCAATCGACGCGCGGCCGGGAGCGCAGCAAGGCGCCACGGCCACGCCTTGGCCCCCAGAGCCATGCGAGCGCGCTGATATAATGCGCGACGGCTTCGGAGCCGCCAGGCTTCGAGCGCGCCGCGCCCGCCTGCCGGGCCGAAGGCCGGCACCGATTCCGGCGAACGCAAAAGCGGCCCACAAGGCGTCCGGCCGCGCCGGCCCGGCTAGCCTCCGGCACCGCGTCGCCCCGAGTAGCCGGCATGGCTCGCACCGAGCCGAAGGCGTAGCCCGCCCCCATTATCGACAGCCGCGACATCCGCCGCTCTCATACCCACTCGCGAAGATGAATCACGATCCCAACGACGACGCCCGTCCCGACGCCACGCAGTCCGACGCACAAGACGCCGCCTCCGCCACGAACGCGCAATCCGGGGCGGCCGCCGGCGACGCGCTGCACCACCGCCGCATCCGCAGCTTTGTGACGCGTGCTGGCCGCGTCTCGACCGGCCAGCGCCGCGCGATCGACGAACTCGGGCCGCGCTTCGTCGTGCCCTATGCGCCGCAAGCCGCCGACTGGGACGCCGTGTTTGAACGGCACGCACCGCGCATTCTGGAGATCGGTTTCGGCATGGGCGCGAGCACGGCGGAAATCGCCGCATTGCGCCGCGAAGACGACTTCCTCGGCGTCGAGGTCCACGAACCTGGCGTCGGCGCGCTGCTCAAGCTGATCGGCGAGCAGCATCTGGAGAACATCCGCATCATCCAGCACGACGCCGTCGAAGTGCTCGAGCATATGATCGCGCCGGCGAGCCTCGACGGCGTGCACATCTTCTTCCCCGATCCGTGGCACAAGGCCCGCCATCACAAGCGCCGCCTGATCCAGCCGAAGTTCGTCGCGCATCTCGTCTCGCGCATGAAGCCGGGCGCGTACCTGCACTGCGCGACCGACTGGCAGAACTACGCCGAACAGATGCTCGAAGTGCTCAGCGCACAGCCCGCGCTCGAGAATACGGCCGCCGACTACGCGCCGCGCCCCGACTACCGCCCGGTGACGAAGTTCGAGCGCCGCGGCCTGCGCCTCGGTCACGGCGTGTGGGATCTCGTGTTCCGCCGCCGCGCAGACTGAAACCGGGAACCTTATTGAAGAACGGGCGCCTTGATGTCACACGGCGCCCGTTGCGTTTTTTAGTCGTCCCAGCCTAGCCCGCCGCCATAGCCGAACAGCAGGACCACAAGCCCGAAAGCGATCCGGTACCAGGCGAAGGCCATGAAATCGTGCGAAGCCACGAAGCGCAGCAGCCAGCGCACGCAGGCGAACGCGCTCACGAACGCGGCGACGAAGCCGATACCGAAGAGCCCGAGCCAGTCCACGGAAAGCTCGTGCCAGCTCTTGTACAGCTCATAAATGGTGGCGCCGAAGATCACGGGAATCGCAAGGAAGAACGAGAACTCGGTCGCGACGCGCCGCTCGAGCCCGAACAGCATCGCGCCGATGATGGTCGAGCCCGAACGCGACATGCCCGGAATCAGCGCGAAGCACTGCGCGCAGCCCACCTTGAAGGCGTCGAGCGGCGTGATCTCGTCAATCGCGTTCACGCGCGCGCTGCGCTGCTCGGCGACCGGCAGTCCCTTTGGGCCACGCAGGCGATTTTCGACCCACAGGATGACGAGGCCGCCGACGACGAGCGCGAACGCCACCGGCACCGGCGCGAAGAGCACCGACTTGATCGCCTTCTCGAACATCAGACCGAGCACGACGGCCGGAACGGTGGCAACGATCACGTTGAGCGTAAAACGCCGCGCATCGCGCCGCGCGGGCAACCCTACGACCACCTGGCCAATCTTGCGCCGGAACTCCCAGCACACGGCGAGAATCGCGCCGAACTGGATCACCACGTAGAAGGTCTTTGCATACTCGCCGTCGAAATTGAGCAGGCTGCCGGCGACGATCAGATGCCCCGTACTCGAAACAGGCAGAAATTCCGTCAACCCTTCGACGATACCGAGAATCAAGGCCTTGCAGGTCAAAATCCAGTCCATCCCTTTTTTCCCTCTTCTTTGAGCGCCAGTACAGCGCGTACCGCGCCGCGCGACCGGCGACGGCCACGTGCGCCGGGTTTCGCCGACTTACTTCTCGACGATCTGCACGCGTATGCCGTTTGTAAGGATGGTGATTGTACCGGGTTCGTAGTTGACGCCGGCAAATTGGAGCTGGTCGGGCTTGAACGTGTAGACGGGGTAATTGTTGAGCAGCTGGGTGGCGACGAGCGCGGCGACCGCGCTCACCTGCGGCGCGTAGGCGGCGGCATTGCCCGCCATGTCGACGCCATCGACCGAAGGCGAGCGCAGCACCACGGAGCGGCTCCCGCTGTCGTAAGCAAGTTCGCTCGACACCGTGAACGCGCCGCTCACGGGCTGCTGCATCAACGGGCTTTCGAGGTGCGCGTCGAGCCGCACCGCCACGCGGTTGCGATCGGGCTGCAGCGTTACGACCGGGTTCGCGAGCGAGACGTCGAAAATCTGCTGCATCGAGCGGCGATAGGGAAACTTGCGCTGCACTGCATCCTGCACCTGCTGCTGCGAAAACGTGTAGTGATCGGGAATGAACGGGAAGATCCCCGTCGCACACGCGCCGAGCGACATCGCCGTACCCGCCGCAGCGCAGGCTGAGAACAGGAAGGCGCGCCGGGAAACGCGCGTTGCGGTGTGGGCCATGCGAAATCTCCTTGTTGGGCCGGGATTGGCGCGCCGTCATTCTGGCGCATGGCGGCTCGCCGACGCAGTTTGCGCCGGGTTCAGCGCGCGGCTGGCGCCCGTGGCCGGGTTTGCGGCCGGGTTTGCGCCTCGAGACGCGTCAGCCAGACAATGGCCTCGTCGCGCGACTCGCCGCACATCTCGGGCTGCGGCTGCAGCCCCGAGCAGCACGCCGGCCGCAACGGCGAGCCGAAGATCGAGCAGCGCAGATCCTCGCCGAGTTGAACACAACGCACGCCGGCCGGCTTGCCTTGAGGCATGCCGGGAATCGGGCTCGTAATGGACGGCGCGATGCAGCACGCGCCGCAGCCGGGTCGGCAGGCGTGCCCTGAGGCATCGGCGGGGAAAATGGTACTCACTTCGGCTTCCTGGAACGCTGACAAATCGTGTCCGCGGCGGCGGACCAGACGGCATTGTGCCATCGCTCGCGTGCGACCTTTTTACACAATCGCTTCTTCCTACACGCTCGTACACTTTGTCCATCTGGCGCTGTAGGACAAGGGACAGGCCACCTGTGCGCGGCTTTCCGCGGCGCCGGACGCTGCCCACCCGTGCGCCGCCCTTCCCAGTGAGCTTTGCATGAGCGACGCCGACCTGCTCTTTCGCCCCGACCTGCTTGCCAAATACGGCGCCAACGGCCCGCGCTACACGTCCTACCCCACAGCCCTGCAGTTCCGCGACGACTTCGATCCCGCCGACTACCGCCGCGCGGCGGCCGATCCGGGCGCGAGCGAAACCGACCTCTCGCTGTACTTCCACATTCCGTTCTGCGACACCGTCTGTTTCTATTGCGGCTGCAACAAGGTCGTCACGAAGAACCGCGGCCGCGCGAAACCCTATCTCGCGCAGATGATCCGCGAAGTGGAGCTGCAGGCCGCGCTCTTCGACACGAAGCGCCCCGTTTCGCAGCTGCATTGGGGCGGCGGCACGCCCACCTTTCTCTCGCTGGACGAAATGAGTGCGCTCATGGCCGCCACGCGCGAACACTTCGCGCTGCAGCCCGACGACACCGGCGAATACTCGATCGAGATCGACCCGCGCGAAGCCACGGCGCAGACCATTGCGCATCTGCGTTCGCTCGGCTTCAACCGGCTGAGCCTGGGCGTGCAGGACTTCGATCCGGTCGTGCAAAAGGCGGTCAACCGCATCCAGCCGCTCGAGCTGACCGTCGATGTCATGAACGCCGCGCGCGCGAACGGCTTCGAATCGATCAGTGTCGATCTGATCTACGGCCTGCCGCACCAGAACGTCAAAACATTCGGCCGCACGCTCGAGACGATGTTGCTGCTCGCGCCCGACCGCATCTCGGTGTTCGGCTACGCGCACATGCCGCATCTGTTCAAGATGCAGCGTCAGATGGACGAAGCGACCTTGCCGTCGCCCGCGGAGCGCATGGCGCTGCTGAGGCTCGTGATCGAGCAGCTCACCGAGGCGGGCTACGTCTATATCGGCATGGATCATTTCGCACTGCCCACCGACGAACTCGCACGCGCCCAGGCGCAACGCACGCTGCACCGCAATTTCCAGGGTTACAGCACGCGCGCCGACTGCGACCTGATCGGCTTTGGCGCCTCGGCAATCGGCAAGGTCGGCGACGTCTACGCGCAGAACGCGAAGGACCTGATCGGCTACGGCGCGGCGATCGGCGCGGGCAAGCTCGCGACCGCGAAGGGCGTGCGCCTCACGGCCGATGATCGTCTGCGCCGCGACATCATCACGGAACTCATGTGCAATCTCGAACTGCGTTACGACGAGTTCGAGGCGGCCTACGGCATTCGTTTTCCGGCGACCTTTGCGGCCGAACTCGACCGGCTGCGCGAGTTCGAACGCGACGGGCTCGTGGCGCGCAGCACCGACCGCCTCGAGGTGCTGCCCGCCGGGCGCATGCTGGTGCGCAATATCGCGATGGTGTTTGACCGCTACCTTGGCGCGCAACAGCCCGAACGGTTCTCGCGGACGATTTGACGGCTTGCCGGCGCCGCGTAGTTGCCTGGGCGGCCGATTTGCGTCATAATCACCGGCTACTTCGAGCGCTTGCATGCCTGCGCTCGGGTGCGAAAATGGGCAAAAGCACAAACATGGGCAAAACCACAAACGCACCCAGATACACGCCTCGGTGGTGAAATTGGTAGACGCGCCGGACTCAAAATCCGGTTCCGAAAGGAGTGCCGGTTCGATTCCGGCCCGAGGCACCAAAGAATATTCCCGCAAGTTCCAAAGAAGGTCTGAAACCCGCGACAGCACTAGGCTTCGCGGGTTTTTTCTTTCCTGGATGTTCCGAGTTGATCCGTGGACAGCCGGTGGTATCGGGTGGTATTTTTGGTGGCACCAGGCGAGTTACCACCACATTTCGCGCAGCGATACCACCGGACATACCACCATGCCGCTCACCGACACTCAGATCAGGAATGCCCGCTTCAACCCGGACGGCACCGGTAACCGCCTGTCTGACGGCGGGCGCATGTATCTCCAGATCGCCCAGTCCGGCGCGAAGTACTGGCGCATGAACTACCGGTTCAACGGGAAGGACAAGACGCTGGCGCTCGGCGTCTACCCTGCCGTGTCACTGGCGGCGGCTCGGAAGAAGCGCGACGAGGCGCAAGAGAAGCTAGCGGCCGGCATCGATCCCGGCGAGGCGAAGAAGGCGGACAAGCGCGCGGCCCGCCTGGCGGCAATCAACACGTTCGAAGCCGTCGCGCTGGCGTGGATGGACGAACGTCGCCCCTATGTCGAGCCCGCGCAGTATGACAAGACGCTGGCCCGCTTCAAGAACGACGCATTCCCATGGCTAGGCAGGCGCCCGGTTGCAGAAATCGAAGCGCCGGATATTCTTGACGTGCTCAAGCGCGTGGACAGCCGCGGCGCACGCTTCACGGCGCACCGCCTGCGCGGTGAAATCAGCCGCGTGTTCCGCTATGGCATCAAGGAAGGTCTGTGCAAGGCGGACCCGGCGCGCGATCTTCTCGGCGCGATACCACCAGCACAAACGACGCACTTCGCATCCATCACTGAGCCCGCCAAGGTGGGCGAAATGCTGCGCGCATTCGACGGCTTCGGCGGCACGTTTCCCGTGCTCTGCGCTCTCAAGCTGGCGCCGATGCTGTTCGTCCGCCCTGGCGAGCTGCGCAAGGCGGAATGGGAGCATATCGACCTCGACAAGGCCGAATGGCGTTATCTCGTGAGCAAGACAGATACGCCGCACCTTGTACCACTCTCCGCGCAGGCCGTCGCGATCCTGCGAGAGCTGCACGCGCTCACCGGCTTCGGGCGTTACGTGTTCCCCGGCGCACGCGACCGGAACCGGCCGATGAGCGAGGCAGCCATCAACGCCGCCTTGCGCCGGCTCGGCTATGACACGAAAACGGAGATCACCGGCCACGGCTTTCGCGCGATGGCGCGCACGATCCTGCACGAGGAGTTGGAACAAAAACCGGAGGTTATCGAGCACCAGCTCGCGCACGCCGTGCCGGACAACCTGGGCGGCGCGTACAACCGCACGCGGTTTATCAAGGATCGGCGGGCGATGATGCAGGTATGGGCGGACTACTTGGACAGGCTCAAGGCAGGCGCGACAGTCCTGCAACTGGCAGGCTAGACAGCGGAGATGATGGGCGGGCTTTGCAAGTTCGCCCCCAATTTAGGGCAAGTGCAAAATTCCAGGGTACACTTCGGCTCGCGCTGGAACAGCGCAAGCACGAAAGGCCTCACATTGGAGGCCTATTGAGCGTCGCCCTGAAGTGCTCGAACACCAAGGGCGGCATTTTTATAGCTGGAGTCCCTTTCCCGGAACACCTAGTCGATACCACTAAAGCATCGACTATGCCGCGATACTAAAGGCACGCTCGCGCGTTGTCAACACTTGTCACGCGCCCGCATGGTGAAACGACTCCGGCCACTTTTGAGGAAGTGACCCATGGTTGGACAGATTCAAACCGCACTCACCATCCTGCGCAGAAAGCAGGTTGAGGCCGCAACCGGCCTTTCGCGCTCCACGATCTATGCGCGCATCGCTGCGAAAACCTTCCCTCCCGCTGTCCAACTTGGACCACGTTCTGTCGGCTGGCGCCAAAATTCAATCGAGGAATTTCTGGCTGATCCGGCGAACTACCGCGCCGACGCAGCCGCAACGCAAGCCGCCGATACTCCGGCTAGCGAGACACCCCCCACCGGTCCGAAGCAAGTCCGCAAGCAAGCTGTGGCGCTCGTTCCTGCCGATGCGGAGGGCTGAGCAATGGCGACGATTCGAAATAGAAAGGGCCACACTTCCACTAAGAGCGCAGCCCCGACGAACGCGCTGGACTACCACTCAGCCCGCCGTGATGCCGCAACCAGTTTCGCGCTTCTGCGCGAGATGCTGGTGCTGACCCGTGAGGCCGAGGGCAAGACAACTCGGGCGCATCACTACGCGAACGAAATCCGCCTCGTGAATCGGGCCTTCAGCGGTGTGGCTGGGCCGCTGGATCGTGACGCCATGACTGCAGCCGATCTGCGCGTACTGACCAAGTTACAGGTCCGTGATGCCGCACTGATCGGTTCGGGCAAGGCTTACGCCGAGCGCAAGGCAATGCTGGCAGACTACGCCGCAACACTGCGCCCGCGACTGACGGGAGACCTGCAATGACCCGTCAGCAAAAACTCGCCACGATCCTACACCGCATCCCCGGCAACGATGCGGCGATTGCAGCCGGGCCCGCCGATGCAGAGACCAACTATCCCGCACTCGACATGCGCCCGTGCTGGCGTGCCTATTCCGACTGGCAGGAGATCGAGGGCGTCACGCTCAAACCGGGCGTGTACTACCACGGCATGAAGCTGGGCAAAGCCGACGAGCCGCCCGAACTGCTCGACAAGTGGATCTGTTCGCCGATGTGGGTGACAGCCGTCACACGCAACCGTGAGGACGGCGACTATGGGCGCTTGCTGGAGATGCTGTCGCCATCCACCGGACGCATCAAGCGGTGGGCGATGCCGATGGCAATGCTCGCGGGTGACGGTAACGAGGTGCGCGCCGAGCTACTCAGCGAGGGCGTCACGTTCGATCTGCGCAACCGTGGCGGCATCACCGATTACATCATCAACCAGCATCCGAAGCTGACCATGCGCGCCGCCAGCGTGACCGGTTGGCACGACGATGCGTTTGTGCTGCCTGACGGCGTGATCGGCGCGGATGACATCTGGTTTCAGGCATCGGGCCGCACCGCCTCCTATGCCGCGGCCGGGACGTTCGAGGGCTGGGGCACGCTGGCCGCGCTGGCGGCAGGAAACCCCATGTTGATGTTCGCCATGTCGGCGGCGTTTGCTGGCCCGCTGCTGCACCCGCTCAACATTGACGGCGGCGGCGCGCACCTGTTCGGCGATTCATCGAGCGGCAAGACAACAGCACTGACGGCGAGTATCAGCGCGTGGGGCGGCACTCAGTTCAAGCGCACATGGCGCGCGACGGCAAACGGTCTTGAGGGTGCGGGCGCGATGCACTCCGATACCC
Organism: Paraburkholderia heleia NBRC 101817; assembly: GCF_000739775.1. Lineage (GTDB taxonomy): Bacteria > Pseudomonadota > Gammaproteobacteria > Burkholderiales > Burkholderiaceae > Paraburkholderia > Paraburkholderia heleia. Next base: position 14,215 of record NZ_BBJH01000004.1, on the reverse strand, counting down.
TTCTGGCGCTTGATGAGATCGGAGAGATTGACCCGCGCAGCCTCTACGAGTCCGCCTATGCGCTTATCAACGGTGTGGGCAAGACACGGGCGAACCGCTCCGGCGAGGCACGACAGGCGGCGCGCTGGCGGGCGTTCCTGCTATCCACTGGGGAACTGACGGTAGGGGCGCGCATGGCGGCTGGCGGCATTGAAGCAAAGGCCGGGCAAGCTGTACGCATCCTTGACGTGCCGGTTAGTGGCAAGTACGGCATCTTCGATGACCTACACGGACGCGCATCGGGCGGTGTGCTGTCCGACGAGGTGCGCAACCTTGCCGCCAACCACTACGGCCACGCCGGGCCGCGCTTTGTCAAACACCTTGTTGCCAAGCTGCGCGGCGGGCTTCGTCTGTCCGATTCGCTCGACTGGATCATCAAGCGATTCCCTGAAGGATCGGATCAAGAGCGACGCGCGGCCCGCACGTTCGCCCTGTGCGCGCTTGCCGGGGAGCTGTCGGCATCGTGGGCTGTCACGCCCTGGGAGAAGGACACGCCGACCGCAGCGGCGCTGCACGCTTTCAACCTGTGGCGCGGCCAGCGTGGCGCATCGGGCAGCAACTCCGAGCACGCGGCCATCCTGCGCGCCGTGGCCGACTTTATCGACCGTCACGGCGATAGCCGGTTCTCCAACATCGAGGGAAGCGCCGATGCGGTGCGAGACCGGGCCGGGTACTGGAAAAAGGACGGCGAACGGCGTTTGTACCTGTTCACGTCAGGCGGTCTGCGTGAGGCGACGAAGGGCTATGACTTCCACCGCGCCTTGAAGGCGATTGATGACGCAGGCGCGCTCGCAGGGAAGAGCAAGAAGGAGGACGCGAAGCCGACCAACACGCCGGAAGGCAAAAAACGCCTATATCACATCGATCCACTGCAACTCTATGGGGTGAGCTAATGAAGTGCGAGATTTTCGAGACGTTCCACGCGTTCCATGTGCTCCACCCGTATCTGGCAAGGCTTTCAGCCGGAACGTCAGCGGAACGTGTGGGTGTTACAGACGTTCCAGAATCCATTGCGTGCGGCCCTCATGAAACGTCCCGAACGCCTGCATCATCGGGAATGTTCCGCCGCAAACCCTTGATGCATAAGGCTAGAACGCGTGGAACGGCGAGAACGTGCAAAAAACATATATTAGAGGAGGACGTGAGCGATAAACCGACTAGGTTGAATCCCGCCGACTGCGTCGGCGCACGGAAAACGAACGGCGGTGCGCTCTACCCACCAAACCATCCACCATTGAGAAAAGGGTGGAAAGGCAGGTATTCGGATTCGGCGGTTGACGTTCGCGGGGCATGTTGCGTTGCGAGATTGGGTCCCTTGACCGTTTGCAGGTCACGTGTGGCGTGTGTCGACCCTTACCTGCCGGTCAAGCTCACGCCGTCGCAATGACCGTTTCTGATGTGTAGCCGCCGCCTGCTCCGTCGATCTGATTGTTGGAGCCGTCGCTCAACGAGGCTATACTTTTCTCCGACACATTAAGGCGTCGCGGCGTCGAACATATGGCGGCACACCTTCTCAAAAATCCAAATCGTCGGGGGCACAATGGCAGCGGAACTTCCTTATCTTGCAAGTTATAAAAACGTCGCCGAGCTATTTCAACGGATTGCGTCAGCAAAGAAACCCGAGTCTTTCACAACCCGATATTTGGCAGACACAATCGGCCTTAAAAGTGCTACCGATCGCCAACTTATTGCCTTACTTAAGACATTAGGATTTTTGGATAGTGCCGGACGTCCAACCTCAAGCTATGATCAGTTAAAGAATTCAAATCGTGCACCTAAGGCTATCGCGGCTGCTGTCCGCAGAGCGTATGAGCCGTTATATGCCGCAAACGAGAAGGCTCACGATTTATCAAATTCAGAATTGAAAGGGTTAATATCTCAAGTAGCAGGTTCTGATACTGGTATGACAACGAAGATTCAAGGCACATATACTTCGCTTGTCAAGATTTCTGATTTTAGCGAGGAAGACCCTATCAAACATGAGTCAAATCAAACCCCTGCAAAGGAAGGTGATGAGTCTACGGTTAATGTCGAGCGCACCTCAGGAATTCGGCTAAAGCCGGAGTTTCATTACAATATTCAAATTCACTTGCCCGCCAATGCCACGGAAGAAACCTATTTAAACATTTTTAACGCTCTTCGTAGGTCCTTCGAATCATGAACGATCAACGACTTGCACTCTTTCTTATGCTTGGTCAAACGGCGTCTCGCGAGATGAGAAATCTACCAGGCTTGGTTCCGCCTGAACCCCTTCGAGTTTCTGCGTCGCACGATTTGGCGGCTACTATGCCGGAAACTGTCCGCGCGGCAATCGAAGCAGCGGAAGCATATAAATTATTTTATGCCTTCGAGAACTATCTTAGAGAATTTACTATTGAGGTTCTTTCGAATGACGCCGCGGACGAGTGGTGGCCGAAATTACCTCAAGATGTTCGAGATGAGATCGGCAAGTTAGAGGAAAACGAGGAATCGAAGAGTTGGATGGCTCTCGGATCTCGGGATAAATCCGCACTCATGACGTATCCGCAAATCCTTCGAGTAATTGACCATTGTTGGAAAAGTCATTTTGAAGATCTAATACGTGACAAAGCTCTTATTCAAGAGGCTAGAATGATCGGTCATCTTCGAAATGCGATTTGTCACATGTCATCTATACCGGACGAAGAGATATCGCGAGTCCGCCAAGTAATGCGGGATTGGTTCCGTCGTGTAGCGCCGTAAGCGATGACGAACGGAACACATTGTTGCTACAATTTTTTGAGCTACGGGTCGTTACTGGCCTCATGTACTCGGAGTGGCGCTAATTCATGCAAATATCTGATTTTCACGCGGTAGCGGACATTCAAATTGCACACGTGGCGTCACGCCAACCGTCCGTCTACGGCCGAATTTTGCCGGACGCGACCGGCAGTAGCCGCCCCTAAAGGGACATTCACCGTTCCAGTATGACCGTCCGTTTTGCAAATGCCGTCGTTCATCGGCGCTGGCAACATCGAAATGGTCGGCGAGCCATCGTGATTGCATGCGGTAATCGCAAAGATTTTCAACGAACGCACCAAAGTCGCGCGTTTCGTTATATCATTCAATACGTCGTATAAATTTCAACGAACGGGGCGTAAAATAATGAGCGACTTGGAAACACAAATTATCGAACTAAAAAAGACTGTAGCATACGACAGCAAAGATTACACCATAGAAATCCTGGTTAAAAAATATCTTGATAGAATTGACGAAAAGCAGAACGAGATATTTGTGCCGGAATATCAAAGAGATTTCGTATGGGACGACTATCGTCAATCGCGACTTATTGAGTCAATAGTACTGGGGCTTCCCATTCCGCCTATTTTTGTTGCCGAAAATTCCGACGGCCGTCTTGAGATAGTTGACGGATCTCAACGTGTGCGTACATTAAGTGCATTCTTGAACAACCAGTTGACTTTAAGCGGCCTGGAAAAGGTTACCAAGTTGAATGGCATAACCTTTGACGATTTCGATATTTCGAGAAAGAGAAAATTTAACAACACCACATTTACCGTTATTGTTCTCTCCGAAAGCGCGACAGACGAAGTAAAGAACGATTTATTTGAAAGAATAAATAAAGGGAGTGACATTCTTCGCAATATGGAGACCCGCAAAGGCGTCTATAGAGGAGGATTTACGGATTTTCTCTACAACGAATGCGCGAGCAATCTTCAATTTAGAGATTCAATTCAACTCTCTAAGAATGTTCAAAAGAGACAAGAATATGAAGAATTAGCACTTCGATTTTTTGCTCTAGTTGATCTTTATCCAAAATACACAGAGTTTTCGCGGAGCGTCAAAGATGCCCTCGATCATTATATGCAAAAAAAGCAGCACGAATTTGATGTTGCGGAGAAAAAGCAAAAGCTCAACGATTTTAATAGGGTGGTTGGATTCGTTGTAAATAATTTTGAATTTGGATTCCTGAAAGGACCGGATAAAGACGTTTCGCGCATCTTCTTCGAAGCCATCGCTGTGGGCTCCCATTTTGCGTTGCTTGAGGCCCCTAATATCGTGCTTAATGAAAAAATTGATGTTCGATATTGGCTTCGTGACAAAGATTTTGGAAAATCAGTGCTAGGCGAATACAAAACCCACTCGACCGAAAACTTGCTAAAGAGAATACACTTCGTCAAAGATCATGTTCTTTCGATGCGGACTTGATCATGCAAGGTGTACTTGCCGACCTTCGCGACAGAGAATACTCAATCGAACGCCTCCTCAACCACATCGTGGATGTAGGAGAGGCGCGAGGCAAAGTCGATATTATTGTTGTATTGAAAGCGAGCTTATTTATCGCACTTTACAACAATGTCGAGGCCACAATGTACGCTATCGCGGAAAAAATTCATTGCGCGGCATCACCTCTTCGCTATGATGATCTTGCACCTGCCCTAAAAACCAAGTTTCTACGCTACTCGTTTGGAAAGAATGGTGGCACTTTTATGCAAGACCATCAAAAAATCGCGGAAGAGGAGTCGAAATTACGATCAATGTTCGCGAATTTTCCTGAGCTTTCCGAATATCTTCGTCGACAGTCGTTATTTTCAGGAAATGTCGATGCAAGAAAGGTGAATCTCATCGGAATTTCGTATGGAATCCCGAAGATTCATTTTTTGAAGTCCGATGCAGAAAAAATGCTCTGGGTAAAAAACAAGCGAAACAAGATTGCACACGGAGAGCAATCGATGTCCGATGGAGGGCAAGGAATTAAAACCTTAGATTTAGAACTTGCATCCAAGTCTATAGGAAGAATCCTTCGGCATTTCATCTCTGCCGTCGATTCTTACCTGACTGCCCGCGCGTATTGCAGTTCTCCATAACCGCAGAGGAACGGTAACGACAGGGATAAGTCTTTCGACGGGGGGAAGCAGCCTATCGGATGCCCCTGTTCCTCGAGCACCACAAAATATGCTGGGGAGACTTTCGAAGCCAGCGCGTCTATGCCATGTCTTCTAAAGCGCAGACCCAGCAATCCTACGCCAGCGGTCCGTGGTGGCACAATTACTCTCGCACTGGTGGCACCTTCAATACGGTTCACGTCAATGCATCGTTCGGTTCGTCGGTGATTATGCGTTGTGTCGTTCGCGAGTTTACGCGACGTCGACGGTGAAGCGGACATTCACGATGAAATCCCGAGCGGCTCTTCATGGCCGCACAGAACCCGGCGCCGAGCATAGACGATCGTCGTCGGGCGTCGCATGCAAAAGGCATAGGTCGTCCCTCAGAGCCGAAGACAGGAAAGGTGTTGGGCAACGAGTCGAAACGTGTTTCTGACCACGCAATCTGCCCGTAACTGTCCCAGCACCTCACTGTTTTCCTGGTCGATCACTGCCCTTAACAAGCCATACACAGTACGCAAGTGCCTTCGGCACATGCAAAACCCGGAAAACCACCGCCCAGCAAGGGTTCCCGCGATTTCGATCTAAAAAATGCCGATAATTTGCGTCCGACAAGCGTCCGACGCAAAATCATAAAATGCCTGTCGGGCATGGGTTTGATTGGCTGAAAACTGGCACACAATGGCTGCAACACTTGTCAAACTATGACCAACCACACACGATTCACAGTCCGATGCACCGTCGCAGAGCGGGCCGAGCTTGAAGTCAGATCGGGCGGCGACATCTCGAAATACGTCCGCGCCGTCCTGTTCGATGGCCAGTCGGATGGGATGCTGAACCTCCAGGCCCGAGTAGAGGAGTTGATAGAAACGGTTCACGTTCTAGGCAACAGGCAGGCCCAGACGGGCGAGGAAATACGGGAGACCTTAGCGAAACCCGAGACCCCGACCGCGGCGGGCGCCGGCGATCCGGTGGCGCAAGGGATACTGCTGGAACTGTTGTTGCTGCAGCGTGGAGCCCGGAGCCGAACCGACTTGAATCGTGCGCAAGCCGAGGTTGAGCGGCAGAAACTGCCGGTTTGGGAGAACTCAACCCTACCGAGCAGTTTTACGGGCACAAACACGACCGAGCGACGACAACAGGCAGAGGCGGAGAGGCAGCACCCACCCGCTAGGGATGAGCGAAAACAAGGCGGCTGGCTCGGTGACTGGCGAAAGAAGTGACGTGGATCACCAAGCATCGCGTCGATGGCGCTCGACGAGAATCCTTGGGAAAGCATCCGACAAGTGACGACGATAGCGCCTCGAAGCGGGGTAGCCTGTCCTGCCCGGTGGTATTTTTGGTGGTATCTCAACCCATAAAACACGATATAGCCCCACCAGCATTGAAATAGCAAGGATTATTTCATTCCGGCCCGAGCACCAGAATGCTTTCCGGCAGTCGCCGCCGGAAACCTGAAACCCGCGAAAGCTCAAGGCTTCGCGGTTTTTTTGTTGCCGGCCTCAATCCGGCATGCCCTTCCCTGGACGAAGATCAAGCGGACTGCGGATGTCGCACAGCATGCCGCACCCCGCTGCTATCGTTGTCGAAGTTATTGAGATAGCCAACCGGGAGCGCACGATGGACCGCATTTTCATGACGCGAGAGGAAGCCATACGCATCCTCATCGAAGCCCACGAGTCCGTCTCCGGACGCGCCGCTGCAACGTTGATCCGATCGAGCGCAGACAGGTCCGCGAGGCTCGAAGCGCTGGACCGGCTGCTGCTCGACGTACGCGCAGGCCGTATCGACGAATTTCGCACCTCGCCCGAGGACAACACCTGCGTCTCGATCACCGACTGACGCAGGTCTGCCGCACGAGCCTCAGCGCAAATTCGTCTGCGCCAGTTCCACCACCTCGTCGCCGCGTCCGCTCAACACCGCACGCAGCATGTAAAGGCTGAACCCTTTCGCCTGGGCCCACTGCAGCTTCGGCGGCATGGCCAGTTCGTGCTTCGTCGTCACCACGTCGACGAGCGCCGGCCCAGCGTGCGAGAACGCCGCGCGCAACGCTTCATCGAGCGCTTCAGACGTTTCCACGCGCACGCTGAAGAGGCCCGCGCCTTTCGCAATATCCGCGAAGTTGGTGGCCGCCAGATCGGTGCCCGTCTCCACGTAGCCACCGGCCTTCATCTCCATCGCGACAAAGCCGAGCGAGCTATTATTCAAGACAACGATCTTGATCGGCAAATCGAGCTGGCGCGCCGTGAGAATGTCGCCGAGCAGCATCGAAAGGCCGCCGTCGCCGGAGAGCGAGACCACCTGGCGCCCGGCATGCGCTGCCTGCGCCCCAAGCGCCTGCGGCATGGCGTTCGCCATCGAGCCGTGATTGAACGAGCCGTGCAGGCGGCGCCGGCCGTTCATCGTCAGGTAACGCGCGGCCCAGAGCGTAGGCGTGCCGACGTCGACCGCGAAAATCGCATCGTCCTCGGCGAGCGCGTCCACACGCGACACCACATACTGCGGATGCAACGGCTTGCCGGCGGCGGCCGGGCGCGCGAGTTCGTCGAGTCCCTTGCGCGCGTTCGCGTAGTGCTCGCGCGCATGCTCGATGAAGCGCCGGTCGGTCTTGCGCGTGAGCTTCGGCGTGAGCGCGCGCAACGTTTCGCGCACGTCGCCGATGAGCCCGAGCGTGAGCGGCGCGCGTTTGCCGAGCGCGGCTGCGTCGCGGTCGATCTGCACGATATTCGCGTGCTGCGGATAGAAGTTGCGATACGGAAAGTCAGTGCCGAGCATGACGAGTGTGTCGCACGACATCATCGCGTGGTATCCCGAGCTGAAGCCGATCAGCCCGGTCATGCCCACGTCGTATGGGTTATCCCATTCGACGTACTGCTTGCCGCGCAGCGCATGCACCGTCGGCGCGCCGAGCGCGTCCGCGAAGGCCACCACTTCGTCGTGCGAGCCCTTGCAGCCGCTGCCGCACAGGAGCGTCACGGCCTCGGAGCGATTGAGCAGCACGGCGAGCCGGTCGATATCCGCCGACGAAGGCAAGGTCGCCGGACGCGCCGCCTGGGCCCATGCCGGCTCCTCGTCGGACGCGTCCAGAAGCGCCACGTCGCCGGGCAGCACGATCACGGCGACGCCCTTCTGGTCGATCGCGGTCCGCAGCGCGGTGTCGAGCACGCGCGGGAACTGCGAGGCGTTCGTCACCAGTTCCACGTAATGGCTGCACTCGCGAAAGAGCTCGGTCGGGTGCGTCTCCTGGAAATAACCGAGGCCGATTTCCGTCGATGGAATGTGCGCCGCGATCGCGAGCACCGGCGAGCGGTTGCGATGGCAATCGTAGAGACCGTTGATGAGATGCAGGTTGCCAGGCCCGCAACTGCCCGCGCACACCGCGAGCCGGCCGGTTGCCGCTGCTTCGGCGCCGGCCGCAAAGGCGGCGACTTCCTCGTGCCGGGTATGCATCCAGCGGATCGTGCCGAGCTTGCGCAGGCTCGCCGACAAACCGTTCAGGCTGTCGCCCGTCACGCCCCAGATGCGCTCGACGCCCACTGCCTCGAGCGTTTTTGCCAGATGATCCGCTATTGTCTTCGCCATTGTGTTCTCCACGTGAGCCGTATGGCGCAGCGCGCGCACCGAGGCCGGGCGCTGCGCGAGAAGAAAATTGGGGGGAATTCAGGCGTCCAGGCCCCGCAGCCGCGCCGGACCTGCCAGTACCCTGCGCTACGTTACGCCATCTGCCCGAAAGACGCAGTCAAGCCGCGCGCGGCGCGCAGGCGGCATGCGCGGGGGCGCGGAACACGTCGCCGGGGATAAAATACCCCGCTCTACGCTGTTCGCCGTCCGTCATGAATCTCGAAAGCATTCTCTTCACCCAGGGTTTCGGCTCACGCCGCCAATGCCGCGCGCTCATCGCCGACGCGCGTGTCGCCGTCGCGGGCGAGCCGTGCGGCGACCCGCTCGCAACGTTCGTGACGGCAGGCCTCGTCTTCAGCGTGGACGGCACGCCGTGGCCGTTCCATGAGCGCGCCTACATTGCGCTCAACAAGCCTGCGGGCTATGAGTGCTCGCGCGATCCGCAGCATCACTTGAGTGTGTTTCATTTGCTGCCGCCGCAGTTCGCGCAGCGCAACGTGCAGTGCGTGGGCCGCCTCGATCAGGATACGACCGGCCTCCTGCTGCTTTCCGACGATGGCCAGTTCGTCCACGCCTTCACGTCGCCCAAACGCAAGGTGCCGAAGGTCTATGTGGCGAGCACGCGCCATCCGCTTGACGCCACCCAGCTCAGCGCCCTGCGCGCAGGCGTGCTGCTGCACGGCGAGCGCGAGCCGATTGCTGCCGTCGCAGCCAGCGCACGTGCCGGCCACGAACTGGAGCTGACCGTGCTCGAAGGCAAATATCATCAGGTCAAACGGATGGTGGCCGCAGCCGGCAATCGCGTCGAGGCGCTCCATCGCGAGCGCATCGGCGGCTTTTCCCTGCCCGCCGGTCTGGCACCGGGCGCCTGGCAATGGCTCGACGCCGCAGCGCTCGACGCGTTGCGCAACAACGGGTAAACCACCACCGGCCGGCACGCGCGGCCGCCGCTAGTACGTTGACGCACTGATGCTTGCAAACAGGCATCGTTTTCGCCGCGCCGCAGCATGTCCTTGCCGGTCTTCCGCCCTATACTCGTCTAAACAACGATTACAAGTTGCAAGGAGGGGCATCATGATCATCAACGGCTCATTCGAAATCTCATTCGTGTTGATGGCATTCATGGCGCTTGGGGCGGTTCTGATTGGGGGCCTGCTCGCGTCGATGCATATGCGACATCAGTATCATCCGAACCTCATCGGGGCGCTCATCGGAGCGCTATTGTGCTTCCTCCTGCTCGAAGCGCTGCCGGCCATCACGTGAACGGCACGCTTTGCGCCGCGCCGCCCGCCCGGAGTCACGGGCGCGGCGGCAGCGTGCGCAAGAACGCATCGACGTCGGGATAACGCAAGCGCACGCGCAATTCGCGCTTCATGCGCGTATTGGCGAGCCGTCTCGACTCCCGCATGAACGACAGCAGGACGGGTTCGAGTTCGCGCTCGGCCTCGGCGCGGCTCACGCGCGGTGCGCGCGCGAGGCCGAAGGCATCGGCTACGCGGTCGAAATACTCGCCCATCTTCAGTTCGCTGTCGTCCGTCGCGTGAATCGTGCGCCCCGGGCGGCCGCGCGTCGCGAGGCGCAGGAGAATCGCCGCGAGGTCGTCTGCGTGGATGTGGCTCGTATAGACGTCGTCGCTCGCCCGGAGCGCCGGCGTGCGCTTCTCGAGCCGCGTGAGCGGGAGGCGGTTCGCGGCGTAAATGCCGGGAATGCGCGCGATCGTGGCGCTGAGCGCGCCGCGCGCCGTGGCGCGGCGCAGTTGCCGTTCGGCCGATACCCGGCGTACGGCGCGGGCGTTGGCGGGCTGCACCGGGCGTGTTTCGTCGATGCGCGCGCCGCCGCAATCCCCGTACACCCCCGTCGTGCTCGCATAGACGAGCCTCGGGCGTTCGAGGCGCCGGCGCCGGGCGCGGGAAAACCGCCGGATGCGCTCGGGTACAATAACGGATGCGCCAAAGGCCGCGCCATGTCCGACAGCGCTGCGGCGCATGCGGTCCACGAGGCAATGCAATGGGGGCCGCAATGCACGCGGCGCCACGCCCGCCAGCGCAGGCCGCGACACCGCGCGACGCCGCGCCGCAAGCGCTGCGATCAGGCGGCGTGTGCGCAGGTCGTCGTCGCCGGATTTTTGCGGCGGCGCGAGGTGCAGTACGGTGCCCGCCAGGCCCGCGATCCGCGCAAGACTCCTGCGGAAATCGAGGTCGCCGCGCACCGGCGTTGCGCCCGCGGCCCGCACCGCGTCTGCGCGCTCGGCACGGCGCGTGAGCGCGAATACGCGCGCGCGGTCCGGCCGCTCGCGCAACTGGACGGCACCGCGCAGGCCGACATCGCCGCAACCGACAATCAGGATGCGCGCACGGCGCAAGGTTCGTGTGGCAATCATGGTGGAACCATTTTAGCGGCCCGGGCCTCGCGGCGAAGGCCGGCAAGCAAACGCGGCAACTTGCCCAAAGCAACCCGCGCCCCGCAATCAACCCTCGGATACAGACTTACGCTTCCCTGAATATGGCTTTCAACGTAACGCTCAAGCAAAGCGGCCGGCAATTCCAGGTCGAGCCCGACGAACCCATTCTCAACGCGGCCCTGCGTCAGGGCATCGGCCTGCCGTATGGCTGCAAGAACGGCGCGTGCGGCTCGTGCAAGGGCACGGTCTGCAACGGCGAAATCGAGCAGCGCGCCCACGCGGCCTCGGCGCTTTCCAACGACGAAAGAACGCGTGGCATGGCCCTCTTCTGCTGTGCGACGGCGCAAACCGATCTCGAAATCGATATCCGCGAAGTGGCGGGCGTGGGCGACGTGCAGGTGCGCAAGCTGCCTACCCGCATCGCCGCCATCGAGCACAAGGCTGACGACGTCGTCGTCCTCAGGCTGCAACTGCCCGCCAACGAGCGCCTGCAGTATCTCGCCGGCCAGTACCTCGAATTCATCCTCAAGGACGGCACGCGCCGCAGCTATTCCATGGCGAGCGCGCCGCACGAGGAAGGCCCGATCGAGTTGCACATCCGCCATATGCCCGGCGGCAAGTTCACCGACCACGTCTTCTCGCAGATGAAGGAGCGCGACATCCTGCGCTTCGAGGCGCCGCTCGGCACCTTCTTCCTGCGCGAGGAATCCGGCAAGCCCATCGTGCTGCTCGCCTCGGGCACCGGCTTCGCGCCGCTCAAGGCGATCGTCGAGCACGCGGTCCACAAGAACCTGAACCGCCCCATGACGCTCTACTGGGGTGCGCGCCAGAAGAAGGACCTGTACCTGATGGATCTCGCCGAACAATGGGCGAAGGAGATCCCGAACTTCCGCTTCGTGCCGGTGCTCTCCGAACCCGCCGCCGCCGACAACTGGACCGGCCGCACGGGCTTCGTGCACCGCGCCGTGATCGAGGATCTGCCCGACCTTTCGGGCTACCAGGTCTATGCGTGCGGCGCGCCGGTGATGGTGGAGTCCGCGCAGCGCGACTTCACGCAGCACCACGGCCTGCCCGAAGACGAGTTCTACGCGGACTCGTTCACGAGCGCCGCGGACCTCGCGAACGCCGTCTGACGCTCGCCTGGAAGGGGCGTTGCGTGTGCAATGCCTCGCCCCGCGTCGACCAATCCAGGCGGCCGTCACGAAAAATTCTTCGGCCACCTGGAGAAAATCGGCACATTGACGGTTTACATCGCCATTCGGCTTGTCGTATTCTTGCGCCCATGAACTGCATCCTGTCCGCCCTCCGACGTCGCCGCTCGCCCCATCTTTAGGGCCTGGCTACTCGCGGACGCGCGTTGTACTTCTCAACGCACAGCAAGTTCGAATCACGAAAGCCACGGCCAGTCCGTGGCTTTTTGTTTTTCCGCCGTATTTTTTGCAACCCCGTTTCTCAACCCCCGTTTCTCAACCCTTTAGCAGCCCCCAACGCGGAGCCCGTTGCCATGAATTATTCCGAGTACCCGATCGAGTCGCTGATGTACATCACCAACCGGCCCGAAATCGTTTTCACGCATGGCAAAGGGTCGTGGCTCTACGACAACGAAGGCAAGCGATACCTCGACTTCATCCAGGGCTGGGCCGTCAACAGTCTCGGGCACTGCAACGACGGCATGATCGAGGCGCTCGAGAAGCAGTCGCGCCTGCTCATCAACCCCTCGCCGGCCTTCTACAACGAGCCGATGGCGAAGCTCGCGGGCCTGCTCACCGAGCACAGCTGCTTCGACAAGGTGTTCTTCGCCAACAGCGGCGCCGAAGCCAACGAAGGCGCGATCAAGCTCGCGCGCAAGTGGGGCAGGAAGCATCGCGACGGCGCCTACGAGATCATCACGTTCGACCACAGCTTCCACGGCCGCACGATCGCGACGATGTCGGCGAGCGGCAAGCCGGGCTGGGACACGATCTACGCACCGCAAGTGCCAGGCTTCCCGAAGGCCGAGCTGAACGACATCGCCTCGGTTGAAAAGCTCATCAACGCGAAGACTGTCGCCGTGATGCTCGAGCCGATCCAGGGCGAAGGCGGCGTGATTCCCGCCACGCGCGAATTCATGCAGCAACTGCGCGCGCTCACGAAGCAACACGGCATCCTGCTGATCGTCGACGAAGTGCAGAGCGGCTGCGGCCGTGCGGGCACCCTCTTCGCCTACGAGCTGTCGGGCATCGAGCCGGACATCATGACGCTCGGCAAGGGCATTGGCGGCGGCGTCCCGCTCGCGGCGTTGCTCGCGAAGAAGGAAATCTCCGTGTTCGAAGCGGGCGACCAGGGCGGCACGTACAACGGCAACCCGCTGATGACCGCTGTGGGCTATTCGGTGATCTCGCAACTGGTTGCGCCCGGCTTCCTCGAAGGCGTGCGCGCTCGCGGCGAGTATCTGCGCGAAAAGCTGCTCGAGCTTTCGGCCGAACGCGGCTTCCAGGGCGAGCGCGGCGAAGGCTTGCTGCGCGCGCTGCTGCTCGGCAAGGACATCGGGCCGGAGATCGTCGAGAAGGCGCGCCTCATGCAGCCGGACGGCCTGCTGCTCAACGCCGCGCGCCCGAACCTGCTGCGCTTCATGCCGGCGCTGAACGTGACGACGCAGGAAATCGACCAGATGATGGCGATGCTGCGCACGATCCTCGACTCGCTGTAAGCGGGCGGAGCACGAGCGATGTCCGTCACGATCCGCGTGTTCAGCGAAGCCGATACCGAAGCGGTGATCGCGCTTTGGCTGCAGACGTTTCCCGAGTACAACGATGCGAGCCGGCCGCATCGCAATCCGCGTCTGTCGATCGCGAACAAGCTCGGCACCCAGCCGGAGCTTTTCTTCGTGGCCACGCGCGAGGTCGACGGCGCGCTCGTCGGCACGGCGATGGCCGGTTACGACGGGCATCGCGGCTGGCTCTATTCGGTCGCCGTCGCGCCCGAAGCGAGGCGCCATGGTCTCGGCACGCGGCTCGTGCGCCATGCGGAAAACGCGCTCGCCGCGCTGGGGTGCCTGAAGCTCAACCTTCAGGTACTCACCGACAAGGCCGAGGTGCTCGCGTTCTACGAGCGGCTCGGCTATCGCGCCGATGCCGTGGTGAGTCTCGGCAAGCGGCTCGCCGTGCAGGAGTCCGAAGCGCTCGTCTGAGCTGTCTGGCCGACGCCATGAAAAAAACCGCATGGGTTTCGCACCCATGCGGCTTTTGTTTTGATGCGGCCGCGAGGACCGCAATGCGGTGCAGCTTACTCGCCCACTCATTCACCCAGGTAC